>CAWJWM010000037.1:0-106942 GCA_963846445.1 uncultured Verrucomicrobiae bacterium | reverse complement strand
GAGCCGGTTCCACCAGCGGGGCCACCCGCTCGATCCAGTCCAGGAACGGCTTGGGGTCTTTGTCGGGACATTCCCGGCGTCCGATCCGAGCCGCCAGGGCGCGATACTCGTCCAAGATGACCTCCGTCACGGCCAAGCGGCATTTGCGCCGCGCCAGGAGGACGAAGCACCGGCGATCCTCGCTCCGGGGCCAGAACGCCGCCGAAACCACGACGTTCGTGTCCACGACGACGGTCACGCCTGCGCCTCCGCTGTTCGGCCCGGTATTCCTCGATCTCGTCCTGGATACGAGCCTCATCCTCGGCGGTGATGGGCCGGGTGCTGCCGTCCGTCGTCGAGCACCTTGAACACCGCCGCCAACTCGGCTTCGGTCGGCTCGGGCACCGGCGTCACGTAGAAGCCGTCGCCGACCTCGGTGATCCGCAGCGAGGTTCCTGGCCGGATGCGCTTGCGCTCGCACATGGCCTTGGGCAAGACCACCTGGCGCTTGGTGGTCACCGTAATCGTCGTCGTCACGGCTCGTAAGATTATCCTACGCCCTGGACGTGGTCAAGCTCAAGTCGCTGCCAGAAAAGGGCAACGGGGTCGCATCTAAATAGTTGACATATGGATGCTCACCGTTTTGCCTTCCGGGCCTATGGCGAGGCCGTTGCGGATTAGTGGGGATGAAGTATCAGGCGGCGGCGCAGGCCGTGAAGCGTTTCGCGCGGACGCTGGCTGATGACCCGGAGCGCAAGCGCTTTGTTGCGAAGCTCAGGAGTAAATTGTCAATGATTGAGATGCCACCCCATTGCCGTTTCCACACGAGTGACGATCACGCGGATTTGTGAAGGAGGCTTGCAGTTCTCCAATAGTTGGCTATTCTCTCGACATGGGTTACGCACTGGCCAAAGAACAGCAGCGCTATATCGCCCGGCTCGTCAAAGTCGGGCGCTTCAACAACCAGAGTGAGGCCGTCCGCGAGGCCATTCGGCGCATGGAACGCGAGGAAACCGCCTATCTGACCCCACCACCATTGACGCCCGCCCAGGTCGAAGCCATCTACGGGACTGCGGACCACCAGGCCGATCAGGTCGGGCGCGCTGCATTCGCAGCGCTGCGCGCGGCGGTGCGCAGGGGAGCACGCCCGTGAACGCGTGGGAGGTCTACGAGGCTGACCTGGGTTGGGGCGCGCACCCGGTTGTGATCGTCTCCCATCCGGCACGAGCCGCTCGCAAGGAGTTCGTCGAAATCCTCGATTGCGCATCGCAGCGTGCCAACCGCCCGGTGCGCGGTCACGAGGTGCTTCTGGATGATGCTGACGGTTTGGATTGGCCGACTTTCTGCAAGTGCGACTGCATCTACGCAGTCCCCCGGACCGAGTTGGGCCGGAAGCGAGGTGTGGTGACGGTCGAGCGCCGGCGCCAGATTGTCTGTACCATGATCGCTGCCCACGGTTGGAACGTTCTTTGAGCCGCTCAGCGGTTTCTGATGACGCCGGCGGACACGGTGGACAGCCGCATTCAGTGCACCTCGAAAACCATGCTTGTGTGCGGCGAGTCGCGTTGTCCTGCTGCCAGCACCACGCTCCAGTGCGTCGTGGACAATGTGCCCCCGGGCATCGGCGAGGGCTCGACGTCATCGCTCGCAGTGGTCATCAGCCCACCATACGGCGCGGCTCATGAATTGCACGCGCATTGTCGACAAAAGAGGGGGCGGTTCCACGCGGACCGCACCAAATCAGGATGTTCGATGGCTTCAGGTCGCGGTGCAGGATGTCCCCTCGCTGGGCGTGTTGGATCGCTTCAGCGATTGTCTTCACCAGCCTCGCGGCCTCGCGTGGCGAGGGCGGATGGGCCCGCTGGTCGCGCGGTCGGACAACACGGCGCCACAGTCAAGACAGTATCGCGCGAGCACGGGGGCAGTGCCTTCGCACAAATGCCCGCCCAGGCTTCAACATCTTGACGCCGACGTGAAACATGTTAGCCTCAAACTGTGACTACGATCACGATCCGGGATCTGCGGCAGCGCTGGCCGGCCGCCGAGCGACGGCTCGAGACCGAACGGGAGCTGATCATCACTCGGGATGGCCAGCCGATCGCCCGACTGGTTCGGCTGGCAAAGACCACGACCAAGCGCCGGCGATTCGACCCGCAGGTGCACGGCGACTGGCAGCGGCAGGCCTCGGCCGACGGACCGCGGTTCGTTGGGTGCAGGCGGCCCTGGAATCAGGGCGCCGTGATCGTGGGAGTTGAGCGAGGGCTTCGTGCTCTATCTGGATACCAGTTCTCTGCTCAAGTTGCTGCTGCCGGAGCCGGAGAGTGACGGAGTGCAGGCGGCGATTGCGGAGGAAAGGGAGGTGCTGGTGTCGGCCCTCGTTGAACTGGAGGCGGCGGTGCAACTGCGGGGCGGTTGGTTGGGCGGCGCTTTCACGGGAACCCAGTATCGCCGGCTGGTGCAACGCCTGCATGAACTCGCGAACCAGGAGCCCTTCGAGTTCCGTTCGCTGCCGGGAACCCTGTTTCGGACAGCGCTCCAACAGTTGCGCAGCAGGGAGCGCCAGCATCTCCGCACTCTGGACCGTTTGCACTTGGCCGCCATGCAGGAATGGGATGTGCGCCGGCTCATGACCCACGACTTGGCCCTGGGCCAGGCCGCCGCGGTTCTGGGATACGAAGTGCTGACTCCTACTTGACGAACGCGGCACGCTGGTTCTGAGGCAACGAAGCGACACGTTTCTGACCGATTTGGCAGTGGATTGGGGTCGGACCACGACAAACCAGTATCCGGCAAGCAGTCCGTGTCTGGATGAAAATCCCGACACTTAGCGAGGCTGCGCCTCAGACCGGCAAGGCGTGTTCGCCAGATCGTTTTGCGCTTGGGCCTTTCCCAGGTTATCGACACTCGATGCCTCGCTAAGTGGCGCCGCTACGCGGCGCAAAAACTTGACTCATTCAGTACAGGTTTTGAAAAAGGAAGTCACTCCAGTCGCGCGGGGGCTTGGCAAGCGCGCTCCGTACGATTAGGATTCAATTCGTGGCAACCAAGGCAACTGCTCCGACGGAGACGAACGGCATGTCGCAGGACGCCGGCGCGGTCCCTCGCGAGTGGCTCGAGGAGTTCGAGGCGGCCGCCCGGCGCCCGCTGGCCACCCGTTTCCGCTACGCGTTCATCCGCACCTACAAGCCCGTCCTGGACGACGCGCCGTTCCGGGCGTTCGACACGACCGCGGATTACCGCCGCTGGTGTGAAGAGCACCTGCCCGACTGGCTGGGCTATGGCCGCGTTTGAGTACCGTCAGGCCCAGGAGATCCGCGACGTTTGCGCCCGCCGGAGATCCGCTATCTCGTTCATCGGCAAGTCGGGCGCGATCCTCCTCGGGTTTCCGGACACGACCCAGGATGCCGACCTGTTTGTCGAGAAATCGCCGGCGAACTGCCGGGCCCTGGTCGCGGCCCTGATCGAGCTGGGCTTCGCGCTACGCCCGAACAGGCCGGCCGACATCGAACGGGGCAAGGATTTCGTCCAGCTCAAGAACGGCCCCTTTGACCTCGACCTCGATCTTTCGCTCCCGACGGCATCGAGCGGTTCGAGGAGGCTTGGCACCGGCGGGTGGAGGTCGAGGGTTCCCGGTCTGCCATCTGGATGACATCATCGCCAGCAAGGCCGCGACGAACCGGCAAAGACCGGGAATCGCTGCCCCGACTCCGCTCGTTCCGGGAGTATTGGCTGCAAAAGCAACGCGCGTTGTCGCGCTGAGGTCGACACGATCCGCGGTGTGCCGCGGGAATCCCCATGGTTTCGTTCCCGCGGCTCCGGGATTTCGAGACCCTCACGCCGAGAAGTTCCGGGCTGCGGCGATCGTCAGCCGGTGGAATTCCCGCGGCGGGGTGACTGCCGCCAGGTCGTTGGTCTGAGAGGGCCTCGTCTCGAAGGTCAGGCCGAGCCAATCTGTCCAGGTTGGCAGCGTTCCACATGTCACGGCTGCGTCAGCACCCGATAGTAGCGGCTTTGGTGCTGAGCGGCCTTTGGGTCCTCAAAGGCCAGCACCCCGGTCGTGTTGCGGACCGTGGCTGCTGTGGACCAGGTCTCCAGGTCGGTCGATGTCTCCACGTCGAAAGCCTGGTCGACCGAGGATTGAATCTGGAACGTCCCGGCGCTTCGCGGAATCAACCGCGGCGGCTCGGTCACGGTGAGGATCTGCCGGGCGGCCACGTTGCGCAGTTCCTGCACAATGCCCGAAGGCCACTCGATGCGGAGGGTATCGACGACGGTGGCATCGCCGAGGCCGAAGTGGGCTTCAAAGCTCTGGCCGCCCACCGTGGTGCCGCCAGCATTGATGAGCCGGAGTTGCCACATTTCCTTGCCCCGGATGGTCGCTTTGGCGCGCACTTTGGCCCCGGTGCCGAAACGGGGTGAAGACGTGCCGACGCATTTGACCGTGAGCCAGTGGTTGGCATCGCCGTTGTTCCGGTAGAGGTGATTCGCGGTGAAGACACCGAGCCGTGCTGACCAATGAACAAATCAAGAAACCCATTTCGGTCGTAGTCCATCCAATGTGAGGTCTGAATTCCCCCATTTCATTGGCCGGGCTGCCGGAGAGAACTCGGGTCAATGTGCCGTCGCCGTTGTTGTGGTAGATGAGATATCTCCCACGCGTGCGCCCGAGGCAGACGACCACCGCAGGCCACGGAACAAATCTGGCCACCCGTCCTGGTCGTAATCCCCCCAGGCAGCCGCACCGGAGAGGGATCCTCGGCGCCGGGTCCCGAGGTGATCTGCTCAAAGGTTGCATCTCCCCGATTGTGCAGCAGCACATTCCGGCCCTGGGCGTTCGCCACGAACAGGTCCAGGTGCCCGTCCTGGTCATAATCGCCCCATGCCACTCCCCACGCCCCGACCGACGGCATCAATCCCTGCGGTATGGGGGACGGTCAACCGACTGAATGTGGCGTTTCCTTGGTGGCGATAGATGCGGTCGCTGACGGACGGGGCAGCCTGATGGATGAACAAGTCCGGAAAGCCGTCGTTGTCGTAATCGGCCCAGGCGGACCCGTACCACTTGCCCTGGTCCGTGGCCAGAGGCCCGATTGCGATTTTTGTGAAGGTGGGGTCCACGTCGAGCAGGGCGGGTTGGCTGATCACACGACCGCCGGCGTCGGACACGACGGCCACGTAAGTGCCGGCGAAGCTGAGTTGCACGTTGGTGAGAATGAGTGTGGCTTTGGTGCCGGCTTCCAATGCCTGCCGGCCTTGGAACCATTGATAGGCAAGAGGCGGCGAGGTGGACGTCGCTGTCACGCGGAACTGGGCGGTGGCGCCCAGGCTCACCAGCAGATTGGTCGGTTGGCGGAGCGATGAGAGGTTGGGCCAATCCGCAAACGGTCAGACTGAACCAAACGGTGAAGCGCCATGCGTGCAAAAGGCTGCTGGGTCTTCCCAGTGCCGACGGCTCCATGCTCGAGGTTTTCATAGGGCTCGGTCGCCATCTGTCCACTGGGGTTCTGAAAGAAAGCCGGGAAAAGGTTACCCGGGAACTTCTGCTTCCATCGAGAGCATCTAAGGACCGGTTTTGGGTTCCGGTGAGGTCAACGTTTCCTGCCCGGAGCCTGCTCGAGCCGGTTAATTCCTCCTCCAGCGTCGGAAGCTGTGTCACGCGGATGGTCCCGGTGCTCTCGTGCCAATGCCACCACATTGCCGCCAGGATTGAACGTGGCCTGCGGGACAAACCACGGGTCCGTGATCCAAACGTCCTCGAACCAAAGCATTTCCTTGCACGTGGCCACATGCCACCAGCGAATCGTTCCGTCATCGCCCCCGGTCACCAAAGTCTTACCGTCGGCCGAAAAAGCGACGGGACCCGCGCTCGACTTGTGCCCCTTGAGCGGCGCCCCAACCGGCTGGCAGGTGTCGATCGACCAGAGCCAGACGTCCCCATCCCAGTCGGCGTTGGCCAGGAGCGACCCGTCGGGCGCTGAAACGACCACACCAACCACCGGTGCCCGTGCAGAGCCGCCTTCTCACGGTGCGCGGCAACGTCCCAGACGCGGATGGTGTTGTTGGTGGCGCCATAGGCCAACCAGCGCGCATCAGACGAGAATGCCGCCGCGTAGCCCCGCCAGAAGAAATCGGGAAAGTGCTGCACACGGCGCGCGGCTCTGAAGGTCGCAGAGGATGGCCTCGGCGATGGTTCGGACGTAGCCTGCAGCCCGCGCGGCCGCGAGCGGTTTGCCCGGCGCAACGCCGCCAGCGTCGGGCCGTTCACAAAATCCATGGTGAAAAAGTGCTGCCCGTCGCGGAAGCCCACTTCGTGAATGGCCACGATGTTCGGGTGTTGCAGACTGGCCGCCGCCAAGACCTCGACTCGAAAGCGTTTGATCGACTCCGGGCTCGCTTGGGGCCCCAACAAGAGCGTCTTGAGTCGTCAAACTGAGTTTGGGGAAACTGAGAATGTCCCTGCGCCTGGAGGGAGGTTTTGTCGTTTGTTGGAGAAGAACGGACTCCATATTCCGCCAGTCGAGTATCGACATGCTGCCCGGGTGGCCGCCCTCCCGTGGCACCATCGGGATCCGTTCGACCGGCTGCTTGCGGCTCAGGCCATGGTCGAAGGGATGACAGGTGATCAGTCACGATGCACAACTGGACGCCTACTCGATCGATCGAATCTGGTGACACAGGACGCGAGGTGAAGCAGCATAGGACCGAGGTCGATCAGGGCGAAGCCTGAAATCGCTCGCGCACAGGATGCATGTGCGACTGACAACAGCCGGTGATGCGAGTGTTCCCAACATGACCACGGCCCGGCCCCGGGTGAAGGCCCCCGCCCGAGCAACCGGTCCGCGCCGTGATTAGAGACGAAGGTAAATCTTCCTTCGGTGCAGAAACCAGCAGAGGAGAAATGCCAGGCCTAATCCCACGATCGAGATCATCAACTCGCCGAAGCCGGGGACGACCACCGCGTTGAAGAAGTTCATCACATCGCCTCCAGCAAACCGCGTGGCCAGGCGACGGAAACCGATGATGTTGCTGGCGAGGTAGGCGGTGATCGGGTTGAGACCGATCCAGACGAACGGTTGAGCCCAGCGCTGCCAGCGCCACACCTCGACGACCTGGTAGAAGACCGCGAGCAGGAACGCGCTGTACCCGCCCGCCACCAGCACGAACGAGGACGTCCAGATCTTCTTGATGACGGGGAATTGCAGGCCCCAAAGGAAGCCCAGCGCCACACTCGCCGCTCCGGCGGCGATCAGCCAGGCCACTTTGCGCCCCGCCGACACGTCGTCGCGCTTCACCCAGAGTCCCGCAAATACCCCGAGCAGACACGTGCCGATCGCCGGCAGCGTGCTGAGCAGGCCCTCCGGGTCCCAACTGCCGTCGTATTTCTTGCCTGGGAGCCACTGGGAATCGAGGTAATTGGCGAGGTTGGCGCCTTTGGCAAAGCTCCCAGCCCCCACACCGGGCACGGGCACAAAGGTCATCATCGCCCAGTACCCGACCAGCAATCCGGCGCACAGCACGATAAGGCCCCTTGTGCCAAGGCAACAGAACGCCAGGCTGGCGAACAAATAGCACAGGGCCAACGGCGCTGCAGAACGCCCAGCAATCGGATGTCCGGCCACTCGTTGGTGAAGCCGCCCGAATAGAAGACGCCCAGGGCGAAGAGAAGCACGCTGCGGCGCAGGACCCGCCTGAGCGCGGCGGCGCGCCCCTGCTCGGCGATGGTCCGGCTCAATGAGAACACGAGCGACATGCCGACGATAAACACGAAGAGCGGGAAGATCAGGTCGTAGAAAGCGAACCCGTCCCAGTCCTTGTGCGTCAGTTGTCCGCCAAGAAAGCCTGTCAGACCCGACTGGCGGATTCCGTCCAGGCCGCGGACCAGGCCGTCGGCCCCCAGGATCCAGAACATATCAAAGCCCCGCAGGGCATCGACAGACATCAACCGTCGCGACGCCGCGGTTCCGGTCCGATCCACCGCCTCTGAATGAGACATAGAATTGGCGGAGAGTCTGCCGTCATTTCCGACCCTCCAACAAGCGCAAACCTCACGACCGCCCGCACCGCGTCTGGACAAAGAAGGCAATGGGGTCGCATCTAAATAGTTGACATATCGTTCCTGTTGTTTTTAGATGCGACCGCATTGCCTCTCGCAAATCCCTGGCGATGGTTGCAAACGCTTGACGATTGGATGTGAATTGTGTGGGATTCGATGAGTCTCAGATGCGCGATGGATGGCATCGCGCGGAGTTTTGGTTCTGTGGCTGGTCTTTATCGAATCCAGGAGATGAACGATTCACGGCCTGCGCGTCCCCCCCAGAGACTTCATGCCCACGTGCTGCATCCCATCCAGAGGCCGCACCCCTCCACGGCGGAGCGCGAGATCAATCACTCCGTTGCGCCCCCAATTCCCGCTTTGATCCGGATCATCCAGGAACGACGGTGCCCCCGATGCATCACCTGATATCACGCGCCCGTGGCCTCAATTCGCAATGGCCTCGCCACAAGCCAGACAAGCAGCACCGCGCGCATCCATTTATCAACTATTTCAGCTTTTCGAAAACTTCCACACTCCCATGACAGCCGAACCCTTCGCCAGCATGTCCGCCGACAAACTGCGGGTGTACTCTGCAGTTCCTGCTTCACCACTACCGGGTGATGGACTCCTTCTGGTTTATCCGGGTGGCGGAGCGCTTTGGCCAGCCGGTGGCGGAGACGATCAACGAGCAGGTCTGGGGGCGCGTTGGCGGTTTGGCAGCCAAAGATCTCGTCGCGCGGTTCCATATCCAGGAGAAGGGATTGGCGGGGTTCCTTCAGGCCTTGCGACTTTATCCATGGAGCATCCTGATCGGTTACCAGATCGAGGAGAGCGACGAGGAGGTGACCTTGTCAGTCCCGTCCTGCCCGACCCAGCAGGCCCGGTTGAAACGTGGTCTGGGTGAATACGCCTGTCAAGAAATGCACCGTGCCGAGTTCGAGAGTTTCGCGCACGCGATCGACCCGCGCATCTGCGTCGAGTGCCTCTTCGCCCCTCCAGACCCGCACCCTCGAGACCTGTTCTGCCGATGGAGATTCCGGATGGCCAGCATTTGATGCGGTCCGGGTTGGGCTTGGCAAAAGCGGGGCGAACGCGGAGGATGACCTGCCATGCAGACCCGCATTCTCCACCAGCGAACTTCGGTCCTGTGTCTCCTCACGGCATGCCTGATCTCTCACGCCACGCCGAACGCGGAGCTTCCGTCGCTTGAGTCGCTCGAGACGGGTTGGACTAATCCCCCAGTGACCGCCCGCGTGCGCGCCTATTGGTGGTGGCTCAACGGCAATGTGACCAAGGGCGCTATCACGCGCGACCTCGAAGAGATGAAGGCCAAAGGCTGGGGCGGGGCATTGATCTGTGACGCCGATGGCGCCAGCCAGGACGGCAACGACCCGGTCAAACACGGGCCCACCTTCCTCACCCCCGAGTGGCGCCGAACTTTACCAACACGCGCTGCGCGAGGCCGATCGGCTCGGCCTCGAACTGAGCCTGAACATCCAGAGCGGCTGGAACCTGGGCGGTCCCATGGTCACCGCCGAAGACGCCGCCAAGAAGCTCGTCTGGTCTGAGGCGCAGGCCAGTGGCCCGGCCATGTTCGAGCAGAGGCTGCCTGAACCCAAGAGCCGCGACGGTTTCTACCGTGACTTGTTTGTGGTGGCCTTCCCGCGCCCGATCGGCGTGAACACGGAGACGCGTCGCCCGCTCCAGAATTGGGAGCACAAGGCCATGCATCGTGCGCTGCATTTCTCGGCGCCGGACACCTCGCCGCTGCTGACGGAACTGCCGTCCGCAGCAGGCGAGCAAGACACGCGTCAGGGCCTTGTGCTCGATCTGACTGCGCATCTCGATTCGGACGGCGTGTTTCGCTGGGACGTGCCGGCGGGCGATTGGCAGATCCTGCGATTCGGCTGCACGATCGGCGACCACGCCCGCGTATCGACCTCGAGCGACGGCTGGAAGGGTTACGCCATCGATGTGCTCGATGCCGGCGCCTTTGGCCGATACTGGGACGCCGTCGTCGAACCGCTCATTGCCGATGCCGGATCGCTGGCCGGCACGCTCAAGTACCTGCACACCGACAGTTGGGAGGTCGAGGCAGTCAATTGGACACCGACCCTGCGGGAAGAGTTCCAGCGACGGCGCGGTTACGATCTGTTGCCGTTCCTGCCGGTGCTGGCGGGACGCATCGTGGATGACCGCTCGCTCAGCCACCGGTTCCTCCACGACTTCCGCCGGACACTTGGCGACCTGGCGATCGACAACCACTACCGATTGTTCCGCGATGGCGCGCATCGACACGGACTGCAAATCCACCCCGAGTCAGGCGGACCCCACGCGGTGCCAGTCGATGCACAACAGTGCCTTCGGTTTCAACGACGTGCCGATGAGCGAGTTCTGGGCCTGGTCGTGGCGGCACCGTGTCGGCGAGTCCAACCGTTTCTTCGTCAAACAGCCCGCCTCCGCCGCGCACACCTACGGACGGCGCTTCGTCGCTGCCGAGGGTTTCACCACCATCGGCCCGCACTGGCAGGAGACGATCTGGGACAACCTGAAACCGTCGTTTGATCGGGCGGCGTGCGAGGGGCTCAACCTGCTGGTGTGGCACGCGTTCGTCTGTTCCCCCGAGGAAGAGGGTCGGCCTGGTATCCAGTACTTCGCGGGCACTCATATCAACCCGAACTCCACGTGGTGGCCTCAGTCTGCCCCGTTCATCAGTTACCTGAATCGCTGCCAGTGGATGTTGCAGCAGGGCCTGTTCGTCGCCGACGCCTGCTACTACTACGGCGATCATGTGCCGAATTTCGCCCAACTGAAACGCAGCGATCCTGCGCGCGTGCTTCCGGGCTATGACTACGACGTCGTGACCGAGGAGGTCCTGCTCACCCGGGCGGGCGTGCGCGACGGCAGGATCATGCTGCCCGATGGCATGAGCTATCGCGTGCTCGTGTTGCGGGACAACACCGCCATCTCGCTGCCCGTTCTGCGCAAGGTGCAGGAGTTGGTCGCAGCGGGGGCGACGGTCCTCGGCCCGAAACCGTCCGAAGCCACGGGCCTAGCCGGTTACCCGAACTGCGACACCGAGGTCCGGGGGATTGCCGATGCGCTTTGGGGCTCGGACGGTCGATCCAACAGCGGACGGGTCATCTCTGGAAAGACCGCGCGCGAAGTCCTTCTGGGGGACGGGGTCAAGCCTGACTTCGAGTTCCGGGGCGCCGATGGATCGACCACGCTCGACTACGTCCACCGCCGCGTCGATGACGCCGACATTTACTTCGTCGCGAATCGCTCGAACCGTTGGGAGGATGTGCGTTGCACCTTCCGGGTCGCCGGCAAGGCGCCGGAGTTGTGGCTGCCCGACAGCGCCGCGATTCGACGCGTGGCGGCCTGGGATGTGGTCGACGGGTTGACGACGGTGCCCCTGCGCTTCGAGCCGTATGGGTCCTTCTTCGTTGTTTTCCGGCACCCATCGGATGGTCATCGCGTGGTTACGGTGACACACAATGGACAGCCTGTCACAGCCGTCGCTTCCGCCCTTGGGCTCGATGCGGATGTCGCGAGAGGCAGCGCCACCGGCGGGGGGGCGGACAGAGCTTCGGCATTTGCCATCGAGCGTGTGGTGGAACTGTGGAACGAGGATGGGCCCATGCGGCTCTGCGCCACGGAACCGGGCACGTATGTCATCGGGGATGCCGCTGGGCGAGTGATGAAGCTCGATCTGCCCAAGTGCCAGCGCCGCATGTCCTGGATAAGGAGTGGATTCTCCACGTGCTGCCGCGCGAACTGCACAGTTCGGCCACACGGCCTGTGAAGATCGAGGCCCTTCAGTCGTGGACGCGTTTCGAGGATCCTCTGGTCAAGTATCACTCGGGCCACTCGAGTACACACGGCAGTTCGAGTTGAGTGACGACTGGTTGGACGCGCCTCGCCGTCTGTTCCTCGAGTTGGGGGATGTCCGCGAATTGGCCGAGGTGGTGCTGAACGGCCAGAACCTCGGGGTCGTGTGGAAGCCGCCTTTCGCGGTCGAGGTCACCGGCGCCGCTCGGCGGGGGCTGAATCACCTGCGCGTCCGCGTCACGAACTTCTGGCCCAACCGCATCATCGGGGAGCACTTTCTGCCGGAGGAACAACGCTACACCCGGACCAACATCCGTAAACTCACCCGAGACACGCCGCTGATGGAGTCCGGGCTGCTCGGCCCGGTGCGACTGCGCGCCGTCGGCACCGCGCAGGTCCCGCGGTCTTCGCCGTAGTCTGGGTTCTTGGCGTCGCCTACCAGCGGAGCGCTCCATTGGCCGAGTGGGCGAATCATCCGATGGGAGAGGGTGCCCCTGCCTGCGGGCAGGCAGGCGCAGGGCGGGTGAGGGTGACGGTGTAGTGCATCCCGGTGATTCCTCTGTAAGGCCGGGGTCAAACGATCTGGCCGCATGCTTCGCCCGCGACCTTCTCGATCATGGCGCCAACCACGGAATTGCCTTGGTTCGAATAGACCATCTTGGTGCCTGGCGCGGCTTCGGCCACTGGGCGAGGACGGTGGCGATGAACTCCCGGCGCTGCTCGACGGGCGTGCCTCGCTGCTCCCAGGCCCGGCTCCAGGCGGCCGGCGGCGGATGGTTTGCAGCGACTGCCCCGTGTCGGCGGACGATACCGCCTGCGCCTCGGTCGAAAGGGCGGCACGTTCCCAAACCACTGCGAGCAGCAAACGGGTGTTTGACGCGATGCTCACTGCTCACAATGGTCCAGTGTACCGCATTCCAGTTGCGAGGCAAGAGGTCGGACGCGTGCCTCCCGACCTCCCGACCTCCCGACTCCGGTGCGTGATTTCACTTGCGGAGCGCAGACCAGAGATCATCGTCATCGCGTGAAGAAGGGGACCAGAATGAAAGCAAAAGCAATGACACCATGAAAACACCACCACCAAGCGACGAGGAGAGAGGCACAGGATTCGATCTGCCAGGTTCTTGTGTCGGATACTCATTTCCATACTGCCAACACGGCACGCTCGATCAGTTCAAGGACTTGTACCCCGCCCGAATCAACCTGGAAGCCGATCAGGTGGTCGAGGTTCAGTTCTCGGCTTTCGCCAGGGGGGAGTTTCTTTACTCGCTGACTGCGGAACCGATCTGCAGGCGTCATTGAGCTCATGAGCTCCGCGTCGGGCCCTGAGCACCCCTTGGGCAGAGGTGCAACCCGGCGCAGTCGATGGAGGGCCTTGGCATGTGATGTTCACCGCGACGGTGTTCAGCGTGAAGGCACAGGGAACGTACACATTCGCACCTCGGCTTGCGAAGTCGCTGTTTTCGGGGAAGTACGCCGTCCATCATCAAAACATCGTGGTGCGCGTTCTTGGCAAGGGGACCGTCGGGATTATCGAAGGGCCCTGGCCGTCGCAGGGAGCACTACAGTGAGCAGACAAGTGGCGCTCGATCGGTCGTACGCGGGGAGGGGTGGAGGCCAGCGCCGCGCAGCGGCGCCACTTAGCGAGGCGTCAGGCGCCATTGATCGTGGTTGCCACCCAGCGGCCACGAGTCGTTCACACGCCTCGCCGGTCTGAGGCGAAGCCTCGCTAAGGCTCGACTCGGCGATAGGTTAGCAGCGCGGCGGCGGGCCGGTCCAGGAGTTCGACGACCAGTCCTTTATCGAGCAGTTCACGGCCAGGAACGCGAGTCGAGTGACGGTGTGTCGAGATCGGTGACCTCGTAATTCGCCGTCGGATCGAGGCCACGCAGCTTCAGTTCCACCGAGCGATAGACGCTGTCAGCGCGTCGGAAGGCTTGTACGATGCCTTCGCCGGCTTCCGACCGATCGAATTGCCAGGCGAGCCAGGATGCGTTGTCGAGGCTGTAGGGCATGAGCGGGTAGAAGTCGCCGAAGAAGTTCGGAACCACTTGCCGCCACTGGGCGACGAGCTTGCGCAGCAGGTCCCAGTCGATGTCCCGGCGGCGCGCATCGCACGACAGCGTGGTGTCGGGTCCCATGAGACTGCGGAAGACATACGTATTGAATTCGATGAAGCCGGTTCCGTAATAGGGCATCCACAGCGCCAGGCCATACGTGTGGGCCTGCTCACCCACGGGATCGAAGATGGAGTCGCTCCGCAGAAGCGGCAGGGCACGACGCAGGGTTTCGAGGTCGTTGCGATGTCCGCCGCTGGCGCAGGAGTCGATGAGCAGGCGCGGGTGGCGGCGCACCAGCTCGTCCCAGAAAGCCAGGTAGCCCTGGACGTGTTTGTTCTCGGTGATGCCTTGGCGGTCGGGGGCGTCGTTGGAGCGCCAGGCAGCGAGCGGGTCCATGTTGAAGTCCTGGCGATAGAAATCGATGCCCTGTTCCGCGATGAGCTGATCGAAGTGGTTGACCAGCCAGTGCCAGGCCTGCGGGTTTCCCAAGTCGAGCAGGCCGCCTTGCTTGCCGCCGAGCACCCATTCGGGGTGTTGGTCGGCCAGCCAGCTCCCGGCCGTCACCCGCTCGGGCTCGAACCAGACGATCAGCTTGAGCCCCTTGGCATGAGCGTAATCGCTGATGTGGCGGAGCCCGCGCGGAAACCGGTTGGTATCGATTTCCCAAGTGCCCGTGGTCGTCCAGTCACCGCGGTTTTGGTACCAGCCGGCGTCCATCCACCAGTGGGTGATGGGGATCCGCTCCTCGATGTAGCGGTCGATGTAGCGAATCTCGTCCGTCTCGTTGCAGAGCAGCCCGGGAAACTGGTTCCCGCTCACGGCTGGCAGCATAGGTGGCGGGAGTTGGCCCTCACGCCGGGGCAAGTTGTGGGTCATCATCCAGCGGCGCCAGACGTTTTGCGCTCGAATCCAGTCGCCGTTCCAAAACTGCAGGACGATCAGCGGGCTGCGGACCTCCTCGCCCGGACGCAACCGAAGGCGGGTCAGCTCTTGTCCGGCCGACACCCGCAGTCCGATCCCCTGATCACGCCGGAATTGGGCGGCCCATTGGCCCGGCCATCCGATTGCCAGGACAACTCCCTGTCCCGACCAGTCCAGGTTGAAGTAAGGGAAAACCGCGCCCAGAGGGCGCCCGCCCGGCGGCGCAAAGCGCTGTTCCATGCGCGGCTTCAGGACTGTGGTCAGGGGTTCGAAATCGTCCGCGCGGACGAATGTGCCCTTGTGATGATGAAGAACGAATTCACTCGAGTCGCCTCGTTCCAGCGTGGTGTCCAGGCCTTGGATGTCAGACAGCACGGGCGTGTCCGTCGTGCCGATGTTCTTGAACCAGAGCGTCCATTCGACAGTCGGGAAGTCCCTGTACTCGACAGCGACGCAGCGGATTTCGAGCGCAGTCTCGGGATCCCGCCAGGTGCAGGGTGTGCTCCTGTCGCGAATCGTCCAGGGCCCGGGTCGTGTGGGTCCTTGGCCAGGTTTTCAGTAAGCTGGCGGATGGCTGGCCATCGTACTGGAAGGCGAATGGGGGTTCGGTGCTATGTGGAGCGCGCTCTGCGGCCACGATAGGCAGATCCCCCAGCCAGGCCTCCGTGCCATCCGTCAGAGTCGCCTTGGCCTCCGCCCAACTGGCCTGATCGCTATTGAAGTTGTCTCCGCCATCTTCGACGGACAGGGTGAACTCGGTGGCGCCGTTGAGATCGACATTCACCGGCACGCCCGGCTGTCCGCGCACCATCAATGGCGAGCGAAAGACCTCCTGGCTGCTCACCTCGACCGTGAACACGATGCTTCCGCCACTGTAGTCGCCGTTGCTGTCGATGCCCACGACCGCGCTGAACGATGCTCCCGGTCCGGCCAGGCGGATCAGCAACCGACTGGGCGCGTGGCAGTACACCCCCCGGCTGGATTGCCGGTCGCCGATTCTGAGCGGTTGGCCGTCACGTGCGTTCTGCTGGACTTCTTTGTAGTTGGCGATGACGGCCAGACCGGGCGGCAGTGTCCGGACTTCCTGAATCCCCTCGAATTTCGCCGCCGACCAGCAACGCGCCTCCGCCAATTCCTCGTGTGTCGGATAAGCCGCCCGCGCCGAAGCTGTCGGCAACACCAGGCACGCAAAAAGGACAGAAAAATGGCGTCTATGACCAGGATCTGGGCGCATTATGGTTCCATCTCATTCTGCCGCAACGGTTCATATGGTGAGACCAGGATCAGGCAGGATCAGGTGGCGGGCAGACCAGAATCAGCCAAACGCGATTTCTCGAGCAGGCGCGGATAGGCAAAGCCGTAGATGGTCGGGGCGATGAAGCCAATCAACGGCAGCACAAAGCAGATTGCCATGCTGTGGTATTGATCGGCCAGCCATCCCATCAGCGGGGGAGCGATGGCGCCACCCACAATAGACATGATCTGGAACGACGCTGCCAGTTTGGTCTTCTCACCCAGGTTGCGCAGGCTCATCGCGAAGATGAACGGGAACATGATCGACATGAACAGCCAGCAGAAAGGCAGGACCTTCCATGACACGTGTTTGATGTCGGCCATGATGATCAGGATGATGATGCAATTGGCGATGCCGTACAAGGACAGCAAGAGGTTCGGTTTGACCACCTTGGTGATCGCCGCCCCGGTGAAGCGGCCTGCGGCATACAAGATCATCGCGATGGTGATCACGTAGGCGGCGGTGGCCTCGGGGCTGGCCGCTCCGGTGAACGTGCCGTACCAGGCGAAGAGCGAATCCGTGATCGATGTCGCCAGACGCGTCCTTGATCACGACGTTCTCGAGTATGTAGTTGACCGCAAAAGCATTCACACCCACTTGCGCGGCGATGTACAGGAACTGAGTCACAATCCCCCACGTGAAGTGGGGCTGACGGCTCAGAGGCGCCCGGTGCACCGAAGCGTCCGTCGCCCCCGCATCCGAGTTGACCGCATCGTCATCGATGCTGGGCAGTTTGATGAACGAGAACACGCCGAAGACCACCAACACAACGCACCCGAGCACCACGTACGGAGTGAGCAGTCCGGAAAAGTCCACCGGCGTTCCGGCTTCGTGTCGTTTGCCGAAGATCAACGCGCCCCCCACCGTGGGCGCGATGATGTAAGCCACCGAATTGAAAGCTTGCGCCACCGAAAGTCGGGCCGCCGCGCCGTCCTTGGGCCCGAGCACAGTGACGTAGGGATTTGCCGCCGTCTCGATGCAGGCCAGGCCGCTGGACAAGACGAACAGGGCAAACAAGAAGGACCAAAACGTCTTGAACCAAAGCCCGGCAGGAATGAACAGGAAAGCGCCCGCCGCGACGACGATCAGTCCCAGCAAGATGCCCTTCTGATAGCCGATCCGCCGGATCAGCAGCGCCGATGGAAAAGCCAACAGGAAATAGGCCCCGAAGACCGAGGTCTGGATGAGTCCCGATTGCGCCTTGCTCACGTGCAGAATGTTCTGAAAGTGCTTGTTCAGAACATCGAGCATTGCATGGCAGAATCCCCATATGAAAAACAGGGAGGCGACCATGATGAAAGCGAGCAACAGCGCGTGGTTCGTTCGTTTGGAGGCGTGCATCATTTGTGGTTGTGGTTGTACCGGCAAAGCCGCACGGGGCGCAAGTCCGGTTCTGTCGATCCGCTCCCAATCTAAGATTCAGTATTCTCACCATCACCACCGGGCGATTGCCTTTGACAAACACTGGCCTGGATGCGTGAATCAATGCGTTAATTCATCAGGCCAGCATGGCCTTCAAGAAACGACACGAGTATGAAGACGCAACACACAATTCGACTGGCGGGCGCGGCTTGCGCTTCGGCGCTGCTGGCCCTCTCCGCCTCGGCGGCCGTTACCCCACAAGGTTGGTGGCATTACGGTGAGGTGCTGGACTATTATGGCGACTCGAGTGGCAACAACCGCCGATTCAGCTTTGCCTACAGCAGCGGCGGCGGCGGCACGACGGGGGCGGCGATCGCCCCGCTTGGGGCGGGTGGGCCTCTCGGCACCACGGGCTACACCAGCACCAGTTCCTTGTACTGGACGCCCGCACACTACGCCGCAGCGGCGATGTGGAATCCGTGGCCCTGCGGCACGGGGGATTGTGCCTGGAACCCACCGGCCACCGACTACGTTATCGAGTGCTGGATTCTGCCCGAGGACACAGGCATCAGCACCACGGCCAACCGCACCTGGTTCTTCGGCAGTGGCTCGGGCGATTTCTCTCAACCCGACCGCCCTGCGGGCACGGGTGCGGGCGGGGTGTATTTTGCCGTGACCAACAGCACAGAACTGGGCAAGTCGCAAATCGGCGCTTTCGTGATCCCAAACGCCGTCCAGGGCGTTCCGGACACCGTCCAGATTGGCGATTACATCGATGCAGACACCAATAGCTGGATGCACGTCGCCGTCGTCAGCGACAACGGGATCAACACGTTCTATGTGAATGGCGTTCCCAGGGGAACTCCCACGGACAAGAACACCATTCCCAACGGCAATATTTTTGCCGGGGGCAGTCCGGGGACGACGCCCTCTTTCCGCGGCTACCTGGACGAGTTGCGCATCAGCACCTTCGCCTCGGGCCAGTTCGCGGTCAGCGATCTGCTCCTCCGTCCTGCGGGGCCGAGCATCATTGCCCAGCCCGCCTCGGCGACGGTATGGGCCAACGGTGCTGCGTCGTTCGCGGTGACCCCCGCCAAGGATGCTGGTCTGACGTACCAATGGCGCCGCGGGGGCGCGAATCTCCCGGGCCAAACGGGCGCCCGACTGTATCTGCCCGTGGTGACGGCTGCAGACAACGGGGCGAAATTCGACTGCATCCTGACCAGCAGCGGTATTTCCCTGACCAGCGTGGAAGCGACGCTGACGGTGGTGACCCCCACTCAGGCGGACATTGACGATGCGAAGGCCTATCGCGACATCGTCAAGGCCGAATCGAGCCTGGTGGCGTACTTCCCGGCGGACGATTGCGTCGATGCGACAGTGATCAACGTGGTGGACAGTGCCCACAACGGCACACTTGAATTGGGCGCGATTTATGATGGCCAAACGAGTCGCGCACTCATCCAACGTTCCCTCGCCTTCGATGCGGATGGAATGGTTCAGATCCCGAGCGACCCGGCCTTCGAATTCCCGACGGGCAATGGGACGGTCGAAGCGCTCGTGTATCTGACGCGCGCCACGATCCAGAACCAGACGATCTTGTCTGTGGCCTGGGACACCGGCAGTTACACCTACACGATTCAGGCGAACGGCGCCGGCAACGGTCTCGTGTTCGCCAACGGCGTCGACACGCTGAGCTGGTCGATTGCGCCGAGTCTCATCGGACGGCTGACCCATGTGGCCTTCGTATTCGAGGATAACAGCAAAGTGACGCCGTACCTCGATGGCAAGCCTTTGGAGACGAAGACCCACAGCGGCCTTGGATCAGGCGGGTACCCGGCCTGGATCGGGTCCTTTGCCGATGGCGTTTTGGGCGATCCGAACATGCTCGCCGGAACGATCGGCGACCTTGCCGTGTACAGCAGTGCGCTGTCTGCCAGCACAATCCAGTCGCACTACACCAAGCTTGTCTACGGCACGACCGTTGCTCCGCCGGTGTTCGACAGCCAGACCCTCGGCCCGCGCACCCTGATGGCGGGCAGTGCGCCCGTCTTGAATGCCGTTGTGTCGGGTGCTCTGCCGTTCACCTATCAATGGAAACTGGACGGCGCTGCCATTCCGGGCGCCAACTCGGCTTCGTACGTTGTCGCTGGCGGTGCGGCCGGCACTTCGGCAACGTACACCCTGTCGGTCGAAAACGTGTTCGGGACGGCCGAGAGCCAGCCCATCGTGCTCAACTTCGCGGCCCCATCCGGCAAGTACGCGGAAACCGTCGCGGCAGATCATCCGTCCGCCTACTGGCGTTTGGGCGAGGCGACCGGAACGCTGGCCGCCGACATCGCGGGATTCCACGACGCCACCTACGGCGGGTCTTACACGCTGGGCGAGTCCGGGGCGTTCCTGGGTGGCGCTCAGACGGATCCGGACACGGCTGTTCGGTTCACGGGCGGCAACGCCGTGGCTCCGGCTTCCTCGGTGCTCAACCCCGCCGGTGCGTTCACCGTCGAGTTCTGGGCCAAGCCCGACCAGTCGGGACAAAACAGCCGATGCGTGATCGGTTCCCAGAATCGTGCCATTGGACGTTCCGGCTACGCCATCTACCAAGGACTCAACGGGGCGTTCTGGGAATGTCATATCGGCGACGCCACCACAGTCCAGATCTGGCTGCTCGGTAAGACCTATCCGGAAGCCGGCAAGTGGTACCACGTCGCCGTGGTTTATTCCGGCGCCGGCAGCGGGCGCATTTATGTGAATGGCGCCGATGACACGTCGGCCGACAGCACGCCGGAGGGCAATTACCTACCGGCCAGCAACACACCGTTCGAGATCGCCAGCCGGGCCGGGGGCGGCATCCCCTACCCGGGCACAGTGGACGACGTGGCCTTCTACAGCTATGCGCTCACACCCGAGCAGATAGAAAACCACTACAAGATCCAGTGGAAGGCCGCGCAGGTGCTCGAGGAGCCGGCAGACGCCTCGGCCGTCGAGGGCGGCACGGTCACGCTGTCGGCGGTGGTCGATGGCTTGCCCAACACGTACCAATGGTACAAGGGCGGCACAGCTCTGACCGCAGCTCCAGAATCCGGACGGGACGGACCATTACCCGCAAGGGGTGAACGGGGCGACCCTGGTGATCGCGCAGGCCACGTCGGCGGATAGCGGTTTGTACCGGTTAGTGGTTGACAACCCGATTGGCGGGGTGAACACGCGCGATGCCAATGTGGCCGTCGCGACAGATACCGCGCCGCCCACCGTCGTTTCCGTGACAGCGCTGTCGACGCCCAATCCGGTCGGCGGCAAGCCGTACCTGGTCAAGGTGCTCTTCTCGAAGCGCATGGACACCGCCACGGCATCGAGCACAGGGAACTACAGCCTCAATGGCGGAGTCGCCGTGAATAGCCTGACGCTGCACGAGGATTCGGCGGCGGTGCCGCTCGGCGGCGATTGGCGGACGGTGATTCTGGCGACGAGCGGGCTCACGCCGGGCCAGGACTACACGTTGACCTTGAGCGGGCTCAAAGATAGAACGACCACGGGCAACATGATGCCCTTGACCACGGTGCCGTTCCAGGCGCCGGTGCTGACGCCGGGAGTGGTGGCCTGGGATTACTATTACCTCGGCCCGCCGCGTCCCGCCACGCTCACGGTGAACTGGATGACCGACAACACCGTTCTGTACCCGAGCGGACCGATGACCAATGCATTGCCGTCCGCCTTCGACACGACTCCCTTCACCGGCGGCGATCTGGCTGGTAAGGCGGCTTTCGGTTCCCACGGGGAAGATTACGGCGACAGCCTGTCGGGCTGGATCACGCCGGCAGTCTCGGGGAACTACCGGTTCTTTGTCTCGAGCGACGATCCTTCGCAGTTGTGGCTCAGCTCCGATGACGACCCGGTCAACGTGGTGCTCATCGCGGAAGAGCCCGGTTGCTGCCATGGCTTCACGGAGCCGCCTGTCGCCTATACGTCCGAGCCGCAGGCCCTGGTGGCCGGCAAGGCGTACTTCATCCAGGCCTTGCACACCGAAGGCGGTGGCGGGGACTATCTGAAGGTGGCGTGGCGGATCGAGGGTGATGCGACGCCTGCGGGCAGTCTGACACCGCTTTCGGGTGTTCAGATCTCCGCGTACGCGCCGATTGCAGCTCCGGAATTCGCGCCGCCGGTGATCACCGGGACCGGTCAGGTCACGCTCTCCTGGTCGGGAGCGGGCACGCTGCAGCAATCGGCGGACTTCGAGACCTGGACGCCTGTGGCAGGCAATCCGAGCAGTCCTTATACGGTCTCGTCGAGTGCGCCCTACATGTTCTACCGCCTCGTGCGGTAGCCCGAAGACTGAATTGGGAACGCGAGACCGGGGGCAACCCCGGTCTCTTTTTTTGCTCCCCATGAACCGGGTGTACCGCCGACATTCTTGTCGGCCCCGCTGACAGTGTCCGAGACAGAGACCGTTGCCGGCTGGAAAGCCGGCGGTACAGGTTCATGGCCCCCTGGGCAGTTCAAAAAGGAACAGGCCGTTCTCGACGAATCATCAGTTCGAGTTCGGCGACGCGGCGAAGTCGAGTCGAGGCGGGCCGCGGAATTCCCTACCTTTGGCGCTTGTGATTTGCCACACTCCACGTCGCATTGGGATCCATGATGGACAACGCACAGCCATGAGCACAGTCTCGGACAATCCAAACGCAGCCTCGACTCCGTCCGACTTTATCCGTGACATCGTTGCGGCGGACGTGCAGGCAGCCCGGTACAAACAAATCGTCACCCGCTTTCCGCCTGAACCCAACGGCTACTTGCACATCGGGCACGCAAAGTCGATCTGCCTGAACTTTGGGATTGCGCGCGAGTTTGGTGGGGTCTGCAACCTGCGTCTGGACGACACGAACCCCGCCAAGGAAGAGGTCGAATACGTCGAGTCGATCATCGCGGACGTGAAGTGGCTGATTGCGGGCTGGGCGGATGATCGGATCGGCTTCAAGCGCAAAGGCCAGACGCCCGAGAGCATCGTCAGCAACCAGCAGCCGGACTTTTACCTGGGTTCGGTTGCGCAGGGTCTTGTCGCCACGGCGGAGGTCGAGCCGTTCCATGCGTCGGATTATTTTGCCCAGCTCTACGAGTACGCGCTCGAACTGGTGCGCCGGGGGCGGGCCTATGTGTGCGATCTCTCTCCGGGAGAGACAGAGACCTACCGGGGCGCGCCGGACCGGCCCGGACAGGACAGCCCGTTCCGCGATCGCACGGTGGCGGAGAATCTCGATCTGTTTCAGCGCATGAAGGCGGGCGAGTTTCCGGACGGCACGCGCACCCTCCGGGCGCGCATTGACATGGCCTCGCCGAACATCTGGATGCGCGATCCGGTCCTGTATCGCATTCGCCATGCGGAGCATCACCACACAGGGGATGCCTGGTGTATTTACCCGATGTACGACTTCGCCCATTGCCTGAGCGATTACATCGAGGGGATCACGCACTCGATTTGCACCCTCGAGTTCGAGGTACACCGTCCGCTTTACGATTGGATTCTCGAAGCGCTCGCACTGCCGCGTCTTTTGCCCCACCAATTCGAGTTTGCACGCCTGAGCCTCACCTACACGGTGATGAGCAAGCGCAAACTGCTCCAACTGGTCAACGAAGGGCGAGTGAGCGGCTGGGACGATCCGCGGATGCCGACCATCTCCGGCTTGCGGCGGCGTGGGGTCACGGCGACGGCACTGCGGCGCTTCGCCTATCATATCGGTGTGACCAAGTACAATGGGGTGACGGATGTTGCCGTCCTCGAACACGCGATACGGGACGAGTTCAACCGGCAGGCTCAACGCCGGCTGGGCGTGCTGCGTCCGATCAAGGTCGTGCTGGTCAATTACCCCGAGGGCAACGTCGAGATGCTCGAAGCCGTGAACAATCCGGAGGATCCGGCTGCCGGCAGGCGGGCTGTTCCGTTCAGCCGCGAGCTTTACATCGATCGCGATGATTTCATGGAGGCGCCACCGCCCAAATTCTTCCGTTTGCGTCCGGGGGGCGAGGTGCGCCTCAAGTACGCCTACATTATCCGTTGCGACGAGGTGGTGAAGGACCCGTCCGGAAGCATTGTCGAATTGCGTTGCACCGCCGATCTGGATTCGAGGAGCGGCGGGGTCCATGCCGACCGAAAGGTCAAGGGCACCATTCACTGGGTCAGCGCGGCTCACGCTGTCGAGGCGGAAGTGCGCCTGTATGATCGGCTCTTTACCGTTCCCCAACCGGACGCCCCGGGTGAGGGGGTGGATTTTAAATCATTCCTGAACACGCGTTCGCTCGAAATGGTCCCCGCCAAGCTGGAGCCTTCGCTGCGCGACGCGCTGCCTGCCACGCCCTACCAGTTCGAGCGTCTGGGGTATTTCTGTCTCGACCCGGACTCGCGGCCTGGGCGGCTGGTGTTCAACCGGACCATCACGCTCAAGGACAGTTGGGCCAAGGAAGCGCGTCCACAGAGGAATAGCCAAAACGAAGCCTGCCTCAGACCGGCGATGCGTGTGAGCCATGAACGCAATCGAGCACGGTGAACGAATGGACCGGTTACTGTGGCGGTCTGTCAGGATCGTGTGCCTTGTTCCGGCGGTGATCCACCTGCTCCTGCTTGGCTTGGCGCTTGTTGGTGCTGAGGGTCCGGCTCGCTGGCTTTGCGACTCGGTTTTGGCTGCGGCCTGGTCGGTTCTCCCCGTGCTGCTCCTGTCTCTCGGTGGGCCGACCCTCAGCGTGATCGCAACGCTCATCCTGCGACTCGACAGCCGATTCAGCCCTGCGGGTCCGGACCTCTGGGGGATGCTTGCATGGGTAGTGCTGTTGCTCAGCATGTGCACAATGGTGCCCTTTCCGTTGCTGTTCATGGTGGGAGCCGATTGACGATCAAGGGATCCAACCTGACGCGCGCGCCTCACCATCGAGTACGGTGGCATTGCCCAGGGCGATCGTCTTTCGCCCCGTCGGGGCTGCGGGCACCGAACCAGACGCGCCCGCCAACCCCTGGATTGACGTTCCGATTTGAATCGAGCATCGCCGGCCCGGCGTGACTGCGCTCTGCGTCTATGCTATGAACAACCTCGGACATACGTTGAAGGCCGGAGTCGCCGGATTCGCCCGCGCCCTTGGTCCGGCGGCATCAGAGCTTCCACGCGGGCATTGCGGGTGGGTGCGCTCGGCCTGGTGCACGTGGCCAGGCACACCCTAACGGCAGGGGATTCCTCTCGACGTTGACCAGCAAGAGGTGGGCGGCAGGGCCGAGTTCATGGAGGTGCTCGGGCGGGCGTACTCAGGCGCGGTTGGCCCTGCGCCCAGGAACCGCAGCGGATTATGGGCCGCCGGCAGTGCGGGCAGGCTGGGGTACGCTCGGGTGGGGGGTGCGGTTCGGCCGCTTCCAAGTCGGTCCGGGGCGGTTGCCAAGCCTGCTGGGTGCGGGGGGAGCACCGGGAGCAAGCGCAGGTTGCCTGCCTGCCGGCAGACAGGCAGGCAGGCGGCGAAGCAGATCAGGCTGGCGTGAACGATCGAGTTCCCTTATGCATACACCAACGGCAGTTGGTGTTTTGGTTTGGCGCCCGGTTCGTCTCAAGGCGGCCGGGCGCCCGACCATGCGCCACGCCGATCAGAGGCGACAATGACAGGACGCTGGCCAACCCTCCGAGGTCGCTTCCCGACGTCGCTCCGGAGCGTCGTCGGTCGCCGCCCCGGAGCGGCTTCGTTCGACAAGGCGCTCGACGCCATAGCCGCCGCGCCGGGCAGTTGGTCGGTTCATGAGACTCGAACATCATCGTTGCAGTTCACGACCCGCTCCGGCGGTTGTGCGTGATCGTTGGCCGACAGCGCCGCCTCCCTCACCAACACGATGAGATTTCCATGAAAACGAGAACATTGCCCAAAAGGAGAAAACTCCTGCTCGCCATCACCCTCTTCGCGACCGCTAGCTGGCGGCCCAGAGCAATTCAACGCTGCCTGGTCTCTACTTCACCAACGCCATGTTCCAGTTTGACTACGAGGACACCTTGAGGAATTCGTACACGCTGAACTACTCGTTTGGGAACCTGTATGAGGTGTGGGGCGGCAACTCCTTCTCTGGCTCTCTTTCTGCGACCCAGCCGCTTCCGGCTTCACGCTGCTTGGCAGTGCCACGAATACAGCGACTTTTGCCGGCGGCTACAACGTGTATTTGATTCGCGCTCCCAAACACAATGTTGT
Organism: uncultured Verrucomicrobiae bacterium; assembly: GCA_963846445.1. Classification (GTDB taxonomy): domain Bacteria; phylum Verrucomicrobiota; class Verrucomicrobiia; order Limisphaerales; family J093; genus MWFF01. Next base: position 81,255 of record CAWJWM010000037.1, on the reverse strand, counting down.
GAAGATTGACACGGTGCGCGGTTCAGACGGTCTTTACTACCCCACGTACATCACGGGCAATACGTCGGATCATCAAAACATAGGCGGCGCCCCGGATGGCTTCTATGCTACGGTTGGTCCCACTCCGCGAGGGTTCTTCACCGGCGGTTTTTTCGTCACCGATGCGACTGGTCGCGGCTTGTCATCGGTCACTGTTCACATTTCGCCATGATCATCACGGCCAACCGGACCACAGCAGCGAAACAAACACACCATTATGACAACACTTCGACAGTTCATTCCGTTCGTCGCAAGCATCATTGCCGCGCTGGTTCATTCATGCGCGCTGGCGCAAGGCCCCCTCATCACCTCGTTCCAGGGTAACGGTCAGTTGACGTGGACGAATCTTGTCGGCACCAACGGATTCACGGTGCAGTGGGCTCCAGCGGTGACAGGTCCTTGGTCCTCCAACTGGCACGCCTTGGATTCCATTATTTCCACAGGCGCGCAGACGACCGTCTCGGTTCCGATGTTCTACCGGACGGTGCAGGGATTCTCACTCGCGTCTATGCGTGGCCTGTGGATTGGCGCATCACCTATCAATGGCAACGTCTATTTCCGGGCCGAGGATGGCGGGCTTCTGAGCGAAGTCGGCATTTTCAATCTCCGAACGCCCAATGGCTATTTCAACGTGACTCCGAGCGGGACGGTCACTCTGACTTTTCTCCTGAAGGACGGCCCATTTACCTTCAGTGGGCAGATCGGCCAGCCGACGAACGCCCTCGGCACCCTGTTCCGTGTGCATCATGCCGCGCTGTGCGCTGGCGCTTGGAGTGGCAGCTTATCGCAGACGAATGGCGTAGGCAGTCCGGTCGCGTACCCAATCAGCTTTGAGGTGGATTCCTATGGGTGGGTCACGAACTTCATTGGCTTTTCTCCAATTGTTACGGGTCGTTTGTATGCCGTCACAAACGGGCCGGTGGCGGCCTTCATCACCACCGGCGATTCCGGGGCTTACAATCAGATTCAGATTTCCGGCACGCTGACCGGGAATGTGATCACCGGCGCATACGAGGTTGATCAAAGTGACATCGGAGGAACGGTTTCGATGACGCGGCAGTGAGCTAGCGCGCATTTCTCACCAGGTTTTGAGCAACGCGAAGCCGATGTCATCGAGATGAGGCACCCATGCGCGCTAGAAAGCAAAACCGCGCCCGCATCGAGGGAGCGAAGCGGACAACAGGGTGTCGACGGGCCACTGCGGGCTCGGAAGCGCCTCGACTCGCATTTCCCCCTGCCCGGGCGCGGTTTTGTCAAAGACGGGATTTCCGATACACCCACCTGATGGTGAGAACTCCCGGCTAGAGTTACTCCTCGTTTGAAATCTGTAGTAAATGAGTCAAGTTTGAATACGACACCCTACAGAATCACTGGAGCGAGCAACTGCCCCGCCTCGCAGTTCGACAGTCTCGGGCTTCAGCGGCTCACTCGGGTGGTCAATCGCCACAGGCGTTATCACGGCGGGGCGGCTGTCGCTCAGCTCACCTCGGCCGGAGTGAGCGTTTTGCGATGACGGTAATGCAGCGGGTGTCAGTGGTTGGAGCCCGGGGTGCTTTCTCTGCGTCCTCCGCGGGCTCTGCGTGAGCCAGACGATCTCGGTCCCCGGTGGCATTGGCGCGCAGCGTGACCGCTGAAGTATGCCTTGAGCGATGGACCGCAGCGTTTCTCGCGCAGAGGGCGCTGAGCGCGGACAGGGAGGGGCCGTCTTGCTTGATGAGGGCGACGTGGACAGAGGCGGTGCGCCGCTACAGACTTGGGCACATGCTATGGCCGAACCAGACGAGCCAGCCAAAACCTGGAGGCCGTCCCGATTTGAATCGAGCATCGTCGGCCCGGCCCGACTGCGCTCTGCGTTAGCCCGAGTGACCGCTTGCGGCCTGAGTGCCAAGGGATTACGATCGTCGCATGAGCATCGCTGGACTACGCACCCTTCCGCCGAACGAGAAGCTCAAGATCATCGAGACCCTGTGGGCTGATCTTGCCGGCGATGAGAATTCCTTTCCGAGCCCGGCGTGGCACGAAGCGGCAGCTGCAGCAGACCGAAGCCGACCTTGCTGCCGGGAAGATTGAAGTGCTGGATTGGGAAGATGCGAAGAAGGAACTGCGAAAACGCTGTGAATGAAGGTTCGAGTCCTTCGCCCGGCACTGGAGGATTTGGCTTCGGGGCGACAATTCTATGACCGTCAGCAGGAGAGCATCGGCGGGTAATTCTTCGACAGCTTGTTCACGGAGATCGATTCGCTGGTGCTCTACGCCGGGGTCCATCGGCTTCAGTTCGGCTATTATCGACTTCTCGCGAGGCGGTTTCCCTACGCCGTTTACTATCGCGTCGTCGGGGGTGAAGCCGTCGTTCATCGTGTGCTGGATTGTCGGAGAGATCCCAACTGGATTCGCCGTGCACTGAAGGACAGGGGCTAACTGGTCGCGCCAGCCCACGCCGGGAGAGCGCGTCAGTTTCAATCGACCATCAGTGGCCCGGCGTGGCTGCGCTGGATGTTCGCCCGAGCCAGCCGCGGCACCACCGATAAGCAGCGCGAGTCCAGCCCGGACCGCCGGAGAAACAAGGGACGCCACCTTCCGGTTCTCCCCTTATCCGTGTGATCCGTGTGATCCGTGGTTCATTCCTGGCTTGTTTTTCGACCACGGATTACACGGATTACACGGATGGGCAAGGTACCGGGGTTGGTGGCTGGAAAGGGCGAACCAGCCGGTGGAGACAACGGCGGCCCGTTCACTCGCTTCGATGGCTGGAGCCGGTGACCTTCGCGTTGTATCTGGTCGCGGTGCCTCACCTCGTTCGGCGTGAACCACCATGCGCATCGCCGTGACAGGGGCATTCGGATACTCGGGCCGCTACATCGCGAAACGACTGCTTGAAGCCGGTCACGAGGTGATCACGCTGACGAATTGGCCGCACCGTCCGAATCCATTCGGAGAGAAAGTGACGGCTTTCCCTTTCCACTTCGAGGACCCTCAGGTTTGATCCTGGTGCGCGAGGGTTCCGGTGCCTTGATTGCGGCTTGGCCGTGCTGCGTTCTTTGCGGTCGAATTCCCTTTGGGGTGCGGGCCTACTCCGGCAGGTTGTTCAGTGCGGCAAGGATTTGCTTTTCCTTGGCCTGCCAGTCGGCCAGGCGTTTCGTGTGTTCGTCGAGCACGGCCGGCGGAACACGCTGGGTGAACTGCGGGTTATCGAGCTTGGCGGCGACCTTGCCGACCTCGATGCGCGCCTTTTCGAGTTCTTTTTCGAGTCGCGCCTTCTCGGCGCTGACGTCGATCAGGCCGGCGAGGGGCAGGTAGAGTTCGCCCAGGGCGTTGGCGGCCATGGGCGTGCCTTTGGGCGGAGTGTAGGCGGGCTGGACCTCGATGGTTTCGGCGTTGAGGAGCAGCCGGATCACTTCGATCTCGGCCGGAGGGCAGATCGCCCGCGGGCTTGAGCACGAACCGGAGCTTCTTGTTGGACGGCAGGTTGAACTCGCGCCGGAAGTTGCGACCGAGGCCGACCAGCTCGTACTTGGCGCTTGCGACCTGCTCGGACGGTTCGTCGAGTCCGTAGTGCTCGCAGAAGGCCGCATCGAGCGGTTTGGGCCAGCGCGCGTACATGATGGTGTGGCCACCTTGATCGGCCGGCAGGTCGGCGTGGTAGTTCATCCCCTGCCACAATTCCTCGGTGATGAACGGCAGGAACGGATGAAACAGGCGCAGGGTGTGGCTGAGGACAAAATCGATGACCGCCAGCTTGTTGGCCCTAGGACGCGCCGCCTCGGTGTTGTCAGGGACCGGGGTCTGTGTGTCGGGCGGCTGGGTGTGGTCATCGGCGCGGCCAGTCTGGAGTGCGGCCTTGCTGGCCTCGACATACCAATCGCAGTACTCGCTCCAGAAGAAGCGGTAGAGCGTGGCGGTGGCCTCGTTGAAGCGATAGCCGGCGAAGGCGTCATCGATCTCGCGAATTGCGCGGTCGAGGCGGCGCAGGATCCACTTGTCATCGCTGGTCAGCAGGGCCGGGTCGATCTCGCCCTCGATGGGGCCGCCCTGCATCTGGCGGAACCGGCAGGCGTTCCAGAGTTTGTTGCAGAAATTGCGGCCCAGCTCGACGTCCTTTTCGTCGAACAGGACGTCCTGCCCGAGCGGCGCGCTGCGCATGGTGCCGAACCGCAGGGCGTCGGCGCCGTACTTGGCGATCAGGGCGAGCGGGTCGGGCGAGTTGCCCAGGCTCTTGGACATCTTGCGGCCCTGCTTGTCGCGGATGATGCCGGTGAAGTAGACATTGCGGAAGGGCAGGTCGCCCATGTATTCGTACCCGGCCATGATCATCCGGGCGACCCAGAAGAAGATGATGTCCGGTCCGGTGACCAGATCGGTGGTCGGGTAGAACGCTTCGAGCGTCGGGCGTCCGTCTCGGGCCAGCCCATGGTGGCGAAGGGCCAGAGCCAGGAGCTGAACCAGGTGTCGAGCACGTCGGGATCCTGGACAAAGCCCTGAGCTTCCAGGGCTTTGGCCTCGATTTCCGAGGCCGTGGCCGCTTCCAGCGTCACGAAATCGTCCTCGTTATCCATGCTGCGGCAGTAGCTGACCTCGCCCGGCTGCCCGGACCAACTCTCCTCGAAGAGCGGATACCGCTCGATTTGAAGGTGGGGTCCATCTGGTGTCTGTGACAGGGCCTCGAACGCGAGGTCACTTGCCTGTCTGAGCTTACGGGACGCTTCACTCGCCGGAGTCCGCTTGCGCCAGACCGGGACGCGATGGCCCCACCACAACTGGCGGCTGATGCACCAGTCGCGCAGGTTGCCCATCCAGTGGTCGTACACCTTCGCCCAGCGATCGGGAAAGAAGTGCATCGTGCCATCGGCGACGCAGGCCCGCGCGGACGCCTGACTCGGGTACCTGAGGAACCACTGCTCGCTCAGGTAGGGTTCGATGGGGACATGGCTGCGCTGGCTGTGGCCGACGTTGTGGACGTAATCCTCGATCTTGAGGAGCAGGCCGGCCTGTTCCATCGCGGCGACGACGGCCTTGCGCGCCTGGTCCCGGGCGAGCCTGGCAAAGGCGGCACCCGCCTCGGGCGTCATGTGTCCGTCGGGCCCAATCACGACCGTCAACGGCAGCTTGTGGCGCACGGCCATTTCGTAGTCAGCCGGGTCGTGGGCCGGCGTCACCTTCACGCAACCGGTGCCGAAAGTTGGGTCGACCAGGTCATCGGCGATCAGGGGGATCGGCTTGTTTTGCGAGCGGCAGCAGCACGCGTCGTCCGACGAGGTGCGTGTAACGTTCGTCGTGCGGGTTTACCGCCACGGCCTCGTCGCCCAGCATGGTCTCGGGACGCGTGGTGGCCACGACGACGAAGGCGTCGGCCTGCAGATGGCCCTGGTCGTCCAGCAGCGGATACTTGAAGTGCCAGAGGTGGCCCCTGGTCTCGATCATCTCGACTTCTTCGTCGGACAGCGCGGTGCGGGCGGACGGGTCCCAGTTCACCATCCGTTTGCCGCGGTAGATCAGTCCCTTTCTGTAGAGGTCGACGAACACGCGCTGGACGCAGCGCGAGTACTCGGGGTCCATGGTGAACCGCTCGCGGCTCCAATCGCACGACGCGCCCAGCTTCTTGAGTTGTTCGATGATGATGATCGCCGTGCTTCGCCTTCCATTCCCAGACCTTCTCGAGGAACTTGTCGCGGCCCAGGTCGTCGCGATGCCGGATTTGGCCCTGCTTGATGAGCGATCTTTCGACCACCGCCTGGGTGGCGATGCCGGCGTGATCGGTGCCAGGCAACCAGAGGACCTCCTTGCCGTCCATGCGGGCCTTGCGGGCCAGGATGTCCTGGATGGTGTTGTTGAGGACGTGCCCCATGTGGAGCATGCCGGTGACGTTGGGCGGCGGGATGACGATCGAATAGGCCGGACGCTTCTCGGTGACGCGTGCCGGATCGGCTGCGAAGCATTTCTGTTCGAGCCAGTACTGGTACCACTTCGCTTCAACCGCCTGGGGTTCGTAGGCTTTCGGAATCTCGCTCATGTCGTGCGCGGGAGCATCCCAGAAGTCGGCGCCGGACGGAAGCCTGCAGGTGAGCGGTGGCATTCACCTCGGACGAGGAGTCCTGCCGTGCGCTCCCGGCCTCATTCTCGGAGACAGCAGCGGCGCCCACGGAGTGGTCGCCCTACCTGCACGTCAGGTTGAAACTTGCTGCGCACAGACACGGCGGGTTTGACAGCGGTGGCGCCAATCGGTAGCGTCGCAGGATGGAACATCTCCACGCCCCTTGGCGTATCGAGTACATCCTCGCGCCCAAATCGCCGGCCAGCGAGGTTTCCCTGTTCACGCGGATCGCGCAGGGCTCGGATGACCTGGCCAACCACGTGCTCGCGCGGGAAAAGACCTGTTTCGCGGTGCTGAACACCTACCCCTACACTGGCGGGCATCTCATGGTCGTGCCCTACAAGCAGACGGCCGACCTGAACGACCTCGCGCCGCAGGAACTGGCCGATTTGATGTTGCTCGCGCGGCGCTGCGTCAATGCGTTGACACGCACGATGAAGCCGGAGGGCTTCAACATGGGACTCAACCTCGGGCGCGTCGCCGGGGCCGGTGTGATCGATCACCTGCACATTCACATTGTGCCGAGGTGGAATGGCGACACGAATTTCATGCCCATCATTGCCGACACAGCGGTGATGCCGCAGGCGCTGGGTGAAGTGGCTGCGAAGCTCCGCGTCGCGCTCGCCGAGGAACACTAATGTCCACCGAAACGCTCCATTTCGACAACGCCCGGCTCGCCCAGCAGTTGTTCAGCAACGACGCCCGGAATCTGTCGGCGCTCGAGCAACAACTGGGTGTCAAAGCGACTGCGCGCGACGCCTGGATCAAGCTGGAAGGAGAAACCGAGGCCGTGAGCCGCGCCCGCCATTTGTTCCAGTTGCTCGAAGGCACGCTGAAGATGGGGGGGCATGTGCGGACTCAGGATTTTGCCGTGGCGCTGAGCGTGGTTCGAAACGAAGGTGTTGCCGCTCTGGAGAGCCTGCATGCGGAACGCATTCAGACCTCGCCGCGGAAGGCCATGGTGTCCCCGAAGACGACCGGGCAGCGTCGGTATATCGAGGCCATACGCCAGAGCGAAATCGCATTGGGGATCGGCCCGGCGGGCACCGGTAAGACCTACCTCGCGATGGCGATGGCGACGGCTGCCCTGCGCGACGGACGGGTCAACCGGCTTATCCTGACTCGGCCGGCCGTCGAGGCCGGGGAAGCACTCGGTTTCCTGCCCGGGGATCTGCAGGAGAAGCTGGCGCCCTATTTGCGCCCGTTGTACGACGCGCTGCACGACATGCTCCCGGCGGAGGAGATCCAGCGCTTGATGGAGCGTGGCACGATCGAGATTGCGCCGCTGGCCTATATGCGCGGTCGCACGCTGAACCATGCCTTCATCATCTTCGACGAAGCCCAGAACTCGACGACCGAGCAAATGTTCATGTTTTTGACCCGCCTCGGCCACGCCTCGAAGGCGGTCATCACCGGCGACATCACCCAGATCGACCTCCCCCGACACAAGCCTTCGGGCCTGATTGAAGCCCGCCAGGCGCTGTCCCAGGTCGAGGGAATCGCTATTGTCGAGCTGGGCAAGAAGGACGTCGTCCGCCATCCGCTCGTCGCGCGGATCGTGCATGCGTACGAACAACACCGCTCAACGCCATCGGCGTGAATTGACGCTCAGCAACCGGCACCCCGAGCTTCGGGTCGATCGGCGGTTGTTGTTCCGGGTCGTTCGTGCGGCTTTGGCCGATGCGGCATTCCTTCGCCCTGCGCCTGAGCCACCCGGATCGCGCGGTGACGGCGCGGCTCGGACTTCGACAACGGGCCTGGTCTCGCGGGACTCGGGCGGTGTGCGCCTCGGTTACGAACTGGGCTGCTGTCTGGTCGGGACCGATGAGATTGTGGCGCTGAACCGGCGGTATCTCGACCACGACGGCCCCACGGACGTGATCGCCTTCGACTACGGCGCGCCACCGGATGCCCGGCCTGGGGGTTATTGGTTGCGCGGGGAGGTGGTGGTCTGTCTGGATGTTGCCCGGATACAGGCGCGGCGGTACGGGACCTCCTGGACGGACGAACTGGTGCGCTACCTGGTGCACGGTCTTCTCCACGTGCGGGGCTATGACGACGCGCAGCCTCGGGAGCGGCGAATGATGAAGCGTGTCGAGGGGCGTTTGGTGCGGGCGTTGAGATCCCGGTTCGACCTCAGTCGGCTCGATCCGGCAGCGAGTCCAGGGGCCAGGACGCGCGAATGTCGTCGTCCGGATCGTTCAGGGGCGCACCCGACGCCAGCTTCAACTCGGCCAGCAAGCCAATCATCGCCCCGTTGTCGGTGCACAGGGCCGGCGGCGCCAGCCGCAGTTCCAACCCATCGAGGGCGCACGCGCCCGCCAACTCGCGCCGCAGGGCGCGGTTGCAGGTGACACCGCCGGAGGCGGTGATGGTGCCGACCCCGAGTTGGCGGGCTGCCCGGGTGGTTTTGGCGACCAGGACCGCCACGATGGCGGCCTGGATGCTGGCACAGAGGTCGGGCAGGGCGTCTGGGGCGTCGGCGATCGCCGGGTGATCGCGAAGGAAATACCGCACCGACGTTTTCAAGCCGCTGAAACTGAAGTCGAATCCAGGATCGCTCAGGAGCGGACGGGGGAAGGCGTAGGCGGTCGGGTTACCCTCGGCTGCGAGGCGGTCCATGACCGGCCCGCCGGGGTAGGGGAGGCCCAGCAACTTGGCGGTTTTGTCGAAGCACTCACCGGCTGCGTCATCGAGCGTTGAGCCGAGGACGCGGTGGCGCAGAGGCGCCATGACATGGACCAGGAGGGTATGTCCACCGCTGACGATCAACGCGACATGCGGCACAATGGCCTCGAAATCGGCGCGGGGCGGATCAGGCGTGACCCAGGGGGAATAGAGGTGGGCCTCGTGATGATGGATGCCCAGGAAAGGCCGCCCCAGTGCGCATGCCAATCCCTGAGCCGCCTTCAATCCCACCATCAACGCATTGGGCAGTCCGGGGCCCTGTGTTGCCGCCACGGCGTCCAACGCGCGGGCCTCGATTCCCGCTGCCCGCAGTGCGGCACCGATCAGCGGAGGAAGGTGACGCAGGTGCTCGCGGGTGGCGAGTTCGGGAACGACCCCGCCATAGTCCGCGTGGAGAGCGATTTGGGAGGAGACGAGGTTGGCCAGGACGCGGCCCTGGCGCACCACGGCAACTCCCGTTTCATCGCAGGAAGTCTCCAGAGCCAGCAAGGTCACGACTCAGTCTGCCTTGGCGGCCATGCTCTTGTCGGGGTCGGTTTCCGCCGGACGGGGTGATCGGCTGGTCAGGAGCGTGATTCCCTTGAGCAGGTCCATTGCCCGTTCGAGTTGCACATCTCGCACGGCGTTGAACTGGTTGCGGCGTTCGGGGTCAAGGGTGTCGACGAGGCCGGGCGTGCGGCGATAGAAGAGGGCCTCCGTGTCTTCGATCGGCATCGGGATGACGATATCCGGCTCGATGCCTTTCTCGTGGATCACCTTATGACTGGGCGTGTAATACTTCGCGGTGGTCAACCGCAACGCTGCGCCGTCCTGGAGGGGAATGATGCTCTGCACGGAGCCCTTGCCGAAGGTCTGTTCGCCCACCACGACCGCGCGCTTCAGGTCTTGCAGGCAGCCGGCTACAATCTCCGATGCGCTGGCGCTGCCGCCATTGACCAGCACGACCATTGGCGCCGTCGTTCGTTCACCCCGGCGTCCGGCTCGGTACTCGCGCCGCTCGGCGGGATCGCGTCCTTCGGTCGAGACGACCAACTGGCGCGGCTCGACGAAGCGCTCGCAGACACGGGCGGCCTGGTCGAGGAGCCCGCCTGGGTTGTCGCGCAGGTCCAGCACCAGGCCCCGCATTCCCTGGCTGTTCAGCTTCTTGAGCGCCCGGTCCAATTCGTCCTCCGTCCCTTCGCCGAACTGCACCAAGCGCACATAGCCCAGTTTGTTCTCGTCGAGCGGGAACTCGCGTTTGCCCTCGATGTCCTTCACGGTCTCGACCGTGATGTCGGCGCGGACCAGCTTGTGATCCCGGACCACGCCCGTCGACGGACGGAGCACGGTCAGAACCACCTCTGTGCCGGGGGCGCCGCGCATTCGTTTGACCGCCTCCGGCATGCTGATCTTGTCTGCGCTTTGTCCGTCGATCTTGGTGATGCGGTCGCCCGACATGATCCCGGCGCGGGAGGCGGGCGTGTTGTCCATGGGGGCGATGACCGTGAGGAACTCTCCGCGCAGTCCCACCTGAATGCCGACGCCGCCGAATTTGCCTTCGGTGTCCTGTTTGAGGTCATCGTATTTCTGGGGCTCCATGAACTCGCTGTGGGGATCGAGGGTGCTGAGCATCCCCTTCAAGGCGCCGTAGATCAGGTCTTGATAGGTCAGTTGCTCACCGTCCACGTAGTCTTGGCGGACGCGTTCGAGCACCAGAGAAAAGAGCCGCAGGTTGTTGTAGACGTCGTTCTTTTCGGCCACCTCGGCCGAGCGCAAGTAGACTTGCGCCCCGAAAAAGAGGTTCGCCGCCAGCGCCGCCAAGAACACCGTGTAGATCAGTCGTTTTCTCATACATGACTCATTGGCTACAGATTTCAACGAGAGTCACACTCGGGACGTGAAGGTACCCATCCCCAGGGCCGTTAGCAAGCGGACGCGCGGGTTTCGCAGCAGTCGAGGTGTCGCAAATGCCACTCGAGGATCGCAATGTCACCGGGGGCCGTGAGCTTGGGATTGGGTGATTCGCTCTCGACAAGTCGCACCGGCTGGCCAATCAGATCGCACGCAGCCGTGTCATCGGTGATTCGCAGGCCCCGCGCACGCACCATCGCCAGGGCACGCCGAATGACCTCGACGCGAAACGTCTGGGGTGTTTGGACCGCCCACAGGCGCGAGCGCTCGGGATGGGCTGCGATCGTCACGCCGTCGTCGGATTCTTTGATCGTATCCGTCACCCGCTGTGCGGCCACGGCCGCGCCTGTCGCGCGTGCCGCTTCGAGGGTGGCGTTGATCAGGGATTCGGTGGTGCAGGGACGCGCGGCATCCTGGATGGCCACTACCTGGGCGGCGGCGGAGAGGGCGGCCAGGCCGTTCCAGACCGAGTCCTGGCGTTCTGCGCCGCCGGTGATCAGGCGAAACGGTTTGCGGAAGCCGCAGCGTTTGGCGAGATCTTCGCATCTGGCCGCCATGCCCTCGCGGACCACCAGCACGATTTCGCTGATGCGGGCTGCGTCATCAAACCGTTTCCAGGTATGGGCCAGGACCGGGCGCCCGGCGAGATCGAGGAAGAGTTTCTCCACCTCCGGTCCCATCCGCGTGCCACGCCCGGCGGCGACGATGACGGCGGCATTCATGCTGGCGGTCACTCTGCGGAAAAGCGTCCTTCGGCGCAAGTGGCGCGCGCGTGTGTGTTTCGCGCAGAGCCCGTCAGGGCCGCAACCCAGACCCTTAGCCCCCGCGTGTCGGCGGTCGCGTCAAAGGCTGGGCCGGAGTCACTCGAAGGTCCGCACGGGCAGCCCGGTGCGCGCTCGAATGACGGCGGCGATGGTATCGAGTTCGGTCCCATCGAGTCGGCTGACCCAGGGTTCGGGCGTGGGGCGAGCGGTGGTGTAGGCATGGACCTCTTTGATGCGCCCGCCCGCTGCGAGGATGTTGCAGAGCCGTTCGCAGTAGGCATCGAGTTGGGCACTCGAGAGCGCTTCGCCGCGGATCTTCAAAAAGAGGCTCTGAATCACGATGGGGCGCGCCTGGGCCGTGAGGGTCAGATTGCGGAGGATGCGCTCGAAGGCGACGTGACTGCGGTTGACTTGCCGGTAGTAGGCTTCCGTGCCGGCATCGAGTTTGCCCCACACCTCGCCCTGATGGGCATCCAAGAGCGCGAGGCCGCGCTGCACGTCGGCTTTATCCAGACCGGCGGCGTTGGTGATGAGCACGAGTTTGGTCTCCGGCAACTTCTCGGCTTGCTTGACGTCGATCACCACCCGCACGCAGTCGGAGAAATGCGGGGCCATGGTTGGCTCCCCGTCGCCGCTGAAGGCGATGTCCCGGATGAGTCGCGTGAGCGCCGGCGCCTCGGCGAACTTGGGAATGTGGCTGAGGCCCCCGCTCTGGACTTCGCGGATAAGGGCGGTGAGTTCCGCGCGCAGTTGGGCCAGGTCCACTGGCCCTGCCCGGCCCGGGGTTTGGCGATCGACCTCGCAGTACGCGCAATCGAAGTTGCAGCGTTTGTCAGGATTCAAGTTGACCCCGAGCGAGAGTCCGCCCGAGCGGCGGGAGATGACCGGGTACACCAGCGTGAAGCGGGCGAACTGCCGGGTGTGATCCCGGACGGCAGCCATGGTGTTACGGATGGGAACGGTCGGTGCTGACACGCCGGGAATGTAAGCGAGCCGTGGCCGTGGGGCAAGGCGCTCCCCGCCGCGGACAGGGGCCGCGTCAAAGAGGCGGCAGTCGCCCTGATCGGGACGGAAACAGGCGGATCCCATCGCGAATGTACTGGACGCCCGAGACGGCGGTGCAGACTGTTGCCGCGAAGGCGAGGAAAGTGAGCCAGCCGGCATCCAGCTTGAGGAGTGCCCACAGGACGCAGGCCATTTGCAGGACGGTAGCGACCTTGCCGGTCCAGCGCGGTCGCACGGTCCCGCGACCGACCAGGTAGGAGACCAGCACCAGCATCAGGAGCAAGATGACGTCCCGGCACAACACGGTGCCGGTGAGCCAGAGCGGGATCCGGTCCAATTGGGGACCATGCTGCAGGCTGAGCACCACCAGGCCCAGCACAAGCAGGAGTTTGTCCGCCAACGGGTCCAGGAGCGCGCCCATCTCTGTGCGCTGGTGGAAGCGGCGCGCCACGTAGCCGTCGATGCCGTCGCCTGCTGCGGCGAGGACAAACACGCCTATCGCCAACCACCGGAAAGGCTCTTCGCCCGAGCCGGTGTAGCGCAATAGCGCCACCACAAACACCGGGACCATCAGAATCCGGGCGATTGTGATCTTGTTGGCGGTGGTCATCGCCATCGCGGGGAGTCTGAACAGAGAGCGACATGCCGTCAATCCGCAGCTCATTAAGCACGTGACAGTTGAGCCGGTGCGGTCATCCTATCCGGCATGAATCGTGACGAAGCACTGCAGTCCTTGGCGCAAATCGAGCAACAATTGCACGCGAAGATCCCCGCCGACGCGCCGTCGTGGGGCAAACGGCACCTGAAGCATGTCATCGAGGATCATGTTGGGGCGGCGCGTTTGCACATCACCCTGATCTACGACGGCGGGTGTTCGCTGGGCGCGGGGTTCACTCCTGTGAGCGAGCACGCCAGCCACCCGAAGTACGCGTTCTGGGCGGAAGGCGTCCGACGCCATCTCGAGATGTGCGCCGCGAGCCTCGAAGACAAGCCGGACAGACAGCCATAAGTGTCGGGTGCGAGTTTCGCGAGGCGCGCCTCCGAACCGCGACGATTCACGCGGCGGGTGAGCGCGCTCCCGGAACGGGGGAGAATGCGGATGCTCCTGGCAGGATTCGAGCTTGCAGCGCGGCGGGACTGCGATTTGGCCGGCGGCACGGGTCGGCGCTGGCCGGTCTGTTCCCTGGCGTTTCTTCTGGTTCTCCTGGTGTTGAGCGGTTGCGCCACGCCGATTGGGGCGGAGCGCGCGGCGGCGAGGAGAGTCTACAGGGAACTGACCAAGTCGGCGTTGGAGGGACATTGCAGCGACGATGCCCGATCGGTGCTGCACCGGCACAACCTCGAAAGGCAATACGCAGAGGAACCCGCTGTGGCCCTGCGCCGGCTGCACGAGACGGCCTGCCGGGATGACCGGCGCGACCTTCTTTATGCGCTGGCCGAGCTCAATTACCTGGAGGGCGAACGGCGGGCGCGAAGCGTCCCCGGGGACGAATTGGGGCAGGGCCGGGACTTTCATCTTGCGGCCGCGATTTACGCCTGGTTCTTCCTCGTGGGCGATGATCCGGCGGCGCGGCTCGATCCGTTTGACCGTCGGTTCCGCAGGGCGTGCGACCTCTACAACCGCGCGGTGGCTTTCGGCTTTGCCCGAGGGACCTGGCCAGACACCGTGGTGGAACCGGCTGGCGGAACGCGGTCCCTGCTTTCAGGGCCCGTGACGGTCCAATTCAACCCGCCGTCCGCGGACTGGGACCTGGACGAAGTCGAGGCGTTCCTGCCGTCAGACGAATACCGGGTGCGCGGCCTGACCGTGCGAAACCGGCGGTCTGGCCTGGGCGCGCCCCTCATCGGTGTGGGCAAGGGACCCTACGCCAATCGGCATAGCCGTGCGGTTCCGGCGACTCTTCTGCTGCGCGCGGACGGCGATCCGCGGCTGTGGAGCGCCGGGCAGTTGGTGGTCTCGATCGAGCTTTATTCGACCGACCGGACGAATTCCGTCGAGGTTGGGGGGCGCGTGATTCCGCTGGAAGCCGACACCACGGCATCGGTGGCGTACAGCCTCAACGACACTGCCGTCTGGAGACTTGGCAGCGCCCAGTTTTTCTCAGCCAAGGAGAGAATCAAGACGGACATTTACCCCACCCAGCCTTACGACCTGGAGCGGATCCCGGTGCTCTTCGTGCACGGCACTCTCAGCAGTCCAGTCTGGTGGGCGGAGATGTGGAACACCTTGCAGGCGGATCCTGTTCTGCAGGAGCACTACCAGTTCTGGTACTTTCTCTACAACAGCGGCAACCCGGTCACCTACTCGGCTGCCAACCTGCGCGACGCCATTGGTCGGACGCTGCGGCAACTCGATCCCGCAGGCGAGCACCCGGCCTTGCGGCAGATGGTCATCGTCGGCCACAGCCAGGGCGGGTTGCTGGCGAAACTGACTGCGGTCGACACCGGGGATCGACTGTGGCGGGCGGCCTTTGACGAATCGTTCGAGTCCCTTGCGTTGCCGCTTCGGGATCGGGAAGCCATCCGTCGCAGTTTCTTCTTCACGCCTCTGCCTTCAGTCAGGCGCGTGGTTTTCATTTCGACACCGCATCGGGGAACCTACCTGGCCACCTCGCTGATCCGGGGGGTGGCGCGGCGGGTCATCCGTCCGCCGGTCGATGTCGTGCGCAGTTTGCAGTCGCTGGCGCAGGCGCAACATTCGGGGTCAGTGCCACGGAAGGACCGCCAGACCGTGCCGACTTGTCTGGACGGCATGTCGCCCCGGAACAAGGTATTGCTGGCGCTGGCCGACACGCCGCTTGCTTCGGGGGTGACCGGTCATTCGATCATCGCCGTCAGGGGCAGCAAACAACCCGAGACGGGCGGCGACGGCGTTGTCAAGTACACGAGCGCGCATCTGGACGGTGTCGCTTCCGAGTTGGTGGTGCGCCGCTCGCACAGTTGTCAGGACAAGCCCGAGACCATCGAGGAGGTCCGCCGCATCCTGCTCGAACACCTCGCGGGCCTCGAAGACGCTCCACATAGGCCCAACTGATCGAGTTCACCCGTTGCGGCAATCCGCTCGATCGCGGCGCGTGCCTCTGCGGGCGAGACATGGTCGTTGTCGCGCAAGGCACAAACGCTCATGACATCTGCGGCAGAGTGACTCTCTTTTTGAAATCTGCTGTAAATGAGTCAAGTTTCGCCGCGCAGGCGCCACTTAGCGAGGCGTCGGGCGCCGGTGACAAAGGTCAAGGCCCAACCTAGACAATCTGGCAACGTGCCGCGTCGGTCTGAGACGCAGCCTCGCCAACCTCTCTCATCAGCAGTGAGTGTCGGGTTCATCAAGTGGCGGCTCAGCATTGTTCTGCCCGCTCAGAAGTCTCGCAGGTAAAGACGGGTGTCGACCCTGAGCCAGTCGCCGACCCATTCTTTGGAATCGAGCCTGCCGAAGAGCAGCTTGCCTGCGTCCATTAGCCGGGCGAGAGCCTCGTTCTTCGCGCGCGGCACGTAGCCCAGGTGATGACCCGATTCATCGAAGATCATGATTGCCAGGGCGTCATGCGGATTCTGCGGTTCGCGCTTCAGCGCCAGGAACGCTCCAGGCAACAGGCTCGGTTCAATCGCTTTCACATCCCGGTAGCTCGTGCCCGCAATGTGGCATTCGATCAGCATGATCTCGCGGGCGAAAGGCTGAAGCGCGCCGTCCTTGCCAAAGGCGCCGTGCATCAACGCCAGGAGCGCCGGGTCAATTGGGACCAAACTCTGCTGCATGCGCTCCTCTGGAAAGAAGTTGTTGCCGGTGTGCCGCCAGCGCCTGGATCTGTGCGTTCAGTTGTCCGATCTCGGATTCGAGTTCGCGTCGGCGTGCCTCGATCCAGGTGTCGTCTCCGAGTTGTGTTTCGAGGGTGAACGGCGGTTCTGCCTTGATCCGTTCGATCCGGGCCAGCAGCGTCGTGATCTGCCGGGAGAGAGTTGCGCGTTCCGCTCGCAGCACCTCGATCGGCTTCGGGGGCGGGGCTACGGTCGATTCCTCCGTCAACAGAATCAGCGCCCGCAGTTCGTTGAGATCGCCGTGGGCGTAGGCCGACTGCACCCGGTGCCAGAGTGTGCGTTGCGCCTCCGCCAGCTCCGGGTTCAGGTCGGGGTGCAGGCGTTTCACCAACGCGCGGTAGAGTCGCTTGAACTCCTGGCTCTCGTCCGGCTGCATCAGATGTTCGAGCCGATGTTCTGCAGTGCCGAGGCGCTCCGCGGCCTCGCGCAGCCGCTGCTGCCACTCGATGAACTCGAGTTCGAGCAGACCTTGGATCTGGGGTAGGTCTGGCTCCTCGGCCCGATTGAGACTTGCCTGGATCAGTTCGACTTCGCGGCGCAACCGGGCCAGAGCGCACTGGGCTTCGAGCCGCCGCAGTTCCCACGCGCCCATCTTCGTCTGGTAAAGCGCCAGGAGATTGGGCTTCTCGACCTGAGTCAACTGCTCGATCTCGGCCAGCAGGCTGCCGAGTTCCTCGCGCAACAGCGCGTTGCCTTGCCGCAACTGATCGACCTCGGGATTCAAGATCGGGTTCTCGCTCATGGTGTCTGAAGCAGGAAGCTTCGGAGTTGGGCGAGTTTGTCGGTGTTGATGAAGTCGACGCCGGCGGCGTGTTGGACCCGCCACAACGGTTCGATATCCGGTCCGCCCCAGAAGCGGACGCGTCGGCCCTGCGTGTGTGCGCGGTGCACGAGGTCGATCAGCCTGGCCAGATCCTGGGCGGGTATGGTCCCCTCGCCGCGCCAGGAGAAACGTGAGCGCCAGTTCTCACTCATCCAGGGGACGAGGTGGCGGCTCGCGTCTCCGTCCAGGTCGGCTGGCGTGCCGTCGATGGCGGCGCGGCGTTGGGGTTCGGCCGCGAGGGCCGCTCGGGGCGCGTTTCCGCTGATGACGATGGTCACGGCGTTCGTCTCGGTGCGGTCGTTGCCGAAGAGGGTGAGCATCTCGGCATACTCATCGAGCACGGGCCGGAGGACCGACCAAGTCGGCTCTGCCGCCGTTTTGAAGTCGATCAAGAGGAAGAACTCAGGTCCGCCAGGGTAGACACGGCCGTGATTGGTCCGGACTCGGTCGCGCAACGGGTCGAGATAAAGCGATTGGAGGGTGCGATCAGGACGCAGGCCGCGACGATCATGCGCCACGAGCAATTTCCCGTCGACGGTGTGGACGTCGGCCTCGACACTGCAGAATCCCTGGTCCAGGGCATCGAACAGGGGCCGGGCCTGCTCGTAGTCGTTGTGGCTATGGGCGCGGGGGACGCAAGACACCTCGGGGTGAACGGCAACTGCGGCCCCGAGCAACGTTCCCACGGCGATCCCGAGGATCATGAGTTTCACGGCGGACGATGATGTCGCAACGAAGGCCGAGAGTCGATCTTCGAGTGATTGGGTTGGTTGATTTCGCCCGTTCGTCCGTTGACGCCGGCTATGAGCCACTCTATAGTTGCGAACTTGAATCCCAGGTTGACAACAGTCGCTGACGCATTAGCGAGGCTTCGCCTCAGACCGGCGAGGCGTGTGAGCGGCTCGTGGCCGCTGGGTGTCTACCACGATCACCGGCAGTCGACGCCTCGCTAAGGGGCGCCGCTGCGCGGCGCCAGAGAATCCTTGACCCCTTGAACGCAGCACAACAACTTGACTTGTCTGCAACACATTTCACCGGTCAAGGATTCTAGCGTGCTTCGGGCGCGTTGGGGCGCGACCACGTCGGTCGAGTGGCTGGTGGTGAACTACGAAAACCTATGGACAGCATTTACGTGACCCTCCATTACCTGGACGATCCGGAGCAGAAGTTCACCCACGCCCATTTCCCGGCGATGCCGCGCGTGGGCGATTTCGTTTCGACGCCACCACCGCATGGATTCGAGTATGTGGTCGACGCAGTGGGATTCGAGTGTGAGGGGTCACACGCGGAGGAGACCAGTGTGATTGTCAGGCTCCGGCGCAGGCCCGAGGCTTAGATCTGGTCGCTGACGCCGGTCAGGTTGGTCGAGAGCGCCCAGGCGTGTGGGGAGGGTGGCGGCGCCATACTCGGCCAGGACGCCCGGGCCGGCGCATCGAGATCCAGGACGAATCGGAGGGCGGACACGAGGCTGTGGGCATCGACTTTCCAGCCGGGGCGCCACGGTTTTCCGGCGGCCAAAGCGGTCTTGATCGAGGTGTTGGTGCAGAACGAGGCACCTCCCGCGGCGCTTCCGTGCCTGCTGCCCTGATTCATCGGCTGCCATCCCCAGGCGAGGAAGGCCATCAGGAGGATCAGGCTGGCGCGGAGCCGAGGGCGGGTGCCGATACGTTCTGGGCTTCCCGGTTCAAGGGAGAAAAGACGCAGCATCACTCCTGGAGTACCCTCCAGGACCCCCGACCGTTTCAGAATTCGTCACTGTTCAGTAAGTATAGTTCCTCCATGAAAACAGTCACCACGGTGAGGCATCGGCGCGTCCGGGATCGTCCGGGTCGGGCGTGTGATTTAGCGGCTTGAATCCCGGGCGCGAGGGAGCATCCTGCGCGGATGAACACGAAGTTGAATCGCCGCCATTTCATTACTCGCTCGGCGCTTGCTTCTGCGGGTGTGACGGTCGTCCGGCCGTCGGCGTCGTCGGCCAGTTCGACTGCGGCGCCCGGGTCGGCGGCGGTTCCCTCGCGCCTGCCGACGGGGCGGATTGGTCAGTTGACGGTGAGCCGGCTGATTTCCGGGGGCAATTTGATCAGCGGGTGGGCTCATTCGCGCGATTTGCACTACGTGCCCTCGCTGATGCGGGCGTACAACACGGACGAGAAGGTCCTCGACACACTCGAGCAACTCGAACGGCACGGCATCAACACGATTATCGCCGATCCGCGCAAGAAGCCGATGGACGTCTTTGCCCGGTACTGGAAAGAGCGTGGCGGCAAGATCCAGTGGATTGCCGAAGGCCACCCCGGGGTGGACGACTGGAAGACCAACATCAGCCAATCGATTGATTTTGGCGCTGCGGCGGTCTACGTGCAGGGGGTGATTGGGGATCGGTGGCTGAAGGAGGGGCGGATGGAGTTGCTGGGGCAATGCGTCGAGTTCATCAAGGCCCGCGGCGTCCCAGGGGGAATCGGGGCGCACCAGATCGAGGTCATTATCGAGGCCGAGCGCCAGAAGTACGGCGCTGATTTCTACGTGAAGACTCTCCACCACGGCCAGTACTGGTCGAAGCGGCGGCCGGACCAATCGCTGGACGTCGTTGACAACCCGGCGGACAACTACTGGGAGATGGACCCCGACAAGACGATCGGATTCATGCTCGAAGTCGAGAAGCCATGGATCGCTTTCAAGGTGCTGGCGGCGGGCGCGATCCGACCCGAGTCCGGCTTCAAGTTCGCGCTCGAGAACGGCGCCGATTTTCTGTGCGTCGGCATGTTTGATTTTCAGGTCGAGGCGAATGCGCAGTTGATGCATCGCCTGCTGGCTTCGAGTGAAATCCAGAACCGGTCCCGCGGTTGGATGGCATAGCGACGCATCCGGATCGACAGCTCACCTTGATTCTGGTGTTTGCTGCGATTGTCTGAGGACGTCCAGGGTTTCGATGGCCTCGGCGTGCACGGCATTGCCGGTGGCGCTTTCGAGGACTTCCTCCGTTGCCGCTCGGGCCTCTCGAGGCGAAGTGGCGCCCGTGCGCCGAGCGAGGGCGAGAACGGCCTTGGCGGCCAGTTCGCGTTCGGCGGGTGAGCCTGCCTTGGCCAGGTGAGCCAGCAGGACAGGGAATTGCTGGGGCGCGCCCAGTCGGCCCAGACTTTCGAGGGCGGCAAAACGGACGGGCGCGTTGGCGTCGTTGAGGGCTTTCAGGAGACGCGGGACGGCGTTGGTGGCGCCACGGGCGCCGAGAGAGCGGGCGGCCTCGGACCGCATCGCCACGCTGGTCTGATCCAACTGCGCGACGAGGTCGGCGTCCACTTCAGGTCCCTGCAGCCGATCCAGGCTTTCTCGGGCGGCGACGCCTTCGGTGGTCTCGCCCGAGGCCACGCCGAGAAGGAGTTGAACGGCTTGGCGATTACCTTGCTGGGTGGCGAAGGCACGGAGTGCGGCAACACGAACCGCCGGGTCCGGGCTGACACTGGCCTTGAGCAGAGGAAAGAGAAGGGTGCGGTCGGCGCGGGCGGCTAAGGCCTCGATGAGGAGGGCTTGTTGCGCTGCAGGAAAGGTCTCGAGCAACGCGGCGATTGGGGCGGCGGCGGCGGGCGGCAACTGGCGGAGCAACTCGATAGCTGCAGCCTGGGTGGCGGAGTCGCGGCTGCGCAGCAGCAGCAGGAGCATCGGCGCGGCGCGGTCCGGTGCCGTACGGGTCAGGCCGGTGAGCGCGGCGAACCGCTGCGGACGGGGCACCGGGGGTGCCTGGTAGATGCGGGCGAAGGTCTCGGCGGCGAGTTCGATCCGATCCTGCCGGAACAAACGCTCGGCACACGCCAGGAGGGCGTCGAACACGCCGGCGACATCGAGCCGCCGCTTGGCCTCGTCGGAGAGGGCGACCGTGATCGACCCGCCACGAGCGAGGCCGGGGTCGTAGTGGACGGCGACTGCGCGCAGGGCGTCGAGAGCCGTTTCTCCTCCGATCTTGCCCAGCGCGCTGACGGCAGCCTGGACGGTGGCTGCGTGGGGAGAGTTCAGTTGAGAGATGAGGGCAGGCACGCTGGCCGGCTCGCGGCGTTCACCCAGTGAGTTGATCACGCCGAGGAGCAACTCGCCGCGCGTGGTCTGGAGCGCCTGACGCAAGGCGGTTCCCGCCGAGAACGACGGCATCGGCTCCAGGGCATAGCGCGCCAGGTGCGAGAGTTCGGGGTCGTTCAAGAGACGGCCCAGGAACGGAATCGCGCTCTCCGAACCGACCAGGCGAAGCTGGCGGCAGACGAACTGCTTGGCCTCGATCGAGGCTGCGGACGACAACACGCCGAGCAACCGCAGTTCCACCTGGGCGGCCTCTTTCGGGTCGGAGGCCGCTCCCCACACCAGGCTCTCGACTGCCGCCCAGCGGGTTCGGTCCTGCCCGGTGACGTGGCTCCGCAGGGATTGGAGTGGGTCCTCGTCCTGGGCCCAGGCGGTGGGCGCGAAGAACTGGGCTGCGAGCAGCCCGAGGATGCACCAGGCTCTCCATGAACCGTGAGGTGATCCTAATCCTAATCCTAATCTTAATCCCGATCGGCGACAGAGGATTACGATTATGATTACGATTAGGAGAGCGAAACTTCCATTCATGGTCCCATTCAAGAGGTGCGACGAGCGACGTTCGACTGGCAGTGGCTGACAGTCATGGCTTGGGCGATTTGCGCCGATGGCGGGCTTCGAAGATCGTGAACACGATGCCGGCTGGGGGGTCACCCTTGCTTTCGCTTTCCGGCGAGCAACTCGTCGGCCAGGGTTTTGGCGTCGCAGACTTGGCGCAGCGCTTCGAGAATGGCGGACGAATGGACGGAGACGGCGCGCGCCACGGCGTCGGTGTAGTAGAAGTCCAGGACCAGGGACTGGATGTTGCCATCGAAGATGATGCCGACGAATTCGTTGGCGCGGTTCACGACGGGGCTTCCTGAATTGCCGCCGATGATGTCCGCGGTGCAGACGAAGTTGAGGGGTGTGTCGAGGTTCAGCGCCTGCTTTCGCTCGAGCCAGCGGGGCGGCAGATCGAAGGGCGGGCGCCCCTTCTGGTCGTCCCAGCGCTTGTAGAGGCCGGCAAACGTGGTCTGGAATGGGGCCTGCCGTCCTTCGTCCTCGTATCCTTTCACCTGTCCGAAGGCCAATCTCAGGGTGAACGTCGCATCCGGGTAGGTATTCGTGCCTTCGATGGCGAATCGGGCTTTTGCGATCTGCCCGTGCGCCTGCCGTTTGATTTCATCCTGGGTTTCCATGGTTTTGCGGAGCGCGCGTGCTTCCTCGTCGACCGACCTGGCCAGATCGAGCATGGGATCGGACGCCGCGTCGACGGCGGCCTGGCCTCCTGAGTAGAGTGTGCGGCGCCGGTTGACGTCCTTGACGGTGGTGGCGCGGACCAGGTCCGCGGCGCGTTGGCGCGGCGACCTGCCTGCGAGGACGCGCTGGACCAGCGGGTTCTGGAAGCCCAACCGTTCGACCAGCCACGTCAACGAGTCGGCCAGACGGACCTGTTCGTAATCGTCGTACACGGGCCGAGTCGAGAACAGATCCAGTTCGAGGGATTCGCGGTTCGAGTCGCGGAACTCGCGCAAGCGGTCGCCGTCGGGTTTGGGGCGTTCTGCGGCTGCGCGCAAGAGGGTTCGCGCGATGCCGAAATACTCGCTGCTGAATCCGTGAGCGCCTTCGAGCAAGCGGTAGGGGAGGGCGTTCGCCTCGATCACCGCCTGGGCTGCGGCGATTCGGTCCCAGGCGTCGCGAGCCTCCTTGAAGCGGTCGTCGGCCGCCACGGCCGCGCGGAGTTTCCGTTCGGCTTCCTGCTTGGAGGTGATGAACGCCGGATCGAGCAGGCCGGCCAGGCCGCCTTCTCTTGCTTTCCGGCTGTTCTGGGCGCCGAACAGATCGTCCCGGACCTTGCGGGCATTCTCCTCGCTGCGCTCGCCCCACGCGTTCAGGACGACCTCGCGCCGATGCAGCAACTGGAGGGTGTAGGGGTACTGCCCGTCGCGGAGAGACTCGAGTTCGGCCACTGTCAGGGATCGGTCGGTGCGTCCCGGGTGGCCGGAGACGAAGACCAACTCGCCGTCGGTCGCCCCGGCCTGGCTCCAGCGGAGCCAGTGTGGCACCTTGGCCGGCTGGCCGTTCTCGTAGACGCGAAAGAAGCACACATCCAGGTCGAAGCGTGGATACTCGAAATTGTCCGGGTCGCCGCCGAAGAAGGCGATCTGTTGCTCCGGCGCAAAGACCAGCCGGACGTCTGTGTACCGCTTGAAGCGGTAGAGATGGTAGAGGCCTCCTTGGTAGAGTGTGACCACATCGCTGCGCAGGCCGGTTCCGTCGAGCGATTCCTTCTCGATCTGCGCCATCACGCGGCGGCGGGCTCGGAAGGCATCCTCGGCGCTCAGGCCGGGGCTGACCGCAGCATTCACGCGCTCCGTGACGTCCTCGATGCTGATCAGCACGTTCAGTTCGAGGTCGTGGCAGCGTTTCTCGTCGGCGAGGGTGGTCGCGCGGAAGCCATCGCGCAGGTAATTGTGTTCCGCGTCGCCGAACTTCTGCAGCGCGTCGGCGCCGACGTGATGGTTCGACAGGACCAGGCCGTCTTCGGAGACAAAGGACCCGGAACCGCCACTGTTGAATCGGACGGACGACTTCTGGAGGTGTTCGAGCCAGGCGTCGGAGGGCTCGAACCCGTATCGTTCCTGCAGGATGCGTCGGGGGGGATTGTTGAAGAGCCACATTCCCTCGTCGGAATGCGCAGGGCTGCCGGCCATTGTCGCGGCAGCGAGCAGTGCGGTGTGCATGAGTGTTCGTTGCATAGGCATTGAGTGGGTCATCATGGGGGTCGAAGATGGTCTGGTGCGCGCCTCGCTAGAATCCTTGGAACCCAGAACTTGTTGTGATCAAGTCAAGTTTGCCCTCACTCCTATCCCATCCGTTTCGCAAGGATTCTACTGAGCGAGGCGCGGGAGGGAGGGAAGGGGAGGCATGGCGACTGTTCATGAGGTTGAGAATCGCAGATGGTCTGGTGCGCGCCTCGCTAAACGCTGAATTTGAACAAGAGCACGTCGCCGTCGCGCACCGTATAGTCGCGGCCTTCGTGGGAGTAATGCCCGGTGTCGCGCGCGCGTGACACGGACCCGCACTTGAGGAGGTCGGCGCAACTCACCCTTTCGGCTTTGATGAAGCCCTTTTCGAAATCGGTGTGCACGGTCCCGGCGGCGCGGGCGGCGGTCTCGCCGGCGCGCAGCGTCCAGGCCCGGACTTCCTTCTCGTTGAACGTGAAGAAGGTGCGGAGCCCCAGCAGTTGGTACGTGCTGCGGATCAACGCATCGAGTCCCGCCTCCTTGACCCCCAGTTCGGTCAGGTATTGCCTGGCTTCGTCCGGGCTCAGATCGGCTGCTTCGCTCTCCAACTGGGCGCAGACCGGGACCGTGTCGCAGGCGTGATGGCGCCGGGCATAGTCGCGCACCTGGTTGACATAGAGGTTCTGGTCGAGGAGCGGCAGGTCGGTCTCTTTGACGTTGGCGGCGAAGATGGTGGGCCTTGTGGTGAGGAGGAAACAGGGGCGCGCCAGGTCCCATTCCTCCTTGGCGAGGTTCAGCGTGAGGGCCGGGTTGCCGGCATTGAGGTGCGGTTCGAGCTTATCGAGCACGTGGGTTTCTGCGACCGCGTGTTTTTCGAGCGCCCGGACGTCCTTGAGGATGCGCTCGCGTCGGCGTTTCAACGCCTCGAGATCGGCGAGCACCAACTCCGTCAACACGATCTCGATGTCCCGCACCGGGTCGATGCTGCCCGTCACGTGCACGATGTCGGGGTCTTCGAAACAGCGCACGACATGGACCAGGGCGTCCACTTCGCGGATATGGCTGAGGAACTTGTTGCCCAGGCCTTCGCCCCGTGAGGCGCCCTTGACCAGACCGGCAATATCGACGAACTCGATCGTCGCCGGGATCATTGTGTTGACTTTGGCGACGCGCGCCAGCGCTTCCAGGCGCGGCTCGGGCACGTTCACGACGCCCAGGTTGGGTTCGATGGTGCAGAACGGGTAGTTCTCCGCCGGCGCTTTGTGGGAACGCGTCAATGCGTTGAACAGCGTGGATTTGCCCACGTTGGGCAAACCGAGGATTCCGGCTTTGAGCATGAGCGTCTTGTACCGTCCCGGGCTTGAAATGAACATCGAAAAATGGATTAGCGAGGCTTTGCCTCAGACCGGCGAAGCGTGTTGCCAGATCGCCTGCGCTTGGCCTTTCCCATGTGATCGGCAGTCGACGCGTCGCTAAGGGGCGCCGCTGCGCGGCGCAAAAACTTGACTCATTTGCTACAGATTTCAAACGAGAAGTCACTTTAGCGAGGCTCCGCCTCAGACCGACGAGGCATGTCACCCGCTCGTTTGCGCTGGGCTGTTGCCATGGCAACCGGAAGTCGACGCCTCGCTAAGGGGCGCCGCTGCGCGGCGCAAGAACTTGACTCATTTGCTACAGATTTCAAACGAGAAGTCACTCTAGAGAGGCTGCGCCTCAGACCAGCGGAGGCGAAGGCCCGCCCAGATAGAATCGAGATTCGACATTGATCGAGGTTCTGAGACACTCGCGGCACAAGCTATGCAACGCACTCTGTCGAGCCCGCCCGTGGGGACGGTCGGATCGTGCTGGGGGAACGCATTCAGGGGGATGGGACGCGTCTGGGGCGGGGTCATTCTTTTGGCGGCCGGGCTGCTGGCTCCGGGGTGCGGAAAGCCGCCGCCCGCGCCGCTGCCTCCGCCGGTGGTGCTCGTTGCCGAGGTCACAGCCAGCAATGTCCCAGTCGTGCTCGAATACGTTGGACAACTCGACTCGCCGCAGAACGTCGAGGTCCGGGCGCGGGTCGAGGCCTTCGTCGAGAAGATTCTCTTTACGGAGGGAGCGATCGTGAACCAGGGGGACCCGCTGTATCTGCTCGATGGCAGGCCATTTGTCGAGCGCCTCGAAGCCGCCAAGGGCAGCCTCGCCGAGGCGAAGGCCGCCCTGAACAAGTACGAGAAAGATGTCGCCCGTTTGCAGCCGCTGGCGGAGAAGCGCGCCATTCCGCAGCAGGACTTGGACAACGCGATCGCCTCGGTGGAGGTGGGCAGAGCCAGCGTGCAGACCGCGGAGGCGCGAGTGAAGTCGTCCCAGTTGGACTTGTCCTACTGCGATGTTCGGGCGCCGGCCGGCGGCCGGATTGGGGCGAAGGAGGTGTCGGTGGGGGATCTGGTGGGCAAGGGGCAGCCCACCCTGCTGGCCACCATTTCGCAACTCGATCCGATCTGGTTCTACGGCAGCATCAGCGAGGTGGACTATCTGCGCGGGCTGGAAGTGGAACGTCGATTCGGCCTGCGATTCGCCGAGGTTCCGCTCACCCTGATTTTGGCCAACGGCGCCGAGCACCCCGAGCCGGGCAAGTGGGCTTTTTCGGACCGCGCCTTGGATGCCACCACGAGCACGCTGCGGTCGCGGGCGGTGTTCGCCAATCCGGAGGGCGCGCTTCGGCCCGGCATGTTTGGCCGGGTTCGCATGGTCCTGAGGATCGACCACCCCAGCATCCTGATCCCTCAACGCGCGGTGCAGGAGCTCCAGGGAAAGTTCTTTGTCTGGGTGGTGGACGATGAGGGGAAGGCCTCCCAGCGGTCGGTCGAGGCGGGAGTGCGTGTGGGCAGCGCCTGGGTCATCAACGAGGGATTGAACGCGGGCGATCGGATCATTATCGAGGGAGGGCAGAAAGTCGGTCAGGGCGGTTTGGTGCATCCTCTGACGGCGGCGGAGTGGGCCCAGGCCGCGGCCGGCGCTGCGCCGGCGGGGAAGGCGCCAGGCGCCAAGGAGTAGCGCATGGCTGAGTTCTTCATTCGGCGCCCGATCGTGGCGATGGTCATTTCCATCGTCATCGTTCTCGTGGGCCTGATTTCCCTTTCGCGCCTGCCCATCGCCGAGTACCCGGCTGTGAGCCCGACCCTGATCCAGGTGACCGCCAACTATCGGGGCGCGGCGGCCGAGGCGGTGATGGATTCGGTGGCCACGCCGATCGAATCGCAGGTCAACGGCGTCGAGAAGATGCTCTACCTCCAGTCGGTGAACGCCAATGACGGCACCATGACGCTCAACGTCACGTTCGAAGTGGGGACGGACGTCGACATCATGCAGGTGAACACGCAAAACCGCGTCTCCCTCGCCACCGCCCAACTTCCCGACGCCGTCAAACGCGAGGGTGTGACCGTCAAACGATCGAGTCCGGACGTTCTGATGGTGATCGGGTTGTTTTCGCCGAATCGCACCTGGGACTCGGTGTTTCTGGGCAACTACGCGAACATCAACCTGGTGGACGCGATCAAACGGGTGCCCGGTGTGGGCGACGTGAACAATTTCACCGCGCAGGACTATGCCATGCGCGTCTGGGTGCGCCCGGACAAGCTGGCCATGCTGGGCCTCACTCCGGACGACATCAGCACCGCCATCCGCGAGCAAAACGCGCAGTCGCCGGCCGGGCTGATCGGCGCGGAACCTGCCCCGCCCGGTCAGGAGTACCAGTACAATGTCCGCACGCTCGGCCTGCTGCGGGAGGCATCACAGTTCGAGGAGATCATCGTCCGCTCCAACCCCGACGGTTCCCATGTGAAGCTCAAGGACATCGCGCGGGTGGAACTTGGCGCGCAGACCTATGCGCTTCGCGCTCGCCTGAACCAGGTGGGCTGCGCTGCGCTCGGCGTGTACCTGGCCCCGGGCGCCAACGCGCTGGCGACCGCCGACGAGATCAAACAGTTGCTCGAGGAGCGCAAGGCGCAGTTCCCGCCGGACATGGACTACGAGATCACGCTCGACTCGACCTTGCCGATCAAGGCGTCGATGGAGGAGATCGTGCACACGCTCTTCGAGGCCCTGGTGCTCGTGTTGTTGGTCGTGTTTGTCTTCCTCCAGAGCTTTCGAGCCACCGTGATTCCGATGCTGACGGTGCCTGTTTCCCTGCTCGGCGTGTTTGCCGT
The DNA here is from genome assembly GCA_963846445.1 of uncultured Verrucomicrobiae bacterium. GTDB lineage: Bacteria > Verrucomicrobiota > Verrucomicrobiia > Limisphaerales > J093 > MWFF01. Next base: position 53,170 of record CAWJWM010000037.1, on the reverse strand, counting down.
GTTTCCGCTGCTCGGGTTCAGCGTGAACACGCTGACGCTCTTTGGTCTGGTGCTGGCCATCGGGATTGTTGTGGACGACGCCATCGTGGTCGTGGAAGCGGTCCAGCATCACATCGAACAGGGGCTCTCACCCGCCGAGGCCACGCGCAAGGCGATGCAGGAGGTCTCCGGCCCGGTGGTGGCGATCGCCCTGGTGCTGTGCGCGGTGTTCGTGCCTGTGGCTTTCATGGGCGGAGTGACCGGGCGCCTCTACCAGCAATTCGCGATCACCATCGCGGTGTCGGTCGTGTTCTCGGCCATCAACGCCTTGACCCTGAGCCCGGCGTTGAGCGCGATGCTTCTGCGGAAACCCGCGCCGGGACGGGGCCCGCTGGGCGCGTTTTTTCGGTGGTTCAACGGCGCCTTCGATCGCGTCACGCGGGGCTACGGCGGCATTGTGGGTTTGCTGGTTCGCAAGGCGGCGCGGTCGATGCTGCTGCTCATTGCCGCCGTGGGTGGCATCTTGATTCTGTCGCGCGTGGTCCCAGGGGGGTTCATTCCCGACGAAGACAAGGGCTACCTGTTTTTGGCGTTGGAGCTGCCGGAGGGCAGTTCTCTGCAGCGCACGGACGAGGTGCTCGAACAGGCCGAGGCGATCGTCGCCGCCACCCCCGGCGTGAGGTCCGTGGTGGCCCTCTCGGGTTTCAATCTGCTCAACAGCCTCAGTACGCCGAACGCGGCCCTGATGTTCATCGGGCTCGAGGACTGGGCGGAGCGAGCGGCGCCGGGACTCAAGGCCGACGCCATTGCGCGTGAATGGAACCGGAAGTTTTTCAGTTTTCCCCAGGCGCGCATTTTCGCTTTCGGCCCGCCGGCCTTGCCCGGCTATGGCAATGTCTCGGGTTTTTCGATTCAGTTCCAGGACCGTTCGGGCGGACCGATCGATCAACTGTCGGCCGGTGTGCAGCGGTTCATCGCCGAAGCGGGCAAACGCCCCGAGATCGGTCGGTTGTCCACCACGTTTCATCCCGTGACCCCGCAGGTGCGGGTCGAACTCGATCGCGAGAAGGCGCGCATGTTGGGCGTGAAGGTGGACAGCGTGTTCTCGACTCTGCAGGCGTATCTCAGCGGTCTTTACGTGAACGATTTTGTGCGATTCGGGCGCGTGTTCAAAGTGTTCGTGGCCGCCGAACCCCGGTTTGCCAGCCAACCGGATCAGATCGGCGACTTTTACGTCCGCAATGCCGACGGGCATATGGTGCCGCTGGACACCCTGGTGAGGGTCGAACCGATGTCCGGGCCGAACTTCGCCGCGCGCTTCAACCTCTATCCCGCGGCGGAAGTCTTGGGCGCGCCGGCGCCGGGCTACAGCTCCGCCCAGGCGCTCGAGGCCATCGAGGACGTCGCCCGCCAATTGCCGCGCGAGTACGGCTACGCATGGTCCGGGCTGACGCTGCAGCAGAAGCGGTCGGAGGGACAGGCGGGCTTCATCTTCGGCATGGCCGTTGTCTTCGTGTTCCTGCTGTTGGCCGCGCAGTACGAGAGTTGGGCCTTGCCGTTCGCGGTGTTGTTGGCCACGCCCACGGTGGTGCTGGGCACGTTCGTCGGCCTGCTGGCGCGACGGTTTGACCTCAACGTCTATGCGCAGATCGGCCTGGTGATGCTCATCGGCCTGGCGGCCAAGAACGCCATTCTCATCGTCGAATTCGCCAAGATGCGACGCGAAGAAGGCCAGGGGATCATCGAGGCCGCCATCGCGGGATCGAAGTTGCGGCTGCGCCCGATTCTCATGACATCCTTCGCTTTCATTCTCGGCTGCGTTCCGCTGATGTTGGCCTCGGGATCCGGCGCCGCCGCGCGCAGCACGATGGGCACCGGCGTCGTTTTCGGCATGACGATCGCCACCGCTGTCGGCGTGTTTCTCATCCCGGTCTGCTATGTGTTTGTGCAGGGCCTGGCCGAGCGTGCCGGAAAGCGCGGCGCCCGTGCCGGCCAACGCTGGAGCGCCTGGTGGTCAGGAGGAAGGAGTGCGCCGATGACCAGCTGCGCCGTTTTTGACGCCCGGGCGTACGACCGAGAGTTCATGGAGCGCTCCTCGGTGGACCGGGGCATTGCCTGGCGCTTTCTCGAGTTCCGTTTGACCCGTGAGACAGCGCCCGCAGCTCAGAACGCCAAAGCGGTGTGCGCATTTGTCAACGACCAATTGGACCGGTCTTGTCTCGAGGCGTTGGCGGGCGAGGGCGTCAAGCTCGTGGCATTGCGGTGCGCCGGGTTCAACCAGGTGGACCTTGCCGCAGCCAAGGAGTTGGAGATCACGGTGACGCGGGTTCCGGTCTACTCGCCTTACGCCGTGGCTGAGCACGCGGTCGCGCTGCTGCTGACGCTCAATCGCCGGATCCATCGCGCCTTCAACCGGGTGCGGGAACTGAACTTCTCGCTGAACGGACTGCTTGGTTTCGATCTGCACGGCAAGACCGCGGGTATCTTGGGCACGGGCAAGATTGGACGCGTCGCCGCCCAGATTCTGCGCGGCTTCGGCATGAAGGTTCTGGCGCACGACCCGTTTCCGGATCGGGAGTGGGCCGCCCGGCAGGGCGTGGACTTTGTCGACGCTTCGTCGGTTCTCGGGCTGAGCGACGTCATTTCGCTGCATCTCCCGTTGACGCCGCAGACCAAGCACCTAATTCGGGCCGAGACACTCGACCTCGTCAAACCGGGAGCCATCGTGGTGAACGTCAGCCGCGGCGCCTTGATCGACACCACGGCGCTGATCGAGTCGCTCAAGGCCGGGCGGTTGGGCGGCGTGGCGCTGGACGTGTACGAGGAGGAGGAGGGTGTGTTTTTCGAGGACCTGTCCGACCGAGTGTTGCACGACGACGAACTGGCGCGGCTTCTCACGTTTCCGAACGTGCTCATCACATCGCACCAGGCGTTCCTAACGCGCGAAGCGCTGTCGGACATTGCCCGCACCACCGTCGCCAACATCGAGGCGTTCGAGTCGGGACGGCCCTATGTGGAAGGCTCCTTGCTCACGTAATCACTCGTCCGCGCGTTCGAAGACCTGAAGAATGCGGCTAAAAGCGTCCCGGATCTCGCCGTAGGTGGCCAGATTGACCGTGAATCGTCCGTCCGTGTTGCGGCGTGAAATGACATGCCCGTCGCTGTACAGGACATTTGCGAATCTCTGTCGGTGATGGGTGCGCGGTTTGACGTTGAATGACTCCAAGCCGGGCGGACAGAGGAACTGGGTATCGATTGCCAGAGCACGGATCGGCAGGCCGTTCCGGTTGTTGCCCAGGCTAGCGAGCCGGGGAGGGGAGGACTCGGACTCTGCTGTCGGTTTGTCAAACAACTGCGTGTTCCCGCCGTGGCGATAGTAATAGCTTGCCTGGGCCTGCCGCTTGCCCACCTTCGCCAATTCCGCTTCCGCATCCACCGCTTGGTCAGGCCCCGGGCAGAACAGAACGCGGGGTTGATCGGACAAGTAACGCGACAGCAGTAATCCCAGTCCCACAGGCGCGCCACCCTGCAGACAGAGGAGACTGGTGGGCGTGCCGGTCGATGGATAAAAGCTCGCCGGACTGGTGAAGGGCGGGGCTGGAGGACCGTAGGGGATAGCGCCTTCGTGCTCCTCGGCGTAGCTCTCGATGGCGAGGCCGATCTGGCGGAGGTTGGCCGAACAAACAGCCCGGCGGCTCGCCTCCTTCGCCACGGCCAACCCGGGAAGGAGAAGGGCCGCGAGCACGCCCACAATCGCGATGACGACCAGCAATTCGACGAGCGTGAACGCGCCCGCAACGCGGGCGGTCGGGCCCGCAGCAGGCCTCGTTGCCTCTCGGACACGACTCAGGACGAGGACGGCGCCCCTCCCCGTGCACCTCGACATGAAAAGCGGCGCTGAAGGGCACGCCTGCCTGCGCCGAGGCTTCGGCAGGCAGGCACTCCAAACGCTTCGCGCTTTTGAGCGCGGGCGGCAAGGTCGCGAAGCGTTTGGAGTGCGGCGGTTTACCGCCGCTTTGGGTTCATGTGCACTGAGCAGTTCAAAAAGGAACAGGCCGCTTTCCAGAAACCCGGCCCTGAGGTGTCTGCCAGCCTCCCGTCGGGCGTCGACTTGTGGTGTGGGCTGTCGGCGTTCTTGATCGGCGCTCGTGAGCACACGCGCGCCCCCAGCAGCCGTCAGTTCAAAAGGGCTGAGCATGGCCCTCAGGGCAACGCCACCTTTCATCGGACACCCCCCTATTCCACCTGACGCGCCCGGTAGAAGCGACGTTCTGCCGTCGAGGCTTCATCCCTAAACGGGATGTTGCCGGTTGCATTGGTCAGTGTCGCCACGCTGGCCCAATTCGACAGAGGCAAGCTCATGTCCGAAGAGGCCAGGATCTCGATCTTCGCCCCTGCCTCGCTCTGGAGGGTGAAACCGAAGCAGCCCTCGGCGAACCCTGGAGCCAGCAGCACCGGTTGGTCAAAGGACTTCAGGCGGACATGGTCGATGTCCCAGAAACCACCCGCCAAAGCGGGATCGATCGTGGACAGGAGTTGGATCCCGATGTGCTGCCCGGCCCAGGGCGCGCTGGCCGGCACGGTCGGAACCTCGACTGCGACGTCGACGAACCGCTTGGGGCCGGGTTCCGGTGGCGGCTCATAGACAACAGGTGTCGCCGAGACAGAAACCTGGTTGCTTGCGCCGTCGCGGTAGTACACGCCCACAAGCAGGCTGGCACCCGACTGCATATTCCCGCCTCCGCCCAGGACGCCCACGGTGAGTTGGTAGGACTTGCCGACTTCAAACCTGGCGTCGAAGGCATGGGCCGGTACGGGGTTGGACCAGTCCGTCGAATCGTAGTCCTGGAAGAAGCCGGCCTGGGGGACGGCGAAGATCCAGACCGCTTGATTCCCGTGGCAGTTCTCGATGCGTCCCGGGTCACCCACCGGGAGATTCAAGAAAAGACCGGTCAGTTGGTCCCAGAGATACCCCCCGCTTTCGTCGTACCACTCCGGTTTGGGCGTCTTCTGCCATGAATCAAGGCGCAGATCGACAAAGTCTGTCGCGGGCGATTCGAACGAACCGTTGGGGACAGGAATGTCCGCGGCTTGCGCCGAACCGAAGCCGACCGTGGCCGCGACTAAGAGTGCGCCGACCCGCAGGCCCCGCCGGGCGCGGTCGGCGCGCCACGCGGCTCGCGAGTCACTCCCGCGTTCCTCTCCCGCCGTTCCTCTTGTGGTGTCCACCGCCCTTTGGGGTCGTGAACCGGCAACCTCATGTCGCTGGGACTTCTGTGTAGTCATCGAATGTGTGTCGAGCTTGTCACGAGCAGCGCGGGCCGGCAAGTCGCGGCTGCGACGCCGCCGAGACCGGGCTTGCCGCCGGCGGCTGGAGCTGTAGGCTCTCGCCCATCCGTGGGGCACGAGTACACTCGAACACAAACCCTGGTGGCAAACCTGCCGTATGCCTTCATGCTTGTTCTGTGGGCGGCCACGATCGCCTCGGGCTTTGGCCTCACGTCCGGCGCCCTGGTCGGTGCCGCAGGCTGCTTGGCCTATTGCATCACCGGTGCGGTGTGGATTGTGATCTTCGTTTGTTCGTACTGCGGGCACTCCGACAGTCTCGGTTGTTCATGACCTGAACCCCCACTCCTGCTGTGCCTTTTCCTCTCCGCAAGACCAAAATCGTCGCCACCATCGGGCCGGCCTCGGAATCGCCGCAGATGCTCGAAGGGCTCATCCGCGCCGGGCTCAACGTCGCGAGACTCAATTTTTCACACGGGGAATTCACGGAGCACGCCGAGCGCATTCGGCGCATCCGCGCGGCGGAAAACGTCGTCGGCCGGCGTGTCGCCATCATGGCCGACCTGCCCGGCCCGAAGATGCGCATCGGCAAGATCGACCCGGAACCGATCCAACTGCAGGCGGGCGAGCCGTTCACGCTCACCAGCGACGACGTTATGGGTGACTCGCGCCGTGTTTCGATGAGCTTCGAGCGGCTGCCGCGTGTCGTGACGCCGGGCAACAGGCTTTTCCTCAATGACGGAATCGTGCAATTGGTGGTCGAGCGGGTCGCGGGTGCCGACGTGCACTGCCGGGTGGCCGTCGGCGGCGAACTGCGTTCGCGCAAGGGCCTCAATCTGCCCGGCATCCATCTCGGCATGAGCGCGTTTACCGACCAGGACCGTGCGTGCCTCGAATTCGCTCTCGCCCACGGCGTGGATGCGGTGAGCCAGTCGTTCGTCGAGACGGCGGACGACCTCGAAGCCGTGCGCGCCGCGGCCACAGCCACCGGCAAGACGCCCTTCCTGATCGCCAAGATCGAGCGCGCCGGCGCGCTCGACCATCTGGACGACATCCTGAAGGCTGCGGATGGCATCATGGTGGCGCGCGGTGACTTGGGGGTCGAAGTGCCGATCGAGGAAATGGCGCTGTTGCAGAAGCGGTTGATTGCCCAAGCCAGCCTCGTGGGCAAACCGGTCATCACCGCCACTCAGATGCTCGAATCGATGGTCTCGAACCGGCTGCCGACACGAGCCGAGGCCACGGATGTCGCCAATGCCGTGCTCGACGGCACCGATTGCCTCATGCTGTCGGGCGAGTCGGCGATCGGCAGGTATCCCGAGGAATCGGTGGCGATGCTGGCGAGGATCGCCGCCTTCACTGAGGCGCATCGCCCGCCTGTCCGGCTCGACGATCTCAAGGCACTTTCGAGTCCGCACCGTCCGACCACGGCGTCGGAGGCCATCGCCGCCGTGGTGGAACATGCGCTCGAGACGGTGCCGTGTGCCGCCGTCTTTGTTCCGACGCGCACGGGAACCACAGCCCGGATGATCTCGCGCTTCAACCCGCGTGTGTGGATTGTGGCCCTGAGCTCCGATCCGGTCGTCTGCCAGGGTCTGGCGTTCTCCTATGGGGTCCACCCAGTCGAGTTGGCCGAGGAGCCGGATCGCTGGTCCGGTTTCGCCCGGCAGTGGCTGCGCGAACACCAAGTCCCGGGTCAAGTGGCCGTGCTGGTGGCTGGCCCGTCAAGCCGACATCCAGAGGCCAACCACCGCCTCGAATTCCTGCGGATTGACGACAATGCACGGTGACAAAAAAGAAACTGATCCCCGTGGGGATCAGTTTCTCGGCAACCAGAAAAAGAAGGAATAGAGGACTACGAACGGCGTCGCAGGCCGAGGAACGCAAAGGCTCCCAGGAGACCCAGCGCCCAGGTGGCGGGTTCCGGAATGACATCGTAGGCATGAATGCCGTTATTCGAATCGAGCACAAAGGCTTTGCCACCGCCGAAAGCAATCGAGCCTGTGCCGTTCACGTTGGCATTGTTTGGCGTCAGCGTCTCGGTGTCCATCAACACCGGGGTCCCCCAGGCGTTTATGGCGTACAGGTGGAACAGGTCCGGTCCATCGACAAGCTGGAGGGCGCCGAGAAGTCCAAAGTTTAGGTCGGTGCCCACGAAGTTGATCGAGAGGGGCACACCCTCGGCTTCACCGAAGTTGCCGACCGTTGTGCCGGGGAAAGGGGGTGCGCCGCTCGAGTCCACCGAGATATGACGAAGGGTCCGACCGGAGGCGGTGGCCCAGAAGCTGTCGCCTGAGCCAAACGCCAGGCCCAAACCCATGTCGCCGCCTGCGGCATCCGTCAGGATGGGCACTGCCTGGAAGTCTGCGCCAACCGGCACGGGCACGAGTACGGACGCGCTGGTTCCATTGCGGGAGGAGATCAGGACTTGGGTGTCGCTGCCGGCCCCGCGGACGGTCATGGTATCCCCCCAGCGGTCCAGGCTCAGTGGATTCGGATTGCCGCTGAAGACCTGCACCGGAGCCGCCGATTCGTTCTCCCAACGGTAGAGACGAAAGGCCGGATTGACCAAATCGGTGGACAGATTACCCACATAGATGGCGCCATCGTCGGCCACACCCACCATGTTGATCGAGAAAATGCCCGCGCCTGACGTGGGGATGCCGGTCACGTCCAGGAAACCCACATCGCTTCCGGTGGTCCCGTCCAGAATAGGGATGTTGAGGCCGCCGGCGCGACTCACGAGAATGACATGCCCGGTGGCGGGATTGTAGGCCATGCCGCGCTCGGTGTTCCCGGTTGTCAGGTAGGGCCTCACCTTCGGGGCAAGACTCCAAAGCGGCTGGAGTTGGTACTGTGCCAAGGCGGTGCCGCACCAGAGCAGACCGGCAAACAGAGGGATCGTTCGAAGGGTCAATCGCGCATTCATAACAAGGTTGATTGGCAAAGGGTCGGCAGTTCAATCCATTCGTGATAGCTGAACTGCGGTCAGCCTGCCGAAATGCCGGGGACGGGTCAATCAAAAAACCGGCTGTCCGCTCTGGCGCAGCGACCCGTACGCAGCTCAAATCGTGGGCTGAGTGCCCCCACGCGGCGCAAGAACAGTCCGCTCAGGATTCGGGTCGGAGGTGGGGGCGGATTCGATCCGGTAGAGGTGGGTCTTGGTGCGCAGGTAAAAGGCACTGCCCGAGATGGCCGGCGAAGCCATGAACCCGTTCGCGAGCGTGTTTGTGGCCAGGACCCGGAACGTGCGGCCCGGTTCGAGCACGGTGGTTGTGCCTTGCTGATTGAAGAAGTAGAGGCGCCCGTCCGCATAGACGGGGGAGGCCGCGTACTTGCCTGCGATCCGTTCTTTCCAGACAGTCTGTCCGGTTTCCGCCTCGAGGCACGTGACGAAGCTCTCCTCGGCGGCGGTGTAGATCAGCCTGTCGACGAGGATCGGCGAGGCATACTTGCCCACATGCGTCCGAAGCCGCCAGACGACCCCAGTGTCGGTGATGTCGCCTTGTCCGTCTGTTTTCACTGCCAGCAGTTCCGTCTTGGACAGACCGGTGACGAAAAAGGCCAGTCCGTTCTCGTACAGCGGGCGGGGCGCCACCGACCAGTCGTTGTACTGCACGCGCCAGAGTTCGCGCCCGTCGCGCGGGTCGTAGGCATAAGCCGCTTTGGCTCCGGCGCTGAGCATTTGCGTTTTGCCCGACGCCTCCACGATCAGTGGCGTGCTGTGGGCTTTGCGCAGATCGCCGTCGCGGGCCATCTGGCCGGGGACGTGCTCGTCGTTCCAGGCCACGGAGCGGTCGGTTTTCCACACGGTCCTGCCGGTTTGCTTGTCGAGGGCGGCGTGGTACTGCACATCGACGCCGTCCATGGTCAGGATCAGGAGGTTCTCGAATGAGATGAGCGATGAGGAAGGGCCTCGATAATGGCGGCAGGGTAGATCGTCCCGTTTCCAGAGGACCTTGCCGGTTTCGGTGTCCAGACACGCGGTGCCAAAGCTGCCGAAATGAACATAAACGCGGCCCGGCTCGATCACCGAGGACGGGGTGGCGTAGCAGTTCATCGAGGCGCCGTTGCCCAGTGGTTCGGGATTGTCGCTGTGAAACACCTTCTGGTGGAACCGCACTTGTCCGGTCTCCGCGTCCAGGCCAAGCGCGACGAAGTCGTGGCCGTCCTCGGTCGCCGTGGTCACCCACACCTGGCCGCCCAACACGACCGGGGTGGACCAGCCGCGATGCGGTATTTCGGTCTTCCAACGGACGTTATTCGTTTCACTCCAGTGCAGCGGCAGGCCAACGGGTTTGGTGTCGCCAGGCGCCGCGGCATGACCATTGCCCCAGGGCCCACGAAACTCCGGCCAGTCCGCCTGAACCGCTGCTCCCCCAAGAGCCAGGAGTGCCAACGCAATCACAGCATGCATCGCCGCAGGGTGCGGTCACCGCCGCTCCAAGTCAACGGCGCGGTGCGCGAGGCTGATGTCGATGTCGACCTTCCATTCGGGGCGGTCGCGGGCCAGTTTGACCGCCGAGGCGCGCGCAGCGGCCTCCTGCTCCGGCGTTTCGAAGTGAACTGCGACCCGATTCGCTCTGGCGGCAGTTGGATTTCCGGCGGGGGGCTCCGCGGGGCACGCGATCTCCCAGAACGCGTCCAGCAAACGCGCGAATGCGATCTGAGCGGAGTTGTAATCGACCTCGATCAGCGTGGTTCGGTCGCCCGTGCCCGATGGATCGGCACTGCGGGTGCGAACTGCCGCGACACCGTCGAGTTTGCGCAATGCCGCCTCGATACCCGACCCGCGGTCGACGCCCAGGACGATCCGCTCGCGCTCCTGCTTGGTGGGCGGTCGTTCGTGAAACGCGAGAGCGTCCGAGTTGATGCAGTAACGCAGACGCGTTGGCGGCGGGCCATCCGTGAACACGTGGCCCAAATGCGATTCGCACCGCGCGCAGTGGACTTCGGTGCGAATCATCCCGTGGCTCGTGTCGCGGGTGAGGCCAATGTTCTCTGTGGCAAAGGGCTGGAAGAAGCTGGGCCAGCCCGTGCCCGAATCGAACTTCGCGTCCGAGCGGAACAGCGGCAGGCCGCAGCCGATGCAGGTGTAGACGCCCGACTGGTGATTGTCGTGGAACACGCCGCAGAAAGCCGATTCCGTTCCATGGCCGCGGGTGATGCGATACTGCTCGACGGTGAGTTGCGCCCGCCAGGCGGCATCGGGCTTGACCACCTTCGCGACTCGCATCGGCTCGGTCGCCTGACCGGAGGGGCTGAGAAGGCGGACGACAATGTTTGGGGGGTTCATGGGGACGGCGGTCATTGCGGAAACAAAGGACGCGGCCGTCGCCAACATGGCCAGCGCGGCGCGGATCCGACGCGGCACGGTTTTCATCTTCGTCATACGGAACGGCTATCGCCTGCAGGCGAGCCGTCGGAATATGTCGCAGTGCTGCGCTCGCGCAAGCGCCGAGCGCCTGGGAGTTCAGAGTTGAGAGTTGAGAGTTGGACGTTGAACGTTGAGGTCCATGGTCCCGATGCGCATTAAGTCGTTGAATGGCAGTGCTTCTAGCCTGCTCCATCTACCCAACATCTGAACAAAACACTCAAGTTTTCCGCGAAGCGGAACGCAGGATTCCAACGAAGCTCCGCGTTCGAACGGCCCCATCGGTACCAGCAGAATCGAAAGCCCAGGCTCGCTCGTCGGTTTGAGGCGGAGCTTCGTTGGAATCCTTGAAACCCCAAACATGTTGCGATCAAGTCAAGTTTGGCCTTCACCACTATCCCTTTGGTTTCGCAAGGATTCTAAGGAGCGAGGCGCGGGAGAGAAGGGCAGGAATACGAAAGGGCGGTTCATGATGTCGAAGATTGGGATTTGGTCTCAGGCGCGCCTCGCTAGGTAATTCGCGCGCATGTTGTCTGAAACGAACAGGTTACAGAAACCGGCCTTCTGCACCTCACACCATGGATTGCGCCTCAAAGTTACTGTCCTCACGCACGGGCCGCAGGCCCCTCACCGTGCTCTCTCTCTTCCCGTGATCCATCAGGCGTGATCGGTTTGCGGCCCCGTTGCGGCGGCGCGAATCGCATCCATCAGCCGCGCGTCCTGATCCGGGAACACCGTCCGCAGGTCGATCCGGACACGACCAGCAGAGAGAAACGCGATGACAGGAGGCGAACCGGCACGAAGACGCGCCTGCAACTCCGCCGGGCTGACGGACCAGGGCTGCAGATCCAGGGTGACCGAGGGCAGGGCGGCCCGCGGCAAGGTGCCCCCTCCCACCCGCCCCTGACCTACGCCGAGGGTGACGGCCACCGGGAGGTCCGACAACGCCGTTCGCAGCGCTTCCGCGCGGGCGCGCAAGGACGCATCCGTCACCCTGAGCAGGCCCAACACCGGGATCAACCTTCCCAACTCGGAGGCAGTTTCCGTCGAGGCGGCCCCCCGGTCGAGAGAGAGCGCGCGCAGGTAGGCCTCCGCAGTGGCCTGGAGCGCGCCCAGGATCAGCTTGTCGCAACGCAGCGCGCGGAAGAAGGGCTCGCGCTTGAGGGCGGCGATCCAGCGCGCCTTGCCGGCGATGACGCCCGCCTGAGGCCCGCCCAGGAGCTTGTCGCCGCTGAAGCAGACCAGGTCCACTCCGCGCCGCAGGACTTCGGACGGCGTGGGTTCGCGTCCGACCCCATAATCCTCTGTGTCAACGAGCGCCCCGCTGCCCAGGTCTTCGATCAGCGGCAGGCGTTTGCGTCGGGCCAATGCGGCCAGCGCCTCGGTTGCGGGCGAGTCCACGAAGCCGTCCATGAAAAAGTTGCTGCGATGGACCTTGAGGATGAGTGCCGTGTTCTTGCCGACGGCGCCGGCGTAATCGGCCAGCGTTGTCTGATTGGTTGTGCCCACCTCGCGGAGGCGGGCGCCGCTGCTTTCGAGGACCTCCGGGATGCGGAATCCCCCGCCGATCTGGACCAATTCACCGCGCGAGATCAGGACCTCGACGCGCGGCCCCGACGTGAAGTGCCGGAGCATCAGGACGAGCGCAGCGGCGCAGTTATTGGTTACAGTAGCGGCCTGGGCTCCGCAGAGTGTGGCCAGGAGTTGCTCGACATAGGCCGCACGGCTTCCGCGCTGGCCGCTGACGAGGTCGAATTCGAGGTTGCTATAGTTGGCTGCGAGGGTGCCGAGGGCCTCGACGGCCGCAGGCCCCAGCGGCGCACGCCCGAGGTTGGTGTGGAGGATCACGCCCGTCCCGTTGAGCACGGGCTGGAGCGCCGACCGTTGCAGCGTGTCCAGGGCATCTCGTATGTCCTCGATCACCTGGGCGAACGCGGGCACAGACCCGCCCCGGCGCCACCCGGCCAACTGGCGGCGCACAACGCCAAGCACGATCGGACGCGGCAGCCCAATGTCTCCGAGCGTTCGGAGGATTGTTTCGACCGCGGGGATGGCGCGGCGGGCAGACTTCGGCTGAGGCACGAACGCAGCTTTACGGAACGGGCGGCGAAGTAAAGCCGTTTACCCCGCAGCCACCCAGACGCATTGACAGCGGCGAGCCGTGCAGTAGGGCAACGGCAGCTCCGGCAATTGATTGATGTCTAGCAGCGTGCCCCGCATCGAAACGGCCATCGAGCAATTCTCGCCATCGCGGTTTGACGGGAGCAGTTCCACGCTCTTGATGCCAGCCGAACGACAGTCCTCGATCATGGCATGACACGCGCGGCGCGCGATCGCCGTTTGTTTTGGGTGGCTGGCATCCGACCCAGCCGAATCAGCGCCCTTGGTCGAATCGTGCGGTTCGGTCCTGTTCTCAGCGCCGTCGGGCAGCGTGTGATAGGCGCGCAGTTCGAGGTCCGAACAACGGACCTGCGCCTCCCGGACAATTTGATCCAACTGGGCCTGCGTAAGGCCGATGCGATCGCAGAAACCCTCGATGGCCAAGCGCTCGCCTTCGACAAGATCGGCATCGGCGAGCCCGACGAAAACCATGTCTTCGAGATTCCGCACATGGGCACCGAACGTGCCCACCCCCGCAGGGACGAACCGTGACTCCTGAACCAGTCGGGTGGCTTCGACCAAGTGCGTCCGCCGCGCGCCGACCAGGCGGCGCACTTCGTCCAGTGCCGCCAGTTCCTGCGAGGTCAGCCGTCCGTCCTGATGGGCGACATAAAGGACGTTCGCCAAATACATGGTGATTTCTTTGTCGTGCATGGTCCATTCCCTACTTCTCTCGCCGAGACCAGAAACGCGCTGTCACGAGAGTCGCTTTCCATACAAAATCCGTACCAAACGAGTCAAGCTTTCCTGCTTGCCCCGCTTCCCTGCGCACTTCAGCATTGTCCCATGATCACCGCGCGCCCGCTCGATTCGGTCGACGAGGCCACGGCGCTCGAAAGCAGGCTGCGAGTGGACATCGCCTCGCTCGCCCTCGATCCCTGCGAGATGAAGTTCGCTGAGGCGAGATCTCAGTCACCGCGCGCACGGACGCAGAAGCCTCTGCGCCCACCCATTCCGCGCATGACAAAACCATGAGCCTTTTTCAGATTTGCCTTGTGGCGGCGGCTTTGGCCGGCGGCGGTGCTGCGCTGTGTGCCGGCAACCACCCGAAATGGAACGTGCTGTTCCTGTTCGCCGACGACCAGCGTGCCGACACGATCGCCGCCCACGGCAACCCGCACATCACGACGCCCAACCTGGACTGCCTGGCGGCGGCGGGGTTCAGCTTCCACGGCAACTATGTGCTGGGGGGCAACAGCGGCGCAGTGTGCGTGCCGAGCCGGGCGATGCTGATGAGCGGACGGTCCTGGTTCCATGTCGACACCACGTCGCTCGCCGGCGTTCGCCTTTTGCCGGAGGTCCTGCGCGAACGCGGCTACCTGACGTTCGCGACCGGCAAATGGCACAATGGCCAGCCGTCCTGGCGGCGCGCGTTCTCCCGAGGCAAGGCCGTCACGTTCAGCGGCATGTCGGATCATACCAGGGTGCCCGTGCGCGATCTGGCTCCCGACGGCAGCCTCACCGACGAGCGCGTTGGCGAGAAGTTCTCGAGTGAACTTTTTGCGGATGCCGCGATCGAGTTCCTCGAAGGCCACGAGGCGCGAACGCCGTTTTTCGCCTATGTCGCCTTTACCGCGCCGCACGATCCGCGGATGCCGCCGCTGCCTTATCGGGAATTGTACGATCGCCGATGGCCCCCGCTGCCACCCAATTTCCTGCCCCAGTTGCCGTTCGACAACGGCATGATGGCAGGCGGACGTGACGAGAATCTCGGGGCCTGGCCGCGCAGCGAGGCGATGATCCGTGACCAACTGGGGGAGTACTACGGGCTGATCACGCACATGGACGCACAGATTGGACGGATTCTGGCGGCGCTGGAATCGTCCGGCCACGCCGAGCGAACGATCGTGGTCTTTGCCGCCGACAATGGGCTGGCTCTCGGCAGCCACGGTCTGTTGGGCAAGCAGAGCGTGTTCGAACACAGCATGCGGGTGCCGCTGATCGTCGCCGGCCCCGGCATTCCCCGAGGCAGGTCCACCCGGGCGCTGACGTCTCTCGTCGACCTTTTCCCGACGGTTTGCGATATCCTCGATGTGCCGCCCCCGGTTGGCCTCGAGGGCGAGAGTCTGCGCCCGCTGTGGGAGGGAACCAAGGAGCGAATCCGTGACTCCCTGTTCCTGCCGTTCATGAATTTCCAGCGCGCGGTGCGGGACGAACGCTGGAAACTGATCGCTTATCCGCAGATCGGCTACCTGCAGTTGTTTGACCTGCTGACCGATCCCCACGAGACGACCAACCTGATTGACCGACCGGATCACGCCGCGCAGGTCGCCCGCTTGCGTGCCATGATGAACCAATGGCAAGCCAAGGCCGGTGACACCCTGGAAATCCCGGACGCCGCCAAGGCGCCCGAGCCAATTGACTTGACCGGACGTCCGCGCGTCCCAGACCGATGGCAGCCTAAGTGGATTGTGGAAAAGTACTTCAGTCTATGAACCACACCCCTTTGAAACACCTCAGGACCTGGCTGACACTCCCCGTCCTGTTCACGTTGGGGTTGGCGAGCTGCGGCGCAGCGACGGCGGACGAGGCCGCCGGCGACCGAATCGTTCGGGTGGCTGCGGGTGCTCTCGAAGCGGTGTTCGGCATCACGGCAGACGGTGTCCGGCTGGACCGGTTGCGGGACTCCCTCACAGAAACCACGCTGGCCACGAACGCCGCGCCGCTGTTCAGCCTGACGCTGGGGCGTGTCGGAACAACCGAGCAGCAGACCCTGACGGCCTCGGCGGGGTGGGGCAACGTCGCCTTCCGCGCAACCCCCGACCGGCTGCGCCTGCGATGGGCTGGGCCTGCCGCAGCGGACCTCGGGGGCCTGTCGGTCACGGCGACGGCGGGACTCGACCACGGGGAAAGCGCCCTGCGCTGGCGATTGCGCATCGACAATCGTTCGCCGGATTGGGCCGTGCGCCGAGTGGTTTTCCCGCAACTCGCCGTGCCCGAACTGGGGGATCGTGCCGCGGTCTTGTTGCCCCGAGGTCCGGGCGAAGTGCAGCGCGGGATCTGGCGGCGCGATTTCACCTACCGCGGCAACTACCCGGACGGTTGGTGCGCGATGCAATTCCTGGCTGTTTATCGGGACGGAGAACGTCCGACCGGCCTCTACGTGGGCATGCACGATCCCTGGGGCAGCACCAAGCACATCGAGGTCAGAAGCACCGCAGCGACCCGTTTGGCCCGACTGGCCTTCGACGTTCCGGCGAGCGATTTTCAGCAGGCGGGAAACGACTGGGAATCGAGCGGCCAAGCCGTCTGGCAGATCCTGCGGGGCGATTGGTTCGACGCGGCAACGATCTATCGAGGCTGGGCTCGACGCGAGGCACGCTGGTGGCCTCGCCTGGCCGCCGAAGGTCGCACGGACACCCCTCTGTGGATGCGCGAGCTGAGCGCCTGGGTGATGGCGGGGGGCGCCCCGAGCGATTGCGTGGAGCCCGTGAAGCGTTTCCACGATGCCCTCCAGTTGCCTGTTGGCTTTCATTGGTACAATTGGCACCAGATCCCCTTCGACAACGATTACCCTCACTATTTCCCCACAAAGACCAACTTCGCCGCTTCCGTGGCGGACCTGCAGCGCAGCGGCGTGTTCACCATGCCCTACATCAACGGACGGCTTTGGGATACGCGCGACCGGGGTTGTGAGGATTTCGCCTTCAGCACGCGCGCCCTGCCGGCGACCACCAAGCAGGAGGACGGCAAGCCCTTTGTCGAAAGCTACGGCAGCAAGGAAACCAACGGCGAACCGGTCCGCCTGGCCGTGATGTGTCCCACAACGCGCCTCTGGCAGGACCAAGTCCGCGAAATCGTGCTGCGATTGCTGCGCGACGAGGGCGTGCGCGGGGTCTACATCGACCAGATCGCCGCCGCCGCACCCAAGCTTTGCATGGACCCGCAGCACGGTCATCCGCTGGGCGGCGGCCATTGGTGGACTCGAGGTTACTGGGACTTGCTGGAAGCCATCCGGCGCCAGATGCCCGAGGACTGCATGCTGACCAGCGAATGCAATGCCGAGCCCTTCATTCGCTGGTTCGACGGTTACCTGACGTGGCACTGGCAGCACGACGGGCAGGTCCCTGTCTTTCCCGGCCGTCTATGGCGGCACGATCCAGATGTTTGGCCGGGCCTATCGCGGCGGCGAGACCAAGGATCTCGCGTTGCGGATGAAGGCCGGCCAGCAGTTGGTGTTCGGCGAGCAGATCGGCTGGTTCGACCCGAGCCTGGCGGGCGAACCGCAGAATCTCCCGTTTCTGCGCAAGCTGATCCAGACCCGCTGGGCGTTCCGCCGCTATTTCCATGCCGGCGAGATGGGACGTCCGCCGCGCCTGGCAGAGGGCGTCCCCCAGGTCAAGGCCGATTGGCAATGGTCGGGCGAATGGTGGGTGACCACCGACGCCGTCCTGACCGGCGTCTGGCGGATCCCAGCCGAAGACCGCGCGGTGGTCCTCTTCGTCAACGTCAGCGACCAACCGGTGCAGGCGGCCTGGCGGTGCGATCCGGGCGCGTACGGCCTGGACGACCGCTCCTGGAGGCGCAGGATCAGTCGGGACGGTGGGGCGGCCGCCGCCGGGGGCCGGTACTCCGGCGCCCTGGCTGAGCAGATCGAATTCCCGCCGCAATCGGTCCAGGCCTGGGAGTTGGAGCTGGCGCCCGCATCCGATGCAATTTCAAAATGAGGGCTTGTTTGGGGCCGCAGGCTGGTCTAGTATTGCCCAGTTGCTAGATTTGAGGCTGACCGCCTCACGCCGAGTGCGCGAGGCAGCCGGCGGCTCATGTGGGAAAGGAATCGGCTTATGCAGAGTGTGAGCGTTCGAGAGCGTTCGGCCAGAACGGCGGCCCAGACCCCGGCGGCACGCGGTTTCACCCTGATCGAGTTGCTGGTGGTGATCGCGATTATCGCCATTCTGGCGGGGATGCTTCTGCCTGCTTTGGGCAAGGCCAAGGCAAAGGGCCAGGGCATTCTCTGCATGTCCAACACTAAACAGCTCATGCTGGCTTGGGCGATGTACGTTGGGGATGCCGACGATCGCCTGCCTTTCGCCTACGCTCAGGAAGGCAATCCCACTCACCCGAATTACAAGTACGCCTGGGTCCACGGCATTATCGATTACAACAATGGCCGGGATAACTGGGATATGACCAACACCCTGGCTGCCGGATGCATATGGCCCTACACCGGGAATTCCCCAGGCATCTACAAATGCCCGGCCGACAAGAGCATGACCCGAAAGAGCGGCCAGGTTGTGCCCCGGCTTCGGAGTCTTTCAATGAACTCGTGGTTGGGAATGAACGAAGGCGTCCACACCTGGTTCGGCGGCCCCGAGTTTCGCGCTTACCTGCGAATGTCAGACATTGTGGACCCGGGCCCCGCGATGACCTGGGCGCTGGTGGACGAACACCCCGACAGCATCAACGACGGCTTCTTCTGCGTCGACATGAACGGTTATCCGAATTCGGCGGCCACATCGCTGCCGGACACCCCTTCGAGCGCCCACAACAACGCCTGCGGTTTCTCCTTCGTCGACGGGCATTCGGAGATCAAGAAGTGGCTCGATCCGCGCACCGCACCCAAGGTGACCTATAAGCCGAACATGCCGCCAGCCGCGCAACCCAATAACAAGGACGTGCTCTGGATCTGGGAGCGTACCACGCGCCGCATTCGCTAATCCGCCAAAGAGCAACCGCCCGATCGATCCCCAACCTCTTCCGCACCTCGTGTCGAGACAGGCAACCACTGCGTCGCAGAAGAAGAAGCGCCCAAAGCTTGCTTCGACGCCTCCCATCAGGCATTGTTCGTCGATGAAGAGGAAAAAGGCAGCACAGCCCAAACAGATCACGGCAGAGGTGTTCCAGGCGGGGCAGATGTGGAAGATCGGCGATGTGAATTTGGCGGTCACCTCGGTCGGGAAAACGCTGGTCCATTACAAACGCTACAAGACCCAGCCCAAAGGCGTTCAAACGACCCTCTGTTCAAAACCCGCGCTCGAAAAGTACCTCGTGAACAGCAACGCGGTGCTCGTGACCGGTTAGCACGCCCGGGCCCCCAACCGACGCAACAGGCGGACAAAACGCCCACGCGGGCTCACCGCTGTCGTCCATCGCGCCCGGCGATCAAGCACGTTTCGATTCAATCTATGAAAGCCGTTTACGCGCTGTGCCTGCTCGTGATCGTGCCGGTGCTTGCGTCCGATTTCCAGGTGGGTGTCGGCCGGGTTTGCATCACGCCTCCGCTCCCGTTTTGGCTGACTGGCTACGCGGCCCGCACAAACCCCGCTGCCTCCGTCCGCAGCGAGCTCTGGGCCAAAGCCCTGGCCCTGCAAGATGCCAGCGGCGGACGGGCGGTGATCGTGACAACGGACGTCATCGGGCTCCCGCACGAGGTGTCTGAGGCGGTCGCCGAGCGCGCCCGAACGCAGCATGGATTGAAACGCTCCGAGATCCTGCTGAGCTCTTCGCACACGCACGCCGGGCCGGTGATCTGGCCCAACCTGCGAGTGATGTTCGATTTCGACGCCGCCGAGGAGGCCCGCGTCATCGAGTACACACGCCAGCTTACGGATCGTTTGACGGCAGTCGTCAGCGCGGCCCTCGCCGACCTTGCGCCGGCCCAACTCGCCTGCGCTCGCAGTTCGACCGACTTCGCCATCAACCGCCGGCAGCCCACCACCCAAGGCGTCCGCATCGGTCAGAACGGGGCTGGCCCCGTGGATCACGAGGTCCCCGTCCTGCGCGTGACCCGACCGGACGGATCGTTGCGCGCGGTGCTGTTCGGTTACGCCTGTCACAACACAACCACCGGAGCCAATTTCTATCAGGTCGCCGGCGACTACGCCGGCCATGCGCAGGGCCAGATTGAGAAGGCGCACCCGGGCGCGACGGCCCTCTTCATGATCCTGTGCGGGGCGGACCAGAATCCCAATCCGCGCGGCACCTACGAGCATGTCGAGCGATATGGCGGCCTGCTGGCCGACGCCGTTGAACGCGCTCTCGCCGGCGAATTGCGGCTGGTGCGCCCACCGATTCGCAGCGCCTGGCGCTTGAACCAACTCGACTTCGTTCCGCATTCGCGAGAGGCCTTCGAGCAAGAGGCGCAGAGCAATGACAAGTTCCGACGGCGGCGCGCCCGTCTCATGCTCGAAGCCTATGACCTGGGACGCCCCGTTCGGCAGTTGGCCCACCCGACACAGGCGATCCGACTGGGATCAGATTGGACGCTGATCGGCCTGGGCGGCGAGGTGGTGGTCGACTTCGCGCATCGCGCCAAGCGTGAGTACCCGGACGAGCATCTGGTCGTGGCGGGGTACTGCAACGATGTGAGCTCTTACATCGTGTCTCGGCGAGTGCTCGGCGAAGGCGGGTACGAACCCGTCGACAGCATGATTTACTACGGGCAACCGGGACCCTTCACGCCGGACGTCGAAGAGCGGGTCTTCGCTGGAATCCACCGCGTCATGCGCCAGGTCGGCGCGCGCTGAACGGGCCCGCCTCAGCGCAGTACTTAGCGAGGCTGCGCCTCAGACCGAGGGAGCATCACACCGATTCGTCTGCGCTGGGTCTTGGCCATGGCAACCTGCTTTCGACGCCTCGCTAACCCGGAAATCTCACCAGTGGGGCGGTCGTGGCATACCTTACGGTCCGCGGGTGAGATTTCCGGGTCTGTGAAACCCGCGCCCAGCAAAGGGAATTGGCTCATCGGTTCATCAGAGCCGGGACGCGCCCCAGCCGCGTGGGCGCCCCGGGCACGCGGACACAGTGTGATCGAGATTGGGTCCATCTGTTTGGGGCGCGGGTTTCTGAGAGCCCGCATTTCAGGTGCAATGGGACGGTGACCGGTCAGATGACATCAAAAGTTGGTGAGAAATGCGGGCTAAGGGCTGAACCGTGTCAAACTTCTTTACCTCGCTGCCCAGGCGTCACTATACACAGCGCCACGAGCCTCGCCGCCTGAGGCACAGGACATCCGTGCCCCTGTGGGGCGTGGCCGTCGACCCCGCGCGGTGACTTGACGACATCATGGATACGCTGGGCATCCCAATCGCAGGCTGGGGCAACGCTGGAGCGCGGCGGCTCGGCGCAGCTTCGCGGCGTCGCGTCGCCGGTCACTCCCAGCGGACGGGCCTGATGCTGGTGGCGGTGCTCGGGTTGTCATTGTGGTCGCGGGCGGTTTGCCCGGCGGCCGCCGGCGAGCCCATCCCGCGAGGGGGGCGCGAAGTGATTGATGTGTGGGATACCGACGTGGGCCTGCCGCGCAATTCGGTGACGGCGATCGTCCGAAGCCAGGACGGCTACCTCTGGTTCGGAACACCCAACGGACTAGTGCGATTCGACGGGCTTCGTTTTCGCCTGTTCGACCAGCACAGCACACCCGGATTGACCGACAGCCACATCGTCAGCCTCTTTGAAGACCGCTCGGGGAATCTGTGGATTGGCACCGAGAGCGGAGGGGTGGCGTTGGCTCGCGATGGCGTCATCACCAGCATGGGCATCGGACAGGGATCGGCAGATCGGCGATTGGTCTCGGCGTGCCAGGACGCGGAGGGGGCGATCTGGCTGTACACCGCGGACGGCCAGCTTTGGCACTACCACAACCAACAGTTTGGCGTCTTCGTATTCGGTCTGGACCGTCCCGGGGCACGTCGGTCGATCATTGCCGACCGTGCCGGCACCGTGTGGGTCGGCACCGACGGGCGCGTGGCCTCGATTCGGGCCGCGAGCGGAGCGGACCATCTCGAACCGCAAATCGACAAGGAAACAGCGGTGAGCCGGTTGGACCTGCTGGTCGCGCGCTCGGCTGGCGGGTACTGGCGGTTGGGAGATGGGCGCATTCAACAGTTCGTGGGCAGCCAGCGCACACTCGACCTGGGTGCTTACCCCTGGGGCGCGGTGCCGGTAGCCTGCGCGTGCGAAGATCGTCAAGGCAACCTGTTCGTCGGGACCCTCGGGTCCGGTGTCTACCGACTTGACGGCCAGGGCCGGGTGCGCCGCTATTCGACGGGCGAAGGGCTGTCGAACAACTACATCTTCTCGCTCTGCGCCGACTCCGACGGAAGCCTCTGGGTGGGGACCGACGGTGGCGGGTTGAACCGGGTCCGGCTGCAGGCGTTCGAGGCCATCGATACCGTGCCGGACGTCGGCGTGGGCGTGGTCCAAAGCGTTTGCACGGACGATCGCGGCGGGCTCTGGGTCGGTTCCAATGGCGGCGGCCTTGCCTATTATCTGGGCGCGGAAAGACGCCGCTATGGCCCCGACCAGGGGTTGACCCACCTGGCCGTCTGGTCTGTGCTGCCGGATCGCACCGGCGGCGTGTGGGCGGGGACGCAGGGGGGCGGACTCTTTCAACTGCGCGAAGGCCGGTTCCAGCGTGCGGCAGGGGGCGAAGCCATACCCCGGATGGTGACAGCTCTGCATCTGGATCGCCGTGGGTCTCTGTGGGTCGGGACGACGGGCGGCTTGGCCTGGCAGAAACCCGATGGATGGCGCGTGTTCACGACAGACGATGGGCTCTCGGCAGACGACGTTCGAGCGATTGTCGACGACGGGGATGGGGGCTTGTGGATTGGAACCCGAGGAGGAGGACTCAACCGCTGGCGTGATGGGCGCTTCGCCGTCTGGCGCCAGCGCGATGGAGCGCCCAGCGATGACGTCTCGTCGCTCTGGCTGGATGCCGAGGGCGTCCTCTGGGTGGGGACGCCCGGCAATGGTCTGGGGCGTCTGGCGGATGGAGTCTGGACCCAGTATACCACTCGCCACGGCCTCGCAAGCAACGTCATTGGTTACCTGCTCGAAGATGAACAGAGCTGCCTGTGGATCGGTTCCAATGCGGGACTGATGCGGGTGGCGCGGCGGGACTTGAATGCGTTCGCGCGCGGCGAGGCCGGCTGGGTCGAAGTGCGCACTTACGGTAAACCGGATGGCATGCCCACGCGCGAATGCACCATGGGGTCCCAGCCCGGCGCCTGGCGGGCAGACGACGGCACACTCTGGTTCTCGACGGTTCGCGGCCTGGCCGGCATCCACTTGGACCGCCTCAATCCAAATCCGCGCCCGCCGCCCGTCGTCATCGACGCCGTCCTGATCGACGGGCAGCCGCAGGGCGCCGACTCACTCAAGCCGGGCTGGCCCGACCGCGTCGTGGTGCCCGCAGGGCGGGAGCACATCGAAATCCACTACACCAGCATTAATCTCGTCGCCCCGGACAAAGGCCGATTCCGGTATCGGATGGAAGGACACGAAACCGCCTGGACGGAGGCGGGCAACAGCCGGGAGGCCCGCTACAGCCGGCTGCCCGCAGGGGATTACCGATTTCGCGTCATCGCCTCCAATGAAGACGGCGTCTGGAACCAGACCGGAGCCAGCTTCGCGGTGCGGGTGGACACCCCACTGTGGCGTACCCCGTGGTTCCTCGGCACCGCCTCGGCGATCTTCCTCGGAGCCATCGTCGGCCTGGTTTATTTCATGTCGACTCAACGGCTGAAAAGGCAGGTGGCGCGGTTGCAGCAGGAGGAAGCGCTCGAACGGGAACGTGCCCGCATTGCCCGCGATATTCACGACCAGTTGGGCGCCAGCCTTACGCAGGTCGCCCTGCTGGGCGAGTTGGTCCAGGGAGACAAGGCCGACCCGGTCGAGGTCGAGGCCCACGCCCGCCAGATCTCCCAGACGGCCCGCGAGACAACCCGCGCGCTCGACGAGATTGTCTGGGCCGTCAATCCCTCCAATGACACCCTCGACGGTTTGATGACCTATGTCAGCAAGTACGCGCAGGAGTACCTCTCGCTCGCAGGCGTGCGGTGCCGCCTCGATGTCCCCGCCGACCTTCCGGTCTGCCGGCTCCCGCCCGACACGCGCCACAACCTCTTCCTCGCCTTTAAGGAAGCCGTGACAAACGTGGTCCGCCACGCCCATGCCTCCGCCGTCTGGATCCGCCTCAAGCTCGACCAGGATGCGTACACACTCGAGATCGAGGACAATGGGCGCGGGCTGCCTGACTCCGAGCACGCCCGGATCGCGTCCCGAAACGGCCTTCGCAATATGCGCCAGCGTCTCATCGACGCGGGCGGACTCTTCGAAATCGGACCCGCACCCGAGGGCGGAACGGTGGTGCGCTTGACCGGACCTCTGAAACGGGGATGAGCGACCACCATTCCCGCAGGGGACATTCCGTGTCCCCAGTACTGGTGACTGTTCAGAACCCCGTTCCGGGTTATTCTCATTTCGTTGTTGAGATTTTTGAGGGGCAAATGCCCTGCGTGCCGAGCGGTAAAAGTTGTTCTCAAAGTTGTTTCATGTGTAAGAGGTGGCCGGGCTGGAACCCGGCCATTGTCTTTTTCAAGAATAGCCTATGAGACCCATTGGTCGTCGACACTTTCTGACCTCGCTCGCGGGCGGCTCCGCGTGTTTGTTCAGCGTGGTCCGTGCCCAAACAGGCTCTAGCCCCGCCGCGCCGCCCCAGGTGCCGCTCGGCAAGACCGGCATCACCCTCTCGCGCATCGGGCAGGGGACCGGCATGAGTGGCGGCAACCGGCAGTCGAATCACACCCGAATGGGCTTCCAAAAACTGACCGCGCTGCTCCGCCACGATTACGAGCGGGGCATCACATTCTTCGACATGGCAGACCTCTACGGTTCACACGTGTACTTCCGTGAGGTGTTGCGCTCGATCCCGCGCGACAAAGTGGCCCTGCTCACGAAGCTCTGGTTCCGCTACGACGGGCGGCCCTCCGATGTGCCACCGGACTTCAAGCGCAAGTCCACGGAAATGGCACTGCAACGGTTCCGTCACGAGTTGGCGACCGACTACCTCGACATCGTCTTGCTCCACTGCCTCGACAACCCGAGCTGGCAAGAGGAAATGCGCCCGTACATGGACGCGCTGGATGAAGCGAAACAGAAAAAACAGATCCGAGCCGTAGGGGTCTCGTGCCATAACTTGGGCGCGCTCAAGACCGCCGCGGACTGCCCCTGGGTCGATGTCATCCTGGCGCGGATCAATCCCAAAGGCGCCAAGATGGACGGGCCGGTCGAGGACGTGGTGCCTGTTCTTCAGACGGCAAAGGCAAACGGTAAGGCCCTCATCGGGATGAAAATCTACGGCGAAGGCACCCTGGGACACATGAAAGAGGAATGCATGCGGTTCGCTCAGAACCTTGGTTTGCTCGATGCCATGACCTTGGGCGCTGAGAGCCCAGAACAAATGGACGAATCGCTCCATCTCCTCGCGAACGTCGCCTAACACGGCAGTCGCCTCGTCGGTCGAGGCGCTAGCCTCGCTCATCGGGTTGCTGGAGGGGCGCCCACACGCGGCCCGACCGATGACATCGTGCCCCGCCCCGGTCAAACAGCATCGGCTCCTATTTGACGAATAGCCGGGACTGACCCCTCTTCCGAGTTGACACAACCGGTCGCTCACTCACGGTCTTCGGTCGGTCGCAAAAGCACCGCATCGAGCCCCGCGGCAAAGCCGGTGGAGCGGGGATCTCGCGCCACCACGGTGGCCTTGAGTTCATGCGGACGATCCTCGATGAGAACCCGCGGGGCGATCGAAATGCGCCGCCAGGTCTCGGGCGAATAGCCGTTGAACGGAGGACCGAGATCCTTGCCATCCAGCGACCACTGCACAATCGCATAGTCCCACGAGGTCACAACGCTCAGGAGGACCGTGTGCAGGCCCGGCCGGATCGAATCCGGCAACGCCAAGGTGACATGATCGCCCGTGTCGCCGAAACGGAGAAACAGATGCTCCCCATTCGAGAGCGGCGGCACGCCCGATTGGCCGATGCTCTGCCGGCTGGCCTGCGCCTGTCGGCGGTCGGTGACCCGCAACGTCTCGCCCTCGATCGCCCCACGGGAATCGAAAGGGAATCTCCCAGTTGCCAATCCATTCGTGCGGCGCCCGGCTGTTGCCCCGAAACGAATAAACGTCGAACGCCTCGGCCTGAAACAGCCCCGGGACGGCGTACTGATAAGGCTGGCCCCAGGGATCCAGGGGTCCGTGCCGTGTATGCCCCGTGCCAACCAGCAACTCGTCCAATGATCCCGGCAGTGACCCTCGCGTGCGCGCCAGGTTGGCGATTGCCGTAGCGAGTTGACGCACTGTCTCTTGGGCCGTGCGGACGCGTTCGGCGTCGAGCCGCGCTTCTTCAACAAGATAGTCCGCCAGCCACCGGTCCATCCGGTCCCACGGCAGGCGCCGCAGCGAGATGGCATCCATGCCGAGGTGAGCACCGGGTTGGCCGGTCCGCTTGGCCAGCGAGAGGGGGTTGTGCCCGACGCACTCGAAACGCAGCGTGTACGCGTCCGGCACCAGACGCATCACCCCCAGCTTCGTCTCGCGGACTGTGCTGTAGACCTGGCTCTCCGGCCAGTTCTCCTTCAGCGCCACGTACGGGTCGTAAAAATCCAGGGCCGGATCGAGGACGTTGGTTTGCCCGCCCCCCCGCAAGGTGACTCTCCACCGGCCGTAATCCGGAAGAGCACCTGAAAGACCGAGAGAGAGTACTGCGCTGCAACATCGATCTCGAACGGCACGTCGAGCCACGCGCCGACACGGTCATTCTCCACAAACAGCATCGTCTTGTTCTGACAGGTGCGGTTCGAGCGGACGACAGGCTTGAGCCCTTGAGAGCACGGCAGTCGGTCGGCGAGATCTTTCACCTCGATCCACTGCTCGGGATTCAGACGCGCGGCCAGCGGCGGCAGGGCAGAGAACGGGCGGGCGATGTCGTGCTGGTACCAAAACGCCACCGACGAGAAGAAATCCGGCCGGTACTTGAAGTCGTGGAGCCTGCGTGCGCCCGTCTCCGGGTCTCGTTCATCGATGAAACTGCGGCGTTCGATCTCGACTTTGAGCGATTGACGGAAGACGACCGGCGGACGCAGGTGCCAGCGATAGGCCGTGAGGCGGCAGTCGACGCTCTGCGGTTCGCAGATGGTGACGCCGGCGTTGGGATTGGTGAAGAGCCGCAGGTTCCAGGCATCGGTGAAATAGTCCTCCGTCCCCGTGCCCACCAGGGAAGGAACCGATTCGCCATCGATGTAGAATCGGTCATCCGCCTCTCCGAACCAGACCCCAAAACTGTTTTGTGAGGAGAGCACCGTCCCCACATACTGGCCTTCGCCCTGGCCCTCGAAGATCGTGTAAGGCGAGAACGGCTTGACCGGAAACTCCTGGTGATAGCGGGCGTGGAAGTAGAGCGTGTCCGGGGGCAACGCGGGCAGTTGCAGCCAGTCGACCTGGCAATAGACCGTCATGCGGCTCGCCGACTCGTTCCCGAGCTCGACGCGCGCGTGCCGGCGAAAGGGCATTTTCCAGTAGCTGTTGAGCGCCCGTCCGTAAGACGTCACTTCGATCGGTGTCGAGGTCACGTTGGCGCGCATGCCGTGCCCCGCCGCAAAGAAATCCCCGATGGGCGTCTCGACCGACGGCGTCTGGGCGCCGTCCCAAAAGATCCGCAGCACCAGCGAGCGCGGCCAGCGGCGGTCGGCGCTGGCCACAGTGAACCAGATGTGCTGAATCTCGCCCGGTCCGTCCAGTTCCGCCGCGATGAACCGCTGGCCCGGCGCCAGGTGATACGCGTCGTGATTCGATTCCGGATCGAACAAGCCGCTCGAAGAACGCCGCGTCGCGCCCGGTTGCGCCCGGGTGATGGCGTCCAGGACGTCGGCGGCCATCGGCGCACTCGAGGCAACCAGCAGACCAATCAAACCCATGCAGTCGTATGAGCGTTTCATCATCCGTCTGAGATCTCCCATCACGGTTGCGTCTCTGGCGACCAGAGCTTCGGGTAAGGGCCGCGCGAGACCCGCTCGATCACAGGCGCGTCGGTGAGTTTCTGCGGAAGGCTCGAAACATAACCGGGAAAGCCATGCGCGATATCGCCCACCTCGACCAGGAATGCGTCCGGGCTCTTCCCCGGGAGAAAGCCCTCGTAGGTATCGCCCGACGGATGCATCAGGACGTGATACCACATCACGTCCCGCCAGGCCGGATCGTCCGTGTATGCATACCACGCCTTGACCACCTGCACCTTGGCCGCGCCGGTCAGTTTGGCGCGGAAGACCGTGCCCTTGCCGTGCCGGCGGTGCGAGACCTCGCCGATGCGCGTGATCGGACGGCCGTCGAACACGTGGGCGACCCACATCAGGAAGTCCATGAACTGGATTTCGCTGTAGTTCGAATGGTTGTAATTGGGGATCATCTCGACGGTCATCGGGCGCCGGAGCCGTTCCTGGAGAAGGTTCACGTTGAACATGCGGTATCCGTCCTCGTTGGTGGCGCCGAGATAGAACACGGGCACCTCGACCTCCTCCTGGAAGAAGGCGTGGTGGAACGAGAGATGAGGCTCGATGCGGTCGGTGCGGTAGACCCCTTCATTGCCCATGACGATCACCGACGCGACCCTGGGATCCATCGCCGCGGCCACCGTGGCGCTCCGACCGCGCTTCGAGTGCCCGCCGATCACCGCACGCAGGGTGTCGAGTCCGAGGAACTGTTGCAGTGCGTTCATGGCCTGGATGTACACGACGGCGAGCTGGCAGTTCATGTTGTAGTAGTTCTGGCCGGTCTCTCGGGCCAGCCGCCCCAGAACACCGATGTCGTGACTCGATGTCGCTGCCATCAGGGTAAATGCCCGGATTGCACAGCACCAGGGTCGGGTAACCGGTCCGCGCCGCGATGGGTTCGCCATACTTGGCGACATGGATGGAATAGGAGTCGCGCCCAGGACGAGCCGATGATGACCACCTTGCCCTTGCGCGCGGGCGTTTGATTCGGCGCGCTGTCGGACGGCAGGAGAATCGTGCACGGATGCCCCCATTTCTTGCCTGCCAGTTCCTGAGACCAGAAATGGGCCGTGACCTTGCGGAGACGCTTGGCCGGGTCCGTGTCGCTCGTCACAAATTCGTCGGACTGGATCGTGAGATTCAGCGGGACGCAATGTTGGCGGACGATGGGCCAGAGCTCGCGCGGCTTGGGAACATGGCGCGCGGCCTCCTCGAAGTTGAATGGCTGCGGATCCGCCAGAGGCGCGCGGGGCGTCTGCGTCTTGAGCCATTCGTTCCACTTGGTCCGGCTGCTGCCGATCTGCTGGCCGGTGAATTGGTCCAACAGTTGGCCAATGTGCCGGTCGCCGTCCGCGTCTTTCAACCGTTCCAGGCTGTTGACAACCGCCGCCACTGCGCCCTGGCCCCCGATCGTCAGGCAGGCGCGCGCTGCCGCAACGCGCGTCTCCGGCTCGTAGAGAAGATCGTCCAGCCACGGAAGCACAAAAGGATCGCCCAGGTCGATGGCCTCGGCGACCAGGGCCACGCGCGCATCCCCTTGCGCCGAGTCCAGGCGCCGACGGAACCGTTCGACGCGCGATCGCACCGCCGGGGAAGGAGGCGCAAACCACCAGGCCTGGCGGAGCGAGGAAACATGTCGCCGCTTGTCCCGATCAGCCCAGGAATGAGATTCGAGATAGTCCGCCCCGGTCAGGGAACCCTCGCCGCCGTCGCCGACGCTCGTGAGCAGCATGGGCCCCGGCGTCTGGCCGAAGTAAAGCCGCTTGTCGTTGGCGCGTTCCGTCCGGGTCGGATCGAAGTCCACCCACCCGAATCCCGGGATATAGGCCTGCGGGAAACGGTGGAACACGCGGTCGAGGTGAAAGGGGACGCCCAGGCGTCCCACAATCCCGCCGGCGTACCGGGCGGGGATGCCGTTTTTGCGGCAGAGCGCGATGAAGCAGTAGGTGTATTCGCTGCAACTGCCCTTGCCGCTGGTCAGCACCTCCGGGGCTGGCAGCCATTTGCCATCCCGCTCATAGGTCAACCGGTCCATCACCAGGCCAAACGCGCCGTCGAGCACCTCCACCACTCCGGTTCTGCCGCGGGCCGCCTCCTCGGCGACCGCGCCGATCACCGGATTCTCGAGGGCAAGCTCCCTTCCGTCACGCAATGAGAGCGCCTGTTCTTCCGGTGCGAGTTCCGAGTTCACCGTGCCGAGGCCCGGACGCAAGTCCCAACGGAAACGGCGGAGCGTGGCCCAGGCGGACCAGCGCCCGATGAGGCTCGCGCCGGGCGCGAGTTCTTCGCGCTGGTACAACAAGACCGGCGAACCCCAGCGATCCGCGACACGCTGCGGATTCCCCTCGATCTCCAGTTCGGCGATGTCCTGATGCGGCAATGCCACAGGCGCGTGCAGGTGAATGCAGGGCGACCGCAACGCGACCTCATCGCCGTTGACGATGCGCGTGGTGAGGATGACTGTGGCCTGAGTCGTTGAACGAGGCACAGCCTGGGCCGACGCCGTAGGCCCCGGGGAATCGGCGGATTCAGTCTGGCCGCCGATGCTCTGCGGTGGCATTGCGGCTCCCAACCAGGCCAGTAGGATCAGCCAACAGGGCCATCTCTCGATGAACTTGCTGGTTCATCAAACCGGGACGCACTCCAACCGCTTGGCGCGACCCGGGCACGCGGACACAGTGGGATCGAGATTGGTTCCATCTGTTCTGAGGCGCGGATTTCTGACAGCCCGCATTTCAGGTGAGATTTGACGGTGACCGGTCAGATGACATCAAAGTTGGCCAGAAATGTCCGGCTAAGTCCATCGACTCACAGTTCGTAACAACTCGACGCCAGGGTCAAGGCCATTCTCCGGTTGGCGTTGGGCCGCAGGTTTTGCTTGAGATGTTCGGAGGAAAAGAGCAGTTGGACGGATGTGGATTCTCCCATGAAGACCAAACCGTCGGCGAATGTCCCAAATTGCGCGTGCGGAGTGCGAAGTCTTAGTTCAAGGCTTATGGAAAGCGACCTGTTCCTTGCGGGAACTGCTCAGTGAACATGAACCGTGCACATTGCCCCTCACCCGGCGCGTTCGTGCCGCCCTCTCCCGTCCGACGGGAGAGGGACGGGGTGAGGGCGCAGGGTTCATCCGAAGCGCGAGGCTCCGACCGTGTTACGCCCTCTGGCGCACTTTGGGGTTTCGCCTATCGCTCGTCCGGCTTGCGTTCCTGAACGGCTGGGTCGCACTCGGCATGTTGGGTGCGGAGGACGCCGAGGTCCGCCAAGTTCGGATCGACGCTCCGTCGCCGCCGCCGGCGCATGCGTTCAGGCCATGGCCCGGGCGGGCGCCTGCAGACTGTCCTTTTCCGCGATCCGAGAGCGTGCGGGGCGTGGCGTTCACCGGTCGCCACGCGGAGTACACGGGCGCCGACACCTGGTATCCTTCCTGGGCGGCGGATGGCCATCTCTACTCGCCCTGGACAGACGGCAACGTGCATGGCTTGGGAGCCTCTTCGGGGGGCGAGGGGGCAACCACCGGCCATGCGACGATTCTCGGCCAGGATCCGATGAGCCTGGTCATCACGAACCAGGGGGTCTTCAAGTCCAGTCCGCGTCCTTACGAAGGCCGATACCCGTGCGGGACGCTTGTGCATGAGGGTGTCTGGTACTACGGCACCTACTGTCTGCATCCGAGCGGACGCGTCGATCGCGACGGGGTCCCTTACAACTGGCCGTGGATGGGGCCCTTTGTGGGCTTTCGCTGGTCGACGGACTTTGGACGCACGTGGACCCAGACGCCGCGCACGCCCGCCATGCCGCTTTTCGGCGAGCAGGCCCTCGACGGCGAGCCCGTCAAGATCGGCGCGCCGCATTTCGTCGATTTTGGACGGGCGATGGAACATTCGCCCGATGGCAAGGCCTATCTCGTCGCCCAAGGCGCCAGCGACGGCGAGGGCCGCCGCTTCGCCTACAACAGTTGGATCACTGCGGACCAGGTCCATTTGATACGCGTTGCGCCCAGCGTGGAGACCATGAACGACGCCGCCCAGTACGAGTTTTTCGCCGGGCTCACCGATGAGGGCGACGGTGTGTGGACGAGGGATTTCCGGCGCATCAAGCCGATCGCCGAATGGCGGGATCGCATGGGTTGCGTGACGATGACCTACAACGCGCCGTTGAAGAAGTATCTCCTGTGCGTGACGGACGGCGGCAACACCGTGTCGCGCTATCACACGTATGTGCTCGAATCCGACCGCATCGCAGGCCCGTGGAAGCTGGCCGCTTATCTCGAGAACTTCGGCGAGCAAGCGTACTTCGTGAACATCCCTTCGAAGTTCATCGGCGCCGACGGGCGCACACTCTGGCTCTGCTATGCCGCGAATTTCAGTTCGGGCTGGGGAGGCATCACCTTCAAGTCGCGTCCGCCCGGCAGCCGTTACGGCATGTGCCTGCAGGAGGTGCGGTTGCTCGCACCCGACGACCCGGTTCCGCCCCCAAGCCCGTTGACTGCCGCGGACAATATCGCGCCCCTGGCCACCGTCACGGTCAGTTCGACGCATGCCGATTACGCCAGCGAGGGGTTGACGGATGGGGTCGTCGACGGTTTTCCCGGCGACATCCACCGCGAGTGGTGCTCACAAGGCGAATCGGAGACCGCGATGGTGCGTCTGACGTGGAGCACAGAGCAAACGATCGATCGTGTCTGGCTCTTCGATCGCCCCAATCCGCTCGACCAAATCCGGTCCGGTCTGATCGCGTTCAGCGACGGCACCACCGTGCGCACCGGCGAACTGCCCGACGACGCGAAGCAGGGTCTCGAGATCAGGTTCTCCCCCCGGCGCGTCCGCTGGCTGGTTTTCGCCGTGCACGAGGTGAAACCTGGATCCCCCAACATCGGCCTGTCCGAACTGGCCGTCTTCCGCCGACGATGAGCGAATTGTTCCCGGGCCCCGAGGCGGCAACATAGCGTCGACACACACAATCCCAATCCACCCCCCGATTCGTGTCATGCAACCCATCGTGAGCGTTTTCCTCGTTGGCGTTCTCTGTGCCGTGCAGCCTCGAGGCGCCGCGGAGACGGCGGAACGCGTCGAGACCGCCAGCGGAACCGTCGAAGGCGTCCTGGACGCCGCGAGCGGCATTCGCGTGTTCAGAGGCATCCCTTTCGCCGCCCCGCCCACCGGCGAGTTCCGATGGAGACCGCCGCAACCGGTCGAACCCTGGTCTGGCATCCGCAAGGCCCATGCCTTCGGGCCTGGCCCGATGCAGGATGCGCGGTTCGCTGCGCTGATGGGCGGTTCGACCAATCTGAGCGAGGACTGTCTGCATCTGAACGTCTGGACACCGGCCAAGAGCGCAGACGCCAGGCTCCCGGTCATGGTCTGGATCTACGGAGGAGCCTTCGTCAGCGGCATGAGCAGCCTCCCGATGTACGATGGCGCGCGGCTGGCGGAGAAGGGCGCGGTCGTCGTCAGCATCGGCTATCGCGTCGGGCCGTTCGGTTTTTTGGCTCACCCGGAACTCAGCCGGGAGAGCGGCAAAGGCTCCGGGTGCTACGGAATTCAGGACCAGGTCGCCGGCCTGCGCTGGGTGAAGGAGAATATCGCGCGGTTCGGCGGCAATCCCGCATGCGTGACGATTTTCGGCGAGTCGGCCGGAGGCATTGCCGTGAGCATGCTCACGGTGGTGCCGTCCGCCCGAGGGCTCTTTCAGCGGGCGATCTCCCAAAGCGGCGGGTCGATGGCACCGGTGATGGAGGGCGATGAAGCCGGGCAGAATGTGCCATCGCTGAGGCTGGCGGAGGAGAAGGGGAAGAGGTTCCTGGCCAAGATCGGAGCCATGGACCTGAAGGCCGCTCGCGGGCTCAGTGCGCAAGCGATCCAGCAGGCTGTGGTCGGACAAGGCTTGTTCTGGCCGGTCGCGGACGGCGAGACGATTCCCGGCGACCAGCACGTCCTTTTTGAAGCAGGGCGATTCAACGACACGCCGGTGTTGATCGGTTGGAATTCCGACGAAGGCGCGATGTTCGTTCGCCCGGGCGCAACGCCTGCGGCCTTCGAGCAGCGCATCCGCCAGAGTTTTGGCCCGGCTGCCGAAGGGCTTCTCAAGGTCTACCCGCACGCGACGGCCGCCGAGGCCTTCCAGTCCGCAAAGGACATCTTCCGCGACTCGGCGTTTGCGTGGCACACCTGGACCTGGGCGCGTTTGCAGTCCCGCAGGGGCGCCCACAAGGCCTTCGTCTACTACTTCGATCACCGGACATCCGGCTCGCCCGAAGGCGCCAGCCACGCCGCCGAGATCGGCTTCGTTTTCCGCAACCTGGGCGGCTATGGGGAAACGCTCCGGCCCGAGGATGTCGCGCTCTCGGACTTGATGAGTTCGTATTGGGTCAACTTCGCGAAATCAGGCGATCCGAACGGCCCCGGGCTGCCTCCTTGGCCGGCGTTCGACGAGAAGGACATGAAAGCGATGTTCTTCGACCGGCAGCCCAGCGCCAGGCCCGTTCCCAACATCGACAAGCTCCAGGCGTTCGATGCCTATTACGCTTGGCGCCGACAACAGGCGATGGCCAAGGAGAGTCGGTAAGTACGTCAATTGTTCCGCAGCCCGGGTCTGAGAGGATTCATCTCTTAGCGAGGCTGCGCCTCAGACCGACGAGGCGCGTGAACGACTCGTGGCCGCTGGGTGTCCACCAGGATCACCGGAAGCCGATTCCTCGGTTTTCAGCGCCAAGTCGACAGCCGCCTGGGCGTGGATGCGGGTCGTGTCGAACAACGGCACCTGGCTGTCGTCCTTGGTCGAGCAACAAGCCGAGTTCGGTGCATCCCAGAATCATGCCCTCGGCACCCTGTGCGGCCAATCGCTCCACAACTCCGCGGAGATCGACTCGAGATTCCGGTCGGAGGCATCCGACGCACAACTCGTCGTAAATGATGCGATGCACCGCTTCCCGATCGCGGGCGTCGGGAATCGCCACGTCCAGGTCGAACTGCCGCTCGAGACGCCCGCGATAGAAGTCCCCCTCCATTGTAAAACGCGTCCCGAGCAGGCCCACACGCCGGACGCCTGCGGCAATGACGCGTTCGGCTGTGGCGTCTGCAATGTGCACCAGCGGGATGCGCAGGCCCGCTTGCAGGACGTCGGCCACCTTGTGCATCGTGTTCGTGCACAGCAGCGCCAGGTCGGCTCCAGCCGCTTCGACGCTCCGGGCCGCCGCCAGCAGGAACTCGGCTGCCTCGGGCCATCGTTCCGCGCTCTGGAGCGCCGCCACCTCGGCGAAATCCACCGAATAGAGAATGCAACGGGCGGAATGCAGGCCGCCCAGTCTCTCCTTCACGGCTTCGTTCAGGAATCGGTAATACGACACCGTCGATTCCCAGCTCATGCCGCCGATTAATCCGATGGTCTTCATCATCTGATTCCCGCCTTTGCTGTCCGAGTTTCCGGCGAACCCCCCATCGAGCAGGCGTCGCCCGCGGCTTGGCGCGGGCGTCGCGACTATGGTGTCAGGTCCAAGGGGGCGTCCAGCGGGAACTCGAGGTGTTTCACACGTCCGTCACGCCAGTAATGGAGTTCGACTTTGAGAGTCGCGGGCGCGCCGGGGGCCGAGGCGCCGAACAATTGGGCGTACGGACCAAGGGGCGTGACGAGGCGGTTGCGGAAGAGTGCCTGGACCTTTGCTGTGACGTCGGTCTGCGGGGAAGCCGGCGGGCTGTTGGTGTACGCGCGAATGCTCAGGGCGGTCGCATCGCAGACATGGGCGCCGGCGTTGTGCAACGCGAAGTCCAGATGCTTGCCGACCTCGCCGGCAGGCAGCGGCAGGACGAACTCGGCGGAGCCGCACGGGCCGGTCCTGAGATCCGCGGTGTTGAATGTGCCGAGGACCTGGTGCTGCGTGTCGTCGTTCCAGCGGAGGACGCGGAGTTCCACCCCGTTGCCCAGATTGGAGAACAGCCGGCCGCGCACGATGACGTCCGTCTGTCGCACACCGGAAGAGGGTGTCCAACGCAAGACCGTGTAGCTGGCCGTGTCGGAAATCGGGTGCGTGTAGAGGAACTGGCTGCGTTCGGGCGCAGCAAGCACTTGGTCGAACATCCGTTCGGTGTAGTGATTGCGCCAGACCTCCTCCTGTCGATCGCTCGGGGCGTAGTTGGCGACGAAGCCGAGTTGGTCCGCCTGGTTCTCGAGCCCGTAGGCGTATCCGATCGGCGAGCCGAACGCCTTGAATTGAGAGTTCAACACGTGCGCCTCGCCGGCCGCGGCGGTGGACAACAGGCCGCGGTTCTTGCAGTGGTAGAAAGCCCAGCTCCCCCCCGCGCGGTCTGGGAACTCGGCCTTCACGCCAGTCCGTCCGTTCGGGGGAAGATAGTCTGCCGCGAGGTCTGCCACGACGTCTCCGCGGATTTCGAACATCGTTTCAAGACTGTCCTTTGCGCTTGGCCCATAGAGGGCCCGCCGCACGTGCGCGTTCACGAATTCGTTTGGCCAGGACACGATCTCGTCGTCCGTCAGCGGCACCGGCGACGTGTCTGCCAGGTTCGGCACGCGGAAGTAGACCTCCTGGCCGCTGGGGTCGATGAACTCGGTCAGGGTGACGTCGATCTTGTCCCCTGTGCACTGCGGATTCAGCCATGCCTTCGCGCCGGCCTTCAGGCCGTTGGGGCGGATCGAATCGTCCCTCACCGGTTGGGCGATGGAAGCCGGGTCGATCACGAGATTGCGGGGGTCGGGGCACTTCTCGAAGACATGTGCGTTCCCGTCTTTCCCGAGCGCGTACACAACGGGGCCGCGCAAGAGAGCCACTCGACCCGCCTGGATCGCCCGCCCGCGCACAAACCGCCACGACATCGGCATCGACAGGCGCACCACGTCGCCGTCCCGCCATATCCGCTTCAGCACATAACACCCGGACTCCTGCTCGCACGGGCGAATCGCCACTCGGGCCTCGTCATTCACCCGCAGCGTGAGGAGCGCGCACCAGCGCGGGGTGCGAAAGGAGAATGCAAACCCCGCCGGTTTGTCGGTCGAGAAGGTGAGCGTCACCTCGCCGTCGTTCGGGTAGTCGGTTTCTTGCCGAATTGTGACTGCTTGCCCTGCCACTGCGAACGTCTTCTTCGAGTCGGTGAAGAGATTCAAAGCCACGCCTCCGTCCGGGGTGCGGTAGTACACCTTCTCGGGCAGTTCGGCCATCGCGCGGCGGTAGTTCCCGCAGCAACAGAACGAGTCGCGGGTGTCGTACTGGCGCTCGCCGCTGAAGGGGATGAAATAGCGGATCCAGCGTCCGTCGGGCGAGTTGGCCGCGAACAGGGCGTTGTAAATGGCGCGTTCGAGCACATCCCCGTAGCGCATGTCCCCTTCCAGCCGCAGCAGACTGTCGAACCACCGCAGCAGGTAGGCCGTGACGCACGATTCGCCGATGGCGCCGCGACCGTTTTGATTGTAGGTGAACTGCTCGCCGTCGGAGCACGTGCCGGTGACCAGCAAACCGCCGTCGCCCTGCTTGAGGAGTTCGTTGCGCATCAACTGGCTCATGTGCAGCAGACCCTCCTCCCCGGTGAGCCGGTACAGTTCGGTCTGAGCGTAACAGCGGGCAAGCATGACGTAGACGTGTCGTGGAGGGCGGCTGAAATCCTGTTCCCACGTCCGGAGCGACGCGAGTTTCACCTCGCCGCGGTTGTTCCCGTGCGGCACGTCGGCGGCGAAATCGAGGTACCGGCGGTCGCCCGTCACGCGATACAGTTCGAGCATCCCTTCCGGCAGGCCAGCCGTGCAGATCTCCGCAGGGTTGTAACACGGATTCTGCGGTGTAGGAAACGTCCTCAGGATGTAGTCGCCCATCATCCGCGCGTGGGCCAGCGACTGGAGGTCGCCGGTGCACCGATAGTGCCGCACAAACGCCAGGTTGATGTATTCTTGCTCGTGCAGAATCCAGTTGATGTGATTCTGCCGATTCTCCGGCTCGACGTTCCAAAACCCGATATACCCATCGGCGTCGCGACACTTCACCAGTTCGTCGAGAAGGGAGCGCGTGCGGGCGGCAACCTTCGGATCCCCCGTGTAGGCGGCGAAAAGGCTGCCGGCGTCGAGCACCTTGCCCAGTCCATAGTAGACGTGCGACCGGGTGCCGCGCTCGGCACGTTGGCGAAAGTGATTCAGCCACTTGGCGTCCAGATCGAGCACCATGTAGTGCCGGTCGATCAGAGTCCGCAGGCGGCGATCGAGTTCACCGCCGAGTTCCTGCCGGTTCAGCGTGACGCGACAGAGTTGGTCGGGCACCCGCGGCTGGACCACATCACGCGGGGCCTGACACCAGTCGCCGGCCGCGGCGGAGGCCGCCGCCAGGAGACCGCAACCGAGCTTGCAGAACGTCGTCTTCATTTCGAGACTATCGGCGGAGCGGGCACGATTCCAAGCTCAAACCTGAGATCCACCGCCAGTCCGCGAGTCCACCTTCAAAGCGCGACCCAGGCTCGGGATCAGGTCAGTGCCCGTTTTCATTGTCCCCGGTTTCTTGATGAGGCGATTGTGTGTGGGGCTGCGTTCCTGATCGTGATCTGTCCGACGCCTTCAGACGGACTGCGACCCGAGCCGACCGTTGTCTTCCGCCCTCGTCCGTCAGGTGATCGGCAGTGTCGGCAAAAAGCCTGAGGTCGTACACATGGTCCGCCGGATTGTCCAACACCTCCAGCCCGGACAGTGCGCGCAACTCGGACGCAACGATTTCGATCGCCGCGCGTTGCGCCTCCCAATGCGCCCTGGGGCGCGGCGCGAACGTGTAACAGAGCCGCGCTCCTCGGTCGTGGCACAGCCGAATGAAATCCTCCAGTCGTTGGCGCAGCCGCGGCGAGAACGTCGGCACATGCCGTGGGGTCAGGAGCGGGCTGTCGCTCGGCACTTGGTCGAGGCGAAAGGCGTGCTGGTGGTGGAGCACGTAGTCTCCCCACTCGTTAAAACCGTCGCGTCGGTAGGGAAACGCCGGCGGTTCTCGGACTTCCCGCCTTGGGAGACCCAGCGACCGGCGTACGATGCTTCCCGCCAACGCAACTCCGTGGTCGAGCAGAAGCTCGATCCGCCTGGCCCGCGGGCAAAACCACCAACTGGCCGGGCGATACTCGAGAAGCTGACGCTGATGTAACAGATAGTCGGTGGCCCCCAGCATGCTGTCTTCGAAGCTCAAGACGACAATGTCACCGGTGCCAACGGCCTCCGCCACTTCGTTCAGAAGAAAACCCGGACCCAGCCCCGCCACGAACCCCATGTTCACAACCGGCAGACCCAATTCCTGTTCGAGGAGCGGGGACTGAAGGCCAAAGGCGACATTGGAACCGCCGACCAGCAGCACGCGGGGCGAGGGCGTACGTTCGAGGCGGCGGTGCTTGTCGATGGTCGCCGCCAGGAAGCCGTTTTCGTTCGGGTACTCTGGATTCCACACCAGAACTGCAAAGAGCAGTATTTGCAGCAGCACAAACCCGGTTACTCGAAAGCAAAAGCCACGCATGCGTCAGAATCGGAAGTAGATGAACTCCTCGGTTTGCTCCGTGCCAAAACAGAGGCACAACCACAGCAGCCCGGTGTAGATCGCCCAGCGAAGCGGCAGGGGCCATTGTCCTACGGCCAACGTGTTCCAATGCCGCCGGTTCAGCCATTCGATCGCCACAAAACCGCTCAAGGCCAGCAGCAGCCCCCGCGTGTTGGACCGCCAACGCTCCCAGCTCCGCGTAGAAGGCCGCCGTGGTGAGGCCGCTCAGGAGGCTCCCGTAGATGCTGCACGCGTCTTCCAAGGACTGTGCCCGGAACAGCACCCACGCCACACACACCAGCCCAAACGTCCGCCCCATCCGCAGCAGCACGCCCCACGACGGGAGAATCCCGGCACCGCCCGGAACGGCCAAAGCGCTCGACGGTCCCCGCTCGGGCCTCGCACGTTCCGTGCGTGCAGGCTCCGCTGCCTGCACCGCGTTCGAGGCACGAATGCGCCACCGCGAAAGGAAACGGCTGGCTCCCAGACAGAGCCCGTGGACCGCGCCCCAGCCGACGAAGTGCCACGCCGCCCCGTGCCAGAGCCCGCTGATCAAGGCTGTGAAAAGGAGATTCCAGGCGGTTCGAGCCGGCGTTGTCCGGCTGCCCCCCAGCGGGATGAACACATAGTCGCGGAACCACGTGGAGAGCGAGATGTGCCAGCGCCGCCAAAACTCGGACAGAGTCTGGGCGAAGTACGGATAAGCGAAGTTCCGCGAAAGCCGGATCCCGAACAGCCGCGCGCTCCCCACCGCAATGTCCGAGTACGCCGAGAAATCGCAGTAGATTTGGAAGGCGAATGCCAATGTGGCCAGGGCCAACACGGCGCTGCTGGCTGCCGCCGGCACGGCATAGGCCTGGTCCACCAGAAGCGCCAGGTTGTCCGCCAGCAGCATCTTCTTCGCAAAACCCCAGAGGATGAACCGGCATCCTTCCCTCGCCTCCGCCGGGTCGAAGGTCCGGGTCTCGCCGTACTGGGGCAAGAGCTGGCACGCCCGCTCGATGGGGCCGGCCACCAGTTGGGGAAAAAACGAGACGAACGCCAGGTAATCGAGCAGGCTGCGCCGCCGGTGGTAGTGGCCCCGATAGATGTCCAGCGTGTAGCTCATCGTCTGGAACGTGTAGAAACTGATGCCGACCGGCAGAATGACCGCAAACCTGCTGGTCGGGATGTCCCATCCCGCGAGCGACAGGGCCAGAGCCAGGCTATCCACGAAGAAATCGAAGTACTTGAAGAAGCCCAACACCGCCAAATGCGTGCTGAGGGCAGCGATGAGAATCAGGCGCCGGCGCCAATGGCCCCGGTGTCGATCGAGAGCGGCGCCGGCGACGTAATCGACAAGCGACACGGCCAACAGCAAGAAGCAGAAGCGCCAATCCCACCAACCGTAGAACAGATAGCTGGCTCCCACGAGAATCGCGTTTTGCCACACCCGGCTCCGCCCAGCCCAATGCAAGGCGAAGACCACCGGTAGAAAGACTAAAAACGCGACCGAGACAAACGACATCGGACTCCGTCCAAAATGGACCCCCGATGGCCGGCTGGCGAGGATTTTAGTC
The DNA here is from genome assembly GCA_963846445.1 of uncultured Verrucomicrobiae bacterium. Taxonomy (GTDB): domain Bacteria; phylum Verrucomicrobiota; class Verrucomicrobiia; order Limisphaerales; family J093; genus MWFF01. The sequence continues at coordinate 12,546 of CAWJWM010000037.1, read as the reverse complement.
CGGCTCCCATCCGTCCCGACTGTGGTAGGCCCACCAGTCGTACTCGGCGGCGCTGCCCTGAGTTCGCTCGGCGTGGCCGTCGGCGCACACGATGTTGATTCCCCGGTTGTGCGGCATGGACTTATAGTTCCAATAGGGAATCTCCCACACCAGGCAGGCTCGACTCGGGTTGGCGATGTCGTTTGCCGGGCGTCCGCTGACGGGCTTGCTGACTTCGTAGGCGCTGCGGTCTTTCTTGAGGTAAATGTGATTCCACACGTAGGTCACGCCGTCGTTGTCGAAGAAGAACCCCTGCGTGAAGGCCGATCCCGGTTCGTTGGCCGGCAGCCGCACCTTCAGGCCCGCCGGGCAGGCATAGATGCCGCTGACCAATCGCTGGTCGCTGCGCCTTGGCGCTCTTCGGTTTCACGGTGTTGGTGCCGACATAGGGCTGCAGCAATTCGGGCATCCACATGTCGTCCGAGCGCAGGTCGTGGTCGCCTTTCCAGGCCTTCCCCCAGTTCCGGCAGAGCGGGATGCGATCCGCGTAGTCGGCCACGTACATGTTCACGGCCAGACCGATCTGTTTCTGGCTGTTCAGACAGAAGGTCTGGTTCGCCTTGGCCTTAGCCCGGCTCAAGGCAGGCAACAGCATGCCCGCCAAGATCGCGATAATCGCGACGACCACCAGCAGTTCGATGAGTGTGAAGCCGCTCGGTCTGGGCACCCCGGCGGGCGGCCTGCATCGGAGAGATGACTCAAAGGCTTTCATGACGGTTGGATGTCAGAATCTGCCATGCGCGCTTCGAGAGCGATGGAGAACGCCCCGATTCATCGCACAATGATCCCGACCACGCAACCATCGCGTGCAGGGTCGCAGCGGTTCCCATTTTGGCCACGAGCCGCCTGAAGGCGGTACACCGAACACCGCTCCGAGCCCCCCGGCGCGGTTTGGTGTCCCGGCTTCAGCCGGTTTCCGCGCCGGGCGTTCCTCAGAACGAGACCTCCCCGGTTTTCAAGCGCGCATTGCGCCCATGAACCTGATAGGGCTGAGCGCCTCTCCGCCCCTGCGGAGTCCTCGGTCCGGTGTTGTGCGATCGCGGCGGGCTGCGTACGCTTGGGCCGTGATGCACAAGGCTATTCTCCCGCTCATTGTCGGCCTCGTTCTCCACGGCGGTTTGTCGGCGGCGGAATCCGGCGTTGCCCTCGACCTGGCCGGTGCCCGCATCCGCCATGCGCAGGACGCCGACGCCCTCGAGCGATTCGCGGCGCGGGAACTCGCCAGGTATTTCCGCCTCATGACCGGAACCGAATCCGAGGTTCAACCGCTGGGCGGGACCGAGGCGGGCCCTGCGCAGGCTGGAGCAGTCGAGGTGGTGGTCGGCACGTCGAGTTCGCTTTCCGCGCTGAGGGCGTCTTTTCCCGATGCGCTCGGGGAGGAAGGATACGTCTTGCGTGTCGTCGCGGGCGACCCGTCGCAGCTTCTGGTGGGAGGCGCGACGCCGGTTGGCGCCCAGCGTGGCGCCTACGCGCTGCTGGAGCGGCTGGGGGTCGGGTTCTACCTCGGTGGCGACGCGCTGCCCGAGGTGCGTGCGTCGCTGCTCGTGCCCGGCGACCTGGCCGAAACGCGGGAGCCGGTCTTTCGCATGCGCGGCTCGCTTCCGTGGTACAACTTTCTCAACTCGCCCACGACGTGGGATCTCGAAGACTTCCAGGTGTTCTTCGATCAAATGGCGAAGATGGGGAACAACTTCGTCGGTTTTCATTCGTACGATTCCGAGCCCTTTGCCGCCTACCCCTGGGAAGGGGCCTGGCGTCTGGGAGCGCCGGCGGCGACGTCGCTGGACTACGGTTGGGGCGCCGTGCGCGGTCTGGGGACCGAGGCCTTCGGATTCGGCACGGGACGTTACTTTCCGTATGGAGCATTTGGGTCGCGATCGGCGGTGCTGGCCGCCGACCCGCCGACAAGCACTCCGGGCGCGTCTGTGATTCCGCGGCGCTCGCGTGCCGACGAGGCGATCCTTCGCGCGCAGGCGGGGCTCGCCCAGGGGCTCGAATACGCCCGGCGGCGCGGACTGCACGTGTGCGTTGGGTTCGAGTTGACAGGGGACCCGACCGTTGCGGAGAACCGCCGTCAGACCGAGGCCAGGATTCGCAACCTGCTCGCCACGTATCCCATGATCGATCACGTCTGGTTCTGGCAATCCGAGGGGCTTGGCGGCGGTTCGGCGGCGGCACCGGCGGATTCGCCCCTGGACCCGATTGTGCAGAGACTGCGGCCCGCGTTCGAGTACCTGACCACCGATGAGCGAATCGGCGAGGCGGCGCGGGTGGCGGCCTGGGTCGAGTTCGCCTACGGCGTGGCGAAGCGGCTTCAGCCCGGCCTCAAAATCATCGTCAGCGGCTGGGGCGGCGATGCCTGGATGCGGTTCAGCGACTTCTATGTGGGCCTGGATCGCGTGCTGCCGAAGGACATCGTGTTTGCCGCTCTGGACAACATCGATCCCACCGCTCAACCCCATCTCAGCGCGGCCTACGGCAAGCTCTCCCACGAACGGGAGAAATGGCCAATCCCGTGGTTCGAGTCGGATGGGGGCGGCTCGCGGCGCGACCAGTGGTTCGCCCAGGCGAATGTGAAGCCCTTTACCGCACTGGTCCGGGATGCGCGAGCCAAGGGTTGCCAGGGATTGCTCGCGATTCACTGGCAGACTCGCGGGGTCGAGGAGGTGGCGGCTTACGCGGCCCAGTATGCCTGGAACCCGGCCCTGACCTACGAGGACTTCTACGCCGACTTCGCGCGCAAATGCTTCGGGCAGAAACACGGACCGGAGATGGCGTCGGTGCTCGTTCGTCTCGAGGCCCTCGGGCCGCGCTGGACCGGGGCGTCCGGCCAAGTCGAATGCGGCGGGTTCCAATGGTTCTCCGACGACCGCCGTCCGCGCGAGGAAAACTTCCAGGCGCTCGAGGAAATCGATGCCACCCTCGCTCGTCTCGCGGCTGATTGCGCCCGAGGACCCGGAGCGCGCCACGCCGAACGACTGCGATACCTGCGCGCCAGCGTCGCCTTCGCGCTGCGATTCGACCGGGCTGCCATCGAGTTGGCGGACGACGGTCGGATCGCGTCGTCTGGTGCAGGCCGCCGAAACCGCCAGGCAAGCGGGAAAGGCCGATGAAGCGGAGCGCGGGGCGCGCGACAGCCCTCGACGCCCTGGCTGTCAGTCCGCTGGGCGCCGCCATGGAACATTACGCGGCACGCCTGACCAGCCAGGGCGACTACGGCAATCTGGCCACGATCAACGTTAAGGCCTATGCCGCTTTTCTCGGTCTCTGGGAACGCGCGCAGGCTGCCCTGGGCGAAAGCCGTCCGCTGCCCGGTCCCTCGCTGAAATCCGATCGTCCGGTGTTGGTCGTCAAGCTGCCGCCCAGCGCCTTGCCGCAAGGAGCGCCCTTCACCGTCCGTGCCGTCGCTTTCGGCGACCGCCCACTCGGCGAGGTGCTGCTCAAGTTCCGAGCCCCTGGCGGATCTTGGGTAACCGAGCCCATGAAACCGGCAGGGCGGCACCTGTTCGAGGCTGAACTCCCAGCGAAATCGGTCGAAGCCCGCGGGCTCGAATACCATGTTGTGGCCGTGGACGACCGCGGAGAAACGACCGTCGCGCCGCTCGGTTTCCCCGAACTGGTGTACTCGGCGAGCGCCCTGCCGTTCCAGAGTCCAGCGGGGTACGGCCCGTTTCTCCACCAGGATTGGGCCCTGGCCTCCTGGCGCGCGGAACGCCCGGAGGGCCAAGCGGCAACCCTCCGCAGCGTCGTGATCCCGTCCGTGGAGTTCGAACCGTGCGAATGGCAGGTCGCTCTGCCGGATGGGAAGCAGGTCGGTGTGTGTGCTTATCATCTCGGTTCGATCTCCGTGTTCCGGTACCGGGCCGGCGCTTTCCGTCGCTTCCTGGCAGGCCAAAGACGCGCGGGGCAACGTCTTTCACGGGACGGGCAAGACCTTCATCCCAGCGCCGCCTCCAGCGTCCCCGCAGGCTGTCGACGCCCAGGTGATCGAGCCGTTCCACGTCCGGCTGAGTTGGACGGGCGAGGCGTCCGCGGGCTTCGAGATTCACCGGTCGGAGACCGCCGGGTTCGCACCCAGCGCGCTGACGCGCCTCGGGTCCTGGCCCTGGACGGTGTTCGACGACCTCGCACCGGGGCCAGGCAAATCGTACCAGTACGCCGTCATTGCCCTCGATGAGACCGGCATCTGCAGCGCACCGGCGCGCAGCGCCATGCTGCATATCGAGGATGCCCCTCTTCCTCCCGCCCCGCTCAACGTCAAGGCCGTGGGCGGTCTGGGGCGCGTGAGCTTGCGGTGGGACCGGGCGAGCCACCCGATTCGGGGCTACTCGGTCTTTGTCGTCGATGGCGGTGTCGAGAAGCGGGTGGGCGACCAAGCGCCCCTTCTTCGGCCCGAGTGCACGGTGACCACCGAAGGCGTGGCGCCTCGACGCTACGTGGTCCGCGCAATCGATCGCGCCGGGCGCCACGGGCTGCCTTCCGACCCGGTCGAGGCGGCGGCGCTTCCGGTGCCGCACGACCCGGTCTTCCGCGCCGATTTCGACAGTCCCAAGGCTGCCACGGGCCAGCAGGGCACGCTCGCCGGCAGAGCGGCCCTGGCCGAGAACGGCCTCGACACCCGAAACGGCGGCTGGATCGCATATCCGCGTGAGGAACTCTTGCAGGCTGGCGCGCCCCTGACCGTGACGATGCGCGTGAACGTCGACCGCATCGAAGGCATCCCCGTCCTGATTTCTTTCGGCCACTGGCAGGGCCCCGGGTGGTGGATCCAGCTCATCGGCGGGCAGATCCGTTTCTATCTGCCTGTCCAGAAGATCCTCGATGCAGGGAAACTGCCTCTTGGCGAGTGGCATCACATCGCCGCCACCTATGACGGCATGACCAGTCGATTGTTCGTCGATGGCGTTGAAGCCGGCCAGAAAGACCTCGGCCCGGTCGACCCGACCCCGTGGCTGGGCGGACTGCGGATTGGGATTTACTCCGAAGATGCTGCCATGTTCCAGACCATCGGACGCATCGACGACGTCAAGATTTGGCGTCGGGCCCTGGCGCCAGCGGAAATCCGCGCCGAGTCTCACGGCAAAGAGGCAGCGGATCCCACGGCCCGCACCTCGCATGCACTGGAGCGATGAGAAACGCGATCCGAAGTTTTTCGCGACGCAGGAGCGAGACGATTTTCGTTTAGCCTCGGTGACTCGGTTGTGTATCGTTCGCGGCGATGACCCAGGATCGGCCAGAGGACCGGGAGCCAGACGAGGCGCTGCGCCAGGAGCAGGACGAAGCGGTGCGCCGCGAGATGGAACGTCAGGAGCGCATCGGACGCTTCGTGGACCATCCGTTCCTGATGATGCTCTTTTTGAGCCCGGCACTCCGCGTCGTCGTGATGCTTCCCATCGTGGTGGCCATTGCTGCCGCGGTTGCCTGGCCGCGTTGGTGGACGGTCTCGCCTGCCGGCTTCACCCCCGTGGTCAGGATCAGCCTCATCGATCTGGTCCAGGCCCGAATCCTGGCGCGGTCGGCGCAGCGGTTGGCTGGCGAAGGCAAAGACAGCGATGCCGCCCGAGCCTGGCAGGCTGCACTCGCCAATCATCCCTCGAATCTCGAGATCAACCGGGCTGCGTTGCGACATGCGTTGGCGATTCGGGAACCGGGACGCGAGGCGGCGGCGCAGGCGATCACACGCGCCGATTGGGTGTTGCGACTGTCCCGGACCAATGCTATCGACGCCGCGCTGGCGGCCCAGGTCTATGCCCGGTTCGAGTTGTTCCCGCAGGCGCTTGCGCTGCTCGAGCCTCGATCGGACCGGCTTTCGGTTGAGGAGGAAGCGGCCTATCTGAAGACCCTCTTTCGCCTCGGGCGCATGGAGGACTTTGGCGCGCGCTACGAGCGATCCGCCACCCGCCTTTCGGCCGACCCCGATCTGGTGTTGCACCACGCCGCGTTCCTGGCCGGCTGGGGGCCGCCTGACCGCGCTGCAGAAGGCCGGGAACGCCTCGCATCAGCAGCCCAGGATCCCCGCCAAGCGCGGTTGGTCGCCCGGCTCCGGCTCGCGATCTGCCGGCGCGCGCTGGACGCACAGGGCTACGCCGACGCCCTCGATCTGCTCGACCAGGTTGGAGCCGCCCGTCTGGAAGATCGCATCGCCTATTGGCGTCTCTTGCACGCTGTCGGGCGAGGCAGCGAGGCCCGGAAACTCGCCGCCGAGTATGCCTACCCTCTCCAGACGCCCGGCGAAGTGGTTCAAATGGCCGATGGCCTCGCTGCGTTGGGCATGGTCGACGAGGCCCTCGTCTGCCTGAAACATTACGTTCCGCAATTTGGGGGCTCCGACTCCGCCTGGACGCGGGACATGTGGGTCACGTATGGCAGTTACCTCATCGAAAGAAAACTCTGGGACGAACTGCTGCACATGGCCGTCCAACTCCGTACGGCAGGGCGCCTGGGCCAGGAGTACGAGGCTCTGTCCCATTTCCTCGAAGGCCGTGCATTGCGCGGCCTCGAACGATACGAGGAATCGCAGGCCGCCCTTCAGGAGGCGGTCGCACGAGAGTTCGTCGACGGCCCGATCGCGCTCACCGTTGCCACCGACCTTGTCAAACTGGGCATGCCCGACCTTGCCTGGGCAGTCCTCGAGCCCATTGAGAACTCCTTGGCTGCTCATCCCGCCTACTGGCAGCTCAGGTATGAGATCGCCCAGGCGCTGCGGCGCGATGCCTCTCATTTGATGCATGCGGCCACCCAGGCCCGCTCCCTCGCCCCGACCGACTCGACGACTGCGACAAAATACCTGGCAGCGCTGCTCATCAACCGCGAACGTCCCGATGAGGCCACAGAGCTGTCGTTGCGCCTTCTGGGCGCATTCCCTGCTTCGCCGTCTGTCAAGGTCGCCCGCGCCGCGGCCCTGGCTCAAAATCGACGTTATCCCGAAGCCGAATCCTTCCTCGAACAAATCGAGTCGCGCGAACTCGGCGAAACCGAGTCGTCTCTATTTCACCTCACAGGCCTCGAAGTCGCCGCGGCCTTGGGCCATTTCGAACAGGCTCAGCGGCACCTGCAACTCATCCGCACCAATCTGCTCTTCCCCAGCCAAGTCCAATGGCTGGAGTCCGCCCGGGCCAGCCTGCCCGGGGCGCGATAAGGGTCTGTGCGAAAATGACTTCCGATTTTGGCGGGAGCGCCACCGGGCCAGATGCGAGGCCCGAGGGAGGGAGTGTATCCGCAGCGATACTCGACCGACCGAGGAACGAAGCAGATGGCCCGGTGCCGCCCCGCCCCGCAGGGCTGGGGGGCTTTGGCTCGCTGGCTTCGTTGCTCCTCGGTCACAGACCGCTGCGGGTATGCTCCCTCGTCGCGCCTCGCCAGCGAGCCAAATCCCCTCCAGCAAAACCCGAATTCATTTTTGCACAGACCTAAGCGGCAAAGAGGGATTAGCGAGGCTTCGCATCACACCGGCCAGGCGTGTGAGCGGCTCGTGGCCGCTGGGTGTACAGCACGATCACCGGCGTCCGACGCCTCGCTAACCCGGAAATCTCACCAGTGGGGCGATCGCGGCATTCCGGACGGTCCGCGGGTGAGATTTCCGGGTCTGTGAAACCCGCGCCCAGCAAGCAGAACTGGCTCATCGGTTCATCAACGCCGGGCCGCGCCCCAGCCGCTTGGGCGACCCGGGCACGCGGACACAGTGTGGTCGAGATTGGGTCCATCTGTTTGGGGCGCGGGTTTCTGACAGCCCGCATGTCAGGTGCAATGGGACGGTGACCGGTCAGAGGACATCGAAAGTTGGTGAGAAATGCGGGCTAAGGGGCGCCGCTGCGCGGCGCAAGAACTTCATTCAATTACTACAGATTTCATCGAGGGAGTCACTTTAGCGACCGCGTGCCCGAGGGAGGTGCGAGGCGGTCGGCAGAGTCGTGCGCGCAACTTCCAGACGACGGCGTTGTGGCTGGTGGGTGAGGGTCCCTCCACCACTTGCGAGGCCCCAGTTCACGGCCTACAGGTGGATGCAATGCAGGACATCGACCGAGCCCGCGAGTCGCGCCGACATTGCACCTGGGCAGAGCGTCGGCTATGGCGCCTGCTGCGCTCTCGCCGGTTGGCCGGCTACAAGTTCCGTCGGCAGTATCCAGAAGCTCCGTATTTCCTGGATTTCTACTGCATCGAGGCTCGGTTGGCGGTTGAACTGGATGGATTCGGGCATGGACATCCGGACCGGCAACGGTACGACTCCAAGCGGGACGCGGCTCTTGCGTCGCGGGGCATCGAGGTGAAGCGAGTGTGGAATCATCAACTCGTGAAATCCGAAGAGCGGCGAGATTTGATTGAGAACTTGTGGCGGATTCTTCAGGAGCGAGTGCCACATCCGGACAACCAAGCGTTGCCGCCATCCCGTCGTGAACCGGATCGTTCAGCCTGACTGGTCACCCTCACCCTCACCCTCTCCCATCCGATGGGAGAGGGAAAAGCGCCGGCGCCGGCTGGTAGAGTGGCATCCGCAGGTTCCAGACGGCGCCGTGTTGTCGCCCTCGCCCGTCGGACGGGAGAGGGCAGGGGATGAGGGCGCACCGCAAGACGCGACACCTCCGACCCGGCTCCTCGCAATGCAGGGCACATCGGGATCGTTCTTCTCGGTGCGGCACGCGATGACTGCGGTGACGTTCGCGTCAACATGCCAATATATTTTACTTGACGGATTTATGGGCTGGTGATTCAAGGGAGGCGATCACCAGCTCAGCCTTGGCTTCGGCCGCCGCCTTTCGGCGGTATGGACCCGCCTCGACGACCCTGTGCCGGACTGAAGAACGGAAGGAATAATATGAGTTGGAAATCCATTCTGGCGGCGATCGCCGCCCTCGGTCTCGCCTTGCCCGCGATGGCCGATTGGGACCCGAGTGATGGGCACAAGATGCACTACCCGCAGTTGCCAGATCCGGTTGGGTGGGATGTGAATGTCACGTTTCCAATGACTCTGGCGGATGATTGGCGATGCTCGGCAAGCGGACCTGTGACCGACATCCACTTCTGGGGTTCATGGCAAGGCGGGCAGCCCGGCGTGATCCAAAGCATCAATTTGACCATCTTCAGCGATATTCCTGACCCAGATGGCGAAGGCTCCGCGTACAGCATGCCGGGCCAGTGGCTTTGGGAGCGGACGGTGACACCGGTCATCGCCGCGCCAATCGACCCGCCGGGATTGCAGGGTTGGTTTGACCCGTCGATTCCGCTGGTCATCCAGAACGACCACGTGCCCTATTTCCAATACAACATATTTTTCGACCCACGGGACCCGACGCTGTTTGTTCAGGAGCAGGGCAAGATCTATTGGCTAGCCATCTCAGTGACTCTTGGCCCGAATTCTCCTCTGTTCGGCTGGAAGACGTCCAGATCTGACCACTTCGGCGACGATGCTGTCTGGTCGGGGCCTGGCACCATCGTCTGGCAGGAACTCCGTGATCCGATAGCAGGTCAAGATGGTACATTCAGATCCCTGGACCTCGCTTTCGTGATCACGCCTGAACCGAGCCAGTATGCGCTCGTGGTCGGGCTGGGCCTGGTCGCGTTTGCGGGCTGCCGACGGTTCCGAGCCAAATAGCGAAAACACGCACTCTGTCTCATCGGGCCGGGGACGATAACATGGTGTCGTCCCCGCCAGAGGCCCCGCGCAGCGGGGCCTCCTCTTTTCGCGACGCAGGAGCGAAAAGATTCTGATTCAGCGCAGGCACAGGCGCCACCTGTGCCTGTTTTTTATGCTCGCGAGCCTGGTTGGAGCTACACCGTCACGACGGCCCGCGGCCGGGCCAGAAGTTCTCACATTGCCGTTTCCGTGAGCCTCGGTATAAAACGTGGCACGGAAGCGCACGCATTCTCCCGCAGTGCAGGACTGCGCGCTTTCGAGCACGGGCGTCAAGGTCGCGAAGCGTCTGGAGTGCGGCGGTTTACCGCCGCTTTGGATTCATGTTCGCTGAGCGGTTTCGCAAGGAACAGGCCGCTTCCCACGACGACGGCAGGCAGGGCGGTCAGTCCCCTGACCGCCGCCAAGTTCATACTGCGGTGTGGCGCCCACGGAGTGGTCGCCCTACCTGCACGCCAAAATCAGAATTGCTGCGCCTGGCCAGTTCGGAGTATGAACCCGACAATGCAACTGTCTGTGACCCTCGGTGCGACACTGGTTCTGGCGATTCCACTCACGGTGGCGGCGTCCGCGCTGTTCTGTCCGCAACTGCCCAGCGGGGCGCAAGTGCGCCAGGAGAACAGGTTCTTCGACGTGCAACCGCGCCTCGTGCCGGCGGATCGGGAATCGGCGGTGGAGATCGTCCCGCTGCACGAGCACGTTCAGTTTCAGAAGGACTGCACTTACGAGTTCACCTATACGCCGATGATCTCGCTGCCGCAGCGGGGCGGTTGGGCTCCCGGCAAGAAGATCGCAGTGGTGCCCGAAAGCGGACGGCTCCGGCTCGCGGTGTTCTTCGAGGGGGAACAGGAGCACGTCTTCGTCCTCGAATCGACCTGCGGCGGCAGGAAACGGACCATTGGCCAGTTCCGCGTCTACTCGCTGGCGGAGGACTTGTATGGGTTGCGTCCGTTCAAGGGTGATTTTCACATGCACAGCCATTACTCGGACGGAGTCGAGTCGCCGGCCTACGTTGCGGGCGCCTGCCGCCGTGGCGGCCTGGATTTCATGGCGCTGACGGACCATCGGTATTACGCCTCATCCATCAGGGCCAAAGAAGCGTTTGCGGGTGTGGCTGCCGACTTGCGCATCTATCCGGGGAAGAAGTCCATTCGCCCGACAACCCTGTGCACATCGTCAGCTTCGGCGCGAATGCGGGGATCACCGAACTGTATCGCGCCGATGAATCGGCTTATCGCAAAGAGGTGGCGGCGCTGATGGAGTCCCTGGCGGCAACCCCGGCGGGGGTGAACCGGTTCCAGTATGCCGCCTGCAAGTGGGTTGCGGAGCGCATCCGCGAACGCCAAGGCCTGGCCATGCTCTGCCATCCCTATTGGGTCACCGGGAACCGCAATAACGTGGACGAATCGCTGCTGGATCATCTCTTCGAAACGCAGGTCTTCGACGCGCTCGAATTGATCAGCGGCGACAGTAGAGAGTCCATGATGGCCAACGACATCAACGCGCTGCAGGTGGCGCGCTACGCCGAAGAACGCGCCAAGGGCCGGCGCGTCGCTGTCTGCGGCATCAGCGACACGCACGGCGTCGAACGCAGCGATGCCTTCGGGCGGTTCTTTACCGTCTGCTTTGCGCCTTCGCCGGACCTGCCCGATCTGATCGCCGCGATTCGCGACCTGCGTTCGGTGGCTGTCGAGTGTCCGGGCGGCGCCATCCAACGCGCTTACGGCCCGTACCGCCTGGTGCGATACACCGACTTCCTGCTGCGCGAGGTGTTTCCGCAGCACGATGAACTCTGCTTCGACGAAGGCCGGTTCATGATCCAACACGCTTCGGGGGACGCCTCGGCCGCGGCGAAGTCGGCGCGCTTCAGGGGCAGACGACCGCCTTCTCTGACCGGTGCTGGGCGCCGCGTGAGGCGAAGTAGAGTGACTCCTCGTTTGAAATCTGTAGTAAATGAGTCAAGTTTTTGCGCCGCGCAGCGGCGCCACTTAGCCCGCATTTCTCACCAACTTTTGATGTCATGTGACCGGTCACCGTCACAGTTCACCTGAAATGCGGGCTCTCAGAAACCCGCGCCCCAAACAATTGGACCCAATCTCGACCACACTGTGTCGGCGTGCCCGGGTCGCCCAAGCGGCTGGGGCGTATCCCGGCTTTGATAAACCGATCAGCCGATTCTCCTTGCTGGGCGCGGGTTTCACAGACCCGGAAATCTCACCCGCGGACCGTCCGGAATGCCGCGATCGCTCCACTGGTGAGATTTCCGGGTTAGCGAGGCGTCAACTGCCGGTGATCGTGGTGGACACCCAGCGGCCACGAGCCGCTCACACGCCTCACCGGTCTGAGGCGAAGCCTCGCTAACAATCTCAGATCGCAACCAGGAGCACGTTTCACTCAACCGACCATGCAAACCGTCACTCGCAGAGGATTTTTGGGTTCGACCGCCGGGGCACTCGGAGCCGCGCTGGGCGAGGCCGCCAGCCCGACGCTTGCCGCCGCAGCCGCGGAAAGCCCAACCGCCGAGACGCAGCCGAAGGCACTCCCCAAGGAGCAAGGCATCCGCATCGGAATGTTGACAGCACCGTTTGGCGACAAACCGTTGGTCGACGTGCTCGATTTCGCGAAGAGGGCGAACATCGGCAGCCTCGAAGTGGTCGCCGACCCGGGAAGCAGGCACCTCGATCCCGAGGCATTTGACGAGGCGAAAGCCGAGCAAGTCCGACAGATGCTGGCGGAGCGCCAGCTCGAGATCAGCGGTTTAGCCAGTTTTGGCGACGCCTGCCAACCGGGCGGCAGCGAGAAGTTCGAGCGGCACGTGCGGAAGATGGTCGACGCCGCCGTTTTGCTGGGGGTGCCGACGCTCTGCTTGCAGACGGGCA
>CAWJWM010000036.1:0-79335 GCA_963846445.1 uncultured Verrucomicrobiae bacterium | reverse complement strand
CGAAGGCCTTTCCGGAGAAGTTCCTGCTCGCCTCGAGTGTCGGTCTCGGCTTTAACACGCAATCGACCGGCAACGAGGACTATCTAAGCTATCCCGGCGGGAGCCTGGACGCCTTCGGCATGGATGATGGCACACGGGCGCTACCCGGGAGCCGAGAATGTCACCAGTGCAGACTTGCAGGACCTCAAACACACCTACAGCAACGCCCACCGAACCAACAACACGCCCCCCGCGATTCGGCGCAAGCGGATGGCCGCCCAGCAGATGGATGCCTACGCCCGAGCTTTCGGCAGCCCGGAGATGGGACCGACGACCAGAGCGCCACCACCGGACCACGACTTCAGCTTGCTGTTGGGCAACACGCTCAGGCTCGGTGGCGGGCCCTTCGGGTATTTCATGGGTCTCAACTATGAACGAGACTTCCGCTTTTATGACGACGGCATCCGCGCGCGCTACTCCCCCGCGAGTACCCTGCGCCCGGAGATCCAAAGGACCAACAGCTATTTCTCAGACGCCCGGTCGCTGACCACCGCGCAGTGGTCCGCACTGTTGAACCTGGCCTATCAGTTTACGGAGGACCACGAGTTGGCGTTCAACTTCCTCTATTCCCAGGTGGGTGAGGATGAAACGCGTCACCTGGAGGGGCGCATCTTGACCAGCGGCGACGACCAGTTTAGCAAGACTAATCGGCTGACCCACCTGAACAGCCTGTACTTCACCGAACGGAATCTTACCTCGTACCAGCTCAAGGGCCGCCACGAACTCCCGACCCTGCCGAAGCTTCAAGTGGACTGGCTGGCCGCGCTCGCCAACACCTACCAGGACGAACCCGACCTGCGGTATTTCAATCTGATCGCCGATTCGTCGCCTTCCCCCCTCGACACCAATTCGACCGTCAGCAACCCTCCCCGTCTCGAGATCAACCAGAACTATGTTCCCGAGCCCCAGGCGCCCACCCGCTACTTCCGCCACCTCGAAGATGATAACCTGAGCGGCAAATTAGACTTCACCCTGCCCCTGGAGGACGGACGCGAACTGGAATGGAAGTTGAAGGGCGGCCTCGCCACCAGTCGCTCGGAACGGAGTTACGAAGAAAGGACCTTCTCCTACGAAGGCGGGAACGGCATCTATTACGATCCGCTCGCTTTTCCCGACGACTACCTCACCGTTGCGCCCCGGCCGCAGGCTGTCACCAATGCCGCGGGGCGCGTGTACTACGACGTGTCCCGCGTGCTCGGCTCACCGTTCGGCAACAGTCCCTATGATGGCCAGCAGGATATCGACGCGCTCTACCAGATGGCGGAGGTGCCCTTGATCCGCTCGCTCCGCCTGGCCGGAGGTGTGCGCTACGAAACCACCCGCCTGGAAATCCTCTCGACACAGCCGCGCGCCCAGCCCCGAAGCAGCCTCATCGACGAAGGCGGTCTGCTTCCCGCTGTGAATCTGACGTGGCCCTTCGTCCCCAAATGAGCCTCCGGGCCAGTTACGCCGAGACGCTCGGCCCGGCCCACTTACCGCGAGTTTGCGGATAGTCGCAGCTACGACCAGTTCACCGGGATCATTGTCGCCGGTAACCCGCTCCTCACCATGAGCCCGATTCAGAACTACGACCTGCGATGGGAATGGTTCCCGACGCAGGAGGACTGCTTTCCGTCGGAGGCTTCTACAAAGAGGTGGAAGCTCCCATCGAGCGCGTCAACGGAGAAGTCGACCCTTCGGGCGTGCTCAATCTCGGTGGCAACGTCCTGACCTTCGTCAATGGTCCACCGGCCACGGTCTGGGGCCTCGAATTCGAGGCGCGTCAGAACCTCAGGTTTATCGACCCGCTCCTTGAACCGTTCAGTCTGGGGATCAATTTCGCGTGGATCAACTCGGAGGTGGACAACCTGGAGGCTCTCGTCAAACGAAAGAGCAGAACAACATCCCCGAGGACGTGGAGAGCCGCCCACTCTACGATCAGTCGCCCTACATCATTAATGCCGACTTCACCTACGAAAACAAACGCTCGGGCACGGCGGTCAGCGTCATCTTTAATTACGCCGCGGAGCGGCTCTCCCTGATCACCGAGGCCTTCGATGTGTATGAACAAGGCGCCCCGACGCTCGATGTGGTGGTCTCACAGAAATTGGGCAAAGGCTTCAAGCTGAAGTTCAGCGCCGAGAACATACTCAGCCCGGACATTATCGAATCGTATGCCGTCGATGGCCACACCGACACGACCTACCGCTTCTCCTCCTACAGCCGGGGCGTCACGTTGGGGCTATCCCTCTCCTACACGTTCTGAAAAGGCCCTGTCATCCGGCTGAAGCGCGAACGTCACAGAACGTAACGTGCATCGGCGGGGCTGATTGTTTACAAACTCCTTGTTCCAGCCCTTGTGGGCTGCAGCGTCGATGCACGGCACTCAAACGAACCACCTGCATCCCAGTGAACCTGGACACTATGAAAACACTCGAGAATACCATGAATCACCGCACCCACTGGCTGCTTAACGCAATCAGTGCCGTCGGATTGCTTCTCGCCGTCAGCGGTCAGGCGGCCGAGATCACCGTCAAAGGACAGCTTACGGGCACGATCAACTGGACGGCCGCCAACACGTACATCCTGAACGGCTACGTCTATGTATTGGATGGCGCAGTGCTCAACATTGAGCCAGGGACCGTTATCCGGGGTGTGCCGGGCGATGCCCCGGACTTCGGCGCCCTCTTTATTTGCCGTGGAGGCAAGATCAACGCCTGCGCCACAGCGGACCGTCCGATCGTGTTCACTTCGCTCGAAGACGATCTGGACGACCCGTACGACATCCCGCTCACGGCTGCCGGGCGCAAGCTCTGGGGGGGCGTAGTCCTCCTGGGCAAAGGCATCCTCAATCGCGCCGATGCGACCTCGGTCAACGGGAACCAGACCACCGATCCCAGCGTGCCTGGGGCGCACAAGTGGCAGATTTACGAAGGCTTACCCGATGTCAACGGCAACAATGGCAAACCTCTGCACCGCTTCGGCGGTAGCGACAACGAGGACAGCTCGGGGTGTCTGCCATACGTCTCGATCCGCCACGGCGGCATTTCCCTGACCGCCGACAAAGAGATTAACGGCTTGTCCCTGGGGGCGGTGGGGCGGGGCACAACCCTGGAATATGTGGAGGTCTATCAACAGGGCGACGACGGGTTCGAATTGTGGGGCGGGGCGGTCAACAGCCGCTATCTGGTCGCCACCCTCTGTGACGACGAGTGCTTCGACATGGACGAAGGACACAGCGGCAAGCATCAGTTCTGGTTCGGGATGCAGGCGATCGCCGGTGATGAAGGCATCGAGCTGAACGGCCAGCCTTCCGGCGACATAAACGTCAACGTGCCCGGCTCCGAACCCAGGGGCCGACATCAAATCTACAACCTGACACTGCTTGGCAACAAGAGTGACGGCGGCAACGATGTGATGAACACCCGCTCGGAGTACTACGGCGAAATCCGCAATTCGGTCTTCCGAGACTTCAGCGGGGCGGACCAAGTGTCTAGCGTGGCCAACTACTACGGCACGGTCGAAAACAACCACTTCTTCAACAATGGGGGCGATGGCATCGCTAATGCCAACAACGTACGGAGTTCGAGCGCCATGGATCCCCTGATCCGCAACGTCGATAAGACACAGAGCGAGTTGCTGGATCCCGCACGGCGGCCGGCAGCCCATTACTCGATCCGACCACGGCGGCGCCGATTCCTGCGGACGGCTTCTTTACCCCTGCCCCCTTCAAGGGCGCGTTCAGCGCGACGGACAACTGGCTGATCGGCTGGACCGCTTTGTGGCAAAACCGCCACCTCAAAGCTACACCGGAGTTGACCAGTCCCCATCTCGAGAGTGTCACTTTCACCGAAGAAGGCGGCAACCACGTGTTCAGCTTCACCTTCGCCACGCAGGCCGGCGGAGCTTACCAAGTTCAGTTCACCACCGCCCTCGGCGGAAGCCCCGTCTCTTGGGTGAACCAAGGCAACACCATCGCCGGCAGCGGCCAGCCCTACAAGTTCACCCATAACTTGGGTAGCGGGGCGATCGAACCTCCCGTCCGCTACTATCGCGTCGTCGCCCAGTAACACGCGGTTCGAACGCTCTCGCCAACGCTTTCGAGAAGGCGCGCGCCCGGCAGGCCCTCATGGTCTGCCGGGCGAACGGCTTTTCTCCCGCTCGCCGAGTGCAGATCACGCCCGCGGCAAGCACTCCTTGCGCAACCTCAAGAACGTCGAGCGATTGGCGGGGGGAACCCGTGCGGCGAGGCGACTGATGTCCAGGCTTCACGCCGTGAGATGGTCACCGAACGCACTTCGCCAGTGGACGAACCTGAGCCCGAGCCGCCTTCTTCGCGGCGGTTTTCGCGGGCGTCTTCATGTCAGTGATGTGTGATAGGCGGGCAACACAAAAGACGCCTTTCCGGAACACTGGAAATGTCACAATTCGGTGAAGCTCCCGTCGCGGGCGTCATCGGTTTGTAGCTGTATGTTCACCGTCCTGCCGTTGTCAGTGATGAGGCAGAGCCACTACAGTGCGTGCTACGGAGCGGTCCGATTGGGGCCCCACTCCGCATCGCCACTGTGAAACGTCCTATGAAGACAACATGCCATCAGAATGTGCTGCCTTCGCCGAAGGCGGCCAAATCACCGTCCGCAAAGCGCGCGAAAACCCAAGGAGCGGCGGAGGCTGCGAAAGCCGCACCGCCGCTTGATCCCGGACCGTCCCCAATTCCTGATCCGGGGCTCCGTGGCCCAGCCCAGGGGGACTCTGAGCCAGGGGCTTCCACCCTGCCGGTCACCAGCATTGTCTCGAAGATCAATGTGGGCTTCGGCAACCGGCTGTTCATCCGGGGCGAAGGCGGGGGCTTGGCTTGGGATCGCGGGCTGCCGATGGAGTGTGTGGCATCGTCCGAGTGGCACTGGCGCACGGAGGCGGCACAGGCTCCGCTGGTCTTCAAAGTCCTGCTCAACGACGATCAGTGGTCACACGGTGACAACTTCACTGCGTGGCCGGGCCAGCGCGCGGAGATCACACCCGCGTTTGCCTGATCGCATTTGCTATGAAGATCATGTTCACCGTGCAGGGGGATGGCCGCGGACACATGACGCAAGCGATTGCCTCCGCCCAAATCCTGGAACGTGCCGGCCATGACATCGTGGCGGTGACGATCGGTGTCAGTCCGGGCCGGGCCATCCCGGCGTTCTTCCGCCAAGCCTTCGCCGGTCGCCTCGTTCCGCTCTCGAGTCCTCGTTTCTCTCTGCGCGGGGGCAGGGGGGTGGCAACCCTCGACACCCTCCGGGCGGCCATCGGAGGAATCAGCGGCTACCGTCGAAGCCTGGCAACCCTGAGCGAGGTGATGGGACGCCGCCAACCCGACTTGATCGTGAATTTCCTCGAGCCGCTGTTGGGCGTGTACAATGTGCTCCGTCCTCACCCGATTCCCGTCGTGTCGGTGGGGCATCATTTCATGTTCGAGCATCCGGACTTTCTCCGCCCGCCTCGTTTCACGTTCCAGCAATGGGCCATGCGGCGTTATGTGGGTTTGGCCGGCGCACGGTCCACGCACTTGGCGTTGTCGTTCTACCCCGTCGCCTCCAGGCCGGAACGGCGGCTCATCGTCGGACCACCATTGTTGCGACGCGAGTTGTTCGACCTGACCCCCGAGCAGCCGGGTCGCTTCCTGCTGGTCTATGTGCTGAATCAAGGCTACACCGAGGACATCCTCCGTTGGCACGCAGAGTTCCCCAAAGTGGCCGTCCACTGCTTCTGCGAAGAGCCGAAAGTCCAGCCGGTCTGGAACTACGACCAGACACTCACGTTCCACGGCTTGGACGGCACGAAGTTTCTGCGGATGATGGCGGAGTGTCGAGGAGTCGCCTGCACGGCGGACTTCGAGTCGGTAAGTGAGGCGGCTTGGCTGGGCAAGCCGCTCCTGGTCGTGCCGGTCGAGAATCATGTCGAACAATACCTGAACGCGCTGGATGCGGAAACAGCGGGGCTGGCGATCGCCACCCGCAGGTTCGACTTGACACCATTGCTCGGTCAACGTTCCGCCCCCGATCGGACTGCCTACCGGACCTGGCTCAAGCGGGCGGCGAGCGTGTTGTTGACCGTCATCGAAGAGTCGGTGTCCCAGACCGCCCCGCGGTTCGTCCCGGGCCAGACTGCCCCGGCTCTATCGTAGCGCGGACCGGGGCCGCCGAGCACGGGCAGCGCCATCGCGGGGCTCGCCACTCATCCTCAAACCGCAGCCCGGGAAAAGGCAATGGGGTCAAATCCATATTATTGACAAATGAGGCGGTTGCGGGGAGGCTCCGAGGCATGGCGCGGCCGTTGAGGATTCTGGTGGCGGGCGGGTGGTATCACGTGACCAGCCGGGGGAACCGGCGCGAGGCGATCTATCGCACGGACGCGGACCGACGGCGGTTTCTGGGCTTGGTGGCGGAGTTGCCGGAGCGTTTCGGCCTCGAGGTGCACGCGTTCGTGTTGATGGACAACCACTATCACCTGGTGGTGCGGACGCCGGAACCCAACCTGAGCGAGGCGATGCGGTGGCTGCACGTCAGTTACACGAGCCGGTTCAACTGGGCGCATCGGCAGTGCGGGCACGTGTTCCAGGGGCGGTACAAGGCGATCCTGCTGGAGGATGAGCGCGGGGTCGTGGAGGTGGCGCGCTACGTGCATCTGAATCCGGTGCGGATGGGGCGGCTGGGACTGGGCAAGGGGCAGCAGCGTCAGTCGAGGGTCGTGGGCGGCGCCGATCCGGGAGCCGACTTGGTTCGCCAGCGATTGCAGGAGTTGAACGCTTATCCATGGAGTTCGTGGCGGGTGTATCTGGGGGCCGAGCCGGCGCCCGGGTGGTTGGAAACGCGGACGATCGGGGCGGGTTGCGGGGGCCGGTGCCGGGCGGAACGCCGCCAGGCCCTGCGAGAGTACACCGAAGCGCCGGTGCGACAGGGCCGGCTGGAGAGCCCCTGGGCCGGGTTGATCGGCGGGGTGGTGCTAGGCGGAAAGGAGTACGCCCTGGAGTTGCTGAAGGGATTGAAGGCCGCGGGCGTAGATGAGGCGGCCCAGCCGGCCATGCGCCAGATCGAACGGGCGGGGCGGATCGAGTGGTCCGAGATCGTAGCGGCGGCGGAGGAACTGCGGGGGAAGAAATGGCCGGCGATGATGTCGGACTGGGGCGACTGGGGACGGGACGGGACGATTTACGTGGCGGTGCGGCACGGCCGGCAGCGCTTGGCGGACGTGGTGCGGGCGGCGGGCGGGCTGCGGTATGGCGCGGCGGCGCAGGGGGTGCGGCGGTTCGCGGCGGGGTTGCCGCGGGACGCGGCGAAGGCGCGGTTTGTGGAAGGCATGAGCCGAAAGTTGCGGGAGCGGAGGCGGGAGCACGCCCGCTGAGCGTCCGCCGGCGCTTCGATCATGTGTAAAAAGTAGGGATTTGACCCCATTGCCTTTGTCGATCATGTGTAAAAAGTAGGGATTTGACCCCATTGCCTTTGCCCATTGTGATACACCACACTAGTTTGGGGTGCCGCGCCTTGTACACGGCCCCCATGTCGCCCTGGCCGATAAGTTCCGGGATTTCCAGATGGGGGAACGTGGCGGCAACGGCCCCAAGTGATGCTGTTTGGAAGGCAGACTACGGAGCGACGATTTCATGTAAGCACCGGTCCGGGGCGCAGCCGGGTTCCCGCAGACCGAGCCGCGAGGCGACGGCCTGGGCCAGGGCGTCGGGGTGAACGTCCCGGTCAACGACCGCGGGCCTGAGGCCAGGCCCGCAAACCAGGATCGGCACCGTGCGGTCGTAGCCGTAGTGCGTCCCATGCGTGGCGGCGTATTGTTGGCTTTCGGTGTAGAGATACCAGTCCGGCTTGGGCACGACCAAGACATGACCGGCTCGCCCGGCATGGAAAGCGTTGCGCAGCCAGGTTCCCATCGGCGCGGGAGGAAGCCGACCGGCAGCGAGGTCCGTGTGGGTCCAGGCTGAATCGACGCCCGGAAGTGTTGACACGAACTCGGCCAAAGCCCGCTCCAGGTCCGCGACCTGCTTGCCTTGGCGAATGATGGCGCTCTCCCTGAGGTAGAGCCAGGGGGTGTAGAAGGCGGTGAGGACAGGTTCCTGGAGTCCAAAACGGCGCGTCAGTTCCGCCTGGGCACGGGCGACGAGAGCTTCGACGTCATGCCTTCCGCCGACGCAAGCGGGGTGGGTTTCGGGTTCCAGGTGGACGGTTCCCTTGGCAAGCCTCTGCCGGTTCTCCGCCGGGTTCCGCGGCGAAGCCGCCGATCGCTGGGGCGGACCACCGGCGAGCGATTCCGGGATGAGGCCCATGCCATGATCCGAGCTCAGAACCAGCAGCAGACGGTCGGTTCCGACTTGTTGGCGGAGCGCCGCGATGAGTCGGGCCAGCAGTCGGTCAACCCGCAGCAGGTTATCTTCGGCCTCGAGGCTGTCTGGCCCGTAGATGTGTCCGACCATATCGGTGCTCGAGAAACTGACGGCCAAGAGATCGGGACTGTCGTTCTGACCGAGCCTCTCGTGTTGGATCAGCGCCAGCAGAAACTGAAGCGTCAGTTCGTCGCCCAGAGGGGTGCAGGCAATCGCGGACGCCAAGTTCGTACTCCCCTCACCCGGCAACGCATGGGGAAAGGTGCGCCCCAGTCCGTAGAGGTTTCGTTCATACCCACGATCGTCCTGATCCGCCCGCCGGTAGGCCGCTCGATCCAATAGCAGGTTCCACGTGCCGCCGCGCCAGAGTTCGATGGGGCGGGATTGGTTCCACGTTTCAACCCAGGTCGGAAGTCGCTCGTAGTAATAGGTGCTCGAAACGAATCGTCCCGTGGCGGTGGAGAACCAGAAGGCCTTTCCCAACTGTCCCCCAGGCAGGATGGCGCCGCGGTCCTTGAACGACACAGAGAAAACCCGTGAGCGGCCCGCGGTGTCGCGGACGAGAATATCCCCCACCGTCGGCGCCAACAGATTCCTGGGGCTGGTGCCCGCGTGGGGCCGCGTCGCCTCTCCCAACAGGCGTTCGGCGGCGTCTTCTACACAGGCGACCTCCTCTCCGCGGATACGGTCGGCCCATTCGTTGGCGATCACGCCGTGTTCGGCCGGATGCTTGCCCGTGAACAGTGTGGCGTGACCCGTCGCCGTGAAGGTGACCGCGTGATCATAGGTCGCCCGCCGGTAGTACACGCCTTGGCGCGCAAGGCTGCGGAACCCGCCCTCGGCGAATCGTTCCAGGCCCTCGGCAAGCATGTCGGCCCGCAACTGATCGATGGTGATCCAGACCACCAACCGCGGGCGTAGTGCCATGGCATCCTGCGCCGTAACCGAGGCCGTGAGCAGAACTGCCACTCCCCCACCTAGCAATGAATGTTTCATCGGACGCTTTAACGCGATCCATGATCGGTCGTCAGCCCTCGGGACGTCCAGTTCTCTGAGGTCACATTCTGGTGACGACGCCGTGAACGTAAACGTAAACGGAACCCGTATTCGAACGAGTCGTCAGTGTTGCAGGCGTCTGGGGCTGGCTTCATAGGTCTCGACTCGATCGGGGAAGCTCCTGCCACCCGCACGGTTGGCTTGACTCCGCCGGCTTACGCCTTAAACCTTGCCGGCGATGGCCGTGACCGTCATCGTCTGTCTCGGGCCGCGGATCGAGGCGAATCCGCCAGTTCGGATGGGCGTTCGAGACTCGAAGGGAGCCCAGTGGGCGTTCGAGCCGGTCAGCAGGCAACGGATCTGAATGGCAGGATGGGCAAACAACGTTGGGCATAAGAAGGGCACATCATGAGGACCGACCTATCGTTTCTTCCGTGTTCGGGCTGCGGCGTGAGTCGGCGTCGATTCCTTTCGGGCTGCGCGCGCTGTGCCGCTGCCGCCGGGGCTTTGACCTTCCCCGGATGGTTGCGAGGCGCTGAAGCGCAGGCGCCGAAGATGCGGATCCGAATCCTCTATGCGCTGCACGCTGAGGTGCAGCCTGGCGCCGATTGGCCGAACAAGGGATTCGATTTCCGTCCGGTGATGGACGGGATCAACACGGCCCTAACCCAGCGTTGCCCCGAATTCGAATTCCTGGCGTCCATGGCCACGGGGCCTGAGCAGACCAAGGAGATCCTCGCAAAGGACGCCGCGGCACCCATGGACGGTTACATCGTCTACCAGATGAACGCCTGGAATCGTGTGATCCAGGACGTTGCCGCCACGGGCAAACCGGTCCTGTACGCCGATTTCCAGTACGGCGGCAGCGGCGGCTTCCTCGTGTATAATGCGGCGTTCCTGCGCCAGGGGGCCGGGAACGTTGGTTTCGTGTCGTCCTCGCGTTTGGACGACTTGGTCGAGGCGGTCAAGTGCTTCGCCATGATGAAGGAAGGGCTCCCTGCCAAGCGCTTCGGCGAGTTGACGGCCATCGTGCGACGCGGACGCACCCCGTTCGCCGCCAGCGGCGGAATCATTCCGGATCCCCTCCAAACCGCGCCGATCCCGGATTGCCTCCGCCAGATGAAGGAGTCACGCATCCTCGCCGTGCACGGCACGGAATCGGGACCGGCCGAGCCGGTGTTGGGCATTCCCGTATACAACGTCGCGTTTGCGGAATTGAACGATGCCTGGAAAACGGCTGACCCAGACGAAGCGCGAGCGGTGGCCGATCGCTGGCAGCGGGCGGCAACGGAGATCTCCGACGTGACGCGCGAAACGCTCGAGCAGTGTGCGGCGATGTACCTCGCCGAGAGGGCGCTGCTCAAGAAGTACATCGCAAACGCGATTACGATCGACTGCCTGGGCGGGTTCTACGGTGGGCACATCCATGCCTATCCCTGCCTCGGTTTCCACCAGTTGCTCAACGAAGGCATGGTCGGCGGCTGCGAGTGCGACGTGCGATCGGCGGCCACGATGGTCGTGCTGACCATCCTGAGCCGTGGCCGGCCCGGCTACATCTCGGACCCGGTGATCGACACTGCCAAACGGCAGATCATCTACGCTCACTGCGTGGCATCGAACAAACCGTTCGGCCCGAAGGGCAAGGAAAACCCCTTCGCCATCATGACGCATTCGGAGGACCGCCAGGGCGCGTCGGTGCGCGCGATTCTGCCGCTCGGTTACCTGACCACCACAGTCGAGTTCGATCAGAAGCGCAAAGAGGTTGTCCTGCACCAGGCCCGGACCGTGGCCAACGATCCGGACGATCGCGCCTGTCGAACCAAGCTCTGCGCCGAACCGATCGGCGACATGGAGAAACTCTTCCGCTCCTGGGACCAATGGGGCTGGCATCGCGTTACCTGCTACGGCGATCTCAAGTCCGCGGTGACCAACCTTGCGGGCGTCCTCGAACTGAAGGTCGTGGAAGAGGCGTAAACGGATGGGGCGCCGATGCACCCGCCCGACGCAGGCAAAGCCGCCAAACGACTCCTCTGGGGGTTGGTGGTTGCGATTGTGCTGCTCAATCTGGCTTTGTTCCTCCTCTATTCCTGACCGTTGTCTGCATGGCTGACCTGGCGAGGAGCGCCTCAGGCCATTTGCGATTCCCGATTCCACCAACAGGCGCCATGCCTTCCCTCCCCACTCTCCCGCGCCTCGCCAAGGGGCGCCACTGCGCGGCGCGAAGAGCTGACCCATCGGACGGAGATCCCCAAAAGAGAGTCACTCTCGTCGAGGAGGTGCGGGCTGAAATCGGGCGCCGCCATCTCCTCGAGCGGGGTGAACGCGTGGTGGTTGCGGTGTCCGGCGGGTTGGATTCCATGGTGCTGCTGCGGGTGCTGGACGCGCTGGCGGCGGACTTCGGGTGGTCGTTGGTCGTGGCGCATTTGAATCACGGCCTGCGCGGCGCCGAGGCAGACCGGGACGAAGCGCTGGTGCGGGCGGTGGCGGGCCACCTGGGTTGGCCATGCGCGGTCGGGTGGGGCGACCGCAGCCTCCGCGTCCGTCGCCGAGGCGTGTCGCTCGAGATGGCGGCGCGTGCGGCGCGCCACCGGTTCTTGGCGGAGTCGGCGGCACAATGCGGCGCCAGGACCATCGCGCTGGGCCAACACGCAGACGATCAGTTCGAGTCCGTCCTGATGCGCCTTTTCCGGGGCGCTGGCGGCGAGGGGTTGGCCGGCATGAAGTGGCTGGGGCCGTCGCCAGTCAACGCTGCCCTCACCTTGGTCCGGCCTCTGTTGGGCCAAACACGTGCGGCCCTGAGCGCGTATGCCAAGGAGTCGAATCTCCACTGGCGTGAGGACTCCACCAACGCGTGCCTGGACATGACCCGCAACTGGCTTCGACGCGAGGTCATCCCGAAACTACGCCGCAGGTTCGGCCCGGGCATCGTCGCCAACGTTGTCCGAACCGCTGAGTTGGTGGGCGCCGAGGCGGAGGCGGTGGCGGTGCTGGCGCAGAGGTGGCGCAACGCGCGCCGGCGCGCGGCCTTCGGCACGCTGCATCCAGGGCTCCAACGGAGGGTTCTGGTGCAGGAGTTGATCGAGTTGGGGATCGAGCCGGCGTTTTCTCTGGTGGAAGCGCTCCGGACTCGACCGGGTACGAGCCGTGCGGTCGCACCCAAGCTGCTCGGTCTGGCGCGATCCTCAGGGACGCGTGCGCGCCGCCGATCCGCGCCGGACGGCATTTGGCCGGGAGCAGAGGACGGTTAGCCTGAGCGGAGACGCAGGGCGAATTGCCTTCGGTGGAATCGCCGTGGCGTGGCGGATTCGAGCCCGGCGGGGACGAACGCGTGTCGCACAGCGACCGGGCCAGGAGAGTTTCGACGCCGACCGGGTCGGCTCGCCGATCCGGTTGCGGTGCTGGCAGCCGGGCGACCGGTTCACTCCAATCGGACAGAAGACAGGCGGCAAACTTCAGGACCTGTTCGTCAACGCCCGCGTCGCCAGGGACGACCGACATCGCAGGGTCATTGCTGTGACGGCAGGGGGAGAGTTGTTCTGGGTGGAGGGACTGCGGATGGCGCAGGGATACAAAATCACACCCCAAACCCGGAGGTGGCTCGAATGGACCTGGATTCGGGACCCGGATTCGACGCCCGAGTCGGTCCACGGCAGGGCGGTGCGAACGGTTGCAGTCGGTGCCAGGCAATGCTAGGCTACACCGCATTTCGAGACTAACGATGTGAGTGACGATACGCGAAACGCTGGAAGCCAGAAGGAGAAACGCGGGCCCGAGGCGCGGGTGCCACAGCGGACCTGGCTGCTTTGGCTGGCGCTCCTGAGTCTGATTCCGCTGGTGGTGTTTTTCAAGGATCGCACCGAAGCCCGTTTCAAGGTGCTGAACCACCTCGAGTTTCTCAACTTGGTCGAGAATGACCGCATTCAGGAGGCGACCATCTACTACAATCCGCAATCGCTGCGGCGCGAGATCAATGGCCAGTACCTGGATCCCGAGAACACCGCGGCAGGCCCGGTGCCGTTCAAGGTGGAGACTCGCCTCTCCGAGGCTCTCGAAGATCAGTTGCTCCGGACCGGCAAGTTCAAGGTGGCCGAGCCGAACACCATGTTGGTCAACCTGTTTTATGGCATTCTGCCGTTTGTTCTCATCGCGGCGTTGGTTTACTTTTTCCTGATTCGGCAGATCAAGATGGCCGGCAAAGGAGCCCTCAGCTTCGGCAAAAGCAAGGCGCGGCTGCTCAATAAGGAGAAGAATCGCACCACCTTTAAAGAGGTCGCGGGGATCGAGGAAGCAAAGGAAGAAGTCAGCGAGTTGGTCGAGTTCCTCAAAGACCCGAAGAAATTCCAGAAGCTCGGGGGCCGCATTCCCAAGGGCATTCTCATGGTCGGGCCGCCGGGGACCGGCAAGACCCTGCTCGCCCGCGCGATTGCGGGCGAAGCGGATGCGTCGTTCTTCAGCATCAGCGGCTCCGATTTTGTCGAGATGTTTGTGGGGGTGGGCGCCAGCCGGGTGCGTGACATGTTCGAGCAGGCTCGAAAGAACACCCCCTGCTTGGTGTTCATCGACGAAATCGACGCGGTGGGCCGGAGCCGGGGCCACGGGCTGGGCGGCGGCAATGACGAACGGGAGCAGACCCTCAACGCATTGCTGGTCGAGATGGACGGGTTCGACACGACCGACGGGATCATCATCATCGCCGCAACGAACCGGCCGGACGTTCTGGATCCGGCGCTCCTGCGGCCCGGCCGTTTCGACCGGCAGATCACGGTGAATCTGCCGGACGTTCGAGGGCGTGAGGCCATCCTGAAAGTGCACGCCAAGAACGTGAAGTTGGCGCCGGATGTGGATCTCTCGGTGATTGCGCGCGGCACGCCAGGATTCTCAGGAGCCGAGTTGGCGAATCTGCTGAACGAGGCCGCCCTGTTGGCCGCTCGCTTCAATCGGAAGGCCATCACGCTGGTCGAACTCGAAGAAGCCCGCGACAAGGTGCGTTGGGGACGCGAGCGGCGAAGCCTGGCGATGACCGAAGAACAGAAACGTTTCACCGCCTGGCACGAAGCCGGCCATGCGCTCGTGAACGTCATGCTCAAACACACCCATCCGCTCCACAAGGTCACCATCATCCCGCGCGGCCAGGCGCTCGGAGCCACGATGTACCTGCCCAAAGAGGACATCCTCAACCGCGGCCGCAAGGAAATGCTCGATTTGATCACCGTGACCATGGGCGGCCGGATCGCCGAAGAACTCACCTCGGGCGATTTCTCGACCGGTGCGGCGGGGGATATTCAACAGGCCACCCAGATGGCCCGCGCCATGGTGTGCAACTTCGGCATGAGCGACAAGCTGGGCATGGTCCAGTACGGCGATGACAACGAGTACATCTTCCTAGGCCGCGATATGATCCGCGGCAAGGATTATAGCGAGGAGACCGCCCGCGACATCGATGCCGAGGTCAAACGGATCACCAACGAGTGCTACCAGCAGGCCCGGGAGATTATCTACGCCAACCGCGATAAACTCGAATTGATCGCCAATTCCTTGCTCGAATACGAAACGCTCGAAGGCGCGCAAGTCGAGGAAATCGTTCGGACCGGCCGCCTCACCCCGCCCGCCCCGCCGCCTCAGACGGGACCGCCCACCGGGGCTCAGGCAGCAACGCCCCTGCCGGAAGTGCCCAAGCCCGTTCCGCCCAAACTTCCGCCTGGGTTGGCCGCCCCCGCCCCTGCGGCCGTGTGAGCCGGTTTCGAGAGCGGCGCCACTTAGGGTCTGTGCAAAAGTGAATACCGGAAGTCATTTTTGCACAGACCCTAAGTCCCGTTGAGCGTTTCACGGTAAGAGGCAGGGCACGACCTGCCGGGTGTGCCGCCGATAGACGTTGAAATCCCCGTCGGTGGACACCACCACCGGGTCGGGGACGGTCTCGGTCATGCGCACGAGGCAGGCATCGGCCAGGCTCATGGGCACGTCCGCGTACTTCGCGCGTAGGTCCAGGACGCGGGTCAGATCATCCTCCAGACTCAGCATAAGCCGTAGATGTCCCCTGCGCAGAAGTTGGTCGAGCGCATTCGCATGAGGCGCGTGCAAGAGGAAGAACGCCTCGGACAAAACCGCGTCGCACGTGAGCCACGGCAGCGCTTGGCGGGCCAGGGTTTCTCGCGCCCAGACGTGGTGTTCGTCACGCGGGTCGAGCAGTGCCACGAGGGCTCCGCTGTCAACGATGCAGTTTCTTGGCACGAATGACCTCCGCGAGTCCTTGCTTGTGAGGCGAACGGAACCGGGGCGGCCCGGCGGGAACCTCCGCGCTCCAACTCCCGTCCAGAATGTCGCCAATCGTATCCTTCATGCTCGCGGCGGCCTTGAGCGCGCAGCCGGATTGTTGGAGGCGCCCCCGGACCACGTCCGATTTCGAGACCCGGCGGACTTGTGACTCCCGCTCGATTTCTGTGACGAGGGATTCCGGCAATCGGACGGTCAAAGTTCTCATCGCTAGAGCGTAAGACAAATGCGGCAGACGCGCAAGACTAAGCTCCTCGTGCCGTCACCCGATCGAGTGGCGGCATGGATCGCTTGTCCGGTGTCTATCGCCTCGGCAATCCGCGGGCGGGCGTGGTCGTCTTCAGCAAGCGAGGTTGCCATCGGCGTCGAACTCGACACGCCGTGGCTCGCCAATGACCTCGAGGTCAGCCCGCCCGCCGACCTCGGGCAGAAGCGCGGTCGAGATCTGCAGTTCTTCGAGCGAAAGGGTGTCGCGGATGCGCACGATGCGGGGTTCCTGGGGACCGGACAGGCCGAGCGTTCCCAGGGCATTCGCGAGGACCTCACGGTCGGTGTCGAAGTGGAGGGGCACCTTCGCCCCCTGCAGCGAAAGGGCCGTGAGCGAGTTCACGCTCGTGACCGCGCGATCCATCGCTTGAACCAGACGCGTCGTGGTGAAGTCCGCCAAACCAATTCCGATGGCGTTGCCGTGGCTTTCGGGTGTCAAATCCCGAACGAACAAACGCCGGACGCGTACGCCGGCGTCGTCCGCGCTCGCGACGAGTGAATAGCCGTGAATCGAGCGTCCGATGACCATCGGGTCCATGCCCGTGCCGCTGAGGTTCTTACCCATCCGATCGACGATGAGAAGGTCGATGTCCTTGAATGGCAGGCGCGGCATCAAGGCCTTGGCCTCGCCGCAGAGCCGGGCTTCCTGGGCCTCGATCTCGGAAGGCCGGAGCACCTCGACGCGCGCAGTCTGATGCCGATGGTCTTCAAGCACCGCCACGCCGCCGGCGACGCGGAGCGCGCTCAGGAGCGCATGGGCGTAGGCCCGCAAGACGTGTTCATACCCGAGGCGGCCCGCCGCGGCATGGAATTGGGCCGCCCCAGCGTGTTTCCCCAGGCCAACCACCAACATCTTGAGCAAGCCGCTGCCGATCGCGCCAGCGAAGTCGGTGTGCGGCTTGATCCGATTGATCAGAATCACACCGTCCGCCGTGATCGCCTCGCGGCTTACCAAGACCTCGAAACCCGGAATCACGCTCCCAACCGGTTGAACCTCCATCGAAGGGCGCAGCGGAACCCCCAGGGCGGCCTCCGTAATCCCATAGTCTGCAAGCAAGGCCGATTGGCCTGCGGCTGACGCGCCACCGTGGCTGCCCATGGCCGGCAGAATGAAAGGGCGCGCACCGGCTGCCTGCAGGGTTCGAATCACCGCACGCACCATGACTGAGAGATTCGCAATGCCGCGGCTGCCCACCGCAACCGCCATGCGCGCGCCTGGGCGCAAGCGACCCATTGCCGCAGGCAGGCCGCTGCCAATCACTCGGTCAAAATCAGGAAGACTCGACGGCGGGAACCGCTGTCGAATGGCGATCAGCGGCGGCAGCCGTGCAAGGGACGGCTTCATGACGGCGGGCGGGACATCGAGGGGTCAGGCGCCGCAGGCGCTGGGGCGTTGGTGGTTCGGGGCGTGAGACGCTTGATCTCCGCTTCATACCGGCGAATGAGAGGTTCCTCACTCAGTCCTTGTGCCAAAGCAAGCGCCTTCCGATAAACGCCGAGCAGTCCGGGATACTTCGGGTTCTGCTTGGCGAACTGGTCGTAAGCCTTGATCGCCTCAGCCGGGCGACCCTGCGCGCTCAGAAGCCGGGCGACGCCGAGTTGCAGACCGAAGCGCTGTTGAAGGGACGGCTTCTGAGCAAGGGCGCGTCGGTATGCTTCCACCGATTTTGCCGGATCGCCCGCCTGCTCGTACAAATCTCCCGTCTTCTGCTCGAGTACTGCGCTCGCGCGAGTTTCGGAGTCGCGCGCCAGGTCCTCAGCGACCTGCGCAGGCGAATCGCCGTGCACCAATCGTTGGTTGGCCTCACGGAGCCGAACCCACGGAATCAGAGATCGGGGAAGCGCCGCCATGCGCGACGAGGGATCGGATGCGAACCATGCGGAGGGACGGTAAAGGGGATCGCCAATGACCGTGGTCTGCCAGGAAAGACAGGGGAGGGCTGCATAGGCGGCCTCGCCGAACGTGGCACCTGTCTCGATCAACCGGCTGAACCAGCCGCCCACATCAATCGTGGCGTCCAGGTACGGCTCGGCGACATATCCGACCGTGGCGGTGGCTCCTTTGTCGAGCAGACACCCCACCCATGTGTTGGTCGTGCGAATCGATTGCGCGCTGTACGAGAAAATGTGATACGCAATCGCGCCCGGCATGAACTCGACCGCGCGGTCCCGGAAAGGGCCTGAGGGCGCCTGGTCATACCATCCCGCGTAAAGCGCCACCTGCGCGAAAGGAAATCCTCGGGCGAACGTCGCCCCCTCTTGGTCCAGCACCGTCTCGAAACCTTGCCGGCGAGCCGCCTCCGCTGCCGCCAGTATCCAATCGTCGCCCCGCTTGTACCCGCTTGCGGCAATGCCGCGGGCATCGAAATAGGCTCGGCCCCAAAGCCCGTTGGTCTCGGCGCATAAGGCGCTGTCGATCAGATTGCGGGCCACGCTGCCGCTCGGGCCATCCAGGCGCGTCACCATCAGAATTCCGTTCTTAGGATGCAGTTGCGTCAGGTCCGATGCTCCACTCATCGGGTTGCGCAGCATGCCTTCGAGGGGAAGGTGCTCGTCCAGGAGCGGCAACAGCGCCAGTTCGCTGTCGACAGCGGCCCCGCGTCTCTGACCCGGCGCCATCGTTTTGTTTGTGTTGGACGCCTTGGCGTCTTCCAGGATTCGGACGGGCACGCCGTAGCAGAGAACCACATAGCGGACGGTCGCCGCGACCGGATGCCGGATCACTCGGCCTGGCTGATCTCCTTGAGTCGGCACGATCTCGCTGTGGAAACGGATGAGACTCCCCTGGTCGATCGCCTCCATGAGCGGCCGCTGTAGTCGGGTCGAGAACTCCGCACGAGTCATGGTCTCCGTCCGGGGGAGGTTCAGTCCGATGACCTGGCGGGAAGGCACACCGCGCTGCTGGGCGTAGTGTTCGGCCACCATGCGTGAGTCAGGGCTCATCTGGGTGTTGTAGACCACCAGGACTTCATCCCCGCCACCCCAGAGCCGTATGCCGAGCGTGATCAGCAGACCGGCCAGCCAGGCACGCCCCAGACCGGCCCGAATGCCACGGACCATCCACGACCTCCGTGTGTCTTGCCTCGATATCATTGGAGTTCCAGATGCAGCTCGTCGTAGGCGAAGGCCACGCTCGAGGGCAGTTCAGCCTGATCGACGTCGTGGTCGAAGTCGTGGGTCAAATGGGTGAAGTACGTCTGTCCGGCTCCAATCCGGCGGGCCGTCGTCAGTGCCTCGTCCAGGTTCATGTGCGTCGGATGGGGCGCCCGCCGCAGCGCATCCAACACCGCGACCTCGACACCCCTGGCCTGCGAGCAGGCGGGCCGTGGGACTTCTTTGCAATCGCTGAAGTATGCCAGACGCTTGCAGCCCGCCTGCAAGAACACAAAGCCGGTCGTGACCGTGCGCCCATGGGGAAGGTCGAAGGGCAGGATCTCCAGGTCCCCCAGCCGAAATGGGCCTTCGATCACGCGCGGGTCAGGGTCGAAATACCCTCTGGGGATCGGACGACCGTCGAAGGCATAGCAGAAGACGCGCCTCAGATCCATCATGGTGGCAGCCGAGGCGTAGACCGGCAGGGAACCGCGACGCAGATCGCAAATGCGGCGGCAATCGTCCAGCCCCATGATGTGGTCGGCATGACCGTGCGTGACCAGGACCGCGTCCAGCCACCGGATGTTCGCCCGCAACATCTGCAGCCGGAACTCCGGTGTCGTGTCGATGACGAATTTCACCGCGTCCGTCTCCACGTACACGGAGGGTCGGAGGCGGTGATTCCGCCGGTTCTCCAGGAACGCAGGCGGGTACTCACACCCGATCATCGGAACGCCCTGCGACGTGCCGGTGCCCAGGAAAGTCAAACGGAACGACATGTTTTCTTTTGCCTCAGGCTAGCATACCCGACACATTGGGCGCGAACGAAAACTCCTGCGATGCTGACGACCCTGCGCATCCGCAACTTGGCGTTGGTGCCCGAAGTGACGCTCGAACTTCCGGCCGGCCTCGTCGCCATCACTGGCGAAACCGGCGCCGGCAAGTCGATCATCCTGGGCGCCCTCGATCTCGTTTTGGGCGATCGCGCCGACCGCAGCCTCGTCCGGACCGGGGAGGAAAGTTGCTCCGTCGAGGCGGTGTTCGACGTGGCCAGCCTGGGCATCGCCTTCCATCGCCTTCTCGAAGAGCATGGTCTCGAAGCGTGCAGCGACGGGCAGTTGATCCTGAGGCGAACGTTCACCAGCGCCGGCTCGAACCGTCAATTCGTCAACGGCACCCCCACGACCCTCCAAACGCTCGCCATGGTGGGCGACTGGCTCGTGGACCTGCACGGACCACACGAACATCAGTCTCTCCTCCATCCGGCACACCAACTCGCGCTCCTCGATGCCTGCGGCAACCTCGGCGGACGTGTGGCTGCCGTCGAGGCGCTCGTCCGAGAGCGCGGAGCGCTCCAGCAACAGCTTGCCGACCTCATCGTTGACGAACGCACCTACGCCCAACAACTCGATCTTCTCCGCCATCAGGTCCGAGAAATCACCGGCGCACAACTCTCTCCCGACGAGGACCAGACCGTGAGCAGCGCCTACCTGCGCGCCAGCAACGCCGCGCGCCGACTCGAGTTGGGCCAGGCCACCCTGAACGCCCTCGCAGAAGCCGACGGCTCCATCCTCAGTCAGGCCGGCGCAGTGGGACGCTTGCTCCAGGATCTGGCCAACCTCGATCCCGATGCCCAGCCCTTTCTCGAGGCCTTCGCCCAGGGGATCGAGTCTCTGCGTGAACTGCAACGGCAGATGTCCCGTTACGCCGATCGCATCGACCTCGACCCGGAGCACTTGCGCACCCTCGAAGAACGCCTCAACCTCATCCAATCACTGAAGCGCAAGTACGGCCCCTCGCTCGACGAGGTCGCCCAATTCGCCAAGACGTCCGCCCAGCGGCTCGCAGCACTGGAACAGCGCGATGCGGAAGTGACCCGCCTCAACGCCGAATCAGAGCGCGTGACCGATGACCTCTGGCGCGCCGCCTCCGACCTCTCCGCCCGCCGCCGGGAAACCGCTGCCAGACTCGCCCGCGCCGTGACTGCGCAACTGGTCGATTTGGGTTTCCGGCAGTGCGAGTTCGGAGTCCATCTGACATCGCTTGCCCGTGCCTCCCAGCCCGAGCCGCAACCGGGGCGAACCGGCATCGATTCGGTCGAGTTCCAATTCGCTCCCAATCCAGGCGAACCCGCCAAACCCTTGCGAGCCATCGCCTCTTCGGGCGAGTTGGCGCGGGCCATGTTAGCGATCAAAACCGTCCTCGCCGTCGAAGACCAAATCCCTGTGCTGATCTTCGACGAAGTGGACGCCAACGTCGGAGGCGAAACGGCAAACGCCGTCGGGGAGAAAATGCGGGTCATTGCGCAGCGACGCCAGGTGCTGTGCATCACCCACCTGCCACAAGTCGCCGCCCTCGCCGATGCCCACTTTGTTGTGACTAAGCAGATCGCTGGAGGACGGACACAGTCAGCAATCGAGCGGCTCGACCGAGCCGGTCGTGTGACCGAATTGGCCCGCATGCTCGGCGGTCAAAGCCAAGCCGCCCGACATCACGCAGTCGAACTCTTACGCGGCTCAGCGTCACCCCATAGCAGGGCATCGAAGATCGATGATCCGAGGTAAGGCCCGGCTCAACCGATTTGGCCGCATGCTTCGCCGGTCTGAGGCGCGGAACCTCGCTAATGTGTCGCGGCGGCGTAGTGCCTGGCTGCGGCCGTCCAACTCACGACGTTCCACCAGGCCTTGAGGTAGTCCGCCCGGCGGTTCTGGTATTTGAGATAGTAGGCGTGCTCCCAAAGATCGACTCCGAGCACCGGAATGCCTTCGCAGCCCGCGACCGCCTTGCCCATGAGGGGGTTATCCTGGTTCGCCGTGGTCGCAATCTCGATTTTGCCCGGCAGGGCGACCAGCCAGGCCCAACCGCTGCCAAAACGCCCCAGCCCTGCCGCCTCAAACTTCTCCCTAAAGCTCTCAAAGCTGCCAAACGCGGCATGGATCGCCGCAGCCAGCGCCCCGCTGGGAGCGCCGCCGGCGCCCGGTGCCATGAGGTTCCAGAAGAACGTGTGGTTCCAGTGGCCGCCTCCGTTGTTGCGAGCGGCCCCGCGAATGCCCTCAGGAACACTGGCGAGGTCCCGAATCAGCGCGTCGACGGGCTTAGCTTCCAGGGCCGCGTTGCCCGCGAGGGCCTTATTCAGATTGGTGACGTATGCCTGGTGGTGTTTCCCGTGGTGAATCTCCATGGTCTGCGCATCGATATGCGGTTCCAGGGCGTCCTTCGGATAGGGCAGGGGAGGCAGTTCGTGTGGCATAGGTTTCTGATGGTCAATCGCTTGAACCCGGTTGTTGTTTCGTCTTCGAGTGCATTCCGTGCATGCTGCAATTGTGCTCATTCTAGCAGGGACTCCTCGATCAAGCAAGTCGCCTTGGGGTCACATCTCTACATTCTACATTTCACTGACGTGCTCCGCGAGTGTCGTCGCGGGAAGGCTCGCGAGTTCACCCGAGATCGTCTCGGACTTTGCACGTGTCGCTCGTGCGCCCCTGGATGGGCCCGCCGAGGCAGCAAATGTAGAATGTAGAGATGTGACCCTTTTAAATGGAATGACACGTGCTGTCAGGCGGAGGTAATGTCTCATGCTATGATTGTGATCGTTCCGCAAAGGTCCGGACAGGTCCGTCACCGCGACGCCGGTCAGATGACCATTGCGAGCGTTGCTCTGGCAGGTCTTGTCTGGCTGACATCGAGCCTCGCGCCAAGCGCACAGGCCGAGGTGTGGATCAACGAGTTCTTGGCGGACAATGCGGGAGGTCTGCGGACCCGGGCAGGCGACGCGGCGGACTGGATCGAGTTGGCCAATGACAGTGCGCAGGCCGTGGATCTGAGCGGTTGGCACCTGACCGACCGGGCGGACGCGCCAACCAAGTGGCGCATCCCGGATGGCACGAGCATCCCGGCCAACGGTTACCTCATCATTTTTGCGGACAGCTCGCCTCTCTCGGTGACCAACAGCGAACTGCATGCGAACTTCAGCCTTTCGGCAAACGGGGAGTATTTGGGCCTGATTCGCCCGGACGGCGCCACGATCGCAGACGAGTTTGCGCCGAGTTTTCCAGCGCAACTGCGGGATGTTTCCTATGGCCGCGGGAGGCCCTCCGAGCGCGAATGGATCGGCGCGAGCACCCCAGCGCGCTATCGTATCCCGAACGCCGAAGGCACGTCGCCCTGGTTCGATGGCGTCGGGGCCCTCGGCTTCAGCGAGCTACAAGGGGCATTCACCGTGCGGTACTTCGAGATGAATAGCGCCATCGACAACGTCGATGACGCGGAAGCGATGGTCGCTGACAGCCGTTTCTGGATGACCGACGCGGCTTATCCTCTGATCGGCCAGTACGACACGATCGACTTCCATGCGAATTCGGGTTCAGGCGTTTTCACCAGCAATCGCCTCTTCCCGAACCACACTTACGCCGGCCAGGATAAGGAACGCTTTGTGGTTTTGGCCGAAGGAGCCATTTTCGTGCCTGCCTCGGGTGAATGGACCTTTGCGGTCGGAAGCGACGACGGCTTCCGCCTGCGGATTGTCGGGCACGGCGCGGAGTTCGTTTCCGAGTACCTGACCGGTCGGAGCTTCGCCACCACGCTGGCGACGTTCAACTTCCCTGTGGCAGGCGTTTACGACTTGTCGTTGCTGTATTACGAGAACGGCGGCGGGGCGAGCGTCGAGTTCTCCGTTGCCCGGGGTTTCCAGCAGAGCCTTGACGTTGGTGTTTTCCACCTGACGGGGGATCCCGCGGGCGGGATCCTTCACGCCGGCGCCATCGGCGCGCTGGTGGAGACCGACGTGGGGGCGGTGATGAAGAACGTCAACGCGCGCCTCGATGCGGAGTGGGACTTCATGGTGGCTGAGCCGCCCGGCCCGGACGACACATTCACGCTGTCGGTGCGCTGTGCGGACGGCTTTCGCGCTGATCTCAATGGGGTGCCGATCGCCACGCTCAATGCGCCCTCAGACATCGTCTGGGAGAGCGCCGCCACTGCCGAGCGTTCGATCGAGGAGGCGATCCAATGGATGTCGTACACGGTTCCCTCCTCGCTCGTGTCGGTCGGCGCCAACACTCTCGCGATCACCGCCTTGAACGACTCGGTGAAGGATCCGGATTTTCTGATTGCGCCGCGGTTCTCTTGGCGTCCGGGTCAGAGCATGTGGGCCTATTTCAGACAACCGACACCAGGGGCCGACAACGCGCAGGCCTACGCGCCGCCGACTCCCGTTGTTAGCGCCAGCGAACCGCGCGGCTACAAGACCGGTTCCTTCACCGTCTCGCTTGTGTGTTCGAACGCGACAGCCCAGATTCGCTACACGCTCGATGGCAGCGTGCCCGGCGCGAATTCGGCGCTTTACACCGGCCCGATCGACGTTTCCAAGACGACCACCCTGCGCGCGGCGGTTTTAGATCCCGACACCGTTCGGCAGAACGTCACCACGGTGACCTGGCTCTTTCTCGAAGACATCCTGCGGCAGGGCTCGACCCCGCCGCCGGGCTGGCCGGCCAACTGGGAGGTGAACAGCCACGTGATGGAGTACGGCCTGCGTCCTGAGATCGTCACGGGCGACCCCGAGCGGTTGCGACACGGCATGACCAACGCCATCCCCTCACTCTCATTTGTCACCGACCTCGACAATCTGTTCAGTGCTCAGAGCGGCATCTATGTCAATCCGGGCAACGACGGCATGGGCTGGGAACGCCCGGTATCGGTCGAGTTGATCGACCCGGTGCACGGGAGCGGGTCCGAGTTTCAGATTGACGCCGGCCTGCGCATCCGCGGCGCGTACAGCCGGAGCACGGGCAACCCGAAGCATTCGTTTCGTCTCTTTTTTCGGTCGGAGTATGGGCAAGGGAAGCTGCGTTTTCCGCTGTTTGGCGACGAGGGGGCATCCGAGTTTGACAAGGTGGATCTGCGGACTTCGCAGAACTACTCGTGGGCGTATGAGAACAGCACGGGTGAGACCTTTGTGCGGGAGACCTTCTCACGCGACTCCCAGCGCGACATGGGCATGCCCTACACGCGCAGCCGCTATTATCACCTTTACATCAACGGCCAGTATTGGGGCCTGTACCAGACTCAGGAGCGCGGCGACGCCGATTTTGCGGAGACCTACCTGGGTGGCGACGAGGAGGACTGGGACTGCATCAAGACGAGTCAGCCGGGCTACACGACCACTGCGAGCGACGGCACCTTCGACGCGTTCTACGCGCTGCACACGCTGACCATCAATCAGGGCTTCAGCGGCGCCTACGCCAACAACTATTTTCGCGTGAGAGGGCTCGACCCCGACGGCACGCGCAACCCCTCCTACCCGGTCTATCTCGACGAAGACAACCTGATTCTGTACATGCTGGTGGCTCTTTACACCGGGGATCCCGATTCACCCGTCTCGATCTGGGGGAATTTCCCCAACAATTTGTACGGGCTCTTCAACCGGGCCAATCCGGATGGTTTCAAGTGGCTTCGGCACGACGCCGAGCACTCGTTGGGCGCGCACGGCAGCTACGGGGTCATGGCCGATACGACGACCGCCGGCGCCAGTTTCACCGAGAGCTCCCGCTTCAATCCGGCCATTCTGCACCAGCGGCTTTGCCAGCACCCCGCGTATCGGGATCGCTTTGCTGACCTCGTGCAAAAGCACCTCTATGGAGACGGCGCGCTCACCCCTGCGAACGCGCAGCGGCGTTTTCGGAGCCGCATGGACGAGATCGATTTGGCAATCGTTGGCGAGTCGGCCCGCTGGGGGCGGGGCAAGACGCGCGACGCGACCTGGCTTCCGGCCTGCAACTGGGTTCTCGACACGTATCTGAGCCAGCGCCGCGACATTGTGGTTGGGCAATTCCGCAACCGCGGCTGGTTCCCGTCGGTCGACGCGCCCGGGTACTCGGTGATGAACTGCGAGGTCGTCTCGGGGCAATCCGTGCGTCTGGCGGCCAATTCCACGTTCTACTACACCACCGATGGGTCCGACCCGCGTCTTCAGGACGGAAGCATCAACCCCGTCGCCATCGAAGTCAGATCCGACACGGGGCCGACCGGGCCGCGGGAGGTGGTCGCTCGAGGCGCTGATTGGCGCTATTTCGATTTGGGCAGAGAACCGTCTGCGGCCGGTCAGCGCACATGGCGCGACCTTGAGTATCCGGATGCCGATTGGTCGCATGGTCCAGCCATCCTTGGGTTTCCTGGGTCCAACTCCCCGAATCCGGTGGCGACGCGCACGCGTAAGCACGTGAACGGCACGTCCGGCCCCCAAGTGACCACCACTTACTTCCGTCACAGCTTCACACTCGATTCGACCAACGACGCGCCGAGCTTGCTGATCGATATCCTTCGCGACGACGGCGCGGTGGTTTATCTCAATGGGGTCGTGATCCTGCGCGAGTTGATGGGTCCGGGCGCAGCGGCGTACGGTACGTATTCCAGCGATGTGGTTGGCCCACCCGACCAAAACACATATTTCACCCGCTCGGTCGATGCCGCTCACCTTCTGCGGCCGGGGACCAATGTCGTCGCCGCCGAGGTGCACCAATCCAACCCGGAGAGCTCAGATTTGTACTTTGATTGTGCCCTGACGATTCCGGGCGATCAGGCGCATGTCTTCGCGGAGATCACGGTCACCAACGATGTGATCCTGAAGGCCCGTGCCTTCAACGGCAGCGAGTGGAGCGCCCTTTCGGAGAATGCCATCCGCGTCGAGCGTCCGCCGATCGATTACGCAGGCCTGCGCGTGTCTGAACTCATGTACGCGCCTCCTGCGCCGGGAGACGAGAGCCCGTACACCGACGACGACTTTGCCTGGATCGAGCTGTGCAACGCGGGTGCGAGCGCCCTTGACCTCGATGGGGTGCGATTTGACAACGGGATCAAGCACACGTTCGGGCCTTTCGTGCTGGAAGCCGGCGCCCGCCTGGTGCTGGCGGCTGACACATCCGCTTTTGCCACGCGCCACGCGACCAACGGCATCGATCTGCTGCAGTGGGCGGGTGGCAGTCTGGCGCGCGGAGGCGAGACCCTCTCGCTCGTGGATCCCGGGTCGAGCAACATCCTCACCTTCGCGTATTCGAGAACCTGGTATCCAGAGACTTTCGACACGGGATCCTCGCTGGTCGCGGTGGACCTTGCCGCCTCGGAACCGCTATGGAGCACGCCCGACAACTGGCGCGCCAGCGTGGTGGCCTTTGGCACACCCGGCCGAGCCGAAGCGCCCACGATTACGGACGCGCGCGTTGTGGACGGTCAACTCTTGTTGGAGGGGATTGGAATCGAGGGAACGGCTGAAGTGTGGCACTCCGTCGATCTCGAGACCTGGACCTTGTGCGAGGTGGCTGCCTGGTCGCAGGTGGGCGATGTGTTCACGATCGACTTGCGGCACCCGTCACTGATGGGGAGGATCCAAGGCTTCTTCCAGATCCGGCTGGCGGACTAGAATCCTTGAAACCCCGAACATGGTGCAATCAAGTCAAGCTGGACCCTCAGCCCTATCTCTTCCGTTTCGCAAGGATTCCAACGAAGCTCCGCCTCAAACCGACGAGCGAGCCTGGGCTTTCGATTCTGCTGGTACTGATGGGGCCGTCCGAACGCGGAGCTTCGTTGGAATCCTCCGTTCCGCTTCGCGGAAAACGTGACTGTTTTGTTCAGATGTTGGGCAGATGGAGCAGGCTAGGGAGCGAGGCGCGGGAGAGAGGGGCGGGGAAACAGGCGACTGTTCATGGAAGTGAGGACTGATCTTGGTCTGAGGCGCGCCTCGCTAGAGTTACTCCTCGTTTGAAGTCTGTAGTCAATGAGTCAAGTTTCTGCGGTGCGCAGCGACGCCACTTAGCGAGGCGTCGACTGCCGGTGATCGTGGTAGACACCCAGCGGCCACGAGTCTGCTCACACGCCTCGCTGGTCTGAGGCGGAGCCTCGCTAATGACGAGATGATCTGCAACGGCTGGACCGTGACGCAGGTGCCAGTTAGAGCAGTCCAGACAGGGACGCGATGGCCTCCTGGCGGACGGACAACACGGCACGGAGATCCGCCTGGGCTTTTTCGAGGCGGGCTTGCTGTTGGCGGCGGGCCTGTTGGACCTTGGCCAAGGCGGCCTTCAACTCGGCGCTCGACGCTTTGGCGTCGACGGCTTTTTGCAGGGCTTCCTCTTCGGAACTGGGTGCTGGCAGCAGACCGGCGAGACCCCGGTTCCCGCCGGGGGCTGCTCCGCCGCTCTCGGCGCCACCGCTGCTGCGACCGCTGCGGCGGAACATCCCAGCCATCATCCCCATCCCGCCAAACGCCGTGTCGCGTCGGGCTTCGAGAACCTGCTGAATGCGCTCGCGGATCACGTCCCATTCGGCATCGTCTTTGATTTCGAGTTGGTCGCGGTAGCTTTGGAGGAGGAAACTCTGGATTTGGGCCGGATCGAAGCCGCGCCATGCGGCTTGGGGCGCGTTGCCGCCGACGGCGGGTTGAGCGAGGATGGTCCCAGGCAGCAAAACGCAGGCAAAAGTCAGGATCAAGGCAGCCACGAGAGGTTTGGCCATGAGACTTGGTGTATTCATGGGATCACTCTGAATCGGGACGCGGGATTTGTCGAGCGGGACCCGGGTGCATCCGAACACCCGGAGACTGCGGGTGAATGAGGGACACTTTTTCGGCGACGAGCGTTGCCGCAGTGGGGACACCCAGTTCGGACGGTTTGGGTGTCAGGAGGAGTTCACAGTCGACAGGCGCTGTGTTCCGGATCTGGAGCCAGACGGCGGGGATCGACGGCGATCCGCGATCAGCGAAGGAAGGCGTTCGCAACGCGGGATGCGTCATGAGTTGGGCGGCACCGACCCGCTCCGTCGAGCACGGACAGCGGTGCAGGTTGAGCGCTGGGAACGGAAGATGGGACGTGCGCTCCACCTACCACCAGAAGCTGGGCGTATCGGAGGTGCGGACCACCATTTTTTGGAACTTGCGCCACTCGGCATGGCCGTCGAGGCAGAGCAAGTTCCCTCCTGCCGGGATGCGTCCGTTGAGGTGAGGAGAGCGATGTCCTGCCCAACCGCCGTCGACTTTCGTGTAGTTGTTTTTGGTGCGGTCGACTTCGTTGTTTCCGTTCGAGAGTGTGCCGTCGGCGGCAACGACGCGCTCGCTGGGGCCGGGGTTGAGCAGGGTGCCATCGCGCATCTTCCACGGGGCCGGGTTCAACGATTCGGTGATGTTGGTGGGGAGGATGCGGCCTGAGCCCTGGAAGGCGACGGCGTAGCCGATCACGCGGTAGCCGCCGACGCCCTCTTCGGCCAGCTCGTTTGTGACTCCGGTGGTGAAACTCCAGAGGGTGTCGTTGTCCTGTTTCGCGAAGCCGGGGCAATAGAGGATTTTGCGCGTGCCGCCGTTGCGCACGAAGGCATTGGCGGCGGGGACGGGGAGATCCCAGGGCCAGACCGCGCCTGCGCAGTCGGGGAACCGATCGCGATAATCGTTTGCGTACATCATGATGGCGATCCCCAACTGACGCATGTTGCTGGTGCACTTGACCTGGATGCCCTTGGCTTTGGCTTTGGCCAAAGCCGGAAGCAGCATCGAAGCGAGAATGGCGATGATGGCGATGACCACCAGCAGTTCGATCAGGGTGAATGCGCGCCGACGCAGGACCGGGGGGGCGCAACCGCAGCGAGGCAGGGCAGGGGACAGGCGCATAAGAAAGGCGGGCACGGTGAGAGTTCAGGTCGGGAGACACGACGGCTGGCGCTGCGGCGAATTCCGGACGAGCCGCAAGCGACCACTCGGACTTGCGCTGACGAATTGAGTCGTCACAATATTTTGTTAACGCAAGTAATTATCTCCGTTGCGCCCCCTGCGGTCAATCCTCGAGTGCGTGTGGCGCGTGCGGTGTTCGGGCTTGCGGCACGCGGCATTTCGGCTGGAATGGGGCGGATGAAGCGACTGTCGCACAAACTCGAGCAATCTCCGGCGTTGGCCCGTGTGCTGCCGTTTGGGGTTTTCCTGGCGCTGACGTTGAGTCAGGGCTTCTTCGGTTCGGCAGGGCGCTACTGGGTATATCTGGCGAAGACGTTGGTTGGGGTTGGGCTGGTTTGGTTGGTGCGGCCCTATGTGCTCGAAATGCGGTGGAAGCTCAGTTGGGAGGCGGTGCTTGCGGGGGTGGCGGTCTTTGCGGTTTGGGTGGGGCTCAACGAGCATTACCCCAAGCTCGCCACTGCGGGCCCGGCCTGGAACCCGAACGACCGTTTCGGGACCGGCTCGGGATTGGCTTTTCTGTTTGTCGGCGTGCGGATTCTGGGCTCGACGTTCGTTGTGCCCCCGATCGAGGAGGTATTCTACCGCTCGTTTTTCTATCGCTATCTGGTCAAGAACGACTTCCTGTCGCTGCGGCTGGGGGCATTCGCCTGGACTCCGTTTCTCGTGACTTCGGCCGTGTTCGGGTTCGCGCACTTCGAGTGGCTGGCCGGCATTCTCTGCGGCCTGGCGTACCAGGGATTGGTTTGTTGGAAAGGGCGTCTGGGTGATGCGATG
The DNA here is from genome assembly GCA_963846445.1 of uncultured Verrucomicrobiae bacterium. Classification (GTDB taxonomy): domain Bacteria; phylum Verrucomicrobiota; class Verrucomicrobiia; order Limisphaerales; family J093; genus MWFF01. Next base: position 48,829 of record CAWJWM010000036.1, on the reverse strand, counting down.
ACGGCCCATGCCATCACGAATTTCCTGCTTGGGCTCTGGGTCGTCTATCGAGGGGCGTGGCAGTTTTGGTGATCTAAGGGTCTGTGCAAAAATGAATTCCGGTTTTGCTGGAGGGGATTTGGCTCGCTGGCGAGGCGCGACGAGGGAGCATACCCGCAGCGGTCTGTGACCGAGGAGCAGTCCCGCGGTCGCGGGACCAGCGAGCCAAAGCCCCCCAGCCCCGCGGGGCGGGGCGGCACCGGGCCATCTGCTTCGTTCCTCGGTCGGTCGAGTATCGCTGCGGATACACTCCCTCCCTCGGGCCTCGCATCTGGCCCGGTGGCGCTCCCGGCAAAATCGGAATTCATTTTTGCACAGACCCTAAGTGCTGCGGGTGGGGAGGGGGGGGGGCGCCGAGGATGGTGTGTGCTATTTCAGGGCGTGGTCCTGGATCTGGACGCCTTTCTTGGCGTTGTTGAAACCGAAATAGGTCGGATGGAAGTCTTCGAGCGGTGCGGCGTCCGCGCGTGCCGGAACCTCCAGACCAGTCAGGAAGAAGCAGGCATTGACGATGAGGCGTCGAAGATCTTCGCTTTGGAAATCGACCGCCGCGCCGATCGTGGAGCAGAGGATCTTCGCCTGGCGGCCAGACGGGGCAGTGGAGTCACGCAACCAGACCAGAGGCATGATCGCTTTGTTCAAGTTGGGCGGATCGGCGGGGTTCATGCCGGTGAGGGTCAAGCCGTGCAAGAGGACCTTCGCGTCGGGGGGGAAGTCCGGGTTCACGCCGTAGACGTCGGTGGGACCGAACACGTCGACGACGCCGCGCAGGATGGGGTGCTGGCGGTTTCGGCCGTCCACCAGGCCGCGGGAGGCCTCCTTGCCATGATCGCCGTGGTGGTACGTCCAGGTTTCACCGACGGTCAGGCCGCCGAATCCGCCACCTGGGGCGTCGTAGCTGTATTTCGCGTAGGGGCTCTGTCGATTGCGGCTGTAGGCGAACGCGTGGGTGGCGGTGCGGAGGACGATCATGGGTTTTCCGGCGTCGAGGAAGTCGACGATGTGTTTCATTTCCGCATCGGGGAGTTCGCGAAAGCGGAAGGCGTTGACGGCCAGGTCGGCTGTGGCGAGCAGGTGAAGGCCGGGGACATTGGTTTGGTTGTGGGGGTTGATGATGCCGCCGGGGTCCTGGGAAAACAGCACGGTGCAATGAAATCCGTGGCGCTGGCTGAGCAGTTTGCCGAGCATGGGCATGGATTCCTCGGAACGATATTCTTCGTCGCCGGCCAGGAGGACGATTCGTTTCCCGTTGGCCTTTCCGGCGGGTGGTTCGTAAGCGATCCATTGGGCGGCGTTGGTATCGCGGGCGATGCAGGCCAAGAGGATCGTGAGCGCAAGGTGTTTCATCGGTCCAGGTATAGCCGGTTGGCGCGCGGGATGCGACAGGAAACGAATGTGGGGTCCTGCGTGCGGGGGCGGCGCGCAGACGGGCGGGGGCCTGCGAGTTGGGCGCGGGCAGGGGAAATCGGTTCACGAATCGTGTCAAAAGGCGTTGCCAGGTGGAGGGCGAAGAGTTTGACTGTCGCCCTTTGATTTGGTCCGAACAGAGTTGAGCATGATAACGCGATGGTGGATTGGGTCTGCCGCCGGGCGGTGGATGTGGGGCATTTGGGCGTTGGGTCTGCTGGGGGCCCTATCGACGGGGTGCGCCACCTCGCACGGCAAGCGGGTTGGCTATCACTATGATCCTGTCTATGGGGTGGCGAGCCCCGAGTTCGAGCGGATGCTGATGGGACAGGCCAGCGGATTGATGCCGGGCAATCGGGCTCGATTGTTGAACAACGGGGACGCCTTTTTCCCAGCCATACTCGAGGCCATCCGGGGCGCGCGGCAGAGCGTGAACATCGAACTGTACATCTTCACGCATGGGCGGATTGGCGAGGAGGTGACAGCCGCTTTGTGTGCGAAAGCCCGGGAGGGGGTTGAGGTGCGGGTGTTGGTGGATGCCTTCGGGTCGCGCACTGGGGGTTTAGAGAGGCGGATGACGGCGGCGGGGGTGAAGTTTCGGCGTTACAAGCCGGTGACCCTGCCGACGATCGTCAAGACAGGCGATCGGACGCATCGGAAGATTGTGACGGTTGACGGGCGACTCGGGTTTACCGGCGGCTTCGCCGTGGATGACCGGTGGTTGGGCAATGCGGGGAATGCGCGCGAGTGGCGGGAGGTGGTGGCGGAGATCGAGGGCCCGGCGGTGCAGCAACTTCAGCGGGCGTTTTGCGAGAACTGGCTTTACGCGACGGGCGAGGTCTTGGACGGGCCGGGTCAGTTTCCGGAGCCGGCGGTGGTGGGTGTTCTCAAAGCCCAGGCTGTGGGGAGCACGCGCACGTCGCAGTTGTCGATGGCGAAGCTCCACTACTATCTTCCGATTCAGGCGGCGCGGGAGCGTGTCTGGATCGCGAACGCGTATTTTCTGCCCGATCGCGATTTTCGTCGGGCCTTGTGTGCGGCTGCTCAGCGGGGCGTGGATGTCCGGCTGCTGTTGCCCGGGCGCCTGAGTCATCTGAAGACGGTGAGGTATGCGTCCCGGAAGGACTACCGCCGTTTTCTCGAGGCGGGGGTGAAGGTGTACGAGTATCGGCCCACGATGATGCACAGCAAGATGATGGTCGTCGACAGCCTTTGGACCTCAGTCGGGTCTGTGAATTTCACGGCTCGTTCCATGAAGGCTCAGGCCGAGGCGAATCTGGCCATTTACGACCGCGATTTTGCCCTCGAAGCAGAAGCCATCATCGAGGAGGACTTTCGGCGATCGGACCGGATCGAGCTGGGCGCGTGGCGTCGTCGGGGCTTGTGCAACCGGCTGAAGGAACTCTATTTCGGACTGTACAAGGAGATGTTTTAGCGAGGCTGCGCCTCAGGCCGAGGGAGCATGACACCGATTCGTTTGCGCTGGATTTTGGCCATGGTTACCGACATTCGACGCCTCGCGCCAGAGTGTGCCTGACATGAAGGATGCTTTCGAAGCATTTGATGCGGAAAGGGCCTGGGCCTATCTGAGGGCGTTCGATGGCGCCACGCGGCGCCGCGGGGAGAACTGTTTTCAGAAGGGTGGTGTGACGATGTTGCAGGCGAAGCCCTACGGGTTCAGGGCGACCGTGCAAGGGACTGAAGCGCACACGGTCGACCTGTTTGTGGACGAGTCGGAGGGATGGTGGGGCGAGTGCACATGTGCGCGCGAGGTTGACTGCGAGCATGTGTATGCCCTGATGAAGACCGTTGTTGCGGAGCACAGTCTGGCTGCGGTGCGTGGTTTCAGCGCTGGCACACTGAGTCCGCGCGGCAAGGGCCCCTTGTCCGACCAGGCGCGAGGGGGCCCACCGCAGCCGGGCGGTTTTGCGCGAGAGGTTGCGTCGGCGCTGGGCCGGCGACTGACCAAGGCCGAGACCGACTATTTGCGCAAGCTCGAGCAGGTTTATCAGCGCTGCCGAATCGGTCAGCAGGTCAGGCCTTGGGATTTCGATGAACTCGGGTTGAATCTGGGGGGTCACGGTTGGGATGCCCTGTCGATCTGGCCGAGTTTTCCCGAAAGCGAGCGTGAGTTTTGGCTTTACGTGGCCAACGCCGTGGTCGAGGCCGGCCGCCCGATTCCGGGCTTTCTCGAGCCCGTCACCGATCTGGCTGTTGTGCGGGAGCGGTTGGCGCGATGGCGTCGCGGCAAGGAGGTCGAGCGCTGGAAGAACGCCTTGAGCCGCATGGCAGTCGCCTCGGCGACCAGCAGCTCGACGGCTCAGGGTTCGATTGATCTTCGTCTGGTCCTGCGCCCGCAGGAGGCCCTGGTGGAGTGGAAGCGGCCGGGCCAGGCGCATTTCGAGAGTCTCAAAGCCACGCAGTCTCAGCAACTCGCCGAGGATTACCGCAACGGGATTGCCCAGATGACTCCGGAAGCCGAGCGAATCTGGACCATTGTTGTACCCCGCGTTTATTACGGGCGGAGCGTGCAGTTTCGGTACGGTGACGCGGAATCCAAGGCAATTCTGGGGCGATTGCTGCGGGCGACCGGGCTGGAGAGCCGCATTGTGACTGACGCGGGCGATGTGTTCCGTCGGGCGCCGGACCCCGTTCGATGGGAAGTCGCTCCCGCCGCAAACGACGGCGACGACTATCGCATTCGGCTCGTGCAGGTGGATGGCCGGCCATTGCAGGGTCTGCTCTGTTCGGTGTCCGGTCATCCGCCTCTCTACCTCACGGGCGACACGATCTACACGGGGCCGCCGGCGCTGGACGGGCTGCTGGATGCAGGGCGTGAGAACGTGGTGCCTGCCCCTGCGATCGAGACCTCCGAGGGACTGCATCTACTGCAGGCGCTCGAAGTCGAGTTGCCGCCCCGGCTCCGAGGCCGCGTCCGGCACGTGCCGATGCACGTCTCGATTCGTTGCGCGCTGCATCCGACCTACCCAAGCAGTCGCACGGAGAACTGCCATGTTCAGGTTTTCGCTGAGGCGGCGGATCGCAGTCGGCGGGAGACATGGGATGGCACGGGTTGGCACGAGGCGACGGTTCGCACGGGGCGGCGCAGGGCGCGTCCGGACGAGGGGATCATCGTGTTGTACGATCGGTCCGCGATGGAAGGCGTGGCGGGGCTGGTAGAGCCCCTGGGGGTGAGACCGGATTCCGACAGCGGGTCACTCACGGTGCGGGTGTCGAAGAAGTTCCCGAGCGTTTTTGTGCCGTGGCTGAAGTCGTTGCCACCGCACATCCGCGTCTCACTGGACGGGGATCTGGGGACGCTGGCCCAGGAGGCGGTGTCGGGTCGCGTGCGGCTGGATGTCACGGAAGCGGAGATCGATTGGTTCGACCTGCGGGTTGTGCTGGACGTTTCGGACACCACGCTGACACCGGAGGAACTCAAGTTGCTGCTCGATGCCAAGGGCAGTTTCGTGCGACTGAAGGGAAAGGGATGGCGCCGGCTTGAGTTCGACGTCAGCGAGAGCGAAGACGAGAAACTCGCCAGCCTCGGGTTGAATCCCCATCAGCTCACGGCCGAGCCGCAGCGCTTGCACGCGCTGCAACTCGCCGACCAGGCCGCCCGCAGCTTCCTGCCGAAAGCCCAGGTCGAGCAGATTCAGCGCCGCGCTCGGGAGATCAAGGCGCGCCTCACGCCGGCGCTTCCAGAGGGGGTGACTGCCACCCTGCGCCCCTATCAGCTTGAGGGGTTTCATTTCCTGGCGTACTTGGCGGCGAACCATTTTGGCGGGATTCTTGCCGACGACATGGGCTTGGGGAAGACCCTGCAAGCGCTGGCCTGGCTGGTCTGGCTTCGGGCGGAGGCGTTGGCCGCAACCCTGCCGTCCTCAGGGCCTGCTCCGGCTGATGGGGCGGGGAAGGCGGACGCCGGCGTTGCGGCCCCCGCAGATCCGTCGATGGCGCTGCCGTCGTTGGTCGTGTGCCCGAAGTCCGTGATGGACAACTGGGAGGCTGAAGCTGCCCGGTTTGCGCCCGGATTGCGTGTGAAGGCGTGGCCGGCGGGCGAACTGGGCACGTTTTTGGAGCGGCGCGCCGAAGCGGATCTGCACGTGATCAACTACAGCCAACTGCGCATTTTAGGCGAGGCGTTGGCGCCGGTCTCATGGCAGGCTGTGATCCTCGACGAAGGCCAGTACATCAAGAATCCAAGTTCGCAAACCGCGCAGGTGGCCCGTTCTCTGCGCGCTCGGCACCGGCTTGTGTTGTCTGGAACGCCCATCGAGAATCGCCTGCTGGATCTGTGGAGTCTCATGGCGTTCGCGATGCCGGGCGTGCTGAGCAGTCGCTATCAGTTCGCCCGGCTCTACGGTGGCAAGGACGATCCGCTTGCGCGTCGGCGTTTGGCGGCGCGGGTGCGTCCCTTTCTCATCCGACGGACCAAGAACCAGGTGGCGCAGGACCTCCCCGACCGGGTCGAGGAAGACCTGTATTGCGAGATCGAGGGCGAGCAGGAGATGCTTTATCGGGCTGAACTGAAGTATGCGCGCCAGTTGCTGCTGAAGGTGAAAACCCCGAAGGAACTTGCGGAGTTCCAATTCAACTTTTTGGCTTCGTTGCTGCGGCTGCGGCAGGTCTGTTGCCATCCGGTCCTGGTCAAGCCCGACTCGAAGGCGGAGAGCGCCAAGGTGGCGGCGCTGATCGAGCAACTCGAACCGTTGATGGAAGAGGGCCACAAGGTGCTGGTCTTCTCGCAGTTCGTGCAATTGCTGACGCTGCTCAAGCCCGTGTTGTCGGCTCGACAGTGGCCTCTGTACTGTCTGACCGGCGGGACCGAGAACCGCGGCGAACTGGTTGCCGAATTTCAATCGAGGGCCGGAGCGGCCGTTTTTTTGATTTCGTCAAAGGCTGGCGGTTTCGGGCTGAACCTGACGGCGGCGAGCTACGTGGTGCTCTTCGATCCCTGGTGGAATCCCGCCGTCGAGAGCCAGGCGATCGATCGCACTCACCGCATCGGCCAGACCAACAAAGTCATCGCCTACCGGTTGTTGATCAAGCACAGCATCGAGGAGAAGATACGCGCGTTGCAGCGGCAGAAAAAGCTGTTGGCGGAAGACGTACTGGGCGAGGAGAGGTTCGCTCGAAGCCTGACGCTCGAGGACCTGCAATTTCTGTTGTCCGATTAGCTGCTCAAGAAAGCGGCTCTTTGGTGGCACGCCTCGATGAAAGAGTTCATGAGCGCGGTCCGCTTGCCGGTCCAGAGTGCGCCCACGACGATCGGGGGGAATTCCGTGATCGGCAGCAGTCGCACTGCGGGCGGGTGTTCGGCTTTGGGGATGTGGATGCCCAGGCCGACCCCGAAGCCGTTGGCTGCGTAGGTCTCGACCAGGCCCAATGAGCTGACCTCGAGGCTCGGGAACCAATCGATGTTCCGCTTTTCGAGTTCCCTCCGGAAATGGCGGCAAATCCCCTCGCTCGCCGGCAGGGCGATGAGCGGTTCCTCGATCCGGTCTCGTTTCCAAAGATCGGTCGTGGTCTTGAGCGGGCTGGCCGCCGACACGATCAGCATGAGGTGCAGCCGGATCAACTCCTCATGGTGGATGCCGACGGGAGGCCGGCCTTCCCAGATCGTGATGGCGAGGTCGATTTCCTGCTGTTGGAGCCAGGCCTCGAGCTGCGGTTGGTAGCCTTCGCGCAGGAACAGTTTCAGTTGGGGGTACTTCTTCCGCACGGTCAGGACGATCTCGGGAAGGTGGTCGCGCTGAACGACTTCTGAGGCGCCGATGCGGATCGCCTGTGCCATGCCGCCTCGAATCTGCTCGCCGATGGTGTCGAGGTTCTCGAAGAAGGGGCGGATGAACTCGTAGAGTTGCGCGCCGGGCTTGGTGAGAGCGAACGGACGCCGGTGGAACAGCGTCAGGCCCAGATCGTCTTCGAGTTGGATGACCTGGGCGCTGACCGCCGGCTGCTGGATGCCGTAGGGGATGTTGCGCACCGCTTCGCTGATGCCTCTGTGCCGTGCGACATAATAGAACAGCTCCAGATGGTGAATGTTCATCGTAGGAATAGGATCGCGTCGGAGCGCGACTCTAGCCGTTTGCCGCGGCGCCGCAAGGGGCGTTCACGCGCGGAGACGGCCGAGCGGGGTTTTGCCCGAGAAGCTGTGGGTTGAGAGATGGGACGCCTGGATCCTCGTTGCTTTCGGATTGAATCGCGCCCCGGGCCCTGTCATCAGTTGTCGCGCTATTCCGCGGCACCGATGACAACTTCGCACGCCCATCGAGCGCGCACCGGAGAACCTCCGGGGCGTGGGGTGCGGGGGTCTGCTCCGTTGGACCGACCGGCGTTGTCGCGGGAGGGCACGCCGCGCGCAACGGGCTGCGCTGTCGCCGGCGCGGCTGCGCCTGTTCGAGATCGGGTTCTGGGAATCGATCTGGGGGCGGAGAGCGTCAAGATCGTCGAGTTGTCGCTGCTGGACGGCGAGTGGCGGTGGACACGGCGTCACCACTTCGAGCACGCGAAACGTCCGGGCCCGCGTCTTGTGGAGGCGCTGGCTCAGTTCGACTGGTCCACGGTGACGGGGGCGGCGGCGAGCGGGCGGTTGGCTCGGGTGGTCCGGTTGCCGCGGGTGCCGACCAAGCAGGCCCAAGCGCGGGCGTATCGGTTTCTCTTCGGCGAGGGCCCCGCCACCATCGTGTCGATCGGGAGTCACGGATCGTCTGTGCTCGAACTGCGGGAGAAAGGGCTCGAGATTTTTCGAGAGAACAGCCGGTGTTCCCAGGGGACGGGGAATTTTCTGCGGCAATTGACCGGGCGGTTTGGGCTCGATGTTGCGGCAGCGAGCGAGTTGTGCGCCGAGGTCGCCGATCCGGCGCCGCTTTCAGGCCGGTGCCCGGTGATTCTGAAGACCGACATGACCCATCTCGCCAACAAGGGCGAGAGTCAGGCGCGGATTCTGGCGGGCTTGTTCGATGCGGTTGGCGCGAACGTGCTGACATTACTCAAGCCGCGGCTGAGCCCGAGCCCGGTGATCCTGATCGGCGGGGTCAGCCGGTCGCGCCGGGTTCAGCGCAACGTGGCGCGTTTTTTGGGCGAGAACGGTCTTCGGTCGCAGGCTGTCGATCCAGCGGATGTGCTCTTCTTCGAGGCCCTGGGCAGTGCGCTGGTGGCCGCAGAACAGGCCCTGCGGCCCGGGGCGCTCGGCGACTTGCTGGCGGCGCCGACGCGGGCTGCGCTCGAGCGCTTGCCGCCTCTGGCTCAGTCGCTCGCTTTGGTGCGGCGGATGGCGGCGGCGCCGGCGGCGCGCCCGGACGTTCCGGACCGCCGGGTGATTCTCGGGTTCGACATTGGTTCGACGGGTTCGAAGGTGGTGGCGCTGGATGCGGACACGGGCGAGGTGGTTGGGGAGGGTTACCGGCGGACGGGAGGGGATCCGGTGGGAGCAGCGCAGGCGCTGTTGCGCGGTCTGGTCGAGGGGCCGGCGGGCCGGTTTCCGGTCCTGGCGGTCGCGGTGACGGGGAGCGGGCGGGAGATTGTGGGATCGTTGTTGACGACGTGTTACGGCGTCTGAGGCGGTCTATATCCTCAACGAGATCGTGGCTCATGCCGAGGGGGCGCTGCACTACGACCGGCGGGTGGACACGATTTTCGAAATCGGGGGGCAAGACGCCAAGTACATTCGTCTCGAAGAGGGCCGGGTGATCGATTGTGCGATGAACGAGGCGTGCAGCGCGGGCACCGGTTCGTTCATCGAGGAGCAGGGCGGGAAGTTCGCCGGTCTGGAGGACGTGACGCAACTCGGGGGCGAGGCCCTTGCGGCGTCCCACGGGGTCTCGCTTGGCCAGCACTGTTCGGTGTTCATGGCCGAGGTGATTGACGAGGCGGTGGCTGCAGGCGTCGAGCAGCGTGCGATCCTGGCGGGGCTCTACGACTCGATCGTACAGAACTACCTCAACCGGGTGAAAGGGAGCCGCTCGGTGGGGCAGGTGGTCTTCTGTCAGGGCATGCCCTTTGCCTCAGACGCCTTGGCGGCAGCGGTGGCCCGGCAGACGGGGGTCGAGGTGATCGTCCCGCCCAAGCCGGGCATGGTGGGCGCGCTGGGGATTGCGCTGCTGGCCCGGCGTTCGCTTGCGTGGAGACAACGCGTGCCTCTTGATGTCGCGCGGTTTCTCGCCGCGCGCGTCGAGCAGAAGGGGACGTTCGTTTGCCAAGCCACGGTGGGTTGCGGCGGCAGCGGGAACCAGTGTCGCATCGACAGTCTGACGACCCGCGTGGGGGAGGAGCGGCGGGTTTTTCGCTGGGGAGGGGCCTGCGCCCTGTATGACAAGGGCACGCGTCTGGCCAAGCTCCCGGACCGCTCGCCCGATCCCTTTCGCGAGCGCGAGGCGTTGGTTGGGGAACTGATGGGGCGGCTGGGAGGCTCGGGTGCGGGTGGCGCGGACGGCCCGCGGATCGCCTTGACCGACGAGTTCGCGCTCAAGGGCCTGCTGCCGTTTTTCGCGACCTACCTGCGGAAGCTGGGATTGGATCTATCTTTTCATACCGGCGCGGATCGCACGACCCTTCGTCGGGGGATCCAGGAAGCGACCGTTCCGTTCTGTGCGCCGATGCAGTTGTTTCACGGACTGGCCAGCAGGCTTGCGGCCGAGCCGGTGGATTACGTCTTTCTGCCGATGATTCGCCACCTGCCGCGGGTGGACAGCGAGCCGCTCGCCAAGACCTGTCCGATTGTGCAGGCCAGTCCGGACCTGATTCGGTGGGGGTTGGGGCGGCCCGAGCGTGCGCGGGTGCTTTCCCCGGTGATCGATGTGGGTTTGGCCAGCCTCGATTCGCCCGAGTTCCAGGAGAGCTGCCGGCAGTTGGCGAGGGCGACGGGGGTTCGAGGCGGGAGGTGGCGGGCGGCCTGGCTGGCCGCGCGCGAAGCGCAAGCCGATTTCGATCGCCGCTGCATCGAGATCGGCAGTCGCGCGCTGGCTTTCGCCGCCGAGCGCGACGTGTTGACCGTGGTGGTGCTCGGGCGGCCCTACACGATCTACAACACGGTGTTGAACTCGAATGTGCCGGCGTTGCTGCGGGAGCAGGGGGCGTTGGCGATTCCGCTCGATTGCTATCCGGTCGATCCGGCGGTCCCGGTCTTTCCCGAGATGTACTGGGCCTATGGTCAGCGCGTGCTGCGGGCGGCGCATCAGATTCGGCGCACCCCTGGTGTGTATCGGCCTCTACGCCAGCAACTACTCGTGCGGGCCCGACAGTTTCAATCTCCACTTCTGCGCGCATGTCATGGAGGGAAAACCGTTCACCGTGATCGAGACCGACGGTCATTCGGGAGACGCCGGAACGAAGACTCGGCTGGAGGCATTCCTCCACTGCGTGCGCGAGGATCGGCGACGCACCGCGGCGACGGCGCCGGCGGCCGATTTCGGCTCGCTGGCCCGCGCCCAGACGGGCTGGAGAGGCATTCGGGAGCGCGGTGAGCTGCTGGTCGTTCCGCGCATGGGAGGCGTGGCGGAAGTGGTGGCTGCCTGTTTCCGCGGGCTGGGCTTGCGCGCCGAATGCCTGCCGGAGCCGGACGCCGAGGCTTTGTGGCTGGGGCGCCGGCAGACCTCGGGCAAGGAATGCCTGCCGCTGTGCATTACGCTGGGCAGCCTGCTCCAGCGGGTCCGGAGGCTCCGGGATCCCGGGGAGCGCCTGGCCCTGCTGATGCCGTGTGCAGCGGGTCCCTGTCGCTTTGGCATGTACGGTCTGCTCGATCAGTTGGTGATCAACCGTCTGGACCTGAAAGATCGGGTGCGCATCTGGTCGCCCCGCGAGGCGGACTACTTTGCCGGGCTGCCGCCGGGCTTCAGCCTTCTGCTGTTTGCTGGCGTGATGGCCTTTGATGTTTTGCAGGATGCCCTGCTGGACACGCGGCCTGTCGAGCTGCGGTGCGGCGCCGCGGAGGAAGTTCATGGCCTCTACCAGAGGCAGTTGATGTGCCTGCTCGAACAGGCTGTTGGTGGCGACCTCTCGGCGGGTGCCTCGTTGGCGGCGGTGGCCAGCGGTCATTTGTTCGGCTTGCGCGATCTGCTGGCCCGCGCGGGAGCCGAGTTTGCCGCCCTCCGGGGCGAACGCCCGATGCCGACGGTGCTGTTGGTGGGCGAGATCTACGTGCGGCTGGACCCGTTCGCGAACGGGTTCCTGATCCGGGAGCTGGAGGCGCGCGGACTGCGGGTGCGGCTGGCGGCGATGAACGAATGGCTCGAGTACGTCGAGCATTTCAATCGGGAGACTGGATCGCCACTGGCGCTGTCGCCGCGCGTCAAGATTCTGCTGCAACACCGGGTTCAGCGGCTCTTTCACGACGCGGTCGGTCGTGTGCTGGGTTGGCCTGAGCGGATGGCGACGCGCGACTGTCTCGAGGCGGCGTTTCCCTATTTACGTTCGGCGCTCGAGGGCGAGGCGGTGCTGACTTTGGGCGGGCCGATCCACGCCTGGCGCGCCGGGCAGATCGATGCGGTCGTCAGCGCCGGTCCGCTCGAGTGCATGCCGAACAAGATTGCGGAGGCGCAGTTCTTCCACGTGGCGGAGCGCGAGGGGCTTCTGAGCCTGACCCTCTCGCTCAACGGCGAGCCGGTGGCACCGGACGTCCTGGACAACTTCGCCTTCGAGGTTCACGAGCGTTTCCGGCGCCGGGCCTCCGAACGAAGGCCGTCGGAGGGCCCGCTTCGGCCAGCGCAGGCGTGATACGGATGCTCGCGGTTCCGGAAGGCCCGCAGGGTTTGTTCGCGGATGACATTCGACGGCACCATCGGGATCGGTCAGTCCTCTGTCTCGGGGCGGTAAACTCTCACATAGGCCCTCTTCCTCCACCGTGGCGACGTCGTGGCCTGCCGCCTCCAGCAATTCCCGCCCGCGCTCGGCAAGGTTCTCGTCCAGCTTCAGCCTCATGCCAGCTCCAGGTGAACCGCCATGAAGTTGCTTCGCGCCATCTCGGAGCCATAGGCGATGCAGGCGAGAATGTCCTCGCGATCAAGCTGTGGGTAATGATCGAGGAGACTCTCGACGGTTTCTCCGTTGGCCAGGAAATCGAGAATCAGTGAGACCCAGATGCGGTGTCCGCGGATGCACGGTTTGCCGCCGCAGCGGGCTGGATCGATCCAGATGCGTTGCAGCAGATCGTCTCTTTTCATAGGCCTAAGCTAACAGTCTTGGCGTCGCTTGGCTACACCTGCAAATCATAGGGCGTCTGGTTGAACGTGATCTGGTCCGTCTCGAGTCGGGCGCGGCCCAAGCGGCACGCGGCGGCGTAAATGACCTTCGGGCCGGCGTGCGGCGGCAATTGCGCTAGCACCGGCCCCGTCAACACATTGCCTCCACAAACGCTCTTGTCGCCGAGAATGCCGTTGAACAGCAGATACACCGCCCTGCCTTCGTGCACGCCTAACAGCGGCGTTGTCGGCCCGCCCCGCTGACCGTGCTTGGGAACAGCAGCAGCGCCGCGTGAGGGCACGCGGCCTACATGGGCCGTGTTGTAGGCCGGGTCCCCTGACCCGGCGTCGTCGCGTTCACCGCCCCGTGGGGGCACGCGGCCTACAGTTCGCGGCAGGGGCCGACCTGTCTCCTTGAGGAAGCCGAACTCGGCCAACTCCACGAACGTCACGTTAGCACGGATGGCGCCGGTCTCGTCAAACAACGGCTTCCCCAGCCGGGCAAACTGAAACCCGCCTCCCAGGCCGGGCACGACCTCGCCTTTGGCGTTCGTATAGCCCTGCGCGACGCGCCGCACCCGCTCCGCCGTGATGTCCCGGGCAATCTTCTCGTCCAACTCGACCAGGATGAACCGGCGGTTGCCGCCGTCCTGTTTGTTCAGGGAAAGCACCGCGTGCCCCGTCGTCCCGCTGCCCGCAAAGGAGTCGAGGATGAGGTCGCCGGGCTTCGTCGTCATCGCGATGAGCTCAGCCAGAATCTCATGGTCCTTTGGGAAAGCGAATTGGCCTCTCCCAACAAGTTCCTCAACCACCAGTGTCGCCGCTCTTCCATCCTTGTAGAAGACAGTCGGGAAAGGTTCCTGGCTGGCGTCGTGCAGGTAGGTCTTACGACATGGAATGGTCGTTTCGTCTGGGCCGAAATGAATCCTCTGCAGGTCTGTTGACCTGCATCAAGGCGCGTTGGGCACCAGCGTGCCATAAAGTCGCCCGATGAAACCGATTTCATTGGATGTCCGGCCCATACTGGCCCGCGGGGGCACCCCGTGCGCGGCGATCGACGAGGCCGCGGCACGAGTGGCGCTGGGCCAGACGCTGGTCTTGTGGGTGTCGTTCGATCCGGTTCCGCTCTACGCCAAGCTCGGACGGGAGGGCTTCACGCATGCCGCCGAGGAACTGCCGGACGGCACGTGGCAGGTCAAATTCAAGCGCGTCCGGGAGGCCGCGGACACCGCCGCTGACCCGGTCGCCTGCGACTGCACGGCAGGGGCTCGAAAAAGCAAGCGCAGGCTGTGAACGGGTTCGGAGGGCGGAGTTCCACGAGGCCCCGCGCGATCGCGCCGGCCCGGGGGGCGTCCTTCCGAGCTTGGGCTGCGGCTATTGACGGCTAATTGCCGCCAGGCGTCTTCACCTGTGCGCTGACGTGTCGGATCCGCGCGGCTTTGGCGGCGTCCATGACCTCGACGATGCGGCCCCAGGTGGCGGTGGTGTCGCCCCGGATGCTCAGCGTGAGTTCCGGCTCTTGTCGGACCCGCTCTGTTAATTGGTTTCGCAGCGCCTCGATGGTGACGGGCTGGCGGCCGAGGAAGAAGAAGGGCGATTCGTTGGCTACGGTGACAAGGAGGTTGGCTTCCGACGCGCCGTCACGAGGTTGGTTCGAGAGCGGCAGCGCGAGTTTGACGGACGGGTGCTGTTTGAAGGTCGTGGTGACCATCATGAAGATCAACAGCACGATCAGGATGTCGATGAGCGACACGATGATGATGGCGGGGGGCTGGCGGCGCTTGTGCTGGGAGAACCGCATGGCTGGGGCTCAGGGGTTGGGGTCCGATTCAGAGTTGTCTCTGGGCGCGGCGGTGCGCGGTCGGTGGCGGTATTGGCGGCGGAGGAAATCATCGAGCAACGTTTCCATTTCGACGGCGAGGGATTGGACCTTGGCGGTGTAGTAGCTCCAGGCGACGAGAGTCGGGATGGCGATCAGCAGGCCCATGAGGGTGGTGTTGAGGGCGATGGCAATCCCCTTGGCGAGGACGGAGTTCTCAGCGAGGCCTGTCGAGCCTAGGTCGCCGAACAACGTGATGAGTCCGTGAACGGTACCGACCAAGCCGAGGAGGGGGGCGATGCCCACGACGATTTCAAGGACGACCAGGCCCCGTTCGAGTTGGACGATTTCGTTTCTCGCGCGTGTCTCGACGCAGTCGGCGTTGTCGGCTTTGGGCCAGGGCAGATGTTCGATGGCCAGGAGGACCAGTCGCCCGAGAGTCGAGCGTTGCTGCTGGCAGAGGACGCGGAGGGCCTGGAGTTCGTCTTTGGTGCCCGTCTTGCCGATGGCCTCTTCGAGGCTCGCCGGAACCACCCTGGCCCGGCGCAGGGCGATGCCGCGCTCGATGATAAACGTGAGGCCCACGACGGACGTCAGAACCAGCACCGCCATGAACGGCCCGCCGGCCAGCAGGAATTGCCACATAACCTTTAGAATCCTCGAAACCCGGAACGTGTTGCGATCGAGTCAAGTTTGCCCTCGCCCCTATCCCCTCCGTTTCGCAAGGATTCTACAGAGCGAGGCGCGGGAGAGAGGTACGGGAAGAGACGGGGACTGTTCATGAAGTTGAGGGTTGCAGATGTCTGAGGCGCGCCTCGCTCGGTCAGTAATAGAAGGTGAACCGCACATCGCGGTAGTTGTCGCCCACCATCCGCCGGACGTCGGCTGGCCACTTCTCGTATGGCGCCGGCCGATGGATGGCCAACTCACAGAGCGTGGTATAGATTTCGCCCACGTCGGTTTGAGCGGTTTTGAGGTCGCTGATTCGGCCGTCGGCGGTCAACCGGAAGTCGATGACAACCTTGCCCATTCGGTCGAGGCTGTATCGCTGGTCCTCGAGCAGGCTGTACCAGCACTGTTGAACCGCGGCGACGAACTTGGCATCGTAGCTCCCCAACGGGGTCGCCTGCACATCCAACGAAGAGGAGACGGAGAACCGCGCCACCCCGCCGTCCTGTTTCATCTTGTCGCCTATCAGGGCGCTGTTGGGGTTGATTTGTCTCTGCGCCAGCGCGGCTGCCACCGTGCGAGGACGCTGGCGGGCCACCGGCACGGGAGCGACCGGGGTGGGGATCTGCACCGTTGCCGGCACTGATGCCGGGTTCGCCTTCGCCAAGAGGGTCTCGCCCGGACCTGCTTCCGGTTCGAGTGGGGGGGCTGGCGCGGGTATCGGTTCGGGGGTTGGCGGGACGGGAACGGCGGCGACGGGTTGCGGCGGCACGACTTCGGGCGAGACGCCTTCCTGGGGCTGCTGCGGGGCCACGGGAGCGGACTGCAGGGGCTCCGGGATCTCGGCTCGGTCCGTGTCCATGGTCTTGAGGATCTTGTCCTGAGTGCCGTCGATTTGCGGCACGCCCGTATCTCGACTGGTATCCCGGTTGGCGGCCAAGGAACTGACTGCCGAGTAATACTCGGTTTTCTCCGGGGCCTCCGTCGTGGCCTGGCTGGGATCGACATCGACGAAGAGGATCGGGATCTCTTCCTCGATCTCCCTTTGTGCGGAATCGAGGGTGTTCGTCCGAATGGCGTCGGGTTGGGTGGGCAGGGGAAAAGCGCGGTCCAACCCGAGTGCCTCAGCCAGTCGCTTGAGAGGGCCGAACTGCGACAGTTCGAGACGGTCTCCAACCTCAATCGCGGTGAACAGAAGGAAATGCAAGATGAGCGAGATCAGAAACGCCCGGACGAGCGGACGCATCGTCCTGCGCGGCATCCAGACAATCGCTTCGGCACGCATGCAGCGAACGCAACAATGCCTCACGTCAGCCCAGGCCGCAACAGGAAGCAGGCGGGCGCACTCTCCTCGAGTCCGCGAGGCTCCTTTCTGGCGTGAGCGGGTCCGTCCGACGCCGGCTGCGAGGCACAGTTAAACGGCTGTCAATTGGCCGGACTTGATTGAGCGTTCTTCGGCTTCGCAGATCGCGACGGCGCGGAAGGCGTCCTCGCCGGTGACGATCGAGGGCGGGCGGCCCGTTTCGATGCATTCGAGCATGTGTCGCAACTCGCCCTGGTAACCGTCGCCCCCGGCGCACGCAATGGCCTGAGGGGGCTTGCCATCCTGAAACAGCTTCAAGGCTTCCGGTCCGCGGGCGAGGTCGTAGTCGAGCGTGGCGTTTTCGAAGATGATCGTGTAGGCCATGTTAAAGCCGTGGCCCGCGTGCAGCACCCAGGTGCCCTCGGCGGAGACAGCCGCGCCGCAGTCCACCTCGTACTGAGTGACGACATGGTCGATGGCGCCGCTGATGCGTTGGAATCCCTGGGAAAAAACGCGGCGCGGACGCCCGAAACAGAATTGGACAAAATCGGTGTCATGAATATGAAGGTCCAGGAGAGCGCCGCCCGAATCCGCCCCGTTGAGGTAAGTGGCTTTGCTCCAGCCGGGCGGCTCGGAAACCCGACGGAATCGGGCTGCGAGGACCCTGCCATAGCGGTTGTCCGCGATGGCTTGCTTGGCCCAAGCCCATTCGGGCCAGAAGCGAATGCAGTGAGCCGGCATGAAATAGCCCGTGGATTCCTTGGCGGCATCGAGGATCTCGCGGCAGACGGCGGAGGAACGGGCAAGGGGTTTTTCGCAAATCACGTGCTTGTTCGCTCGGAGGGCGGCGATGGCCACGGCCGGGTGGAGTGGCGTGGGGAGGCAGATGTCGACCAACTGCACATCCGGGTTGGCCAGCATGTCCGTGTAATCGCGGTAGCCTTTCACGACGGACATATCGAACTGGATTTGGTCGGCCGTGCTGATGTTGCCCGCGACCGGTGTCAGGTTGCCGTCGGCCGGCAGCCGCACGGCATCGCAGATGGCGACGATGTGAGCGCCGGGCAATTGGCGGTATGCTTTGATGTGGGTCAGGCCCATGAAGCCCAGGCCAACGATGCCAATGTTTGTCATAGAGCGGTGTGTCGAGTGAATTGATGGATCGATGTCGAATCGGTCGGTCGGCGGTCAAGCCAGAGCGGGCGGCATCGCGCGCAACAGGGTTTCGATGTACTCGCGCGCGGTGCGGATATCGGCGGCGCGCTGGCTGCCCGCCTCGCGTTCGATACAGGCGTTGCCGGCGAACTTGAGCCCTGCCAGGACGGTGAAAAAGGCGCGCCAGTCCACCTGTCCGGTTCCGAGCACGACTTCCTGGCCCCAGGTGCCCGGCACCTGGGTGCGAATCGCATCCTTGAGGTGGCAGGATCGCAGCCACGGCCCGAGCGTGCGCAAGGATTGAATCGGGTCGCCCTTGTCGTAGAGGATCATGTTGGCTGGGTCGAAATTGACGCCGACATTGGGGCGGTTGAGTTTGGTCAGAAAGGTCCGCAATGTGTCGGCGGTCTCCTGTCCGGTTTCCAGGGCCAGCTCGATGCCCAGCGGGGCAAAGAAGTCAGCGATCTTCTGAAGCCGGCCCATCAACTTGGCGAACGCCGGATCGCTCTCCTCGTGCGGCAGGAAACCGGCGTGAAAAGCGATGGATCGAATTCCCAGGCGCTTGGCGACTTCGGCGTTCGCTTGGAGGTGCCGCCAGTTCTGCTCCCAGTGGACATCCGGCACCACGCCGCCTGTGCGCTTGATGGCTTCGAGGGTGGAATAGTCCTCACCGACCGCCGCGAACATGCCCGAGACGCAGGTCACGCCCCGCTCAGCGCAGAGGCGTCCCAAATCGGACCACGCGCCTCCGGCGTTTTCGCGGATTGGGTCCAGGGCGATTTGAACCCGGCTAAGGCCCGTCGCGCTCAATTTCTCGAGCAGGTCGGTTGCCGATACGGGCTGCAGCGACCAACTGCAGACCGCCAGGGATTGGGGGATCGTTGACGTCGTCATTGTCATTGCGGGAAATGATATCTTGTGTCGCCTGCCTGACAAGCGCCAAACCGCGGTACGGCGCGGTTTTCCCGTTTCGATCAGCGGTTGACTTCATGCTGGCGTTGACTCAAAACCTTCGCCGCACATGGCCGAGAACATCGCGTTGAAACTGAAGTTGGGTGACCGCGCCCCTGATGTCGAGGCGCAGGATCAGGCCGGGGAGATTGTCTCGCCGGCGGCTCCCAGGCGCGGTCGCGGTCGAGCGGGTGCGGCCAAGGCATGAATTTCGCCGACAGCCGATTCTGGATTCTACTGTTGTCGGGTCTGGCGGTCATTGCGTTGCTCCGCATTCCGGCGGGCGCCTGGCTGGGGGCGCGGGTGGGTGTGTTCGACCGGCTTGCCCTCATCGCGCTCGGCCTGGGGCTCCTGCTGGCGGTCAGTTGGGTGACGTGCCTGATCTTCCTGGTCGTCGCCGTGTTTTCCTACTGTGCGATGGGCTACCTGGTCCGCCGGGGCGGGCGGCATTCGCGTCGCCTTTTGATACTGTTCGTCCCGCTGCAATTGCTTCCTCTCCTGTACTTCAAGTACGCGGACTTCGTCCTCAACGACACTCTCGGCGGGTCTTTCGACACCCTGCGCGGCCTGATCATCCCGGCGGGCATATCGTTCTACACGTTCCAGATGATGTCGTTTGTGATCGACACACTCGCCTTTGGCCGTCCGCTGCCGCGCGTTCTCGATTTCTTCAACTTCGCCGGGTTCTTCCCGCAGGTGGTCGCCGGCCCGATCGAGCGAAGGGAGGATTTGCTTCCCCAGATGGAGGCGTTCAAGTTCCGCTGGTCGACGGAGGATCTGAACGCGGGGGCGGCCTGGGTGGCCGTCGGCATGTTCTTCAAGTGTTGTCTGGCGGACAACGCGGCCATCTATGTGGACCGGACCTCGGTCAGCAACCCGTTCTCGATCTGGCTGGCCAACCTGATGTTTGGCCTGCGGATCTACTACGATTTCGCCGGGTACAGCCTGGTGGCGGTGGGGTTCGGACGCTGCCTCGGGATCCGGTTGACTCTGAACTTCCTCAGCCCCTATTGCTCGACGAGCATCCGGGAGTTTTGGCATCGGTGGCATGTGACGCTCAGCGGTTGGTTTCGGACCTATGTGTATCTGCCATTGGGCGGAGGACGCACACGATGGTGGATGCTCAACATCGCCGTGGTTTTCGTCGTCTCGGGCCTGTGGCATGGGGCAGGGTGGGGCTTCCTGCTTTGGGGGGCGTTCCACGGCATTGCCCTGATCGTGAACCGGGCGTTGGGCGGCGCGATCCGGCTGCCGCGCTTGGTGGCCTGGGTGGTGACATTGGTGGCCGTGTTGTTCGGGTGGGTCTTTTTCTACGAGACGCGCACCCCGGAACTGCTGGCGAAAGTGGCGACGCTCTGCAATCCGATGGCCTATACGGCGGCGGCCCTCCGCGAGACGCTGGCGTCGATGAGCGGCGGTCACCAATTCGCCCTCACCTGTCTGCTCCTCCTGGTGGCGGTTGTGTGGGCGGTCGAATGGCTCTCAGTCGCCCGCCGGGACGACCCGTACTGCTATCTGCGGCAGCCGGTGGCGGCGGTCGTGTTGGTGGTGCTGACCGTTCTTCTGGCGCCGGGAAACGACAATGCCTTCATCTACTTCGCGTTTTAGTGTGAGACATCGCACCGGTCGGCGCATGCCGTGGTTTGTCGTGCAACTTCTTGCGGTGGCGCTGGTCACGGGGATGGCGACGGCCTTCTATACCCTGCGGCTGAACCCCGAGATCGGCTATCTCCGGGGCAGTGACCGGATCAAGCGGGCCTGGGCACGGAAAATGACGGTCGAGCACGGGGCGAAGGCCATTCTGTTTGGCGGATCGAGTTGCGAGTTTTCGATCGACCCGGAGCAGTTGCTCGATCAGCACGGCATCCCCGCCGTCAACCTTGGGCGCAATGCGGGTCTGGGGGCCAGCGTCTTGATCGAGGCCACGGTCGCCGAGACTGCGCCGCACGATACGCTGGTGATGGCGCTCGAACCGACCCTGCTCACGGGCCCTGTCGACATTCCGATGTTGGGGGTGCAATTCAGCTTTGCCATGGGCCGCTCGGATTGGGTGGTGGCCCCGCGTTTTGGCGCCCCGCCCAAGTCCTGGCCCGCGGCTCTCCTGGCGCTGCGCCCGGGCGGTTACCATGTGTTCACGCTCCTGGGGAAACTCTTGCAGGGGCGGGCGCTTTACCGCTACAGCACCGCGGAGGTTCGGCCCAGCGGGTTCCATCAGACGACCGTCCGCATGCCTTTGACCACCCTGACGGGACATTCTGGGCATTTGCACCCTGAGGTGCGTGTGCTGCTCCGGGGGTTGGCCGATTGGTGCCGGAGCAATCAGAGGGTGCTGGTCTACTCGCTTCCCTGGCGCTACACCCCGACGGAGGCGGTGGCGGACTACCAGCGGCTCAACGCTGGGTTGCTCTGGGAGATCGCGGAGTATTGCCCGGTGTTGCGTGACGAGGCGCTGGGCGCGCACCCGGTCCGGGAGCATTTCGCCGACACCGAGTTCCACCTGAACGAGCCCGGCGCCAGACTGCGGACCGATCAACTTGCCGACCAGTTGAGATTCCGCCGGTTCTGGTCGCGGGAAGAACTGCGGGCGCAGGGCGTGACGGGTGTGGCCGGTGTCGTGTCTCGGGTGTCTTCCGACTCAACCGTGGCGGTAGGGGGGGGACAGTGAGAACGTGTGCGGAAGGTGGCGCACTTCCCGCACGGCGCCCTCATCGAGCAGCACCTCGACGATGTCGAAGCGTATCTTGATCTCCGGAGATCCGAGCAACCGGAGGTAATCGAGCGCCGTTTGAGATAGCAGACGCCGCTTCCGCGCGTTGACCGCCGCCGCCGGGCGCGTCCAACCTTCGGACGACCGAGTTTTGACTTCGACGAAGACCAGACAGTCCTGATCCCGGAAGATCAAGTCGATCTCGCCGCGGCGGGATCGGAAGTTCGCGGTCAAGAACTTGAGTCCGAGGCGCTGCAGATGGAGGCGCGCGACTTTCTCGCCGAGGCGTCCATGGCGCAAGTGGGTTGGCGCCGAAGGGGTGCCGGACCGCTGTGTCCATTGTTCCCACAGGCCCATCGGCTGGCTCAGAAAAGACGAGGTTGTGCCCAGCGCTTGGGGGCGAAACCGCGTCGGTGGATCGGGCAGGGCCCGTGACGGGCGAGAGCCGCGAGGTGCTCGGGTGTTCCGTAGCCCTTGTGCCGGGCAAATCCGTATTCGGGATAGCATTGGTCGTAGTCGAGCATGCGGCGGTCTCGAGTGACCTTTGCAAGCACGCTGGCGGCGGCGATGGAGAAGCTACGGGCGTCTCCCTTGACGATGGCGGTCTGGGGGTAGGGCAGCGACTTGACCGGCAGACCGTCGACGAGGACGTGGGCGGGTGGCGGATCGAGTTGGGCGAGGGCCTGGGCCATCGCCAGGTGCGTTGCTCTGGAGGATGTTGATCGTGTCAATGACCTCGACTCCGACGGAGCTGATGGCGAAGGCGATGTTGGAGATCCTGGTCAGGGCCGTGAAGAACGCCTCGCGCTGGCGCGCGGAGAGTTGTTTGGAGTCGTTGAGCCCTTCAAGCTCGGGCGGCAGCCCCTGTTCGATGAAGATCCGCGGCAAGCGGACTGCCGCGGCCAGCACCGGCCCGGCCAACGGGCCGCGTCCCGCTTCATCCACCCCCGCGACACACACGCCGCGGCGCAGGAGCGCGCGTTCGAACGCGAATCGGTCGACAGGAGCTTCCACCTGGCCTCCTGGCCTGATGCGGAGTGCTCGCGGCGTGGTGAAGGCGCGGGTCCCGCGGTGTCGTCCGGCGCGTTGGCGGGTTTGCGCGCGGCTCGATCCGGTGCGTGCGGGGTCGCCGTGTCCGCCCTTTTACTGTGCTTCCGTGTGCGGAGTGGTGGGAGACGCTCCGGCGGCGGTGGCGGAGGCGGCTCGGTTCGCCTTGGTGGCGGTGTGCTGTTCCCTTTCCTTGACCGCGATGGCACCCTTGCCGATGCGTTTGCGGAGATAGGTCAATTTGGCCCGTCGGACGGAGCCTTCGCGTTCGACCTCGATCCTTTCGATGCGGGGGGAATGGCAGGGAAAGACGCGTTCGACTCCTTCGCCGTAACTGATGCGGCGGACGGTGAACGTCTCGTTGAGGCCGTGACCGCGTCGGCCGATGACCACGCCAGCGAAGATCTGGATACGCTCCCGGTCGCCCTCGACGACCTTGGTGTGAACGCGCACGCTGTCGCCGATATTGAATTTCAACGGGTTTTTGCGGAGGTGCGCCGCTTCGATTCGATCGAGCAATGCCTGATTCATAAATGGTCCTGTGTTTGGTTTGTTTCTACCGTCGGCTCGTTAGGTGACGGACCCAGCAAATCGGGCCGCCGCCACTCCGTCCTCAGCCGTGCCTGCACCGCCCGCCAGCGGCCGATCTCGGCATGATGGCCGGACAGGAGCACATCCGGCACCTTCCAGCCTCGGAAGTCCGCCGGCCGCGTATACTGCGGATACTCGAGCCAGCGGGCGCTGAACGACTCATCCCGAACGCTGGCGTCGTCTCCGAGCGCTCCCGGCAGGAGCCGGGTGATCACATCGATGATCACCATAGCCGGCAGCGCGCCATTGGTCAGCACGTAATCGCCGATCGACACTTCGTCGTTGACCAGATGCTCGCGCACCCGTTCGTCGACGCCTTCGTAACTGCCACAGATCAACAGCAAGTGGGGCAGGGTGGCCAACTCGCGCGCCACGGTCTGCCTCAAAAGCCGCCCGGCCGGGCAGAGCAGGATCACCCGGGTGTCGCTCTGCCGCAAGCTCTCGACGGCTTCAAAAATCGGTTCGGGCTTCATTAACATCCCCGGTCCGCCACCGAACGGCTTGTCGTCCACCGTCTTGTGGCGGTCATGAGTGAAGTCCCGCAGGTTGTGGACCCGCAAATCCAACAAACCCTGGTCTCGTGCCCGGCGCACAATGCTCTCATCGAGGGGGCCCGTGAACATTCCCGGGAACAGGGTGAGCACATCGATCTTCATGCTGTCCCCTCGGCGTTATCGGGAGGGCTGGCCCAACACGATCAGGCGCAGACCCGGTCAAGTGTTCAGTCCTTCGGCGGGACTTCCTCGACCAACTCGAGGCTGCAGCGTCGGCCTTGTCGGGCGCTCCCGACTTGCAGCAGCGCGCGCAAGGCATGGATCGTCGCTCCCTGCCGTCCGATGATCTTGCCCACGTCGGTCGGATGGAGGCGGAGTTCGTAGACCGTGAGGCCGTCCTGTTCCTGGGGCGTGACGGTGACCGCGTCGGGGCGATCTGCCAGACCCTTGACCACGAATTCGATCCAGGCCCGCATGCGCACTCACCCAGTCAGTTCTGCGGCGATAGCGCGCGCTTCCTGGCCCGCTTGATAAAGCTGGCCACCGTCTCGCTGGGCCGAGCCCCTTTGCTCAGCCAGTACTCGGCTCGCTCGAGAACGAGCGTCACGTTGTCCTCCCGCTTCTGAGGCAGGTACGAGCCGATTTCCTCAATAAACCGGCCGTCCCGCGGACTTCGCTGGTCAGCGACGACAATGCGGTAGGCCGGGGCGTTCGTCGTCCCGATCCGCTTCAGGCGAATTCTGACTGCCATAATATCCTGTGTTGTTGACCGCCTGGCCCGTCCTCCACCCTGGAGGCGGACCCATCATTCCCGGCATCGGCGGGTCCAAAAGAGCGGCGAGCCTAGACCGCAACCAGCCCGGTTGGCAAGACCTGAATTTGCCCCCAAATCCTCGCCAATCCTCGCCCACGCTCACCACGAAGTCACGAAGGCCACTAACCTGCATTTCTCACCAACTTTTTCCACCGCGAAGCCGGAGTCCTCAAGAGAAGTCAGCATGCAGGTTAGAAGAGCAAAACCGCGCCCGAATGCGGGCTAATGCAGCAGGCTCGACGTGAATCGGTAATCCCCGGATTCCACCGCCAAAACGCTTCGAGCGTCCTCCTGGCGCAAAAGCCGCACTCCCTGGGCGGCGGCGAGCGGTTGACCGCTCTCGCGGATCAAGTCCACGTTCCCCGTCGGCAAATACACGGTCGCAGTCGTGTTCCCAGGGATGCTCACTCTCAATTCGAGGGTGTCGGCGTCCCGACGCCATTCCGACCGGATGGGCCCGCGAATGCTCCTGTACTCGGCTTTGACCCAGTGAATGGGAGTTTGTTCAGGGTTGCTGTCGGGCGTGGGCGGGCGCGGGTGTATCACAATCCGACTGTAGCCCGGGCCGTCGGTGTCGATGCCGGCAAGATTGCGGAAGGCCCATTCCATGACGGCGCCGAACGCGTAGTGGCTGAAACTGTTCATAGCAGCGTTCTGATTGCCGCTCGCCCCGTTGAAGCCGTGTTCCTGCGTGTAGCTGTCCCAGCGTTCCCAGACTGTCGTGGCGCCGTTGACGACCTCGTAGCCCCAGGACGGGAACCGCCGGCTCTGGAACAGGCGCGCGGCCAGGTCGTCGTAGCCGCCCTCAGTCAGGGCCGGAAGAAGGTGCTTGGTCCCCAGAAAGCCCGTGGCCATGCGGTGGTCGTTCTTCGCGATCTTGTCAGCCAGGTGCGCCACAATGCCTTGCTCGCGTGCGACGGGGAGACCCGCCAGGCGGGCGGACAACACATAGGCGGTTTGCGTGTCGACCTGAAGAGTGCCGTCCGGACGAAGGTAGTCGCTGGCGAATTGCTCGACCAGCCGCCTGTGCAGATCGCGATAGGCCTGCGACTCGACGGTGCGGCCAATCGCGCCGGCCATCTCGGCCATCAGCCGGGCGTCGTGGGCGAGGTAGGCGGCATCGATCATCTCGATCGGCGTGTGCTCGTTCACGTTGAGCCAGTCGCCCCACGTGTTGCCGTCCTTGCGCCCCCGCAGATCCGGCGCCCGTTTCTTGCGCCAGTCCATGAACCGCGTCATCGAGGCCCAATGACGTTCGATGACGCGCGTGTCGCCGTAGACCTTCCAGATCGTCCAGGGGCAGATGATCCCGGCGTCGGTCCAGGCCGTTCCCCAGGTTTGTCCCGGGGCGCCGTGGGCCATGGGATAGGGGCAGTAATCGGGATACGCGCCGAAATCGCGCTGGGCCTCGTCGACGTCATCGAGCCATTTGGTGAAGAAGGCGGCGACGTCGGCGTTGAAGCTGGCGGTGCGGACATAGATCTGCGCGTCGCCCATCCAGCCGAGCCGCTCGTCGCGTTGCGGGCAGTCGGTGGGCATCTCGATGAAGTTGGCGCGCTGGGTCCATTGGGTGTTCTTCCAGAACCGCGTCATCACCTCGTCCGAACAGGCAAACTCGCCCGCCAGCGGCGTGTCGTTGTGCAGCACCAGGCCGGTCACGGCGTCGAAACCGGGCGCCTCGGCCAAGCCCGTCACTTCGACATACTGGAAGCCGTGATAGGTGAAGCGCGGCTGCCAGGTCTCGCCTGCGGGATCGCCCCGCAGCGTGTAGAAATCAGTCGCGCGGGCCCGCCGCAGATTCTCGGTCATCAGCCGGCCGTCCGGATGCAGCATCTCGCCGAAGCGCAGCTGCACCGTGGTGCCGGCGGGGCCTTTGACCTTGAGTCGGACGATGCCGGCGAAGTTCTGCCCGAAATCGAAGATGAACACACCGGGCTTCGGTTCGGTGAGGCGCCGGGCAGGTAGCGATTCGGTGATGCGGATGGGCGGCGCAGCGTAGGCTTGGAGACGGGACGGACGCTGGAAGCCCAATTCGACCTCCCGGTCTCCCAGTGTGTCGGAGAACACCGCCTTCGTGCTGCCGTTGTCCTCAGCGCGGATGGCCGGTTCCCAAGTCCAGGCGGCCGGACGGGCCCGGCGCCGCCGTCTCCGCCAAGACCGCATCGGCGCGACACCAGTTCGAGTCCTCGAGTCGCGCGTCGTACGCCTCGCCCATGATCAGATCGGCCTCGCGAATCGGTCCATCGCCGCTGACCTGCCACGAGGTGTCGGTCCCGATCACGTCGCGCGAGCCGTCGGCGTATTCGATTTCAAGTTGCGCCAGGAGCGCAGGCGTCTTCCCGTAGAAACAGCGACCGGCCTTGTTCGGCCCGTAGCCGACCAGCAGGCCATACCCGACGTACCCGGCGTACCAGCCGTCGGCGACGATGGCGCCGATGCAGTTGGCGCCCGCGGCGGACCTGGTCTGTCACGTCATGGGTCCGGTAGTGAACGCGGCGTCGGTAGTCGGCCCAGCCGGGTTCGAAATACGCGTCACCCACGCGCTGGCCGTTGAGATGATACTCGGCCAACCCGAGCGCGGAACCGTAAAGGGTCGCCCGCCGCACCTCGCCTTCGAGGTTGAAGGCCTTTCGGTAATGCCGCGCCGGCGGCAGAAAAAGCCGATCCCGCGCCGAATGCAACGGAGACGTGTCCTTGAAGGAGATCCATTGGGCTTGCCAATCGGAGGGTTGCAGCAGTCCCATGGTCCACTGGGCTGTGGGGCTCCATGCGGAGGGCTTGCCTCGTCATCCCACACCCGGACCTTCCAGAAGCAGGTCTGTCGCGACCCCAGCGGTCGTCCGGCATAGACGAGGTTGACTGTTTCACTGCTCGCGACGCGGCCCGAGTCCCAGAGGTCTCCCTCGTCCGCCTCCAGCTTGGACGCCGTGCTGGCGACCAGCAGACGGTAGGCTGTCTGCCGTTGCCCGCGCTCGGCGGACACGACCTGCCAACTCAATCGCGGTTGCGGATCGTCGAGCCCCTGAGGATTGGATAAGAACTCCGTCCGCAGTGCGACGGGCTCGATGGCAGCCGTTTCGGCCCCATGCGCGGGAATCGATGACAGAAAGCACACTGCCGCCAGCACGGCCAGGCTTGGAGTTTTCGGCTTCGCCATGGTCACAAGTCCATGAACCATGCTGGCCCGCATGGGCCCACATCTCGGAGTTTTCGGCTTCGCCGCAGTCACAACTCGATGAACCATGCGGGCCAGTATGACAAGAGAGTGGCGCATCGGTTGGGATCATGACACCGCCCGCCTCGGCAGCCAAGCGGCGAAAGGGGCCTAGCTTCGGGCGAGCGGGTTTGCCGGGATGCGGAATGAACGGAAGGAAGTTCATTTCATCCCCTCTCTGGGCCGCTGCGTCATTGCAGTGCCATCCCATGACATCGTTGCATGCTGGAAGGATCCTCTCACGCTGTAAGTGCCGTGAGTTGTTGGACATCGGCTTGGCCGCGGTGTGGCTCTGGGGTGATTCTCATCCGATGACAGTCACCGTCCCGGACTGAACCACAGAGACACGGAGCCCACAGAGGAGACGGCACACACAGCGCCACGGATCGGGACCGGTTCGGTAATGCAGGAACATTCAGTTTGTGATTTCCGCCGCCACTCCAGGATACGCCGATCGTTCGCCTGCCTCACCACCCTGAATCCCTCCGGCTCGCGGCGTGGTCGACCGCGTGGATACCTCATTGGCAGCATGGGCTCGGGGGTCCGGCTCTGCCATTCGTGTGATTCGTGTGATTCGTGAGATTTGAGATTTGAGATTTGAGATTTCAGATGAAGCCGTCGGCCTCGGCTTCTTTTCGCTTGGGATGCCACGCGGGCAGCGCTCGCAGCAGCCGTTTCTGCATCTCGACGGCACGCCGTTCCGCCTCGAACTCCTGGCGCGAAACGACTCGTTCTCCAGCAGGTCTTCCGTAAGTTCATACAGCTCGGCCGCCTTCTGCCAGACCGGCAAGTCAACAAAGGATTCGTAAGTCATGTGGTCTTCCTCCTTGGCACCCAACATGGCCGAGAACCACGGTAAGTTCAAATCCGGCACAGGAGATCTCATGTTTCGAACAACGGGCGGCTGGCTGTCGCCACCGCCGCCGGATGCGACCCGAGCCGCGGCAGACAGATCTCGTACAGGGAACATTCCTCACACGCGGGCTTGAACACCGCGGCCGGCAAAGGCGGAATCTCAAATTTCAGATTCGAGATTTGAGATTGGCAAAAGAGGGCGGGGAGTTCTTCCACTGCCCGCTCGGTCAAGGCCCGCAGCTCGGGCGTGAACTCATTGTGGTTCTCACATCTGCCTGAGGATCTCGAGTGCCTCCTGGAGGCCTTCGTGATCGCGATCGATCTGCTGGAGTTGCGTGAGGTGGTCCAAGGCGGGCTCGATGTGACCGGCCAGGCCCAAGACCAAGCCCCGCAGGAACAGGAGGTTCACGACGTGTTCGCGAGGCGGCGCGGAGCCCAGGAGTGTCTCCGCTTTGGCGAGGGCCTGGACAGCGCGTCCGAGAGTGGTTTCGTCGTGGGTGCTGCGAAGGAGAGCGGCGGCGAAGGCGAGGTTCGCGTAGAAATCGTCCGGGTAGCGTTGCTGCAGCGTCTGCGTCGTCTCAAGAACGCGATCCCAGTCGGAGAGCGATTCGTAGGCCTTGGCCAGCAAGAGCCGGACACGTGGGGTCTCCTCGGCTTTCAACCGGTCGGCGCAGACTGCAAGAAGAGCGTCGGTTCGTTTCGACGAGGCCAGAATGTAGACCAGGGTTTCCCAGGCCTGCGGTCGGCTGGGGTGGAGGGCTGTGGCGCGTCGCAACGTGCGTTCGGCGCCGGGCAAATCGTTCACGAGAAAGCACTGGAGATTGCCGAGCAATTCGAGAGCCGCGGAGGCGGTGACAGCGTCGGCGGCCTGACTGATTTCTTCGAGCCGGGCGAGCGATTCGCGGATGGATTGGCGCACGGCTTCAGGCAGACTGCCCCAGGTGTCTCTGGTTCCGATGAGGCCGACGGAGGACAGGCCGCGCTCGAACGCGCTGCTGAAGACCTCGAACAGAATGGCGGTCCCGATGGCCTGGGGGTCTTTGGGGGCAAGCTCCGCGGCCCGGCGCAAGTCAGGGAATGCCTCGGGGGGATAGAGTGTTTTGACCAGGCGCCATGAGCGTGGCTCGGAGGTCAGGTCGGGGTCTCGGAGCCAGCGGAGCAGGCTCTGGAAGGCCCGGACGGCGGCGCGCCCGCTGAAGGGGTCAGGAGCGTCTGGTGCCAACTCGATCGCGCGGTTGTAGGAGAGGAGCGCCTCCTCGATCTGCCTCTGCGCTCGATCGACCTGGGCGGGGGCGAGTTTGCCGCGCGAGGCTTGGCTGGCGGACAGCAAAGCGGCGAGGGGGTTGGTGCCGGGGGTGTCGGACGGCGGGGTCAGGGTTGCGAGGGCCTGGGCGGCCAGAAGCCTGCCGAGAGCGGCGTTGGGCTCCCACGTCCTGGGCGCCACGCGGACGGCGTGTCGCAAGGCCCGTTCTGCTGCGTCGAGGTCTCCCATGCCCTGGAGCGCCGTCCCGTATTCCGCCAGCATGGCGCCGTCATCTCCTTGTTCTGCGTCCTGGCTTCGATACAACTCGATTGCCTTGGCGAAGGCCTGACGTGCCTCCTTGGTGCTGCCGATGTCATCGAGCAGTCGGCCAATGCGGGTGTGGCGGGAAGCGTCGCTCGCGTTGCCTTGCATGGCGGCGCGCAGCGTTTCGACCTGATGCAGCGTGACGGGACGGTCTGGCGTCATGGCGATGCCGCGCGAGGGATCGAGGCTGATTCCCAGGGTGAGGTTGAGGCGGGGCAGGCGAACCAACCGGCACAGGCGTTCCTTGCTGCCGGCGGGGGCGGCGGCCCGAGACCAGTAGAAAGGCAGGAGGAGGGTCGCGATCAGAATGGAGAGTGGCAAGCGCATTCGGTCTGCCAACATAGCGTGCCTGAGCTCGGATTCAATGCCGGCTGGAATCCTTGACCGGTCAAATGTGTTGTAGACAAGTCAAGGTTCTATGATGCGTTGAACGGGTCAAGGATTCCAACGAAGCTCCGCCTCAAACCGACGAGCGAGTCTGGGCTTTCGATTCTGCTGGTACTGATGGGGCCGTCCGAACGCGGAGGTTCGTTGGAATCCTCGGTTCCGCTTCGCGGAAAACTTGACTGTTTTGTTCAAATGTTGGGCAGATGGAGCAGGCGAGGGAGCGAGGCGCGGGAGAGGAGGGCAGGAAAACGAAAGGGCGGTTCATGATGTCGAAGATTGGGATTTGGTCTGAAGTGCGCCTCGCTGGGGGTTTGCGCCTCGACAGCCGCCGGAGGGCCGGGTTACTCTGCGGGCATGTCTTTGGTGACCCAACCGCTCCGCATTGCCGGGCGACAGTTTGGATCGCGCTTGCTCGTGGGCACGGGCAAGTTCGCGTCGCCGGAAGCGATGCGCGAGGCCCTGGCGGCGAGTGGAACCGAGATTGTGACGGTGGCGTTGCGGCGGGCCGATTTGAGCGGGCGGAAAGACCCATTCGCCAACATTCTCGAGTTCATCGATCCGGGGCGTTATCTGGTGCTTCCGAACACCAGCGGCGCGATGAACGCCGCCGAAGCGGTTCGGCTGGCGCGGCTGGCGGCGGCGGCGGGTTTGCCCAAATGGATCAAACTTGAGATCCATCCGGACCCGCGTTATTTGCTGCCTGATCCGGTGGAGACTCTGGCGGCGGCTCAGACACTTGTCGGCGAAGGATTCACGGTGCTGCCCTACATCAATGCCGACCCGGTTCTGGCCAAGCGCCTGCAGGAGATCGGCACGGCGACCGTCATGCCCCTGGGTTCCCCCATCGGGTCCAATCGCGGTCTTCAGTCGCGGGACCAACTGCGCATCATCATCGAACAGGCAACCGTCCCGGTGGTGGTGGATGCGGGTCTGGGGGCGCCGAGCCATGCGGCCGAGGCGATGGAGTTGGGAGCCGACGCCGTGTTGGTGAACACTGCGATTGCGGTCGCGCGCGAGCCCAGTCGCATGGCGGTCGCGTTTCGTCAGGCGGTTGAAGCCGGGCGAACGGGGTTCGAGGTCGGCTTGGCCTCGCACCAGGAGACGGCCAGCCCGACGAGTCCGTTGACCGCTTTTCTCGGAGCCGCATGAGCGACCCGGCTTCCACCGTGAGCCCCGGGCGGCTGCGCCGTTTGCTCGCTGCGGCCGCACGGCTCAGAGTCCTGGTGGTAGGCGACGTGATGTTGGACCAGTTCCTTTGGGGGCAGGTGACGCGCATCTCGCCGGAGGCTCCGGTGCCGGTGCTGGATTTTGAACGGGAGAGTTTCATGCCTGGGGGTGCCGCCAACGTCGCCCGCAACCTCACCGCATTGGGGGCGCGGGCGGAGTTGTTTACGGTCCTGGGGCGGGACGAGGCGGGGGTCCGCCTGCGGCGGTTGCTCGAGGGGGACGCGGTCGCGTGCGGTGGCTGTCTCACACATGCCAGCCGTCCGACCAGCATCAAGACGCGGATCCTGGCGTACCGCCAGCAGATTGTGCGCGTCGACCGCGAGACGAGGGACGATCTGGACGCGGAGGCGCGTCGGGCTCTGTTGCGCGCGATCGGATCGAGGCTTGACGGGGCGGATGCGGTGATCGTCGGCGATTACGGCAAGGGCGTGGTGTCGCAACCGCTGCTGGACGAACTCAGGGTGCGATGTCGGGAGCGGGGAATCTGGCTCAGCATGGATCCCAAGCCGGTGCATCGGCTGGACCTGAGCCGGCTTTCGCTGATTACTCCCAATCGCAAGGAGGCGTTCGAACTCGCCGGGCAGCAGGATCAAGCGCAGGGGGGCAAGCGCCCGTCGGACGCGTCGCTCGCCGAGGCGGTCGAACGGCTGTTGGCCCGGCTGGAGCCGGCTCTGCTGCTGGTCACGCTGGGGGAGGCGGGCATGCTCTTATGTCGGCGCGGGGCGGCGCCTTTCCGCATCCCGACCGTGGCGCGCGAGGTATTTGACGTGTCGGGCGCCGGCGACACTGTGATTGCGACGTTCACGCTGGTGATCGCTGCCGGCGGCTCGCCTGTGGAAGCTGCCATCCTGTCGAACCATGCCGCTGGCGTGGTTGTCGGCAAGGTGGGAACGGCGTCCGTCGCGACCGGGGAGTTGGTGGCGAGTTTCAGGAGATCTGGAGTGACTGGCATGTGACAACTGTTGTTCCCGAGTCGCGTTTATGGGCCGCGCGGCGGCGCTCGTTAGCCCGCATTTCTCAGCAACTTTTGATGTCCTCCGACCGGTCACCGTCACATCGCACCTGAAATGCGGGCTCTCAGAAACCCGCGCCCCAAGCAGATGAACCCAATCTCGACCACACTGTGTCCGCATGCCCGGGTCGCCCAAGCGGCTGGGGCGCGTCCCGGCTCTGATGAACCGGTGAGCCGATTCTCCTTGCTGGGCGCGGGTTTCATAGACCCGGAAATCTCACCCGCAGGCCGTCAGGAATGCCGCGATCGCCCCACTGGTGAGATTTCCGGGTTAGGAAGACGCCGACAATCGATGAGGATGTCTCAAGCCCAGCGCAAGCGATGTGGCGACGCGCGTCGCGGTTCTGAGGCGGAGGCTCGCCAACCTTGATGCGCGCCGCCGTGTTTTTAGACCGCGATGGCGTGTTGAACGAAGACCGCGGCTACGTTCATCGCGCGGAAGACTGCATTCTGTTTCCCGGGACGGCGCATGCCCTCCGGCGGCTTGGGGAGGCGGGCTATCTTCTGTTCGTCGTGACGAACCAATCGGGGATTGGCCGGGGCTACTTCACTGCGGAGGAGATGGAAGAGGTCCACGACCACCTCATGGCCGAACTGGGGCGCCAGGGCGTGCGGCTGACGCGGATTTACCATGCGCCGGAGGCCCCCGATCAGCCCAGTCGCGGACGCAAGCCGTCGCCGCAGTTCTTGTTCGACGCGCGCGATGAGTTTGGCGTGGACCTGTCGCGGAGCTATCTGATCGGCGACAAGCTCAGCGATCTGGAATGCGGCTGGAACGCCGGGGTTCGGCGCAGCCTGCTTGTGCGCACGGGGTGCGGAACTGCAACTCGAACGCGAGGCGCCGGAGAAGTTGGGCCAGGCGGTGGTGGTGGACGATCTGAGCGCGGCGGTGGACTGGCTGCTGGGCGACGCGCGCGCCGGGGCGTAAGCGCGGGGCGGGGGCTGGTCTTCGGGCGGAGGGAGTCGCAGTGGCGAGTTGGCTATGCGCTCTGGGGTTGCCAGCGTTGTCGGCATGGTGGAAAACTGACTCTGTCGGTTGGCGGGGCGTGGGCTGGAGAAGGCTTTGTGAGATGAAATACATTTTTGTCACGGGCGGGGTGATCAGTTCGTTGGGCAAGGGATTGACGGCGGCGTCGCTGGGGACACTGCTCGAGAGCCGCGGTTTGAAGGTGGCGCTGCAAAAGTTCGATCCGTATTTGAATGTGGATCCGGGCACCATGAGCCCGTTTCAGCACGGCGAGGTCTATGTGTTGGACGACGGTGCCGAGACGGACCTGGACCTGGGCCATTACGAGCGGTTCACGAACACCAAGCTGACGCGCCAGAACAACCTGACCAGCGGGCAGGTGTACGCCCGGGTGCTGGAACGCGAGCGTGGCGGGGATTACCTGGGGAAGACGGTGCAGGTCATTCCGCATGTCACAGACGAGATCAAGCGGCGCATCCGCGATCTGGCGGAGTCGACCAAGGCGGACGTGCTGATCACCGAGATTGGGGGCACCACGGGCGACATCGAGGGTCTTCCGTTTCTCGAAGCCATCCGCGAGTTCGCGCTCGATGTGGGTACGAGCAACGCGTTGTTCATCCACGTGACCTACGTGCCGTTCATCAAGGCTGCCGGCGAACTGAAGACCAAACCGACCCAGCAATCGGTCGCCAAGCTGCGGGAAATCGGCATTACGCCTCACCTGGTGGTATGCCGGTGCGATCGCCCGCTGAACAAGGAGATTCGGGAGAAGATCTCGCTCTTCTGCAACGTGCCCTACGAGGGTGTGATCGAGGAGAAGGACGTCGATCACACGATTTACGAGGTGCCGCTGATGTTGCAGCGGGAGCGCATGGACGAGTTGGTGTGCCGGCTGTTGCGGCTCGACACTCCGGCGGCCAACATGGCGCACTGGCAAGATCTGCTGCGCAAACTCATCGCGCCGCAAAGCCGCGTTCGCATCGGCGTCGTTGGCAAGTACATCGGTCTGCAGGATGCGTACAAATCGGTGTATGAGGCGATCAGCCACGGGGGCATTGCCAACGATTGCGGGATCGAGATCGAACGGATTGAGGCTGAGCAAATCGAGAAGGAGGGGGCGGAGAAGTTTCTGAAGGGACTCGGCGGGGTGTTGGTGCCTGGCGGTTTTGGCGAGCGGGGCGTGCAGGGCAAGATTCTGGCCGCCCAGTATGCTCGGGAGCAGAGGCTGCCTTATCTGGGGTTGTGCCTGGGCATGCAGATCGCCTCGGTGGAGTTTGCCCGCAATGTGTTGCGGCTCGAAGGCGCGCACTCGACGGAGTTCGACAAAGGCGCGGCGCATCCGATCATCGCGCTGCTCGAGGAACAGAAGGGCATCACGAATGTGGGAGGCACGATGCGTCTGGGCGCTCAACCGGTGCAACTTAAGGTGGGCACGAAGGCGGCCCGCCTGTACGGCGCCTTCGTCGTGAACGAGCGGCATCGTCACCGGTATGAATTCAACAATGCCTACCGCAAGCTGTTCGAGGAGGCGGGATGCCTCTTCAGTGGGACTTCGCCGGACGGCGAATTGGTGGAACTGATCGAGTTACGCGATCACCCGTTTTTCGTCGCCTGCCAGTTTCATCCCGAATTCCAGAGCAAGCCCAGCGCCCCGCATCCCCTGTTTCGCGGGTTCATCGCCGCTGCCTTTCACCACTGCAATGTCCAAGCTGGCTGAGCGCGATCGAGGCTCTGCCAGGACCTAACCTGTTATGGAAATACGAGTCGGCAACGCGTACTACGAAATCCGGCCGCAGCCGCTTCTTGTGCTGGCGGCTGCGGTGTTGGCGGTGAGCTTCCTGTTCACGTCGATCTACACCGTCCCAGCCGAGTCCCAGGGGATCATCCTGCGCTTCGGCCGCTTTATCAAGACTGTCGAGCCCGGCTTGCATTTCAAGTTGCCGTATGGGCTGGACCAGGTGCTCACGGTCCCGGTTCGGCGCCAACTCAAACAGGAATTCGGTTTTGGCACGCCGGGCAGCAGCAATCCGACCCAGGTGACCAGCCCGTCCGATCAAGAGGCGGAGCGCAGCATGGTGACTGGCGATCTCAACGCGGCGACTGTGGAGTGGATCATTCAATACCGGATCAACGATCCCCGGGCCTTTTTGTTCAGTTTTCGCGACCCTGGGGAGACGTTGCGCGATGTGTCGGAGTCCGTGATGCGGGAGGTGGTGGGGGATCGGACTGTGGACGAGGTGATCACCGTTGGACGCCAGGAGATCGAGAGCGAATCTCTGGTGCGGCTCCAAGCGATCGTGAAGCGGTACGATATCGGGGTGGGGATTGACCAGGTCCAGCTCAAGAACGTGAATCCGCCGCCTCCGGTGCAGCCATCTTTCAACGAGGTCAACCAGGCGCAGCAGGAGCGGGAAAAATCGATCAACGTCGCCAATGGCGAGTACAACCGGGCGGTGCCCCGCGCCCGGGGCGAGGCCGAACAGAGCATCAGCACCGCGGAAGGTTACGCGGTCAAACGGGTCAACGAGGCCCAGGGCGATGTGTCCCGGTTCAACGCGCTGCTGGCCGAGTACCGGAAAGCCCCTGAGGTGACCAAACGCCGGATGTACCTCGAGACACTCGGCGAGATCCTGCCGCACGTGGGGTCCAAGATCATACTCGACGAAAGTGCCAGCCAGTTGCTGCCGCTGCTGCAACTCCATTCCGATCCGAAGAGCAAATGAAATCGTCCAGCCACTTCACGTTGTTTGCCGGGGCGGCCGTTCTGGCCTTGGCTCTCCTATTGGCCGCTGCTTACACGGTCAGCGAGACCGAGCAAGTCATCATCACGCAATTCGGTCGCCCGGTGGGCGGAGCGGTGACCAATGCCGGGCTGCATTTGAAAGTGCCCTTCATTCAGGAAGTCAACCGGCTCGAGAAACGGGTGATGCGCTGGGACGGGCGTCCGAGCGAAATGCCGACCAAGGATAAAACGTACATTGTGGTCGATGCGTTCGGTCGTTGGAGGGTCAGTGACGCCAAGCAGTACTATTTGCGGTTGAAGGACGAGAGAAGTGCGCTTTCGCGGTTGGACGACATTTTGGGCAGCGAGATCCGCAATGCGATCGCCAAACACGAACTCATCGAAGTCATTCGCACGACCAAAGACCGCGTGCCCGAACGCGATGCTGCCATCGCCGACGCCCGTGGCAACGTTGGTCAGTTGTATCCGATCAGCAAGGGCCGAGCTCGGGTGCAGCAGGAAGTCTTCGACAATGCGGCTCCGAAGATCTCCGTGTTTGGCATCGAACTCCTGGACGTGCAGTTCAAGCGCATCAATTACAACGACAGTGTGCGGGCGCGGATCTACGAGCGCATGATCAGCGAACGGCAGCAGATCGCGGAGCGATTCCGGTCTGAAGGCGCGGGCGAGGCGGCTAAGTTGCTGGGGCAGAAGGAGAAAGACTTGCAGAGCATCGAGTCCGAAGCTTACCGCAAGATCCAGCAGATCAAAGGCGACGCAGATGCGACTGCCACGGAGATCTATGCCCAAGCGTATAATCAAAGCGCGCAGGCTGCGGAGTTGTATGAGTTCGTGAAGACGATGGAGACATACAAGCAGGTATTGACGAACGACACGACATTGATTCTGACGACGGCGAGCGATCTATTCCGGTTTCTCAAGCATGCGGATTCGCCGCAGGGGGCGCGTGGCGGGTCTGTCCCGGATCTCAAGCCGTGATCTGCGGCCACCGATTGTCGCACGGATAGAATCCTTGAAACCCAGAACATGTTGCGGTCAAGTCAAGTTTGGCCTTCACCCCTATCCCTTTCGTTTCGCAAGGATTCTATGTCGCCCCAGCCGGTTCTGAGCGCGCAGTTCAAGCAGCAGTGCGAGTCTTTGCGGGGTCTGTTGCAACGCTGCCTGGCGCTGACGGAGCGGTGTGGCGACCATGCGGCTGCGGAGATTCTGCGCGACCGGCTGACGCACCTCGAATCGGCCGCGCTCTTGGTCATCGTTGGCGAGGTCAAATCGGGCAAGAGCAGCTTCGTCAACGCCCTGCTGGGAGAAGAGGTTTGCGAGGTGGCGCCGGATCCGTGCACGATGGTCATCCAGGAGATTTCGTATGGGGAGGAGCGCGCCCGAACGACCCTCGGTCCGCATTGGGAGCGGGTGCGACTGCCCCGGTCTGCGCTGCGGGACATTACGATTGTCGACACACCGGGGACAAACTCGGTGATCCCAAACCATCGGACCATCACCGAGGAGTACATCCCGCGGAGCGATCTGGTGGTGCTCGTGCTGCTTGCGAGCAATCCGCATCGGGGCAGCGAATGGGATTTGCTCAGCCTGATCAGCCAGGAATGGCGGCGCAAGACAGTGTTCGTCCTGCAACAGGCAGACCGCGCCAGCCAGCATGAACTCGCCGTCAACGCGGAGAAGGTCAAGCAGTATGCGCGCGAACGAAGCGTGCAGTCTCCGACGGTGTTTGCCCTGTCCGCGAAGCGCGAGGCGGAAGGCGCTGCCGACAGCGGTTTTGCGGAGTTCCGCCAGTTTCTGCGCCAGGCGGTGGAAAGCGGCGACGTCTGGCGCATGAAGCTCGAGGGCGGGCGCGAGACGCTCCGCCGGACGTTGGACAACCTTCTGGCCAAGCTGCGCCAGGAGGAGCGGTTGTTGGGCGAGGATCAGGCGTTTTACCGCGATCTCCAGGCCCGGCTCAAGGCGCGCCGCCAGAAGGCCGATTCGCTGCGACGCTTGGTTGTCGACAGTCTCTGCGCGGCCTACGACCGGCTCGCGTCCCGGCTCGAACAGGATTTTCGTGAAGGTTTGGGTGTCGGGACCATCCTGCGGCGGGCGCTTCCCTTGATCCGCGACAAGGACGTCAAGACATGGCTCAAGGAGCTCCACGCCCAGTTCGAGACGACGGCGAAGGCCGAGATCGAGGCGGAATCGTTGCGCGTTTCACGGGATCTCTCCGAGGAGATGCAGGCCCTGCTTCAGGAGTTGGCGGAAGCGATTGCCCGGCGGCAGGTCGGTCAGGCGCCGCGCAGCCTGACAGTTGCCAGCCGTCGGGCCGATATTCTCGACAATCTGGCCCGTCAACTGCGCGGTCTGCGCGTTGCCGATATTGTGGCGGACAAGGACATTCAGAGTTCCGACCTGGGCAAACTGACCCTCGCCGGTGGCGGTCTGGCCGCCCTGGGGGCGGTGATCGCCCTGGCCACACACCTCATCGCCTTCGACATCACCGGCGGCATTCTCGCCGCTGTGGGCGCTGGGCTGGTTGCCATGACGCTGCTCTGGAAGCGGACCGGGATTCTGCAGGACTTCTCCCGCAAGGTGGCCCAGTCCCGTGATGACTTTCGCCAGCGCCTCGACGGGGAGATCACTCAGATGTTCGATCGGTTGTGTCTCGAGATCGAGCACGACCTGAGCGATCCGCTCTCGCGCGTCGAAACGGAGATGACCCGCATTGCGGCGCTGATTGCCGAGTCTGCGGATCTCAAGACGGCGACCGAGGGGCTGTGACTTGAGAGGGCACAGAGCCGGGACCTGCCGTTCCCTGGCCCGGATTTCTCGCCAACAGGAGGGTGTACCGGAAACCCGGGCTTTGACTCCTCGTTTAAATCTGTAGTCAACGAGTCAAGCTTTTGCGCCGCGCAGCGGCGCCCCTTAGCGAGGCGTCGCCAGTCGGTGACGCGGGCCAAAGTCCGGATCACACGACTGGCGACATGCTTCGTCGGTCTGAGGCGGAGCCTCGCTACGGTTTGGCGGCGCGGAGGAACACGGCCTGCTCGGTGCCGATGGGCACCGTGATCGGAGTGTTCGCGCCCGCTTGGGTCGTCCACGGACCGCTGACGGAAGGTGCCGTCTGTAGTTCGAATCCGGCCGGCAGCGGTTGCGGGTCGGAGGTGATGGTGACGTTGTTGCCCGAGCGGAGGACGCTGAGCGTCACGGTCGGCTGTGGCGACGCAGTGCGGGCCCGGTAGGCCTTGAGGGCTGCGGGATTCGAGGCGTCATTGATCAGGATCTTCTCGCCGGAAGGCGTGACGGTAAACCACTCGAGATTGGCTCCTCCGTTGCCTTCGAACCAGACGCACCGGAACGGATAGACTCCCGCCTTGGGGACAGTGAAGGAGAAGATCGTGTCGGTCGAGCCGCGTCCAAAGTCGGCGACACCCAGGGCCGGCGTGTCGTCGGGCGTGAGGGAGGCGATCAGTTCGCTGCCCAGGCCGGTCTTGATCTTGTCGCCATCGGGCATCGAGATCATGACCGCAGGGATGTCCTGGTAGCCGGCGACCCCTGCACCCATCTCGATCGGGAAGACGCCCTCGGCCCACGTCGCGAGATCATCGCTGCGGTTGTTCACGACGACCACCGCGATGGCGCCGGCGTCCTTGGCTGCCTTGATCTTGGCGGTGAATTCGCAAGTGCCGCGGTCCACCAGGGCGATATTCCCGCTCAGAGCGGCGGCGTTCACCGGCTCGGTGCATCCGTCAGCCGGGTCCATGTACACCAGCTTGGCGCTGATGGGAGCGGTGAATGGCTTGGCTGTGGCTGCGGGGGCCACGGCGTATGGTAGCTGCCTGCGGCCGAGGGTGCGCCGCTCACCACGAGCGCCAGGTTGTTGGCCGGCGGTGTGTCGCCCACGTTGACGCGGAAGCCGTCATCGCTGTTGACGCCCATCTGATAGAAGCCGGCGGCAGGTAACTCGATGTAGGCGATGAGTTCGGCTGCGATGTTGTCGGTGTTGTACGTGGTGTTGCCTGTGCCTGGGATGCCCGGGATCGGCGCGTCAGGCCGGCTGGGGGTGCTGCCGTCTGGAAATTGCCGATTTCGGCTGTCGCGTGGTCCTGATTCCAGTTGACGAGGTCGATGTTGAACACGCCGTCGGTCGCGGTGGTCATGTCGGCCACGTTGGGCCCGATGATTCCGGCCAGTTCCTGCTCGGCCCGCCGGACATAGTTGAGGAGCCCCAGCGTGCCCAGTTGGTCGATCTGCCAAACGCGCGCTGCGAGACCTGGCTTGGTCGAGTCCCCGGTCCCGGGCGCCGTCCAAAGGTCAGTGCCGACCGCTTCGAAGGCGCCGACGGTGAACTGCCATTCGAGCGTTTCCTGCGGCCCCCTCGCCTGGATAGGTGAGCGTGGCCTTGTGAGTGGAGCCGACGGCAAAGTCAGGGATCGGGGACGTAGCTGACGTCGGAGAGCCGGCCACTCTTCGTGAACACGAAACTCACCGGTGCGTCATCCACCTTCAGGCTCACTTTGCTTTGGTCCCAGACGACCGTGCCGTCCAGGTGGCGCGCATAGACGAGGTCAGGCCGCGCGTTCTGGGAGTTGGGTGTGGGGACGATTGCCGAAAACACGCCGGCGGCAGGGAAGTCGTTGAAGTTCCAGTATGCGGTCAGTTTGTCCGAGGCAGGCAGCGCCGTCGGCGCCGTCCCGCTGAAGAGTTGGCCGATCGTGGTTTCGCTCAAGGCGGCTCCGAAGATGGCGAAATCGTCGATCACGCCGCTCATGCGGTTCACCCCGGAAGCCGTGGCCCCGATGAACAACTCGGTGAAATCGGTTGGCAACGGGTCGGTATTGTCGCCGATCAGGAAGTACTGGCCGTCGATCCAGATTTCCTTGGTCGACAGGTTCTTTTGAAAGACGAAGTGATGCCAGTCGTTCCACCAGGTGGGGTCGCCCGAGTAGTACGCGAAGGTGTCGATGTTGGCGTTAATGCGCTCGGTTGCGGCGCCGCAGCAGCCGGCCGTGTCGAAGTAGATGTCGCTGTCGCTCCAGGGGACGTGGGCCTGGAAACCGCGCTGGTCGGCGGCGCTCGAGGGCGAGTTGGCCCAGAAGGCGGATCCGGCCTCGATGGCGGGCTTCTTGAGCCAGAACGCGAAGGACATCACATCGTTTTGGGCCAGGGCGTTGAGGAAGGTGGCGTCGTGGACTTGGACCGGACCGGTCAGATTGCCGAAGTCGGCGCCCAGATCTCCCGGCTGGCCGGTGCGGCCTCCGGCGTCTGCGGTGAAGGTCGAGCCATCGAGGAAGGTACCGACATGCGATGCCACGACGTCTTTCGTGTACGGGCCGACGAGGAAATCCCATTCGGCGGTCACCGTCGCTCCCACATCACTCGGGTACGTGAGGGAGGCCTTGTGTGTGGAGTGTCCGGTGAACGAAGGCGTGGGCACGTAGGTCAAGGTGGCTTGGATCCCGTCCTTGACGAAATCGGGCGTCACTGTGACGCCGTCCACCTTGAGGGTCACGTTGCCCGCCTCCCAGGGGACCACGCCATCGACATGGACGATCCGGATCAGGTTGGGGGCGGCGCCCGTGGCGTCTGGAGCCGGGCTGATGGAGAGAAAGATGCCCTCGAGGGGAACGTCG
The DNA here is from genome assembly GCA_963846445.1 of uncultured Verrucomicrobiae bacterium. Taxonomy (GTDB): domain Bacteria; phylum Verrucomicrobiota; class Verrucomicrobiia; order Limisphaerales; family J093; genus MWFF01. Next base: position 7,063 of record CAWJWM010000036.1, on the reverse strand, counting down.
TTGAAATCCCAGTAAGCGGTGAGCTTGTCGCCGGCCGGCAGCGCGGTCGGCAGCGTGCCGCTGTAGAGTTGGGCGATCGTTGCACCACTCAACGCGGTCCCGTAGATCGAGAAGTCATCGACCAGCGCATGAAACAGACCGGCGCCGGTGCCGTCGGACCCGATGTACAGGTCGGTGAAGTCGGTCGGCAACTTGGCGGCTGCGATGCCGGGGTTGGCGGTCTCCTGGTCCAGGAACAACTGGCCGTCGATCCAGATCTGCTTGTCAGCGCCCTTCTTGACGAAGACGAAGAAGTGCCATGTCAGCCAGTCGCCCGACCATTCGGTCCAGTTGCTGACGTCTGCGTTGATGCGCTGGGGTGCGGCGCAGCAGCCGGCGGTATCGAAGTAGACGTTGTTGTTGCTCCAGGGGATGTGGGCCTGAAAACCGCGCGTGCCTTCGCTGCTCGAAGGCGAGTTCATCCAAAAGCCCGAGCCGTCGGCGGTGTCGTACTTGTAGACCCAGAGCGCAACCGACATTTCGTCATTCTGGGCGAGAGCATTCAGGAAGGCGGCGTCTTGGACGTACACCGGCCCGGTCCCCATGCCGAAATCCACCGCGCGATCTCCGGCCTGCCCGGTATAGCCCAGACCATCGGGGGTGAAGGTGGAACCACCCCGAAAGACGCCGACCCGAGACGCGACTTTGTCTTTCGTGGAGAGGACAGGGATTTGGGCTTGCGCCACACCCGCGGCGAAGTACGTCGCGACCGCGGCGAGCAAGGCGAGGGGTATGATTCGATTGATTGGTGTTTTCATGTTATTGCACTCGACTATTACTGTGACAAGAAGCTCTCCGGTTTCATCGTTCTGATCGTCTTGCCCACGATCCATCGCCGCAGAAAGGAACGCCACTCGTTCCAGAGGCACCGCCATAGTCATGGGATCGTGGGTAGGTTGGATCTCAAAGGCCTCGAATGCAATCACAAAATCTGGATCGGTGTTCCGACCCGGATCGGTGTTGAAGTCATCCCCAAGTCAGGGCGAAACACGGATTGGCCACGAGCCTAACCTGCATTTCTCACCACTTTTTCCACCGCGAAGCCGGAGTCCTCAAGAGAAGTCAGCATGCAGGTTAGAAAAAGACCCGCCCGGGGATGCGCCGGGCGGGCTGGCGAACTGGGGCCGACAACGGTTGCGATCAGGAAGCTTTCTTCGCCGCCTTCTTTTCGGCTTGGGCGGCCTTCTTGGCCGCTTTAGCCGTTTGCTTGGCGGCCTTGGCGCATTCCTTCTTCCCCTTGCAAGCTGTCGCGCAACTGGTTCCTTGATGAATGCGGCTGCGGCCCATTCGTCCAAGCAACAAACCTGCTTATGCCGCCGATGACGTAGGCCGCCGTCCCGACCGCACTGTTGGTGTATCCGGTGGCGGCGGCGATGGCCTTGAGGGTGCTGCTCGCCGCCACGATCACCGGGGCGGTGTAGGTCGCCGACGCGGTGGTCGGGTCGGTCCCGTTGGTGGTGTAGTGGATGGTCGCGCCGGCCGTGGTGGTGGAGATGGTCACCGTCTGGGCCGTGGCGTAGGTCCCCGCCGAGGGCGAGAAGGTCGGGGTCGCGACCTGGGGGGCGGGGGCCACGTAGCCCAGGCTGAAGTGGCTCACCTGTGCGCTGGCGACGCTCCCGGAGACGGTCGTGGGCAGGGCGTCGAACTGCGTCGAGCTGCCCGCCCGCGTCCAGTAGATCCGGGGATTCGCAACGCCCGGCGGCACCGGCATCTGCACCGTCGCCGGCGGCGCGAAGGTCGTGCCGGCTGGCAAGAACTCGTAGACGGGGCCGCCGGACGGCCCGTTCTGGCCGGTGGCCTGGATGGTGATGCTGGTGGTGGACGCGAGCGCGCCGGCCGGAACCACGAGGGTGGGTCCGCCGCTCACCGCCACCGTTCCGCCAGCGGACCCCACCGTCCCGCTGGCGCTCCCGCCCCCCGCATCACCGTCTCCGCTGGAATTGCATCCGATGCCGATGGCGATCCACACGCCGAGGAGCAGTGCCTCCGGGCGCGACACGAGCCGAGACCAGGCCGTCATGATTTGTCCTCCCTTGCCGGATGGAGACCGGCCGCGCACCGATGCGGTCGCGCGACATCCCCCCTCCACGTCGCGTACGCCCTCCGTGGCCTCCGGCGCAACACCCTGAGCGAGGACTCTTGGGGGCCTGGATCCGGACTTCGCTTCCCCGTCTCATCTTTTGCTCATAGTCAACGACTGGTGCACCATCCGGAGGGAACCCATGCAGGCACAGCGGACTGGCGATGGCCGCTTCGCGAGGGAGCGTGCAGATCGGTCCCGCCGGGTGCTCGTCCGAAGGCGGCAGCGACGGCTGGATCCGCCTCCCCGGCGGAGTCAACCCTGTCCGGGCCACCGCCCTGCCCGCATCCGGGCCATCCGCCGCGCCCCCCACCGGCGCAGGAACGGCAGCAACCAGAGGAGCAGCCCTGGGAATGCCGCGGCGAACCTGGCCGCGAGGCCTCCGCCGGCCGGCACGAGCACCTCGGGGGCGCCGGAGCGGAGCACCTGGAGCACCGCCCGCCCGACGGCTTCGGCCGGGAGCGGCGGGTTCGCGAAGGACAGGGTCGCCTCGTCGTGGCGGAGCTCCGCCGCCAGCTGCGGGGTGTCCACCGAGTCGGGGCTCACCACCGACACGGTCACGCCGCTGCCGGCGAGCTCGGCCCGGAGCGAGAAGGAGAGCTGCCGGATCCCCGGCCTTCGTGGCGGCGTAGGCCGCCTCGAAGGGCATGGGCACGAGGCCACCCAGCGACGCCACGTGGACGACCGCTCCGGAGCTCTCCCGCAGGGCCGGCAGGGCCGCACGTGTGCCGAGGAGCGCACCGGTCAGGTTCGTGTCGACGATCGACCGGATTGCCTCCACGGTCCTGGACTCGAGCGTTCCCACCTCGAGCACGCCTGCGTTGTGCACCAGGACGTCGAGCCGGCCGAGGTCACGGAGCACGGCGGCGATGGCCCGGTCCCAGGCCACTGCGTCGCGGACGTCGAGGGGGACGACCAACGCCGCGGCGCCGGGCAGCTCGACCGCCCGGAGCGCTGCCTCGTTCCGCCCGGCAAGGGCGACGCGCGCGCCCGCGCTGGTCAGCGCCCGCGCGATCGCCGTTCCGATCCCACCGGCCCCTCCGGTCACGAGCGCCACCCTTCCCTGGAGCGAGGTCGCCACGTCGCCTCAGTGGAGGAGGTAGCGGAGCGCCACGACGCCGACGAGCACGAAGGCCAGCGTCACCTTGAGGACGCTCCCCACCACGAATCCCAGGAAGGCGCCCGCTCCCGCCTTGAGCGCCCGCTCGAAGTTCGGATCCTTGGCGTACTCGAAGGCGAGCGCCCCCACCGCCGGCCCCAGGATGATCCCGGGCAATCCCAGGAAGAGCCCCACCACGAGCCCGACCGCGGACCCGATCACGGCCGACTTCGAGGCGCCGAAGGCCTTCGCGCCCAGGATGCTCGCTGCCCAGTCCACCGCGGTGATGGCGAGCCCCATCGCACCGGCGAAGGCGACGGTTCCCCAGCCCACGATGGAGAAGTCGCTGGCCCAGGCGAGGGCGACGACGCCGGCCACGAGCAGGACGGCGCCGGGGAGGACGGGCAGGACGAGCCCGGCCACCCCCGCCGCGAGGAGCGCCACGCCGACGACGGAGAGCAGGATTGACATGCGCCCGTTGTCCCAGAGTCGGCGACCCGGACGCAACTGCCCGGCCTTGCGCTAGAGCTCCTCGCATCCACTTCCCGGAGGTCCGCATGCTGGCCGCCGTCGCCCTCACCGCCATCCTCGGCGCGCCACTCGCGCCTCCAGCCATCCCCATCACGGACGCTCCCCCGGCGTGGGGGCCAGCCGTCGTGAAGGCCCACGAGGCGGGTCGCTCCTTCCAGAAGGCGATGCAGTCCCGGCTCGCCGAGGCGATGAAGCAGGGCGGGCCGACCGCCGCCATCGAAGCGTGCGCCACCGACGCGTCCCGCATTGCCGCCGAGTCGGGCCAGGCCGCGGGCGTGAAGCTCGGCCGCAGCTCCGACCGGCTGCGCAGCCCCGCGATGCCCCGCCCGGATGGACCCGGGCGCCCCTCGAGGCCGCCGCGGGCAAGAAGGCCGCCGACGTGCTGCCCGCCGCCGTCGACCTGGGCGCCCAGGTGGGGGTGCTCCTCCCCATCGCCGTGGGGCCCGCCTGCCTCGGCTGCCACGGCCCGGCGGGCTCCATTCAACCCAAGGTGAAGGATGCGCTGGCGGCCCGGTACCCGGCCGATCGGGCGGTGGGATACGCCGAGGGGGACTTCCGCGGCTTCCTCTGGGTCGAGGTGGCGAAGTAGCCGCTCCCGGCCGCGCCGTCGCACGCCTGCGCTCCCTCCCCTGGGACGCGCTCTCCGGATTCGCGCCCGCGCTCGAGGGGCCCCTCGCCGAGGTGCTCTCCGGCGCCGCCGCGGAACGGGTGCTCGACCGCTTCCTCCGCTCCCACCGGGGCCTCGGGAGGGAGGGTCGTCAGGCCGCGGCGGAGGCCATCTTCGGCGTGGGGCTCTGGCGGCGACGTCTCCGCTTCCACGCCGGCGAGGATGCACCGCCGCTCCGGCTCCTCGCCTCCCTGCTGCGCGACCTCGGCGGGCGGGACGACGCGGAGCGTCTCTCAGCCTGCCAGCCGGCACGCTGCGACCGGCCGGGCCCCCGCCGGAGGACCTCGCGACCCGGTATTCGCTCCCGGACTGGCTCGCGGCGATCCTGGTGGAGGAGACGGGAACCGAGGCGCCGCTCCTCGCCGACGCGCTGTGCCTGCCCGGACCGGTCTTCCTGAGGGTGAACCGGGCGCGGACCAGCCGGGAGGCGCTGGCCGTTCGCCTCGCCGCGGAGGGCCTCGTCACCCGCCCCACCCGCATGGCTCCCGACGGCCTGGAGGTCCTCTCGCCGCGCCCCAACCTGCTCGCCCTCCCCTCCTTCCGCGAGGGGCTCCTCGAGGTCCAGGACGAGGGGAGCCAGCTGCTCGGCGAGGCCGTGGGGGCGCTCCCCGGCGAGACGGTCCTCGACCTCTGCGCCGGCGCCGGGGGGAAGACCCTCCAGCTCGCCGCCGCGGTGGGCCGGGGGCGGCCGGGTCCACGCCTGCGACCCGGACCAGGCGCGGCTCGCCCGCCTGCGCACCCGCGCGGCCCGCGCCCGGGTGGAGGTCGCGATCCACGGCCCGGAGGCACCGCCCGGCCTCCTCGCCGACCGGGTGCTCGTCGACGCTCCGTGCTCCGAGCTGGGCGCACTCCGCCGCGGACCGGACCTGCGCTTCCGCATCGATCCGGCCTCGTTCACGACCCTGCCGCCGCTCCAGCTCGGGATCCTGGAACGCGGCGCCCGTCACGTGCGGCCCGGGGGCGGCTCGTCCACGCGACCTGCACGCTGCGCCGGGAGGAGAACGAGGAGGTGGCCCGGGCCTTCGAGGAACACCGGGCAGACTTCACGCGTGACGGGGTCTTCCTTCGCCTCTTCCCCCACCGGCACGGCACCGACGGGTTCTTCGCCGCGGCCTGGACGCGACGCGACTAGCCAGCCGTGACCGGCGCCGACACCGCGGCCAGGTCCCGAGCGAAGGCCCGCACGTCCTGCTCGGTGGTGTCCCAGGAGCACATGATCGCGTGCCCCGCCCCATCCGATGAAGTCGTAGAAGTGCCAGCCCCGCGCGTGCATCGCGTCGCGGACGGCAGGCGAGAGCTTGAGGAAGATGCTGTTCGCCTGGCGCGGGTAGAGCACCTCGACGCCGGGGACCGCCCGCACGAGGCCGTGCAGCCGCTCGGCCATGGCGTTGGCGTGGCGCGGCGTGGCGCAAGCCAGGCGCCGCCCTCGAGCAGCCCGACCCACGGCGCCGGCGAGGAAGCGCATCTTCGAGGCGAGCTGGCCGGCCTGCTTGCACGCGGTAGTCGAACTCGCGGGCCAGCTCGCGGTCGAAGAAGACCACCGCCTCGCCCACCGGCAGGCCGTTCTTGGTGCCGCCGAAGCACAGCACGTCGACGCCGGCCCGCCAGGTGATCTCCGCGGGCGCGCACGCCGAGCGACGCGACCGCGTTGGCGAAGCGCGCGCCGTCCATGTGCAGCCTGCAGGCCGTGCGCTTGGCGCCAGGCGCCAGATCGCCGCGCACCTCGTCGGACGTGTAGACCGTGCCGAGCTCGGTCGCCTGGGTCAGCGCTGACCACCCGCGGCTTCGGGTAGTGGATGTCGGTGCGCCGTCGACCAGCGCGCTCGACCGCGGCCGGGTCGAGCTTGCCGTGCGGCGCCTCGGCAGTCAGCAGACTTGGTGCCGTTGGAGAAGAACTCCGGCGCGCCGCACTCGTCCGTCTCGACGTGCGCCAGTTCGTGGCAGATGACGCTGTGGTAGGACTGGCACATGGACGCCAGCGCCAGCGAGTTGGCCGCCGTGCCGTTGAAGACGAAGAACACCTCGCAGTCGGTCTCGAACACCTCGCGGATCAGGTCGGCGGCGCGTCGCGTCCAGCGGTCGTCGCCGTAGGACGGCGCGTGCCCGGCGTTGGCCGCGTCCAGCGCCTCCCAGGCCTCCGGGCAGATGCCGGCGTAGTTGTCGCTGGCGAACTGCCGCCGCCCGTCGGGTGTCGTGCTCATGGGCGGCGGATTGTAACCGCGACCTATCCGCCGGTCGCGCCCTTCTGGACGACGCTGCATTCGTCGACGGAGGTCACGCCCTTCAGGATTTCCTTGGCGAGCGATGACTTCCCACCCTGGAAGGCCAGGCCCACCACGCTGCCCCGGATCTTCGCGCCCTTGGCCTCGCGCACCTGTCCGCCCAGCGACACCGCGTCCTTCCCCACCCGCGCGCCGGATTCGACGACGAGGTCGCCGCCGAGGGCGACCGCGTCCTGATGCACCTCGGCCCCTGAGCGCAGCGTCACCGACCCGCCCACGGCCACGGCCTTCTCCACCACCCCTCCCCCCTCGACGACGAGATCTCCGTGCAGGGCCACCGCGTTCTCCACCCGTTCCCCGGAGCGGATGACGCAGCGTCTCCCCCCTGGAAACCCGGTCGTTGGGGCCGACCTCGACCTTGCACT
>CAWJWM010000035.1:0-45180 GCA_963846445.1 uncultured Verrucomicrobiae bacterium | reverse complement strand
TGTGGTTCAATCCCGACGGTGACAGTCACCGACAGGATAAACCACAGAGACGCAAGGACACAGAAGAAGCTCACGTCTCGAACCAAACAGAATTGCCCTGTCTCAGCCGTCTCGGTACCGTGTGCGGGCATGCCCAAAGACTCGGGTCGGCCACAGGCTGCCTCGGATGCTGCCGTACGGCGGTTGACCGCATGCCGCCGGACATTCCCGATCACCATTTGCTCCGTCGCATCAGGCGGAACTTCAGGGAGGTCTGGCTGGCGCGAACGTGGTCGGCTCGTTTCGCGCCGTGAAGATCGTCTACCACGACGCCTTCGAGGACAGCCGTCCCTACGAACGCGATCGCCGGCGTCCAGAAGACGGCCCATGCTCCCCAGCCATGAGGGGCTGACGGACGTGCTCCAGATAGGCGCCAGGATGCGGCGAACTACTTTTACTATGTCGATGAACTGGCGGCGATGCCGCGCGCGCACCGGGCGATGGGCGAGGAACAAAGGCGGCCGACGGGCTGGATGTGAGTCGCGAGGGTGGCCATCTTTCAATCCGCGACTCTTGATCCTCGACCTACACCCCGCGCACTCTCGAAGGCGACCGGAGGCTGGGTCAACGCTTACGTCGACGAATGCGTCCAAATCGGAATCACCCCTGGCGGATGCGGTCGAGCATCTGCACCGGAACAAACTCGTCCACCAGGACATCGATCCTCGAACGTCATCTTCGTCGAGCGGGCGCGCCAAGCTGGCCGACGTCGGCCTCGTGGCGAACCTCGGCGAAGCCAAGCGCAGGTCGGCACCAGGGATCTGTGGCGCCGGAAGGTCCAGGTACGCCGCAGGCGGACATCTACAGCTCGGCAAGCTGTTGTACGAGATCGCGACCGGTAATGACCGTGGCAGTACCCGGCGCCGTGACGAGTCTCGGGCGAGCTGACTGATCGGGCGCCGCTCAGGAAATCAACAAGGTCATCCTCAGGGCCTGCAGCCGAACCCGCCCGTCGTTACACCAGCATGGCGGCTTTGCGGGCTGAACTGCTGTTCGTCCAGGCGGGGAGTCGCTGCGGCGCTCGCGGGTGGTCGGCGGCACCTCCGGCGCTTTCGTCGAGGAGGCGGCGGTGGGCCTCAGTTGATCCTCATCGGGGCAGTCGGCTTCCTCCTGGTCCAGCGCGAACGGTCGCCCGACTCCGAGCGGTCTCAAGGCGGCGAATATCGAGAAGGCCGCGCGGGAAAGGGAAGCAGCCCTCGACCGCGACCGCCTGGTTTTGGTCGCCCACCTCGAAGCACCCCGAGTCGAGGAGAAGTTCGCCAACGTTCACGCTCGGGAGGCGGTGGCGTATCTCGCGCCATCGCTACCAACGAGACCCCTCCGATCGCGTCGCGGCCAGCGATTGCTCTCCCGCTCACCGATCGGACGTTTGCTCGGCCCCTGACGCCGTCATTGCGTCACGACGGAATGTCGAGATGGCCCGGTGGAATCCGGACGGAAGCGGGTGGTGACGGCCTCCAGGATCGGACAGCGCGCGTTCGGATGCGCGGACTGGCCCGCCTGTGACGCGGCCTCTCCGCCACCGCGGGCCAGTTCGCTGGCCGACTCCGCCCCGACGGCGGTCTGGTCGTGACGGCTTCGGACGACGGCGCGGCGCGAGTTCGGGACGTGCGGTCCTGTCGAGGTTCAGGCCGGAGCTTCGGGGCGCCGCTGGCTTTCGGAGGGCCAAGTTCCAGGAGGCCCTGATTCGGCGAACAGGAGTCGCGGCGCGCGTCCCTTCGATGGAGAAGGCTCGCCGGCAGATCGTCCCTCCTCATCAGGGCCGGTCACCATGCGATTTCAGTCCGATGGTCTGCGCGTGGTTACCGCCCGCGGACGCCGCGGCGCGCATCTGGGACGCGCGGACCGGCAAACCAATGGCACACCTTGCGCCACGCGGGCCGGGTCAACGTCGCTCAGTTCAGCCGTGATCGACGCCAAGTCGTGACCGCGTCTGACGATGAGACAGCGCGCGTGTGGGTACGGAAACAGGGCAACCGGTCGGCGGTGCGTCGCGAGAAGGTAGGATAACTGACCGATTCAGCCCCGATGAATGCCCGTCGTCACTGCCGGACGCGATCGGCGCGTCGCGGATCTGGGAGACCCGCACAGCTTCAACGAGCGCGTCGGTTTCAGAAGGCCCAGTCCACGAGCCCTGATCCGGGGAACAGGACTGGCGGAGCTCGTCCCTTCGACGGCAAAGGCCGCCGGTCTGTGGCTCTCGTTCGCCAAGGCCGGTCGTGATGTCGAGCTCAGTCCCGACGAACTGCGCGTGGTCACTGCGTCGGAAGACGGGTCGGCCCGTCCGGATGCACGTGATCGCCAGGCGGTGACGGGCTGGCTGAGGCACGGCGACCGGCTCCGGTCCCAGGTCCTGTCCGGACGGGCTGCGGTGGTGACGATTGCCGAAGACCAGACGGCGCGGGTTTGGATGCCTTCACGGCAACCTTGGACGGAGCCCTTCGCGCATGGGCGGCGGCTGACTGGGGCGGAGTTCAGTGCGGACGGCGAGCGCGTCGGTGACGTCCTCAGAAAGATCGAGTGCGGGCATTTCAGATGTGAGACCGACCGGGCATCGCGCCAGCGGGTCAGCTATGGGTTCGTCATCACCGACCTCCTCAAGTGCCGATGGCGCACGCCTGTTGGTCGGTCTCGGGCCTTTCGAGGGCGTGGCCACCAACTGGCTCGAAGTCGAGCACGCTGAGGAAAGTGCTGGGGCTCTTTTGTCAACCGGAGTGCCGCAGACGCCCGGCTCTTTCGTTTAGCCGGGACGGTCGGTGGGCGTTGGCCGTTTCGGGCGATGGCGTCTTCCAGGTTCGGACATCACTCAGGAAAGCTGCGCGGGAACCCGTTCACTCGCCAACCGCATCAGGTCGTGGAGTTCAGCCCGGAGAGTACCTGGCCGTCACCGCCGGCACCAACTGCGTTGCGCAGATCTGGGAGGTCGCCAGCGGGGCGCGCGTCGGTCCTCCGCTGGTGCACGAGGGTGAGGTGCGCTCCGCGCGGTTCAGTCCGGACGGTCGAAAGTTGGTGACGGCCTCGAGGGACGGCATGGCGCGCATCTGGTCTGTGCCGGAAGGGCGGTGCCTGCATGAGTTGCGCGGCCACGAGGAGGCCGTGAATGAGGCCGAGTTCAGTCCCAATGGACAACGTGTGGTCACTGCCTCCGCCGATGCGACGGCGCGCATCTGGGAGGCCGAAACCGGACGAACAATCGGCAACCTGTTGTGGCATGAACGACGCGTTCTGCGGGCGTCCTTCAACTCGGACGGATCGAGAGTACTGACATTGACCGAGGGCGGCAGCGCGTCCCTGTGGGAGGCGGGCGACGACGGTTCGTTCAGAGGCCCCCTGGCGCTCTATGGTCGATTTGTGGCCGCGGAATTCAGTCCCGATGGCGGGCGGGTGCTGACGGTGGCGACGCCCGGCGAGGAAGGGGCTCGCCTTTGGGATGCGATGACTGGCCGTCCACTGAGTGAACCGATGGCGCATGGGACGGCGGTGCTCTGCGCGCGGTTCAGTCCGAACGGGCGAAGGGTCGTGACGGGAGCACGGGACGGCACAACGACTTGGTGGGAGGCGCCGCGGCCGCCCGACCCAGTGCCCGCGTGGTTGCCTGAACTCGCCCTGGTCCTCGCAGCCGATCGAATGGACGCGATCCAAGCGCCTCGTGCCTCTGGCTTGGATCAATTGCGGAAGCTTCGCGCTGAGATCGAAGTGAGTCCGGCGGACGATTTCTATGGGCTCTGGGGGCGTTGGTATTTGACCAGTGGATTGGACCGACCGGCGGCGCCCTTCGCGCCGTTCAACGTTCTGGAGTATCTCGAACGTCAGATGTTTGGCCGAAGCCCGGCGCCGTTGCTCGAAGTGATGAGACTCAACCGACCAACTCGGTCGCTCTCTCTCGCCTCGCGGCGATGAGTCGCCAGGACGAACTGCGTACCAACGCACTGCTCCTGGCAGCGATCCACCATCACATCACGCGGTTGGCCGAACGCAATCCCGACGACCGCGGAGTGCTCTGGGCGGCCATTGACGTTTGGGCGAATGCCGGGGAACACGCGGAGGGTGTAGCCGCGATGGATCGCGTGATCGCCCGACAACCGGATTCAATCAACGGCTGGGCCGCCCGCGGCGTGCTGTTCGACCGGAGCGGGCGGCGAGAGGAGGCGCAGCAGGCCTACGCCAAGGCGTTGGAATGCGCGGCTGCCTCGCGGCAGGCTCCCGACTCGCTGCGGCGGACGATGCTCCTGCATCGGGCGGCGTTGCTGAGGCGTCTCCGACGCTGCGCGGAGGCGGTGGCTGACTACCGTTCGGAATGGAACATACCGCGGCGAGACCCGGCGCTCGAAGCCCGGGCCATTGACCTGTCGGCCTTCTACAACGCCGCCTTGGACGAGGCTTGGTACAGTCACGAAGCGAACGGCAATCGGAGCCTGCAGGCGACGTACTTGCCAGCGACGCGGATTGGGCAGAGAAGCCGCGGTCTGGGGTGGCAGGACGAGGGCGTTGGAGGCGTGTGGTGTGATATGCGTGGCCTCGTCCAAATGGCCAGTCCGACTCTCGATCGGGATGCCCCCGGTTTCCCGCGGAGGGTCGAAGGCATTCCCGTCCGGCGGCGGGCAAGCCGGCTCTGCTTCGTTCATGCCGCGAGCGGAGTCGCTCCCGATGGGACAATTCTCGGCTGCTACGTGGTGCATTTCGGCGATGGCCGGCAGTGCGAGATTCCGATTCGCTATGGCGAAGAAGTGCGCGCCTGGCGGGTCAAGGATGACCCGGCAACAATCGACCGGCTCGGCTGGGAGCACGAGAACGAGCCGAATCCGGCGGACGAGGAATTGCGGCTGTTCGTCACGTGGTGGTCCAACCCCTGGCCGGAGGTGGAAATCTCCCGCGTGGATTTGGTGTCGCGCATGGCGGCCGCCGCCCCTTTTTTGGTCGCGATCACCTGCGACTAATCGAGCGAGGCTGCGCCTCAGACCGGCAAGGCGTGTGAACGGCTCGTGGCCGCTGAGTATCCACCACGATCACCGGCGCCACACGCCTCGCTAAGGGGCGCCGCTGCGCAGCGCCAAAACTTGACTCATTTAGTACAGATTCCGAAAAGGAAGTCAGTCTAACCCGCATTTCAGGTGCAATGTGACGGTGACCGGTCAGATGACATCGAAAGTTGGTGAGAAATGCGGCTAGGCCAGCAGTTCGTTCAACCGCTTCTCCCATTCCTCCTCGTCCACCACCTCAAACCGCATGACCTTGCCGCGCATGGCCGGAACGAACTCCGCCCAGTCCTTTTTCTTGGCGTGCTGGTTGCAGAGGTCGAACACGGAGCGCTTGTAGTCCGTGTCCGCTGCTTTCTTGAGGTGCAGGCCCTTCGTTTCGGTGACGAAGACCTTGTGGAATTCGTCGTCGGCGTTGGCCTCGTCCGGGCGGAGGGTGAAGATGAAGTCGGCGAAGATGCGGCCGCGCTTCCAGCCCTGCACGAAGTAATCGTGCCGGGCGCGATTGCGGTACCAGAAGAACAGCCGCTCCTGCGTTGTCCAGGTAGGTGGCCACCTTGTTTTCCAGCCCGTTGAGGTCGTCCTCGGCGACGAAGCCGAAGAGATCGAGGACGAACTGATTGCCGTCCTCGCGATTGGCCTTCTTCACGCCGGCCGGGGCCGTGATCTTGCGGGGTGGCCGGGTGAAACCGAGTTCATCCGCCACCACCATGAAGCGCATAGTCCCGGATTCGAGCAATTCGCCGAAGACAGACTGGGCGAGGCGGTCGCGTTCTTGTTCCAGCCGCTTGCGGATTTCCTCGAGCACGAAGACGAAGTTGTCCGCCACTCGTTTGCGATCGTGCTTCTTGCGAAGCGCATCGAAGACGCGGCGGGTGAGCTCCGCGCCACGCCACGGGGTTCGGGATGACATCGAGCAGATGGCTGGCGGCGAAGGCGTAATCCAGCTCCGCGGCCTCTGCCGTCTCGATCTGACGCGCCTTGAGCTCGGCGGCGTTCTCCAGAATCGTTTCGTCCAGGCCGGCGCGAATCTCGACATCCTTCGCTTCCTCCGCGCTGAGCGGCAGGTCGAGCAACGGGGAGACATCCACGTCGCGCCACGGGACGCGGGAGAGGATGTCGGCTTCGTAGTGGACCAGGCGCCACTCCTTGCCGTCGCGAATCATGAAGGCGGGCAGGACGATGTTGCGCGCCGCCTTGCGGAACTTGTCGCGATACCCGAACTCGCGCTCCGCTCCGGCGGCCATCGCGTCCGGCCTGTCCTCGACGATGCGGCCCTCCAAGTCGCCCAGCCCCTCGAGACCGAAGCCGCGGCGGACTTCGTCCAGCAGCTCGCGCCCCTTGCGCTGGAAACAGAAGACGTAACTCTCGTCGAGCCAGGGATTGCGGGTCTTCTTGGCGTAGGGCTGGCGGAGGATGCGGCCCACCAGTTGGGTCAGCGCGCTCTTGCTGCCCGGATTCGTCAGGATCGTCAGCACACAGGCGAACGAGCAATCCCACCCCTCCTGAAGCGCCTGCTTGGTGATGATGTAGCGGATGGTGCAATCGCGCGACAGCAGCCCGCCGACCTCGTCCACTTCCTTCAATTCGTCCGTCTGGCTGGTCTTGATCGCGACCTGTTCCTCGCTGATGTCCGGGTAGGTGAGCAGATACTCCTTCACGTCGTCCGCGTGGACGATGCCGGCCTTGCGCTGGTCCTTGCCGGTGCGCTCGACCTGGATCAAGCAGATGGGGCGGATGTAGACCCCGGTTTCCGCCTCATGCTTGCGCGCCTCCTCTTCCAGCCGGCGCCGATGCTCGACGCTCGCCAGCAGCGTGTCCTTCCAGGACGTGCTGGCGCGGTTCTGGATGTGCAGGTCGAGCTTGATCATCTCTTCGGCGTTCAGTTCCTTGCCGAAGATCTCCACCAGCACGTTCGCCCCCTTGGGCGGCGTGGCGGACAACTCGACGATCATGCACGGATTGAAGCCTTCGAGGGTGGCCTTGGCATTGAGGCTGTAGGCCTTGTGCCCCTCGTCGAGGATGATCAACGGCTGGAGCAACCGGAGGGTGTTGCCCAGCGACGTCTTGATCTGCCGGCCCCAGAAACCCTCCTGCTTCTCAAAGGTGTCCAGGTTGCGGACCTTCGCCAGCAGGGCCTTGTGGCCCTCAATGTCGTCGTCGGCAGGGAAGAATCGGTCGAAGCCGCCGCTGTCCCGGAACATGCGAAGCTGTTCCTTGGTCTCGCGGTTGGCCGAGGGCAGCATCAGCAGCAGGACGCACAGATTCTCCGCCACGTCGAAGGGCGAGAAGCCGCTCGTCTTTTCGAGAACGAGCGTGCGGCCCGCCGAGGCCACGTCGAGCATCTGGCGGTACGGGTGGTCGCGGTCCTTGAGGGCGCGCAGCGTCTGGCTGTAGATCTGCGTGGTGGGGACGATCCAGAGCACCAGCCCGGTTTGCTTCTTCCGATAGTGGGTGTTGACCAGGTCCACGACCTTGGTGGCCAGGAGCGTCTTGCCGCCGCCGGTGGGAATCTTGAGGCAGAAGGTGGGCAGCGGTTCGCCGAGACCGTTCTTGCGCGGCACGAAGGGGTGGGCGGGCGGCTTGTGGGCCCCGGACACGGCGAGTTTCTCCCACGCCTTCCGGACCCAATCGAAATCGAGGTCCTGGTCCACCTCGCGGGCCTTGGCCGCCTTGCCGCGCAAGTCGGCAAGCAGTTCGAGGAACTCTCGAACCGCGTCCACTGTCCGCTTCTGGTATTCCTTCAGGATCATTGTGTGCAACCACGAAGGACACGAAGATCACGAAGTGACCACTCGAAGGGCGCCTCCGAACGAGGGGACGGGCGGGCAGCAACTCGAATTCCGAACTTCGGCCAGGTTGTCGGAAGACCTTTGCGTCCTTCGTGCTCTTCGTGGTAATTCGTCGTCATAGGACAAACCGCTTGATGCCGTCTTTGAGCAACGGAACGTTGAAATTGATCAACAGTCCCGTCTTCACCTTCGCGAGCTTCAGGTAGGTGAGAATCTGGGCTTCGTGGATCGGCTCGATGGCCGCGACTGCCTTCAATTCGACGATGATCTTCCGGTCCACCAGGAGGTCGAGCCGGTAACCGCAGTCAATCAACACGCCCTTGTAATCCACCGGCATGGTCTTTTGCAGCTCGAACGGGATGCCCTTGAGCCGCAGTTCGTGGGCGAGGCACTGCTCGTAGGCCGATTCCAGCCAGCCCTGGCCCCAGTTCCCGATGCACCTCGATGGCGCAGCCGATGACCGTCTTGGACATTTCGTCGAATTGGATGATTCCTTTCATGTTTTCACCTTTGCTCTTGGTTTGGGTGTTGTTTGAGGCACCACGAAGAACACGAAGTTCACGAAGTCTCCTCTTTCCGCTCGGTCTTCGTGTCCTTCGTGCTCTTCGTGGTTGAATCCGTTTCCCCTACGCCCTTCGTGGTTAATCCATCCACCGCTTTGTAGATTTGGAACGGGAGTTGGCAGAACGTGATGCGATAGCGGTCCAGGAACTCCTCGATCCAGGTATTTGGTGGGCGCGAAGACGAGTTTGTTCTTGCCGCTCACGCTGGGCAGCTTGCGGGCAATGTCCAATGTCAACGCGAGGTCCTTGAGCCGCTCGACCTCCGGCTCATAGAACAGGAAGACATCATACAGCCGGCTCTCGCCGATGTACCATTCCTTGCGCTTTATCCGCTTGGGATTCCACTCCTCGCCGGTGGCGGTGAAGAAGACGTAGGCGGCGAGCGCCTCGTAATCGGGCAGGGCATGTCAGTCCTTTGATTCACCACGAAGGACACGAAGAACACGAAGGTCCAGGACGGCGGGATTGCGCTAGCCCCGGGTGCCTGCTTCCAGGCATGATCGAATCTGGTGTTTCTTCGTGAACTTCGTGCTCTTCGTGGTTCATCTGCTCCCTCATTCGCTTCTCCGCCCGTAACCCCCCGCCTCCTCGGCGAGGATGCTGATCGCTTCTTTGGCCGCCGGGTTCCCGGCGAACTCCTGCCGGAACTTCTCCGCGATGCGCTGCGCCTGGGTTTCCGTTTCATCGAGCTTGAAAAACCTCGCCAGCCGGCTCGTCTTGGTCCTCGGTGGGGAGCCGATGTCCCTGCTCGATCTTGTGCAGGTGGGCCAGGTCCATGTCGGTGGCGTCGGCCACCGCACGCAACGGCAGGCCCCGCCCCTCGCGGAGTTCGCGGAGCCTATCCGCCCAGCCTGGCCGGCCGGGGTGCCCTGTCGCCGTAATGCGTTTTGGACATGTTTTGTCCAAACACTGGCGGTCTCGGCGGGATTTGCAAGCACAGCGTGTGGACATGCTGTCGGGCTTTGAAACTGCCGCTAAGCTCCGTCGTCCCGTGAAGCCTGCCGCCCGAAAGCATCAGACCGGCGTCGGGATGGTCGGTCAGCGCCTGAGCGAATCGCTTCACGCCCTGCACCTGCCGCCTGATACTTCATGCTCACTTTGCCACAGGGCCTCCGCAAGCCCCCATCCCTCCATGCCGAACCGCTACCTGCATCCGAACCCTGTGCCGATACGGGGACTGGGAAAAGCCGAGCAACAACGGGCCGGAGTGGCGGACGTCGATGACCCAGGTGCCGGCGCTGGTGAGGGAGCGACTGCGTGGATCGGCCAAGAGGCTGTGTTACCATGTGTTCACTTCGTGCATTTGGTTGCGGCTCTGCCGCGCTGTGCGACTCTCCTGCCGCGCGTCCGGAGCCAAAGGGCTTTTTCGCTTTACGACGCCGGCTCGCCTTTGGCTCAATGATCCTCATGCAAGCCACCTTCGCTCCTTCATCGGATGGACCGGGTTTACCCCTGACAATCCCGTCGCTGGCAACCTCGATGGTCAATCGACGCGAGTTCCTGGGTCGGGCCGCGACCTGGGCAGGTGGGTGCGCGGTGTGCCTGCACGGGGCCGGGCTTGAGGCCTCGTCGCCCCCCTCGGCGGGCCTGGGTCTGGTCGAGTCCGGGTGCTCGGCGGTCCAAAGTCCGGATCGCCAAGCTCTACCTCGGCAAGCCGGAGGCGCACTGGCCGACACCCAAGATGGACCTGGCGGCGGAACGCGCACGCTACGAAACCGCTTCGCGACCGCGCGCGCGCATTTCGCCGACGTCGATTTTGTTGTCAACGAGCTGGTCACCGAGAAAAGCCAGGTGGCGAAGCTCAAGGAAACGCTCGAAGATGTTGACGGTGTGCTCGCCATCCACCTGGCAATGGGAGTGAAAGACATCATCGAGGAAATCCTGGCCTGCAAGCGCCCACTGCCTTTTCGCCGCGCCGTACTCGGGCCATGAATGGTCCCAATTCGGCGCGCTTCGCCAGAAGCACGGTGGAGCGAACCTCGAGTGCTTCCTCACGAGCGATTTCGGACAGTTGGCGGTGGCGGTGCGGCCGTTCCGCGCCCTCCATCACCTGCGCGAAGCGAAGATTCTGAATCTTACAACGCGGCCCCTCGAAACAGACCGGATCGACGCCATCGCGGCCAGATTCGGCACGCAGATCGTGCCGGTGGACCTGCCGCGGATGATCGAGGCCTACGAGGCGGTAGACAGCCGCGAGGCCGAAGCGAGACGCGGCTTTGGGTGCGCGGGGCCGAGAGGATTCTCGAACCGCCACGTCGGAGATTCGGGATTCCTGCCGGCTCGCGCTGGCGTTTGAGAGCGTCATGCGCGAGGAGCAGGCGACGGCGCTGACGGTGGACTGCTACGGCACCATGTACCGCAAGCTGCCGGCGTTTCCCTGCGTGGGTTTCGTCCGGCTCAACGACCTGGGTCTGGCGGGGATCTGCGAGTCTGACCTGACCAGCGCGATGACCTTCCTCATCCTGCAGGGCTTGTCCGGGCGTCCGGGGTTCATCAGCGACCCGACGATGGACGAATCGAGGCGGAGCATCATCCTCGCGCACTGTCTGGGCACGCGGAAGATGGACGGACCGGACGGCAAGGCCGCGCCGTACCGGCTGCGGACGATCATGGAACGGCAGGAAGGCGTGGTGCCGCAGGTGCGGATGCGCGTCGGGCAAAAGGTCACCCAGGCTTAGCTGCCCGGCATGGACCAGGTCATCTACCACAGGCGACATCATCGCGGTGCCGGAGACCGACCGCGGCTGCCGCACCAAGATCACCGTGCGGGTCGACGGAGACATCCGAGAAACTGTGGCAGAACTGGGCGCACGGTTTGCACCGGGTGACGTGTTACGGCGACCTGAGCGCCGATCTGAAGCGGTTCTGCCGCTTCAAAGGCCTCAAACTGGTCAACGAAGCGTAGGCGCGTGCTCACGGCGGGCAATCCGCCACTTGGAGCGTGCGTCCACCGCGCAACGTTCCACCAACGTTGGATATTGGAGGCTGAGCGCTGAACGATTTGGTCAAGGCGCATCCCTAGGTTGGAGTTAGAACAAGTCCAAATATTGACAAGCCCGAAGTCGGGGCTATGGTGGCCCGTGATGAAGAAGCGGGTGCCCATTGATTTTGCGGGCGCGCGGCTCGACCGGCAGCTTGCGCGCACCGGGCTGCGGTTGACGGCGCAGCGCCGTCAGGTCTATAACGTCCTGCTTCTGAAGCGGGATCATCCCAGCGCCGAAGAAGTGTTTCTGCGGGCGAAGTCCGCAATGCCGGACATTTCGATGGCGACCGTTTACAACTGTCTCGATACGCTGGTGAAATGCGGTTTGGTCAAGCAAGCCGGTCGCCATCGAGCCTTCGTATTGTTCGAACATGCAGCGCCACCATCACTTCCACTGCGATGGTTGCGGCGGCGCGTTCGACGTAAAACCCCGGCGGGCGGGCGGCGAGCCCCGTTTGGACCTGCCCCCGGGCTTTCGCGTTCGGACTTCCGAGATTTTGTTTCATGGCCTTTGCCCCGAGTGCGCCGCCAAAGAGAGATCCGAGGCGGCTGTGACGGTTCACAAAGGGCCCGAGACCACATGCCGACTCCCTCGGCGCCAAGTTCTCCCATGAGCACCGCCCTGGACACCATCGAGCAGTTCGTCAACACCGAGTACAAGTACGGATTCGTCAGCGACATCGACACCGAGAGCCTGCCGCCCGGCCTGAACGAGGACGTCGTCCGCGCCATCTCGGCCAAGAAGCAGCGAGCCGGACTTCATGCGCGAGTGGCGGCTGAGAGCCTACCGGCACTGGCTGACGATGAAGGAGCCGCACTGGGCAAACGCGTCCTACCCCCATCGATTACCAGGCCATCAGTTATTACTCGGCGCCCAAGTCCCAAGCCCCAGCCCAAAAGCCTGGACGAGGTTGATCCCGAGCTGCTCAAGACCTATCAGAAGCTGGGGATTCCGCTTCGGGAGCAGAAGCGGCTCGCCGGCGTGGCGGTGGATGCGGTATTCGACAGCGTCTCGGTGGCGACGACCTTTCGCGAGACTTGGCCAAACTGGGCATCATCTTCTGTTCCTTCTCCGAGGCGGTGCGGGAACATCCGGACCTGGTCGGGAGCACCTGGGTTCGGTGGTGCCGTACCCGGACAACTTTTTTGCCGCGCTGAATTCCGCGGTGTTCAGCGACGGCTCCTTCTGCTACATCCCCGAGGGCGTGCGCTGCCCGATGGAGCTGTCCACCTATTTTCGGATCAATGCGGCCAACACGGGGCAATTTGAGCGCACCTTGATCGTGGCCGAGGACGGGCAGCTATGTGAGCTACCTGGAAGGCTGCACGGCGCCGAGGCGCGACGACCACCAGCTGCACGCGGCGGTCGTCGAGTTGGTGGCGCTGGATAAGCGCCGAAATCAAGTACTCGCACCGTGCAGAACTGGTATCCGGGCGACAAGAGGGGCGCGGCGGCATCTACAACTTCGTGACCAAGCGCGGCCTGGCGAAGGGGGCGAACGCGAAGATATCGTGGACGCAGGTGGAAACCGGTTCGGCGATCACGTGGAAATATCCGAGCTGCATTCTCCTGGGAGACGAACTCGGTGGGCGAGTTCTATTCGGTGGCGGTCACCAACCATTATCAGCAGGCGGACACCGGCACCAAAATGATCCACGTGGGTAAGAACACCCGCAGCACGATCGTCTCGAAAGGAATCTCGGCGGGCCACGGACAAAACAGCTACCGGGGCCTGGTCAAGATTCTCAAGTCCGCCGCCGGGGCGAGGAATTTCTCGCGCTGCGATTCGCTGCTGTTGGGCGACCAGTGCGGCGCCCACACGTTTCCGTATATGGAAGTCAGGAACACCACCGCGCAGGTCGAGCACGAGGCGTGCACGTCCAAGATTGGCGAGGACCAGATATTCTATGCCAATCAGCGCGGCCTCTCGACGCAAGACGCGGTCAACCTGATTGTCAACGGCTACTGCAAAGAAGTCTTCCGGCATTTGCCGATGGAATTTGCCGTGGAGGCTCAAAAACTGCTCGGCGTGAGTCTCGAGGGAAGTGTGGGTTAATCAAAAGGCAAGTAACATTATGAGTCTGTTAGTCATTGATCGTTTGTCGGCGGGGCATTCAAGGGGAGACCCATTCTCAAGGGCATCAACCTCGCGATTCACCCGGAGAGGTTCACGCCATTATGGGGCCGAACGGGAGCGGCAAAAGCACCCTGGCGCCAATCCTGGCCGGCCGGCCGGAGTATGAGTCACCGAAGGCACGATCCGATATGACGGCAAAGATCTGTTGGCGATGAGCCCGAGGAGCGGGCGCGGGAAGGCCTGTTTCTGGCATTTCAATACCCCGTGGAACTGCCCGGCGTCAACAGCACCTACTTTTTGAAGGCGGCCCTGAATGAAATCCGCAAGCACCGGGGCCTGGCCGCTGGATGCGATGGATTTCCTGAGCTTCATCCAGGAGAAAATCAAGGTCCTGGAATTGGACGAGTCCCTGCTGAAGCGTTCGGTTAACGACGGATTCTCCGGCGGCGAAAAGAAGCGCAACGAGATCTTCCAGATGGCGGTGCTCGATCCGAGGCTGGCCATCCTGGACGAAACGGATTCGGGCTGGACATTGACGCCTTGCGCATCGTCGCCGCCGGCGTCACGCAGCTGCGAAGTCTGGATAAGGCCCAGCTGGTCATCACCCACTACCAGCGCCTGCTCAATTACATCGTCCCGGATTACGTGCACGTGCTGATGGACGGCCGGATCGCGCGCTCGGGTGGCAAGGAACTGGCCCTCGAACTCGAAGAACGCGGTTATGACTGGATCGCGCAGGCGGAACGGCTCTCCGGCGGAGCGGGCCACGCCAGGAACACGA
The DNA here is from genome assembly GCA_963846445.1 of uncultured Verrucomicrobiae bacterium. Taxonomy (GTDB): domain Bacteria; phylum Verrucomicrobiota; class Verrucomicrobiia; order Limisphaerales; family J093; genus MWFF01. The sequence continues at coordinate 30,968 of CAWJWM010000035.1, read as the reverse complement.
TGGCCGCCCGCTGCGTCCGAACGCCGGTTCTGCGAACCCGGGGGGGCGCTTTCGGCGGCCTTCCGACCGTATCGAACGTGCGGCCGCCGAACGTCGCCCCCTCCTGGATCCTGCCGCTGCGCCAGGCGGGTCTGGCGCGCTTTGCCAACCACGGGTTTCCCACCTTGCGCCACGAGGACTGGCGGTTCACGAACCTTGCGCCCCTGGCGGCGCTGCCGTTTCGTCCAACCCTCGACGCCCAGACCGACAGGGTGAGCCCGACGGACGTGGCGAGGCTGCCTCTGGCCGGGATGACGGAGCGTCTTTGGTCTTCATCGACGGGCACTATGCGCCGGGGTTGTCGCGTCCGTGGGCCTCGACGGCACAGGTCCGGGTGCGGAGTCTGAGCGAGACCTTGCGTGCCGATGGGGCCTGGCTCGATGGAAAGATGGCCCAGGTCCTCGTTGGCCAGGATGCGGCCTTTCGCGCCCTGAACGACGCGTACTTTACCGACGGCGTGGTGGTGCAGGTGCGCGCGGGAGCATCGGTCTCGGAGCCGATCCATGCGCTGTATGTCTCGACTGGAGACGAGGCGGGCCGGGCGTCCATCCGCGGAACCTGGTGGTGGCGGAGTCCAATAGCCAGGTCACGGTGCTCGAACAGTACGTCAGTCTGGGGGCTGCCCCGACGCTCACCAATGTCGTCACCCAGCTTGTTGCCGGGGAAGGCGCGCGGGTCGAGCACGTGCGCTTCCAGGATGAAGGGCAGGAGGCCTTTCACCTTGGGGCCGTGCGGGCGACGGTGGCGGGGAGCGCGAACCTGGCGGTTCACAGTTTCGCCCTCGGCGCCCGGTTATCGCGGCAGAGTCTGGGTGTGATGCTCGACGGGCCGGGTCTGGAAGCCGTTCTGAACGGACTCTACCTCGTGAGCGGAAGCCGTTTGGCGGATCATCACATGGTGGTGGATCACGCGCAGCCCCAGGGGGCGAGTCACGAGTATTTCAACGGCATTTTGTCGGATCGCGCACGCGGTGTGTTTCACGGACGGATCCTGGTCCGGCCCGGCGCTCAAAAGACGGACGCGAAACAGACGAACAAGAACCTGCTGCTTTCCGACGGCGCGGTCGTCCACGCAAACCGCAACTCGAGATTTACGCCGACGACGTGAGATGCACACACGGCGCGACGATCGGGCAGTTGAATCCGGAATCGGTTTTTTATCTACGCGCTCGGGGTTTGCCGATCGACATGGCGCGTCGGATGTTGATTCATGCCTTTGCCGGTGAGATCATCGATCGGGTCGGGTGCGAGCGCGTTCGGCAGGCGTTGGATCGTCTGGTGTGGGCTCGGCTCGAAGCTGACGAGCACGTGCACGTATGATGGACGATCTCAACGATTTGTATCAGCAGGTCATTCTGGACCACAGCCGGAGCCCGCGGAACTTCCGAGTTCTTCCGGACGCGGACCGGACTGCGCAGGGGCCACAACCCGCTGTGCGGGGACAACATCACGCTCTATCTGCGCTTGGAGGGGGATGTCATTCGCGAGATTACATTCCAGGGGTCGGGCTGCGCGATTTCGAAGGCCTCGGCTTCACTCCTGACCGAGTGTCTGCAAGGGCGGAACAAGGGGCAAGTCGAGGCCCTTTTCGGGCGCGTGCGCACGATGCTGACGACAGGCGAGGGGGGCGGAGACGAATTGGGCAAGCTTTCGGTGTTCGCCGGAGTCCACAAGTTTCCGGCGCGCGTGAAGTGCGCGATTCTCCCCTGGCACGCCGTTCTGGCTGCCTTCGAGGGGAAGAGAGATCCGGTCTCGACCGAGGAGGGGGGCGCCTGACCTCTTATGGTTGCGGGGATCCCATCATCCTGAAGCGAGACGTGCCGGCGACGCTGGTGCCGGCCGGCACGCCCGTCACCTTGTTGGCCGGCGAGAGCGCGCAGGTCACGCAGGCTCTGGGCGGCAGCTACACTGTCGTGGTCAACGGCAACATGTTCCGGATCGACGGGCGCGACGCCGACGCGCTCGGGATGCAATGCGTGGCGCCGCCGTCCAAGGCCTCATCCACGACCCGCACGCGCGAGGAAGTCGACAAGCTCGTCTGGGACGCCCTCAAGACCGTGTACGACCCCGAGATCCCAGTGAACATTGTCGATTTGGGCCTGATCTATTCCTGCGCCCTCGAAGCGGCGCAGGGCGGGACTGCCTACCGGGTCGACATCAAGATGACGCTCACCGCCCCGGGCTGCCCGATGGCCCCCGTGATCCAACAGGATGTCGAGAGCAAACTGATGGCGCTCGAAGACGTCCGTGAAGTCAACGTCGAGTTGGTGTGGGATCCGCCCTGGAATCAGAGCATGCTGACGGACGCCGCCAAGCTCTCGCTGGGGCTCTACTAGAATCCTTGACCGGTCAGATGTGTTGCAGACAAGTCAAGTTTCTATGCTGCGTTGAAGGGGTCAAGGATTCTAACCTGCATTTCTCACCAACTTTTTCCACCGCGAAGCCGGAGTCCTCAAGAGAAGTCAGCATGCAGGTTAGAAAAGCAAAACCGCGCCCGAGTGGATGGAGGGAACTGGGCAACAGAGTGTCGCTGCACCCTGGAGGATTCGGAAGTGCTCTGAACCTCATTCTCCCTTGTGCGGGCGCGGTTTTGCCACAGCCCGGATTTCGTTGTCATCTTCCCCGTGGTGAAAAATCCGGGCTAAGGAGCGAGGCGCGGGAGAAGAGAGCGGAACAAACACTGGAGCGATTCATGAGTCCGGAAACCTGTTTCAGTCTGAGGCGCGCCTCGCTGAAGTTACTCCCTCTATGAAATCTGTAGTCAATGAGTCAAGTTGTTGCGCCGCGCAGCGGCGCCTCTTAGCGAGGCGTCGACTGCCGGTGTTCGTGGTGGACACCCAGCGGCCACGAGCCGTTCACACGCCTCGCCGGTCTGAGGCGCAGCCTCGCTAAAAATGAATGTTGTCCAGCAGCCACCGCAGGTCTCGCCGCGGTCTTGTTCCAGTCATCGCGCAGGGCCTGCCCTCGATTGGCAGGCGCTTCGGGCCGATTTTCCCATTCTCGATCAGCGGGTGAACGGGCACGCGCTGGTCTATCTGGACAACGCCGCGACAAGTCAGAAACCGCTTGCGGTCATCCGCGCCGTCGAGCGGTATTACCGGAACGACAACGCGAACGTGCACCGCGGCATTCACGAGTTGAGCAACCGTGCCACGGCTGCCTACGAGGGCGCTCGAACGCGCGTCGCGCGATTCCTGAATGCGCGCGGGCGCGAGGAGATCATCTGGACACGCGGCACGACCGAGGCGATCAACCTCGTGGCCAACGCGTGGAGCGCGTCCAACCTCCATCCGGGGGACTCGATTCTGCTGACCGAGATGGAACATCACAGCAACCTGGTGCCGTGGCAGATGGCCGCGCGCCGGGCCGGGGCGCGTCTGGTCTATCTGCCGGTGACGGGAGACGACGGGCTGCTCGACCTGAGCCGTCTGGACGCTTTGCTGGCTGCGCCTGTGAAGCTGTTCGCCTTCACGCACGTCTCGAACACCCTGGGCACGGTGAATCCTGTGTCCGTTTTGTGCGCCCGGGCGCGCGAGCGGGGGATTGTCACGGTAGTGGACGCGGCGCAAAGCGCCGGCCATCTGCCGGTCGATGTCCAGGCGATCGGGTGCGATTTTCTCGCTTTCTCGGGCCACAAGATCTGCGGGCCGACCGGCATTGGGGTGCTTTACGGACGCAAGGAGCTGCTCGACGCGATGCCTCCGTGGCAGGGGGGTGGCGACATGATTTCGAGCGTGGATTTCTTCTCGAGCGAATGGGACGCGCTGCCGCACAAGTTCGAGGCCGGCACGCCCGACATTGCGGGTGCCATCGGCCTGGGCGCTGCGATCAATTACATCGAGGCCATTGGGCGCGACCGCATCTTTGCGCACGACCAGGAGTTGGCGGCCTACGCGGTCGCGCGCCTGCGCGAGGTACCGGGTCTTCGCCTCTTTGGCCCGCCCGAAGATCGGGCCGGCGTGGTGAGTTTCCTGCTCGATGACATCCACGCACACGACCTGGTCACGGTCGCCGACCGGTTCGGCGTCGCGTTGCGGGGCGGGCATCACTGCAACCAGCCGCTCATGCGCAAACTGGGCATCGTGTCGACTGCGCGGGCGAGCTTCTATTTCTACAACACGGCTGCCGAAATCGACCGCCTCATCGAGGTGCTCCTCGAGATCCGGAAGTTTTTCGGGCCGTGACTCAGCGAGGCTGCGCCGCAGACCGGCAAGGCGTGTTCGCCAGATCGTTTGCGCTCTTGGCCTTCCCCAGGTTATCGACGCCCGACGCCTCGCCCGGCGCTTCGAGCGTCACTCTGTCTGCCGTCGGATCGCCGCCACCCAAGGGCCCGGGGTGGGCGCGTTGACGGTCACCACGGTGCCGCCCGTGAGTGTGTCCGACTTTGCCCATTCGCCGGTGGCGATGTCAATCCAACGCACAGCGAAGCGGCCTGCGGCTTCCTGCAGGTTGAGGCCCACGGATCCGCCGTCGGTGAAGTAGAGGGCGTAGGCCTCGGCGGGGCTGGGCGGCGAGGTAGGCCTCGTTGTCGGCGCGATCGCTCAGGAGCGTGTTGGCCGGTTCGACCTCCCACGGCTTGATGAGCGACTCGAGTTTGCGGGCGGCCCGCAAGGCGGCGACGGCCGGGCCGGACAAGCCAAGACCGGAGTCGGGTCGGTGAAACCGGGCGGAAGCGGCGCCGCCGATCACGATGGCGCCAGAACCGCTCGATGCCGTCGCGGTTGTTGCCAAAGCGCCCGCCGTCGGCGCCGTAGGTTTTGACCGTGTTCAACGGGCGCGGACGGCTGCGGCCAGCCGGGCGCGCACCCACTGGAAGTTGTCCCAGTGCTCCTGGCCCTTCTTCTGGTTGTTCTGGGAGACGTCGCAGAAGTCGTAGCGTTCGGGATGATCGAAGGTGCGCCGGTGTTCCGTCGGCCTTGAGATCCCAGGCATCCCACATTTCGGTGAGACAGACCTGTTTGCCGGCTTGCTGCGCTCGCTCGCGGATGAAGTCCGGCCCAATAAACGCCCCAGGCCTCCTGGGCGGAGGTTTCGTTGTCCATGCAATAGAGGACATGGTCGTGGCGCAGGGTGTAGGAGAGCATCTTCTCGCACGAACCGCTGCTGGTATTTGAGCACCACGGTGTTGTTGCGCTGTTGGGGCGTGGTGAAGAAGAACGGCTGTTTGTTCTGGCCGGGGTGGTCGGGGTACTGCTCGGCGAAGCCGGACTGGGCGTAGGTGAAATTGACGTTGTTCTTGGGGTTGTAGGGATGCGGGCTCCCAGTTGTTGGTCGAGTAATCGAAGCGATCCCAGACCTCGATCTGCACGATGATATCGCGCTCGGCCGTCCACCGGAGCATGTTGCTCGAAGCGGCTCCAGTATTCGTCGTTCCAGGCTCGAGGTCGTAGCTGCCCGTCCGGGAGCCGAAAAAAGGGATAGACTTCGAAGCCCTTGTCGTTCCGGTCGCTCATCGTGTTGCGGATGTAGTTGCCGCCGGCGGCGCGGATCTGCGTCGAGATGCTCCTTGAGATCGGGGATCTGGAACAGGTTGTCGTCCTTCGAGCCGCCCAGAAGGCGGACCGGTTGGCCTTTGTACTCCCAGTAGCGCGGATTGGCGGGCCAAGGCCGAATAGGGTTTGGTTTCTCGGCGGCGGAGCCAGGTAGGCTACCGGTGGCCCCCAGGATCAAGCTGCACAGCAATGCTGCATTCATACTAGCCATGCCCGCGGATCATACAGGCGCGGGCTCCTCACGCCAAGCTCTTGTCACTGGAACCCGGCGGGGGAAACTGTTCAGCGCTCGGGCTGGACGGGGTTGATCCACTCGAGGCGCGCAAACCGGGCGAAATCGGCATCCGTCGAACACAGGACGCAATTGTGTTCGACTGCCATTGCGGCGAGGTGGGCGTCGGAGGTTAGATTGCCGACCGCGTTTCCCTCTGCCAACATTTGCCGGAATAGGGTCCAATGCTGCTCTGTGGGATAGATGAGTCGTGTGCACGGTTGATCGAACCAGCTCTGCACACGATCGCAGGCTTCCTGCAAGGTGAGTGGACGCTGATGCAAGCGTGGATTTGTGCCGATGCGAATGAAGGCGGTGAGGACCGGCCAGCAGAGGCAGACCGGATCGGCTCCGCTGAGTTGCTCGTCCCACCACTCGCGTGCGGCTTGGTGGTGTTGGGAGAGGCTGTCCTCGGCGTACAGGAGCAGATTGGCGTCCACGAGGATCACAGGTAGTCCTCGCTTTCAGCCCGAGCGAGCAGTTCAGCGATGTTGTCGTAGCTCAAGCCACGGCGCAGGCCCAGGGGGCGCGGCTGGGTCCGGAACCTTTTGGCGGCAGGCGGTTTGAGAACCTGATCCAAGCCGAGGCGCAGTGCCGCGTTGATGACCTCCTTCAAAGGCTTACCCAATTGAGAGGCGCCTCGTTTGACTTTGGCGGCGACATCGGGATCGAGCGTCAATGTGGTTCTCATGTATACATCATGATGCTTAACAATATAATGTCAAGATGTCAGCCATTGCAGTGCTATCCCATGACATCGTTGCATGCTGAGACGATTCTCTCACGCTGCAAGTGCCGTGAGTTGTTGGACATCGGCTTGGCGCGCCACCAGTAGCGCGGTGATGATTCTGCGTCCGCTTTCGGTCAGTACGTAACGGGGCGTGCCGCTGATTTTCTGGCGACGCCAGTCGCCCCAGACAGCGCGGCGTCCGTCCAGCTACCCCTCGCAGACATGGCTGCCGGAACATCGGACTTCCGAAGGCTTTGGTTGCGGCCTGAGCCGCGCTGTGCCTATTGGTTTCGCCATTCCGTTTTAATGGGAGGCGATGTCAGGTTCTGGGGCGTTGTGGTTCTTGTGCACCCCGTCCATTGCAATTTTCCGGTGGCTGCGCTGCTGCTGGCTCAGGCGGCGGCGGGGCCGGTGTTCAGCACGGCAGGAGGTGGGGGAACGACCGACGACCTGTTCGATGTATCGCGCGGGGCGCAGGTGATCTTCTCGTCGCCCCAGCACAACTCCTGTTGTGGCGATTCGGATCCGCGTATGGCGCTGGGCTTTGGCGCGCTGCCGCCCTGGGTCGAACCGGGCACGTCGATCTTCGCCGATGGACCAAGGTCGGGGCACGTCGATACGATCGAATGGCAGACATGCGAGCCGGTGAATCTGAACCGCATGGAGATCCGGCTTTCGCAGGACGGCGCAAGCGCGTATCGCGGCACCTCGGCCTACCGCGTGCTTGCCAGCGCGGATGGTCTGGATTTCTGGCTGATCAGCGGTGGCCAGGTGCCGTTGCGCAACGGAGTGATGGCCAACTCGCCACTGCTCATCACCGATCAGAGACCTGACGGGGGTCACAACGGGCCTGCGCGCTTTTCGTCTCGAGTTGACGCGCCTGTCCAACGGTGGACCCCGTTTGATCGAAATCAATGGCTTCGGCACGCCCGAGACGACGACCATCGAGTTCCTGGATCGCCTCGCCTTAACGCGGCCAACAACCTTCTCACGGGTCGTGCGGGCTGCGGCCGTGGACGACGAAGGTCCGGGGTTCGCGATCGAGTTCGCGGTCAGCAGCCGGCAGAATGGGATCGACCGGGTCGAAGACGCCTTCGGCAATGCCAACGGCGGCCTCGCCGCCGATGCGTTCGCCTTTGCCGACGGGGGTGTCCGGGACAACGGCACAGAGGCGATGGGGGACGGCGGTGAGACGGTGGATTACGTGGCGTCGGCGACTGACAGGCTGCTCCGTGTGAAGGGGTATCGACTGATCCAAGGTGGCGATGACGCTGGCGTGTGGCGCAACCTGGAACTCGTGCGCTTTCTCGTGGACGGCGAGGAGCGCGACTTTTTCGACAACGCGGGTCGGTCTGGCGAAGTGCTCCGCCGGTTCGCCGAAGGCGTGGTCGAGGGCAGTCGATTCCGAGTCGAATTGACGCGGGCCACGTCGGCAGGTCCACGGTTGATCGAGATCGACGCGCTGCTGGCGCCTCCGTTGCCATCGCCGGTTCTGACCAATGGTGTGGTCCTGAACGAGATCGTGGCCTGGAACGACGAGTCGGCGACTGACGACGACGGGGATTCGCCCTCCTGGTTCGAGTTGTTCAACGCCAGCGAAAGCCCGGCAAACCTCAAGGGATGGGGCATCTCGGACGACCCGCGTGCGCCGCAGCGCTGGACCTTTCCGTCGATCGCGGTGGTGCCGCGCGGGTACTCTCCGCGTGTTCGCTTCCGGCAAGGACCGCGCCAGCAACCCGGCATGGCTGCACACGAACTTCCGCATCGATCCGGACGGTGAGACGCTGCTGCTGACGCGACCGGACGGGACGCTGGCCGATTCGATGGCGGCGCCGCGATCGCGCCGCGACGTCAGTCTGGGGCGGATGCCCGAACGGGACAGGCGCGTGGAAGTTCCTGGCGAACGCGACGCCGGCGCAGTCGAACTCTCCGCAGAAGGGCTACGACAGTGTTGTATTCGACCGTCCGTGGTTCTCTCACCCGGCGGGTTTCTATTCTGACCCTCTGCAACTGGCCCTCGCCCCAACCGAAGCGGACACTGTCGGTAAGATACACGTTGGACGGTAGGGAGCCGACTGAGGATTCGCCTCTCTTCACGGCACCGGTCGACGTCGGCAGTCGAGCGGGCGAAGCGAACGTGTTATCGATGATCAGCGGCACCGCCACGGCCAGCCAACACACCGACGGCTGGAGGGCCCCGCTGGGCGAGGTGCGCAAGGCCACGGTCGTTCGCGCCCGGGCGTTCCGGCCGGGCGCGTTGCCGGGTCCGGTGGGGACGCAGACGTACTGGATCGGCTCTGCGGCGCTTCGGACCGATGGGCTTCCGACCCTCTCGATCGTCACCGATCCCGGGCCTCTTCGACTACGATCGCGCGTTACATGCTCGGCGCAGTGTTCGACCAGTACGTGGCCAATCATCCTGGCGAGGCGCTCACGGGCGCGCGCCCGCCAACTACACCCAGCGCGGCCCTGCTGGGAAAGGACCCTGACATCGAGTGCTTCGCACCGGACGGTTCTTTGGCCTGGAGCGAACCGGTGGTCCTGGACATCGAAGGGCAATCGTCACGCTCGTTCCGGCAGAAACCCTTTCGGCTCAAGGCGCGCGGCGAGACCGGCAAGGAAAAGACGATCGAGCAGGCGCTCTTCCCGGCCTGGCGCGACTGGCGATGGCGCGCCCCTCGTCGAGTTTCGTCACCTGCGCCTGCGCAATGCGGGCAACGATTGGGACGTGGCGATGATGCGCGACGACTGGTGCCATCGGTTGGTGGCCGGCCTGGGGCTCGATCTGATGTCATCACGGGCGGTTTCTCTCTTTCTGGATGGCGGAGTACTGGGGCGTGCTGACGTTGCGCGAGGAACAGGACCCACAGTATCTCCGTGAGCACTATCGGACTGGCCCCGTCCGAGGCGGTCGATTCTGTATCGGCCAGGGTGCGATCGAGGAGGGCCGGGCGGGCGATGACCTGGTGTTTCGCGCCCTGCGCGACTATGCGGCCACGCACGATCTGGTCGTCCCGACGCACTACGACCATGTCCGGTCGCGATTGGATTTGGACAACTTCATCCTGTACCAGCTTTGTGAAGTCTACTTTGCCAATGCCGACTGGCCGCAGAACAACACGCGTGTATGGCGGCGCCGGCTGGCGGCGCCGGACCTGACGCAACCGCGGGGTCTGGATGGGCGCTGGCGGTGGTTGTTGTTCGACGTGGACCTGGGCGCGGGGCACCCGTGGTCTGCGGGCTACACCGAGAACACGCTGGCGGTGGCCCTGTCTCCCACGGGTCGGGCTGGCTTCGACACACCCTGGGCGACTGCCTTCCTGCGCGCCCTGATCCGCAACCCGAATTTCAAAAGCGCTTTCCTCAACACCGCCGCGGACTTGCTCAACTCATCATTCCTCCCGGCCCATGCGGTCGCGCTGGTCGACGCGATGGCGGCCGAGTTGCAGCCGGCAATGGACGAGCACCTGCGGCGCTGGCGGTCGTGTGGCGGCCTGGTGTCGACTTGGCGCGAACGGGTGCAAGTGTTGCGGCGTTTGCGCAGAACCGCGCGAGCCAGATGCGCCAGCACTGCATCGGCACCCTCGCCCCCGGCGGCACGGTCCAGATCACCGTGAATGTCACCGATCCCACCGTCGATCGGATCCGGGTCAACCGCCTGACGGTCGATGCGAAGCTGCCAGGCGCCGGCGCCACGCCGTACCCGTGGCGCGGCACTTACTTCCGCGAGGCCCCGGTCACGTTCGAGGCGATTCCCGCGCCGGGCCGCCGGTTCGCAGGCTGGACAGGCATCGAGACCACCAACCGCGTGGCGACCGTCAACCTCGACCACCGGGCTGAACGTCACCGCGCATTTCGCGGCGGCGCTCGAGGACTGGAGCGGGCTCATGCTCACGGAACTGCACTATCATCCCGCTTCGAGTAACGGGCTGGACGATGACCCCATCGAGTTCCTCGAACTGCAGAATACGGGAACCGCCGTGGTCGATCTGACGGGCCTGGTTTTCACACAAGGGATCGCGTTCGCCTTCACCAACGGCGCCACTTTGGGGCCCGGGGCGTATGTTGTGCTCGCGCAGGACGCATTTCAGCTCGCTGCCCGTTTCCCGGGGATCGAGGTGCACGGCCAGTACAGCGGCCGCCTCGACAACGCGGGCGAGGGCCTGACCCTGGGATACCCTGGTGCGTCCACCGTGTTCGAGTTGACCTACGATGATGAGCGGCCCTGGCCGGTGCTGGCAGACGGCGGCGGCATGTCGCTCCAACGGGCGAACGCCCTGCCGGACTTCGCCGACGCCCGCAATTGGTGTGCCGCCCCACCACACCCGGCGCGCCTGTTCCGCCGGCTTGCCGTGACGGCGACGGCGATGGCCTGCCGGATCATTCGGAACTCGCACACGCGCTGGATCCTGCCAACCCCGCCGATGCCGTCGAGGATGCCGACCGCGATGGGCTGGACAACCGCCAGGAATTCCAGACCGGCACGGACCCGCGGGACGCATCGAGTGCGCTGCGATTCGAGCGTGTCAGCCTGGGCACCGAGGCGGCCAGTGTCGTGTTGGCGTTCGTGGCGCGCTCGAACGTGGCGTGCGGGTGGAAGCCAACAGCATGCCCGGAGGCGGCGTGTGGACCGGGATCGCCTTTGTGCCTCCTCTGCCGGCCGACCGCCTGATCTCCGTCACCAATCGCGTCGAGGCCGCCGTCCGGTTCTTTCGGCTGGTCGTGTCGCCGCAGTAGCGGATGAGCGAGGCTGCGCCTCAGACTGGCGAGGCGTGTTGCCAGATCGTTCGCGAGGGTCTCAGAGCGGCAGAAGACTGCCGCAGTCCAAAACGCTCCGCGCGGTCCGGAGACGTCCGAAAAGGCGCCAGTCCCGCGGCTGCGCATACGCGTCAACCTAACGGGCGATCCCGAGTCGTTCCTGGAACCTGCACCGTCATGTGTGTTCAAGTCCTTGGGCCGATGTTCCTTGTGGCGGTCGCCCATGCTGAGGCCGGCGCCGGGCTCGCGACGTCCCGCATTGCGGGAGAGTACTGCACCTTGAGCCTGCCCCTGACACGCATCCGAGTGCAATCGTGCATCGAGGGTGGGCAGGCACGACGTTCCCCCTCACCCCTGCCCTCTCCCCGAGGGAGAGGGAGACCCTTCGGCCGCCCTCGCTCGATTCGTGCATCCTTGTTGTTCGGTCACCTGATTCACCTTCGGATCCCGACGGCGGCACGGGGTCGAGGGCTGCTCGGATGGCCCGAGAGCGGACGAGGCTTTTCCCTCTCCCCGAGGGAGAGGATGGGGTGAGGGGGAAAAGGCCCGACGATGGTCCGAGGACATTCCCTTCGCCAAAATGCGTGTCGAGTGAAGGGCTTACCGCCGCACCACTGCCTGCGCCAACCTCGACGCCGGAGGGGCGACGTCCACGTCGCCCGCGAACACACTCTGCGATCCCATGGGTCGGGGACCAGGACGTCCCTCTCCTACGGCTTAGGTTGATGCGTATGCGCGGCTGCAGGAGACTGCACCAGTCCTCTAGCGCTTTGGCTCTGCGGGTTGAGCAAGGCTGCGCGGCGCCAGAGAATCCTTGACCCCTTGAACGCAGCACAAAAACTCGACTTGGCTACCACACTTTTCACCGGTCAAGGATTTTAGCGAGGCTCCGCCTCAGACCGGCGAGGCGTGTGAACGGCTCGTGGCCGATGGGTGTCCACCGCGATCACCGGCAATCGACGCCTCGCTAAGGGGCGCCGCTGCGCGGCGCAAAAACTTGACTCATTTGGTACAGATTTTGAACAGGAAGTCACTCTAGCGGGTCCGGCCGATCCGGACCACAAGGGTCGGGTGGTCCGAGACGCCGGGATCCAGGTACTCCGCCTGCGGCACCGTCATGCCGGGAGAGAGGAAGATGTGATCGATGCGGTGTTCGAGGTCTTGGTGGGGCGGGTCGACGCGCCTTTCTCTGGCCGTCGACCACGCGTCGGCAAGGCGCTCGGAGGTTAGCCGATACGGCTCGGCGCTCGGGTCTGAAGTTGAAATCGCCCATCAGGATGACGTTGGTCTTGCCTGCCACCAGTTCGAGGACTTGGCGTTGTTGGGCTGTTGGCCCGCCATTGTCCAGATGCGTCACGAAGACGTGGTGCGTGGTTTTCTCTATGCGAATCTCGGCCGCGAGAACGGCCGTTTGCTCTCCCGTCGAATGGAGGTAAAGCGTGCGGGAGCGTTCGATCGGGAACCGTGAGAGCAGGGCGATGCCAAACGTCCCCGCGCCCGTGCGGGGTCCGGCGCAAGCGTAGGCATTGAGGCCGCCCGCCAAGTAGCCGACCAGGTCCGAGTTCCCGCCGGCGAGGCGGGCGGTGTCGGTTTCCTGCAGGCCAACGATGTCAGGGTTTACCCGGCGGATGAACTCAAGTTGGCCGGCGAAGTCCTTCGCGCCCGCGGCGCTGTATCCCTGCTGAAGGTTGAAGGTCATCACGCGGAATGAAGGACCTGGCGAGGGCGGCTCGGTTCGGGGTCGACCGAGCGCCGCCGCGGCGATTGCTCCCAATCCCAAAGCGCAACTCGCGATGATCAGTGGAACGCGCGTGAGGATCTTTTCCGCGCCGCGCACACCGGCGCACTCGACGCGCCCGAGCAGGGCGAGGAGGACCGCCCCCGCGCCGGCGACGAGATGGACGAGCCAGAACTGGTTTCTGAACAAAGGCCCCACCATCGGAACGTAATCGTAGACCGTGGTGAACACGTCGGCGAAGACGAGCAGCAGCAGCCACAGCGCACCCAGCGTAAAGCCAAAGGCAAGCCATCGTGCAGACGGTGGAGCATCAGCCAAGGCTGCGGCGCCCTGGCCGAAATCGAGGCACAACACTGGCGAGAGCAACACAGTCAGGAACAGCGCGAGGCGGCCGAGGGATCCGACCGGCGGTTCCGGAAACGGGTACGCACCTGCTTCAACGGGAAAGGGGACGCGGCTCGACCAGAGGGCGACCCCCAGGGCGGAGAGAAAGAGGACATTCCAGCCCATCGACACTCTCCGGCTTCAGCCTCAGATGGAGCATGGGCACAGCCAGCATCAGGACGACGAAGACAGCGTGAGCCCCGGCTGCGGAGGCTGTCATCCAGACGACATCGCTGTCCGTCCAGCGGGCCATCACCGACGGGGCCGCCAGGCCGAGGTAGAGCATGGTCAGCACGGCCATCATTCCGACGCACAGCCCGGCGATTCGCCAATGACCCGGGGACCGGGTGACGCCTGGCTCAGGTGCCGTCATGCCCAAATTGGAACGTCCCCAAAGCCACAGGAGCATGCCGGCTGCGATCGCCAGCATTGCGCCCAGGAGCCGCCACGGACCGAAGCCGGTGATGTCGTTGCCGCAGGCCATGGCCCGAAGGAGGATTTGCAGGAGCGTGGCCAACGCCAGGGCGACGGCCAGTTTCGATCCAGCTTTGTGGTCGCGCCGATTTCCCAAGACGGCCAGCAGCCTCGGGTAGGAAAAGGAGAAACGCCGCCGATCCGACCCCGGCGGCGAGCATCCGTCCGCGCGTGTCGAAGCCGAGGCTGGCGATGCGGCTTGCCAGCATGACTGTGCCGGTCAGGAGCAGGCTATTCTTCGAGACGGTGGGGGAGACCAGGAACGCCACCGGCGCGAGCAGCAGGAGCACGCAGGCGAGTTCCGGTGGGATGCTGGTCTGAAGAAGACCGAGGGCATACACCCCCGCCACGAAATCGTTGAGCAACTGTAAGAAGCACAAAAAGAGCAGTGCGAGGAGCGGAACCACGCACCCGACCGCTGCCGGCTAGGCCAGTCTCTGGTTGTCATAGGGTCGGGTCGCTGGTGCGGCGCGCTATCCGGAGCGGCGATGGGGGCGCAGGCGGCCAAGGAATCGGGAGATGCGGATCACGAGCCGTGCCGACATGCCGAGGCGATTGCGGCAGTTCAGGGAGGCGCCGTGGGCGCGCAACTGCTCGACGACTTGGGTGCGTCCGAACATGGCGGCAAACATGATTGGGGTCATTCCGACGCCGTTGTCGGCGTTGATATCGGCGCCGTAATCAAGGAGGAGGTTGACGAGTTGGGCGTCGCCCTTGAAAGCGACTCCGCCGAGCGGGGTTTGGCCGTGAGTATTGCGCCGATCGACGTCGGCTCCGTGATCGAGCAGCATTCTGGCGGTGTCGAGCCAGCCGTGGTAGGCGGCGAGCATGAGCAAGGTGTTGCCTCGCGCATCCGACAGGTTCACGGGCATGCCCGCGTCCACCATCGAATCGAGCAACTCCGTGTTGCCCGAGCGGGCGAAATCGAGCGCCATCTGCTGCAACTCGGCGTAACGCGCTTCCTCAGCCTCGGTGACAGTGCTGTCCATCAGTCTCGACACGGAAAGCGGCGCTGAAGCGCCGCTTTGTGTGGGAGGCCTCCGCGCACCGTGTTCGGAACGCAACGGCAAACCGGCGCACGTCAAACCGTTCCGCGGCGCAGGAGCGAAGCAATCAGTGGCCCGCCGCGCGGTTCTTGATGCCCACGGCTTTTGCGACTCCGGCTGCGTAGCGCGGATCGGCTTTGTGGCAGTGGGCCAGTTGGCGCTGCACGATCCCCTCGGGGACACCGGACATGGCGGCGGCGGTGTTCTTGAAGAGCCGCTCCTGTTGGTCTGGCGTCATCAGTCGGAAAAGGTTGCCGGGTTGTGTGTAATCGTCGTTGCCGTCGTTGTGGTTGTAGCGGTCGGCGTCGCCCGAGATCTTGAGGGGCGGCTCGCTAAACCGCGCGTTCTCGACCGGGCCTCCGAAGCTGTTGGGTTCGTAATAGGCGTCGGTGCCTTGGGGAGATCGTACCGCATCGGGCCGTCGGCGTGATAGGTGTTGACGGGGGATTTTGGCCGGTTGACCGGGAGCATCTCGTAGTGGGTGCCCAACCGGTAGCGATGCGCGTCGGCATAGGAGAAGATGCGGGCTTGGAGCATCTTGTCGGGCGAAAAACCGATGCCCGGCACGATATTGGAGGGGCTGAAGGCGGATTGCTCGACCTCGGCAAAGTAGTTATCCGGGTTCCTGTTCAATTCGAGGATGCCGACTTCGATGAGGGGGTAGTCCTTGTGCGGCCAGACCTTGGTGACATCGAACGGATGCCAGCGATAGGTCTGGGCGTCCAACTCCGGCATGATCTGCACGAAGAACCGCCACTTGGGAAACTCGCCGCGCTCGATGGCTCCGAAGAGATCGCGCTGCTGGCTTTCGCGGTCTTTGGCGACGATCGCTTCGGCCTCCTCGTTGGTGAGGTATTCGATTCCCTGGAGGGTTTTGAAGTGGAACTTGACCCAATAGCGCTCGTTTTTGGCGTTGATGAGACTGTAGGTATGGCTGCCGTAGCCGTTCATGTGGCGCAGACTCTTGGGCAAGCCGCGATCGGACATCAGAATGGTCACCTGGTGAAGCGATTCGGGCGAGAGCGACCAGAAGTCCCATGCCGCGGTATTGCTGCGGAGGTTGGTTTTGGGGTGACGCTTCTGGGTGTGGATGAAATCCGGAAACTTGTACGGATCGCGAACGAAGAACACCGGGGTGTTGTTGCCAACCATGTCCCAGTTTCCTTCCTCGGTGTAGAACTTGAGTGCGAACCCGCGGACATCGCGTTCGGCGTCGGCCGCGCCGCGCTCGCCAGCCACGGTCGAAAAGCGGAGCAGGCATTCGGTCTTCTTGCCGACCTTGGCGAAGATGCGGGCTTTGGTGAAGCGGGTGATGTCGTGGGTGATGGTCAGCGAGCCATAGGCCGCGGAGCCCTTCGCATGGACCGTGCGCTCCGGGATACGCTCGCGGTTCTGGTGCGCCAGCTTCTCGATGAGCTGGTAATCCTGCATCAACAGCGGTCCGCGCGGGCCGGCCGTCATCGAATTCTGATTGTCGGCGATGGGGTTGCCACCGGTGGTTGTGAGTTCGGTTTGTTTCATGGGTGCGGGAGGGTTGGAGTCGTGCCGGCGCCCGCTGTCGCGTCGATCTGCGCAGCGGCAGGCCGGTCGTGACGGTTTCTGATCGCTTCCGTCGCTGCACGGAGGCCGAGTGCGACTGCCGACTTGCGGTCGCGCTGGGCGGTCATGAACTGTGCGGTCCGTTGCTGCCTCTCGGTCGGGAGCATGGTCGAAGGATGGCTCCCGACCCCGGATGATTCAAGAGTCAAATAGGCGCGCAACGCATTATGCGGGAGTCGTTGATCCCGCAACCGCGCAGGCGCGTCAACCTTAGGGAGGCTGAGAGGCGGAGCTTGCGAGGAAGGCTGGCCGAGCATGAGCGCGTTCGACAGCGCGCAGCGTTTGGAGTGCGGCGCTTCAGCCTGCTCCTTGCACGCATCTCAGTGCAATCGTGCATCCTTGTTGTTCGGTCACCTGTTGAACATCTGTGGCTCGCTTGCGCGCACCTTGGTGGTGCATCTCCTCGGATCCCCTGAGCGCCGCGCAGCGGCGCCACTTAGCGAGGCGTCGACTGCCGGTGATGGTGGTGGACACTCAGCGGCCACGAGCCGTCACACGCCTCGCCGGTCTGAGGCGAAGCCTCGCTAACCCGGATTTCTCACCACCTGAAGGAATCATCTGAAATCCGGGCTGTGGCAAAACCGCGCCGGGACAGGGGGAAATGAGGATCTGGTCGTGCAGGAAAACGCAGTCGCGACACCGACACTCTGTTGCCTTCGTCCCTTCCTCCAGCCCGGCGCGGTTTTGCTTTCTTAGCGCGCATGAGTGCACCTTTCGATGACATCGGCTCCGCGTTCTTCAGAAGTTGGTGAGAAATGCGCGCTAAGACCGTATCATGGTAAGGATCATCTTGAACCGTGCCAGGGCCTTGAGCGCGTGTGGAATCCCGGCGGGCATCAGGATCAGTTCGCCGCCCCGCACACGATGCGGTTGCCCGGCGATGGCGATTTGGGCTTCGCCTTCGAGAACCTGCACCAGCGCGTCGAAGGGCGCGGTGTGTTCGCTCAATCCCTGGCCCTGATCGAAGGCGAAGAGGGTGACGTTGCCACTGGGTTTCCTGACGATCTCGCGGCTGACGACAGCGCCGTCCTGGTAGTTGACGAGTTCGCCGGCTTTCGCGACGCAGGCTCCGGGGAGACTGTTCGACTGAGGTGCGGGTTCGTTCTGCATGGTTGTGTCTTTGGGGTGTTTAGGTGGGGTGGGGTGTTTGGCCTCCGGCGTTGCAGCAGTTCTGATTCTGGCGTCGTCCAGGCGAGGTAAGGGTCTCGTGCATGAAAACTTAATTCCGGTTTTGCTGGAGGGGATTTGCCGCTCGCTGGCGAGGCGCGAGCGACGAGCATACCCGTCCCGCGACGGCGGGATGAGGAGCGAGCTATCCCGCGGCCGCGGGACCAGCGAGCCAAAGCCGCCGCAGCCCTGCGGGGCGGGGCAGGTCACCGGGCGCATTCCTGCGCTTCGGCCCTCGGTCGGTCGAGTCATCGCTGCGGATACACTCCCTCCCTCGGGCCTCGCATCTGCGCCCGGAGGCGCTCCCGCCAAAATCGGAAGTAATTTTTGCACAGACCCTAAGGGGCCAGCAGCAGGGCCGCGAGGGGACGCGCCTTTCGGAACGCGATGGTGGTGGCGACGAGCGTCAGCCAGAGCAACACGATGGTTCCGTTGTTTCGGTTGCGGCTGTCGTGTCCTGCGTTGGCTCTGGCATCATGATCAGTCGGGGCTGACCGCCCAACTGAGCACGGCCTTTTGGACGTGGAGCCGGTTCTCGGCCTCGTCGAAGATCGTCTGGGCATTGGCCTCGAAGGTTGCGGTGTCGATCTCGTTGCCGCGGTAGGCGGGCAGGCAGTGCATGACCAGGGCATTCGGTTTGGCGTGGACGACCAGGCGGGAATTGAGTTGGTACTGTTTGAGGAGGTTCAACCGTTCTGTTGCCTCGGCTTCTTTTCCCATCGACACCCAGACGTCGGTGTACAGCAGGTCGGCTCCGGTGACGGCGTCGGTCGGGTCTTCGAAGCAGCGCACCTGGGCGCCGGCGCGGAGGAGCAGGTCAGGGGAGGGTTGGTAAGGCCGGGGAGCGGCGATGTGGAGCGCAAAGCCGAGTTTGGCGGCGGCCCAGACCCAACTGGTGGCGACATTGCAGGCGCCATCGCCGAGAAACGCGACGGTCCGGCCAGCGATGGGTCCACGCTTCTCCTCGAACGTGAAGACGTCGGTCAGGATTTGACAGGGGTGTTCCGCGTCTGTCAGGGCGTTGATGGTTGGGACACCGGCATAGAAAGCGAACTCCTCGACATCGTGCTGGGCGTAGGTGCGGATGACGGCGCCGTGGATCATGCGTCCGAGGACGCGCGCGGTGTCCTTGATCGACTCGCCGCGTCCGATCTGGATGTCGTTGGCGGAGAGGAACAGCGCCTGTCCTCCCAACTCGCGGATGCCGACTTCGAACGACACGCGCGTGCGGGTCGAAGACTTGCTGAACACCAGGGCCCAGGTTTGCCCCGTCAGGGGGCGTTCACCGGCCCGCCCCCGGTCGCGTTTGAGGCTGGGTGTGGCGGACAGAATCCGCCGCATCGTTTCCGGAGCCAAGCGCTCCAGACTCAACAAGTGTTTCGCAGAACTCGACATGATTTGGCAATGAAAGGCCATATGAGCACACCAAAAGCGGGAAAAGCTCAAGTGAAATCGGCATTTTTTTGGACCGAGGTGGTTCTCGAGTCACAATCTTTCCGCTCCTGCGTCGCGGAAAGATGCGGCCCCGCTGCGCGGGGCCTGGAGTTTGGACATTCTTCGCATTGAACTTCATCGCACACTTGATCGCACACTTCGTCGATCTGTGGCGAACGGCACCAAGAGGCAAGGATGTTCTCCCTGGACATGCGGCGGCTTCGGGCCGGCGGTGGTTGTTCCCCGTGGCGCTGTGCCGTTGGTTGACAACCGGGCGCGAGCCCGTTAAACAGACCGGACCGGACCGTATGCAAAGCATTCAACTTGGCGGGATCGATTACTCCATTCTGATCATTTACTCGCTGTTCGTTCTGGGCATCGGCTTTGCCCTGAAGCGGTTCATGAAGAGCAGCGAGGATTTCTTCCTGTCCGGTCGCTCGATTCCGGCTTGGATCACGGGTCTTGCGTTTCTTTCTGCGAATCTGGGGGCGCTCGAGTTGGTGGGGATGGCGGCGAGCGGAGCCAAGTACGGCATTGCGACCAGCCACTTCTACTGGGTGGGTGCGATCCCCGCGATGGTTTTTCTGGCGATCTTCATGATGCCGTTCTACTACGGCTCGAAGGCGCGGTCGGTCCCGGAGTATCTCAAGATGCGGTTCGACGAGCGGACGCGCTGCCTGAACTCGATCACGTTTGCCGTGATGACGTTGTTCGCCTCGGGGATCTCGATGAACGCCCTGGCCAAGCTGCTGCACCAGTTGCTGGGATGGGACTACAACCTGAGCCTTTGGATCTGCTCGGCGGTGGTGTTGGTCTACGTCTTCAAGGGCGGGCTGACGTCTGCGATTTACACGGAGGTGCTGCAATTCTTCATGATCGTGCTGGGTTTTGCGCCAGTTGTTTACCTGGGCCTGAAGGACGTGGGCGGGTGGGATCGCATGACCGAGACGCTTTCGCACGTGGCTCAAGATCCGGCCAAACTGGGGCTCGCTCCCGGCGCCTACGCCCCCGACGCCTGGTCCAGCGCCTGGAAACCGTTGCTGGGTGGTCCGACGGCCAATCCGATGGGGGTGGATCTGTTTGCCATGGTCTTCGGGCTCGGGTTTGTGTTGTCGTTTGGTTACTGGTGCACGAATTTCCTGGTGGTCCAGCGCGCGATGGCGGCGAGAAACATGAGCGCGGCTCGCCGCACGCCTCTGATCGCGGCTCTGCCCAAGATGCTCTTTCCGGCCCTGGTGATCGTGCCTGGGATGATCGCGGTGACGCTGGCCTCGTTGGGCAAGGATGGCTATCGGCTCCCGCCGAAGATGCTCGTCGAAAGCGCCTACGCCAAAGCGGTTCCCGCCGTGAAGCAGGCCGCCAGCCAGAAGCTCGACGCCGAAGCCGCCGCCAAGGTGATTGGCGAAGCCGCCGGCGCAAAGATGTTCGCCGACCGGGTCGGCGCGCTGGTCGCAGCCGCTCCGACACTGGACGACAAGGCCCTGCGGCACCAACTCCAGAATGCCGTCGCGGACACCGACTATGACGGCGTCATCCTTTCTCTGGTCAAGAGGTACTGTCCCTCCGGGCTGTTGGGTTTGGCGTTGACGGCCTTGCTGGCGTCTTTCATGTCCGGCATGGCGGGCAACGTGACGGCCTTCAACACAGTCTGGACGTACGATCTCTATCAGGCCTACCTGGCGCCCCACAAGAGCGACCAGCATTACATGTGGATGGGGCGCATGGTCACGGTGGCGGGTGTTCTCCTGAGCATTGCCTGCGCCTATTTTGCCAGCAATTACTCGAACGCGATGGATATCGTGCAACTGGTGTTTGGCTTCGTCAACGCCCCGTTGTTCGCCACGTTTCTTCTGGGGATGTTCTGGTCGCGGACGACGGCGCACGGGGCCTTTTATGGGCTGCTGGGCGGCACGATGACCTCGGCCCTGTTCCATGCGCTCACGCTGGCCGCGGGCAACAGTCCCGGTCTGAAGGGCGGCTACCTGTGGGCGGCGCAGACGTTTCCGAGCGAGATGGCGCAGAATTTCTGGCTCGCCAGCTTTGCGTTCACCGCCTGTTTCGTGTTGACACTCGTGATCTCGCTGGCGACCCGGCGCACGAAGAGCGACGCGGAACTCAAGGGCCTGGTCTACTCGCTGACGCCCAGAGTGACTGACAAGGAGCAGGCCTGGTACCTGAGGCCGTCCACGCTGGGTTGGGTGCTGTTGGCCGGTTGCGTGGTGCTGAACATCCTGTTTTGGTAAGAGACAAACCATCCTGGGATTGACTTATGCTCGATATCCGTTGGCCGATCGGTCTGATGTTCACGCTCGTGGGGGCCTTGTTGGTTCTCACCGGGGCTTTCTCGAGTCCCTGAAAGCTACCAGCGCTCGCTGGGCATCAACATCAACCTCTGGTGGGGGCTTCTCCTGCTGGTTTTTGGATGTCTTATGGTCCTCTTCGCCTGGCGCGGGAGGAACCGACCTGGGCAACCCGGCATCCAAGGGCCTGGCGCGCCCTGAGGAGGGGGACTCACCCCGGGCACACGGGCATGTTTGCTCATGACCACGAGAACCACCCCGCATGAATCTATGAAGACACACCCTCTTTTACTGGCTGCATGCATGACGATGCTTCTCTCGATGACCACGCCCGCCGCGGCGTCCTCGCCTGGGGGCGTCCGCAGATCCGAGTTCGGCAAGATGCCCGACGGCACTGTGGTCGAGCAGTACACGCTGACGAACGCCAAGGGCGCTGTCGCCAAGATCATCACCTACGGCGCGCTGATGACCGAGTTGCACGTGCCTGATCGGGACGGCAAGCTGGGAGACGTCGTGTTGGGGTTTGACAACCTCGAGGCGTATCTCAAAGGCCATCCCTATTTTGGCGCCACCATCGGACGCGTCGGCAACCGGATCGCGAAAGGCAAGTTCACCCTGGACGGCCGCGTCTACACGCTCGCGCAGAACGATGGCCCCAACCACCTGCATGGTGGGCTGAAGGGCTTCGACAAGGTGGTCTGGAGGGGCGAGGTCGTGCCGGCGAGGAACGGCGCCGCGGTGCGGTTCGCGTATGTCAGTCCCGATGGCGAGGAAGGCTATCCCGGGAAGTTGACGGCCACCGTCACCTATACGCTGACCGACGACAACGAACTGCGTCTTGATTACACGGCCAAGACCGACAAGCCGACCCCGGTCAATCTGACCAACCACAGCTATTGGAACCTTGCGGGCGAAGGCGACATCTTGAATCACGAGCTGACGCTCAATGCGGATCGGTACACGCCAGTCGATGACACGCTGATCCCGACCGGCGAAATCGCCCCGGTGAAGGGGACGGTGATGGATTTCACGACGCCGGCGCCGATTGGTTCGCGTTTGCTGTTGCTGAACAACAGCCCGCGCGGATACGACCACAACTATGTGTTGAACGGCAGGGGGAAAGGCTTGAAGCACGCCGCGACCGCCTACGAACCGCGGACTGGCCGGGTGCTCGAAGCCTTCACCGAAGAACCCGGGGTGCAGTTTTACAGCGGCAATTTCCTCGACGCCACGTTGACGGGAAAGGGCGGCGCCGTGTACCACCAGTACCACGGGTTCTGTCTGGAGACGCAGCATTTTCCGGATTCGGTCAATCAGCCCGGTTTTCCCTCGACGATCTTGCGTCCTGGGAAGATCTATCGGACCGCCACGGTGTACCGATTTTCCGCCAAGTAGCGCATGTCTCGAGATTCATGGCGTTTGGAGCGGGCGTCCGCCGGACTGTTGGTGGTCGACATTCAGGAACGGCTGGTGCCGGCGATTGTCGACCGCGAGCGAATGGTGGCCGAGGCGGTGCGGCTTGTCCGGGGGGCGCGGGCGCTGGGCGTGCCGGTCTTTGCGACCGAGCAGAATCGGAAGGGGATAGGGGCGACGGTTTCGGAGGTGGCGGAAGCGATTCCTGCGTTTGCACCATTCGACAAGCTGACGTTCAGCGCGTGTGGTGTGCCCGAGTTCGTCGGGGCGCTGCGGGCTGGGGCCATTCGGGATGTGCTGCTGTGCGGGATTGAGACGCACGTGTGTGTCTGTCAGACAGCGCTCGATCTGATCGGGCTGGGATTCCGCCCTTTTGTCGTTGCCGATGCTGTTTCGTCCCGGACCGCCGAGAATCGGCGATTGGGCATCGACCGCATGCGTCAGGCCGGTGTGACCATCGTTTCGACGGAGATGGCGCTCTTCGAGTTGCTCGAACGGGCGGGCACGGACGATTTCAGGTCAATTCTTCGTTTGGTTCGGTGAGGCCGCCGGTCGGATCTGGAAGGGGCCGGTCAGATAGTCCACGAGGGAGTCGATCTGGCGGCTGCTCAGAAATCCGTGCTCATCGATGGCGAAGGCGGGCATGAGCGTGCCGGGCTTGCCTTTGGCGATCCAGTTGCCCCAGTAGTCACGGTCGGCTGGTCTCTGGGCGCCGCGCAGGTCGGGGACCATGGCGGCCCGCGGTTGGGCCTCGTGGCAGATGCCGCAAGCGGTCTTGAACAGCGCTTGGCCGTATTGTGCCAACGCGGGTTGGAGGTGACAGGCGGCGCAGTCCCCTTTGAACACGGCCTGGCGGTCGGCAAGGGCAATCTGCAAGTTCCGCGCGCGGTCGGCGGCCGCCTCAGGCGATGCGGATGTGGGGACGAGGGCACGCACCGTGAGGTAACGGTACCCAGCCGTGCTGTCGATGGTGACGGACTTGGTCATGATTCCTCTGGCGCCGCGCGCGTCCAAGGCCACATCGAAGGAGCCGCTTGCCATCGAGGCGAGTTTCCACGGCACCGCGGGCAACTTGGGCACGGTGCAGCCGCACGAGGTGCGGACTGCATTGATGGTGACTTCGTGCGGGGACGTGTTGGTGAGATGGAATGTGAAGTGGACAGTCGTCTCCCCGGGCTCGAGCGTTGCTTCTTTGACCGTGGCATCGTAGGCAAAAACCGTTTCCTGTACGGGGCTTGGGAACGGCGACACCATCGATCGAGCGGGCGGTTCGGGGGCCATCGGCACCGGCGGGCCCACCACGACTGCGGGGGCCAGGCCCGGGATATAGGAGGGATCCGAGAAGGGGACCCCGGCGGCCGTCGAGCGCAGCGATTGGCTCGGCGCGCGCACACCTGTCGGGCTCGCCTGGGCGCTGCCGGTCAAGGGCAGCCGCCTGGGGCGGGGCGACACGGGGGCAGGAGGGACGACCTGTTGGGTGCGACCCGAGTGGACAGGGGGCAAGGGGAGCGGGGGCGGAGCGGACTGTCCGGCGGGGTCCGCCGGATACGCCAAAGCGATCAGCGCAGCCAATGGCAGAGCCGTGCATCGGAGGCAGACCCATTCTCTGATCAGAGGTAAGCGGATTCTCTGCATAACGTCACAAGCCGATGACGCCGCGTCAGGACTGTCTGCCGACTTGTCCGCCGGACGTCCCGTCGAGGGGGACGGAGGCGGAAGCCTCTGCGTGTGCGTGTCCGCACACAGACAGGTCGGCGCAGGCAGGGAACCCGGCTGACAGGAGCCTGTCGGTCGCGTGCCCTGACGGGGCGGCACTTCTGAGGGGTGTATAGCTGCGGCGTTTCCGTTTGACGAGCCTAGAATCCTTGGAACCCGGAACATGTTGCGATCAAGTCAAGTTTGTGCGCCGCGCCGCGGGCTTGTTTTTTCCATCGCGCCACTTACATTGCCGTCATGAAGCAGGACGTGGCGGCCGTTGAGATTCGCGGCATCTTGCCGGCCAACAGCGGGGTGGCGGTGTTTGTGGGCAACGACGAGAAGGTGTTCGTCATCCAGGTTGAACACAACATGGGGGCAGTCATTGGGATGTTCCTTCGGGAGACCCCAAAGGAACGTCCGCTGACGCACGATCTGGTGAACAACCTATTGATCGCCTTCGGCATCACGATTGAGCGGGTGGTGATCACGGAGCTGAAGAACTCGACCTATTACGCGCGCCTGATCCTGCAGCAGCAGAACGAGCTGGGTCGGAAGATTGTGGAACTCGATGCGCGTCCCAGCGACTGCCTCGCGTTGGCCACTGCGCAGAAGCGCCCGATCTACGTGGCCCGGAGTCTCTTTGACCAGGTCGAGGATATGTCGGAGTACTTGGCTCGCATGAACGAGAGCGGGGGCGAGGAACCGGCGTAGGATGAAGTCTGCCGAGCCCAAACCCGCCGCCGCTCTCGCGTTGGTTTGCGGCGAAGATGATTTTGCCGTGCAACAGCGGGCGCGGCAGTTGTATGCCGACTGGTGCCGGCAGATCGGGGGGATGGACCACGAGATCATCGACGCGGCGGCCTCCAACCGGGGCGAGGCGCTTCGGGCGCTGGCGAGATTGAGGGAGGCGCTGCAGACCCTGCCGTTTTTCGGCAGCGGCAAGGTCATTTGGTTTCGCCATTGCAACTTTCTGGGGGATGAGCGGGCGGCCGGGTCCCAGGCAGTCACCGCATCCCTGAACGATCTCGCTCAGGAGCTGAAACGGTTTCCGTGGGAGAACGTCCGGCTGTTGATCAGCGCGGGCAAAGTGGATCGGCGCAAGACGTTTTACAAGACCATCGAGCGGCTGGGCACCGTCGAGTCGCTCGTCGGCCTCTCGGCGGAGGACAAGGATTGGGCGGACCAGGCGGAGCGGTTTGTGCGCGGCGAATTGCGGGCTCGGCAACAGGAGATGTCGGACGAAGCGCTGGGGGAACTGGTGTCGGTGGTGGGTCCCAACCTGCGCCAGTTGAGCCAGGAGATCGAGAAAGTCTCGCTGTACGCGGCCGGTCGCTCGGAGATCGCCGTGGCAGACGTGCACGCCGTGGTCAGCCGCAACAAGCAAGCGCGCGCCTTTGCCCTGGGCGAGGCGCTGGGCGACCGCGATCTGCCGCGCGCTCTGCGGTGTCTGGACGAGGAGTTCTGGGAGATGCAGTTCGACCGGCAGAAGAGCGCGATCGGCCTGCTCTACGGTTTGGTTTCGAAAGTGCGGACTTTGCTTTTGCTGAAGGAGATGTTCCGTGTCGGCTGGCTGAAGGCCGACGCCGACTATCATCGTTTCAAGAGTCAACTGGAACGGTTGCCCGCCGATGCGCTGCCGGCCGACAAGCGCTACAACCCTGCGGCGATGCATCCGTACGTTCTGTTCAAGGCGGTGCCGCAGGCCGGGCGCTACACGTCCGAGGAGTTGGTGCGGGCCATGGACGTGTTACTGGTCTCGAACCGCCGCCTGGTGTCGAGCGGCCTCGAAGAAGCGATGGTGCTCCAACAGGCCCTGGTGCGCATCGTCGGCGCGCCCGGCGCCCGCCGCCCACCGCGTGCCGCGGCCCGCGCATCGTGAATGTCGAGGGTCACAGTTGCCCTGGCGGCTTGCTCGCGCCGGAGTCGGCTGAGGAAGTCCAGGACGCGCGGGTGGGGGAGTTTCTGCAGCATCTGGCGGTGGACCGCGCATGCTCGATCTACACGCGGCGGAACTACCGGCAGGCGTTGCGCGAGTTCAGCCGGTGGCACCGCCAGGAGCGCGGCGCGGCGCCATCGTGGGCGGAGTTGGGCCGGGACGATTTCCGGGGGTACCTGCGTTTTCTCGGGCGGGGGCAGCTCAGCCGGGCGGCGATCGCGCTGCGGTTCAGCGCGCTCCGGTCCTTCTATCGCTATTGGGTGCGGCGGGGAGTTGTGCAGGCGACGCCGATTCGCAACTTGGCATTGCCGAGACGGCCGCGTCGTCTCCCTCGATTCCTCACCGCCGCGCAGACGACCGCATTGCTCCGGGCGCCTCTCGATGAGTTGGCACAACTCGAGCAGAGGAGTGATCGGCCGGTCGCGTCGGAGGAGTTCCACCGCGATGCCGCCCTGTTCGAGACGATTTACTCCTGCGGGCTTCGGATCAGCGAGGTGTGCAACTTGCGGGCCGAGGACATTTCCTGGGACGATCAGCTCGTCCGCGTGCGCGGCAAAGGGCAGAAAGAGCGTCAGATCCCGATTGGCGCGCCGGCGCTCGAAGCCATTCGGCGGTACTGGGGCATGCTTGCGGCGCGGCCGGTCGGGTCGTTGCCGGTGTTTCTTGCCCGGCCGACGGGTGTGAGGCCGGTGTCGTCCCGGATCATGCAAATGCGGTTGAAGCGGTATCTGGAGCGGGCTGGGCTCGACCCGAATCTGACGCCGCACAAACTCCGGCACAGCTTTGCGACGCATCTGCTCGATGCCGGAGCGGACCTGCGGAGCGTTCAGGAACTGCTTGGGCACGCGCACCTGGCGACCACGCAGATCTACACGCATCTGACGACTGAACGACTCAAGCGGGTTTACGATCAGGCCCATCCGCGGGCGTAGTGCTTCGATCCGCACGTTCACTGAGGAAGGGAGCGACTTTGGCCTCGTGATTGTGGGGCAGGCGAGGGTGGGGGCGTCGCGCGCTTTTTCGCGACGCAGGGGCGAAAGAACTCAGACCCCGCCGAACCGGCGATGGCGGCGGGCGTATTCTTCGAGGGCGTCCAGGAACTGCGGTTTGCGGAAGTCGGGCCAGAGGGTGGGGGTGACGACGAACTCGGCGTAGGAGATTTGCCAGAGCAGGAAATTGCTGACGCGCAATTCGCCGCTGGTTCGGATCAGGAGGTCGGGGTCTGGGTAGTGGCGGGTGTAGAGATGTTGGGCGACGACTTGCTCGGTGATTTCGGCGGGTTCGAGCCCGCCTTCCTTGACCTGGCGGGCGATGCTTCGGACGGCTTCGACGATCTCGGTGCGTCCGCCGTAGCTGAGGGCGAGGATGAGGGTAAGGCCATTATTTCGGGCGAGGGCGGCGCGGGTGCGGTCGAGCTGCTGCTGGACGAATTCGGGGAGACGGTAGGTCTGGCCGATGACGTCGAGACGCACGTTGTTGCGGTTCAACTCGCCGATTTCGTTCTTGAGGTACCGGGCGAGGTATTTCATGAGCATGTCCACCTCGTCTTTGGGGCGGTTCCAGTTCTCAACGGAGAAGGCGTAGAGGGTGAGGTACTTGATGCCGATTTCGCCGGCGGCGCGCACGATGGTCCGGACCGATTCGACGCCGTTGCGGTGTCCCTCGATTCGGGGCAGATGCCGCTGCTTGGCCCACCGTCCGTTGCCGTCCATGATGATGGCGACATGCGTCGGCGAGGAGGCCGAGGCGAGCGTGTCGCGGTGGGCCGGGGCGGAGCTCATGGGCGCAGGACGATGGTCTGGTCGCGCGCCGGGCCGACGGAGGCGATGAGGAGGGGAGCTCCGGACAACTCGGCCAGGGCTTTGAGGTACTGGCGCGCTTTGGGCGGGAGTGCTTTCCAGGATTTCACCTTGGTGGTGGGTGTCAACCAGCCTGGAAACTCGGCGTACACCGGCTGGCACTGGGCGAGGAGTTGGGTGTCGTTCGGCACGTAGTCGCAGGTGGAACCGGCGGCCCGGTAGGCGACGCAGACTTTGATGGTTTGGATGGTGTCCAGGCCATCCAGGTTGGTGACGGCGAGGGCGTCGACGCCGTTGATCATGCACGCCTGCCGGGTGGCGACCGCGTCGAACCAGCCGCAACGCCGAGGGCGTCCGGTGGTCGCGCCGAACTCGCGGCCCATGGCGTGGAGCAGATCCGCGATGTCGCTGCTCTCGGTGGGGAGCGGGCCTTCCCCGACGCGGGTCGTGTAGGCTTTCATGACTCCGACCACGCGGTCCATGCGGTGAGGCGGCACGCCCGACCCGGTGCATGCGCCGCCTGCGGTGGTGTTCGAGGATGTGACGAAGGGGTAGGTGCCGTGGTCGATGTCGAGGAAGGTGCCTTGTGCCCCCTCGAAGAGGAGGTTGTCGCCGCGGCGGATGGCTTCATTGAGCATGACGACGGTGTTGGTGACGTAGGGACGCAGCCGGTCGCCCGCGGCGCGATAAGCGGCATGGATTGGTGTGAAGGAGAGAGGCTTGGCTCCGAGCGCCTTGAGGACCTCGTTGTTTTCCTTGATGCGGTCGCGCAGCAGGGTCTCGAACCGCCCGGGATTGATGAGGTCGATCATCCGCAGACCGGTCCGGGCCATCTTGTCGGCGTAAGCCGGGCCGATGCCGCGCTTGGTTGTGCCGATCTTGTGCTGGCCTTTTCGGATCTCGCGTTGGGCGTCGATTTCGCGGTGATAGGGGAGGACCACATGCGCGGTCTCGCTGACGAACAGGTTGGCCTGCACCTTGACGCCCAGCGTGCGAAGGCCATCGAGTTCCTCCACCAGGGAGACGGGGTCGATCACGACGCCGTTGGCGATGACGCACTTCTTGCGCGGACGGAGGATCCCGGACGGGACCAGGTGGAGCACGTACTTCTGGGTTCCGACGAACACGGTGTGGCCGGCGTTGTTGCCGCCCTGGGACCGAACGACGATGTCGGCTTCCTCGGTGAGAACGTCGATGATTTTGCCTTTGCCCTCGTCGCCCCATTGGGCGCCGATCAGAATAGTGTTCGCCATAGTCTCGTGAATTGTCGGGCAGCACGAAAAAGACCCCGAAGCGCCTTCGGGGCCTGCACTCGCCGGTTGGCAGAAAACTAGGAAGCGGCAGAACGTCCGTCAACCACGGAATCGGGCAGAACTTTGACGACCAGGACGGTGACGTCGTCGGTTTGGCGGCCCTGCTCGGCGAATGCGCGGATGGCGGAGTAGAGGGCTCGGACGACGGCTTGCGCGGGGAGATGCCGATGCGACCGGATCACATCGAGGACACGTTCGGCCCCGAATAAGGTCGAGTTGGCGTCGGCGGCTTCTTCGACACCGTCGGTCAGGACGACCAGGAGATCGCCGGGATCGAGCAGCAGGGCGGGGGCATCCTGGTACTGGGTGTCTTCACGC
Organism: uncultured Verrucomicrobiae bacterium; assembly: GCA_963846445.1. Lineage (GTDB taxonomy): Bacteria > Verrucomicrobiota > Verrucomicrobiia > Limisphaerales > J093 > MWFF01. Next base: position 1,060 of record CAWJWM010000035.1, on the reverse strand, counting down.
AGGCCCAAGGCGCGCTCGGTGCGGGGCAGGCGCCGCTTGAGTTTGCCGTCGCGATCGAGCAGGAAAGCGGGCGGATGGCCGGCGCTGCTGTAAACCAACTCGCGGCTGGCGGGATCGAGTCGCGCGAAGAACACCGTCACGAACCGATCGCTCTCGAGGAGATCCTCGGACAAGACCCGGTTGGCGCTGGTCAGAGCCTCCGCCGGGCGGTGGCGATTGAGCGCGACGATACGCAGGTAAGCGCGCGTTTCCGCCATGATCAGGGCCGGCCCCATGCCGTGGCCGGCCACGTCGCCCACCACGATGCCCAAGCCTCCGTCGAGCATGGGGAGATAGTCGAAGTAGTCTCCGCCAGCTTCGTCGGCGGGAAACGAGGCGCCGGCGATGTCGTAGCCGGGGATCCTCGGCGGGGCGTCGGGGAAGAGCCGGTGCTGGATTTCACGGGCGACGCGAAACTCCTCTTCGCGGGCGCGCAAGGCGTGTTCGGCGCGTCGTCGGGCAGTGATGTCACGGATGAAGGCCACGGACCACGATCGGCCCTGCCACTCGAGCGCGCTGAATCCGACTTCGACAACGATCTCATGACCGTCCTTGTGGCGGCAGACCGACTCGCGCCTGGGAGCGGCCTCGGCGTCGGCCTCCTCGGGAACCGCCGGTGTCGGGGGCGAAACGGGCAGGGTGTCGGCGCCCAGCAGGAGCGATACGGGCTGGCCCATCAGTTCCGGAGCGGTGTAGCCGAACACCGCCTGGACGGCCGGATTGACGAAGCCGATGATGCCGCCCGCATCCGCCATCAGGATGGCATCGGGTGAGTGCTGCCACAGCAGGCGGTAGCGCATTTCATTCTCGCGCATCTGCTGCTCGGCCTGTCGCCGCGCGGCCCTGTTGGCGGCCTCCCGGAGTTCGCGTTCCGTGGCGGGGACCAAGCGTCCGAGTTGGCCTTTGATCAGGAAATCGTGGGCGCCGGCTTTCATCAGGGCCACCGCCGTCGCCTCGCCGATCCCGCCGGAGACAATGATGAAGGGCAGGTCGCGGCCGCTGCGCTGCAGCAGTTCGAGGG
>CAWJWM010000034.1:0-105775 GCA_963846445.1 uncultured Verrucomicrobiae bacterium | reverse complement strand
CGGCAAGAAGGGCGCGAGCCGGGCGCCCGGCGGAAACCGGAGCGGCAAGTCTTAGCGAGGCGCCGGATGCCGGTGGTGGTTGGGCACGCGGCGGGCACGAGTCGTTCACACTGCTCGCCGGTCTGAGGCGCAGCCTCGCTAGAATCCTTGACCGGTCAAATGTGTTGTAGACAAGTCAAGTTTTTGTGCTGCGTTAAAAGGGTCAAGGATTCTCTGGCGCCGCGCAGCGGCGCCCCTTAGCGAGGCGCCGGATGCCGGTGGTGGTTGGGCACGCGGCGGGCACGAGTCGTTCACACTGCTCGCCGGTCTGAGGCGCAGCCTCGCTAACGCTCGACCAGCCGTTTGTAGGCGATCACACCTTCGGCGACGGCTTTCGCCAGTTCGTCGCGGTGCTTTGCGCTGGCGATGCGCTGGGCCTCGTCGGGCGTGCTCAAGAATCCTCCCTCGATCAGAGCAGCCGGCATGCCGGCGCTGCGCAGCAAGGCAAAGCGGGCACGCCGAACGCCTCGATCCTCGACGGACAGGCGGGAGACCATGGACTTGTGCACCTGGTAGGCCAGCAGCACGTTGTGCGCATTCTGCAGGTTGCCCAGGACCGCCTTGGTGGAACCTGGCTCCTCGGGCTGCGCATTCGTCGACATCGCTCCGGCTGGGGTCACACAGTAGGTCTCGACGCCTCGGGCGCCTGCGCCGCTCAGGCCGGCGGCGTTGTAGTGCAGGCTGAGCAAGACGTCTGCGCGGGCGCGCCGGGCGACCGTCAGGCGCTCCTCGAATCCCAGATACGCGTCTCGAGACCGCGTGAGCACGACTTTGAAGCCGGCCTTTTCGAGATGGGTCTTGAGTCTCTTGGCCCAGAGGAGAGTAAGCGTCTTCTCCTGCCGCCGGCCCACGACGAAGCCGGGGTCCTTTCCCCCGTGGCCCGGGTCGAGGGCGATGACTCGCACGCGCTGCCCCTGCTGGGTGCGCGCCGGAACGAGGATTGGATCGAGCAGGGCCTGCATATCCAATGCGGAGATGTAGAGAGCCTGGCTTTTTTGAATGATCGGAACCGAGAGCCAGGTCTTGACCCCGTTGATTTCGATGTGTCGCGAGCCGAACGCGCCGCGCACATGGGTCCAGCGGTTGGTCAAGTCGACAGCCTTGGTCTTGGGATCCCAACAGAGGTGCAACGCTTTGGTGCGCGCCCAGGCGGCGAGTTCGACACACTTTTGGCCGTTGATGTCGGTCGTGGGCATGCGCGCGCGGGGCGGGGCGGCTGCCAGGGGCGAGGACGGTTTCTGGTTGCCCGGCTGGGCGGCGGCGTGGGCCGGCCAGAGGAGCAGCTCCGCACTCAGCAAGGCCGCCATCCATTTCATATGGGCGCGAACCATGCGTGGCCCGAGACCGCGCTTCAAGGAAAAGCCAAGGAACGGCGCCCCTTAGCGAGGCGTCGGACGCCGGTGACGAAGGTCAAGGCCCAAACCAGACAATCTGGCAACGTGCCGCGTCGGTCCGAGGCGAAGCCTCGCTAACCCGGAAATCTCACCAGGGGGCGGTCGCGGCATTCCGGACGGTCCGCGGGTGAGATTTCCGGGTCTGTGAAACCCGCGCCCAGCAGGGAGAATCGGCTCATCGGTTCATCAAAGCCGGGATGCGCCCCAGCCGCTTGGGCAACCCGGGCACGCCGACACAGTGTGGTCGAGATTGGGTCCAACTGGTTGGGGCGCGGGTTTCTGAGAGCCCGCATTTCACGTGAAATGTGACGGTGACCGGTCAGATGACATCAAAAGTTGGTGAGAAATGCGGGCTAAAGTGTTTCGCTCGTTGTCACGCGTGCCCGCAGTTCGGAAACACGCAATCTGGCGTGACTACTGCTTGCTTTGGGGGTGTGCGGTGGGCACACTCAACTGATCCACCGGCTCAGTGGCCGCAAGGCGCCGAGGGTGTCCGGGACGATGCGGCGGCGCAGGCTGGCGGCGAATGAAGGGAAAGACTATGTCGAACTTGCGTCTCCTCCAGATCGGGTGGGTGATTGGGATGATCGGCGTGCTCGAAGGCCGCGCCCAGACCACGCTGCCGAACTTCGAACAGGAGGTGCTGCCCACCAACGGGAGCATCATGATCAGCGAGTCGACGAACGCGGTCTTTGTGACGATCCACAACGCCGACGCGTTCACGAACATCGTGATCACGGGCGACTTTGGTGCCCAGACGAACATCGCCTTTCTCGATGACGGTCAGCCGCCGGACGCCGAAGCCACCAACGCCGTGTTCAGCGGGTTGATCATCACTCCGTATGTGGACACGCCGACCACGCAGCGGCTGTGGCTGGTGAGTTCGGGCGAGGCGCCGCCCACGGATCGACCGCCGGACCCGCCGATCGAGCCGAGGGTGGAGACCAATTCGGTCGAGTACGTGATTCTGCCGCGACCGGTGAACGACAAATTCACCAATGCCTTTCGCATCGTCGCAGCAGGCGGGGTGGTGGTCTCGTCCAACTCGTTCGCGTCGATCGAGGCGGGCGAACCGCGACACGCCCAGGTCGCGGGGGTCGCGTCGTCGGTCTGGTGGTCCTGGTCGCCGAGCATCAACACCAACGTGTTGGTGGACCTGGGGGGCAGCGATTTCGACGCGGTGCTGGCCGTGTACACGGGGACGACGATTTCGAATCTGGTCGAAGTCAAGTCCGGGACCAACGACGTGGCGAACAACCTGCGCGCGCACGTCAACTTCAACACCCGCGCGGGCGCGACCTACCGCATTGCGGTGGCGGGCTATGACACCAACGCGGTCGGCCAGGTGCGGCTGCGGGTGACGGCGGGGGCCTTGGCGGACACCAACGGGCCGGTGGTGACCATTGCCACCCCAGCCAGCCAATCGGTGTTCGACACGGCCAATGTGATGTTCGAGGGCTCGGCCAAGGAGCGGACGGCAAACGAGTCCGGAGTCGAGCGCGTGGTGCTCCAGATCAACAACGACACCAACCAGGTCGTGGCCCGGGGCACGGAGTCGTGGGATGGAATGCTGACCCTTCCGGTCGGGACCAACCTCGTGCGCGCGGTGGCCTACGACTATGCCGGCAATGCCGGGCCGGCGGCGGCCGTGGTGGTGCGCTACGTCAATCCCATGAATGACATGTTCGCCGACGCGGTCCTTCTCAGCGAGGATGGCGGCGTCGAGTCGGTCGGCAACGCGGACGCGACGGTCGAGGCGGGCGAACCGTTGCATGCCTTGAACGAGGGGGGACATTCGGTCTGGTACGCCTGGCGCGCGCCGCATGTGGGCGAGCTGACGCTCAGCACGCAGGGCTCGAACTTTGATACCCTGCTTGGGCTGTACATCGGGACAGACCTGGGCAACTTCCTCGAGGTGGCGAGCAACGACGAGGCGGCGCCCGGAAGCGGACATAGCCAATTGCGTCTGAAGGTCGTGGCCAACCAGCTCTACTACATCGCCGTCGACGGATTCGGCGGGGCCACGGGCAACATCATCCTGACGTATGTGTTCAGTCTCACGGAGACCCTCTACAGTCTGGATCTCAGCGCGCCTTTGGGCGGCACCGTGTCTCCGGCCGGTGGGCTTTTCGGGGATGGGGCCGAGGTTTTTGTGACGGCCATTCCTGCCCGGGACTTCGAGTTTCTGCATTGGGAGGAGAACGGCGAGGCGGTGTCGACCGAGAATCCCTTGCGGCTGGTCATGACCCGGAACCGCAATCTGGTGGCGATGTTCGGCCTGAAGAGCTACGCGGACACGTTCGGCAGCGGGGATCTCAGCCGGCTGCCCTGGACGGTGGGTGGGGCCAACGGGTGGTCGGTCGGGCTGGTCGACGGACAGTACGTGGCGCAGAGCGGCCCGATCGGCAACGGTCAAACCAGTTCCCTCATTCTCATCACGTACCTGTATGACGGGACTGGCGCGTTCGATTGCCGGGTGAGTTCCGAGGAAGGTTGGGACTGGCTCGAGTTTTATGTCGATGGGAAGCGGCTGGGCCGATGGAGCGGCGATGTTCTGTGGCAGACCTTCATGTTCCCGGTGGGCGAAGGGCGGAGGATCCTCGAGTGGCGCTACGTGAAGGACAACAACTACAGCGAAGGGCTGGACCGGGCGTTCATTGACAACGTCTATGTTCCCTTGCAGAAGCCGGAGCCGCCCAATGTCCGCCCGTCGATCGAGTTGGCCCGGCTGTCGAACGGCGCGCTGCAACTGACCGTGGTATGCCTGCCCAATGTGTCGTACGTCATCGAGGCGTCGCCGGACCTCAAGACGTGGGGGGCGGTTTCAACGAACCGTCCGGTGGGAGCTGCGTTCCAGTGGCTCGATCCGGGCGCCTTCAACCGCGTGGCCCGCTATTACCGCGCCGTGGCCCGTTGAGCCACGGAAGAGAGAGAAAGGGGGCTGTCATGAGGTTTCTGGGATGCTTACCGAAGGGTCTGCAGGAGACGCGACGAGGAACCCTCGCCCCGGCCCTCTCCCATCCGATGGGAGAGGGTGCCCCCCGACTGCGGGGGCGGGTGAGGGTGACCGTGTCGAGCATCCTACGGATTGCTCAGGAAACCCGCAGCGACCTCGCCGGGCGGCGGGCGGAGTGGTTTGGTCGATCCTGGCGCTGGCCTGGATCGCCGCTGGCGGTGGGGGCGCCACGGTTCATGGAGGCGGGTTGTTGCGCGAGGTGTTCACCGGAATCCCCGGTTCCCGTCTGGCCGACCTGGTCGGCAGCGCCAAGTACCCGGATCAGCCGGATCTTACCCAGATCCTGCCCGAGTTCGAGGCGCCGACCGACGTTCTGGACGATTACGGCCAGCGGCTGCGTGGGTTTCTGGTTCCGCCCTCGACGGGCGATTACGTGTTTTGGATCGCCAGCGATGACGAGAGCGTGTTGTACCTGAGCAGCACGACGTCCCCGGCCGACGCGGTGGACATCGCCGCCGTGCCCGACTGGACATCGTCGCGCGAGTGGACCAAGTACCCCAGCCAGCAGTCGGGGGTGATCTGGTTGGACGCATCGCGGATGTACTATATCGAGGCCCTGATGAAGGAGGGCGGCGGCGGCGACAACCTGGCGGTCCGCTGGCAGCTCCCCGGCGGTGCGATCGAGGAACCGATTCCCGAGGCGCGCCTGGTGCCGTTCGGGACGGTGCTGACGCAGCCGGTGATTCGGACGCAGCCCGCCAGCCAAGTTGTGGTCGAGGGGCAGTCGGCGGTCTTCACGGTGACGGTCAACAATCCCGACCCGGTCCATTACCAATGGCAGCGGGGCGGGGTGCCCATTCCCGGGGCGACGGCCGGGAGTTACGTGCTGTCGAGCGTGAGGTTGGCCGATCACGGCGCCAGCTTCCGTTGCGCCCTGACCAATTCACTGGGGGCGGCGCTCAGTGCCACGGCGACGCTCAGTGTTCGACCCGATGTCACTCCGCCGGCGCTGAAGCAGGCGCACAATGTCGGCGCGCGCACAGTGGTGGTGACGTTTTCGGAGCCAGTGGATGATGCCTCGTCCGCAGTGGCGGGCCACTACCGGCTCGATCAAGGCCGTGTGCTCAGCGCCCAGCCGCAGTCCGACCGACGCTTGGTGTCGCTGCAGGTGGACCCGCTCGAGTTCGGGCGGAGCTACGTGCTGACCGTGAACAACGTCAAGGACCGCAGCGCGGCCGGCCACCTCGATCGCGTCCGACTCACGGATCGGTTTCGTCGCCAGCATCCTGACCCCGTCCGACCTGGGCGAATTGCCCGAATCGGGCAGCGCTGTCTCCGTCCCGGGAGGGTTCGACATCACGGCGCGGGGGACCGGTCTGGACGATTGGGCCGACCGGCTGCACTTCAGTTACCAGGAGAGAACAGGCGATTTCGACGTTCGCGTTCGCGTTGCTGCGGTGGAATTGACGGACGTTTGGGCGAGCGCCGGTCTTATGGCGCGCCAGTTCCGCTCCACCAACGGGCCGATGGCCGGCGTCTTTGCCACGCCGTCTATCAGCGGTGTGTTCTTCGCCTCTCGGGGGGCGACCAATCCCCTGTCCCTCTCGCCCTCGCTGCCGGTCAATTACCCTTTTACCTGGCTGCGCCTGCGGCGGCGCGGCGAGGTGTTCACCGGGTTTTCGAGCTATGACGGCGAAGCGTGGCGCATGCTGCGCAGCGTGACCAATCCGATGCCCGCTCTGATCTACGTGGGGCTCTCGGTGAGCAGCCAGCAGACCAATCGCCCCTCGCTCGCCCGGTTCCGCGACTTCGGCGACGTGGTCACGGCCACGGAAGCGGAGCGGTTGCCGGATGTCGAGTCCCTTGGCCCGTCGAGCCGCAGAACGCCGCTCGTCCTCTCCGAGATCATGTACCGTCCGTCGGAGCGCGCGGACGGCGCGAACCTCGAGTTCATCGAGTTGTTCAACAGCAGGCCGGTGGCCGAGGCGATTGGCGGCTATCGCCTGACGGGCGCGATCGACTACACGTTCCCGCCCGAAGCGCGAATCGAGGGCGGCGGTTTTGTGGTCGTTGCCAAGGAACCGGCCGCGCTGAAGGGGGCTGCCGGACTCGCCTCCGTGTACGGGCCCTACGCGAACACGCTGCCGGGCGGCGGCGGCTCGGTCGCTCTGCGGAGCGAGCTTGGGGCCGTGCTGCTCGAAGTCGAGTATTCGGATCAACCGCCCTGGCCGGCGTCGGCGGACGGGGCGGGGCACTCGCTGGTACTGGTTCGGCCCAGCCTTGGCGAGAGGACCCCCGCCGCCTGGGCGGCGAGCCAAATGCGCGGCGGTTCGCCCGGCGCGATGGAGCCGATTCGGTTCGAGGCATGGTCTTCTGTCAGGATCAACGAGTTCCTGGCGCACACCGACGATCCGGCGGTGGATTTCATCGAGCTTTTCAACGCCGGCTCGCGCCCGGTCGAACTGGGCGGGGCCGGCTCTGAGCGATTCGCCTGGGGCCAGCACGTTTCGCATCCCGGAGGGCACGCGCCTCTTGCCGGGCGGCTTCCTCCTGTTCACCGAACACGATTTGGGATTCGCCCTGAGTTCCTCGGGCGAAACAATCTACCTGATCAGCCCCGACCAGACCCAGGTGATTGACGCGGTGCGATTCGGCCCGCAGGCCAACGGGGTGTCGAGCGGGCGCTTCCCCGACGGCGCTCCGGGCATTCACGAGTTGCGAGGGCCGACCCCGGGCCGGCGCAACGAAGCGCTGCGGTTCGGCGACATCGTGATCAACGAGATCATGTACCATCCGGCCACCGGCGAAGAGGCTGACGAGTACGTGGAGTTGTTACAACCGCGGTGTCCAGCGGATGGACCTCTCCGGGTGGCGTTTTGTCGATGGCATCGATTTCGTCTTTCCGCCCGGCCAGACGATTCCGCCCGGCGGCTACGTCGTGGTGGCGAAGGACGCGGCGCGCCTGGAAGCCAACCATCCTGGTCTGGCCGCCGGTGTCGTTGTGGGCGACTATCAGGGACAGCTCGCCAACGGCGGCGAACGGGTGGCCCTGGCCCGGCCAGAGCGATCCCGCGCGTCCGCTGGCGGACCTCATTGTGGTGGACGAGGTGACCTACGGTGAAGGCGGGCGGTGGGGGCCTTGGGCGGACGGTGGCGGGAGCAGTCTCGAACTTGTGGACGCCCGCGGTGACAATCGCCTTGCCCCGAACTGGGCTTCGAGCGATGAGGCCTCGAAGAGCGACTGGATCACCATCGAGCAGACGGGCTTGCTCGATCTCGGGACGGATGCGTACGGCGTCGACCGACTGCAGGTGCTGTTAATGGGCGAGGGCGAGTGTCTGATCGACGATGTCCAGGTCATCGGTCCCAACGGCAACAACCTGGTGCCCAACTCGACCTTCGAGCAAGACGCCCAAGGCTGGCGGACTCGCGGCACCCACGCCCGGTCGAGCCTCGAGACCGCCGAAGGCTACCGCAGCGGAAAGAGCCTGCGGCTGCGCGCCAGCGGACGCGGTTCGACGGACGCCAACCATGTGTTCATCGACTTGAACGGATCGCTGACGCCTGGGACGCATGCCACTCTTCGCGCGAAGGCGCGGTGGTGCCGGGGCAACCCCGAGATCCTGCTTCGCCTGCGCGGCAATTACCTGGAAGCCGCAGGGCGGCTCCCCGTGCCGCCCAACCTCGGAACGCCGGGGGCCCGCAACAGCATGGCTCGCCCGAATCAAGGTCCGGCGATTTGGGACGTGCGGCACAGCCCGATCCTGCCCGCCCTCGGGCAGTCCGTTCTCGTGACGGCGCGTGTGCACGACCCCGACGGTGTGGCGGCGTTGGTCTGCGCCTACCGGATCGACCCGTCCCCGCTTGTGCAGCGTCTGATGATGGACGATGGGGGGACGGGCCCGGACGCCGTGGCGGGGGATGGAGTCTGGTCGGCGCTGCTGCCGTCGCAGTCGACCACCAACCTGATCGCCTTCAGCGTCGAGGCGACCGATGCCACCAGCGAACGGGCGTTCAGCATCTACCCGGTGGAATCGCCGGAGCGCGAGTGCCTTGTGCGTTGGGGCGATCCGGCAGCCTTGGGCAATCTGGGGACCTACCGCATCTGGATGACGCGCGCCACGTTGACGGAATGGGAGCGGCGCGAGCGCAGCAGCAACGATCCGCTGCCGGTGACGTTCGTGTGCGGTCACGAACGGGTGGTGTATGACGCGCAGGCGCTCTACAGCGGCAGCCCGTTCCACTGGGGAGGTTACGATTCGCCGATGGGGATGAACTGCAACTACGTCGTGCTGTTCCCGACCGATGACCGGTTCCTGGGCGCCACCGATTTCGTGCTGAATCTGCCGGCCAATCTGGGGAGTGACCGCAGCGCACAGCGGGAGCAGTTCTTCTTTGCCATGGCGCGCCAACTCGGGCGCCCGCATGCGCACCGGCGCTTCTGTCACCTGATCGTCAATGGCCTGGTCCGCGGCCCGATCTTCGAGGACGCCCAGCAGCCCAATCGCGACTACGTCGAGCAGTGGTTTCCCGACGACGCCGGGGGCGAGTTGTTCAAGATCGAAGATTGGTTCGATTATGACGATGCGATCCTCAGTTTCCAGAATGTGGATGCGACCCTCGAAAGGTTTACGACGCCCGACGGAGATCACAAGCTCGCGCGCTACCGGTGGAATTGGCGCAAGCGCGCAGTGCGCGACTCGGCGCACGATTACGCCCGGCTCTACGAGTTGGTGGATGCGCTCCATGCCAACGCCCAGGAGTACACCACGCGCGTCGAGAGTCTCGTCGATGTCGAGGGCTGGATGCGCACCTTTGCCCTGCGGCACGTGGTGGGCGACTGGGATGCCTACGGCTATCGGCGTGGCAAGAACATGTACGCCTACCGCCCCGTCCAGGGGCCGTGGCAACTTCTGGATTGGGACGTCGCGTTCGCGTTCGGGCTGGGGGACGGGCCGACCCATGACCTCTTCGATGTTCGGCACTCGGACGGCGTCGTCGACGCCGTCACCGAGCGGATGTTCAACCATCCCCCTTTTCGGCGGGCGTACCTGCGCGCCCTCCACGATGTTGTCCAAGGGCCACTCGAGGAATCCTGGGCGCGGAATTGGTTGCAGTCGACTTACACGGCTCTGGCTGACAACGCGCTGGCCCCCACGAGTCCGGACACGATTCTGACGTGGATCCGGAGCCGCCGCGCTCACCTGCTGAGCGTGCTGGCCACCAACGACGCCCCTTTCGCCATCACCAGCAATGGAGGAGCCGACTTCACGGTCACAGGCAAGAACCTCCTCGAGTTGGTGGGGACCGCTCCCGTCCAGGGGCAGACCCTGCGCGTCAACGGACGGGCCTACCCGGTGACCTGGTCCGGTGTCACGAGTTGGAGGATGCTGTTGCCCTTGCGCAGCGGAGCCAACGCGCTGAGGTTGGAAGCGTTCGCCTCGGACGGCACGCGCATCCCGGAGTCCGTGGCTACCTTGGGCGTGTATTACACCGGGCCCGATCAGCGTCCGGAGGATCATCTGGTCATCAACGAAATCCTCTACCACCCGGACACGCCCGACACCGGGTTTGTCGAGATCCACAACACGTCCGCCACGCACGCGTTCGATCTGACTGGGTTCGAGTTGCGCGGCGCAGGTTTCACCTTCGCCGAGGGCACGTTGATCGAGCCGGATGGTTATCTGGTGGTGGTGACCGCCCGATCGGCTTTCGGGGAGGCGTACGGCTACGGGGCGCGGGTTGCGGGCGTTTTGCCCGGCCGTCTGCAAAACGATGGCGAGATCTTGACCCTGGTGCAGCCGGGCGCGACGCCGGCGGAAGATGTGTGGATCGACCGTGTGACGTACGACGACGCCTGGCCGTGGCCGGCGGCGGCGGATGGCCAGGGGTCTTCGCTCCAGTTGGCTGACCCGTCCGAGGACAACCGCCGCCCGGGCGCCTGGGTCGCCGTGACGAATGATCCCGCGGCGACCGGATGGCGCTTTGCCGAAGTGACGGGGATTGCCCGCGGCGGCCCGCTCTATCTTTACCTCGAGTCGTCCGGCGAAGTGTTCCTCGATGATGTCTGGCTGGTGGCCGGGCCGGTGGCGCGAAACCGGGACAAACCTGGTCCAGAATGGCGGATTCGAGCAGCCTTTGAGCGGATCTTGGACGGTGGCCGACACGGATCCCGACAGCGGGAGCGTCTCCGATTTCAGCCACTCGGGCGAGGCCTGCATGCGCCTCGTTTCGGAGACGGGCGGCAACATCCTTCTCCCCTCGCTGGGGCAGGGGAACCTGCCGGTCCGCTCCGGCGACGTGTACACGTTGAGCTTCTGGTATCACCCGGCTCCGACCGGCGGCGGCCTCACCGCCGGAATGTTGAACAGCACCCTGCATCGGACCGTCAGCCTTGTGCCTGGCGAACTGCCGTTGCCGCTGGCGACACCCGGCAGACCCAACGTGTTGCCGAGGGCTTTCGCCCCGCTGCCGCCGCTCTGGATCAACGAAACGATGCCCAACAATGAAAACGGGCCCCGCGACCGGTCTGGCGACGCCGATCCCTGGATCGAATTGCTGAATGCCGGCTCCGACCCGGTGAGCCTCGACGGCCTGTTCCTGGCTCACAACGGCCCGACTCTCCTCGAGTGGCCTTTCCCACCCGGGCTCGCGATTGAACCCGGCCAGAGGCTCGTGGTGTGGGCCGACGGCGAGCCGGGGGAAACCAGTGCGGATGAATTGCATGCCAGCTTTCGCCTCGACCCGGTCGCCGGCACCATTGCGCTGTCGATCTCGGAGTTGGCCACGGCGCGCGTTGTCGACAGTCTCAGCTATGCGCAAGTCCCTGCCGACCGTTCGTGGGGATCGTTGCCCGAAGGCGACCCGGATGCGCGGCAGATGTTCCATTTCCCGACCCCGGGCGGAGTCAACAGCGGGGCAACCGTCCCCGTGCAGGTTGACATCAACGAGTGGATGGCTGCCAACACGTCGACTGTCGCGGATCCGGCCGATCAGGACACTGACGACTGGTTCGAACTGCACAATCCGAACGGTTTCGCGGTCGATCTCTCCGGCTATTCGCTCACGGACGACCTGTCGGATCCGCGTCGTTGGGTGTTTCCGGCGGGGACCACCATTCCGCAATTCGGTTTTCTGCTGGTGTGGGCGGACAACGAACCGGTTCAGAACGACCTCGGGCTGGGGCTGCACGTCAATTTCCGCCTGAATCAGGACGGCGACACGATCGCGCTCTTCGCGCCTGATGGCGCTGTCGTCGACGCGGTGGTTTTCGGCCCGCAGACGCGCGACGTCAGCCAGGGCCGGTATCCGGACAGTGCGCCGCCTCCGTTTGTGTTGATGACGGGGCCGACCCCGGGGACGCCCAACGTGTACGCTGGGCCGACGGCGCCCCAAGCCGTGGGTGTGGAGGTCACTGACGAGGGCCTTGTGCTCGAATGGGCGGTTCAGTCGGGTCGCGCTTATCAACTCGAATTCAAGAACGACCTGACACAAGACACGTGGCAGATCCTCGGTCCTCCTGTGGTGGCGAGTCAACCTGTCCTGGTCATGATCGACCCGCTGTCGGTATCACTTCCGCGGCGGTTCTACCGCCTGACCATGTTGCCGGAATAGAGCGGCCCCCTAGCCTGCTCCATCTGCCCAACATCTGAACAAAACAGTCAAGTTTTCCGCGAAGCGGAACGGAGGATTCCAACGAAGCTCCGCGTTCGGACGGCCCCATCAGTACCAGCAGAATCGAAGGCCCAGGCTCGCTCGTCGGTTTGAGGCGGAGCTTCGTTGGAATCCTTGATCGGTCAAATGTGTTGTCGACAAGTCAAGTTTCTGTGCTGCGTTGAAGGGTTCAAGGATTCTAAGGAGCGAGACGGGACCAGGCCTACAACGACTCCATTCTCCGGTGGTGAGCAGGCCGGGTGCCCTCACCCGGCGGCAAGGTCCTGCACGCGGAATGAGGACCGGGTGCTGACAGTCAGGGCTTGCCAGCCTTGTGTGTGAATGACACAATATGGGCAGTGAAAGTCGACCAGAGGTTCACCAAAGATGTTGGTATAGAGGTATTTACTGGTAACGAGCTGCTGGTTAAGGGCTGTCTGGAAACCACTGGAGGGACGCATCTCTGGACGGGGTATCCAGGGTCGCCGGTTGCAGGCTTTTTCGACACGGCGCAGGAGATTCAGGAGTTGCTGAAGGAGCAGGGCATTCGGGCGACGATGGCGAACAACGAGGCGCTGTCTGCCGCCATGGTCAACGGATCGCAGATGCAGGCCCTGCGGGCGATCAGCGTGCAGAAGAGCGTTGGCGTTCATGTCGCGGCCGACGCTCTGGCCCTGGGCAACCTGGTGGGGGCTCACCCGGAAGGAGGGGCGGTCATTGTTCTGGGGGACGACCCGTGGAGCGATTCGACGCAAGTGCCTGCCGACTCGCGTTACCTTGCGAAGCATCTCATGATGCCGGTGCTCGAGCCCAGCGACGCCCAGGAGTTGAAGGACTGGATCGACCTGGCATTCACGCTCTCGCGCGAGAGCGAACTGTACATCGGGTATCTGGTGACGACGAACCAGACCGATGGTGGCGGCTCGGTGCGCGTGCGGCCCAATCATGCGCCCGCACGGAACACGCATGCGCCTTTCGAACTGGAGACGTCCAAGATCGACCTGGAGCGCAACGTCCTGTTGCCCCCCCGCACGTGGCGCAAGGAGCAGGGCATGGCAGAGCGCTATGCCCGGCTTTGGGCCAGCGCGCGGCGGCACGGCGCCCACACAGCGCTGCCGGGAAGCGACGTCAACCGCGAGGCCCGGATCGGGTTCATGACGTCGGCGGCGGCCTATTGCTACCTGCGGCATGCGCTGGCCGAACTGGGCGTGGATGGCGACTTCCCAATCCTCAAGGTCGGGGTCACGTATCCGCTGGACCCGGCGTTGGTCGAGGACTTCGCGCGCGGGCTGAGGGATATCGTGGTGATCGAGGAGCGTCGCGACTTTCTCGAGGAACAAGTCGTCGCCGTCCTCACGCGGGCGGGGCAGCGGGAGGGCGGCGGATCGGCGTCCGCGCGCTGCGCGGTTTGGGGCAAGCAGTTCCCCTGCGGTCTCGAGCCGATCCCGGCAACGCGGGGATTGAACCCGAGCAAGCTGATCGACCGGCTGGGGCCGTTGTTGCTCAGGATCCCCGAGCTCGAAGGCCGCATTGATCGGGGGCGGATCGAGCGCGAATTGGGTCTCCTCCGGGAGGTCAAATCGATCGTGGTCGACATCGCGGCGCGGACACCGACCTTCTGTCCGGGCTGTCCGCACCGCGACTCGGCCAGCGTGCTGGTCGAGATCAAGAAGCAGTTTCGTGACCCGCGCTATATGCAGCGGGTGCACGGGACCGGGCCGGTGGACTTGCTTTTTCACGGCGACACCGGCTGTTACACGATGCTGATGTTCGAGCCGACCCGGGACCTGATGCACAACTACAGCGGGATGGGTTTGGGCGGCGGCACGGGAGCGGGCATCGACCCGTTCATCCGCAACAAGCAGGTCGTGTTCATGGGCGACTCGACCTTCTTTCACAGCGGGCAGTTGGCGATTTCGAACTCGCTCAAGAACGGCCAGGACATCACCTATATTCTGCTCGACAACAAGACCACGGCGATGACCGGGCACCAGACCACGCCGGCGTTGGCCGACGGGTTGATGGGCGAGCGGACCTTCGCCCAGAGCATCGATGCCGTGGTGGCGGGGATCACCGACCAGACCAACTCAGGCGCGACGGTCGTGCGAGTGAACCCTGCGGAACGGGAGGCTTACCGGGAGCTGCTCGAGAAAGCGATCCTGCAGGACGGCGTCAAGGTCGTCGTGGCGGACAAGGAATGCGGCATCACGTTCCACCGCCGCGCGGCCCGCGAAGAGCGGCGTTTGCTGCGGGACAAGGGCTTTCTTGCCGGACGAAACGGTACATCAACGTCACCCCTGAGGTTTGCGAGAACTGCCTCGAGTGCACAAAGGCCACCGGCTGTCCGGGGCTGACTTTCGACGAAACGCCCTACGGCCGGAAAATCCAGACCGATTTCTCCTGGTGCGTCGCGGACGGCGCCTGCGCCCGGTTCCTGGTGTCGACGCCGAACGACGGGCCGCGGGTGATGGCCTGTCCGTCGTTCGAGGAGGTGACCGTGCAGGCGGACGCAGAAGGCGCCGAGCCTCTACGAGCGGCTCGACACATCGAGCCTGCCGGCGCCCGCGCCGGCGTCCGTGCATGGTTCCTGGCACGGTTACCTGGCCGGGGTGGGCGGCATGGGCATCGGAACCGCCACCGCCGTGCTGGTCCTGGCGGGTCATCGGGAAGGGTACCGGGTCCAGTTCTGCGACAAGAAAGGGCTGGCGATTCGCAATGGCGGCGTCTACTCGATGATCACCTACACGACGGACGGCGCGCCCGTACTGCTCGAATCTCATCCCCTATGGCAAGGCGGACCTGCTCCTGGGGGTGGACGTCCTCGAAGCCGCGCGGGCGATCGATCCCTCCACCAACCAGCGCGTCGGGAGCCGGCACCGGACCGCGATGGTGGTCAACACCCACAAGACCCCGACGATCCTCTCCCTGCTGGGCAAAGACGATTTCCAGGTCGCGCCGCTGGAAGAACTGCTCCGTCGGAATTCGCGGCCGGGGGCCTACCTGAGCTGCAACGTTTCCGAAGTCTCGGAGCGGTACTTTGGCACCCAACTGTGCGCGAACGTCGTCATGCTGGGCCTGGCCTTTCAGCGCGGCCTCTTGCCCCTCCGGCTCGAGACCCTGGAATGGGCCATCCGGAGCGGCCTTGGCGCTGCAGGCGCTGAGAATGTGAAGGCCTTCACCCTCGGGCGGCTGATGGCGCACGACCTGGCGTCCGTCCGCCGCAATGCCGGTCTGCAGCATGAACCGCCGACGTGCGAGGGCATCCTGGCCGACAAGGTCGAGATCCTGGCTCGGACGCGCCGGCGGGGGGCGTCGTTGGCGTCGGCTTACCGACAGATGGTCGAACGGGCGGTGCCGGACTTGGCGGTCGACGCCCAGACGCTCGCCGGCTTCGCCCTGCGGGTTTACGACCTGATTCAGTTCGAGGGTGTCGCCTACGCGCAGCGCTATGTGGATTGGGTGCGGAGGATCCGCGCCGGCGATCGTCCCGATCAGGGCTGCGAGGCCACGCGCGCGGTGATCTGGAATCTGCACAAGGTCATGCTCATCAAGGACGAACTGTATGTGGCCCACCTTCTGACCAGCGAAGAGAAACACCGGCGCGATCGGGCGCGCTACGATGTCGACCCCGCCCGGGGCGATCGTCTGGTGTACCGCCACCTGAATCGTCCGCAGTTTGCGCTGTTGGGACGCGAGATTGCCCTGGACCTGCGGACGCGCGATTGGATGCTGTCCCTGCTCAAGCATCAGCGCTGGTTGCGTCGGGTGATGCCCGAGTGGCATCGGCCGGAGAGGGACTTTCGCGACTGGTACCTCGGCCTGCTGCCGGGATTCCCCGAGGCGGCGCGAACGCTGCAAGGTTATGAAGTCTACGTCCGGGTGCTGCGGCTTCCCGAGACGGTCACCGGCTACCGTGAGATCCGCTACCCCAAGATGGCCGTGGCTCGGGAGCGGGCTTCCGAATGGTTGCGCGGGATCGGCGTCGGCGCGGAGCCGCGTCCCTCGATGGCCACTGCTTAGCGAGGCTTCGCCTCAGACCGAGGGAGCATGACACCGATTCGTTTGCGCTGGGTCTTGGCCATGGCAGCCGGCATTCGACGCCTCGCTAACCTGCTTTTCTCACCAAGGGTTGCGCCTCGACTCGGTAGGGCGATTATTGGGGCCGAAAAACAGAGGTTAGCCAGCCACTTCCGATTTGTCGGCGGCCCAGCCGGTGGGAGATGTGAATCTTGAGGCTAAAAACCTCGATTTTAGGCCGTTTCTGAAGACACGCCTTCTGCGAACGTCGGGTGGCACCGCAGCTTCGCTCTGCCGACCGGCTAGGTCACCAGGCGCAGGCGCTGCGAGACCGCAGCAAAGAGCTCCTGCAAAGGGTAGGCGCTACTCAATTGCACCCATACCCGCCGCGCCGTGACCCGCACGACCGCCCCGATCTTGAAGAGCCGCAGCCGAATCGTTCCGCAGGTCGCCTGGGCCAGTTTCGTCCCCGCCAGACCCACCCGACGCAATTGGTTCACTAACAGATAAGCCAAGGTGGAGAGCCACAGCCGCAGTTGGTTCGCCCGCAACGTCCCGGTGCTGGTCCGGCCCGCAAACAAATCCAGCTTCTGCTCTTTGATGCGATTCTCCATGTTCCCACGTGCGCAGTACACCTGTTCGTAGAGCTCCTGCGCCGCGTGCTCCTTCGCCGTGAAGTTGGTGATCACAAAGCGCGGATTTGCTCCCTCCTTGGTCCATTCCGCCTTCCCCACCACTCGCCGTTTGGGTCTCCCCCAACTCTTGGCCCGATACCGAAAGTCCTTGTACACCCGCTCCGTCTGCCGAATCGTTGAACGTCAACATGCTTTTGGCCGCTCCGCAAGCTCCCTCGCAGAATCCGCTCCAACACCGCGTTGCGCGCCAATCCCAACACGTACTTGACGCCCTTCTGCTCACACCAACTCATCAACTCCTTCCGACAAAAACCACTGTCCCCGCGCAGCACCACCCGGACCTGCGGTCGGCGACGCCGCACCCGCTCCAGGATTTTCCCCAACAACCGCAACAATCTCCGCCAGGTGTTCGCTCTCTGCCGTGTGCAGCGCCGCCACCACCGGCCAGTCCCCCGCGAAAATATACAGCGGCGTGTAGCAGTACTCCCCGTAGTACCCATGAAAGAATCGTCCCTCCTGCTCCCCGTAGAGCGGATCATCGGTTCGATCCAAATCCAAAATCACTTCGCGTGCGTCTTTGGCCAACGAGCGCACCCATTCATCGATGAAGTAATCCTCCAGCGCTTCGGGGTCTCCCACGATCTTCTTGTAGCGCGAAGCGGCACTGGCATCCGCCGGCGTCAGTTCCAGTCGGTTGAGCGTGCTCTTGCCGGCTAACGCCTTGCCCTTGTCCTGGTCCCGCTCTCGATCCTGGCCCAAGGGATCCTCCTTCCCACACAAACTGGCCAAGAGAGGATCGGCCCGGAGTTGGTCGTGATCATTGACGTCCTCGTAGCCCAGCGCCATCGCGTACGTCCTCTGGCGCAGGACCTCCAAAAGTCGATGCTCGATCAGATCGGGGTCACGATGGTCCCGAAAGCAAGTGGCAAAACGTTGCAGGTAACCATAGGATCGATCCAATCGCGCCAGCAGCACACCACCACCGTCGCTGGAGACCTGCCCGCCCTCGAAATTGACCGTGACCGCCTTCGCAGTTAGCTCTGGAAATAGCAGCGTCTGCCGGATACAGTCTGTCTCCGAAGCGTGGTTGACTCGTGCGGTCGCAACGTTCTTCATATCAACGTGTTGACTGCACTCAGTCACGCTTCATTCAACTCATCGGTGAGAGGTCCAGGCTAAGGGGCGCCGCTGCGCGGCGCAAAAACTTGACTCAATGACTACAGATTTCATAGAGGGAGTCACTCGAGCGAGGTGCGCCTCAGACCGACCAGGCGTCTTGCCAGATCGTTCGCGAGGGTCTCAGAGCGGCAGAAGACTGCCGCACTCCAAAACGCTCCGCGCGGTCCGGAGACGTCCGAAAAGGCGCCAGTCCCGCTGCTGCGGGAGACTGCGCCAGTCCTCTGGCGCGTTGGCTCTGCGGGTTGAGCGAGGCGGCGCGGTGCCACTTAGCGAGGCGTCGGGCGCCGGTGATCGTGGTTGGCACCCGGCGGTCACAAGTCCTTCACACGCCTCGTCGGTCTGAGGCGAAGCCTCGCTAAAGATGAGTGCGTTGTCGGAATCCAATCGAGACTGCCCCGAGGCCGAGCGGGCTTTGGGGGATTCGGAGATGCTCTACCACTCGCTGGTCGATTGTCTGCCGCAGAGCATCTTCCGCAAGGACACCCAAGGCCGGTTCACGTTCGTCAACCGCCAGTTTTGTCGCGGTTTGGGCCGCCTGCCGGATGAGATTGTGGGCAGGACTGACGACGATTTCTATCCGCCGGCCCTGGCGGCCAAGTACAGGGAGGATGACCGCCGGGTCATGGACACTCTGGCGACCCTGGACGCAGTGGAAGAACACGTCGGGCCGGACGGCGAGCGGGCGTACGTCCAGGTGCTCAAGACGCCGCTGTGCAACGCAGACGGCAAGGTCACCGGGGTACAGGGGATTTTCTGGGACGTCACCGAGCGCAAGCGGATGGAGGAGGCCATCGAGCACGAACGCGACATGCTCCAAGCGCTGTTGGACAGCATCCCGGACGCGATTTATTTCAAGGATCGCCAATCCCGTTTCCTGCGTGTCAGCCGCGAGATGGCGCGGAAGTTCGGGGCACGCGACTCGAGCGAGGTGGTTGGCAAGACCGATTTCGATTTCTTCAGCGCAGACCATGCCCGACCGGCTTACGAGGACGAGCAGCGCATCATCGCGACGGGCGAGCCCATTGTGGGCAAGAAGGAACTCGAAACCTGGCCCGACGGACGACAGACCTGGGCGTTGACCACCAAGATGCCCTTGTGCGACCGGAGCGGAAATATCATCGGCACCTTTGGTGTGTCGAAAGACATCACCGTGCTGGTCAACGTCGAGCATCAATTGGAGAAGGCCCGCGACGCCGCCGTCGAGGCCATGCGGTTGAAGGGCGAGTTTCTGGCCAACATGAGCCACGAAATCCGCACGCCGATGCACGCGATCATCGGCATGGCCGGCCTGCTGCTCGAGACCGAGTTGACGCTGGAACAGCGCGACGGCGCGGAGACCATCCGCCGCAGCGGCGAGTTGCTGCTCAACATCATCAACGACATCCTGGATTTTTCGAGGATGGAAGCAGGCCGGATGAAACTCGACCGGGTGGACTTCGATTTGCGGGAGGTCGTCGAAGGGACAGTCGAACTCCTGGCCGAGTCCGCGCAGACCAAAGGCCTCGAGTTGCTCTACGTTCTGGGCGACGCGCTGCCGCGCCGGTTGCGGGGCGATCCGGGGCGCCTGGGTCAGGTTCTGACCAACCTGATCGGCAATGCCGTTAAGTTCACCGAACGCGGCGAAGTGGTCGTCGAGATCGATGCCGTCGAGAAGACCGGGTCGCACGCAACGATCCGCGGCGAGGTTCGCGATACGGGCATCGGCATCTCCGCCGAGGCCCAGGCCCGCATCTTCGACGCGTTCAGCCAGGCGGACGGCTCGACCACCCGCAAGTACGGCGGGACCGGCCTCGGGTTGGCCATCTGCAAGCAGTTGGTCGAACTCATGCAGGGCGAGATCGGCGTTCTCAGCCACGTCGGACGCGGTTCCCGCTTCTGGTTCACCGCGCGTTTCGAGCGTCCACCCGAAGGAACGGGCAGCCCCGAGCCGAGCCGTGATCTCCTGGCCGGCGTTCGGGCTTTGGTGGTCGATAACCACCCTCTGAATCGCCGTCTGTTGGTGCAGGCGCTCGCCTCGTGGCGGGTGCAGGCCGACGAGGCTGCCAATGGCGCCGCCGCCCTGGCCCTCTTGCAGAGCGCTGCGCGCGCCGGCGCCCCATACGATCTTGCGCTGATCGAGATGGAGATGCCCGAAATGGACGGTCTGAGTCTGGCCGAGGGCATCCGCGCCGATCCAAACACGGGCCAGACCCGCCTGATCATGCTGACGTCTCTGCGGGATCGGCTCGATGTGGCAACGATGCGGAGCGCCGGCATCGCCGCCTGTTTGGTCAAGCCGCCGCGGCAGGGGCGCCTCTACGACGGCCTCGTGAAAGTGATGGCGGCAGCCACGCCGTCGGGCGCGCATGAACCGGCCAGCCTCGCCGCCAGGCTCCGCATTCCGCCGCCGCCGGCGACGCCGGCCATCCCGTTGCGCATCCTGGTGGCCGAAGACAATCTCGTCAACCAGCGGCTTGCCCTGCGCCAACTGCGCCGACTGGGCCACACGGCGGACGCGGTGGGAAACGGGCGCGAGGTGCTGACGGCTCTCGAACGCGAGGCCTACGACGCGCTGCTCCTGGATTGCCAGATGCCCGAACTCGATGGTTACGAGACCGCACGGGCCATCCGGAAGCAGGAAGTCCCGCTCAGCGGCACGGTTGGCCCTTCCCGCCGCCCCCTCCAGATCATCGCCATGACCGCAAACACAATCGAGGGCGACCGGGAACGCTGCGTGACGGCCGGGATGGATGATTACATCTCCAAACCGGTCCGCTTGCCCGATCTCGAAGCCGCCCTCCGGCGGGCTACGGAGAGATTGACCTCCGCCGCTGCCCCGCCGGTCTCGCCTGCCGAGGCGGCGTCGGATCCGTCCGATGAGACCCTCGACCTCTCGATGTTGCGGAGTCTCGCAGAACTCAACGTGCCGGGCGAGACCGACGCTGTGATCGAGATGGCCGACTTGTTCTTTCAGAGCGCCATCCCGCTGCGCCGTCGCCTCCAGGAAAGCGCCGGGGGGGGCGATCTCGCCGGGTTCGCCCAAGCCGCCCACAGTCTCAAAGGCAGCGCCGGCGGTCTGGGCGCCCGGCGGCTCGCGCGGCTGTGCGCCGACCTCGAGACACTCGCGAAAGGCGGCGCTCTGACGGAGGTCCAGCGCCAGGTCGGCGAATTGAACGCGGAGTTTGACCGGGTGAGCCAAGCCCTGTCCGCCGCGACCGGTCTGGCCGTTCCCTCCGCAGCACAGGCACCGTCTCCCGGCACAAGCCCGCCCTTGGGTCCTGATGCGCAACCGGCATGAGCGGCAGACTGTTCGTCGCGCGTTGCGCTGGCTGGGTGTGTCGGCCGGGGCCATCCTGCTGGCTGTCGTCTGGCTGCCATTCTGGTGGCCGCCGGCGCTGAAGCTGGCGTTGCCTCGTTTCGGCGTCCAGGCGGACGCGGTTGAGCGGTCCGGTTATACGGCGCTGCAGCTTCGGGACGTCCGGTTTCGGTTTGCTGGGGCGGATTTCGAGGCCCGCGACATTCGTCTTCCCCAACCCACTGCATGGCTCTGGAGGCGCTGGTTGGGCTCCGCGAAGGCCACGAACGCACTCGTTCGCCTCGTCGATTGCAGCGTTGTCGTCGGAGTCGCCGAGCCCGGCGTGGCGAACGTGGTCGGGCCGCCTCTGCGCCTCGGCGGGCTCATCGAACAGGCGCACAGGGTGGCTTGGGCAATGACGCAATGGCTGCCGCCCCTGGACCTGCAAGATTGCCGAGTGCGAGCGGCGGGCCGGGAGATTCTGGTCCCGGAACTGCGCTGGCGGGCCGGGCGGCTCGACGCCGCGGCGCGATTTGCCCCGTGGGGAGTGGAAGCGCGACTCGGCGTCGAGGTTCAAGCTCCGGACCGGCTCGCCCTTCAGTTTCAGGAACTGTCGCAGCGCATCGAATGGCAGGGAGACGTATGCGAGCGAGGACCGGACTGGGAACTGGCTGGCGGCGGCGTCTGGCGCGACAATACGTTCGACCTGCACGCGCACATTCGAGGGGCGAACGCCGGGATGTGGCCTGACCTGTCGGAACTGGACGCCCCGGACATCACGTTGCCAGCCTCCTTCGCCGGACTGCCCGGCTACTCGAACGTAGTGGGATCGGTGCGTCTGGCGGGCGCAGGCGAGCAGTTTGAGTTGCGTCTCGCCGCTCGCGCCGAACCGTTGGCCGGCGACCTTCCTCCCCTGCAACTGGATGTTGAGGCTCGGCTGGACCCCAGCGGAATGACCGTGACGCGCCTCGATGGTCACGCGGCGCCGCTCGCGGCCACGCTGTTGGATCCCGTGACGTGGCATTGGGCAACGCGGCAGATCGACCGGCCGGGGCGATTGGCCCTGCAGGCCGACTTGACTGCCCAGTCCTGGGTGGACCTGCGCGGTCAGATGCGGGGCGAGATCCGAGTCATGCCCGGCGACGGCTTGGAACCTAAGACCGAATTCCGCCTCGTCGGAGAAGACATCGAGAGCCCGTGGCTGGCCGTTCCCGCGCTGGAACTGGCCGGGCGCACGATGGGGCGGCGCGTGGCGCATCTGACAGGGACGGCGCGCTGGCATGACGATTCGGAGATTCGAGTCGAGACCCGAGGGGTGGACCCGGTGGCGCGAACGGTGGCGGATGCCAAGGTCGATCTGACGATTCATCCCGGAGGGCCGCTGCTCGCGAAGTGGCCATTCACGTTCCGAACGGCGACCGCTCGCGCGTCTCTGTCGGGCGCGTGGACGAACCTGCACCATCACGGGGCCGTCGCATTGTCTGGTGTCCTGGTCGACGGCTTGAAAGAGATCCAACTCGACGGTCGATGGGAAGGGGAACACAACACCCGGATCGCGCCGTTTCTGACGCTGGCAACCGCGGACGGCGAGATGGCGCTCGCCGGGAGCATCGAGCATCTGACGACGCTGACGCTGACGGCTCTGAAGGTCCGCGCGTTCGACGAGCCGCCCTTGGCCCTGTGCGCGCCGGTGCGCTTGCGCCTCCAACCGCCAACCGCGCTCGATGCCGCTGGGTGGAAGGTGGAAATCGGACGGCTGGCGCTCACCAACGCCCTGCGCCAATTCGTGTTCGAAGGGCAATGGCAGCGGCCGGACCGACTCCGCGGTTGTGTTGCGGTGACGAATCTGGACACGCGGGTCCTGAGCGCGTTCTTGACGGCGAATCTCCCGGCGATCGCTCTGGAATCACTCGCCATCGAGGTGAGCGGCGGGTTCGGCCCGGCGGCGGTCCGCGCGGCGGCGACCGGCTGGTGGGAGCCGGCGCCCAACCTGCGGGCGCGGATCGTGGCGCGGATCGAGGGCGATGAGCGTGGGCTGCGAATTGATGACCTGCGGATCTCCGAGTGCGATGTTCAGGCCCTGCGACTCGATGGCCGAGTGCCTCTTGTCTGCGGTTTCCTCGAAACGGGACGTCTCTGGCATCTTTCGGTCGACCAGCCGTTCGAGTTGGATTTCAGCCTGACGCCAACGCCCACGCTGCAGCGGGTCGGGCTGGAACGACTGGGCATGACCGCAACCGACCCGCGCGGCAACGGCAGGCTGGCCGGCACACTGGCTGCCCCCGTCGGGCAAGTGCGGCTGCTGGCAGCCGACTTGCGCGCTCTGACCAATTCGCCGCTGGCCGGCTGGCTGCCGCGGCTCGAAGCGCTGGATATGACATTGCACGCGGACGCCGATTGGGTGCGTCTGGAGCCGCTCCGGCTTGAAGTGGATGGTGCGCCCTTGACCGTATCGGCCACGCTGCCGGCGACCACGAATGCCTGGATGGATCTGCTGCGCGGGAGGTCGGGTCTGGACTTGGCCGGTCTCGAGGGCCGGGCGCGTCTCGACGCCCTGCCAGTCGCTCAGATGGCCTCCCGATTTGTCGCCGAGTTGCGGTCCGAAGGCGAACTCAGCGCCGACCTTCGACTTCGTCCGGGCTGGAAGTGGGCTGGCAGGGTGGAATTCGGCCAGTTGGGCACTCGGCCATTGCCGTGGGTCGGGCCGCTGCGGAATCTCCACGGTTGTGTCGTGCTGGAGGACCGGCAGGCGCGTCTCGACAGCGTGGCGGCCGACATCGGCGGGTCCACCGTCCGGCTCACGGGCTGGGTGGATTTGCCAGCAGGCGCGATGGCCGACTGGAGACTGCCGGCCTTCGACCTTCACCTGGGCGGCACGGAGGTGGCGCTGATCCGTGAAGCGGACCTGGTTTTGCGAGGCGATCTGGATCTCCGGTTGCAGCACGATCGAACCGGGGCGCCCCTCCTCGACGGGGCCGTGACGTTGGGCCGCGGTTTCGTCCTGAGTGATTTGGAGGCGATGTTGGGCAGCCGCATGCGGGTGCCCACCCGCCCGCCACCGTTTTTTAGCGTGACGCAAGAGCCATTTGCCGCCTGGCGGCTGGGGGTGGATCTCCGGGGCGACGAGTGTCTCCACGTACGCAGCCCGTTCTATAACGGCGTTCACTCGGTGAACTTGAGGCTGCGCGGCACACTGCGGGAGCCGATGCTTTTGGGCGACGCCCAAGTGGTGCGCGGCAATTTGGTCTTTCCCTACGCCACGCTGCCCATGCGCCAGGGCCTGGTGACCTTTGCCGAGGCCGACCCAGCCCGGCCCCGCTTGCAGGCCTCGGCCGGCGCGCGCGCCTTCGGGTACGATCTCCGCCTCGAAGCGAGCGGCAGCGTGATGGATCCGGTGGTGCGGTTCTCATCGAGTCCTCCGCTCAGTTCCGAGGAGGTCCTGCTGATGATCACCGCTGGCGAATTGCCGCGCCACCAAAGGAACACCACCACCGCGAACCGTCTCTCGAAGCTTGCGTTTCTGTTTGGCAAGGATCTGGTGAACAAACTGGGCGCGGGAGGCGATGGCGAGGGGCATTTGACCTATCGCACCGGCGAGAGGGTTTCGGCGCGCGGCAAGGTGACCCGACGCCTCGAATACCGGTTGAACGATTCCTGGTCTCTGGTGGGCGAATACGATGAGTTCGACGAACTGAACGCCGGCGTCAAGTGGAGGGTGCTGCGCCGATGAGCCGCCGTCTACCAGCGACAGGGCTGCGGCCCATCCGCTTTGCCTGGACCGTGTTTCTGGCGAGCGTTGCCGGAGGCGGAAGCCCGCCGGCGATCGCGCCGGAGTCGGCGCCCGGGGCTGGATCGACACCCGCCAAGGTCGTCGTGCGCGGCCACGGTTTTTTCGGCAACCTTCGTCTGAAGCGACAGTTGCGGGTGCTGCGCTCCGAATCAGGCGCACCGGAGTTACTGGATGCCCGCACCTTGGAGGACGCCGCCCTGCTGCTTCTGTCCGCGCTGCAGCGCGAAGGCTACTTGCGCCCGGCCTTGGACCTGAGTGTTCTTCGGGATGACGGGACCGACGCGACGTTCCCCGCCGATCCTGAAGCGCCCCTCGAACTCCCGCACGACTGGCGCGTGGTGCGTGCGACCTTCAGGGTGCACCGCGGCGCGTTGTACTACATCGTCAGCCTCCGATTCAGTGGCCTGACTGCGCTGTCAGAAGCGCGAGCGGCGCTTTTCTTTCTCGTGCCGGACCTGGTGCTGGCGCAGAAGCGGCCCAAAGTCTATACGCCGTCGCGACTGAACCAGGGACTGGCAAATCTCCGCGAGGAACTGCGCCGGTTGGGCTATCGGGATGCGGTGGTCGAGGCCGGGCCCGTTGCCGCTGACCCCATGACGGGAAGGGTGACGGTGGCCGTTCGGGTCACTGAGAATCGGCGCTGGTGGGTCGCCCAATCGGTGACGTGCCGGCAGGATTCGGGTGCAACGGTGTCTGAGGTTGCGCAAACCAATCTATTGCACGAGCCGTTTTCGCCGGCTTGGGAGCAGGAGCGCATCCGATCGCTCCGCAACGCGGAATACGAAAAGGGCTTTCCTCATGCCCGCGTCAGCACCGAGGTGCAGACCCTTGGAGAAACCGACGAGGCGGTCGAGGTGGGCGTGATCGCCCGCGTGGAACCCGGACTGCCGATCCGGATCGGCGAAGTGACCTTTGCGGGGCTGGACCGCACCTGCGAGTCGTTCGTCCGGAAGCGGGTCCGGTTGACGGTGGGCGAACCGCTGAACCGATTGGCGGTGGAAGAATCGCGCCTGCAACTGCTGCGCCTGGGGGTTTTCGACCGTGCGGATGCCGAAATGGTCCCGCTGCCTGCGGAAACCGAGAGTGCGGTGCGTTTCCAGTTGCGGGAAGTCAAGCCGCTCGAGGCGAGTGTGCTCGGTGGTTGGGGGAGCTACGACATGCTCTGGGGCGGCCTCGAACTCGAGCAACTCAACCTGTTCGGCCTGGCGCACCGGCAGCGCCTCCTCGCCGTTCAGTCTTTCAAAAGCACCAAGCTCGAATACTCCTACACCATCCCACAGACGTTCCATCCGCTGGGGGAGGTCACCGGCCTGGGTTTCTATCGACGACGCGAGGAAACCACTTTCACCCGTCAGGATTATGGAGCCAGCCTGGGCTACCAGCGGCAGCTTCCGCAGTGGCAGAGTTCCGCCGGAGTCCGTCTCACGTTCGAGGATCTCTCGATTGCGGACCGTCACTTCAATCCCGATTACGGACGAGACCAGGCCAGCGCCTCGTCGATCGGCGTCACGTTCGATCACAACCGCACCGACAATGCCCTCGCTCCGCTGAGAGGATATCGGCTGTACGCCACCGCCGAGTTGGCTGCGGAGGCGCTGGGAGGCGAGGCGAGCTACGGACGTTTCGAGCTGGGTGCGAGCTGGCACCGCCCGCTCACGCGTGCGCTCATCGCGCATGCCGGCGCATCGCATGCCTGGGTCACCACGCCGGGCGCCGTGGCAGACGATCTGCCGTTCAACAAGCGATTTTTCCTCGGTGGTGCCAGTTCGGTGCGGGGTTACGTCCAGGGCGAAGCCGCCTCGTACGATACAACAGGCAAACTCGTCGGGGACGAGAGTTACCTTCTGGGCCAAGTCGAGATCGAACAGCGCCTGACGTCCCGCTGGTCCCTGGTGGGATTCCTCGATGTCGCCGGCCTCGCCCGCGATATCGCGGACTATCCAGCCGGACAGTGGGTGGCCTCTGCCGGAGCGGGCCTCCGCTGGCGCACTCCCGTCGGCCCGATGCGGCTCGAATACGGCTACAACCTCAATCGGCGCGCCGGCGACCCCACCGGCTCTCTCCATTTCTCGGTGGGATTCCCTTTCTAAGCGCGGTCAGAGGCAAAGGGCCCTTGCTCAAGACCTGACCCGACTAAGAATGTCGATCAGCGAAGCGAGTTTGGACGTCGGCTGTTGGAGGGTTTCGAGTTCCGACTTCGTATACAGCGTGAGCAGGAAATCGTGGATCGGCACGCGGCCTGCCCAGCACTCGAAGACCAACCGGCACGGCAGGTCGACGCTTTCCCGGGCGCAGTAGTCGAGCGTGACCGGGTGCCCGAGGCGGCGGCAGTAGGTCTCCTGCTTGGGGTCTGGCTGGCTCTCAATGTGATCCATGGGCCAAAAAAAACGGAGCGCCTTTGCCGGGTGCACTCTGCACTGCAACACTTCCGCCTCATGCCTTACGCATCACGCATCACGCATCAGCCGGTATCGGTTGACGCGTGAGCCGTTCTCTACTCACCACTTGCCGGTGCGGACCACCTTCGGCATTGGCAGGCCGCTCAGATCCTTGATGGCGTCCCCCATCTCGCTTTCCGGGAGGGTGTAGCTGACAAGCTGTCCACGGAAGAATCGGTCGTAGCCGGAGAGGTCCATCAGGCCGTGACCGGAGAAGTTGAAAAGGATGACTTTCTCTTTCGCCTCCTCCTTCGCTTTCTTCGCTTCCTGAATCGCGGCGGCGATCGCATGACTGGTCTCCGGGGCGGGGATGATCCCCTCGGTCCGGGCGAAGAGCACGGCGGCTTCGTAGCACTCGATCTGATCGATCGCGCGAGGGGTCGAGAGGCCTTCGATGATGGTCTGGCTCACCAGCGGGGCCATGCCGTGATAGCGGAGGCCGCCTGCGTGAATCGGCGGAGGAATGAAGTCGTGCCCGAGCGAGTGCATGGGCAGGAGCGGCGTCATTTTGGCCGTGTCGCCGTGGTCGTACACAAACGGACCGCGGGTCATGGTGGGGCAAGACGTGGGTTCGACGGGAATGATATCGATCTGGGCACCGTGGATCTTGTCGTTGATGAACGGGAAGGCAATCCCGGCGAAGTTGGATCCGCCGCCGGCGCAGGCAATCACGGCATCGACTTTCTTCACCCCGATCTTCTCGAGTTGTTTCTTGGCTTCAAGCCCGATGATGGTCTGGTGGAGCATCACGTGGTTCAACACGCTGCCCAGCGAATACCGGGTGGACCCTGTCGGGTCGGTGACGGCGGCCTCGATCGCCTCGCTGATGGCGATGCCCAGCGAGCCGGGCGTGTCCGGGTGTTTCTCCAGGATCTGGCGCCCGGCGTTCGTCTGGGTGGAAGGACTTGCGATGCAGGTTGCCCCCCACGTTTCCATCATCAGTTTTCGAAACGGTTTTTGGTCGAAGCTGATGCGCACCATGAAGACCTTACATTCCAACCCCAGAAGCGCACACGAGAATGCGAGCGCGCTCCCCCATTGGCCTGCGCCGGTCTCGGTGGTGATCTTCTTGATGCCGAACTCCTTGTTGTACCATGCTTGTGCCACCGCCGTGTTCGGTTTGTGGCTGCCTGCCGGAGAAACGCTCTCGTTCTTGTAGAAAATCTTGGCTGGCGTGCCCAAGGCCGCCTCGAGCCTGAACGCACGGTGCAGCGGCGACGGACGCCACAGGCGGAGCAATTCCAGAATTCCCTCGGGAATGTCGATCCACCGTTGCGCGCTCACCTCTTGCTCGATGATGTTCATCGGAAAGACCGGGGCAAGCATGTCGGGGGTGATCGGTAGTCCTCCCGGTCCCAGGGGTGGTTGCAGCGGGGACGGCAGATCGGCGGCAAGGTTGTACCACTGCCGCGGCATTTCGTCTTCGTTCAGGAACACTTTTGTCTGCATAGCGTTTCTCTTACGATGTGTGTGTGTCTGGTGGGGGGACGCTCAAGGCCGCACGTCAAACACTCGATGGAGCGTGGCTCCCCCTTTTTCAGTTCCCGGGCACCGCGCGTGATCTTGCACAAGCTCACGCCCAGCTTTTGGGCGATCCGCCGCTGGCTCTCGCCTGCGGACAAACACCGCACGATATCCCAGCGGAGGGACAGCTTCTCCGCCTCGCTCTCGGTCAACAGCGCCCGGAGCAGACGTTCCACGGCCTCCGGCTCTCGCATGTCCGCAAGCACCCGGGCGATGTGGGCGATCCTGTCCACTGTGTTTCTACGCGTAGAAACGCTTTTCCCCCCGATCTGTCAAGCGAAAGCCGGGGCAGCGCGCTCGAGAATTGTCGTGCGTTCGGCGTTCGCTCTGGCTCAATGAGGCCATGCGGGCGGCTGAGATCGCGCCCGGCCAGGCACACATTCCCGCGCAATCGATCGTGTCAGAGAGACGGACCGAGCGAGTGGGCAAGCGATCGGGCGAGAAGCCACAACGGCGAGCCGGAAATGAGAGATTCTAAGAGAAAGGGTCGGTTCTTATAAACGACAACCGCATTCGACCGCGCCAACACCTATACAGAGCGACATCAATGATGCAGCGCCGGGTCAGGGGACCCGGCCTACATGCCTGTAGGCCGCGTGCCCTCACGCGGCGCGACTTCTGACGCCGTGTATAATTGTCACTTATAAGACCCCCTTGTCATGCAATCCATGCGATCCATCATCGACCTCATTCGGAAACGTTCCTCGTGCCGGAGCTACACGCCGCAGCCCGTCGAGGCGGAGAAAATCGAAGCGCTGAGGGGCTGCTTCACTGCCCTCGAAGGGCCCTTTGGGGGGAAAGGGCGATTCGCCATCCTCGATACCACTGGCTGGGGCGAAGGGAAGATCAATGCCCTCGGCACATACGGCACCATACGGGGCGCGCCCCTCTTTCTTGTCGGTTCCATCAAACGGGGCGGGCACGACATGGAAGACTTCGGATACCAGTTCGAGCAGATCATCCTGAAGGCCACCGACCTGGGCCTGGGCACCTGCTGGATCGGAGGTGTCTTCAACCGGACGCGCTTCGCCCAGAAGGCCGGCCTTCGAGATGACGAGGTTTTGCCTGCGATCTCGCCGCTGGGCTACGCCACGCAGACACGCGGTGTTGTCGACTCGATCATCCGCTGGTCGGCCGGTTCAAGGACCCGCCGACCGTGGCAGGACATCTTCTTCGAAGACAGGTTCGGGACAGCTCTGACCGAAGGCGCCGCTGGGCGCTACCGCGAACCGCTGGAGATGGTCCGACTCGGACCGTCCGCATCGAACCGGCAACCCTGGCGCATCGTGAAGGAACTCGGGAAAGACATGTTTCACCTCTACTTGCGCCGGTCGCTGGGGTACGACCGGCTGATCAAGGCCGTGGATTTGCAGCGCCTCGATCTGGGGATTGCCATGTGCCACTTCGAGTTGACCGCCCTTGGGTTGGGCCTGGAAGGACGATGGGAGGTTCGCAATCCCGCTCTCGCTGCGCTGCCCGAGCGAACCGAGTATGTTCGGAGTTGGGTGTCCGCCGGCCATTGATTAGCGAGGCTTCGCCTCAGGCCGGCGAGGCGTGTGAACGATTCGCGGCCGCTGAGTGTCCACCACGATCACCGGCGCTCGACGCCTCGCTAACCCGGAAATCTCACCAGTGGGGCGGTCGCGGCATTCCTGAGAGTCCGCGGGTGAGATTTCCGGGTCTATGAAACCCGCGCCCAGCAAGCAGAATTGGCTCATCGGCTCATCCAAGCCGGGACGCGCCCCAGCCGCTTGGGCGACCCGGGCACGCGGACACAGTGTGGTCGAGATTGGGTCCATCTGTTTGGGGCGCGGGTTTCTGAGAGCCCGCATTTCAGGTGAAATGGGACGGTGACCGGTCAGAGGACACCGAAAGTTGGTGAGAAATGCGGGCTAAGGGGCGCCGCTGCGCGGCGCTGGCACAGCGCGGCGACCTGCGTATTCGTTGGCACCAGAGGCAAACGAGTGGCCCCTTCACTTTGGTTGCGGCTCTGCCGCGCTGCGGACACATGTCTTCTGACAAGCCCCTTGTTGCGCTCGGCTTGCATCGGCTGGACCGGGGGTGCATCCTGGCCTCACGAACCTCGGGGCGGGCCGCGCCGTGGTGGCCGGGTGTTCGATCGAGCCCTGAACTCGGACTAGAATCCTTGAAGCCCCGAACATGTTGCGATCAAGTCAAGTTTGGCCTTCACCCCTATCCCATTCGTTTCGCAAGGATTCTAAGGAGCGAGGCGCGGGAGAGAAGGGCAGGAATGCGAAAGGGCGGTTCATGATGTCGAAGATTGGGATTTGGTCTGAGGCGCGCCTCGCTAGAGTCACTCCTTGTTTGAAATCTGTAGTAAATGAGTCAAGTTACTATCTTCTTGGAATTCGCTGCAAATGAGTCAAGTTTTTGCGCCGCGCAGCGGCGCCCCTTAGCGAGGCGTCGGACGCCGGTGACGAAGGTCAAGGCCCAACCCAGGCAATCTGGCAACGTGCCTCGTCGGTCTGAGGCGCAGCCTCGCTAACCTGCTCCGTCGAGCTAACATCTGAACGAATGAGTCGAGTGTTCCGCGAAGCGGAACAGAGGGAAAGAAAGGCATGGCGACTGTTTATGAGGTTGAGAATCGAAAAACATCTGAGGCGCAGCCTCGCTCAAACGATGCATGCGAATCGGATTGGTTGGCTGGTTGGCTTTCTGTGGATGGCGGGTGCGTTGGGCCAAACCCCCGCCGGCCATCGGGACGCGGCTTTCTACCGGGACTTCAGCCCCTCGGAGCGCGAGGCCGAGGAAGAGAACGCCCGCGACCGGGCGCGGGCGGAGCGGAAGGGCCTTCCGTTCAACGTACCCGAGCGCAAACCGAGCCGGCGGCTGACGCTCGATTTTTCGAAGATCGAGCGCCCGCGGACGGCGGAGGAGTTCACCGTGTTGCGGCATCTGCCCCCGAAGCGGCAGTGGTGGACGGGCAACTGCTGGTGTTACTCGACCACTTCGCTGATGGAGGCGGAGGTGCTGCGACAGAGCGGACGGGAGATCAAGCTCTCGGAGATGTACACAGTGTACTGGGAATTCGTCGAGAAGGCGCGCGAGTTTGTCCGAACCAAAGGCGCGAGTTTGTTCGACGAGGGGTCGGAGTCCGAGGCGCTGCTGCTGCGGTGGAAGCAATACGGCATCGTCCCCGAGGCGGCGTATACCGGTCTGGTGGACGGTGCGACGGTGTTCGATCAGGAGCCGATGATGGAGGAAGCGCGGGCGTACCTGAACACGGTCAAAGCGGGTGGTCACTGGGAGGAAGCGATGGTCCTCGCCCACGTCCG
Source organism: uncultured Verrucomicrobiae bacterium (assembly GCA_963846445.1). Taxonomy (GTDB): domain Bacteria; phylum Verrucomicrobiota; class Verrucomicrobiia; order Limisphaerales; family J093; genus MWFF01. Next base: position 73,580 of record CAWJWM010000034.1, on the reverse strand, counting down.
ATCGATCCTCGACCGGCACTTGGGCCCGCCGCCGGCCAAGGTGACTGCGGACGGTCGCGAATGGACGCCGCGGGAGTATTTGCGCGATGTGCTCCGAGTCGATCCGGACGATTATGTCGAGTTCATGTCGACGCTCGATGCGCCCTTCTGGACCAAGGCCGAGTTCAAAGTGCCGGACAACTACTGGCACAGTGCCGAATACCACAACGTCCCGCTCGATGACTGGTATGCGGGATTGCGCCAGGCGGTTGCGTCGGGCTACTCGGTGGCGATCGGCGGCGACACCTCGGAGGTGGGACTCGAGGGAATCGAGGATGTGGCGATCGTGCCGACGTTTGACATCCCCGGCGGCTCCATCGACCAGTCGTCCCGCGAGCTTCGCATCGCCAACCAGACCACCGGCGACGATCATGGCGTGCACCTGGTCGCCCTCAAACGCTTGGGCGACCACGACTGGTTTCTTGTGAAGGACTCGGGGCGCGGCGCGCAGCGGGGCGTGCCGGGTTATTACTTCTACCGGGACGATTACATTCGGTTGAAGATGCTGACGTTTGTGGCGCACAAGGATGCCGTGCGCGAGTTGCTGGCGCGGTTCGCAGCCGAGGCCGCGAAGGCGAAGTAGGAGGCGCTGGAGTTCGGCCATTTGGGGGAGCGATCCAACCCGACAATCCTCTTGCTTTCGCCGCCACCTTCGTCGCGATCTCTATCGACGGTCGCACCTGGACTGGGAGGACTGATGGCCCTGCAACGAGAATGTCCAGACTTTAGCCAGGCTTCGCCTCAGACCGACCGAGCATGGCGCCAGAACGTTTGCGCTTGGCATTCGCCGGGTTATCGACAGTCGACGCCTGGCTCCTTAGCACCTACACGGATTTCTCACCACGGGGAAGATGACTACGAAATCCGGGCTGTGGCAAAACCGCGCCCGCACAGGGGAAACTGAGGTTCAGAGCGCTTCCGAATCCTCCCGGGTGCAGCGACACTCTGTTGCCCAGTTCCCTCCCTCCACTCGGGCGCGGTTTTGCTTTTCTAGCGCGCATGGCTGCCTCTCCGGATGACATCTGCTTCGCGTTGCACAAAACCTGGTGAGAAATGCGCGCTAGGGCCGCGTGCCCTCACGCGGCGGGATTCCGGACGCTGCGTCCAAAGCGACAATGTCGCTTCATTCTCGGGTTGGGTTGACTGTTTTGAGCTCGCCGTTGACGCGGACCTGGACGGGGCGGGGGCGGGGCGAGTGAAGGGCGAAGTGGGTGACCTTGCCGTTTTCCCAGGCGGCTTGGACGGTGATGTTGCCGCGGGCTTTGAGGCCGCGAAAGGAACCACGGGCCGCCCATGCCTGGGGGATCGCTGGGATCAGGGTGAGTTCGCCGGCATGGGACTGGAGCAGCATTTCGGCGATGGCGCCGGTGATCCCGAAGTTGCCATCCATCTGGAACGGCGGGTGGGTGCAGAAGAGGTTGCCCAGGGTGTTGTAAGTGAGCAGACCGCGCACCATGATGCCGGCGCGCTCGCCTTCACCCAACCGGGCCCACATGGCGCCGCGCCAGGGCCAGGTCCAGGAACGTCGGCTGTCGCCAATGGTGGTGTCGACGCCGAAGGGACGGTCGCCATGGTCGTTGCTGCGCGCCTTGAGCGAGACGATGGCCGCTCGGGCCAGATCTGGCGTCCGGGTCGGACTGATCTGCCGTCCGGGATAGACGGCGAACAGATGCGATGTGTGGCGGTGGGTATCGAGGGGGTCGTCGCGGTCGGTCTGCCATTCCTGGAGTTGGCCCCATTTGCCGATCTTGTTTGGGGCCAGGCGCGCCTGCAGATCGGCGATCTTCCCCTGGTATTCGGCATCGACGCCGAGGGCCTTGGCGGCGTCGCGGCAGTTCTCGAACAAGTCCCAGATCAGTTGCTGATCATGCATCACGCCGTCCTCGCGCGGGCCGTGTTCGGGCGACCAGCCATCGGGGGCGACCAGGGTGCCATCGGGTAGTCGTTCGAGTCGGTCTTCCCAATAATGGCAGATCTCCTTGATGACCGGATAAGCGATTGTGGCCAGGTACTCCTTGTCCTCGGTGAAGGCCCAATGCTCGAACAGATGCTGGGCGTACCAGGCGCTGGCGGGGATGTTCCATTCCCACCCATTGCCGCCGAAAATGTTCTGGCTCGTGCGGGCGGTCCAGCCGCGGGTCTTGTCCCCAAAGGCCTTGCGGGTCGCGATGCGGCACGGTTCGCGCGCCGCGAGGACGAAGTCGATCAAGGGCAAGTGACACTCCGGGAGGTGGGTCGACTCGGCACCCCAATAGTTCATCTGGACGTTGATGTTGTTGTGATAGTCGCTGGCCCAGGGGGGTGTGTTGCTGTCGTTCCACAGCCCCTGCAGGTTGGCCGGCAAGCCGCCAGGACGCGAACAACTGGCCAACAGGTAGCGGCCATAGCAGAACATCGTGACCTCGAGTTCCGGATCGGCCTTTCCCTCGGCATAACGTTTCAGACGCGCGTCGGTTGGCAGCGACAGCACATCCGGTTCGGTGGCGCCGATGTCCAGGGCGACGCGGCCGAGCAGCCCGGTGAGATCCGCTAGGTGCGAGCGCCGCAGGTCGTCGTAGGACTTGGCCTGGGCCGCTGTCAGTGCCTGCTCGATTCGCGGCAGCGGATCGGCCCCGCGCCAACCGGCTTCGTAGTCGGGCCTGTAATTGGTCCGGGCATCCAGCAACAGCGTCAGGTCGTCGCAGTTCCGGAACACGAGTTCGTTGCCGTCCACGGTGACGCTCCCGCCGGTGTGCGTGCACCGGACGACACACGCATGTTTGAGCCGGTTGGGCATCTCGCCGGCGAAGAAGAGGTTTTGCCCCGTCGTTCGAGTGTCTGCGTTTTGTCCCGATTTCAGGCTGATTCTGCCTGCAAGCGCGCCCGGTTTGCTGGCCGTGTAACGAAACACCAGCACCTGGTCGGGGTGGCTGGCGAAGGCCTCGCGGGTGAACGTGACGTGGTGTCGGGTGAAAGTGGTGGTGTGGATGCCCGTCGCGATATCGAGCGCGCGGCGGTAATCGGCAGGCATCGGAACGCCGCCCGACGCCGGCGCGCTTTGGTCCCGACCCTCGGCTGGGTCGCGCGAGGAATCGACCGCAGGATTGTCGACGGGGGCGTGCCAGACGATCGTCAGATCGCCGAATGTCCGGTAAGCGCCAAAGCCGTGATCGCCGCACTCGTAAGCGCCGTCCCAGTTGTTGTCGCCTGACCACAGGCTCTGTTCGTTGAACTGGATCCGTTCCCGGACGATGCCGCTCGAGAGCATGCAGCCCATGCGGCCGTTGCCCAGAGGCAAACCTTGCTCGATGAGTTTGTCGTCGCTGGCGGGTTGCCGGTACCACAGGAGCGAGTCAGCAGCCGAAGCCGCCAGGGCCGCGAGCGGGACCAAGACGAGCCAGGTCAGGGAATCACGAACGATGGATCGGCCGATGGCGCATTGCATGGTGCTGAATCAAAAGGCTGACGTTGTCCGGCGGTCAAGTGTGGAGAAGCGAAGAACGATTCTCGACGCTGCGCGGTCTTTTGGTATAAACTCGCGGCAACGTGATTCCAGAGAGCCTAACTCAGCCGGGGCGGCTGCTGTGCGCGAGGGTGCGTCTGGCGGGGGGCGTGGCGGTGCTGGGCTTCCTCAGCACAATCGTTCTGGCCCAGGACACGGTGCATCCGCTCAAGCCGCCGGATCGTTCGAGCCCGCGGGCCGCCCTGCGGACGTTCCTCGAAGGGGGTGACGCTATGGGGGCGTTTCTGGCGAAGGACTACATGGCGTCTCCCTCGCGTGCGGGTTTCCATCGGCTGCTCGCATTGTCGGACGTGGCCGTGGGGGGCCTCGACTTGAGCGGGCTGCCGCCGGCCGCTCGCACCAAGACCGGGCGGGCGGCGACGTTCGCCCTCTACACCGCTTTAAGCCGGATTCCGCTGCCGCCTTTCGACGAGGTTCCTGACCGTGCTGAGGGGCTGCCGACTGCCGGGACGAACACGGTGTACTGGGTCATTCCGAACACTGAGATTGTGATCGAACGGATGTCGAGCGGACCTCGCCGCGGCGAATTCCTATTCAGCGCTCATACAGTGGCGCGTGCGGGCGAGTTTCTCGATCGAGTGCGTGGAATGGCCTATACCCGTCCGGTGCCGTTGGAGAACCTCCAGGAGTTGATCGCCACCGGCGGGGGCTGGATGGTGCCGCATGCGTGGATTCGGGCACTCCCGTCGTGGCTGCTTGTCCCGCTGGCCGACCAAGCGGTCTGGAAGTGGATCGCGTTGTTCCTGCTGCTGGGAGTTGCGGCCTTGTTGCTGCGCCTGGTGTACCGGCTGTCGCATCGGGGCAGCCCACAGCATCCGTTCGTTCAGGCCCTGGCGCAATCGGCGTTGCCGGCGTTCGTTCTCCTGGCCACGCCTGTCGTGGCTTACCTGGCGCTGGTGCAGATCAGCCTCCGAGGAGGGGTGGGCAGCGCCATCGAGTCGCTGGCAACCGGCATCCTGTTCGTCACAGGCGCCTGGATCGCCTGGCGCCTCGCTCACTTGGTGGCGGAGGCGATCATTGCCTCTCCGCGCATCGCGCCCGAGAGCATTGACGCCCATCTCATCCGCATCTGCACACGTCTGCTGGGGATTGCCGCTGGGGCGGGGCTGCTTGCCATGGGCGCTGACCGGCTGGGATTGCCGTTGTATGGGATCATCGCGGGACTGGGAGTGGGCGGACTGGCCATTGCGTTGGCGGCCCAACCGACGATCGAGAACCTGATCGGCGGCCTCAGCCTGTTCGCCGACAAGCCGATTCGGGTCGGCGACCTCTGCCAATACGGGGCCGATGTCGGAAAAGTGGAAAGCATCGGGATCCGGTCCACGCGGATTCGCGGTGTGGATCGAACATTGACGACCATTCCCAATGCCGCGCTTTCGAGGATGCCGGTGGTGAACCTGAGCCAGCGCGACCGGTTGTTGATCAAGTGCGTCTTTGGCGTCCGCTACGAGACCAGCCCGGAGCAACTGCGCTATCTCCTGGCCCGAACACGCGAGATCTTGCTCAGTCATCCGCGGATCGATTCGGAGGGGACCCGCGCGCGGTTTGTCGGCTTCGGGGCGTCTTCACTCGACATCGAAGTGTTCGCCTATGTCACGACTCAGGACTGGCTCGAGTTTCTCGGCATTCGGGAGGACGTGTTTCTGCGGATCATGGACGTGGTGAAGGAGAGCGGCACCGGTTTCGCGTTCCCGTCACAGACGCTCTATTTTGCCCGCGACGACGGTCTGGACGCCGCGCAGGCGCAGGCAGCCGAGGCTCGCGTGCGCCAATGGCGCGAGCGGGGGTGTCTGCCGTTTCCCGATTTCCCGCCCGAACAGGAGCGCCAGATGCGCGGTTCACTCGTCTACCCGCCGCCCGGCTCCGCAGCGTCCGCGCGTGCGCGCATGTCGTCCCAGGCGCACTCCTCGACGCGGGATGCGCAGACAGCCACGGCCGAGGCTGAACCTGCGATGCACGATCCCAGTGGCCAATCGTCCCGCTCAACCTCCGCCGCCGATGCGGGCGAAACACTCGAGAGCGGATGAGCGCGCCATCGCATGCGGACACGCCGGAGGCGGCGGGGATGGACGTGGCGCCACGGGCGGCCTTCGTCACGACGCATTGGTCGGTGGTGCTCGCGGCAGGCCGCAACGAGACGACCCAGTCGCGTGGCGCGCTCGAACAACTCTGTCGAGTGTACTGGTATCCGCTCTACGCCCACGTCCGCCGGCGCGGTCGATCGCCCGAGGACGCTCAGGATCTCACCCAGGAGTTCTTCGCGCGGCTGCTCGAAGGCCAGTGGCTGGCGCGGGCGGATCGGGCATGCGGACGTTTCCGCACTTTCCTGCTTGTGGCGCTAGAACGTTTTTTGGCCAACGAATGGGACAAGGCCCGCGCCCAGAAACGCGGCGGCGGCGTGCCCACGCTGCCGCTGCAGTGGGACTCGGCCGAGACGCGCTATGGCCGCGAGCCGGCGGATCCGCGCACGCCCGAGCAGGCGTTCGAGCGTCGCTGGGCCATCGCGCTCCTGGACGAAGTGTTGCGTCAGCTCGAAGCCGAGCAGCAGGCCGAGGGAAAAGCGGTCCAGTTCGCCGCGCTCAAACCGTGTCTGGCGGGCGAGAGCGCGTCGCTCTCCTACGCGCAGATCGCGGACGCGACCGGTCTGAGCGAAGGCGCGGTCAAGGTGGCGGTGCACCGCCTGCGCCATCGGTATCGCGATCTGCTCCGCGCCGAGATCGCCCAGACGGTGGTCTTGGCCGAGGACGTGGATGCCGAGATGCGGCATCTGTTTCAGGTTCTGTCCGGGGGATGACGAGGCCGTGAGGGCCATGAATTGGGGTCGAATGCTGTAACCTGACCGTGCCGCAGATTTGCGAGGCGCTCCAGTTCGCCCACGATCAAGGGGTCGTGCACCGCGACATCAAGCCCAAGAACATCCTCCTCGATAAGAAGGGCCGGGTGAAGATCGCCGATTTCGGCATTGCGAAAATCGTCGAGTTCACCGAAAGCCCGCGCGGGATCGGGATCCGCTACAAACTGGCCGCGTCCCCTGCGTCTTCGGGCAGCACGGAACCGGGGAGTTCCGCCTCATTGCGGGCGTCATCGACCTCGCTGTCGTAGATGCCGGACGAGCGGATGGGGCCGTCCGTCGTGCTACGCCAGGACTCGTCGGTAATGGTGCGTTGCGTGCGGCCGTTGGCCAGCTTGATCTCGAGTTGCAGGAGGAATCGCGGATGAGTGAGCAAAACCGTTCTCCCGACACCATTGACGAGATGCGGGTGTGTGTTACGGTTTCAGCAACTCAATCTACGAGGAATTGGACATACTGTGAGGCTTGAGGCGGGGGAACGACAGAAGACACCGAAGACGCGGAAAAGATGAGGTCTCGATCGGTGTCCTGTTTGGGATGGATGGCTTATGGCAAAGCCTGCGCGGTGGCGATAAGGCGGCGGGGTGCGGCTGAATCGGCGGTCATTTGCCTGGGCAACTGGTACACGTCGCCGTCCCGATTGCAGAAGTAAAGGGAGGACTCGGAGGGTTGGCGCCCATGACCGTCCGCCCAGAGGGCGTAGAAATCCGGGTGCGCATGGACGGGGCGGCGTGCGAAGGTGTGGTTGCGTTCGCTGCCGGATGTGAGTTGTCGAGTTTTCGTCCAGGTGGCGCCCTGGTCGCGACTGAGCCACATGGCGATTTCGCCGCCGGGGTTGTACGGTTGCGGGCCGGTTTCTGTGGGCGCGACGATTCGCCAGACGCCGCCCGGTTCGAGGTAGAGCGAGCCCATGTCGTAGTTGTTGTCGGACTGCATGGCCGGACGGATGACCCATTCGGCGCCGTTCCAGCGGGCGGTGGTCCAGGTGCGCGGATCGTTTTTGGGGCCGGACTCGTAGCCGCGGCTGGTGAGGACAAGGATGATGGGATGGCCTTCGGAGTCGAACTGGATGTCCTTCATGTAAACGTTGAGGTTTTGAGCCCGGTAATCGCGGACGAGGGCCGGGTTGTCCGGCTCAATGAGCGGCAGGGTCAAGGGTGTTCCATCCGCAGTCTGCCAGGTTCGTCCGCCGTCGCGAGTCTCGACGTAATAGAGGTTGCTGCGCCAGTTCAGGCCTTTGCCCTGGGGATGGAAGTTGAATGCCGATCCGGCCCGGGTCGCAGTCACGGCGCTGACTTGGTAGTGTCCCTGTGCGATGGCGGCCAACCGCTGCCACTCTGACCAGTGGATGCCGTCGGGGCTGGACATGTGGCAGATCGTACGGGCGGCCGGATAGCCGTATCGGGTGAAAAAGGCCTGGAACCCCTGACCCGGCACGTTCCAGGCCTGGACATAGGAGAAGTTGGTCATCGCAACCGGGTGCCCGGCTTCGAGTTTTGTTGCGGGGACCCATTCGAACTCGTCTATGTCGTAAGGCCGTTTGCTGCGGTGGATGTAGGAGGGACGCGACGTACCGTGCGACGTCGAGAAGACCCAGATGTGACCGGCTGCGTCGACGGAGATCACGGGATTGTCATGGGCGTCGCTGGTCCGTTTGTCCAGGAGGAGCGTCGGCCGCGGCACGCGTCCGGTTTGATGGTCGAAGAAGGAGACCATGTGGAGCAGGCGCTGCGAGTTGTCGGCTGGGGCGCCGCCGTAGCAGAAGAAGGTTCTCTTAACCTCGGAGCGATAGACGGCGAAGGGCTGGTGTTTGGCGCAATAGGTGCCGAGCCCGCCGCTGTACTTGTACACATACTCGTCGCCGGAAGGCTGGTTCATATACCAGATACCCCGGTAACCGTCCGCCTTTCGGTTCAAGGTCACGCCGGGGTCGGCAGGCGCCGCGATGGCCGAGCCGAGAATGAGCGTTGCCACAAGCCCTGACCAGGGCGACGCGGCGCCGGCTGGATTGGACAACTGCGGCGGTTTGGGCTTGGAACCGCGAATGAACGCCAATGCACGCGAGCGGAACGGTGCCGGCGTGCATGTCTCGCCTGTCCCGCTGACGTCATGGGCGCGCATTCGTGTGGATTCGCGGTCGGCCTGGGTCGTTGCGGACAACAAGAATGGCATGCGTGATTTCATAGACAACTCGCAACGTGTTCCGATCCGGCTTAGTTGCGTCGGACCCGATAGAACCGACTGGATTGGGTGCCCGCGGGATCGGTGCAGGTGTGGGTGGTTCCGGTGCCCGTCACCGTCTCGAGCGACGTCCAGGACGGATCGTGCAGCCGGTTGCGAAGAATGACCAAGACGACGCCGCGTCGGTGCCGGCCTCCAGCCGCGTGGCATTCCGCCCGAAGAAGTGCACGCGGTCGTTGAACGCGGTGAAGCTCGATTCGAACGCGGTCGGCTCTTCGTCCAGGCGAAACCGCCAGGCGATCCGATGCGGCTTGGTGACGTCGACGTCGTCGTAGGTGGTGTACTGGCGCGCCACATTGCGCACCCCCCCGCCCGCATCGGCGCTCAAGTAGGGCGTGCCACCGTCCAACGGATTGGCGATGTCCACCACGGGCGAGAGGGCGGCTGAGTCCGACCAACCCGCCACCCAACCGTCGCCGGGGACGCCCGGGTAAGCCCAGTCGTCAAAATCGGAAAAGACTCCGCCGCTGACCTGCGGATTGAATCCAACGCTGAGGACGCCGACGAGGATCAAGCCAAGAATCCAGCGTTGAACCGGAAGGGTACTGGAGGATGGGACCATGATCGGTGCTATACGTCCGGCCTCAGCTTCAGACAAGTAGAAAACGCGCCCTGTGCCGTGCTGCGTTCTATCACTCCTGGAAGCCAGTCGTGGAGAACGGCGAGCCTCCGACACGGAATGTCCGCGGCCTACGATTCCCCGTCAGGCGGCGCGTTGTTGGGGCCGGGTCCTTGGTATTGGTCCCAATACAGTGTCTTAAACGGATTCACGGCGGGTGCCGTCTTGTGGGCCTGCTCGTTGTCGAGACAGGGCAGCACCGTCGACCACCATGCGTCATAGGCCCGGTCGAGTTTGTCCACTACTTCCGGGTGTTCGTTCACTTCGGCGCGCCGCAGGACGACCGGCCCGAGCAGTCCGGAGTCCATGACCGGCCACGTCGAGGCATCGAATGGTTTGTAGTTGAGGTTGACGAGATTGATGTCGTGGAACACTCGCCAGGGCACCTTGCGCCGGTCCAGATCCCGAATCCGATTCGCGGACAGGTTCGTGACCTCGATTTCAAGCCGGTTCCGACCGGGCCGGAGCGAGGAGGCCGCCAGACGGTAGGGCGGCATGATCAATCGTCCGATGTCGTCGCCGTTCAACCGCACGCGCGCGCTGTGGCAAACGGCGCCGAGATCGAGCATCCAAGGCCCTAGGTCTGGTGGCATGTCGAACTCGGTCCGATAGATTGCCGTGCCCGCAAAGCGCTCGGTCTCGGGATCGCCGCTTCGAGTCCACGATTGCAGTGTCGCCGTCTCGAAGGACTTGGGCAGTGCCGGCCCGCCTTCGATGAACTCGACATGCCATGTCCCCTCGATCGCTCGGCCGTCCGAGCCGGGCACAGGCCAAGACCAGGCCGGGCCTTTGACCTCGGCCTGCTCGACCGTGCGCAGGAAGATCGAGTGGCCGGGTTCGAGCCGCACGCGCACCCGGGTTCCGGCACCGTCGGCTGATCGGGTCTCGGCCAGGCCGGTCCGCCCGGTCATGGGGTCCATCACGACGACCGCAGCAGGCGTCGTAGTGAGAGCAACCACGCCATCCACGGCGCGTGTGCTTTGGTTGGCGATGAAACAGGTGCGGCTGTGAGCGTCGCGGCGGCGAATGACGCGCACTCCGACGTGGTCGCAAAGGGATTCGCGTTGGACTCCTGCCGACGCCAGCATGGCTTCGAGATCGCCGCTCGACACCCGGCCTTGGCCCAGGCGTGCGGTCTGCAGTTGCGGGCTCACGGGAGTGAAGTTCAGGCGGGCTTGCAGGCGCTTGAGTTCGGCCCGGCGTTCATCGAGCGCCGCGGCGCCTGGCACATCGTCGGGCAGTCCGTTGTGGAACAGGACAGTGGCGCCGTGTTGGGCGAGGTCGAGCAGATGGCGCAGCGTGGCGACGGGCATTAGATGCGATGCCGGCACCAGCACGACGGCATAATCGCCGCCGGGCAACTCGACCCGTCCGTCCGCGTTGACACGCGCCGATTCGAGCCAACGGTCCGAGAGGTAGTCAAAGGCGTAGCCGCGTTCCCAGAGTTGGCGGGCGGCAGCGCCGATCGGTTGCTGAGTCAGCCAGGCGTGATCGTGCACGGTCAGGCGGGTGACGGGGCCGGGCGACGATTGCCACAGTTCGTGGAGGGGCCAGTAGAGCAGCACGTCGTTGTCCGATCGTCCGCTTTGCAGCAGCGACTGGCAGCGCTCGATGTAGCGGTTGAGCACGGGCGCGTCGCGCCAGATGGCGCTGCGCGGGTTCATTTGGGTGGAGGCGTAGAAGAGCCAGCCGGGCCAGGGCGCATCGTCGGGCGAATAGCAGGTGCCATGGTAGATGACGTGGTTGACGCCGGCGACGAACAAGAGGTCGACCAGGCATTTGAGTTCTTCGAGCGTTTCGCAGAAGTGCTCCGCCATCCAGGTGCCGGTCTCGGCCGCCACCAGCCTGCGCCCGGCCAGGTGCGCCGCCGAGGAGGCGAACTTGCAGATCAGCGGATTGCGGTCGCCTTCGAGGAAGCGATCGTCGAACTGCGAGCGCAGCGGATCGCGCGTGCCGCGTCCGAACATCTCGGTCTCCGGGATGTCGGCCAGGGCATAGAGATCAAGCAGGTTGGCGGGGGAGCCGTGGGCCTGGTTGCGCGTGCGGAGCCCGCGGGACCCGCACCACCGGATCCACTCCGGAACACCTCCTCGATCATCAGGTCGGAGAGCGTTTCCTGGAAATCGCAGCGCACGCGGGCGGCACGTTCGTTCGTGCGTGGATCGCCGCAGAACTCGGGCCAGTGCTTTTCGAGGCGATAGCCGCGGCGCCAGGCGAACTCGTTCAGCACGCCCGGCACCCAACTCGAATTGTACTCGTAGGAATCATGATACATGGCGCGGGGCAGGGGACTCGCTTCTCGGTCAAATGCCTCGGTGAACCGGGCCAGGTAGTTGGTCATTGCCTGGCGGGAAAAGGGATTGAGCATCAGTCCGGCTCCGCCCGGGGCGGCCCGTTTGACCATTGGCCCTTCGGGGAGGGCCGTCACCAGGTGGACACGTGTCGTGTCCGCGTCAGCACGCCAATCGAGAGTTCCATCGGGCCGAATCCGGTCCGTTAAACTCGATTGTTGGCCATCGGACGTCTCGGCGATCAAGGCGACGACGGATGCCGGCTCGAACCGGTTGGTCAAGACATCGCCCGGCGTAACATGGAAGACGCTCGTTCGCAGCCGCCAGCCGCCGTCGGTCTTCGGCACGTTGGGTCCGCCGAAGCACCAGCCGGTGCCGGTTGTGAGGTCGACGCCGAGATCGAGGCGCTTCGCCTCGTCGATGCAGAATCGGAACGCATCGAGCCACTGGGGGCTCAGGTACTCGAGGGCGCGCGCTTCAGCGCCGCGGGCGCCGTAGATGGGGATGACGTGGACTCCTCCCATCCCGGCCTCGCGGTAGCGGCCGAGTTCGCGTGCCAGGTTATTGGTATCGACCGCGCTGCCCAGCCACCAGTTGTACGCCCAGGGCCGGCACTCGCGGTCCGTGGGCGGCCAGGCCAGGGCGGAATCGTCTGCGACCCGGCGGGTGTCCGCCTCGGTCGCACGAGCCGCACCGGACGAACCGGACGCGGAAACGAGGAACACGGACTTCAGGTAAGGCAGCGCCAGTCGGACGTGGGTGAACGCGGTCCCGTCCCGGTTCGAGTGAGTGGAATCGACCGGCGCGATTTCGCCCGTGTGAGGGTTCCAGGCTTCCAGATCGTGGCGTCCGCGCAGGGTCACAGCGCACTCGCCCACCTTCGGGTCGAGGTTCGCGAAGAAGTAGATATGTTGGTCGTTCCGACGTTTGTGGATGTAGCGGAGGGCCTGGCCGGGTTCAAAGGCCACGTCGCAGACGGGTCGGGCGGCATCGAGCGCCTGGCGCAAGGCATCGGCGCTCAAGGCGCGCAGGCGAATCGCACAGCCGCCACTTGCGCTCCGGCGCAGAGCGAATGGCGCAGGCGCTTGGGCGCCCGGGTCCGATGCGCCGAACATTGCTGTGACGACGCGCCCGACGTCCGCGTCGTGGCCGAACTCGGCCGATTTCGACGGCAGTTGGCCGGTGGCGATGACACAGCCGCCCTGGTCATAGAAGACCTTGATCTTGCTGAGGCTGCTCCAGTGGATCGTCTTGTGCCCCGGCAGAATGAGGCAGGTGAAGCGACCCGGATGCAGGCGATTGGGCAACACCAGATGGCCTCCCTCGATGACGCACTTCTCATCCAGCACCTCCGGATGGAGGTAGGTGTAGTCTCGGCCCAGGGTCACCGACAGCAACTCGCCCACGTCGACGTAGTCGGCTTCGGGCACGGCGACGCCCCCCTGGTAGTGGCCCAGCGGCCCGTCGAGGCGGTGGCTGCCTTGCAGCGTGGCGATGGGATAGAGCACGGCGAGATCGGCGACATGAGCGGCGTCGTTTTGCAGCGCACATTGAGCCGGGCCAAGTAGGTGTTGAACTCGGGGAGGCGCTCGGCATAGAGCGGGTGCCGCCACGACAGCTCGGGTTTGAACGTGACCTTCGTGTGGTCGTACCACACGGCGTGAGGGATGAGCATGTTGATGCCTTTGGTGTACTGCTCCATTGCCACCATGTACATGGCGTCCCACGGGATGTCCCCCATCGCGCCGTAGGTCTCGGACATCACCAGGGCTTTGTCCCAGTTGTAGGCTGCTGAACTCACCAGCTTGTAGAAGCGCTCGGCCGGGCGGTCGCCGCCGATCTTGTCGATTCCCGGAATATCGAGGTGCTCGAAACACTTCAGAAGATCCCCCGAGACCGAAACAGGGTTCACCACCTCTTCCTGATCCTGGTGTCCGGTGGCCTGGATGCCGTGCCGGGTGCACCAATCTTGAATCCGCTTGGTGAACCCCTCCGCATAAAGCTCAGCGCGGAACCCGAAGAGGGAGTTGCGCGCCGCCTGGGTCTCCGGACCAATGTCATACCAGAGGGCCGGATAGTAGGGACGCGGATCGAACCCGTGTCGCGCCTCGAATTTCTCGTTGAAGCGGTCGGTCCAGGTCCGGCCCGCCGCCCGATAGAGCGTCGGCTCGTCGAAGAACGTCGAGTCGATTGTGGTGCCGAAATGAGCGGCAAAGCGGTCGTAATAGGCCTGGTGCGTGATTTCGATGAAACGGTCCGCCGCCTCGGGATCGAGGTAATCGCAGATGGGATCGCCGTCTCTGACGCACACAAACGCCATGACGTTCCAGGAACCCTCCGGGGCCTGCCAATCGAACCGGTCCGCCTGGACGGTCTTCGTGAGATCCACCCGCTCGAACGTCGCGGTGTTCATCGCCACCAGCGCGGCCAGTTTGCCGGGCGGGAGATTCGTCGCGAATCGGGCCGGGCCGGCGACTGCCCATTCGTGCTTGTCCAGCCGCCGGATCGTCAACTCCGGCCAGCGCTGGGCAAACAGGCTGGCGTCGCTCGAGTTCTGCGACCCGGCCGAGCCGCTCGGGAATCCGTACTCGTCATAGAGCGAGAGCGTGAGCCCCAGGGCCTTGGCCTGATCGAGCGCCGCGCCGTACACCGCGAAATACTCGTCGCTCAGGTAGGCCGGTGAAAACTGCTTGCCGAAGGGCAGGATGCCAAACCCGCCATAGCGACAGCGGTCGCGCGCCTGGCGCATCTGGTCCCGGACCGTGTCGGCGGTGACAGGCGTGTCGTTCCAGAACCAAAGCGGACGCGGCCAGTAACGCTGGGGCGGGTAGGCGAAACTCCTCCGGAGGTTGTCTGGGGATTGGGCTGGCAGGGCGTCGCCCGAGGCGGCGGACGGACTCATCAGCAGAGACACGGCGGACACGACCCAGGACAGGGCGGAACGATTGAGTGTCATGGGCGGAGCATGAGCCAAGGACGGACCGGACGCGAATCATCTTTGCTCATGATCGGATCCGGCGGCGGCTTGCGGCGGAGGGGGGACTCGGATGGTCCGAAATCACCCCCTGGGTCAGTGACGAGATCAGAGAATCGCGCTGGCGGGTGGCGTGCGGGTTCAGTCGCAGCAGCCGGGGATTCCACGCCAGCCGATATTGATACCGCGGCGCGTCTCCCGCGTGGCCCGGCAGGCATAGGAACCGGTCGGCGGCCTGCGCGGGCGCCAGGAACTCCGGCAGGACAGCGGCCACGCCTTGCCGCTCCAACGCTGCCTTTGCCTCCACAAAACTCGAGCAGATCAGACGGGGCTCGCCGCCTCGAAGAACGCCGAGTTCCGACAGTTCGAGTTCATCGGCTGGCCAGACGAAAGGCAGTTCTTTGTCCCGGAGTGCCTGTCGTGCCCGCGATTCGTCGGGGCAGCAGGGTTCTGGGGATCCACAAGCGCAATCCCCAGCTTTTGAGTTGCGTGAGTTGCAGAGGTCGGCTGACCGCCGTGGTGCTGACGATCCCGAAGTCCAAGGTCAAGTCGTGGAGTCGACGCTCGATCTCGATGTGACCGGCCCTTTCGAGGGCGTATCGGGGACCGGGATCGCGCGAGGGCCGGGCGAGCAGGGGCAGGAGGAAACGATCAATGAAAGTCGCGCTGGCGCCGATGCGAAAGACCTGTTCCTCGGCCAGGCAGCCGCGCCGGAAATTCGACAGGCCCAGCAGGAAGAACCGGGAGATGCGCGCCAGTTCGCGTCCGCCGGGCGTGAGGCGGATGCCTTTGCCGTGCCGTTCGACCAGTTTGGCCTGGAAGAAGTCCTCCAATTCCTTGATCTGCCGGCTGTATTGGCTCTGGCGGGTCGGATCTCCTTCGGCGGCTCGCGCGATGCTCCCCGCTGCGCTGACCTCCACCAGCGCGCGCAGCCGGTCGAGCGACAATCCACTGTCGGTGAAGAGTCGGGCAAACATGACTAGGCAGTCCAGTGCCTCGCAATCATCCACATGGCAAGCGGATGCCGCGTCGTTACGCTCCACCCGCCGGACACTGTTCGGCACAACCATGAAACATGGAATCAAAAATGAACAGCATTCTATCTGAAGACACCATCGCCAAAGTGCAGGAGATCCTCGTGCAGCAACTGGGGGTCGAACGGGCCCAGATCACACCCGAAGCCGGGATCATGGAGGACCTGGGCGCGGACTCACTGGACTTCATCGAGATTGGCATGACGGTGGAGGAAACCTTTCACCTCACAATTCCAGACGAGGAAATGGAAGGAGTCCGAACCGTCGGCGATCTCTACGACGCATTGGCGATTCTGCTCGAGTGCGAGCGACAGCCGCTGTAGCGCTGTGTGAGCACTCCCTGGCAGGTGCATGGGAAGCGGCCTGTTCCTTTTTGAACTGCTCAGTGAACATGAACCTGACGCCGCAGGTAGGGCGCGCAGTCCTCTGCGCGCCGACGGCGGCCAGGGGACTGGCCGCCCTACCCAATCGAGGTTCATGGGGAGCGTTGACATTCAACGGTTTAATGCGCATTGGGACCATGAACCGAAGTTTCGCTCTCCTAATCGTAATCATAATCGTAATCCTCTGTCGCCGATTAGGATTAAGATCAAGATTAGGATTAGGACCAGATCCCGGTTCATGGGGAGATTCATGGATCGGCATTGACTCACATCAATTGTTGATTCGCAGGTTCGGGGCATGATCTCATGTTCGAAATCCGCCGCGAGGGCCCGTTGGCCCGAGACGGCCTCGAGAAAACGAAAGAACCATAACCAGGAGCCAAGAACATGTTTTGTTATCAGTGTGAACAGACGTCCAAAGGAACCGGCTGCACCGTGCACTCGACGTGTGGCAAGGACGAGACAACCGCCGCCCTGCAAGACTTGCTGCTCCACGCGGCCAAGGGGGTGGCCCAGTACAACCACCGCGCCCGTCAACTCGGCGTCTCCGACCGGGAGATCGACCGGTACATTCTCAAGGCGCTCTTCATCACCGTGACCAATGTCAATTTTGACGCCGACGCAGTCGAACGCGCCGTGCGCGCCGGCGCGGTCATGCGCGCCCGCGCCCGCGCCCTGTACGAAGCGGCAGCGGCGAAAGCAGGCAAGACTCCCGAGTCCGTCAAGGGTCCGGCCACCTGGACGCCTGCTCCGACGCAAGCAGGACTGGTTGCCCAGGCCGCAACGGTCTCGGTCCTGGTCCGGCGCGACCTGTATGGAGCCGACGCCTGCGGCCTGCAGGAACTGCTCGTTTATGGGCTCAAGGGGGCTGCCGCATACGCGGACCATGCGGTGGCGCTCGGGCTCGAGTCGGACGCGGTGTACGCGTTTTTCAGCGAGGCGCTGACCCACGTCGTCGAGACCCCTCCCGCGGTGGACGCCCTGTTCGCGCTGAACATGAAGTGCGGCGAGGTGAACCTGAAGGTGATGGAACTGCTCGATCGCGCCCATACGAGCACCTTCGGTCACCCGGTGCCCACGCCCGTCCGCATCGAGCCGGTCAAAGGGAAATGCATCCTGATCTCCGGCCACGACCTCCACGACCTGGAGGTCTTGCTCAAACAGACCGAAGGCAAGGGCATCAACGTCTACACCCACGGCGAGATGCTGCCCGCGCACGGCTATCCCGGGCTCAAGAAATACAAGCATCTGGTCGGCAACTACGGCGGCGCCTGGCAGGATCAGAAAAAGGAGTTCGCCCAGTTCCCCGGCGCCATCCTCATGACGACCAACTGCATCATCGAACCGCAGGACAGTTACCGGCATCGCATCTTCGCCACCGGGCACGTTGGCTGGCCCGGCGTCCGCCACGTGCCCAACGGCGATTTCACTCCCGTGATCGAGGCTGCGCTTGCCGAACCGGGATTCGCCGCCGACGGCTCCGACAAGACCATCCTCGTCGGGTTCGGCCACAATGCCGTGCTTGGAGTTGCGGACCAGGTTGTGGCCGCCGTCAAGTCCGGCGCGATCCGCCACTTCTTCCTGGTGGGCGGCTGCGACGGTGCGAAGACCGGTCGCAATTACTACACGGATTTTGCGGAGTTGGCGCCCAAGGACACCGTGATCCTGACCCTGGCGTGCGGCAAGTTCCGGTTCAACAAGCTCGATTTCGGTGCGATCGGAGGCATTCCGCGTCTGCTCGATGCCGGCCAGTGCAACGATGCGTACTCGGCCATCCAGATCGCCGTTGCCTTGTCCAAGGCGTTCAACTGCGGTGTGAACGAGTTGCCGCTTTCGCTCATTCTCTCGTGGTTCGAGCAGAAGGCGGTCGCCATTCTCCTCACGCTCCTGTACCTCGGAATCCGCAACATCCGCATTGGACCGTCTCTGCCGGCGTTCATCACGCCCGCCGTGTTGCAGGTGCTGGTCGACAAGTTCAACTTGAAGCCGATCGCTGCCAAGGCCCAGGACGATCTCGATGCCATTCTGGGCCGCGCCGCTTGACCGCGGGCGGCGACAGCCAAAGGTCCAAGCAGTTCTCAGTTGGACCTGCCCACGACGATCGCAGGCAGGGCGGTCAGTCCCCTGACCGCCGCCAAGTCCATGCCGAGGTGCGGCGCCCACGGAGTGGTCGCCCTACCTGCACGTCACAATGAGAATGACTGCAAAGGTCCTCGGCAAACTTGACGGCGAAATCGTTCGCCGCCATCCTGTTGGCCATGTCCATTCCGGTGCGGACGCCGAGGGGCGCCTGCCTGACCGACAAGCACATGAGCAAGCAGCACGATGACGGTCGACGCCTCGAATCAGGGTCGGCGGCAGGCGACAAACGGCCATCCAACCCGCTTGGCTGCGATCGAGTTTCCGGCCGAGCGGTTCGGCGCGGTCCGGGTCCCTTGCGGCTTGGCGCGCTGGCGTTGCTTGCCGCGTTCGTTGTCCACGCCGCGGATGAGCCTGTGAGACCGTCGCCCCCTCCAATCCCGACTGCCAGGCCGCGTCCCGTGTCGCCCGCGGCCGCCGCACGGCGAACGCCGGTTCTGCTCTCGGCGCCGGTTGCGGATCGTGCGGACAGCCAAAGCGGGCCCAGAATCCAGTTCGCGGCGCCCGTCTTCGACGCAGGGAGGCTGGCGGGCGGCGAGGTGGTCAAGCACACCTATGTGTTTACGAACATCGGCGACGGGGTGCTGGAGATCAGCGACGTGCGAGCCTCGTGCGGTTGCACGACGACCGGCAATTGGAGTCGGCGAGTGGAACCGGGCCAGACGGGCAGCATCCCGATCCAGTTCAACAGCGGCAATTTCAACGGCCCGGTTGTCAAGCCGATTACCGTGACCTGCAACGACCCGAAGCAGCCCACGGTGATCCTGCAAGTGAAGGCCACAGTCTGGAAACCGTTCGAGGTGACGCCTCAGTTCGCCGTGCTGAACGTCACGTCGGAGGCGCCTTCCAAGTCGACGACCGTCCGCATCCGCAACAACACCGGGGAACCGCTGACGCTCTCTTCGCCGGTGAGCAGCAACCCCGCTTTTGCGGCGGAGTTGAAAACGGTCGAGCCAGGCCTGGCGTACGAGTTGGTGGTGAGCACGGTGCCGCCGCTGTCGGGTCCGAACGCCGCGGGGACCATTACCGTGAAGACTTCGTCGACCAACCATCCGACCGTCGGGGTGAGCGTCTGGGCGAGCGTCCAGCAGGCGGTGATGGTGATGCCTGCGTTGATCCATCTGCCGAGGGTGCCGCTGTCCAGCGCGATGCCTTACAGCATTTCGATTCGGAATAACGGCACCAACGCACTGGTCCTCACCGAGCCGTCGGCGAACGCCCAGGGAGTCGAGGTGAAGGTCAAGGAAATTCAGCCCGGACGGTACTTCACATTGACGGCGAGTTTTCCGGCGGGATTCACCATTGACCCGGACGATGAGGTCGAGCTGAGCGTAAAGTCGAATCATCCCAAGTACCCGCTGATCCGGGTGCCGGTCCGGCTTGTGAAGCGCCCAGCCTCTGTGGTGGCGCCCGCGCCGAGCCAAGTCGGCGAGCGCGCGCTGCCATCCGCTTCTGGCAGCCCATGAGCCGGGGACATGCGGGCCATGCCCAACTGGGTCGTGCAGCGATGGGAGTCGCAGGCGCTCGGCCTGAAGATCGAGGAACCGACTGGCTTTGAACCACGACATGATCCGAATCGCCGCCCCGGGTGTGAAGACTGCGACCAAGGAGATTCTGGTCGAGGGCGCTCTGGTGGCGGTGGCGGGCGTCGTGTTGGCCTTTGTCGTCAACGGCCTGTCTCCTCGAGGCCTCGTGCTTGCGCGGGATTACTTTCCCGTTGCCCCCGTGGCGTCTCCGGCGACGCCGACGGCGGGTTCGACCGAGTCAGGCACGGGAAACACGAACCAAGCTGCGGTTTCGCCCGAGCGACAACTGGCCGAGCGGCTGCAAGCCGAGGGCTTGCAGTTGGCCTACTTGGAGCAAGCGGTGGACCTTTTCCGCGATCCGCGGCACGCGTCGCAATTGGTGGTGTTCATCGATGCTCGCGACGACCAGAACTACCAGGACGGGCATGTGCCGGGCGCGTATCAGTTCGATCATTATCGAGCCGAAAGGCACATCGAGACGATTCTTCCGGTTTGTCAAATGGCTGAACAGATCGTCATCTATTGCAGCGGGGGAGACTGCGAAGACAGCGAGTTCGCGGCGCGCACCCTGGCAGGGGTCGGCATACCGAAGGAACGCCTGTTCGTGTTCGGCGGCGGGATGAGCGAATGGGAGACCAACGGCCTGCCGGTCGAGATCGGCGAGCGCAACAGCGGTGTGCTGCGTCACGCCACGCCATGAGCACCGAACCGTCAGCCGGGAGGGAAAAGGCGCTCGAACTGGGGGCCGTGCTGGCGCGGTGGCTGCTGGGCGCCATGTTCGTTTACACGGGCCTCAACAAGGCGCTCGATCCGGTCGATTTCCTGAAGATGGTGCGGGAATACGGATTGACGCAACAGCCGCTCGTGCTCAACGCGGTCGCCGCCGCCTTGCCGTGGTTCGAGGTGTTCTGCGGCCTGCTGCTGCTGGCTGGGGTGGCGGTCCGTGGATCGGCGCTCATGCTGCTGATGATGCTGGTGCCGTTCACGTGGGTGGTGCTTCAACGCGCCGTGGCGTTGCAGGCCGACCTGGCCATTCCCTTCTGCACCGTCAAGTTCGATTGCGGTTGTGGGACCGGTGAGGTGTTTATCTGCCGGAAACTGGCCGAGAACGGGCTGTTGATTCTGTTGTCCGCGTGGCTGCTTCTGGGGTGTGGCCGGTTTCTTTGCGTCCGTTATGCCCTGACTGGGACGCGTCGGATTTGACGCCAGCCGCGGCTCAGGCTAATTATTGGCTCAACTTAACGACATCACTCTTTATGAAGAACCAAAAAACTGCAATTGCACCGAACACAGCGCGCCTGGCCACGAGCCTGAACCAGGTTCTGGCCGATTCCTACGCCCTGATGGCGTTGACGCATCTGGCGCACTGGAATGTCGAGGGACCCGCCTTCTTTGCGCTGCACACCGCCTTCCAGACTCAGTACGAAGAGCTTTTCATCGCCATCGACGAGATAGCCGAGCGCGTTCGCGCCCTGGGCGTCTACGCCATCGGCGGTCTGGGCAAGTTCGCAGAAACGGCCCAGATGAAGGAGTTCGCGTCTCCTCTGGGCGAAGAAGCGTATGTGCGTGCGCTGCTCGATGCGAACGAGAAGCTCCTGGCGGACGCTGCCCAGGCGCGCGATCTGGCCGGGGAGGCAAACGACCCCGAGAGCCAGGATCTGATGATCGAGCGTATCACCCTGCACCAGAAGACAGTCTGGATGTTGAAGAGCTTCCTCAAGAGTTAGCGAGGCTGCGCCTCAGACCGGCGAGGGGTGTGAGCGGTTTGTAGCCGCCGGGTGTTCACCACGATCACCGGCTGTCGACGCCGCGCTAGCTTATTCAACCAGGCGCGTGTTGTACGTTTTCAGGAAAGCCTGGTGGATTGCCCCTGTGGGGTAGCGCTCTGTTGCAGGATACGGATAGCGGCTCATATCGCGAAACGGCAGCGGTTCGAGCGTTTGGGGCGTTGCCGTGTAAAGGTCCATGTCCTTGCAGTAGGCGTGTGAGACCAGGATGAAGCTGCGCACCCGGCCGGGCGCTGGCCCGGGGACGCTTGTTGCGTCGAACTCGACCGCGATTTCGTCGCCGGGCCCAACAAGCACATAGCGGTCGTCGAACTCGGTCAACAACTCCCGCACGTCGCCGTAACGGGTGTATGCCCCCTTCAGGGTGTGGAACGTTGCGGTGGCGTCCGACAGGTCGTAGTCGTAGAGGAGAGGCAGTTGGCCGTCGGGTGAGTACTCGCGCGCGAACCCGACCGGACGCAGCGATGCGGCTTCGAGCGGGACGGCGTGGGTATGGACGCTTTCGAGGCGCGCCAGACCCGCGACGAACACCTGGTCATAGAAGATCTCGAGGTTCGTGGTGAAGCGCAGCTTGCGGGTGTCCGGGCGCAGTTGGCCTGTCAGGTCGATTGTCATCATGCGTCCCATGCCGCCCGGCGCGCCGCCGTCGGGCACGATCGTGTGCCACTCGCCATCGGTCTCTTGGCGATCGACCCGGATGGGTTCCCAGGCGAGGCAGGATTGGCTGGCGGCATAAACGGTTTGCGAGTACGGGTACTCGATGAAGCCGTTGATGAAGAGAAAGACCGGGTCTTTCTCGCCGAAAGCGGCCAGGCCATCGCCGAAATCCAGTTCGAGCGCATGGGGTCGGCAGAAGCCGATGTAGCGCCGGTCCAGAGGCGGATCGTAGGCGTAGATGCGGTCCACGCGCGCGATGCGATCTGCGCAAGCGCGTTCCTGCTCGTCCTGAACCTCGTATCGAGTGTCCGCGTCAGGAGCCAACGCGCGCGCTCGAGTCGGGAACACAGGACGGTCGACCACCAGCAAGGCGTGCGTCGGGGGCGGCCCGCTGATGGCGAGTCGTTCGTCCGGAAACACCGGGTGCTCGGGCGCATGGTCAACCGCCAGCAACTCGAGCCGGTCAATGTAGGCGCTCTCTTCCATCGGCTCCGTCACGCGCAATGCGTAACGTCCGTCGCGGGCGCGGAGTTGGCGGTGCTCGATCTTCACGTGCTCGATCACCTGGGGCGGAGCCGAGACCCCCGGCGCTGAGAAATACCCAAGGCCGCCCACACCCGCAAAGTCGGTGATGAACTCGAACCGCGTGCCGTTCCAGGCGAAGAGCACCGGGCAACTCGAGATCTTGCGCTGGATTTCGGACACCTTGTGGACCTGGCCTGCGACCAGGCCCAACTCGGCCTGCGCGACCCCGTCAGGCCAGAGCAGGTCGACGTAATCCGCTTTGCTCGCGCCTCCCAGACCGACCAGGACCAGGCAGCGCGGACTGGTGGATGCCGCCCGATTGTCCGGTGTGAAGCCAGCGCTGCTCGCGCAGGCCGGCGCGCACGGTCACACGCGCGCCAAAGCCGCTGGCCGGGCTGCGCGTGCGCCCGTCGCGAGTGCGAATCCCGCTGGGTTGCAGGGCCAGCGCCGTTGAGGGCGGCACAAGTTCGCCTGCGGCCAGCAGCAGGCGGTGGGTGGCGCTTCGTTCCACCAGGATGAGATCCGGCACGAAATCGCCCGTCAGATCCGCAACGTCCAGCCCGGCGAGCGCCGTGCCGGGCGCAGGCCGCCAGACCTGCGGACGGAGCACGACTCGTCCCTGCCCGTCGTTGAGCAACAGGTGCACTTCCGATCCGGCGCAGACGACATCGAGGTCGCCGTCCAGATCGAGGTCAGCGACGCGGATGCCGTGGAGCGGGCCCCACGACTCGATGGCTTGCGCGCTTCGGACGAAAGGCTCATCGAGCGTGAAATGCCCGCGTCCGTCGCCAAGGCGCAGTTGCAGGGTCCGAGGCTCGCCGCCCAGCGCCAGCAGATCCAACAGACCGTCGCCATTGAAATCCTGCAACACACCGCCTGCCTCGCCGCAGAGGCGCGGCTCGGGCAGGTCGGCTGGCCGGTAATGTCCGAGCAATTCGTTGAGGAACAAGGCCGCCGGACCGCCTTCGCGCAGGACGACCAGGTCCATGTCGCGGTCCTGATCGATGTCGCCCGGGAGCACGAGTGCGGATCGGCTGTCGGCGTTGGCCAGGGCTGCCTGCTGGGCGATGTTGGTGAAGGCGCCGTCGCCGTTATTGTTCCAGAGCTGATCGGGGCCCGTGCGGCAGATAAACAGGTCCAGGTCGCCATCGTGGTCGGCGTCCAGGAAAAGCCCACTGCGATGGCCCGCGGACGACTCGCCCAGACCGGCTTGCTGGGTCACGTCGATGAAAGTGCCGTCGCCCTTTCCTTTGAAGAGGCGGGTCGCGTCGGCATGGATGAGGCAGACATCGGGGATGTCGTCATTGTCGAAGTCGCCAAGGGCGCAGGTCAGCGGATGGGCGTGGGCGAGGGCTTCGAGACCCGAACCGGCTGTGGTGTCGACGAACCCCCCCTCAGCGGTTTGGCGCAGCAGCGCCAGGCCGCCGGGCGGACCGAGGGGCACGATGAGATCTGGGCGGCCATCGCTGTCCAGATCGCCAACGGCTGCGGCGCTGGCGCCTGGGGCCATCGCGCCCGTTTCGGCGGGTGCCGGGGCAGACCACGTCAAGAGGGTCGCCGCCGGTCTGAGGTTGTAGGCGTTCTGGGTGATGGGCGGTCGGGAAGCGGTCGGCAGGGGGCGCGCCAACGCCAGGTCGCCCATCTGATTGTACTGAGGCAGTTCGATGGACTCGCCCAGCGGGCTTGCGCGCAGCGTCTTGAACATCGCCAAGTATTCTTGCGCCTTGGCGTTCTGGTCGGCGCGCAGGGCTGTTTGGTAGAGTTGATAATAGGCGCTGTACAGGTAGGGACGATGCCGCACGGCACGCAGGAACTCCTCTTCGGCGGGCTGCCCGATCCGCTGTTTGCAGAGCGCCAGCAAGTACCAGGCAGCCCCGTCGTCCGGCCGCTGTTCGACGACCCGGACCAGGCAGGGGATGGCGGCCTCGGCCTTGCCGGCGTGTTGGAGGAGAATAGCCTGGAAATAGAGCGCGCGCACGTTTCCCGGCTCTGCGTCGAGGACACGGGCGAGCAGTTCTTCCGCCGCAGCGAGGTCTTCCTTCCGATTGCGGTTGAAGAGGGCGATCGCCAGGTTCATGCGCGCATCGGCGAGGTCGGGAGCGACCGCCAGCACCTCCTCGAACGCCTTGGCCGCGTCGTCGTAGAGATACTGCCCCATCAGACTCACTCCACGGTTCATCCCTTCGATCACGGAAGCCGGGGCGCCGGTGGGTTCGGCGGCCTGGCGGCAACCCGGGAGAGCGAGGGCCAGCAAGGCCGCAGCCAGCGCCCAAAACGCTCGCGAGCCGCCTCTCGGACCTACGAGGTGTGTTGCCAGATCGTCGGCGCTTGGCCTTCCCCGGATTGCCGGCAGCCGACGCCCCGATGAGTGGCGCCGCTGCGCGACGCAAGAACTTGACTCATTGGCTACAGATTTCAAAAGGAGACTTGCTCTAGAGAACGACATGAACAATGCAGCGCCAGGTCGGGCCTGCCTGCCGACTTGTCCGCCGACGCTCGAAGGGCGGAGGGAAAGCCGCCACCTCCGCCAAGACTGCGGTGGACAGGTCGGCGTTGTCAGGGAACCCGGTCTGCAATGTTGCAAGACGCGTGCCCTCACCCGGCGCAACTACCGGCGCTGTGTATAGTCGGGCTTGGGATTCGAGGCAATCCTTCCCCGCGATCGGTCATTGACGGGCTGTTGAGCGGCGCCAGAGAATCCTTGCGAAACAAAAGGGATAGGGGTGAAGGCCAAACTTGACTTAATCGCAACATGTCTGGGGTTTCGAGGATTCTAGCGCCGATCCCGCTGGTGGTGCGCAGTCACTATTCGTTTCTCAACTCGACGCTGTCGCCCCAGGCCATCGTCGATTTGGCGCGGGCGAACGGCTTTCCCGCGGTTGGTCTTTGTGATCAAGGAAATCTGCATGGGGCGGTCGAGTTCGCCATGGCCGCCGAGGCGTTCGGGATCAAGCCGATTCTGGGGGCGGAGATTCGGTGCGGGGGGCAACCGCTCTGGCTCTACGTCGAAAGCCCCACCGGGTATGCAAACTTATGCCGGCTGATCTCCGACCTTGCGCCAATGGGGCCTGCCGCGTGCCGGGACGACGGGACGGATGCGCCGCAGCGGGCTGCGGCGCCGGCACTGACGATGTCCGGGCTGGCTTCCCGGTGCACGGAGGGCCTGCTGGCTGTTTCGCCGGACGCAGGGTTTTCCCGGTTGTTTCCAGGGCGTTTCTACCGCGCCATTCGGACACGCGGCGAGTTGCGGCGGTATGCTCTTGATCCGAGCGGTCCTCCAGTCGTGCCTCTTGTGCCGGTTCACTACGCTGCCCCGGGTGGGCGACGCGAGTTTGACGTCGTGCAGAGCATTCGCACCCGGACACTGCTCCGACAGCCGCACCCGGCGAAACTGGCCGCGGGGCAGTATCATTTCCGTGCCCCGGACGGATTGGCGGCTGTGTTCGGGCGCTGGCCGGAGTTGGCCGCTGCCACCCGCGAGTTGGTCGACCGCTGTCACTTTGGCTTCCGTCTGGGGCAGCCGCAGTTCCCCGATTTCAGACCGCCCGACGGCTCGACGCCGCGTCAGTTTCTGCGTCGGCTGGTCCGGCGCGGGCTCGAAGGGCGTTATCCGGCGGCGAAGATCCGCCGACTGATGCCCCAAGTGGAGGAGGAGTTGGCGATGATCGCCGGCGTCGGTTACGAGGAGTACTTCCTCGTGGTGTGGGACCTGTTGCGGTCGTGCCGGGAGCAGGGGATCGAGTGGATCACCCGCGGCAGCGCCGCCGATTCGCTGATCTGCTACTGCCTCGGGATCAGCGGGGTCTGCCCGATCCGCTTCGACCTCTATTTCCGCCGGTTCCTGAATGTCGAGCGGATGGCGTTGAGCAAGCTGCCCGACATCGACATCGATTTTCCCCACGACCGCAAAGATGACGTCGTTGATCTTCTGTTCGCCAAGTATGGACGCGACCACTGCGCGGTGGTGGGCGGGTTCTCGACCTTCCAGGCCCGCAGCGCGTTTGCCGAGGTGGCGAAGGTGTTTGGGGTTGCGGAGCGCGAGGTGCGTCGTTTCACCGAACATTTCCCGTGGAGTTTCGGGGCCGGGTGGCCGGCGTCGCCTGACCTTGACCGCGGATCCCGCCCGCCGCCGTCCGGACACCTCGCCGAGCTGTTGCGGGCCAGCCCCGAGTGCCGTGACCTGCCTCTGGACGAAGAACCGTTTGCCACCGCACTGGGCATGGCCGAGTTCCTGGATGGCGTGCCGCGTTACCCCAAGATGCACCCGTGTGGCATCGTGCTCTCGAGGCAGTCGATGACCGAACTCACCGCCACGTTCATCTCGCAGAAGGGGTATCCCACAACCCAGTTCGACATGGATGCCGTCGAAGCGATCGGCCTGGTCAAGATGGACATTCTGGCCCAAGGCGGCCTGGCGGTGATGCGCGATGTCAAGGCAATGCTCCGCGAACGCCGGGTCGGCGTGGACCTGCAACGGTTCACAATCACGTCCGATGAACCATCGTGCGATCCCGGGAACGGCCTGCTGTTCGCAAGCGACCAACCCGAGCCTGGTTTCGATGATCCCGAGGTTTGGGAACTCATTTCGAGCGGCCAGGCGCGCGGAGTGCATCACATCGAGTCCCCGGCGATGACGTCCCTGTGCCGGATGTGCGACGTGCGGGACATCGACACTCTGATTGCGATCGTGAGTGTCATCCGTCCGGGCGCGGCCAACGAGGACAAGAAACGCGAGTTCACCCGCCGGTATCAGGGGCTGAGCCCGGTTCTTTACCCGCATCCAACCATCGAGGACTGCCTGCGGAGCACGTTTGGCTTGGTGGTTTACGAGGAGCACATTCTGCAGATCTGCGAGGCGTTTGCCGGCTTGCCTGGGGGGCGGGCGGATCTGCTCCGGCGCGCACTGGTCAAGGACAACGCGCGTGTGGTCGAGGCAGATCGCCCCCGAGTTTGCCGCGGCGGCGCGTCAGCGCGGACGGACGGACGAGGAGATTGCGCGTGTGTGGCAGGTCGTGACCGGGTTTCACGGGTATGCCTTCTGCAAGGCGCACAGCACCGCGTACGGCGTCGAGGCTTACCAGAGCGCGTGGCTCAAGCGGTACTTTCCGGCGGAGTTCATGGCCGCGGTACTGACGCACGGCAAGGGGTTCTACCGTCCGCTGGTCTACGTGCTCGAGTGCCACCGGCTGGGCATTCCGCTGATCGCCGCCCTGGGTGAACGAGCCTGGACCGGACTTTCGGGTCATCGACAGTGCCGCCTCGCCGGCCGAAGCCGCCGGCTCCGCTTCGGGGCGTTCGAGCGTTTCCGGTCCGGGCCATCCGCGTGCCGATTACCGCAGATCCAGTCGCTGACCGCCCGACCAAGGAGCGCATTCTGGCCGAGCGCGGGCATGGCGAATACGCATCGCTGACCGATTTCTATCTGCGCGTTCAACCGGGGATCGAGGAGATGGAGACGCTCTCGAAGGCCGGTGCGTTGGACGGTTTCGGCCAAAGCCGGTGCGCGCAGTTCTGGGAGATCCAGCGTGTCCACCAGCGCTGGGGCGCCGAGGGCACGACGGGACAGTGTTGGCTGTTGCCCCCCGCGGCCGGCCATCTGCCCGCCGGTGTCGATCCGGGTCTCGACGGAGCGGCGGGTGAATCCGCTGCGGTCGGACGGCTGCCGGCGTTGACCGAGCCGGACCGGCAGCAACGCTTGCGCTGGGAAGCTGAGTTGCTTGGTTTTCCCGCCAGCGGTCATCCGCTCGAGTTGTATGCGGACATCGCGTGGGACACCTACTGTCCCGTCACGCGCGCGGGCCAGTTCGTGGGGCAGGAAATCACGGTTTGCGGGCTGGTGATCGAAGATCGGGTGCACCATCAGGCCGGCGGCGAGCCGATGAAGTTCCTGACCCTGGCGGATTGGACGGGCATGATCGAGACCGAGTTGTTCGCGCGGACCTACAAGACGTACGGATTGGCCACCGTGCGGTATCCGGTTTTGGAAGTGACGGCGCGGGTGGAGCCCTTCGAGAATGGGCGCGGCCATTCGCTCCGTGTGATGCGCGCGGACCGTCCGCGCCGGGCGCCTCGCTAGAATTACTCCTCGTTTGAAATCTGTAGTAAATGAATCAAGTTTTTGCGCCGCGCAGCGGCGCCCCTTAGCGAGGCGTCGACTGGCGGTGATCGTGGTGGACACCCAGTGGCCACGAGCCGCTCTCACGCCTCGCTGGTCTGAGGCGAAGCCTCGCTAAAACCCTTGACCGGTGGAATGTGCTGTAAACAAGTCAAGTTTGTGTGTTCCGTCGAAGGGGTCAAGGATTCTAAGGTCTTGCCAGGGAGCCTCCACCAACATGGTGTCGCTCCTGATCGAGCCCCGCGCAGCGTGGCCGTTTCTTTCCGCGACGCAGGAGCGGAAAGATCAATCCGCGATTTCCAGTTGGTAAAAGCGGGAGCGTTTGCTGTCCGGGTGGTTGCGTCCGAACCCGGCCTTCTCGTAGTCGAACTTGAACCGGTAATTGACGAACCGCTGGCCTGGCGGCACCGGGATCAAGGCCTGCCAGCAGTCGGCGTTCACCGCCGAGCGCTGCATGGGATGGAATTCGGAGCCGATGACAACAAACGGTGTCATGGTGTCGCCGCGGACAGCGCGCCAGTTGCTGTCCCAGCGCGCTTCGAGGGTGTAAAGACCCTCAGGGTTGCGTCGCAGTACCCGGGGCGACAGGTTGCTGATTTCGTTGGTAGCGCATCCGGCCAAAAACAGGACCAGGGCCACTAACCAGATCCTTCGCACGTTGCTCGCCATGGCGGCCACCGTGACTCAAGTGGGGGGCAAAAGTAAAGTTGGAACGTGCGCGCTTGAGCCTTGCGGCGCGTCTGCTACGTTGGGTGTCCATGAACGACGGGATCGCATCAGTGTTGCCATTTATTCGCTTCGAGCACTTGAGCGAGGATTCTCCCGCTCCCAGGCCGGTCACTCGCTCGTTCTCTGGGGCCGCCCAGCGCTGCGCAGCAGCGCCGGCGCAGCGCGGCCACCTGGGCATTCGTCGGCACCAGAGACGCACGAGTCACCCGTCGTTTTGGTCGCGGCTCTGCCGCGCTGCGGGATTGTGCTGGGTATTGGCCTGGGCTGGATCGGGCCTGGCGGCGGAAAAGACCTTTGACCTGACTGCCGCGACACCGAACGAGGCGCCGCCGGGGTTTCGCAGCGCTCTCTGCGGCGCCGGCCAGCCCGGCGAATGGAAGGTCCTCCTGGACGATGTCCCTGTGACATTTGCGCCCCTGACGCGCGAGGCGGCTTCAACGCGCAAGGTTCCGGTGATCGCCCAACTCTCTCGCGACCCCACGGACGAGCGGTTTCCAATGCTCATTTACGACGACGAGGTGTTCCGGGATTTCAAGTTGTCGGTGCGGTTCAAGACCGTCGGGGGCGCCGTCGAGCAGATGGCGGGTGTGGCGTTCCGTCTCCAGGACGAGCGCAACTACTACGTTGTTCGGGCCAGTACCCTCGGGCGGACCTTTCGGTTCTATCGGGTTTACAACGGCGTGCGCGACAGGCCGATTGGCCCGGAGATCGAGGTCAGCGGAGGCGTGTGGCACGAGTTGGTCGTCGAATGCAAAGGCAACCGCGTTCGCCTCCAACTTGACGGGCAGGAGCCGATCCCGGAGATCACGGACCCGACCTTTGCGGAGGGCAAGATTGCCCTCTGGACGAAATCCGATTCGGTCAGTTACTTCAGCGACCTCCGTCTCGAGTACACCCCGCGGGAACCTCTGGCCAAGGGGCTCGTCCGTGACGCCCTGGCCAGGTATCCGCGCCTGCTGGGTCTGCGCATTGTGTCAACCACCAGCCGGCGCCCCGATCTGCATGTGGTGGCCAGCAGTCGCCCGGCGGAAGAAGGCCTGCCCGGCAACCCCTACGAACGACAGTGCATCGACGACAACACCGTCCTCTATGGCAAGGGCAATCGCCGGGCGATCGTGACAATGCCCCTCCACGATCGCAACGGCGATCCCGTCGCCGCCGTGCGAATCGAGTTGGAGACATTCTTCGGGCAGACCGAGCAGAACGCCATCGCCCGTGCCCTCCCCATCCTCAAACGCATGCAGCCGCGGGTGACATCCCTCAAAGACCTCACCGAATAGAGAGCAAGCCCAGGAAGACTATTTCTTCGCCGCTTTTTTGTTCTTCTTCGATTCCTTGGGACTCGGCACGGGGGGTGTTGTCGTGGTGGCGGGCGGTGGCAGGGTCGGTGGCGGCTCGATCGCGGGTTCTGGCTTGCGCTCGGGGGCAGGGACATCCGAGGGAGTGACCTGACGGCGTCCGCCTTGGACGGCCACGCTGCCGTCCTCCTTGGCCCGCAAGGCCGGGCGGCCGTCCGTGTAGCGGTGGATCTGTCGAACCGTCAGTTCGCCGTTGGGCGAGACGACGCAATAGGTGAAGAGGCGCGCGCTGGTCTGCGAGAGGACGTGGAGTTGGCTGGCACCATCCACCTGAACCTCGGGACGGCTGAACGCGAGCACCGGGCCGACCGGCAGGACACCAAAGACCCGGACATCCGCCTGGTCGGCGACGCGGACATAGAGCGCGACCCGTTTCTGGTTCATCGCCTGAATGAGAGCGTAGCGTCGGACTTCGAGCGCGCCAGGGGCATCGCCCTCGATGCAGCGAACGCCAAACTCCTGTTCCCATATCCTCGCTCCGCCGGTGATGCTGACGGTGGCGGCCTTGCCGATGACCTCCTGTCCCAGGTCGGCGACGCGGACTGTGGGAGTGACCTTGTACTGGCCGATCCGCCCCACGTCGAAGTGAGGGACGAGATCGACCCACCGTGTGGCGCGGGAAGACGAGGGGATTTCGAATGGCTCGATGATCGGCGGGGGCGAGTTCTGCAGGGCCAACTCGCCGCGCTCCGATTCGATGAGCAGGTCAAGCCAGTCGGGGGTGTCGCCCATGCGCAGCGTCTGTCCGGAGAAGTTGGTGATCCGGATTCCGACTCGCAACGGTTCGCTGGCCAGGTACTGCTCGTGCTCGAAGACGGTCTCGACCGTCACCTGTGCGAGCGAGTTCGCCGTTGCCAGCAGGAAGACTGCGCCAAACTGCGCCAGACGATTCATGCATGCAATCTAGGGCCTGTGGACCCACTGACAAGAGACAAATCCGCCGGGTCGATTCGGCGGGGCGAAACGGGGCTTGCCAGGCTCGGGTCAGGCCCGATGATGCCGCCTGCTCGCGCGTGCGGGTGACCGGGGCGCTCCAGGCGCAGGCGCGTTGTGCGCTGAGGTCTGATCACGTCCAATGCGTTCGATTCTGATGATCGGCGGCGGTTTGGTGGGTTTGGCGACGGCGTACCGTCTGCTGGAACGTCACCCGAGGCGGGCGCTCACATTGATCGAGAAGGAGGCGGTGGTCGGCGCGCACCAGAGCAGTCACAACAGCGGCGTGCTGCACGCGGGCCTCTATTATCAGCCTGGATCGGAGAAAGCGCGTCTGGCCGTCGCCGGCATTCGGCAGATGGTGGCGTTCTGTCGCGCCGAGAACATTCCCCACGAAATCTGCGGCAAACTGGTCGTCGCCACCCAACCCGAGGAACTGCCCCGACTCGATGAGCTATTGCGGCGGGGTGCGGCCAACGGGCTCCAGGGCCTCCGCCGGCTCGAGGCCGACGCGATGCGCCGGATCGAGCCGCATGTGGGCGGCATCGCTGCCGCCCAGGTGCCGGAGGAAGGGATCGTTGATTACCACGCTGTCTGCGCCCGGCTTGCCGCACGCGTGCAGGAACGCGGCGGGCGTGTGGCGACCAACGCGCGGGTGCTTCGCCTCGAATCGCGGGCGAGAGGTTGGGGCGCAATCACAACCGCAGGCGAGTTCAGCGGCGACTTTCTGATCAACTGTGCGGGCCTCCACTCCGATCGCGTCGCCGAACTGGCCGGCGAACGTCGCGAGGTGCGCATCGTCCCCTTCCGCGGGGAGTACTACAAGCTGAGGCCGGAGCGCCAGCACCTGGTGCGCCACTTGATCTACCCGGTGCCCGATCCGAGCTTTCCTTTCCTGGGCGTGCATTTCACACGGCTCATCCACGGCGGAATCGAAGCGGGGCCGAATGCCGTGCTGGCCTTCGCGCGCGAGGGCTATCGTCTGACGACGTGAACCTGACCGACATCGTCGATGCGCTGAGCTTCCCGGGTTTGTGGCGTTTTCTGCGCCGATACCCCGCGATGGTGCGGACCGAGTTGGCCCAATCCCTCAGCCGGGAGCAGTTCTGTCGGTCGTTGCGCAGGCTGGTGCCGGAGATGCGGGCGGACGACCTGGCGCCGGGCGGCGCGGGCGTGCGCGCGCAGGCCATGACGCCCGACGGCGCTCTGGTGCAGGATTTCCATCTCGTCATGCGGACGAATGCGCTGCACGTGCTCAACGCTCCCAGTCCCGCAGCCACCGCCTCCCTGGCTATCGGCGAACACATTGCCGCCCAGGTGCCCGAGTAGCCGGCACGGACTCCGCAGGAACCGGGTGTACCGCCGACATTCTTGTCGGCCTCGCTGACAGTGTCCGAGACAGAGACCGTTGCCGGCTGGAAAGCCGGCGGTACAAGTTCATGGCCCCTGAGCAGTCCAAAAAGGAACAGGTGGCTCTCCGTGAACTGCCTGCGCAGACCATTGGTAAACAACAAAACCCTCAAAAGGAACGTTCAACGCTCAACGTCCAACGAATGGGCGTTGAACGTTCTTGGTTCATGTTCCCAAGGCCTGTTCGTCCGGGACCCAGCCTGATCTGTGGCGGCGCAGCTTTTCCGCGGTGTAGATGGCTTGGATCCGCTGCAGGTCATCGGCCATGGTCCCGCTGAGAACCAAGTAATCATAGTGGCGCCAGTGCAGGATCTCCGTGCGGGCGACGGCAAGCCTGTGCTCGATCACCGATTCCTCGTCCTGGCCGCGCTGGCGCAGGCGTTGCGCGAGGGTGTCGAGTGTCGGAGGCGCGAGGAACACGGTCACAAGAGCCGCGCCCAGAGAGGGATCGCCGGCTGCGTGTGCGCGGACGGACGCCGCGCCTTGGACGTCGATGTTGAGCAGCACGTCCTGGCCGGCTCGCAACCGGTCGAACAACTCGGCTTTCAGGGTGCCGTACCTGTGTCCGTAAACGGTGGCGTGTTCGAGGAACTCGCCTGCGGCAACCCGGCGCGCGAACGTGTCCGGGTCCAGAAAGTGGTAGTCGATCCCGTCGCGTTCTCCTGGACGCGGCTGACGGGTGGTGCAGGTGATGGCGCGTGCGAGGCCGGGGGTGGCGGCGAGCAGGTGGGTGCAGACGGTTGTCTTGCCGCCGCCGGAAGGGGCAGAGATCAACAGCACGATGGGCAGGGACGGGGCGGTCATTCCACGTTTTGGACTTGCTCGCGGACTTTTTCGAGTTCGGCTTTCATCCGCACGACGGCCTGGCAGATCCGGCTGTCGTTGGCCTTGGATCCGATGGTGTTGACCTCGCGGTTCATTTCCTGAGCCAGGAAATCGAGTGTGCGTCCGACGGGCTCGGCGCTTTTGAGGCAATCGTCGAACTGCTGGAAGTGGCTCTGCAAGCGGGTGAGTTCCTCCGTGATGTCGGACCGATCCGCGAACAGCACCACTTCCTTCAGCAGTCGGTCGTCGTCGGGCGCCAACTCGATCTTGGCCTGCCGGATGCGGGCCAGCAATTGCTCGCGGTAGCGCTCGGCGACCCCGGGGGCTTGCCGGGCGATGTCGTCCGCCAGCCGCCGCAGCCCCGCGACTCGTGTCTTGAGGTCCTTTGCCAGGTGTGCGCCTTCGCGCTGGCGCATCCGGTCCAGACCGGCGAGGGCTTTGTCGAGCGCAGCCTCGACTGGAGACCAGAATGTCTCAGGATCCGCGTCCGCATCCGCGGACTGGACAACGCCCGGGATGCGCAGGAGGGCTTGCAGGCTCACGGGCTCATCGAGTCTGAGTTCGCGGGCCAATCGATCAAGGGCGCGCGCGTAGGCCTTTGCCAAAGGCCGGTTCAGCCGAACGGCTGCCGCCCATCGCCCGGCACTGCGATGGAGGCTCAGACGCACCTGGAGCCGGCCCCGCGCAACGCGCCGGTTGATCTCCTCCCGGATGCGCGGTTCGAGTGGTTCGAGCTCGGGCGGCAGACGCAGGGCGACCTCGGCTTGGCGCCGGTTGACCGCACCGATCTCGACCGTCACCTTGCATCCGTCACGATTCGCCTCGCCGCGACCGTACCCCGTCATCGATTTCATGCGAGCCCGAGTATGCCGCGGGCGGCATCGCATGTCGAATCAGGAGTGGGCCAGCCCGGGAATCCGTGTCTCGGTCTCCAGGCTTCTCTGATGTCGTTTCCTCTGTGTCCTCAGAGCGTCAACCAGCGTTTGAGCGCGGATTCCACCTCGTCTAGGACGTGCGCATCGAGCTTTCCCGGAACCAGGCGAACGAATTCGGTGAATTTCACCGGTTGGATGCTCTGGACATTGATGTAGCTCTGCTCCCGCAACCACGGCACGCGGGGCAATGTGACTTCGTAAGGTGTGTCCGCAAACTGTTTGGTGATCAAGACCACGCTGGCCAGTGCCAGTCGGGCATCAGTTTGAGCGGCCAAAACGAGGACATGACGCGGTTTGCCAACCATGCCCAAGTCGACAAACCAAACCTCGCCAGGTTGCGGGACAGTTCTCACGTTTAGAGATCATCAGCCAGTGTGTTCCGGCGAGCCGCAGGGCTCAAGACGTCATCTTCCGGGCTGTCCGCCTGGACCGGGAACGGGATGGCACGCCGTTTGATGATCTGTTTGTAGAAAAGCTCCAATGCCGCCCGCGGTTTCAACCCGATCTCTGCCAGAACGGCTTCAGCTTGGCGTTTCAGTTCGGGGTCGATACGGCTCTTGGCAATGGCGCTCATGGGCCCAATGTGGTCCAAACGTAGCCCTGTGTCAAACGGACCAACGCCATCGTTTTTGCGCTGAACCCAAGAGTGCCTCATGGATTCGGGCCGGATCATGAATGACGGATCGCTCTCCGGCAGACAAGCAGGATCACCCTCCCGATTCTCGATCAGGGGCTCGCGGGGCTCGCTGCTCCGATCTTTGGTTCCTTGTTTTTGGATTTCATTTCTGTGGTGGAAAGCGGCATTCTGGACGTGTCACGGCGCGTTCCAGGAGAGGACGATCTGCATGCCCAAGATTTTCGACAACATCGAGGTCAGCCTGCTGCCAGCCCTCGAGCAGACTCTGCGATTGTCGGCGCGGTCTGATTTCTGCGTCGGCTACTTCAACCTGCGCGGCTGGAAGGCGCTCGATTCATTCATCGAGGCGTGGCCTGGCGGGTCAGGGCACCAATGTCGGCTTCTGGTCGGGATGCAACGTCTGCCGCAGGAGGAACTGCGCGATTTCATGAGTCTGGTCAAGCAGGACGGCGACCTCGACAACCAGACCGCGATCCGGCTGAAGAAGCGCTTGGCTGAGGAATTCCGCGCCCAACTCACGTTCGGCGTTCCCACGAACGACGACGAAGCCGGATTGCGCCGCCTCGAGAACCAGCTCAAGGCGAAGAAGGTCGCCGTGAAGTTGTTCCTCCGGCATCCGCTGCACGCCAAGCTCTACCTCTGTTTTCGTCCCGACCCGATCAATCCGATTGTGGGCTATCTGGGCAGCAGCAACCTCACGCTGTCCGGTCTTTCGTATCAGGGAGAGCTGAACGTGGATATCATGGATCACGATGCAGGCGTGAAGCTCTCAAAGTGGTTCGAGGACCGCTGGAACGACCGGTGGTGTGTGGACATCTCGGCCGAACTGATCCAAATCCTGGAGCAGAGCTGGGCACGGGAGACGTTGATCCCGCCGTATCACATCTACCTGAAGATCGCCTACCACTTGAGCAAGGAGGCGCGGGCAGGACTGTCTGAGTTCCGCATCCCACCAGAGTTTGGCCACAGGCTTTTCGACTTCCAGATCGCCGCCGTTAAGATATCCGCTCACCATCTCGAACAAGCGCAACGGGGTGTTGATCGGTGATGTTGTTGGTTTGGGCAAGACTCTGATGGCCACGGCAGTCGCCAAGATCTTTCAGGACGACCATTTCACCGAGACCCTCATCATCTGCCCGAAGAACCTGGTGAAGATGTGGGAGGACTACGTCTCGGAATATCGCCTGCTGGCCAAAGTGCTCTCGATCACGCGGGTCATCCGGGAGCTTCCAGATCTGCGCCGTTACCGTGTCGTGCTGATTGACGAAAGCCAGAATCTCCGCAATCGCGCCGGTCGCCGATACCGCGCCATCCAGGAATACATCCAGGAGAACGAGAGCCGTTGCATCATGCTCTCGGCCACGCCCTACAACAAGACCTACCTCGACCTGTCCAGCCAACTGCGGTTGTTCATCCCGGAGGACGGAGACCTGGGCATTCGCCCGGAGCGGCTGCTGAAAGACCTCGGCGAAACCGAGTTTACGCGGCGGCATCAGTGCCCCTTGCGGTCGCTGGCGGCATTCGAGAAGAGCGAATACGCCGATGACTGGCGCGAGTTGATGCGGTTGTTTATGGTGCGTCGGACGCGGAGCTTCATCCAGGAGAACTATGCCGACACCGATCCCGACGAACGGTCGCAAGTTCCTGACCTTTGAAGACGGCACTCGTTCCTATTTCCCTGTCCGTGAGCCGAAGACAGTCAAATTCAAGGTCAACGAGAGCGACCCGAACGACCAGTACGCCAAGCTCTACGCTCCTGGCGTCGTGGCGGCGATCAACGCCCTCAACCTGCCCCGCTACGGACTGGCGAACTATGTTGCCGCCACACCGCACAAACCGCCGACGACCAGCGAGGCGAAGCAGTTGCAGGATTTGTCACGGGCCGGAAAACGCCTGATGGGCTTCTGCCGCACTAATCTGTTCAAACGGCTCGAAAGCTCCGGCGAGGCCTTCCAGCAATCCCTTCAGCGCCACATCCTGCGCAACTATGTTTACCTCCATGCGATCGAGAACGGCCTTCCACTGCCCATCGGCACCCAGGATTCCGGCCTCCTGGACGCCGGGAATTACGACGAAGATGTCGATGCGGAGAACGCGTTCGCCGAGTTGTTCGACGACGAAGAGGTCGACTGCGGCGGTCATGCAGGCCAACTCGACCTGAAGACGCTCGAGGACTTCAGGACACGGGCTGCCAGCATCTATCGTCAATACGCCACGCAGTTCAAAAGCCGCTTCGACTGGCTGCGGCCCGATCTGTTCGTCAAATCCCTGGCCAACGATCTGGAGGCCGACGCGGCCAGCCTCTTGCGGGTGCTCGGGGGGGCGGGGACTGGCGGCCCGAGCGCGATACGAAACTGGACGCGCTAGTGTCTATGCTTACGCGCAAGCACCCGCGAGAGAAGGTCATCGTCTTCAGCCAGTTCGCCGATACGGTCCGGTATCTGGAAACGCAGCTTCAGCGGCGCGGCATCAAAATGCTGTCGGGTGTTACTGGCCAGGATGAAGACCCCACAGGCTACGCCTGGCGGTTCAGCCCCGAGAGCAACCGCAAGCGCGACAAAGTCCCGCCCGAAAAGGAACTCCGCGTGCTGCTTGCAACCGATGTGCTTTCCGAAGGCCAGAACCTGCAGGATTGCGCCATCGTGGTGAACTTCGATCTTCCGTGGGCGATCATCCGGCTGATTCAACGCGCCGGGCGCGTGGATCGTATCGGCCAAAAGTCTGAGAAGATCCTCTGCTACTCATTCCTGCCTGCGGATGGCGTCGAGAAGCTGATCCGTCTCCGGTCACGGGTGCGGCAGCGGCTCCGCGAGAACGCGGAAGTGGTTGGAACCGACGAGGCGTTCTTCGAGGACGAGCACGAGAAGAAGAAGCTGCTCGATCTCTACCACGAAAAGGCGGGGATCCTTGACGGTGACGACGACTCGGAAGTCGATCTCGCATCATTTGCCTATCAGATTTGGAAGAACGCGACCGACCGCGATCCCGAGCTTTTGAAGACAGTTCCCGAGTTGCCGCCAGTCGTCTTCTCCACCCGTCCGCACCGGCCTGTGGCAGCCAAACCACCCGGCGTCCTGGTTTATCTCCGCACCGCCGAGGGCAACGACAGCCTGGCCTGGGTGGACAAGGAGGGCAACAACGTCACCCAGTCGCAGTTCGAGATTCTGAAATCGGCCGAATGCTCGCCGGCTACTCCGGCGCTGCCCCGCCTCGAGAACCATCACGCGCTGGTCAGAAAAGGTGTGGACTACGTCGTGGCCGAGGAGAAGACGGTTGGCGGGCAACTGGGGCGTCCTTCTGGCGCCCGCTTCCGGACTTACGAGCGGTTGAAGCGATACGCCGACCTCGTCAAAGGCACTCTGTTCGACAGCCCTCAGCTCAGCAAGACCATCGAGGATGTCTACCGCTATCCGCTGCGGCAGTCGGCCATTGACACGCTCAACCGACAACTCCGGGCCGGGATTTCGGACGACAAGCTGGCCGAGTTGGCGATGGCTTTGCGCGATGATGATCGCCTCTGCATCATCCACGAGGACGAGCAAATCCAGGAACCGCAGATCATCTGCTCGATGGGGCTGCGGGAGGAGGATCAACTGTGAAGTCCCGAATCCCGCGGCAGGCCACAGGTCCGGACCTTGCACGACTGATCCATCCCGTGCGGGAGCAGCGCGTAATCCTGGACGCTGACCTCGCCGCGATCTATGGCGTTGAAACCCGGGTCCTCAATCAGGCCGTCAAACGGAACGCCGACCGGTTTCCACCAGCGTTTGCATTCCAACTTACTCGCGAAGAAGCGGCTGCCGCTGTGGCTTTAAGATCACAGTTTGTGATCTTAAAGCCCGGGCGGGGGCGGCATCGAAAGTACCCCCCATACGCATTCACGGAGCACGGGGCGCTTATGGCCGCTACTGTCCTCAACAGCCCGCGAGCGGTCAAAATGAGCGTCTTCATCATTCAGACTTTCGTCCGAATGCGGGAGGAGCAGGCTGCCAACTCCGCCATCCTCAAACGCCTCGCTGAAATCGACAAGACCCTGCTCATTCACGACACCGCCCTGCGAGACGTGTATGAGAAGCTCCGACCGCTGCTGCAACCGCCTGCGCTCCCGGCCAAACCTGAGATCGGATTCCATGTCAGAGAGACTCCCTTGCCCTACAGAATCCAGCGCGGGAGGGACCGATAGGTCATGAACAAAGCCCACATCCAGAAACACCTGCGCGACTTCAATTTCCGCCCGTTGTTCATCGACGAGTTGGGCTGGGACAACCCGCCCGCTGCGACGGCGGTCATGGTGGACGGCCACCAATACCCGCTCACGGCCATCGCTCACAAGCGC
Organism: uncultured Verrucomicrobiae bacterium; assembly: GCA_963846445.1. GTDB lineage: Bacteria > Verrucomicrobiota > Verrucomicrobiia > Limisphaerales > J093 > MWFF01. The sequence continues at coordinate 33,734 of CAWJWM010000034.1, read as the reverse complement.
GGCATGGTCGCTTACCAGTGTGACGCGCCGGAGGGTGGTCGCATCCCTGAATACGCCGTGCGCCGCAAGATCGAGCAACAGGTCACGAAGTCCGCGCACGAGCACCTGATTATCTTCACCGACCAGGGGAAGACCACCCAGGTCTGGCAGTGGGTCAAGCGCGAGCCGGGCAAGCCCGCCGCCTGCCGCGAGCACACGTTCCACAAGAAGCAATCCGGCGAAGCCCTCGTCCAGAAACTCCAGGCCATCGCTTTCGATCTCGACGAGGAAGAAGCGCTCACTCTCGGTGAGGTCACCAGCCGCGCCCGCAGGGGCTTCGACGTCGAGCACGTCACCAAACGGTTCTACGACCAGTTCAAGAAAGAACACGCCAGCTTCCTCAAGTTCGTCGAGGGGATCGATGATGCCGCCGACCGCGAGTGGTATGCGTCCGTGATGCTCAACCGGCTCATGTTCGTCTATTTCGTCCAGCGGAAGGGTTTCCTGGCCGGCGATCCGCATTACCTGCGCAACCGGCTCAACCGTTGCCAGCAGGAGAAGGGCAGAAACAAATTCTATTCGTTCTACCGCTATTTCCTGCTGCGGCTGTTCCACGAAGGCTTGGGCGGCAAGGCCCGCCCCAAGGAACTCCAAGACCTGCTGGGCCGCATCCCGTATCTGAACGGCGGCTTCTTCGAGAAACACGTCATCGAGCAGCGGTGGGAGAGAATCCAAATCCCGGACAGGGCGTTCGAGCGCATCTTCGATTACTTCGATCAATACCAATGGCACTTGGACGAGCGCCCCCTCCGCGCCGACAACGAAATCAATCCCGATGTCCTGGGCTTCATCTTCGAGAAATACATCAACCAGAAGCAGATGGGGGCGTATTACACAAAAGAGGACATCACCGGCTACATGAGCCGGAACACGATCATCCCCTTCGTTTTCGACTCCGTCGGAAACGAGATGAAGAGGAAAGGGAAACTCGAGGTGGCCAAGGGTATGTTCGATCTGCTGGCGGCCGACCCCGACCGCTACATCTACTCCGCCATCAAGCACGGCATCACCCTGGATATTCACACCGGCGAGAAGCTCACCCGGCCGCTCCCTCTTCCACCGGACATCGCCGCGGGCATCAATCCGCCCGGCCTCAAGGATCCGGTGCGCGAGGTCGCAAGCCTCGATGACATCCCCACCATCCGCCTCCGCCGTTGCTGGAACAAAGCCGCCCCACCTGCATACGCGCTGCCCACCGAAATCTGGCGCGAAGTCGTGGCCCGGCGGCAACGTTACTGGGAACTTTGGTCGCGGCTTTCGGGCCGCAAACCCAAACCCGAATGGGTGGCCAATCCTCCCAGCGATGCGGAGCTAAAAGAGTGGCTGGCCGACCCTTCAGCCTTCAGCCCTCAGCCTTCAGCCTTTGATATTAACGACCTCATCACCCTCAACCTCGACATCGTTCAATTCGCCCAGGATGTCATCCGCAACTCCGATAGCCCCGAACTGCTCCGGGCCTTCTGGCACGCTCTGGCCGGAACGTCCGGTTCGCCGGGAATCTCCGTGCTCGACCCAACAGTTGGTTCAGGCGCGTTCCTCTTCGCCGCGCTGAACATCCTCAAGCCGCTCTACGAAGCGTGCCTGGAGCGGATGGAAGCTTTTGTGGGCGACCTGGATCGTTCCGGCGAAAAACACCGCCCGGAGAAGTTCTCGGACTTCCGCGCCGTGCTCGAGCGCGTGGACGCCCACCCGAACAGCGACTACTTCATCTTGAAGTCCATCATCCTGAACAATCTGTTTGGCGTGGACATCATGGAGGAGGCCACGGAAATCTGTAAGCTCCGCCTGTTCCTCAAGCTCGCCGCTCAGGTCGAACCCGATCCCGCCAAGGACAACTTCGGCATCGAGCCGCTGCCGGACATCGATTTCAACATCCGGGCCGGGAACACGCTGGTCGGTTACGCCACGGCGGACGAGGTGCGCCGGGCGTTCAAGGAGGAAGCCGGTGGACAGGGCAAGCTGCTGTTGGGTGAAATCTCCAGCGCCTACCAGCGATTCGAGGAAAACGTCGAACTGGCCGACCGGGCTTTCCGCCAATTCCGCGAGATGCAGACCGAACGGGGCATGGACTTCAGCCAGTTCGCTTCCGCCAAGGTCACGCTGCGAAAACGGATGAAGGCGCTGGAGGATGAACTGAACATGTACCTCGCCAGCGACTACGGCGTGAAGGTCAGCGATAAGGCCGCGCATTCCAAGTGGCTGAGCACGCACCTGCCGTTCCACTGGCTTGTTGAGTTCTACGGCATCTTCAGCAGCGGCGGCTTCGATGTCGTCATCGGAAATCCGCCCTACGCAGAAATCCCGGAGAATCTCAGTCGTCAGCTGCTGCGGAGTACGTTCGCGAGTGCGCTTGAGCGGTGGAGTCGAGACGAAGACCTCTACACGCTTGTCGTCGAGAGAAGTCTGAAGCTACTCAAGTCAGCCACCGGGCGTTTCGGCATGATTCTACCCCTGTCCGTGGCCTTTTCCACAAAGAGACCTTTCATCACACTGCGACAGGTGCTGGCCAAAGAGCAGGGACTCTGGCTGTGGTCGCATTTTGACAGGATTCCGAGTTCTCTCTTTGGCAACGAAGTGAGAACCCGTTGCACCATTGCACTGCTCGCGCGCAGTCACTCGGCGAAACACTTCATGGGTGCTACCACAGCCCTTCTGCGGTGGAACGCGGAGTTTCGCTCCCACCTTTTCAACACGATGAGCTACGCAATGCTTGATGTCGATATTTCAGCAGGCATACCAAAAGTATCAACACAGGTTCAGGCAGACACTCTGAAGACTCTCTTTAAGTCCGCATCCCCCTTGGCGCGTGATCTTGCGCGGTCCATTCCTTTCAACGATCTCGCTGCTGTGTCGCCGAGGTTTCCGCAGCCGTGTGTTTACGTTGGCGGCACAGCCTATAACTGGTTTCCTGCATGGCGGGATATTCCCGAAACCACGAACATTGATGGCGAACCCTCGTTGCCAGCCCGCACGGCAGGTTTTCGTTTTCAGGATGAGGATAGCGCCAACATCGTATTTGCCTTGCTACGCAGTTCGATGGGCTACTGGTGGTGGGTGGTCGCCTCGGATGCCTTCAACCTGAAGAAGTGGCTGCTGGAACGCTTCCCGATTTCGATTTCGATGATACCACCGGAAGCCAGGAAGCCCCTCGCGCAGCTCGGTGCAGCACTCCGACAGGAATTACAGCGGAATTACGTTTACAAAGACAACAAGGGGCGCATTGGGAATCTCTTTTTGCCAGCTTGTGAGCGGGAAACTTCAGCCATTGATGCGTTCCTGGCTTCCTCAGTGCCAGGATTATCGGCAGACTTTTTTGAGGACATTCAGAATTTCAATGCGTGTTTTTCGAGGGCGGAAACCGAGGAGTCTGAACTGGAGGACGACAAATGAGAATCGCCATCCTCGGCTGACCGTCTGCGATTCCTGCCACGTGCAGGTGGACTTTTTCTTGGAGGTCATGAACTGATTGTGATGCCAACCCACAGGCCATTTGTTAAGGTGCGACTGCAATGAAACTGGTCAGGCCACAACCATCCGCCGCGAGCGCGGCAACTGAATGACGCGGGAAGAAGTCCAACAACTCATCGCGGCCGTCCAGCAGCAGCAGAGCGAACTGGACGACTTGGAAGTGAAGGCAGCCCGCGAGGGCACGCGGGGCCGCGCCTACGAAACGCTTTCGGCCTTCGCCAATCAGCCCGGCGGTGGGGTGGTCTTGTTTGGCCTCGACGAGCAGAGACGGTTCGAGATCGTCGGCGTGAAGAACGCGCAGCGGTTGCAGGAGGAAATCAGCCATCTGGCGGCGTCGGAGATGCAACCGGCCTTGCGTCCGCACTTCGCGGTCGAGACGTTCGAGGGCCGGACGGTCGTGGCAGTCGAAGTGGACGGCCTGCCGAACGACCAGAAGCCGTGTTACTACAAACCGGCAGGCTTGCAGAAGGGCGCGTATCTCCGGGTGGCGAACACCAACCGGGTGATGACGGATTACGAAATCTTCGGCTTCGTGAGCGCCCGCCAGCAACCGGCGTTTGACGAGGAAGTGGTCAGCGCCGCCACGTTCGAGGATTTGGACGAGGACCGGTTGCGGGCGTACGTGGAGCGGTTGCGGCGGGAGCGTCCGCAGACGGCCCGGCAGCCGTTCGAGAAAGTGCTAGCGCAACGCAAGGTGACGCAGGTGGCGGACGGGGTGATGCGGCCCACGCTGGCCGGATTGTTGATGTTTGGCAATGACCCGCAGCAGTTCGAGCAGCAACTGGTCGTGACGTTCCTGCATTTCTTCGGCACGACGGAAGGGGGAAAGACGCCGCGAGGGGAGCGGTTCTTGGACAACCGGAAGTTTGAAGGGCCAATTCCCGACATGGTGGAGGGCGCGGTCAATCACATCCTTGCCAGCATCCGCAAGAGCAGCTTGATCGAGGGGTTGTACCGGCGGGACATTCCCGAATACCCGGAGGAAGCGGTGCGCGAGGCGGTGCTGAACGCGGTGGCGCACCGGGACTACAGCCAGTTTGCGCGGGGCAGCTACGTGCAAATTCAGGTTGTTTGCCGACCGGCTGGAGATTCAGAGTCCGGGCGGCTTGTTCGGCCCGGTGACCGAGGAAACCATCGAGGACGAGCAGTCCACGCGCAATCGGGCGTTGATGCGGTTGATGGAGGACACGCGTCTGGTGGAGAACCGGGGCAGCGGGATTGACGCGATGATCGCCGCGATGCGGCAGGCGAATCTTGAGCCGCCGCGTTTTCAGGACAAGCGGTCGTCGTTCTGGGTGGTGTTCCGCAACCACACGCTCATGAACCCGGAGGCGATAGAGTGGTTGAACCAGTTCGCAGGGCATCCGCTCAACGACCGCCAACGGGTGGCGCTGGCCTACCTGCGGCTTAACGGACAGATCACCAACGGCGAGTTCCAGCGGCTGAATCATGTGGATTCGGTCACCGCAAACCGCGAGTTGCGCGGCTTGGTGCAAACCGGGCTGGCCACGCAGAACAGCACGAAGCGGTGGGCGTATTACACCCTGAACGTGCCCGCCAGAACGCCAGTCGTCGTCAAGCCAGCAGCAGGCTCGGATGAGGAGAGGATTCTCGGCTGGGTGCGGGAGAAGGCGAGCATCACGAACGCGGAATGTCGGGCACTCCTGAAGGTGGAATCGCCGCGAGCGTGGTATTTACTGCAAAAACTTGTGGCCAGCGGCAAGCTGATCGTCAGCGGCAGCAAGCGGGGGACGAAATATGGGCTGCCTCAGTGAGGGTTATCCATAAATATCCATAAACTATCCATAAAATTTGGGATAGGCCGCTGGCAGACGGGCTGGGACTATTTGTGAAGCTGGCTGAACTGTAGGCTGCGCCCAAGCGACTCCAGTGCCTTGTCCTTGGCTCTGGGGCTGCGCGGTCCGGAGCGGCGCGGCGTGAACAGTGTGCGGATGGTGTCAGTGGCCGGGTCAAAGCTCCAGAGGGCCACGTTGGAGCGGCGGAACAGGTCGAGTTCGGCCTTGGCCGCGGCGGCAAGATCGGGCGGCAGGACGACCACTGCCAGATCGGCAAAGTAGCTGTAGCGGTAGGCTTGGGCGAGTCCCTTGCGCCAGTCAGCCAGCTTCATCTCGAATGCCGTGAGCTTGTGTCGGTTGAGTAGGCTCTTGAGTGTCTCAATGGACAGCGCGGTGCCTTCGTCGGGATTCGCGGCGCTTCGCCACGCAATCCAGACGAAATCCGCGATCCCGAAGCCGGACAGGGCGAATTCCCTGCCGCCAAAACCGTCCGGGGCAATGGAAGCAATGTACGCTTTGCTGAAAGACGAAACGAAGTTGGATTCGCCGCGCTTGCGGGCAAGCGCCACCGGGAGGTTGCGCCGGGGATGGCGCTGTCTGAATCTGAGCAACTGCGCCGTTTTCATCGGAATTCGCACAGAGTTTAGTCAATCTGCTCAAAACCCTCAACGGCAAAGTGGACAGCCATGAACATCGAGGTGAGAACCATCTCGGCTGCTGAAATCAGACCGGCGAGGGCGGGCGGCACTCCGCTGCTGCCCGAAATGCCCTCACACCTCTCGGTGCTGGGCGCCCCGGCGCTTCTACGCGGCAACAAAGTTGCCCTGTTTTGTTCCACCCGCTGCCCTGGCGACCTGATTCTCAAGGCATACGACCTTGCCAAGAGACTGCGGGACGACGGCGCGACGGTCATCAGCGGCTTCCACTCCCCCGTCGAGAAGGAGTGCCTGCGAATCCTGTTGCGCGGCAAGCAGCCGATCATCATCTGCCCCGCCCGCAGCCTGGCCAACCTGCGCCTGCCCAGCGAATGGAAACGCCCCCTCGAAGGCGGACGGCTGCTGTTGCTGTCGCCATTCGGCGCCAGGCACCGGCGTGTGACCGCCGATCTGGCCCGACGCCGGAACGAGTTCGTCGCCGCCATCGCCGACAAGCTGTGTTTCATCCATGTCAGCGCAGGCGGCGAGCTGGAAGCCCTACGCGATCTAGCATGTAAGCGAGGAGCGTCCCTTCTGATGGACAACGTGCTCGGCAGTGACGGCGATTAGGACCAGTGGGTGTTGGGTGTGGTCAACAGCAGGGCAGCGGCGCCGCTTAGCGAGGCGTCGGGCGCCGGTGATCCTGGTGAGCGCCCAGCGCAAACGAGTTGTTCACGCCCCACCTCGGTCGGAGGCGCAGCCTCGCTAACCCGGAAATCTCACCAGTGGGGCGGTCGCGGCATACCTGACGGTCCGTGGGTGAGATTTCCGGGTCTATGAAACCCGCGCCCAGCAAGCAGAATTGGCTCATCGGTTCATCAACGCCGGGACGCGCCCCAGCCGCTTGAGCGACTCGGGCACGCGGACACAGTGTGGTCGAGATTGGGTCCATCTGTTTGGGGCGCGGGTTTCTGACAGCCCGCATTTCAGGTGAAATATGACGGTGACCGGTCAGAGGACATCGAAAGTTGGTGAGAAATGCGGGCTAATGTGTTTGCAGGTACGCCTGGTAATCGCGGTAGAGCCGCACGCTCGCAGGGCCGCCGGGCTGGCGGGTCATTTCGGGCGCGCTCATCATGCCGGGGAACTGGTAATGCAGGATCTTCTCGAAGTTGGGGAAACGGTCAAAGTCGCTGATCAATCCGTCGATCGGACGCGGATGCAACTCGATCCCGTTCTTGAAGACGAAGGTTTCGAGGTCCAGCCACAGATGGCACCCGGCCTCGTCGCATAATGACTGGAGCAACGTCGCCGCCTGCTCACCCGTGAGGTCGCCCTCGGGCATTCGGTGGAATCCGAATGGGCCCAGGATGTCGAGATGGGGCAGCAGTTGGCGATAGGCCGCCTCCGCGCCGCGCAAGCCGTGCGGATTGGTTGCCAGCAGCACCGGCTTGTCCGGGGCGTGGCGCCGGACGTGCGCGGTGAAGGCCCGGAAGAACTCGATCATCTCCCGGCGTTGGACCTCGGCATCGCCGCGGTTGGGCGTGTAGAGGCCGCCGCATTGCTCGGCGCTGACGTACCAGCCGTAGAAGGAGGGATGCTCCCCGTAACGCTCCCATAGCTCGTCCGCCACCCGCCGGTGCCAGGCCAGCGAGTCGGGCGTGTAATCGAAGAACGCATACATGCCGACACCGGGCATGACGTGCAGACCCAGCTTGTCCGCCTCGTCCAGGATGGTCTCGAGCGGGTCCCTGGACGCGATGGGCATCCGGGCCGGATAGAGCTTCGACGGGTAGTAGGCCTTCCCCGGATACGTGTCGGGACTGAAGCTGTGCTCGGCGCGATGGACGAAATTCTGGAACATCATCGTGATCACCAGGAGGCGCTGGTCGGTGGCGTGCATCGCCCGCACCAGTTCGCGCCAGTTCCCATCCGTCATCCGCCCCAATTCCGCGTTGAACGGTTTTCCTTCGCGCTCGCAATGGTGGTAAAGATCCACCCAGGCGCCGCCCAACCGGTGTACGGACCGCGCGTCGGAGGCGAGAATCTCGACCGACCGTTCGCACCGCAACGTTACCGAGGAATCCGTGGGGCGTGCGACACCGGCACCCTCACCCGTCCCGCAAAGCGGGACACCCTCTCCCATCGGATGGGAGAGGGGCGGGGTGAGGGGTCCTCGTCGCGAATGCTGTGGACCACTGAGTACGTCCTTACCCCGCGCGGTCAGGATCACGCGATGCGGACCGGCCTGGCTCTGCATTGGCTGCCGAAACCGGATTCCTGCCGCCGATTTGGCGGCCACTTGAAGTGTCGCCTGATGCACACATCGATCCGGCACTTCCGCGTCCCAATACACGGCGACATCGAATGCCTTGGCGGTGTCCGCCTCGTTCCGCACGGCGCCGCGGATGTCGAGGGTGATGCGGTCCGTCACCGGCGATGGAGGGATCAGCGTCAGGCTGACCGCTCCCTGGGCCCTCGCACCGTTGGACTCGTCCGCTCTGGTCGGAATCGCTCCGATCTCGACCAGGAGGACCAGGGCAACGGACGCAGCGCGGCTCAGCCGCAACCAAAGCAGCGGAACCCTCGCACACGTATGGTTCCAACGAACGCCCCGGTCGCCGCGCTGCGAACGCGCTGCTGCGCAGCGCTGGGGGGATTCCAAACAACGAACCGCCAGGGCCCACTTTGCATCAGCCGCCAAGATCCAGCAACGTACCGCCCTGATCGCGTGAGAGAATCTTTTCAGCATGCAACGATGTCATGGGATAGCACTGCGAGGACATGCTTGGGACGCGGCTTCGCAGGCATGACCGGGGTCACATCTTCATATTTGACATTCTATCGGGAATGCTGCGCGACCGCGGCTCGTCCGATGGGACCCGCATTCACATCCGCCAGCGCTCGAACTCGGCCTTGCCCTGGAGCGCTGCGGGGTAGCGGCCATCGGGACCCGGCTTGACCGGCGGTTCGACGTCCCAGGCGTAGCGCGGGAGGGAGAAGGAACGCTGCGATTTGAGTGCCTCGTCCCATGCGATCATCTCGCCGCTGTAGCAGGCCATCTGCGCGACAATCGCCAGGGCGCTGCTCAGCACCATGTAATCGCTGTTGTCGATCGGGCGTCCCGCACGGATCGATTCGAACAACTCCTGGTGCTCGACCTCGTACATGTTGGGGCGGGGGCCTTCGTAGTGCCACGGGTTTTCGCCCTCGATGCGGCAATCGATGACGCTACAGCGGCCTTTTGTGCCCAGGATGAGATCTGAAGTATTGTTGAGACACTCGGTTTGGTCGCGGGTGAATCCGAACACCCGGGCGCCCTGGGCGTACTCGAACACGACGGCCTGATGATCAAACTGGTCGCCGAAGGACGGGTCGACGCAAGTCTGGCGTCCGCCCAGGCCCCAAGCCTTGAGCGGCGGCTTGTCGCGCAGCGCCCACGACGCTTTATCGAGGCTGTGGATGAGTTGCTGCGCGGTCTGGTCGCCGGACAACCAGTTGAAGTGATACCAGTTCCACATCTGGTATTCGAGTTCGGTTTGGCCGGGCCGCCGCGGGCGGACGATGTAGGGCGCGCCGACGTAGTTTTCCTGGATTGCCACGATCTCGCCAATGGCGCCATCGTGCACGCGTTTCATTGTCTCGCGCAGACCGGGCGCGTAACGCCAGCAGAGACCGGAGACGACACTGAGCCCCTTCTGGCGCGCGATCTCGCACGCGGCGCGGACGGTGTGGAGCCCGGGCATGTCAATACCATGAGGCTTTTCGCAAAACACGTGTTTGCCGGCGTCGACGGCGGCCTTGAACATCTGCGGAATGAAATGCGAGGCGGGTGTGATCAGCACGACATCGACCCCGCTCGAGATGAGGTTTTGGTAGGCGTCGAAACCGACAAAGCAGCGATCGGGGGCGACGGTCACCTGGCCGGGCTTCGAGGCGCGCAGGGATTTGAGGCAGTGATCGAGCCGCTCCTGGAAGATGTCCGCCAGCGCGACCAGGTGGATGTCCGGGCCGGCGTTCAGCGCGTTGAGCGCCGCCTCGGTACCCCGTCCGCCGCAACCGATAAGGCCGATCCGCAGGCGGGTATCGGCAGCCGCATGGACACCCCGGTCGAGCGGCAGACGACCCAGCAGGCTGCCGCCGGTCAACAGGGCGGAGGTGCGCAGAAAAGTACGACGAGAATTGTCAGGAACCCATGGAGACGGTGATCGAGTCATCAGTCGGCATTCTGTAGGCAACCCGCAGCGCCAGCGCAATCCGGAAATCGGGGACTCTTCCCCTTTTGCCTTGATCGGCCCCTGTTGCGCCCACAGACTCTCTGCGTCGATCTGCCAGTGGATGACGCTGCACATGGAACCACGGTGGCGGTTTTCTGTTCGGGCGAAGTCCGGAGGGCAGTTGTCGCCGGCGGGGAATCGCGGCCCGGACCGATGAGCGCGATTCCGCTTCTGGCGCGAGCGAGTTGTCAGAGTGCAAAGATCGAGGATGTGAAAACAATGGGCGCGACAAGGCCGCAACGACCGGAACTCCCAGGAACCCTGGTGTGGCGCGATATCGTCACGATCGGGTCCCCGGCGCACAGAGCTTTCAGAGGTTCTTCCGAGCGAGGTGCGGAAGGGGCGAACCGGAAACGCTTTGGGCTCATTCCGAGGCTCAGGCGCGTCTCGCTGGCGTTTCTCTTGATGCTTCCCGTCGCGCTGCAAGCGCATCTCGATCACCTTGTCACTCACGCAACGACTGCCAGCACGCTCCTTGGCGATCCGGAGAGCCGAGTGGCCATCGCCCGCACGATCGCCGGCCTGCTGACCGTCAGAGCCGAATCGGGCTCGATCGAGCCGGTCTTGGTCAGCGGCAGTCCACTGACCCCGGAGCTGAGCGTGACTCCCTCGAGCCTGGATTTTGGGCTGGTAGATCTGGGCAAGCGGGCAGAAAGCACGTTCACAGTGCGCAACGCGGGGGGCGGTGTGCTCAATGGGCGGGCGAGCACCAAGGCGCCATTCAGCATCGTGTCGGGCAAGAGTTACCGGCTGGGGGCAGGCGAGATCGGGCTGGTGACCGTGCGGTACAGTCCGAAAGCCGAGGGCGAGCATCACGGGGTGGTGACGTTCACCGGAGGGGGAGGCGGGACCGGGCCGGTGAGTGGGACGGGGTATGTGGCGCCGGTGCTGACCGTGACGCCGGCGAGCCTGAGTTTCGGGACGGTGGATGTGGGCGAGACGGCAGAACGGAAATTCACCGTGAAGAACACCGGGGGCGGTGTTCTCAGCGGGGAGGGCCAGGTGGATGCGCCCTTCAGCATCGTGGGCGGGGGGACTTACGATCTGGGGCCGGGGAAGAGTCAAGTCATGACAGTCCAGTACAGTCCGGAGACGCCCGGGCTGCACCAGGGGACTGTTGTGTTCACGGGCGGGGCGACTCGGACGGTGAGTGGAAAGGGTTACCTGGCTCCGGTGCTGAGCCTGACTCCCTCGAGCCTGGATTTTGGTTTGGTGGATTTGGGCAAGCGGGCAGAAGGCACGTTCACAGTGCGCAACGCGGGGGGCGGCCTGCTCAATGGGCGGGCGAGCACCAAGGCGCCGTTCAGCATCGTGTCGGGCGGGAGTTACCGGCTGGGGGCAGGCGAGAGCGGGGTGGTGACCGTGCGGTACAGTCCGAAGGCCGAGGGCAAGCACGACAGGGTGGTGACTTTCACCGGAGGGGGAGGCGGGACCGGGCCGGTGAGTGGGACGGGGTACGTGGCGCCGGTGTTGACCGTGACGCCGGCGAGCCTGAGTTTCGGGACGGTGGATGTGGGCAAGACGGCAGAACGGAAATTCACCGTGAAGAACACCGGAGGCGGTGTTCTCAGCGGGCAGGGCCAGGTGGATGCGCCCTTCAGTATCGTGGGCGGGGGGACTTACGATCTGGGGCCGGGGAAGAGTCAAGTCATGACGGTGCAGTACAGTCCGGAGACACCGGGGCCGCATCAGGGGACTGTGGTGTTCACGGGCGGGGCGACTCGGACGGTGAGTGGAAAGGGTTACCTGGCTCCGGTGTTGAGCGTGATTCCCGCGAGCCTGGATTTTGGGCTGGTGGATTTGGGCGAGCAGGCCGAACGCTCGTTCATGGTGCGCAACGCGGGGGGCGGCCTGCTCAATGGACGGGCGAGCACCAAGGCGCCGTTCAGCATTGTGTCGGGCGGGAGTTATCGGCTGGGGGCAGGCGAGAACGGGGTGGTGAGGGTGCGGTACAGTCCGAAGGCCGAGGGCGAGCACAACGGGGTGGTGACGTTCACCGGAGGGGGAGGCGGGACTGGGCCGGTGAGTGGGACGGGGTACGTGGCGCCGGTGTTGACCGTGACGCCGGCGAGCCTGAGTTTCGGGACGGTGGATGTGGGCGAGACCGCCGAACGCGCCTTCACGGTCCGAAACAACAGCCAGAAGACGTTGGTTGGGCAGGCTGCCGTCGATGCTCCTTACAGCATTGTATCGGGTGCCAGCTACCGGTTGAGGTGCGGGGGCAAGTGCGGTGGTGACGGTGCGGTACAGTCCCGAGGCGGTCGGGGACCATCATGGCGACGTGAACTTCACTGGAGGCGCAGGGGCAACTCGATTGGTGACGGGCAGCGCGGTCGAGGGGTCTCTTCCTGGCATGGTGTTGATTCCTGAAGGATCGTTCACGATGGGTGATGCTCTTGGGAACGGCCTGTCGGACGAAAGGCCGGCTCACTCCGTGGAGCTTGGCGCTTTTTACATGGACCGCTACGAGGTGAGCAAGGAGTTCTGGGACGGGGTATTCGAGTGGTCCGTCGCGAACGGGTACAGCTACGCGCGCGCATCGGTCGGCAATGAAGATGCGCATTCTGGCAAGGAGGCGAACCATCCGGTCATCCAAGTCACGTGGTACGACGCCGTGAAGTGGTGTAATGCGCGATCGCAGCGGGAGGGTCGGATCCCGGCGTACTACGCGGATGCGGCGCTGACCGAGGTTTACACAAGCGGGGAATCGGCACCCTACGTCCGGTGGACTGACGGCTATCGACTGCCGACCGAAGCGGAGTGGGAGAAGGCGGCGCGGGGCGGTTTGGAAGGAGCGTTCTTTCCGTGGGGAGACACGATCAGCTACGAGCAGGCAAACTTCTGTCTGAATCCGGCCTACGCCGAAGGCAGTATGCCGTACACCAGTCCGGTGGGGTCCTTCGGGCCGAATGGTTTCGGCTTGTACGACATCGCGGGCAACGTGTCGGAGTGGTGCTGGGACTGGTACGGTGCCTACAGTGCCGGCGCGCAGGTCGACCCGGTTGGGCCTGCGTCGGGATCGGTTCGAGTGGTCCGCGGCGGGGACTGGATGCACTGTGCGGAGGAATGTCGTGTTGCCCATCGGTCAACGTCTCGCGATCCGTCGTGGGCCGATCAATGGACCGGATTTAGGTCGGTTCTGCCTGCGGAGAGGCCGCCGCCACCGTTGCTGACCGTGACTCCGGAGAGCCATGATTTCGGGACAATCAGAGCCGGCATGACCTCCGAGCGCACGTTCCTGGTTCAAAATGCGGGGGGTGGCGTGTTGACGGGAGAGGCGAGTGTCGGCGCACCCTTCAGCATTGTTTCGGGCGGAGGCTACAGCCTGGCTGCGGGCGCCAGCCAGGAGGTCACCGTTCGTTTCAGCCCCACGGTCGCCGGCCAGCACAACAGGACGGTCACTTTCACCGGCGGCGCGGGGGCGAGTCGAGGCGTTACCGGGGTGGCGACCTCGGTCACTCCCTTGATTGTCGTGACTCCGGCGAGTCAGGACTTCGGGACGATCAAAGCCGGCGCCACGGTCGAGCGTGCGTTCGTGGTTCAGAACGCCGGGGGTGGCATCTTGACGGGCGGGGCCAGTGTCGGATCTCCCTTCAGGATCGTGTCGGGCGGAACCTACAGCCTGGCCGCCGGGGCCAGCCAGGAGGTGACCGTCGGCTACGATCCCACAGTCGCCGGCAGCCACAGTGCGAGCGTGATGTTCACCGGAGGAGGAGGAGCGATTCGACGGGTCAGCGGAAGCGCCACGTCGCTGCCGGTGGGCGGGATGGTCGGGAATCCGTCCGGGACGTTTCTCATGGGGAGTCCAGAGACTGGACCGTACCGCACGGACCGCGAGGGTTCGCGGACATCGCGTCCGGGGCTCGAGACCACGGTGCATCGAGTGTCCGAGGTGAGCCCCAGCTTGACGGCGGGCGATGGCGCAAGCCGGTCGGTCAGCGAACAGGCGTCCGCACCCGCGCAGTGGATTTGGATTCCGCCGGGGACCGTGACCATCGGAAGCCCGGCGGGTGAGGCGGACCGAGCGGAGGACGAGGGTCCGCAGAGGGTTGCGAGGATCGACCAGGGATTCTGGATGGGGAGCCGTGAGGTCACCCAGAGGGAATTCCACGCGGTGATGGGTTACAACCCGTCACGCTTTGTGGGAAACGCCGAGCGGCCAGTCGAACAGGTGAGTTGGGAAGAAGCCGTGAGCTACTGCGCGAGGTTCACGGAAATGGAACTGTCGGCAGGACGATTGCGGGTCGGATGGGTTTATCGGCTGCCGACCGAAGCCGAGTGGGAGTACGCCTGTCGGGCTGGGACCGAGACCCGTTTCAGTTTCGGCGACGATCTCGGGTACGCGGGATTGAGCGACTCCGCCTGGTGGGCTGGGAACAGCGGGGAGCGAACGCAGCCTGCCGGGACGAGGCAACCCAACGCGTGGGGTTTGTATGACATGCATGGCAACGTGTGGGAGTGGTGTTCGGATGCGTACGCCCGGTCCCACGACGAGGCTGACGTGAACAATTCGCAGGATGCGCGTGGGATCTCCGACCGGGTGGCCCGGGGCGGCAGTTGGATGGAGGCTGGCGATCGTTGCCGGTCCGCAAGCCGCGGCTATGCCGACCGGGGCGAACGCATCGATGGCGTCGGCTTCCGAGTGGTGCTCGCTCCTGTAAAGAGCGAGGCGCGGGAGAGAATGGCAGAAAAACGAAAGGGCGGTTCATGATGTCGAAGATTGGGATTTGGTCTGAGGCGAAGCCTCGCTAAAACCAACAAATAGGGACTGCCATATGGGTGGCTTCTTTGGCGTGGCTTCAAAAGAGAATTGCGTGGACGATCTCTTCTACGGGACCGACTACCACTCGCACCTGGGCACTCGGCGCGGCGGGATGGCGGTGCACAGCGGCCACGGGTGCACGCGGTTCATCCACGACATCACCAACGCCCAGTTCCGAACCAAGTTCGAGCAGGACGTCCTCAAGCTCAAAGGGCGCACCGGCATTGGCGTCATCAGCGACACGGAGGATCAGCCGCTCATCATCGGATCGCACCTGGGCAACTACGCCCTCGTCACCGTGGGGCGCATCGCCAACGGGGCCGAACTCGTCAAGCAGATCTACGGCTTGCGCTCGACGCATTTCTCGGAAATGAGCGGCGACGAGGTGAACCCGACCGAACTGGTCGCCCTCTTCCTGAACCAGGGAGCGACGTTCGCCGAGGGCATCCAGATCGCCCAAAACGCCATCGTCGGCTCTTGCTCGATGCTGTTGCTGACCGACCAGGGCGTTTACGCGGCGCGCGACAAGCTGGGACGCACCCCGGTCATTCTCGGCCACAAGTCTGGGGCCTACGCGGCGGCGACCGAAAGCTGTTCATTCCCCAACCTCGGCTATGAAACTCTGCGCGATCTCGGGCCCGGCGAAGTGGTCCGGCTCACGCCCGAAGGCGTCGAGGTGCTCGCGCTGCCGGGGCACCGTTGTCAGATCTGCGCGTTCCTCTGGGTCTACTATGGCTACCCGGCATCCACCTACGAGGGCATCAACACCGAAGCCGCCCGCTACCGGAGCGGAGCCGCCCTGGCGCGCAGGGATACAACGCCCGTGGACGTCGTGGCCGGCATCCCGGATTCCGGCACCGGGCACGCCTTGGGCTACGCCCAGGAACGGGGCGTGCCGTTTCGCCGGCCCTTCGTCAAGTATACTCCCACCTGGTCGCGCAGTTTCATGCCTCAGGACCAGCCTACTCGCGATCTTGTGGCGCGGATGAAGATCATCCCCATCAAAGAACTCATCCAGGGTCAGCGCCTGCTCTTCTGCGAGGACTCGATCGTTCGCGGCACCCAGCTCCGCGAAACGGTCCGCCGCCTGTTCGACTGCGGCGCCCGCGAGGTCCACATGCGCCCAGCCTGTCCGCCCCTGATCTTCGGATGCAAGTTTCTCAATTTCTCGCGCTCGAAGACAGACCTGGACCTGGCCGGGCGGCGCGCCATCAAGGAGATGGAAGGACAAGACGGCCCGCCGCCCCTCGAGTATGCCGATCCCAGATCCGACCAGTATCAGTCGATGATCGAACGCATCCGCCATCGGCTGGGCCTGACCACTCTCCGCTACCAGCAACTCGACGACCTTATCGCGTCCATCGGATTGCCCCCGGAGAAACTCTGCACCTACTGCTGGAGCGGCGAAGAACAGATTCCGACATGAACCGCGGGCCCGCACCCCGGCCTGCGCCGACCTGTCTGGGTGCGGACGCGCACAGGCAGAGGCTTCGCACGTGCTTCGGCGGATAGGCCGGCGCAGGCAGGCACGACGTTCCCCCTCACCCCTGCCCTCTCCCCGAGGAGAGGGAGACCCTTCGGCCGCCGTTGCTCGATTCGTGCATCCTTGTTGTTCGGTCACCTGATTCATCTTCGGATCCCGACGGCGCCACGGGTCGAGGGCTGCTCGGATGGCCCGAGAGCGGACGAGGCTTTTCCCTCTCCCCGAGGGAGAGGGATAGGGTGAGGGGGAAAAGGACCGACGATGGTCCGAGGACATTCCCTTCGCCAAAATGCGCGCAAGGTGAAGCATTTACCGCCGCTTTTCGAGCACGGTGGTCGGTGTGTCCCACGCAAAGCGGTGCTGAAGCACCGCAGCGCGGCGACCTGCGTATTCGTCGGCACCAGAGACGCACGAGTCTCCCGTCGCTTCATTCGCGGCTCTGCAGCGCTGAGAGAATTGCGCGCCGGGTTCGAGAATCCCGTTGTCCGCGCTTGCGCGGTTTGGCAGGCTGCCACAGATGTGTCTGCCAGAATTCCGCGGTCCCAACCTGGGGCGGCTTGCCCGGCGAGGGCTGCTGCTCTTTGCGTGTGTCGGCCATGGCACCGCCGCCTCGGCCGCACCCGGCGGCGGCCCTGGGAGCCGGTTGCTCTCAGTCGATCCGGTTGCATGCTCCGCGCCTGTGCGCCCCGGCGAACTGAGTTTCGACGAGATTCTCTTCGTCAAGCGCAAGCCGTACTCGTCCGACCACTATTACACGGATATCAACAACGGCACGAGTCCCGACCGATTCGTGTCTGCCAATGGCATCTACATTTACAATGTCCGCACCCGGTCGGAACGCCCGGTCGTCACCGCAGCCCAACTGCCCGGCGGCAAGGGCCTGATCGGCAAGATCAGCCTCTCGTTCGACGCGCGAAAGATCGTCTTCGATTTCCGCCAGGATCCCGGCTCGGGGTTCCGAATTTGGGAAGTCGGCGCGGACGGCGCCGAGTTGCGGCAGGTCTCGTTTCCGCCCGCCGACGAAGAGGAGAAGGCGGCGCGCTGGGCTCCGGGCTGGCACACCGACGACATCCATCCCTGCTACCTTCCCGATGGCCGGATCCTCTTCTCGTCCACGCGCAGCGAGCACACCGTGTTGTGCGGCGGGTCGTCCCACCTGGTTGCTCCCACGCTCCACCGGATGCAGCCGGACGGCACGCAGGTCGAGCCCCTCACGAAGAGCCCGGTGAGCGAGTTCTGCCCGGTGATGCTCGAGAACGGACGGGTCATGTATCACCGATGGGAGTACATCGACAAAGGGGCTCGCGTCGCCAAGACCGTCTGGTCGATGAACCCCGACGGAACCCGGACCGCGTGAACTCTTCGGCCTCGCAGAGGACACCACCACAGTCTACATGTACCCCCAGCCGCTGCCGGGCAGCGATCATCGGCTGGTCTGTGTCGGGACATGCCATTTCCCGCAGGGCGGCTGCGTCGGGGCGATCCTCCTGGTCGACTACGGCATGGGCGTGCGCGTGCGCGGTCCGGACCCGAGCGAGCCCGACTACGCCCAGGGAGACGCGCGCTATCCGGTGGTCAATCTGACGCCGGAGCGTGTTCGTTCAGCGCCGAACCGAACCCGGCTGGCATTTCCGGATTGCCGAGGGCGGCTATGTGCACGATCCCAGCGGACAGCGCGGGCATCTGTACACACATCCGTTTCCCATAAGCGACCGCCAGTTCCTGGTCTCCTTCAAGGTCAATCCCGCCGATCACTATCAGAATGTCGCCAACGCGTACGCGCTTGGCCTCCTCGAACTGGACGGACGCCAGCGGATCGTGCACGCCGACTCGGAGCTTTCCTGTTGGCATCCCACGCCGCTGCTCGCTCGGCGCGTTCCGCCGGTCATCGACAGTGTTCGGGATCCTTATTACGCCGCCAAACTCAGGCCGTCTGCGTGGTGGCGGATGTGTACCAGGGCATGGACGGAGTCGCGCCGGGAAGGTGAAGTGGTTGCGGGTGAACGAAGCCCTGCCGCGGTACTGGTCCACCGGCCGACGCTGGGATCCGTCCCTGAGCAGTTCGGGCTGGAAAGCCGCCCTCTGGCCGCGGGTGCAGTGGGGCGTTGTTCCTGTCGAGGCAGACGGCTCGGCCCACTTCGTCGTGCCGGCCAATCGAAGCCTCTTCCTGCAGGCGTTGGATGCGGACTTCCGGGAGATCCAACGCGAACGGACCTACGTGCACTACGCACCCGGCGAGGTGCGCTCCTGCACGGGCTGTCACGGACAGTCCCATCGCACCCCGGTGGCGGGCGCAACCGGGACGCCGTTGGCTCTGCTCCGGACGCCCAGCGTTCCCGCGCCTCAACCGTGTGATCTCGTCGAGAACGGTGGCGACGGCTTGGCGGGCCAGGTCATCCATTATCCCACCGATATCCAGCCGATCTTCGACGCCAAGTGCGTTTCCTGCCATGGCCCTGACCAGCCCGCCGATGGACTGCGGCTGACGGGTGAGGTCACGCTCTACTACAACACCTCGTACGAGGAACTCGCCCGGAAACGGCTCGCCGGGCCGATCATCGCCGAATTCACCTCGTTTCTCGACGGCGACCGCGGCAACTACAACGGTGCCTACCTGCCACCGCTCAGCCTGGGGAGCCACACAAGCTCGCTCCTAGCCGTGTTGACGCAAAAAGAGCATCCAAAGAACGTCAAAGAGGATCACTCGACAATGCTCACGAAAATGGAGCTCATGATCCTGAGCCGGTGGGTCGACAGCAACTACCAATACTACGGCACCTATTTCGGGCGGCACCACTCGCACTGGGTCACCGACGACCCAGCACAGCCCGCCTACGATCCGGTCGATTTCCGGCGGAAGGCAACCTTCGCCGAGGCCGTCGGTTTCCTGGCTCCCGAATGGCATCGGTGAAAGAAAAAGGGGGGCCTACGATGGACACTCAGCGGCCACGAGTCGTTCACACGCCTCGCCGGTCTGATGCGAAGCGTCGCTAAAGTTGCTCGCTCGATGAAATGTGTAGTCATTGAGTCAAGGTTTTGCGCCGCGCAGCGGCGCCACTTAGCGAGGCGCCGGGCGCCGGTGATCGTGGTGGACACTCAGCGGCCACGAGTCGTTCACACGCCTCGCCGGTCTGAGGCGAAGCCTCGCTAATCCCATGCCAAAAAGCACCGACCAGCGTGTTGTCATTCCCGATCGCGCCCCGCGCAGCGGGGCCGCATCGTTCCGCGACGCAGGAGCGGAGGAATCAACCCATTTGTTGGACTATGTTCCCGATGGCGTCTTCACCGTGGACACGGAATGGCGCATCACGACCTTCAACCGGGCCGCCGAGCGGATCACCGGCATCCACCGGGAAGAGGCGCTGGGGCGCCGCTGCTGGGACGTGTTCCGCGCATCGATTTGCGAAAGCGCCTGCGCCGTCAAACAGACTCTGGCCACGGGCCGGCCCCTCGTCAACAAAGTGGTCTACATTGTCGATGCCTCCGGCCAGCGACTCCCCATCAGTGTCTCGACGGCAGTCTTGAAAGACAGCCGCGGCCGCGTCGTGGGAGGGGTCGAGAGCTTTCGCGACTTGCGCGTGGTCGAGGAACTGCAGCGCCAGGCGCGCCTCCAGGATTCCTGTTCGGACCTCATCGGGCGCAGCGCGCCAATGCGGGATTTATTCGCGCTGCTGCCGGTGGTGGCGGCGAGCGACAGCACAGTGTTGATCGAAGGAGCGAGCG
Source organism: uncultured Verrucomicrobiae bacterium (assembly GCA_963846445.1). Lineage (GTDB taxonomy): Bacteria > Verrucomicrobiota > Verrucomicrobiia > Limisphaerales > J093 > MWFF01. The sequence goes on along the minus strand of CAWJWM010000034.1, from coordinate 13,551 downwards.
GCACCGGCAAGGAGTTGGTCGCTCGAGCGATTCACGGGCTTTCGCGTCGAAAGGGGCATCCTTTCCTAGCCGTGAATTGCGCCGCTCTGCCGGACACGCTCCTCGAATCCGAGTTGTTCGGTTACAAGGCCGGTGCGTTCACCGACGCCAGAAAAGACAAGCCAGGCCGGTTCGCGCTGGCGCAGGGCGGGACGATCCTGCTCGACGAGATCGGGGATATTTCGAGCGCCCTGCAGGCGCGGCTGCTGCGGGTATTGCAGGAACGGGTTTATGAACCTCTGGGCAGCGTGGCCGCGGTCAAGGCCGATGTCCGGGTGGTCGCCGCGACCAACAAGGCCCTGCGCCGATTGGTGCAGGAAGGCAGGTTCCGCGAGGACCTTTTCTATCGCATTCATGTGGTGCGCCTCGAATTGCCGTGCCTGAGGGATCGCCGCGAGGACATCCCCCTGTTGGTCGAGCAGTTCATCGCCCGATTCAACCGACTGCAGGGACGGGATATCGCGGGGGTGTCGGAGGGCGTGATCGCGCGGCTCATGGAGCACGATTTCCCGGGCAATGTCCGCGAACTCGAGAACGCCGTCGAGCACGCGTTCGTGCTGTGCCGGGGCGCATTGATCGAGGAGCGCCATCTCCCGCCCCATTTGCGAGGGGCAGAGTCGGGAGACATGGCGCGGCTTCCGCGCGGTCTGACCCTGGCAGCGATGGAAGAAATGCTGCTGCGCGATGCGCTGCGGCGCCATGGCGGGAACCGCGCTGCCGCCGCGCGGGAACTGGGCATCAACACCAGCACACTTTTCCGCAAGATCAAGGCCCTCAAGATCGATCGGGTCGGCAAGGGCGATCGGGTAAAGTAATGCGGAATGCCAGTGTGCCCGGTTGTCACCGACGCAAAAGGCAATGCTCCCCGTGAACCTCCCCCGTACCGCCGACCTCCAGGTCGGCACGGTGGAATCTCATGTGACTGCCCCCGAGCCGGCTGGAAAGCCGGCGGTACAGGTTCATGGCCACTGAGCAGTTCAAAAAGGAACAGGTGACTCTTCCCATGAACCTCCCCCGTACCGCCGACCTCCAGGTCGGCACGGTGGAATCTCATGTGACTGCCCCCGAGCCGGCTGGAAAGCCGGCGGTACAGGTTCATGGCCACTGAGCAGTTCAAAAAGGAACAGGTGACTCTCCATGAATCATCCATCCCATTCCGGGATACCACTTCGCATGAAAACCGACCCGGTCGGTAGGGCGGCCAGTCCCCTGGCCGCCGTCGGCGCGCACGGAGTGGCGCGCCCTACCTGTTTTCGGGGTGACCGCGCCCCCGCACCCGCGCCCCTCTCTCGTCGGACGGGAGAGGGTGTCCCGCTTTGCGGGACGGGTGAGGGGAGAGAGGACCAACGATGGTCCGATTCGCGCCTCGCGAGTGTGTTGTCGATGAGTCCACTTTTTGCGCCGCCCAGCGGCGCCTTTTGGCGAACCGTCCACGGTCGGTGATCAAGGGCCAAGTCCAGTGCAAACGATCTGGCGATATGCTTCGTTGGCCTGAGGCGGAGCGTCGCTCATCATTGGCATGACAATTGCAGAGCGTGGATCTGTGACTGTGGGCATCCCTGTATGGCAGGAGTGCGTTTCGCCCGTGTTCGACGCTGCCGCCCGGCTTTTGGTGGTGCGGCGCCGGCGCGGCCGGGTGGTCGAGCGCAAGGAGTTCGTTCTGGGCGCGATTCCGTCCGAAGCCCTGGCGCGAAGCGTGGCGGAACTGGGAGTGGACGTGCTGCTCTGTGCCGCGATTTCGGAGCCGTTGCGACTTTCCCTGGAACGAGCGGGCGTGGTCGTCGAGACCCATCTCTGCGGCCAGGTTGACGAGCTGCTCGATGCTTTTCATGCCGGGCATTGGCGCCAGTCTCAGTTCCGAATGCCGGGGTGTTGGGATCCGCATGGACCTTTGAGGCTGCGGCGTCGGCGGTGCCGGTCGCAGCGGCGGATGCAAGCCCCAGCGCGGACCAAGTCCGCTCACAAAGATGCATAACATCATGACTGTCTGCGTCTTGGTTGAGAATACCGTCCGGGACCGAGGGTTGATGGGGGAGCACGGACTGGCCTATCACATCGAGTCCGGGGGAAGCAGCCTCCTCTTCGATACCGGCCAGACTGCGCTGATCCTGCAGAATGCCCGGCGTCTGGGTCTGGATCTGTCGCGCCTCGACTCGGTGGCTCTGAGTCATGGGCACTACGACCACACCGGCGGCCTGCACGCCGTGCGGGGCATTGCACCCTCTGCCGACCTCTACGCGCATCCGGGGGCGCGTGCCCGGCGGTTCGCCCGCAACCCCGACGGCACCACGCGCGACATCGGCATTGGGCCGGAAGGCCTCGACGCGCTCAGATCGCATCCGGAGCGCACGCATGAGACTGCGTCCGCAACCGAAGTGGCAGAGGGCGTGTTTCTGACAGGTGAGATCCCGCGGGCGACCGCTTTCGAGGACGTGGGCGGTCCGTTCGTCCTCGACGAAAGGGGGTTGGTCCCCGATCCGATCGTGGACGATCAGGCCCTGTTCTTCGAGACACGGGATGGCGTGGTCGTGCTGCTCGGATGCGCACACGCAGGGGTGGTCAATACGATGCGGCACATCCGACAACTCACTGGCGGACGACCCATCCACACGGTGCTCGGGGGCATGCACCTCCTGACGGCCGGGCCGGAGCGCATGGACCGGACCGTGGAGGCCGTGCGGGAGGAGTGTCTCCAGCAGCTTGGACCGGCTCATTGCACGGGCATGGCGGCCGTGGCCCGGTTGTGGCGCGAGTTCCCGCACGCCTGCACGGTCTGTTCCGTGGGTTGCCGTTTCACGTTTCAACGTTGAGCGGCTTGGTGCAAAGTGCGAATCGAGATGATTATGAAACTGACGCACGCGCTTGGATTGGCTTTGGCGTTGGGGCTGGGCTGGCTGCCGCTCCAGGCCCAGGAGACCAACCGGACCAGCTCGGTCGAGCAACTGCAGCAGCAACTCGAGCAGTTGCGCAACCAGTTCGAGGACATGCAGCGCCAGCAACGTCTGCAGATCGACGCCCTCCAGCGCCAGATCGAAGCGTTGCAGGTTCAACCGCCAGTCGAGGCAGCCGCCCCGGCGGCCGCTGCAGTGACACCGCTGCCTGCCCAACCTGAATCTTCCCCAGCAGTGGTGCCTCCGGAAATGCCTGCGCAGAGTTGGACGCCCTCGCAACCCATCCCGGTCGTGCGCTCCGGACAAGACTACCTGAATCTCAGTTTCAAGATGTTGGCCACCGCCGGAATGTCCACGTCGACGGAGGTGGGGGAAGAGATCGAATTGGGTCACCACGATCCCGCGGGACGCGGCTTCACGTTGCAAGCCGCGGAAATCGCCCTGGACGGGACGGTGGACCCCTATTTCCGCGGGTTCGGCAACATCTCCATGAGCGTCAATCCGGATGGGGAGACGGATGTGGACTTGGAAGAAGTGTATTTGCTGACGACGGCCCTGCCGGCAAACCTGCAACTGAAGGCGGGCTATTTCCTTGCGGAGTTCGGACGGCAGAATCAACAGCATGCGCACCGATGGGACTTTGTCGATCAGCCGATCGTTTTGAATCGGCTTCTTGGGCCGCACAGCCTGCGGGATCCGGGCGCAAGGCTTTCGTGGCTCGTTCCGACTCCTTTTTACACCGAGCTGATGCTGGGCGTGTTTAACGGCCAGGGCCACTCGGCATTCAGTTACCGGGCTCACGACTACGACGGGACGCACGGACGCACCTCGCTCGACCGTGGATTGCACGGGCTGGGAGACTTGCTCTACGTGCCGCGTGTGACGAGTTCGTTTGACCTGAGCGACAGCCAGACACTGGTCGCAGGGGCTTCCGGCGGTTTTGGCCCCAACAACTCTGGCGCTGACAGCGACTCCCAAATCTACGGGTTGGATCTGTACTGGAAATGGAAGCCGGTCCATGCCGAGCATGGATTCCCGTTTCTGGCCTGGCAGACCGAGGGCTTGTATCGACGCTATGAAGCGGGCGCCGATCCGGACCGCGATTTGCCTGCCGAGGATCTCGACGACTGGGGATTTTACTCCCAGGTCCTATGGGGATTCAAGCGGGGCTGGGTAGCCGGTCTGCGCGGTGAGTGGGCGGATGGCAATGCCGGAGCCTATGACGCAAGCGACCGCTTCCGCGGCGAACGGACTCGGTTTTCTCCCAATCTGACGTACTATCCGACTGCATTCTCAAAAATCCGGCTCCAGTACAACCTCGATGACGGCGACCGATTCGGGACCGAGCATTCGGTCTGGCTGCAGGGCGAGTTTCTCCTCGGCACCCACGGCGCCCACAAGTTCTGACGGCATCGATCGAGACGGACATGCGTCCAGCTATGAAGAACATGAACCGATTGCTCTCGAATTCGCGCGCCCGGTTTTCCTTCCTGTGTCTCGCCGCATGCGTGCTGGTCTCTCCGGCGGCTTGGGCGAAACTCAAGGTGGTGACGACGACGCCCGATTTGGCCGCTCTCGCCATCGAGATCGGCGGCGATCGCGTCGAGGTCGCTTCGCTGGGTAAACCCACCGAAGACCCGCATTTCATCGACGCGAAACCGAGCTTGATCCTGAAATTGAACCATGCTGACGTGCTCGTGGAAGGCGGGGCGGAGTTGGAGATCGGCTGGCTGCCGCCGCTCATGGACAGCGCGCGCAACCCGAAGATCCAGCGCGGCGCGCCGGGCAACGTGTACGCCAGCGAAGGGATCGAAATGCTCGAAGTCCCCTCTGTGCTGGACCGCTCGATGGGGGGCGTGCATCCGGTCGGCAACCCGGCGTTCATGACCGATCCGGTCAATGCGCGCATTGTGGCCGAGCGCCTGGCGAGGGTGTTCGGTCAACTCGACTCGAAATCCAGCGACTCTTACAAAGCGAACCTGCGAGCCTTCACTGACAAACTGACCGCGAAACTGGTCGAGTGGCAGAACCGGCTGGCGCCGTTCAAGGGCAGCCGAATCGTGGCTTACCACAACTCCTGGCCCTACTTCGCCCGGCGGTTTGGGCTCCAAATCGACCTCTTCCTCGAACCGAAACCCGGACTGCCGCCGACGCCGACCCACCTGGCCGAGGTGATGGCCAAAATGAAGGAGAGCGGCGCGCGCGTGATCCTGGTGCAGCCCTATTTGAATCGGCGCACGGCAGAGACCGTCGCCCGCCACACGGACGCCACGGTCGTGGACGCGGCCGGTTTCCCTGGCGGCGTCAAGGGAACGGAGGGCGATTACTGCAAGTTTATGGACCATTTGGTGACCGTGCTGGCCGATGCACTGGGAGGCAAGAGACCTTAACCCGGAAATCTCACCAGTGGGGCGGTCGTGGTATTCCTGACGATCCGTGGGTGAGATTTCCGGGTCTATGAAACCCGCGCCCAGCAAAGGGAATTGGCTCATCGGTTCATCAGAGCCGGGACGCGCCCCAGCCGCGTGGGCGACCCGGGCACTCGGACACAATGTGGTCGAGATTGGGTCCATCTGCTTGGGGCGCGGGTTTCTGACAGCCCGCATTTCAGGTGCGATGTGACGGTGACCGGTTAGATGACATCAAGAGTTGGTGAGAACTGCGGGCTAAGGCGCGCGATGCGATGGAAATGCTCGTGATTTTGAAGTGGCCGCTCATAGCGAGCCTCACGTTGCCCTGGCTGCTGGTCTATCTGGGCCTGCATGTGATCCAGCGCGAGATCATCTTCGTCGATCTGGCCCTGGCGCAGGTGGCCGCCCTGGGCACCTGCGTGTCGCTCCTGATGGGCTGCCATCTCCACTCCTGGCAGAGCTATGCCTGGTCGGCCGCATTCACCGTGGTCGGCGCCGTCGTCTTCACGCTGACGCGCAGCCGGCATCCGCGCGTGCCGCAGGAAGCGCTCATTGGGATCGTCTACGTGGTGGCGGCAGCGGCGGGGATCCTCATTCTGATGCGGAGCACCGGCGGCAAAGAGGAATTGCAGCGCTCGCTGGTCGGCGAGCTGCTCGTGGTGCCGCCGCGCGAAGTGCTCCAGACCATCGGATTGTACCTCGGGATCGGTGCGGTTCACTATCTGTTCCGGCGTCAGTTCCAGGCAATTTCCGAAAATCCCGAAGCCGCGGCCCGCTCCGGGCTGTCGGTGCGAGGATGGGATTTTCTCTTTTACGTGACGTTTGGCTTTGTGGTGACGAGTTTCGTCCACATTGGAGGCGTGTTGCTCACCTTCTCGTACCTCATTGTGCCGGCTGTGTGCGGCAATTACCTGGCTCACACGCTGCGTCGCCGGTTTGTGGCCGGCTGGATTGTGGCCACGCTGGCCAGCCTGCTGAGCCTGTGTCTGACGCCGGCCATGGACTTGCCCGTCGGAGCGACCATCGTGTGTGTGCTGGGCCTCCTCCTGGCGATCACGATGTTCCTGGCCCGATGGGTCCCCGCGAGGCCAATGCGCCCGGCGGTTGCGGGCGCCTTGCCGGTCGAGCGCAGCCAGCCGGACCCTTAAGAGCACAACCAATGAATCACAACCAACCCTCGAAGCTCGATGTGGCGCTGGCCGGCGTGTGCCGCAGTTGTCCGGTCTGCCGCACTGCGCGCCGGCGGCAGGCGGGTGTTGCGTATTGGCTGGTGAATCGAGTCGAGCGGTCTCTCTGCCCGTTCTGTCGCGCCTACGAACGGGTTTATGGACGCAAGGCTCATGAAGAGGGCGCTGGCCATCCTGCCCACCAACCACAATCCGGCGAATGACAAACCGCTTCACACTGTGGTTGGCGTGGGGGTTCACTCTGGTCTGTTTGGCCAGCAGTCCCGCCGCCGACCGCAGCCGCGCCGACGCGCTGAAGGCCCTCTGCCATCGGCTCGATATCGGCGAAGGCGCGGTGATTGCCGACGTCGGTTGCGGCGAGGGCCTCGACGCGGCCGAGTTCGCTCGCGTCGTGGGCGAGAGCGGCACGGTCCTGGCTCAGGAAATCGAGGCTGCTAAGCTCGCCACGGTCGTCCGCGTGGCGAGCAAACACGCTCTGCGCCAGGTCGTTCCGGTTCTCGGACAGAGCGATGATCCCCGATTGCCCGACGGTTTCGTCGACCTGATCTACTTGAACCGGGTGTTTCATCACTTGTCACAGCCGCGTGCCATGCTCGATCGCCTCCGACAGGACCTTAAACCCGGTGGTCTGTTGGTCGTTGTCGACCAGCACCGGGGGCCTTTGAAGGATTGGGCGCCGACGGACCGCCGCGAGGAAGAACACCACTGGACCAGCGAAACCACTGTTGTCCGCCTCGCCCGTGAAGCGGGCTTCCTCTTTCACAGCGTGATCGAGGACGTGTGGCACGAGCCGCAGCCGTTCGTGCTTGCATTCCGCAAACCTGCCGCGCCGCCGCCGGATGCCGGCGATCCGGATTTGCCGCCTCCGCTGGATGCGGACGCCTTGGTCCGCGCGCTGCCACCGCTCAGGCCAGAGTGTCCAGCCGTCATCTTTTTTGGCCTGGACCGCGGACGTGCCGTGCTGCCGACTCTGAAAGAGCACTTGCCGCCATCCACACGGCTCGTGGATGTGGTCTTGGACGAGTGGGCCTTGACGCCAGACGAACTGCCCCCCGGTGCTCCAACCCCCGGCGTCGAGGTGCTGCGAAAGGACAAGGACGGGCTCGTTTTGCCCGCGGACATACGTGTCGGCTTGGTGCTCTTTGTCGACGCCTACCATCGGCTGTGGGAACCGCTCCCGTTGCTCCGCCAACTCAGGGAACGCATGGGAGACACTGGACTGGTCGCCGTGGTGGAACGTGCGGGCGCGGACGACGAGCTGCGGCGGCTCGCCGGGCATCACCGGCGTCTCTCCTCACGGCTGGTCGCGGAGGAGATGCTCGAGGCTGGCTTTCGACTGCGCCAGGCCCTGCCGGCACCGACCGAAGACCGCTGCTTCCTGCTGTTCGAGCGAAAGACGTCACCGGAAGCGCTGGAACCGGAACCCCCGGAGGGACTTCGACCATGAAGCCTTGTTCGAACGATGCGCTCAGGCAGGACCGCGCTTCCAAAGGACCGCAGCGCTGGTATCGTCTGACCGGTCTGCCCGGCTGGAAACGGGCGCAACTTGGGATGCCTGCTTTCGGCGATCCACACTGTGTTCTCCACCCTCGGCCCAATCTCCTGCGACGCCTCATGGACGCCGTTCGCCGGCTGTTGGCGAGGCGCAAAATCGAGCCTGTCGATCCTTCCGAATGTCCCGAAACATCCACCGCGAACGGTGAATCCTTAAACAACAAATGAAAATTGCTATTCCTCTGGTTGCCGGCCGTCTGTCCGAGCACTTCGGCCATTGCGAGCAATTCGCCATGATCGAAGCCGACATCGAGTCGAAACAAATCCTCAGCCAAACGCAAGTGGTCCCACCGCCTCATGAACCGGGGCTGCTGCCACGCTGGTTGCACGAACAGGGCGCAAAGGTGATCATTGCCGGTGGCATGGGCCGGCGCGCGCTGGACTTGTTCATTCAACACGGAATTGCCGTTCACACCGGAATCGCCGGCGGTTCCCCCGAAGAGTTGACCCACGCGTTTCTGGCAGGCGCCCTGGGCGACGCGACCCCGACCTGTGGACATGGCCGAGGAGGCGGTCAACATCGCCATCACGGTTGTCACGATGGAAGCGAGGCGGCGCACGGACTATGAAGGTCGCTATCTCAACTCGGGGACCCGATCCGGAGTCGCCCGTCGAGCCGCGTTTTGGGCGTGCGCGCTTCTTCCGGATTGTGGACACCGAGACCGGGCAACAGACGGTTGTGGACAACAGCGATGCGGCGAATGCGGTTCAAGGCGCCGGGCCCCAGGCGGTTCAGACGCTTGCGCGCCTGGGCATCGAGGCCGTCTTGACCGGGCATGTCGGTCCCAAGGCATGGAGCGCCCTCGATGCGAGCCGTATTCGGGCGTATGCCGTGAATGGCGGATCCGTCGAGCAGAGCGTCCGCGCCCTGCTGGCCGGCCAACTCCGAGCCATGTCAGGGGCGGAGGTGCAGGGACACTCGCGATGAGAAGCGCGCTCGATTGCATCCCCTGTTTTGTGTCGCAAGCCTTGAACGTCGCGCGACTGGCGGGCTCGGACCCGCAGACCCACGAGCGGGTGCTACGCGAGGTGCTCCGGCGCGCCAGCGAGGCGGATCTGGCCCAGACACCGGCCCGTTTCAGCAGTGGTATCCACCGTTTCGTCCGCGATGTGACGGGGCAGACGGATCCGTACCTGACTGTCAAAGAAGAGTCCAATCGGCTTGCACTCGACCTGCTGCCGGCCTGGCGGGAGCGACTGAGAATGGCGGGCGATCCGCGTCTGGCTGCGGTCAAACTCGCGATTGCAGCCAACGTCATTGACTACGGTGTCAAAGGCGATTTGACGGCAGCAGAAATCCCGGCGGCGCTCGAAAGCTCCTTTGCCGCCCCTCTGCACGGGAGCATCGAGACGCTCTTCGCCGCCGCCGAACGCGCCGCTGACATCCTGTTCCTGGCAGACAACGCAGGCGAACTGGTCTTCGACAGACTGCTTCTCGAACTCTTGCCGCGCGAGAAAACTACTGTCGTGGTCAAAGGGGGGCCTGCCATCAACGACGCGTTGCGGGCCGACGCGACCGCGGCCGGCCTGGACGGATGGATCGAAGTGATCGACACCGGTTGCGACGGCGCCGGCATCCTGATCGAGTCGTGCTCGCCGGATCTCCAGCAACGGTTTGCGCGCGCCAGCCTCATCATTGCCAAGGGCCAGGCCAACTTCGAATCGCTGGACGGGTGCGCGCGCGACATCTTCTTCCTGTTCAAGGTGAAGTGCCCTGTCGTGGGCCGGCACATCGGACGTCCGGTCGGGAGCTTGGTCCTGCACCGGAACAGGCCGGACGGCCGGCGCGCATGAGGCTCGCCGTGGCGAGCGGCAAAGGCGGCACCGGCAAGACCACTGTTGCCGCCAACTTGGCCGTGACATTCGCGCGGCAAGGCCAGACCGTCGCGTACGTGGACTGCGATGTTGAAGCGCCGAACGGCCACCTCTTTCTCAACCCGACGGCGCTCCTTGAAAGTCCGGTCGGGCGACTCGTTCCGCGCGTCGACAAGGAGCGGTGTTTGCTTTGCGGTTTGTGCGCGCAGTTCTGCCGCTTCAAAGCCATTCTCTGCCTGCCCGACCAGGTCCTGGTGTACGACGAGTTGTGTCACAGTTGCGGCGGCTGCGCGTTGGTGTGTCCCACCCAGGCCATCAGTGAGGTATCGCACCCGATGGGCGTGGTGCGGACGGGTGCGGCCGGCGCGGTGGCGTTTATTGCCGGCATCCTCAATGTCGGCGAAGTCAGCAGTCCGCCTGTGATTCGTGCCGCCAAACAAGCCGCCCCGGTAACGCAGTGGTCCATCCTCGACGCCCCGCCTGGCACAGGGTGTCCCATGGTCGAGACCGTGCGGGATTGCGACTACGTATTGCTGGTCACCGAACCGACGCCGTTTGGTTTGCACGACTTACGGCTGGCCGTGGAGGTGGCACGGGCGTTGAACAGGGCCTGCGGGGTGGTGATCAACCGGGCTGACCCTGTCGCGACTGAAACGCGGGCATGGTGCGAACAAGAGCGGTTGCCAATTCTGGCCGAGATTCCCGATTCGCTGGCCATCGCCAAGGCCTATTCGCAGGGTCAATTGATCATCGATGCTGTGCCGGGATTGGAGCAGACCTTTAACCAGTTGTGCCAACGGCTGCTGGCGGAACTGCACAATTCCAGCGAGATGCAGCGAGACTGACACTCCCGAAAAACGGGGTTCTGACAGAATGTCTTTCACGCTGAATCGGATTATCTGCTGGCCCATTTGAAGGGCTGCCAAGACGTTTTAAGCGTGGGCTGCGGCCCGGCCATCATGCAAGAACTCATCATTCTAAGCGGCAAGGGCGGCACCGGCAAAACTTCGGTGACGGCTTCGCTGGCGGCCTTGGCCAACCAGCCGGTGCTGGCGGATTGCGACGTGGATGCCTCCAACCTTCCGCTGGTTTTGAATCCACGCCTGCGAAGCCAGGAGACGTTTATCGGCGGCCTGCGCGCCCGCATCAAACCGGGCCATTGCGTCGCCTGCGGTCAGTGTCAGAAGTTGTGCCGCTTCGACGCGATCTTCTTCGATGGACCGGGCCATGGAGAGGTGCCGCGCACGTTTCGTGTCGATCCGGCAGCCTGCGAGGGCTGCGGCGTCTGCGAGTACTTCTGCCCCGAGCACGCCATCGAGCTGATTCCTGCTGAGAACGGACACTGGTTTGTCTCGGACACCCGCTTTGGTCCGCTGGTTCATGCTCATCTGCGCCCAGGCCAGGGGAATTCGGGCAAGCTCGTCACGCTCGTTCGCGAGCAGGCGCGCCAGGTTGCCGAGGCGTCCGGCCGCCGGTTGATCCTGATCGACGGTCCGCCCGGTATCGGCTGCCCGGCGATTGCAGGCCTGACCGGCACGACCCGAATGCTGGTCGTCACGGAGCCAACGCCCTCCGGCGAACATGATCTGGAAAGGGTGCTGGAGCTGGGCCGGCACTTCGGGGTCCCCGCCTGGGTGTGCCTGAACAAACACGACGTGAATCCGGCGATGACACTCCGCATGGAGCGAAAGGCGGCTGCGCTCGGCGCAACAGTCGTCGGTCGGATTCCCTATGACATCTCAGTGACCGATGCCCAACGCCAGGGCCGTCCGGTCGTGGAACTCGAGCGACGGACCGGCGGTCCAAGCGATCCTGCGACTATGGAAAGACCTGTCACACGTCTACCTCTGTCACTCCTAGGCGAGCGACTCGAATCAGAGTCGTGGGGCTGCCCACGTTCTCCCAGTTGCCAGCGTCCAGACTCGCCCGTCGCTGCACCTGGTACGGCCCCACCCCGCCCCGCCACTGCAGAACGACATTTGTCCCTGTGCGGACGATTTCCGTGATGCGAATGCCGTTGAGATTTGGAACCAGGTTATCGGCGCTGGGAATGCTGTTGCGATTGGACAGCAGGTGCAGCCACATCGCGTTCCACTTGATAGGCCGCGCGTCTGGATGCAGGTGGCCCAAACCGACCAACTAGTCTCTCAATCCGGACACAGTGTGAAGGGCCGTGTCGCCGTCGGTCAGGTCCTGCTGCTGCGCAGAGCCTTTGGAGCGCGAAACCGCCTACTGCCGCATGACCAGATTCCCCTTGCCGCTCGGGGCCATGGAAACGTGGTTGCCAGCACACGCGGCACTCAGGAAGTCGAAGTCCGCCTCGCCTTTGCTCGCGTCCGTTATGAGGAACGAGGCCGACACCATGCATGGGGCGCCCGTCAGGTCCCCAAAGGGTGAGGGCACGGGGTTGGCAACGCCCAGGCCACTGAAGGCAAAGCTTGGCAACCGGGCGGCCGTGCCGGGCACGGGGGACGTGCCGAACTGAATGTCCGCCACCTCCATCTCGAAGTAGGAAATGGTCACCGGATCAGTCGGTGCCTGCGGCACGAGCGGCGGCGCGGCGGGCAGGGGCAGGATCGGCAGCCCTTCCGGCACCAGGAACACCTGGACGGCCAGTAAATCCTTCGTCCGACCAAGCGGGAACGTCACGCGCAAGCGCGCTTCCAAGGGCGGCGTGCCCGGCGGCGGGCTCGGAAACTGCGGCGGCGGCAGCACGAAGCTGAACGGAAGAACGCCCTCAGCCAGCAATTGCACACCGTTGCGGCAGCGCCACCATTGCGACGGGCCGGGCATGGGTTTGGGTTGACCCGCCATGACTGCGGGTGCGGCCAGGGCCAGCACGCCCGCCGATTTCAGGAAGCTCCTCCGGTTGCCGGAGAGCACGGTGTTCTCTGTCAGTTTCGGTTTCATTTGTTTCTCCTGCGATTGCTTGGGTTCTGTTCTTGGTGATTCAGGCGTCCCGCTTCGCCAAGCCGGAGACAAGGGCCTGCGCTCATTGTTCTGCCTCAGTCATTCTGGCGCGCTGCCAAGCGGCACATCCGCACCTCATCTGCTTTGCCCACCGCCTCGGCGCGGCCGGTTCAAGGCCCCTGTCGCATCCGCCAGAAGACGCTTGGGCTAGGTCCCGCCGTGTTGGTGATGATGAGGCAACCGTCGGCAGGCGCGGGATTGGTGGCTTGCGGTTCCCAGAGTGCTGAGGGGGTCAGATCGAAGGCACGGTCCAGCGCGTAGTTGGTGCCGGCCAGTCCCAAGTAAGTGAGCCGCACCACGCCGCCGTCGAGATGCTCCGCCGTCAGCCGGTTGAAGCCTGGGTCCAACTCGGGCAGCCGGAAGACATAGGCGCTGCCGGCATTCGCACCTCTCGGCGTGTCGTCCGTGTAGGACCCAGGCTTCAACCGGCTGACGGCGGAGCATCTCGACGGCGGCGTGGTGCGGCTCACTTCTTGGGACTGGCCGGCACCAACTACGCGCTGGACCGTGCCTTCGATCTGACCCCCTCAGCACTCTGGGAACCGCAAGCCACCAATCCCGCGCCTGCCGACGGTTGCCTCACCATCACCAACACGGCGGGACCTAGCCCAACCGTCTTCTAGCGGATGCGACAGGGCGCTGAAACCAGCCGCGCCGAGGCGGTGGGCAAAGCAGATGAGGTGC
>CAWJWM010000033.1:0-62935 GCA_963846445.1 uncultured Verrucomicrobiae bacterium | reverse complement strand
TCGCAACGTCCTGCTCCGCGATTGTTACGGACGCACTCGAGCGGCCGAAAACATGGATCTGGTCGGATGGCTGTTCACGGGCGGGCGCGCACCCCGGCCGGAGAAGGCGCGTGAGATCTACTATCGCGTCACCGGTCAGCCGTTCAATAGCGTCCCCGCGCCGAAGGTGCGAACCGGGCGCACGCGCTGGGCTGGCCTCGATGATTGGACTTGGGACGTGGATCAAGCGGGGGAGCAGGTCGGCGGGCGGATCAAAGGCCTTACGATGCACAGTTCGCGCCTGGACGCCGTCGTCGAGGCCGACGCGGCGATTGCCTATTGCGAATGGACGATGGAGTTCAAGAACGTCAGCTCCCGTCAACGCGAAGCGCGTGCCCAAGTCCTGCTGCCGCCGGGAGGCGTTGTGTCCCGCCTGACACTTTGGGTCAACGGCGAGGAACGGGAAGCGGCCTTCGCCGGGCGCAGCCATGTGCGGGACGCATACGAGAAGATCGTGCGGCAGCGGCGCGATCCGGTGTTGGTGACCACCACCGGGCCGGACCGCATTCTCATGCAGTGTTTCCCCGTCCCGTCCGATGGCGGAATCATGAAGATCCGCCTCGGGATCACCGCTCCACTCGAGATGAAGACGCCCGAGAAAGCCGCGATGCGCTGGCCGCACTTGACCGAACGGAACTTCACGATCCAGGAGGCTTTTCGCCATTCCTTGTGGGTGGAAGGCGGCCGCCCGCTCACCAGCCCCGGCGGCCTGTTCCAGATCGAACAGCCCAAGCCGGGCTGGCACGCCGCCCGCGCCCAGGCCCGCGACGCGGAACTCGCATCGGCCGGGAACTTCGTTGAAGTCCCGCGCGACGGCGCGGTGCGCACGGCCTGGGCTCGTGACCCGCGCGGCGCCGCGCCATCGATCGTGCTCCAGACTCTGCGCCAAACGACGGCGTCTCCGCCCGCCCGCGTCGTCCTGGTCATCGACGGTTCGCAGGGCATGGAGCAGTTACCCGCACTCGCCGAGGCGCTGGGGGACTTGCCTGCCGAACTCGAAGCCTCGGTGTTTGTCGCCGGCGACGAACCGGTGGCCCTCGGAACTCTTAACGCCGACACCCGCAGCCGGTTGGCTGCATGGAAAGCAAAGGGTGGCCAAGACAACGTTCCTGCCCTGGTCCAAGCCTGGGACCTGGCCGCGCAGAAACCGGACAGTCTGATCCTCTGGATCTGTGCTCCGGTCCCCGTGATGCTGGAAAGCGCAGAAGGACTGCGCCAGCGCTACGAGCGCCGCCCGGACGGCCCTCGCCTCATCGGGGTGCAGACGCGGGTTGGTCCGAATCGCATTCTGGAAGCGCTCGACGGAGCGGATGCGGTCGGGTCTTGGCCGCGCACTCCCGACTTGGCGGACGATCTCAAAGCGCTCTTCCTCTCTTGGACCAGTGGCGGCGCCCGCTGGGTGTGGGAGCGGCAGCGGATGAGCGACGCGGATGCCCCGCCGCCCGGGGCGGTCGAGGCCTCGCTGCACGTGGCGCGGCTCTGGGCCAAGGAGGAGATCCGGCGCCTCATCGCGGCGCGGAAGACCGAGGCGGCGGTCGAGTTGGCCGGACGCTATCAACTGGTCACGCCGGTCAGTGGCGCCGTCGTGCTCGAGACGGCGCAACAATACCAGGACAGCGGGCTCGAACCGGTGCCGCCGTCGTCGGTGCCGTCGATTCCGGAGCCAGCCACCAGCCTGCTGCTGCTGGTGGGAACGGCTTTCCTGCTGTTCCCGCGGCGGCGGCGGTGATTCAGTTCCTGACTCTGTCACATACTGCGCTCTCGGCTGCTTGGCGTAGGAACTCAAGCCACGTCGGCGCGTCGGAGTCAGAACCTGAACAAACAACGGTGTTGTCAGAGTCAGGAACTGACCCCGGGGATTTCAGGGCTGACCGAGTGCCGAGGGTGAACGAGTTGGCCGAGCGCGGTCGAACGGTCTCCCTCTCCCCTGGGGAGAGGGTAGGGGTGAGGCGGAGCCCATCAACCATCAACCCATCAACCATCAACCTTCTTTGGGCTTGAGTTGGGGGAACAGGATGACATCGCGGATGCTCTCCTGGCCCAGGAGCATCATGCAGAGGCGGTCGATGCCGAGGCCCATGCCGCCGGCCGGCGGCATGCCGTGTTCGAGCGCGACCAGGAAATCCTCGTCGAGTTTCTGTTGTTCGCCGCCGGCCTGGTGTTCGAGCCGCTCGCGCTGCTCGATGGGATCGTTCTGTTCGGTGTAGGCCGGGCGCGATTTCCTGGCCGTTGATGCAGCACTCGAACACCTCGACCGTCGTGGGGTCGTCCGGCGAGAGCTTGGCCAGGGGGATCAGTTCCTTGGGCGCGTGGGTGACGAACGTGGGGTTGATGAGCGTCGGCTCGATCAGCTTCTCGAAGACCGCTTGGGTCACTTCGAAATCCTCGTATTCACTCGGCGATGTCGGCGCCCAGCTCGACCGCCCGCGCGCGGCGTTGGTCGGGCGTGAGGTCGAACCAGTCGGCGCCGGCGCGTTCGCGGACGATGTCCTTGTACTTGACCCGGCGCCAGGGCGGGGTGAGGTCGATGGTCCTGACCAGTCGCCTGCGGGGTTCTTGTGTTCGATGAGCAGCGTTCCGAGGACCTTTTGGGCGACGTGGCAGACCAGGCCTTGCACCAGCTCCATCATCGATCTCGTAAGTCGCCGTAGGCCTGGTAGGCTTCGAGCATGGTGAACTCGGGGTTGTGCTTGCGGGAGAGTCCTTCGTTGCGGAAGTTGCGTCCGATCTCGAAGACGCGGTCGATCCCGCCCACCAGCAGGCGCTTGAGATAGAGTTCGAGGGCGATGCGCAGGTAGAAATCGCAGCCCAGCGCGTTGTGATGGGTCTTGAACGGCTTGCGCCGCCGCGCCGCCCGGGATCGCCTGCATCATGGGCGTTTCGACCTCGACGAAGCCGCGGTCGTGCAGGAATGCGCGGATCTCGCGCACGATCTGGCTGCGGAGCAGAAAGACGCGCTTGACCTCGTCGTTCGACATCAGGTCGAGGTAGCGCTGGCGATAGCGGATCTCCGTGTCTTCGAGGCCATGCCATTTGGCCGGCGGCGGGCGCAGCGCCTTGGCCAGGATCGTGAAGGACTCGACGCGCACGCTCGGTTCGCCGGTCTTGGTGCGGAACATGCGTGCCGTTCACGCCGATGAAATCGGCGAGGTCGAGGTGTTTGAAGACGGCGTACTGCTCATCGCCCAGCACCTGTTTCTGGGCGTAGATCTGGATTCGTCCGCTCTGGTCCTTGAGGTCGAGGAACTGGCTCTTGCCCATGTCGCGATGGGAGGTGATGCGTCCGGCCAGAGCGACAGCGGCGCCCTCGGCCAGTTGACCCGGCTCGAATTGCGCCCGCGTCTCGCCGCAGCCGGCGGAGGGGGTGAACTTGTTGCGGAACGGGTCCAGGCCCTGGGCGCGCAAAGCGGCCAGTTTCGCCCGACGTTGCTCGATCAGTGCGTTGGTGTCTTCCATAGGGCGGTTCGTGTTTCCTGTGGTCTCATTGTGCTACCGTCGAAATGGGTGGCAAGCGCGGGATCATCCCTCCGAGATTGGGCCGCGGCCCGGCCGCACTGAGGATTCCGTGGGTGAGGCTCTTCCATGTGATCTCAACCGATGATTCTCGGGAAAAAGGCGTGCGCCGTGGCGCAGGTCGCCTCGCTTAGTTCTTCGAGGCTGATTCCTTTGACCTCGGCCGCCGCGGCGGCGATTTCGCGAATGTAGGCCGGCTCGCAGCGTTTGCCGCGGTAGGGTGGAGGAGCGAGGTAGGGCGCGTCGGTCTCGATCATGAATTGACCTAGCGGGTTCGCCGCCAGCGCTTCCCGGACCGTGGCTGCGTTCTTAAAGGTGATGGTGCCCGTGTAACTCGCGATCGAGTCCAGGGCAAGGACCTGTTGGAGTGCCGCCGCATTCTCGGAGAAGCAGTGGAATTGGCCTCGGACGCGGCCTGCGAACGGGCGCACGGCCTCGATGGTGTCGGCGAACGAGTTGCGCGTGTGCACCACACAGTTGAGCCCCAACTCCGCGGCGAGTTCGAGTTGCTGACGAAAGACGGCGAGTTGTTTCGCCTTGTGCCGTTGGTCGTCCTCGATGGTGCCGCCCCGCTTGCTGGGCAGGTGGTAGTAGTCCAGTCCCGTTTCACCGATGGCCACAATTTTCGGGTGTTGGGCCAGTTCGCGCAGGTCGGGCCGCACATCGTCCGGCGCATCGTCTGCATGGGTGGGATGCCAGCCGACGGCGGCGTACACGGCCGGGTGCTTCTCGGCGAGTTGAAGAGCGCGCCGGCTCGACGCGACATCGAGACCGGCGGTGACAACGCGGGTGATGCCTGCGGCTTGGGCACGGGCCAAGACTTCAGCCAAGTCCAGTTCGAACTCGCGTGATGTCAGGTGCGCGTGCGTGTCGTAAAAGACGCTCATGGCTTAGCGAGGCTGCGCCTCAGACCAGCGAGGCGTGTGGACGGTTCGTGGCCACTGGGTGTCCACCCCGATCACCGACAGTCGACGCCTCGCTAAGGGGCGCCGCTGCGCGGCGCAAAAACTTGACTCAATTAGTACAGATTCTGAAAAAGAAGTCACTCTAGCCCGCATTTCTCACCAACTTTTGATGTCCTCTGACCGGTCACCGTCACATTGCACCTGAAATGCGGGCTCTCAGAAACCCGCGCCCCAAGCAGATGGACCCAATCTCGACCACACTGTGCCCGCGTGCCCGGGTCGCCCACGCGGCAGGGGCGCGTCCCGGCTCTGATGAACCGATGAGCCAATTCCCTTTGATGGGCGCGGGTTTCACAGACCCGGAAATCTCACCCACGGACCGTCAGGAATGCCGCGATCGCCCCACTGGTGAGATTTCCGGGCTAGCGAGGCGCGCCTCAGACCAAATCCCGATCTTCGACATCATGAACCGTCCTTTCGTTCTCCTGCCCTTCTCTCCCGCGCCTCGCTCCTTAGAATCCTTGACCCCTGCAGCGAGGCATAGAAACTTGACTTGTCTACAACACATTGGACCGGTCAAGGATTTTAGCGAGGTTTCACATCAGACCGGGGCCGCCTGTGGCCGACCGGTCGCCCTGGGCTATGGCCCTTGTCACCGATCCCGTTCAGCAAATCCACCCAGCATGCGGCTTGCGGTTCATCGTTGAAGACCGCAAGCAGGACCGACGAGTCAACGGCGGTCTTCATTTGGATCCCCGAGGCACCGCTTTGAGGAAAGCAGCAGTCTCGTCGAAGTCCAGAATCTGTCGCGGCCGCAAACCCGATCCCTCGGGAATCACAGCCGGGATCGTGACCTGCCCTTTGCTGGTCAGCGTCGCTCTCATTGCGGCAAAGTAGGGAGTCGGAGAAAGGATTTCAAGGAAGCGAACTGGCCGCGATTGCAGCCATTCTCGGTTTGAGAACTCATAGAGCGCCGGGTCGGGGGACCCGGCCTAAAACCGCCACATTCTTCGATGTTGTAGGCCGGGTGCCCTCACCCGGCGTCAAGGTCCTGCACGCTGCCGATCGAGGTACTGCGGGCCACCCCGCGATTACACCGTCACCTTCTCGATGCCACCCGACCCACGCAGCTTTGGCCCGGCGATCGCGGTCGGTCAAAGCCATCGTGCTCCTCGGTGGGCGGGTGTTTGTGCCCCAAGAGCACTGAAGATGGACCATCACCGGTCAAATGCCTACTCTCGTCCGGCATGACGAAACCCGTAACCGTCCCTCCGGACTCAGGGGTGGGGCCGGTGCTGGCCAAGTCGGCTGCACAGGCCAACCCCGAGGCGCGCTGGCTGGCGAGGTTTACCGGCCCGGCGAGGCCAACCTCACCGTGCGCGCGGTCGTCGATGGGCATGGTGATCGGCGCCGCCATGTGCCTCTCGAATCTCTACGTGTTCTTCAAGACCGGCTGGAGCATGGGGGTGACGCTGACGGCCTGCATCCTGGCGTTCGGTCTGTTCCGGGTCGCTGACGGCGATGCGAGCTGGTGCGGCGGCCCTTGGGCGCGCTCGAGAACAACGCCCTGACCACCGTGGCCTCGGGGGCCGGCTACATGACCGGCGGCGGCAACATGGCCGCGTTCGGCGCGTTGTTGATGGTGACGTCGGTCCGGCCGGAGCCGATGCCGATGATCGCCTGGTTCGGGGCCATTGCGGCGCTGGGCGTGTTCGCCGCCATCCCGATCAAGCGCCAGCTCATCAACCGCGAGGCGCTGGCGTTTCCCACCGGCACCGCCACGGCGGAGACCATCCGCTCCATCCACGGCGCGGCGGCGGCGCGCGGGCCGGAGCAAGGCGAGTTGGCTGGGCGGGGCGGCGGTCGTTCGGCGCACTCGTGGCCTGGCTCCGCGATGCCTGGCATCTGATCCCCGCGACCTTTGGGCTGCCGTGTCGCTCGGCGGGCGGGCGCTCGCCGAGTGGACCCTCGCGCTGAAGTCCGAGGTGGTCCTGATCGGCGGCGGCGCGCTGATGAGTTTTCGCACCGGCTGGTCGCTGCTGCTCGGCGGCCTGCTCACCTACGCCGTGTTGGCGCCGCAGCTCGTCGCCGAGGGCATCGTCAAGACGGTCAGCTACAAGGCGATCGTCGCTTGGACGCTCTGGCCGGGCGCGGCGATCCTGGTCGCCTCCGGCCTCTGCTCGTTCGCCTTCGATTACCGGAGCATCGGCCGCTCGTTCTCCGGCCTGACGCGGATCTTCCGCAGGGGCGGGCCGAGGAGACCGGGATTGGCGCGGTCGAATGCGCCGACTGGTGGTTTCCAGCGGGGTTCGTGTGTTGACGCCGCTGGTGGTCTTCCTGATGGCGCGGCTGTTTCAGATTCCGGTCTGGGCCGGATTGGTGGCCGTGCCGCTGGCGGTGCTGATGGGTTTCGTGGCCGCCCGGGTGACCGGCGAGACGGACGTCACGCCGACCAAGGCGCTCGGGCCCGGTCACGCAGCTTGCTCTACGGGGTGATCACGCCGGGCAACCTGACCGGCAACATCATGTCGGCCAACGTGACGGGCGGCATCGGCCTGCACGCGGCCGACCTGCTGACCACGCTGAAGACCGGATGGCTGCTCGGCGCCAAGCCGCGGCACCAGTTCTACGCGCAACTCTTCGGGGTGATCGTGGGCGCGATCGTGGTCGTGCCGGCGTTCCAGCTGATCCTGCCCGATCCCAGCGTGCTGGGCGGCGAAACGTGGCCTGCACCTTCCTGCGTCGTGTGGGCTGGGGTGTCGGAGGCCTTTGCCGGCGGGCTGTCGGCCCTCGACCCCACCGCCCGGACGGCGATCGTCGTCGGGCTCGCTCTGGGCGCGGCCCTGGCGTTGCTCGAGCGATTCGCGCCGAGGCGGCTCCGGCCCTGGCTCCCTTCGGCGTCGGGCCTTGGGCATCGCGATGGTGATTCCCGGCAGCAACTGCATCGCGATGTTTCTGGGCGCGGCTCCGGCGGAATGGCTGAGGCAGCGCCACGCCGCCCTGGCCGAGCGCACCGTCGTGCCGGTGGCTTCCGGGCTGATCGCGGGGGAAAGCCTGATGGGATTTCTGATTGCGGCGCTGATCGTCATGGGTGTCTTGGGACGATAGCGCAGGCGAAACAGCATCATCGTCATGAAAACGATCCGTTGGTTGTTCGCACTTCTCACTGTCGTGGTGGTATCGCCGGGATCGCTCGGCGCATCCGAGGCATCGCCGATAACCCGTCCACCCAACATCGTCTTCATTCTTGCCGACGATCTCGGCTGGACGGACACCGGAGTGTACGGCAGCCGATACTACGAGACCCCGAACATCGATCGGCTGGCGGCGCAGGGCATGCGGCTGATGCAGTACCATAACGCGCCGAACTGCCAGCCAACCCGCGCGGCGCTGATGACCGGCCAGTACGGACCCCGCACGGGTGTCTACACCGTTGGCAGCATTGACCGGTTCAACTGGCGCTCGCGTCCTCTGCGGCCGGTGGACAATGTCGAGCGATTGCCGCTCGATCAGAGTGACCGTTGCTCAGGCGCTCAAGGCTGCTGGATACGCGACAGGTCTGTTCGGGAAGTGGCACCTCGGGCAGCAGGGCGACTATCATCCTGGGAAGCGCGGATTCGACGAAGCCATCGTGAGCATGGGCGCGCATTTCAACTTTCAGGACGCAGCCGCCAGTCGAGGTGCCGCCCGGCGTCTACCTGGCCGACTGGCTCACCGACAAGGCGGTCGATTTCATCCGACGCCATCGCGATGGCCCGTTCTTTCTCTATCTGCCGCATTTTGCCGTTCATTCGCCGCACCACGCCAAGCCGGAACTGAGTCGCCCGGTTCAAGGATAAACCCGGCGCAGGCGGCCACCGGAACCCGACCTATGCGGCCATGATCGCCAGCGTGGACGAGAGCGTGGGCCGCGTGATGCAGACGCTCGAGGATCTGAAGTTGGCCGAGAATACCGTGTTGGTTTTCTCGAGCGACAACGGCGGCGTCGGTGGTTATGTGCGTGAGGGCCTGAAGCAGGCCGGCGATGTGACGGACAATGCGCCGCTGCGCAGCGGCAAGGGCAGTCTGTACGAGGGCGGCACGCGCGATCCGTTCATCGTGCGCTGGCCCGGCGTGACCCCGCCCGGCACGACCTGCGACATCCCGGCCATCCACGTGGATGTGTTCCCGACGTTTCTCGAGATCGCTGGAGCGAAGCCGCCCGAGCGGCAAGTATTGGACGGAGAAAGTCTGGTGCCGTTGTTCCGCGACCCGAAGGCCAGCCTGAAGCGCGAGGCGATTTATCAGCATTTCCCCGGCTACTTGGGTGCGGGTGCTGGGACGTGGCGCACGACGCCTGTGGGGACGATCCAGGCGGGCGATTGGAAGCTGTTCGAGTTTTTCGAGGATGGCCGGCTCGAGCTTTACGATTTGGGCAACGATCCAGGCGAGTCCAGGAACCTGGCGCGTGAACAACCGGACCGTGCCCGGCAAATGCACGCTCGGCTCAGGGCCTGGCGGGAGGCGATCGGCGCGCCCATGCCCACCTCGATAGGGGTCACATCTCTACATTCTACATTTGATCATCAATGAGGAACTTGATACGCGTCACTGGGACGGCCCTGGCCGGTTTGGTCGGGTTGGTCATGGGCTGTTTGGTCACAGGTTTCGAGGGACTTGACGACCAGCCCTATATCCGAGCCGATTACTACACCCAGACCGTGGAGCGGCTGCGGGCCTCGACCAACCGGGCGCTGGTGGCGGAGGGCGCGTTCGAGGCTGGCTTTGGCAAAGCGCTCCTGACGCCCACAATCAATGCGATCACGAACGATCCGGCCCGAGGTCAGTTCGCGTCGTTGCCCCTCGCCGGGTACGGCGTTCGGCGGGGGCGACCGGCCACGGGGGTGCACGATGACTTGTGGGTCAAAGCCATCGCCGTGCGGGTGGCCGAGCGCGCAGCCGTCTGGGTGGGCGCGGACGCGTTGATCATTCCGCGCGAGGTGAGTGACGAGGTTGTGCGCCAGCTTGGCGAGGATCCGGGACTATCGCGGGAGCAAGTCTATTTCGGCGCGACGCACACGCACGCGAGTCTGGGTGGCTGGGGTGAAGGCGTGGTAGCGGAGGCGTTTGCCGGTCCGCACCAACCTGGGGTGCGCATCTGGATGGCCGGGCAACTGGCCGCGGCGGTGCGTGCGGCGGTGGCTGACCTGCGGCCTGCTGCGGTCGGGCAAGGGCGCATCGAGGCGCCGGAATTCGTCCGCAATCGGTTGGTCGGCGAGCTGGGGCAGGTGGATCCCGAATTGAGTTTTGCCGTCTTCAAGCAGGAGGGTGGGGGCAGTGCAGTCCTGGGGAGCTACGCGGCTCACGCCACGGTACTCTCTGGAGGCAACATGGAATTCAGCGGCGATTATCCCGGTTATTGGCAGCGCGAGGTGGAATCGGCCACGGGGGGGATGGCGTTGTTCCTTGCGGGCGGGGTTGGCAGCCACAGTCCGCGGTCTGGGGGTGGCGGGTTTGCGGGAGCGGAGCGGATGGGTCAGGCGTTGGGGAAGAGGGTGGTCGAGGAGTTGGGTCGGGTTTCGCTGACCAACGCCGTCGTCCTGGGTGTGTTGGGGTGCGCCGTGGACTTGCCGGAGTTGCATGTGCGGCTGGCGGACGACTGGCGAATCCGGCCAGTGTTTGCCCGGAAGTTGCTCCCGGTTCAGGCGCGAACGGATCTGCAGGTTGTGCGATTGGGGTCGAGAGTGTGGATCTCGACTCCGTGCGATTACAGCGGGGAGTTGGCGCTCGAGGTCAAGGATTTCATGCGTGCGCGCGGAGGCGATGCGGTGGTCACGAGTTTCAACGGGGATTACATCGGCTATGTGATTCCATCGCGGTATTATCACATGGGCGGGTACGAGCCGCGGACGATGTCGTTCTACGGGCCCTGCTTGCCCGACTATTTCACCGAACTGATCCGGACGATATCGCTGATGACAATGCTTTAGCCCAACACCCGAGGAGAAGGCAACGGGGTCAGATCCGTATTATTGACATATGGGATCTGGTTGGAGAAGCTCTGGGGCAGGGCGCGACCGTTGAGAATTCTGGTGGCGGCCGGTTGGGCTCGGGGGCGAAGCCGGCTCCGGGGCAATGGGAACAGAGCAATGCCTTCTGCAATTGTGAAACCCGCCAGCCGGTTCTCGTCCTCCAGCACGATGCCTGGTAGCAACCCTGAAAAACGCGCCCGCACCGCCGATGCGCCCAGTTCAAGCGACTGCTGAAGCTGACATGTATAGCCAGTGCATCGCCTCGCTCAAGTTGCGCTCCGGCGTCCGCACCACCAGATGAGAGTGGTTGTTCATCAGCACGAACGCGTGCACCTCGAGCCCGAAACGCTCCGGCAACTCCGCCACCAACCCCAGGAACCACCGCCGATCCGCACCGGTCGACCAATCGCCTCGCGCCGGTTCCCCCCGGCTCGTCCCGTGATACCCCCCCGCCACCGGGACTCTTTATGGTCGCGCCATCCCACGGAGTCCCCCGCTCGACCTCATGTGTCAACAGTATGGATCTGACCCCATTGCCTTTCAGGCCGGCTCCTGGCCGATTGGACATCCAACTTTGCACAGCGAGTTGCCGGTCCAGGATTCTGGGGGCGGGGACGGTGATTTCGCGGGTGTCAGGCGGCACGGATTCGGTCGAGAGGGCGCCTCCGGGCCAGCGCACCCAGACCTCTGTGGCTGTTGTCGCGGGGCCGAGGATTTGGACGGCGCTTTCC
Organism: uncultured Verrucomicrobiae bacterium; assembly: GCA_963846445.1. GTDB lineage: Bacteria > Verrucomicrobiota > Verrucomicrobiia > Limisphaerales > J093 > MWFF01. The sequence goes on along the minus strand of CAWJWM010000033.1, from coordinate 51,736 downwards.
TGGGACCAGTAGCCCGAGCCGGCCTGAACCATTCGGGCCGGCCCGAGCCGTGTGCCGTGTCGGATTCGCACGACGGCGCCGAGGCCGTCCGGGTTGCCGGGCGGCCCGCGCAGGCGCACGCGCAACCCCGGGGTGCCGCCGACGTTGTGGAACAGGGCGGTGGGGCCGTCGTTCTGGCCGATGGCAAGGTCATATCGTCCGTCGCGGTCGAAGTCGCCCAAGGCGCATCCGCGCTGCTCGCCCTCGACGCGAATCCCGCTTTCGTCACCGGGCACCGCACGAAATGCTCCGCGGCCATCGCCGAGAAGCAGCAATCCGCGTCCGGCATCGTGGCGCGAGGTCTCGGGCTCGACGCCGAAGAAGTTCTGGCTGATGACGGCGTCTTCGTGGCCGTCGCCGTCGAGGTCGCCGATGGAGACTCCGAAGGCGGGCGCGAATTGGGCCTCGTCCGGCAAGGGGCGCGCCTCGAAATGGTCGCCGCGGTTGAGGAAGAGGGTGGATTCGAGCCAATTGACTTCCCAGTGTCGTGTGGAGGGGGCGGCGTCTCCGAGGATGTCGTCGATGCCGGCTCGGGCGTAATCGGCAAAGGAGGCAAACCGGCTGGCGAGGGCGGGGATTTGTTCGCGGAGGCGGTCGAGGGTTTGGAAGGGGGCGTAACTGCCCAGCGAGTGCCTCGAAGTAGGCCTCGATCAAATCGACGCCGCCCGCATCGGTCCAGTCGCCGAAGTAGATTCGGATTGGGCGTGAGCGATGCCTTTGGTAGCGCGTATTGCGGCCCCAATTGGTGGCGATGATGTCAAGTCGTCCGTCGCCGTCGAAATCGCCCGTGGCGACCCCGTTCCACCAGCCCTGGTAGCGATCCAGGCCCAGGCGAGCGGTCACGTCCGCGAGGAGCCCGCTGCTCGAAACGCAGAACGCGCACTGGGCCCCAATCGCAGGCCAGCACCAGGTCCAGTTGGGCGTCGGCATCCAGGTCGGTCCAGACCGCGCCGCTGACGAGGCCGATGCGTTCGAGTCGGCGGGTATTCGGTTCATCCGTTACCCACTTTCCCTGGCGGTAGACGAGCAGCAGTGAGGAAGTGGCTTCCGGGTAGCGGCCCGGATGGACGCGTCCGCCGGCGAACAGGATCAGTTGATCGCCCCGCATGCCCAGGGCGAGCGGGCCAACGCTCGCTGGCATGTCTGCAATGGGCTCGAGAGTGCCGGTCTGCGGGTCTTGCTGGACGACCGCAGGCGCCATCGGGGTACTCGCTTCGTAGTGGGAAGTGCCCACCAGCAAGGAGACGCGGTCGTTGTCATGTCGCCAGGCCAAGGAGGTTGTCTGGTCTCCCGCCGCTTTCTCCTTCGGGCGCATGGCACGGAAACCGCCGCGTCCATCGCCGAGGTACAGCACCTGGTAGCCGCCGCGCCCGCTTCCAACGAGCAGGTCCTCGGTCCCGTTGCGATCCACGTCGTACCAACTGACGCCGGGCCCAAGCCGACTCAAGGCTACGGGGCAGACCGTGGCTGTCGTTCCTGTTCGTCGAAGCGCTGGTCCTGATGCGGTTGTTTGAGAACAACTCGAGATATCCGGCGAACAGAGGCGAACGGGCAACGGCCCTGTCCATGTCGCCCGACTCGCGGCCGTGTGAATTCGGCGGGCGACTCGGCGGACTGGCTGGCGATGGTGACGGGCGGTCTCGGGGGCGGGGTGTCGGTCTGTTTCGCTCGAAGACCTCGTACAGGTGATCTGGGCAGCGCGTCTTCGATGAGGGTGTGGTGTCCGCTGCGCCAGTGTGACTTCGATGCGTCATGCGATTGGTCGGTGTGCCTGCCGCGAACGCGCGCAGCGGATCGTCGCCGGAAAGATAGCGTCCTCCGCAGACGACCTCCTGGCTTTGGAGCGGAGTGGCGCCGTCGCGAACCACGATCCTGGCTCCGATGCCCTGGGTGTTGGGTGGAGCGCCCCGCAGGCGGACGGCGAGGCGGGGCGCGACGGAATCGTTCCGATAGAGACCGACCGGCTGGTCGATCGTCGGCACGACCACGTCGAGATCGCCGTCGTTGTCGAGGTCGGCCAGGGCCATGGCCTGGGACACGCCCACGGTGTTGAATCCCCATGCGGCGCCGCACTCTTCGAAGGTGAGGTCGTGCTGGTTCCGGTAGGCGAGGTCCGGCGTGGCCAATCGCGGGAAGCGGAGGTTTCCGGCAAATCGGCTTTCCATCGTCGCGGCCCGGCCCTGGCTCAGGTCGGCGTCGTTGGCGTCCCGCAGGTTACCGGTGGTGATCAAGACGTCCTCGTAGCCGTCGAGATCGACATCGAGAAACGCGACGCTCCAGGTCCACTCCGTGGCTTCGATTCCGGCGAACTGGGCGATCTCGGCATAGGTGCCGTCGCCGCGGTTCAGGAAGAGCATGTTGCGGGGGTATTCGGGGCGATAGAGCGGGATCGGCGGATGGGCGAGATCCATCTGGAGATGGATCTGGCTGCCGCGCTGGCGATGGCGCTGCTGGTGTTCGCGGCTGAGCATGTCGGTCACCAGCAAGTCATCGTAGCCCGTCGCGGTTGAGGTCGGCGAAATCGACCGCCATGGACGACATGCTGGTGTGCCGCAGGGCGGTCGGAGGTCGGCGGATGGAAACCGGCCCGAGCCGTCATTGATCCAGATCTCGTCCAGGGACTGGAAGAAATCGTTGCAGACGTAGAGGTCTGGGGCCTGGTCCCCGTTGAGGTCGCGGAAGGACGCGGTCAGGCCCCAGCCATGAGGGCGCCTCCTTCAACGGCTGTGCCTGGAGGCATCGAGGAACGTGCCGTCGGTCCACGACAGCGGTTCGAAGCGGCCTCCGCCGCGATTGCGGAACAGGAGGTCCGGTTCGCCGACTTCGAGCAGGCTAACGCCGCCGTTCTTGAGGGCCAGCGGGATGAAGCGGTCGGGGGGAGAGACCACCCAACGGCCGTCGACGATGTCGACCTGGACGTCGAGGTCGCGGAGCGAGTCCTTGATTGTATTGGTGCGATAGGTGGCGACGTAGAGATCGAGCCAGCGGTCGCCATCGATGTCCGCAAGCGCCAGCGTGGTGCTGCCGTGCGGATGCCGCAACCCGGCCTCGGTGGCCTCGGTAAAATGGCCTTGGCCGTCGTTGACAGAAAGCCGCGTCCCGCCGCGCAGGGAATTGACAAGCAAGTCCAGGTCGCCATCGCCGTCGATATCGGCGAAGACCGCGCCTGTCGAGTACGAGCCGGCGCAGGCGACGCCTGTGGAGGCGGTGATGTCGGCGAAGGTCCAGTCGCCGAGGTTGCGATACAGACGGTTCGTGCCTTCGAGTCGAGCAGAAGTAGAGGTCGACTCGGTCCGTCGCCATCCACATCGCCAAGCGCCACGCCAGAACCGATCTCGAGGATTTGGTTGCGGGCGAGGCCGTCCGTGCGAGACCTGGTTGGTGTGGAACACGCGTGTCTGTTCGGGCGGCAGTCGGGTGAAACCCGTCCGCCCGAAAGACGGCACATCCAGACGATACGCGCGAAACGGTTGAGTGCTGGCGCGCATCGGTGTGGCGGCGAGTTCTCGGCTGCCTGCCCCAGGCTGCTAAGCCGGCGAGGGCAGCAGCCAACCAAACGCCGTAACCCGCATAGCAGTCATCCTGCGAGGTCTGACCGTCCTGTGTTACCATGCGTTCACTTCGAGCATTTAGGCGAAGATTCTCACGCTCCGAGGCCGGTCACATGTTCATTTTCAGGAGCCGCCCATCGCCGCGCAGCGGACGCCGCATTAGCGAGGCGTCGAGCGCCGGTGGTGGTGGTTGCCGCCCGGCGGGTGCGTGTTGTTCACTCGCCTCGTTGGTCTGGAGCGCAGCCTCGCTAAGGCTTGACAGGCGGGACATGAACGGGTTTTCTACGGCTCATCCAATGTTGGTCAAGCGCATTCCCGAGCATCTCCAAAACTTCCAGTTCTTATGAGAGATCGATTCCATGTCGGCTGTGAAGCGTCCGGGTTCAGACGTGCCAACCCTTATCGTGAGCGCGCTTCTGGGTTTGTTGCCGATGCAGGCCGGGTTGATTGGGTTCTACTCGTTTGATGATCCGGAGAATCCGTTGAAGGACGACAGTGGCAACGTTGTACGACCTCGCAGGGGGGCTTGCCGATCCGTCTACGTGCCCGACGGCGGGCGTGCAGGGCGGGGCTTTCGTGTTCAACGGCACGCAGCGGCTGGTGGCGCCGATCGACATCAATACCACGCGTTGCCCGCCCTCACCATGGGCGCCTGGGTGAAGACCTCGTCGCTGGTGGCCGGAAACCGCAAAGTGATGGGGCACGACAACGGCGGCTACGACCGGACTCTTGGCCTGGACACGCGCAATGGCGGGTTCCGCTACACGGCGTTCATCGGCACGCGGCGATCCGCCGCCTGGATCGCCGGCCCCCAAGAGCACCAGCGACTGGACCTTTCTGGCGGTGGCTTACGACGATTGGACCGGACAGATGACGGTCTACGTGGACCTGGACAGCTTGTCGATCGGCGAGGCGCTCGAGGTTGTAACAAGTGCCGCCGCTTTTGGCGACGGTCAGGCGACGGTCGCCATCGGGGGGTTACGGCCCGACAACGCCGACGAAGGCTGGCAGGGCGCGATGGACAACGTGTTCTTCTACGACGAAGTGCTCACGCTACGAACAGTTGATGGCCATACGCGAATGGTGGGAAGGGCGCGATTCTGGGCAGCGGCGCCGAAGACCCTGACCTGCGGCTGACCACCGAGCCGCAACTGCGGAACCTGCCGAAGTCGCCGCCGGTGTTGTCCTTCGCCTACGGGGTCAAGAACCTGGGGGCGACGCAGGCGCTGACCATGTCGAGCGTGACGGTGAGTGGCGCTGACGCCGCCCGTTATCAGCGTGATCAGTTTTCCCTCGACCCTCGCGCCGGGCGCGACGGGCGAGATCAAGTTCAGCATCGATTCCCAGGGCCAAGTGGGTGCGTTCACGGCGACACTGCGAGATTGAGAGCAATGACCCGAGCAACCGCACCTCACGCTCGACATCAGCGCCCAGGTCGGCGACGACCCGGACCTTGTGTTCACCGCAGTGCCCAACCTGCAGGACCTGGCGAAACTGCCGCCGGTGCAGACGCTCGCCTTCGAGATTCGCAACGCCGGTCTGTTCGACACGCTCGAGATCCAGGGCATTACGCTCAGCGGGCCGGACGTCGATTCCTACAGCGTGAAGGGCTTTCCCGACGACGCTGGCGCCGGGGGCGACGGGACTGATCGAGTTCACGTTTGACAGGCAGGGGCAGGTGGGCAGGCTTCGCCGCCGTCGGCGACGGATCGACGAGCAACGATGCCAGCACACCGGTGATCGATCTTGATGTCAGCGCGCGTGTCACCGGCACGGCTCTGCTGGGCTTCTATTCATTCGACGACGAGGCCCAGCCCCAGAAGGACGATTCGGGCAACGGCCGGACGCTCGAGAGCGCCGGCGATGGCTTCGATCCGGTGTACGATCCCGCGGGCGGTGTGGCGGGCGGTGGCTACGACTTCGACGGAGGGCAACGCTGGGTCGTGCCGCTCAACATTAATCCGGACGCAGGTCCCGGTCGTGACCATGGGGGCGTGGGTTCGGACGACTGCGCTCAGCTCGCGGCTTGTACAAGGCCATTGGGCACGACGACGGCGGTTGGGACCGCGTGATCGGGTTGGACACCCGGACGCACGTGGCAGGCGGGCCGATGCCGGATGGCACCTACCGCTACGCCGCATTCACGGGCACCAACAACCACGGTCCCAGCCAGGGCGATCCGGCGCCGGCTGCCGCTCGGACCGGATGCCTGGACGTTCCTCGCAGCGGTTTATGACCAGCCCAACAGCCAACTCACTCTGTACGTCGACCTCGATGTCGCCACCATCGACGACGAACCGCAGGCGATCAGCCATGCCGCCCCGATGGGCGCCGGGACAGCCACGACCGCGATTGGCGCCATCGCGCCCGGGGGCGGCGAAGGTTGGGTGGGGCCGATCGACAACGTGTTCTTTCTCGGCGGCCGGACCGATGCCGCGCTCGTGAAGTCCGTGCGCGATCTGGGCAAGGAAGCGCTGCTCCAGTTGCGGCCCGACCCGGTCCTGGTGGCTTCGCCTGACGTCGGTCTTTGGGGACTGCCGATGCCCGCCGACTCCGGTGACTGCGTCGCTCGAACTGCCGCAACGCGGGGCAGACGCAACCGCTGGTGATTACGGAAGCCCGGATCACGGGCCGGAGCGCCGCGAAATACACGCTCGCCGACGTCCCCAGCACGCATCCCGCCGGCGGGGCGGCCACCATGAAGGTCACGTTCGATCCGCAGGGCCAGGAAGGGCACTTCGAGGCCACCCTCGACTTGATCTCGAACTCGACTGCGGACCGGCACACCCTTTTCGATCTGGCGCCTTCGTGCCCTACACCTCGCCGCTCATCGCCTTCTATCCCTTCGACGAGCCGGCCAATCCGCTGCAGAACGCGAACGGCAACCGGGCAGCGATTTGATTGTGCCGGCGGGCGCAGCACCTGCTTATCAGGCGGCCGCGCGGGGTCGAGGGCGGTGCCTATGCCTTCAACGGGACAGCAGCGATTGGTTGCCCCGATCAACATCAATCCGGCGAGTCTGCCCCAGCTCACCATGGGCGCCTGGGTGAAGACGGCGTCACTCAACTCCGGGTTGCGCAAGGTCATCGGTCACGACGACGGCGGATGGGACCGGTGATCGGGTTCGACAACCGGTATAATTCGTTCCGCTACACGTCCTTTGTGGGCAATGGTTCGCCGCTGCGAGGGCACGCCGGAGCCCATCAGCACGGATGTTTGGACCTTCATCGCTGCGACCTACGACCAGAATCTGAACAGCCTTTGCGTTCTACACGGACCTCGACGTTTCGACGACCGGCGATCCGCTCGTCGTGGTCGAATCGGCAACCGGCTTCGGCGCGGGTTGGCCAACCGCCGCCATTGGCGGCGTGCGTCCGGACAACGCCGATGAGGGCTGGCAGGGCTTGATCGACAACGTATTCTTCTATCAGACGGTTCTGGACCTCGACGTCTTGACCCGCATTCGGGACGAAGGCGCCGAGGCCATTGTGCCGCGTCCGGACGACCCGCCTCGGATCACCGAAGTGCGCCGCACTGCGGACTTGAGAATCGCGTGGAGCAGCCTGGCGGGCAGGACATACACCGTCGAGTACACTGCGGCCCTGCCCGGCGGTTGGACAAGCATCGCCACGGTGCCGAGTCAGGGAAGCTTAACGAGCTACGCGGACACCGACCCGACGCGTCTGGGCATAGCAATCGGGTTCTATCGGGTCCAGTTGCAGCCGTGAGTCAGCCGGCATTCAGGGTCCGTCCCAGATTCATGAGGGATCTCTGTCTCTGTGTCCTGGGCGTCTCTGCGGTGAATCCTATCCGATGACAGTCACCGTCACGGATTAAACCGCAGAGCACTGCAAAGACGGCCTACGCGCAGTTCAATGCGCGTTCGTACGCTGGATTGATCAGGCAGCGTTTCCCGAGGGCGGTGTGGAGCGGGTCGGCCTGCTCACCGCAGAATCCGAGGTGCGAATGGCGGCGCCATCCCTCAGCGAACGCGAAGCGACGCGACATCTTTCCGACCGAGCGCGCCACTTGGTCCATGGCGTCGAGGTAGGAATCCATGCCCTGACTCGAATCGAGCCAGGTTTTCTGGCTCACGTGCGCGGCCAGGGCGTGTCGCTTTGCGGACTGCACTTCTGTGGTATCGACATAGCCGCCCGGGGTGATGAGCCGGCGCAAACCGTCGCGCAGGCCGTGCGGCATCGCGTGATAGAGCGTCACGTCGCCGGGTATAGCGGCGCGCCGGGGAACAGTCCGGTAATTGGGCATGCCGCGGACGAACGAGGCTGTGACGGCGAGGCGACCGGCATTGACGTGATCCTCCATGTAATCCTGCGGTGAATGGGTCAACACAATGTCCGGCCGAATGTCTCTGACTGCGGCGGCGAGGCGGCGCAGGAGGCTGTCTTCGTAGAAGATCTCGATGTCGTCGGTAAGGCTTGGATGCCAGTGGGCGCCGAGGCGTCGGGCGGATTCCTGGGCTTCGCGGCGACGCACCGCTCGGGTTTTTGCCGCGGGGTATTGGGATGTGCCGCAGTTGCCGCTGGCGACATTGAGGCAGTGGATTTCCCAGCCAGCCTGGCGCAGGAGCAACAGCGTGCCGGCCATGAGAAACTCGATGTCATCCGGGTGCGCGGCGATGGCAAGGGCGATGTGGGGGGGCGTGGTGGTGTTCGTGGAGCGTGCGCGGTGTTGAGTCATGCCGGGGCGATGGCATACGTCTCGGCGAGAGTTGTCAAGGGGGCGAACGCCAAGTCAGATGAGCGACACGCCTTTGGGGAGTTTGACGATCGTGGTGCCGGCGATGACATCGTGCCAGGACTGGCGGTCCTTGTCCCAACCCGCCCAGAAAAAGCCGAGGCAAAGGGCCATGAACGAGAGGACGCTGCCGAGCGAGCGCACCAAGGCGACACCGAAATCGAGGTCGCGTCCGTCGATGCGGACGATCTTGAGGCTGCACACGATGCCGCCGATGGTGGTGCCTTTCCAGGTCCACATCGAGATGTGATAAGCGAACCAGGCCAACAAGAAGAACGGGCCGGCGACGGGAATGATCCAGCAGAGCAGGACGAAATCGAGCGTGGTTGCCGCCAGCCGAAGCCCGAAACCGACGCGCGGCAGCAGAGCGGCTCCGGCTGGGGTGGAGTCGGTCAGCGCCGGGGTCAACGCGGCAGCGTCTGGCATCGAGGTGTCCGCGGGCGGGATCGTGTCGGTGGCTGACGCGGCGCTGGCGGCGGCATTCAGGGTGTGCATGGGCACGGCAACCGTCGGCACGGGCGCAGATCCATTCCCATTTTGGCGGAAGGCGGTGAAAGCGGCGATCAAGGCTGCGCCCAGCCCCAGCGGCAACAGCACGCCGTACACGATGAATCCGAGGATTGGCACAATGTACAAGAGTGTGACGAGAAGGGACCCGGCGAAGAAGGCCAGCATGGATCGGGGGCTGGATTGCGGATCGAATCGCCGGAACAGAAGGAGCCCGGTGAACTGGAGCACGGCGGTTTTGCCGACGAATTTGGCTGCCAGCATGGCCAGCCAGATGAACGGCACGATGAGAAGGCCGATCCCCGACGCGGCGAGGATGAAGATCAGGGGCGCGGCGAGCACCATTGCGAGCAAGCCGACCAGGAAAGCGGGCAGGGCCTGAGTTTCGAGGGTTTTGATGCAGGTCTCGACCGGTTTGGGGAGGAGCAGAAAGATGATGAGATAGATGGCGAAATGGAGTGCCATCAGGGTCCAGGCCAGGCCTGAGGTCAGGGGGAACGGGCGGCCCAGCAATAGACCGGTTTTGATCCAATAGCCCAGGGGCTTGAGCCACTCGAAAACGATGCCGAAACTCACCTCGACGGGTTCCTGCCGCAACACGGCGCCGGGGTCCTTTTCGAGTTTGCCCCCCACCACCACGCAGTCTCCATCCAGTTTCGCATTCGGACCCAGCTTTGTGGACCCCATCACGTTCACGAAGTCTCCTCGGACGGGGCCGTCCACGGTGGCGTCACCGAAGACAACGACCATCTCGCCGGCGACCTCTCCTTCCATGATCGCGTTGCCGAAGATGACCACCAACTCGCTCGCCTTATCTCCCTTCTTGATGTGGGCGCTGTTGCCGATCCGGACGATTTCTCCGCTGCCGGGGCTGATGTGCAAATGGAATCCATCGGTTGGATCGGGCGAGCCCTCCCCCATGACTGCGACTGCCTCGGCGGCGTCTTCGACTTCCGCCCGGGTGTTCGAGGAGTCGGAGGCTGCGGCGGCTGCGGTCGGGGAGGTGGAGTCCTGCGCCCAGGCTGGCAGGCGGATCGAGGAGATGCCGACTGCCAGGGTTCCGATCAAGCCGAGGTGGAGCCAGAAATGACGCAGACGAGAGATTCTCTTCATGTATTCCTCCGGTAAACAGCAACACGGTACACGGCGGTTCCCAAAGCGACGCAAGAAAGGTACATAAAGGCGCAGAGGCTTGCGGCGCCGAGCAACACCCAGCTCCCGACGCCCTTGAGCACGAGGGCCAGAGCGCCCACCAACGAGGTCAACAGCGCCCATACAGGGCTCAGCGGTGCAAACCAGGTCTTGATTTCGGCTGAGACTGCGGCAGTCCACCCGAGGTCGCCGGAGTGCAAGATGAGCCATGTCGCCACTCCCAAGAGTCCGGACAACCCGAGCAACGACACAGCCTTCAGAGCTGGGTGCCAGTCCCACCAGGGCTGGTGATACCAGGGCGCAACGGCCCGGGTCTGCACGGCGGCCATGACTCGCGGAATGAGCGTTCGCGGCGCCGAACGATCAGGCAGTCGCTTGAGCTCGCGGTCCAGGCGTGTTTCCCAGGTCTCGTCCGGGTCTTTGGCGTTCATGGCGTCAAGCGGTGGCCACTTCCGGGTTGTGGATGAGTTTTTGGCGCAAGGCCTCGCGCCCGCGATGGATGTCGGTCTTGACCTTGCCGAGCGAGACGCGGAGTTTCGCGGCGATCTCGTCATAGGTGAGGTTTTCGAAATGGTAGAGGACCAGGGGCACGCGCTGGGCCGCAGGCAGTTTCTGGAGCGCCGATTCGAGCAGGCTGCGTTGGTCCGCGGCGTCGACAGCCTCTGCAGACACGTCCGGGGCGGGCAGGTTGGCGGCGAAATCATGGCGTTCCCCGCTCTCGCCTGGTTCATCGAATTCCGAGAAGAAACGCCAACGGGCGCGGTAGCGGGTCAGGTGGTTCAGCGCGAGGTTGCGGGTGACGGTCTTGAGCCAACCGCCCACCGTGGGGCTCTGACGGAGTTCTGGGAAGTGGGTGTAGGCCTTCAGGAAGGCGTCCTGCGCAATATCCTCGGCATCGACCTCGTTCCCAACAAGTCGCAACGCCGTCGTAAACACCATGTCCTGGTAGTTCCGCATAAAATCCTCGAATTGGAGTGGGTCACTCATCCGTCCATTCCTGCGTCCGGCTGTCCCAGACTAATTCGAGTTCATTGTCACCTCCAAGACCCGCGTCGGAAGCCGAAAGTTGCAGAAAGTTCAAACCAAACGGCCTGCACGCGGGTAGAATGAGCGAGGCACCGCCTCAGACCGGCGAAGCGCGCGAACAACTCGCTTACGCTCCGCGGCGGGCAACGCCATCGGTGACCGACGCCTTGCCAAGTGTGCAACACCGTGAACGCTTCCGTTTTCGACTCGATGAAGAGCCTGCTCGTCCCGACCGACGAGCAACTCATGTGGCGGGCACAAATGCACGATGACGCCGAGGCGTTCGGCGGTCTGGTGGTGCGTTGGCAGGGAGCGATTCACCGCTTATGCGCGCGGCTCACTGGCGATGAGCACAGGGCGGAAGATCTTGCCCAAGAAGTATTTGCCAAGCTGTTCCTGAGGCGAAAGTCGTTCCATCACGGCGGCAGGGTCTCGACCTACTTGTGGCGCATCGCTCTGAACCACTGCTACAACGACCTCCGGCGCCCGGCGTGCCGTCACGAAACGACTTTTGCCCACGATCCGTCTGATGGGGACGTTGCGGAAGACCGCTACCCGGACCAACATCCGGCCCCGGACGAGTCGTTGGCGGCGTCGGAGGTCGCGGACGCCGTGCGCCGCGCCGTATCCCAACTCCCCGACTCGCACCGCGCCATCGTGGTTTTGCGGCACTACGAGAATCTGAAATTCCGCGAGATTGCCGAGATTCTTGACCTGCCGGAAGGCACGGTCAAGACACGTCTGACCGAGGCCCTGAGCGAGCTTGCCCGTCGATTGCGCACTCCGCTCGACTTGCGGGTCATGCCTGCTCCAGGTCGGCGATCGCGCCCGAGAGAAAGATTGGTTTTGTGAACACCCAGTCCATGAACCTGCACCCGGCCAACGAGCAATGGAGCGCGTTCTTATACGGTGAACTCGCGCCCGAGACCCACGCGTCCCTGGAACAACACCTGATCGACTGCGCCGAGTGCCGCGCGCAGGTCGATCAATGGCGCCAGACCATGGCGGCGCTCGATGGATGGAAACTCCGCGCGCGTCCGACTGCCGTCCGCCTGCGCGCTCCGTTTCTGCGGTGGGCTGCCGCCGCTGTCGTCTTCTTGGGGATTGGCCTCTTTGCGGGACGCCTGACCACACCGCGCCCCAACACCGACCGGATTGCGACCGAGCTCGAACAGCGGTTCCATACCGAGTTACAGGCTGCAACGGCCGCCATCCAGGCGGAGTCGGATTGCAGATTCGAGAGTCTGGCCGAGGCGTGGGCTGCGGCCCGCGCCCAGGATCAGCAGACCACGCTCGCTCTATACCAGCGCGCTGAAGTCCAGCGAAAGAATGAGCTGAACTGGCTCCGGCGCGACATCGAGATCCTCGCTTTGAACGCTGAGGAACGTCTTGACACCACCCAACGCGATCTCAGCCAACTGGCCGCCGTTTCCGAGACCCTGCTCGAACGACCCGGCCTGGAGTTACTCCCTCGATGAAATCTGTAGTCATTGAGTCGAGCTTTTGCGCCGCGCAGCGGCGCCACTTAGCGAGGCGTCGGGCGCCGGTGATCGTGGTGGACACTCAGCGGCCACGAGTCGTTCACGCGCCTCGCCGGTCTGAGGCGAACCCTCGCTAAACAACGTCCGACCCTAAACTCAATCAAAAGAAAGTAAACTGCATCCATGAAACAGTGCTCGATCAACCTTTCCATGAACCTCGATTTGGTAGCGCTGCAGCGCCGCAGTACGCTCCTGGCCGTTCCATGCGGCCTCGCACGCGGACTGCGCGCCCCGATACCTGCCGGCGTCGGGTTCATGTTCACTGAGCAGTCCAGAAAGGAACAGTTGGCTCTCCTGCATCGTCTGCTTGGCCGTCCTGACGGCGGCGGCACCCGTCGTGGCTACTGCAGACACAACCGTAGAGGAAGCCGCCACGGGCTGCGCCCCTGACCGAGGGCAAATCCTCGAAGAACTGGGCCGCGTCGGACAAGAGTTACAACTGGCCCAAGCCGCATTGGGCGGCAGCATGGGCGGCGTAGGTGTCATGGCGACGGCGGAACCGATCGAGCCGCCTGAGCCACCTGAACCGCCGGCCGTTTACGCTTTGCCTGATCTTGACAACATCGTCGGTGGGGCGATGGCGCAGGTTCAAACGGCTCTGGGCGGCGGCTACGGGGGCGGCATGGGCGGCTATGGGATAGGTGGTTCCGGGGGTGGAGTCCCGACAACGCCGCTGATCATCGCGGCGGACTTGGATTCGGGCGCACAGAGCGAGATCCACGAAGATCTCAGCGTCATGAGTCGTATCCTGGCCAAGGCCGTCAACAAGGCATCGGGTGAGGTCAAAAACCGGATCGCGCTCGGCATCAACGTCCAGTTGCCATTCGGGCAACCGCGACCGGCTAGCCTTTACCTTGAAGACTTCGGGGCCGTGTTCCTTCTTCAGGTCAACTATCCCATGGTCGCGCCGCCGAGCCGAGAGGACGCCGAGGCGCCCGCGGAAAAACCGAGCGACACCACTTGGGAGGATGCGCGCGCTGAGCTTTACGGGGACAACCGGGCAAAGCGTTCGACGGGCGTGGTGCCTCCCGGCGGTCGTGCCAGCGGCCAAGCCGAGTACGACGCGAGCCGGGTGGACGCCCTGAAGACCGCCTTGCTCGAAGCGGCCAGGAACGTTTCCAACATTCGTCATTTGAAGCCGGAGGAGCGGATCGTCATTGTTGTTCAAGGCCCTGGCCAGCCAGCGGCGAAGAGTGCGCACAATCGCTTTTTGCAGCGCTATGGGCTTCACGACCTGTCCGCATCGAGTCTCGCGGCCGGTCCGACCCTTCTCACGCTGCGTTTCAAGAAGGCGGATGGCGACGCAGTCGCCCGGGGCGAGATCAGCCTCGACGAGTTCGGCAAGAGGGCGGCGTTCTGGACGCACTAAGGACGGTGTGCGCGCACCGATCGAGTCGCCACTGATGAAACACGGACGAAACACGGAAGGAACGTCGATCAAACAAGGAATCCGTGTTTGATCCGTGTTGCATCCGTGGCTCCTCCTCCATCGGTGTTTGATCCGTGTTGCATCCGTGGCTCTTCCTCCATCCGTGTCAGAAATTGCTTTCGCGGGCGGACAAGGCTTCGTAGCGTCGCAGGCGCATGTCCGTGGATGGAACCACTGCGGGTCGAAGGCGTCCCAGAGTATCGGTCGTTTTTGGGACGCGCCCGGAGGCCATCAAGTTGGCTCCGGTCGTTCTGGCGTGCCGTGCGCGGAGCGATCTCGAGTGCCATGTGTGCGTCACCGGCCAACACCGGCAGATGCTCGATCAGGTTCTCGAGATGTTCCAGATCCGTCCGGACGCGGATCTCGACGTCATGTGTCCGAACCAGACGCTGGCCGGACTGACGGCGCGGCTGATCGAGTCGCTCGATCGCTATCTGGAGCGCGAATCGCCGGACATGGTTCTGGTGCAGGGCGACACGACCACTGTGTTCTGCGGGGCCTGGACAGCGTTTTATCGGCGCATTCCGGTGGGACACGTCGAAGCCGGGTTGCGCACCGGCAACCTCGATGCTCCGTGGCCGGAGGAAGCGAATCGCGTCCTCACCTCGCGGCTGGCCAGACTGCATTTCGCCCCGACAGAGAGCGCCCGCGCGAATCTCCTGCGCGAAGGTGTGCCAGCGGATCGGGTGTTCACCACCGGCAACACCGTGATCGACGCCCTGCTCTATGCCGTCCGAAAGGTCCGCCACCGGCCTCCGGTTGTTCCGGGCTTGCCTGAGGCGCTGCAGCCGGCGGTCTGTGGCCGAAACGCAGGGGGCGCGGGGAGCGCCCGTGCGGGCAGTGCGCGCAGATTGGTGTTGATCACGGGACACCGGCGGGAGAGTTTCGGTGGCGGTTTTGAGTCGATCTGCCGGGCGATTGCGACCCTGGCCCGCCGGTTTCCGGAGGTTTCCTTTGTCTATCCTGTGCATCTGAACCCGAACGTGCGCGAGCCGGTGTACCGGGTGCTGCGGCCCGGACAAGGCTCAGGCCAGGAGCACGCGCCGGGCAACATCCATCTGATCGAGCCATTGGACTACCTGCCCTTTGTGGCGTTAATGGACGCGGCAACGCTGGTGTTGACCGACTCGGGCGGCATCCAGGAGGAAGCGCCCAGCCTGGGCAAACCGGTTTTGGTGATGCGCGACACCACCGAGCGGCCGGAAGCGCTTGAAACCGGCTGCGTGAAGCTGGTGGGCACGGACCAGGAGCGCATTGTGGGCGGCGTCACCGCGTTGTTGGAGGCGTCCAGCGCATCCCCGGCTGTTGCTGGGGAAGGCGCTGAGATCTGCCCCTCACCTTACGGAGACGGGCAGGCAGCCGGCCGCATCGTGGATCTCTGCCGCGGTTTTCTTGAAGGAGGAATGGCTTGCGGGTGAGTTGGAGATCCAGGCTGATCGCGGCCATCCCGCGCCCGTTGCGGCCTTGGTGGGACCGGCTCGAGCAGTCCCCTCTGGGGGAGCGGTTGGCGCGCGGAGCGTTTTGGAGCATCACAGGCGGGGTTGTGGCGCGCGGATTGAGCCTGGTGGCGTCGATCTTGGTGGCGCGCATTCTGCGAAAAGACGTTTTTGGCGAGTTGGGCACAGTGCAGAGCACGCTGGGCATGTTCAGCATCTTCGCCGGTGTCGGCATGGGCCTCACAGCCACCAAACACGTCGCCGAGTTCCGGCTCAAGGATCCGGCACGCGCTGGACGGATCATGACCCTCTCGAATCGGATCGCTTTTTGGGCGAGCCTTGTGTTCGCGCTGGCGATGCTTGCGGCTGCCTCCTGGCTGGCGGCGACCGTCGCTGCGCCGCACATCGCGCCTGCGCTGCGGATCGCCTCCCTGGCGTTGTTCTTGAACGGGATCAGCGGGGCGCAGACCGGGGCGTTGGCCGGGCTCGAGGCCTTCCGGACCATCGCCGGCCTGAACTTGATCACCGGTGTTGTTTCGTTCCCCCTGGTGGTGGGAGGTGCGTTGTGGAAAGGCATCGAGGGCAGTATCTGGGCGCTGGGTGCCGCCGCCGCAGTCGGGTATGTCATCAATCACTTCGCGCTGCGCCGGGAATTGACCCGCGCGGGCATCCCCCGCGGCGAGCGATGGCGTCGGGAGGACCTGCCGCTGTTGTGGAGTTTTGCGCTGCCGTCTGGCCTGGCCATGCTCATGGTGGGGCCGGTGCACTGGGCCTGCGTCGCGATTCTGATGAACCAGCCGGGCGGGAGCAGTGAGATGGGAGCGTTCAATGCCGCCAACCAGTGGTACACTGCCCTGATGTTTCTGCCGGCGCTGTTGGGGCAGTCGGTGTTGCCCATGATGGCGGAGCAACTCGGCGCCGCCGGCAAACGGCAGAGTCTTCGGCTGCTGCGTTTGTCGATGAAACTCAATGGTTTCACCGCGCTGCCTGTGCTCCTGCTATGCCTGGCCAGCCCGTGGATCATGTCCCTATTCGGCCCCAGTTTTGTCGATGAATGGCCAACGCTCGTCGCCGTGTTGGTGACCGCCGCCCTCGTCGCCGTGCAGATCCCCGTCGGGCAGATGATCATCGCCAGCGGAAACATCTGGCCAGGCTTTTGGATGAATGTCGGCTGGGCGATCGTCTGCCTGGTCGGCAGTTGGGCGCTGGCCGGCTGGGGGTCTCTGGGTCTTGCGACCGCCCGCCTGGTTGCCTACACTGCGCACGCCGTGTGGACCATCTGGTACGCCTTTCGCCTGTTGCGCACTGAGAGCCCCTAATCCCGTCGTGAACTCTCCCCCTGCCATCATCGAGTTGCCGCCCTTGCCGTCCACAGTCAGGGCCGGACGCGTTCCGCGCTGGCCGCTCGACCGGTTGCTGCACCGGCCCTGCCCGGTTTGCGCCGCCGACACGCCGCGCGCCTTCTGCCGGCGCCCCGATCAACTCGTCGTGGCCTGCTGCGCGGCGTGCGGCATGTATTACTTGCCGGAGATTCCCACCGAGTCGGACGTCCAGGCGTTCTACCAGAACTACGGCGAGTATAAAGGGCTTCGCCCGTCGCCCGAGCCGCGCTGGCGACGATGGTTCCCGTGGCAGCAACCGCATCCGTTCCTCGAAATCCTCCTTCAGACCGGCGGTCTGGCCGGCCTGCGCCTTTGCGAAGTGGGCTGCACCTACGGTTATTTTTTGCGCAAATGCCGCATCGCAAAAGCGCACGTGACCGGCGTCGAGTGGGACGAACACGCGTTGGCCTACCTCCGTGGCCTCGGCATCCCGGCTCATAAGTCCATTCCGAACGACGCCTCCTTCGACATCGTGTGCGCCTTTCAGTTGATCGAGCATTTGGCCGATCCAGGCGGTTTTCTCGCCGACGTCGCGCGGCGGTTGACGCCCGACGGGAGGCTGTTGCTCGCCCTCCCCAACGGGGGTGAAGTGGATCGCATCGGCCCCGGGTGGATTGGATTTCGCCTTGACCTCGAGCACTTCAATTACTTCAGCACAAGGACTCTCTCTGCACTGCTCCAGCGCCACGATCTCTGCCTCGAGCAGGTGTGGGAGTACATGCAGGCCGACTTGCCACGCGCCGACGCGCCGCCCGTCCGGCGCGGACGCGCCGCGCGCTTGTTGGCAAGCGCCTGGAATCGGTCTCGGGCAGGGGCCCTTCCACCTGGACGGCACCTATATCCTGTGCACCCTGGCACGCAAAGTCTCACGCTCATGACCTACGTCAAAGGCCATCCCTTTCGTCGATCAGGACAGGCGGCCCTGTCCGACCTGGACACCGCCGAATGGCGCGAACTGTTCGCTCGACTCGATCGCGAATCCGAGCGATTCCACCATCACGAATCGGCCTTTCGGAGTTCCGCGTATCAGTGGCCTCGCGATCCCCTGCACGATTGGAGCCGGTGTTGGGAATACCCGTACGCGTTCTATCACCTCGATCGCTTTCTCGAGGAACATGCCGGCGGGCAGCGTCCCGTGGCCGTGGACGTTGGCAGCGGCGTCACCTTTTTCCCGTTTGCATTGGGGACCCTAGGATATGACGTCGTCTGCACGGACACCGACCCCATTTGCCGGACGGATCTCGATCGGGCGATCCCTTTGGTTCCCACCGTGCCTGGGCGGGTCAGCTTTCGTTTGATCGAGGGCGGGCGCTTGCCGTTGCAGGATGGCGAGGCTGCGGCGGCCGTGTGCGTGAGTGTCATCGAGCACATTCCGCATTTCGAGGGAACGGTGCGGGAAATCGCCCGCGTGGTGCGGCCAGGGGGATTGTTGGTGCTGACAAACGATCTCGACTTGCGCGGCGATCATGAGATCGGGCCGAGGCGATATCGGGAGTTGCGGGCGGAATTGCTCGAGCACTTTGACTGGGTGTGTCCGGAGGCGGCCGTGCATCCGGCGGATTTGCTGCGCACCTCGAACGGCCCTTATCCCTCCTCGACGCCGCGCGGAGCGCACCGGGCCTGGTGGTTGTTCCGGGAACAGGTCTTGAAGCGTCTGTTGGGGAGAAAACGGTGGCCTCTTTTGGTATACGACCTGGCCGTCCAGGCCTTCGTTCTGCGTCGCAAGGGTTGAGCGCGCATGTTGCGCTCGATGGCTGACACAGGGATCGGTCTTGCCGCTGAAACAGAAAACCGTCTGACGTGAACACACCGGTGCTCGTCGAAGTGTGCGCCAACTCGCTGGCGTCCGCCCGGGCTGCCCAGCAGGGCGGCGCGGCTCGAGTCGAACTGTGCTCGGCCCTGGTCGAGGGCGGTCTCACCCCAAGTGCCGCCGCCATCGGCCTGGCGCGCGAGCAGCTCAACATCACACTGCATGTGCTGATCCGCCCGCGCGGCGGCGATTTCTGCTACGACGACACCGAGTTCGCCGTCATGGTCCGCGACATCGAGTTCTGCCAGCGCGCCGGGGTGGACGGAGTGGTGATCGGCCTGTTGACCCCTGACGGCAACGTGGATTTCGAGCGCACGCAGGCGTTGATTTCAGCGGCGCGCCCGATGCGCGTGACGTTTCACCGCGCCTTCGACATGGCGGCCGATGCGCACCGCGCTCTCGACAACGTGCTCGAGCTCGGGGCCGAACGATTGCTCACCTCCGGCCAACGCGGGAGCGCCTTCGAGGGCAGGGGACTGATCGCGGACCTCGTGCGGCGGTCCGGCGAGCGGTTGATCGTGATGCCTGGCGCGGGCATCCACGAGGGCAACGTGCAAGAACTCGTTGCCGCTACCGGGGCGCGCGAAGTGCATCTTTCCGGCCAGACAAAGGTCGCCAGCCGGATGATCTACCGCAATCCCGAGGTGTTTATGGGCGTTCCCGGATTGCCCGAGTACGAGATCGGCGTGACGGACGCCGGCAAGATCCGGCGCGTCGTGGAGGCGGCGAACCGGGCGGCATGAGCTCGGCCACGTCCAGGCTTTCTGGCACGGCGGGCATTCGCGGAGCTCATAGAGTCCTCAGGTCCGCAGCGGTCAGACGCCTTGCGAGACATGCGGTTACTCCTGCAACCCGTGCCAAATGAGTCAAATCCTGGCGCCGCGCAGCGGCGCACCTTCGCGAGGCGTCGGAGTCCACTCACCATCGTCGGAGCTCAGCGCGCCCGAATGGACACCACGTCTCGTCGGTCTGAGGCGAAGCCTCGCTAACACTTGCCCCACTTGCGCATGACCTCGAGGCATTTCTCGACGCTGACCAGCGGCGGGAAGGCGTCACTTTCGTACTCGATGATATACCACTCGGTTGCTCCGCTGGTCTCGCACAGGCGGAAGATGTCCGGCCAGGGCAGTTCGTCCTCGCCCAACAAGGCGTTCGGTTTGGCCTTCGAGAACGGCTTGATGTGGACCGTGGCCGCCCGCCCTGGGTATCTCTTGAGATAGACCGTGGCGTCGCCGCCTCCGTGCATGGCGTTGCCGGTGTCGAACTGCATGATGACATCCTTCCGAGTTCCGCCAAAGAAGGTGTCCCAGGGCAACTCGCCGTCGAGCGCGTGGAATTCGGTCGTATGGTTGTGGTAGCCGACGCGCATGCCGTGCGGTTTGACCTTCTCGGCGAGGTCATTGAAGACCATGGCGGTTTCCTGCCAGGCGCGTCGGGTCTTGGTGTACTTCTCCGCCAGACCGGGGACGATGAGGTACGGGTTGCCCAGGACCCGGTTGAACTCGATCGTCTTCGGCAGTTCATCCCCGAGCAGCGTCTCGAGTCCGATGTGCGTGCCGCAGCACTTGAGACCCGTGTCGTCGAGCAACTGGCGGAGGGTCTTCGCGTCGCGCCCGTAATACCCGGCGAACTCGACCCCCTTGTATCCCATCTTGGCCACGGCCTTGACCGTGCCGACGAGATCCTGCTGGCACTGTTCGCGGACCGAATAGAGTTGTAGGCCGACGGGAATCTTCTTGCCTTCGGCGGCCCGAAGACAGGCTGGGAGTCCGCCGACCGCCGCCAGAGCGGCTGTTCCCGTCAGTTTCAGAAAGTCACGTTGAGAAAGAGGATGCGATGTCATGGCCATCCCTTAACCCGGCGCCGCCAGGCCGTCAAATTAAACCTTGGGGTCAAATCTCTACATTCTACATTCTCTCTCTTCGCACGCGCTCATGGGTGCGCACGCTGCCCGAGGGCTCGGAACGGTGTCGCAAATGTAGAATGTAGAGATTTGACCCCTATGGCGGGTCAGTCGGAGCGCGGTCTTGATCCTGCGGAGCTGTTTCTGGTAGGGAACCGCGGTGATTGTGGAATCCACGTTCCGCCCGGCGCGTCCGGGAGCGTCTCAGCTTCATGTGGCGATCTTTCTTGTTGGGATTTGCTGCGTTCGCGACAGCGCAGGGGCCGAGGGGCCTGGGGTGCAGCCGCGCGATTTGGTGCGGGATCCGCAGTTCGGTCGGGGGTTTCATCTCTTGGATCCGAAGCCGGGTCGGCGTGTTGTATACGGGCGTCTTACGCCAGAGGGGAGCGCGGTGGAACCGGTGTGGGATCTGGCGCAATGGAGCAGTCGGTTTCCGCTTGCCGCCGGGCCTGCCACCGAATTGGAGTCGGGAGCCGCCCGGTGGTCCAACGCGGCAAAGACTGTCACGCTGGGCGGAGGCGGGGCCGAATCGGGCCGATCTCACGCTGGCTGTGAACGCAAGCCGGGAGTATGCGGTGGGAGCCAGGAAGTCCGGTGAGCCGTGGGTCCACCTGCTGGTGCAACAGAACTTCACGGACCCGTCCTCGCTCGGGGAGATCGGGACAGCCCGGCTGCGGCTCGAAGCCCGCCTGGTCAAATCCCGCCTGCATCGCGCGCCCGATTACACGCCCGAGCTGCACGCCGCGCAGTATCAGATCTTCCTTACCTTGCAGAACTCGAATCGGCGCTCGCCGGGATTCGGGCGGTTCGTCTGGTTCGGCATTCCGCTCTACGATGATCGGGCGCGCATCCCGCCGGAGCACAAGCAGCGCGACACGGCGGGAAGCGACATGTTCATCTACACACCTTCAGGCGAGTTGTTCAGCCGGCACAGCGCGCACGATGGGGAGTGGATCCAGGTGGACTGCGACCTGCGTCCGCTCTTGCGCGAGGCATTGGAGACGGCCTGGCGGCGCGGTTTCCTCGATGAATCACGGGATCTGGCCGACTATCGTCTGACCGGGATGAACCTCGGTTGGGAGGTGCCAGGCGTGTTCGACGTCGAGTTGGCTGTGCGCGGCCTCAGTCTGACCGTGACGACGGCCGGTGCCCGCGACCGTTGAGACACGTCGCCGGCGCTGCCGCCCGCGCTCGTCCTATGCCGGGTGGCGCAGGGCGGTCTCGCGTTCGAGCAGGGTGGGATGTGAGTAATGGAATCCGCTGTACCAGGGGTGGGGTGTCAGGTTGCTCAGGTTCTTCTCGTTGAGTTTTCGGAGCGCGCCGATGAGCGACTCGGGGTCGCCCATGACATCGGCGGCGAAGGCGTCGGCTTGATACTCGAATCGGCGGGACCAGAGATTGGCCAGGGGCGAGAACCAGAACGTGACCGCGCCACTGAGCAGGGCAAACAACAGGAGGGCGGGAACGATATTGCCAGGGGCAAATCCGAAAGCGCCGTAGAACCAGGGCTGTCCTGCGAGCCAGGCGACGGTGTAGAAAGCGGCCAACAGGGTGAGGGCAGACCAGGCCAGCAGCTTGAAGATATGGCGTTTGCGGTAGTGTCCGATCTCGTGGGCCAGCACGGCTTCGAGTTCAGGCTCTGCCAACTGCTGGATCAGCGTGTCGAACAGGACGATTTTGCGGAAGCGTCCAAACCCGGTGAAAAAAGCGTTCGAGTGTCGCGACCGTTTGCTGCCATCCATGACCTGAATGCTCTGGGCCTGAAAGCGGGTGCGTGCGGCCAGGGCGAGCAACCGATCGCGCAGCGTACCTTCGCCCATTGGGGTGAACTTGTTGAACAGGGGCATGATCAACACGGGTGCGAGCAGCAGAATGAGGAACTGGAACCCGAGCACTGCTCCCCACGCCCAGAGCCACCACCAGGTTCCCGTCCATTCGACGATCTTCAGCACCAGGACGAGCAGCGGATAGCCCAGGGCGAGGGAGAGCAGCAGACCTTTCAGACGGTCGACCCACCACAAGTGTCTGGTTGTGGTGTTGAAACCGAAGCGCTCCTCGAGTCGGAACTGGGCGTACCAGTCAAAGGGCAGATCGGCGAGTGACAGACAGACTCCGACGGCCACGAGGTACAGGGCCAGCGCCCAGGGCGAGGCGCCGCACGCAACCGTCCATCGCGTATAGGTCCAAGGCAACACCCCGCTGAGCAGGACCGCCAGGAGCACGATCGCCCCCCAGAGGCACTCGAACTCGTGGAAACGGCTTTTCGCCAGGGTATACTGGACCGAGCGGGCGTAAGTGGGTTCGTCGACCGCCCCGGCGAAGGCGTCGGGCACCTGGCCGGCGTGCGCGCGAACGTGACGTTGGTTGAGCCGTTCGAGCCACCACTCCGCGCCGCATCGGGCTGCAATGAGCCCCATCGCTGCCCAGAGACAAAAGCGCGCGGCGCTCGCGTCTACGCTGAATTCCGTCATGCGCGCGCACTGTACGCAGAAGTCCCTGCGGTGGCGATTCTTTTGGTCAGATATCGCAGCGCGGCAGCGCGTGAGCAGCCGCAGCCGAAGTCATGGAGTCCTCGTACATGCCTGGCGCCAACGAACACGCCGGTCGCCGCGCTGCGCCAGCGCTGATGCGCAGGGGTTGAGGGTGCACCGCAAGACGGGCCACCTCCGCTCTGACTCCTCGCAACGCAGGGCTCATCGGGATCGTTCCTTTCGGTGCGGCTCCCGATGACTGCACGGACCCTCACCCTGACCCTCTTCCGTCAGACAGGAGAGGGAAACCCGCGTGTGCCGGACGGCAGAGTCGCGTCCGTAACTTCCAGACGGCGCGTCTTGTCGCTGCTGCGCAGCGCTGGGCGCCCCAGAATCCTTGAAACCCCAAACATGTTGCGATCAAGTCAAGTTTGGCCTTCACCCCTATCCCTTTCGTTTCGCAAGAATTCTAAGGAGCGGGGCGCGGGAGAGAAGAGCAGGAAAACCAAAGGGCGGTTCATGATGTCGAAGATCGGGATTTGGTCTGAGGCGCGCCTCGCTAGGGGATCCATCGCGCGCGGTAGTAGGATCCCCAAGGGACTCGTCACCGTGCTGCTCAAAGGGCAGATGCCCTGCTCGTCCGCGCGGTTTGTGCTCATCGGTGACCAGTTCAGAAGATGCGTGGAAACATCGAGCGCATAGTCGATGCCTGGTGTGCCACTGACCTGGCAGTGGAAGATGGGACCTTCCGCAAAGACCGGCCGGATAGAGCCTGAACACCGGGTCAATGGAAATGAACGAGCTGCTAACTTGTTGAGCGGGGAACCAGTTCTCGTTGCCGTTTTGTGTTGCGGCGATAGTGACCTTCCCAGGTCCGATGAGCGTGATTTGATTTCCCTCCAGCCAGTGCGGGTCCCAGAGTGACACGGAACGTGAGCGGCAGTCCTGAGGTGGTCGCGGCGACCAGCGAGAAGGGCGGGGCCGAAGCCAGCCGGTTGGGCAACGGTTCGAACGCGATCTCTTGGGGGGCTCTCGTGATTTCAAGGGTTCCGGAAGCAACACCCAAGTAGCTCGCCGGGTCCTCGACAGTCGCTATCACATCATAAGATCCGGCGCCAACGGGAGCGGCGATCGTCGTGCTATTCTGCATATAGGACACCACTGTAGGCACGTTGGCAGGCACGGTTTTCACTCCCGCTGACTTGACCAATCCGTCGTAAGTGTGAACCAAGTCAGTCAGCTCGGAGCTCGACGGATCGCCTGGCCACGACCACCGTGCGATGCGCGCTTTCGGCTGCGACGTACGCTTCATCGCCGGCTTGGGCGGCCTGAACCACGACGGATCCGGCGCCGAGCAGGTTTAGGTTGGTCCCTTCAATTGAAGCAGGGCCAGCGAGCACGCTGAAGGTGACCGGCAAGCCCGAGCTGGCAGACGCTTCGAGGCCCAGAGGCGGGTCACCAAAAACGGCGCCTGGGGGCAAGCTGAATTCGATGGTCTGTTTTCCCCTCGCCAGGGCCACTATCCGGACTGGCCCACCCTGCTTGTTCAAGTCAGACACGGCCATTAACACACCGCCAGGTGAACCCACGTAGTCGAATTGTACGGCTGTGTTGTTGCCATTTACGTTGGTAGCACACATGATCGGTGCGCCCACACCAGGGATGAGCTCGCGCCGTTGAAACACTTCGATAACGCACGGGAAAGCGCTATTCGTCGTCCACAGGCTCAGCTCGAAGGAATCGGACTCCATCATCGTCAAGGCGATGCCGCGCCAGTCGCGGTCTCCGACGCTCACCCCGCATTGAGTATCATTAGCCCCTCCACTCGGGACGGCGGCATTGAAAGTGGCGGGGACACCTCGATCGAGATACGTTCTCGGAACGAAGGCCCCGACGAAGGCTTGGAGCCCGCAGAGATATGGAGGTGGGCTGGGAGGCAACGTGTCGCCTCCCGTCTGGGCGAGCAGGAGACTCGACTGGGACACCACCCCGCCATTGGCCGCAGCAGCCTCCCAAGTCTCCCCGTCGCAGTTGCCCAGACGCGCACCTGAAAGAACCCAACGGCGCCCGCCGGAATGAAGGGGATACACACTGTCCCGCCAGAGAAGAAGCCCCCGCTTCGGAACGGGACCGGCAAACTCACAGCACGGAGATCCTCCGCGCCGAGACCGGCGTACAGTTGAGCGCGGAAGGCATCACCCTCCAGCCCACGGCCCACCTCGTCAGTCGCAGGCGCGCGCAAGCCGCAAGCAAATGAAGAGTTTTGGAAGGCGATGGTCCCCCCCTCACATGTGCTGGGCCACGCCGTCGGGCACGTCAACCCTCCGCCGGTCAGCAACAACATCAAACAAATCGCCGTATTCGTCTTCATCGGATACAGTCTCGTCCACAGATCCACCGTCGAGTCCTCTGTCAGCAAGGCGCGGTCTAACCTATCCGTGCGCAACCTCAGTGAGAACCGACACCGTCATTACAAAACCTGAAGACAGTGACGGCGTCGGTGAGGACCAACAACTCCGCCGCCCCATCGCTGTCCACATCGGCGGCGCGCAGCCAATTCAAACCGTAGCCCTCGGTCCAGGCGGCAGCCACTTCACGCCGAACCAACGCGCGCAACTGCCGGTCAAGCACGATGACTTCGTTATGATGATGTGCGTACGTCGTGCGGCGGACGTTGGAGTTGCCTGGGTCAACGCCGTGCACAAGTTCGGATTGGGATGAGCTGAGGACGAGGTGCCGCTCGCCGCCGCCGACCAAATTGGTGAACGCCACCAACCGCAAGTCGACGCGCGTAAAGGCATTGGTTGTGATCAGTCGCTTTGCGCGCAACGACAGGTTGGCGTCGAGCACGTGCAGATGTCCCCAGCAATCCGTGGCCAGCAACTCCTCGGGCCCGTCCCCGTCCAGATCGACGGGCAGGCAACTCAGGAGGCTTGCGCCGGCATCGTAGGTCGCGAGCGCGTCACCTTGGGCATCGAGCCGAACCACAACCCCGACCCCCGGTTTCATCGGCAACTCGTCCACAGTCTGCCCGTCGGGACCGCGTCGCTGGAGACAACGGTGTTCGAGTTTTCGGATTGCGTTCGGATAGGCGTCCTCGATCAAGAGGCGATTGACGCGGAGTCGCGCTGCTCCGCTCGGTCCGCGGGCGAGCTGAAGCCGGGTCTCCTCCGAGAGGCTGATTCCCTCGAAACGGCGCGGATCGTACAGCGAATGGTCGTTGAGGACTCGATTAAGTTCTTGGGCCAAGAGCGCTCGGAAGGCGGCCGACTGGGTGTGGGGCCGAGTCTTCCACCCGAGCTGCCGATGGACGGTCTGGGAAAGGCGATCCCTCAAGTAGCCGGAGAGCGGGTGGCCTCCATCGGTCAGACTCCGGACGAGGGCGGGCAGGTTGGTGATCTCGCTCGGGAAAAGGAGAGGTGATCCACGAACTGTCTCCTCAGCACTGAGCCAGGCGTAAGGCTGGGGTTCTGCGTGTTGATCGCTCCGCACGGCCAGGGGGTGGCACCAGGTGAACTCGCTGCCGAGTTCGCGGGTCCACTTTGTTTGGCCATGCTCATCGAGCGCACGGAGATAGCACTTAAGGTCGGTTGTGCCGTCGGTCAGTTGATTCGTATTGCTGACCGAATAACTTCCCAGCAGGACCTCGAGTTGTCCGTCCCCATCGAGATCCAGCACTTCGATGCCGGCGGGAATGCCGGCGATCCAGTTTGTCCAGAGCAAGTCGGACGAACGGACGTCGAAACAAACCAAACCACGCGGATTGAGGCCCCACCCGGTGGCGACGTCGACCAGCAACTGGCAGCGCTCGTCGCCCTGAAGCCGGGTGAGGCGCATGGACTCGCCCAGGATCGAAGTGCACTCGCGATTGGTCGTCACACTATTCGTGAAGAGCGTGCCGCGAAGCTGGTACTGCCGGACGGGGGTCTCGTAAGGACCATAGGCGGCGAGAACGACGACGTCCTGTTCCACAGAAGTGACGAGAATCTCGTCGGGCGGCATGCCGCCCTCGTCCGTATCTCCAGCGACGTTCGCGAAGCCAACCAGCCGGGTGGTGACCGGTTGGGATGTTCCCGACCGCCGCTTGGTCAGGGACTGGACCGTCAAACCGACTCCCGGTCTGGAGCGACACCCTCTGGCCACTCGCGTGTCGAGTCCTGGGGCGGGATTGAAGGCGTACACGCGGAGGGTGTCGTCCTGGACGGTACAGAGTTCCGGCTTTTTGTGGCCCTTCCAATGCCCCAGGCGCGCTTCTTCCCAATGGGTGATCCCGATCTCGGTGAGCCGGTGTACCGGCACCAGCTCCGACTTTTGAGGCCAGAAAAACCAGCCGGCGCTGCCGAGCAAAGCCGCCAGGAGCGCGCCGGCGGCGATGGGCTTGAGGCGGCGCCACTGGAAGTGAAGGCCATGCGGCCCGTGCGGTTCCCGCCCGGCCTTCACGCTTCGCAGATCGTCCAGCACATCCTCCAGACTCGCGCAGGAGCAGCTCGCGCACTTCGCGGGCCATCGCACCTTCGCAAATCGCCACCAAACCGGGCGAAGCCTTCGGATTGGACTTCGTCACTGGCTCAGGCGGATCGGCCAGGATCTTCACTCGGACCTCATCGGTCGTCTTCCCGGTGTAAGGCGGGCGTCCGATGAGGAGGTGGTACAGCACTGCGCCGAAGGCGTAGATGTCGCAGCGCGTGTCCTCGGCTTTGCCCGCCGCCACCGCGGGCGACATGTAGGGAGCCGTCCCTTCGCCTTGCCCGCCGGCGTCCAGGACGGGGTCGTTGAACAGGGTTCGAGCCAGCCCGAAGTCCGCCAGCAAGGCGCGCCCTGCGGCATCGAGCAGGATGTTGCCCGGCTTCAGCATCGCGGTGGATCAGCCCTTGCTCGTGGATATGTCGGAGCGCGGCGGCGATGTCGCTGGCCACGGACAGAATCTCTCCGGCGAGCAGGGGTTTCCCCGACCGGAGACGCCGCGCCAGACTGCCATCTTCGTAAAAGGGCATGACCAGGTAAGGGCCTTCAGGGCGGTCATGCACCTCCAGCACGCGCGCGATGTGCGGGTGTTCGAGTCTCTCCTTCGTGGTCCGGGCGGAGTGGATGAAGCGGTCCACGAGGTCGCGACGTCTGACCAGCGCGGGCCGGAGCAACTTCACGGCCACCCGTTCGTTCGTGCCCAAACGGAGCGCCAGGAAGACCAGCGAGCTAGCCCCTTCGTCGAGTTGCTTGAGAATGCCGAAACCGCCCAGCGACGCGGCTAATCCGGGTTGGCCGGTTGAGCCAGGGTGGCTGATCTGATCAAGTCCCCGACCACACCGCCCAGCGATGACATCG
This sequence comes from uncultured Verrucomicrobiae bacterium, assembly GCA_963846445.1. GTDB lineage: Bacteria > Verrucomicrobiota > Verrucomicrobiia > Limisphaerales > J093 > MWFF01. The sequence continues at coordinate 23,412 of CAWJWM010000033.1, read as the reverse complement.
GGGGCGTGTGCGAAGATCCCGAGCTAGCGTCTTTCTCGTTCACATCACTTCAGGGCTGTGCTCTGGCTGGTTTGGGGGTTGACTAGGGCCAGGCGGGGCTCAAGAATCGGGCCGATCCCCAGCCCAGCAGACTCTTCACATCGATCCCCACCCTAGTCCTGGGAGCATACCCAATCGAACCCCTCTCGCAACGCTTCGTCATTAAGCCGGGTGATGCGCTCGCCCCACCGCAGCCACGCCACAGCGATGCTGGTGTAGTACAAGACGCGCGCGATTTCGCCGGGCAAAGGCCCGTCCGGCGCCGCGTGGGCCGCCTTGGCGAAGTCCTTCACCAACCGCAGCAGTGCGAGCGGCGGGCGCGGATGCTGGAAGAGATCGCCGAGGCTTTTCATGAGCAGGCCCTCGACGTCAGCCAGTCCTCTGATTTGCTGCGCCAAGACCGGGGGCAGGCTGGCCAAGTCCACCTCGATGGGGGCGGCGAGTTGGTGGTTCAGGAGGGCGCCCAGTTCTTCTGGTCGCCAGAGGTCGCCTGGCGTCTCCGTTCGTTCCAGAATCTCCGCCAGTTGTTCTGGGCGGGCGTTTTGGATGAGATGCTCCGATTCTGACGTCATGTCTCTTCCTGGTGACCATTCAGATCAACGGTGAATGCACTCGAATGGACGCCAAACTGAGCAGCGGGAACTCGAGACGTATTTGCGCCGCAATAGGTCCAGTCGCGTTCTTTAACGTTCATTCGCAGTGCCACACCCGACCAATCACTATCTCTGTTTACGCGCTGCCAACGCCGTCCCTGCACGGCGCAAGAACCTGACTCGTCCGCAACTTCCAGACGGCGCGTCTTGTCGCTGCTGCGCAGCGCTGGGCGGCCCCAGAGAATGAACAAGTAAGAGGAAGAACAGGATTCAGAGGCCGCTCAGGCCCAGGCCTGGCTTGGGGCGCCTTCGCTTCGCCCGGTCCAAGGTCGCTTTGAAGGCCTGAACTTCGGCGTCGACTGCGGGTGCGTCGCGTTCGTATTCCTGGACAACTTCGCCCAGGATCCGCCGGAACATGCGGATCGCAGTCGTGAGCGTGTTCGAGGTCTCGGCGGGTGATCGGAAGCCAAACCGCTCGACCAACGTCGCGTAAGGCACCTCCGGCGCGTCCGCCAGCACCGGGCCGAGCAGACGCGCCTGAAATACCTTCCAACGCCGGGTCTGATCCTTGGTCCGGCACTCGGATTCCATCCGCCCGAGCGCGGTGGCGATGACGACCCGCGCCCAGTCCAGATCGAAGGCGTCTTGCTCCAGCGGACTCGCCGCCGCCAGAACATCATCGCCCAATTCGTCCAGCGGCACGGTTCCCTCAGCGGGGTGCCGTCTCAGGGCATTGGCTTTGCGGAGGTCACTCACCACGAAGTTGTCCAGTGTGTTGAGTAGAAAGGTCCGGAACCGGCCCTTGCCCTGCCGGGCATGGGCGATGAGCCGTCCACACACGACCTTCTCGTGGAGGAAGGATTGGAGCCAGTCCTCTGCCTGCTCGGGGGGAGCCCTGAACTTGCGGCGCAGATGGGCTTCGAGCGGATGCCAGTATCGTTCGACCAAGGCGTTCAGGGCCGGCAACGCCCTGGCTTCGTCGGCCTCAACCGCTCGAGCGACCGCTTGCCACGACGTGAGCGGAAACTCCTCGGGAGGCGTTTGATTTGACTCAGACGGAGCGGGCGAAGGCGTATGGTCCATGTCGGCCACCGGTCAGCATGGTGAAACTCGCGCGCAGTATTCAAGCCCGTTGTGCGTAAAGGGAACGGAATGGCTCCATCTCGGCATTGTCCGCCGCGGCTGCCTTGTGGCGCAGGATCCCCTCCTGCTGCATCGCCTGTGTTCAGCCGCCCTGCCGTCCAGCTTGGCCAGGATGTGCTCGTGCCCAGCGCCGGCAGCGAAGATCGGAGTGCAGTCTTCCACCTCCCGTACCACGAACAAGACATGTCCATGAAAACTCAGCCCATGAAGACACCGCGCCTCGGGAACCATCGTGTTTGCACCCGAATGAGCTTGCCACCGATGATCGTGGCATTGGCCGTTTTGTTGACCTTCCTCCCACAGATTCGGACCGTCCAGGCTGAAGAGAACGATGATTGGCGGGGAGCGACTAATGCAGCGCCGGACGGCACCGAACTCACCTGCCAACTCCATTCCCTGACCGACATGGAATGGTACAAGACGACAATTCCCGGTCCCGGCACGCTCAGTTGGACGGTGCACTCGCTTTTGGGCGGACCGGGGATCACCTTTGTCGTGTTTCATGATCCGGGTCAGACGAGTGGCGCGCCATTCACATCGCGGACCATCTCGCCGGGCTCAAGCGACAGCGTCGACTTGGAGGTATCCGCCGGGGGGACCTATTACATGGCTCTCAGCGGCAATTCGATTCTTGGAAACGGGTACTACCAAGTATCCGCCGAATGGGAGGAGAACTCGCCCCCATTACCCAACCCCTCGCGGTGGCTCCAGGAGCCGTTTCCACTTTCGGCCACGTCGATCCAGATGAGCTGCGATCCCACGTTTGACATTGGCCGGGGAGACCACGACCCCTGCAAGTACAGTTTCGTGTACCAGACCGGTTCCGGAGGCCACAGCAGCGGTTGGATGACCACCAACGTGTACGTGGACATAGAACTGGAGCCCAACACCAGGTACGGGTACATCGTCAAGGCGAAGGATCGTGTGGGGAACGAAACCACGCCGGCACCGGAGAGGTCTTGTTGCACCTGGGCTGCTGTTCCCCCTGCGCCTCTGGTGAGCAAACCGACCTGCACAACTCTCGACGTGCTGCCGCAACGCGGAGAGAACCCCTGGGCAACCGAACTCGCGCTCTATGACCGCACGCGCGCTTGCTACATCAGGCAGGATGGCAGTTCGAACGGGTCGACACCCGAGTGGGTCGAAGCACAACATTGGACTACCCCCACCCCGGTCAACGGACTCGCCCCAGGAGCGACCTACGAATTCAGCGTCAAGGCCAGGAACCGGGACGACATCGAGACGGTACTGGGGACGCCGGCGTCGGGAACGACGTTGACCTCGTGTTCGTGTTCCAGCGGCGTCATTGCCTGGGGATACAACAACTACGGCCAGACCAACGTGCCCACGGCCTTGACCTGCGTTGTCGGGATCGCCTCCGGTTCGGCAAGCTGGCATTCATTAGCCTTGAGAAGCGATGGCACGGCTACAGGCTGGGGACTGAAACAACCGAGTATCCCCTCGGGACTGAGCAACGTGGTCGCGATGGCAGCCGGGTGGTACCACGATCTCTACCTTCTGGCGGACGGCAGCCTGGTAACGACGAATGGGGACAGTTCGCTCGCGATTCCATCAGGACTCGATGGGGTGGCCGGCATCGCGTGCGGTGGAGGTCATAGTCTGGCCTTCAAGTCGGACGGAACGGTCGTGGCCTGGGGGCTTGGATCGAGTCACAGCGGCGGTGGGCAACACGGCCAGGCCATTGTTCCAGAGGGCCTGGGGAGTGTGGTCGCCGTGGCGGCTGGTGAGTACCACAGCCTGGCTTTGAAATCGGACGGCACGGTCGTTGCTTGGGGCTACAATCAGTCCGGGGTGACCGACGTTCCTGTCGGCTTGAGCGATGTGGTCGCCATCGCCGGTGGAGCCCGCCACAGCTTGGCGCTGAGACGTAACGGAACCGTCGTGGGGTGGGGGGCCAATGACATGGGACAGACGAGCGTGCCGTCCAACCTCAGCAACGTGGTCGCCATCGCTGCAGGCGGCTTCTTCAACCTTGCCCTGCACGCCGATGGCGGAGTCAGTGCCTGGGGTGACAACGATTATGGCCAGACGAGCGTGCCGCCCAACCTCAGCAATGTGGTCGCCATCGCTGCCGGCAGTTTCCATGCTGTGGCCCTCGTCTCGTCATGCCCGTTGCCCCCTCTGCCGTTGAGCCCTGTGGCCAAGCTCGGCGAGGAATTTCGCCTCTCCCTCCCCACAACCCGCGGAGCAGCCTACTTCCTCGAGAGCGCGGAATCCCTGGAAGACCCGCGGTGGAGTGTCCTGGGCACGACCTGGGGTGACGGCACAATCAGAACGTTGACCGATCCAAACGCGACGGCGCCGAAGCGATTCTATCGGATCAGGCAGCAGTAGCCCGGTTCATTCCCACCTGCGGCGGCAGTTTCGATGGGCTTCTCGGGGCTGGCATTCGAGTTCGCGCCCGGACAGTATCCGGCTCTGCAAGAACTTTCCATGAAACCAAGTACATCGCACCTGACCAGACTCTTGGTGGCTCTGCTCGTCAGCGCTCCGATCCGCGCCGGAGAGGAGAACCTCCTGCTGCCCGCCGCCGAAAACCCCGCCCAGCCCGGGCCTCGGACCGCAGCGTGGGTGCGCGGACCCGGTTATCCGAGCCGCGACCGGCATCTGGACGCGCTGCCGGGTTTTCGGGACCCGCCGCCGGGCTATGGCGAAGTGCCGTTCTGGTGGTGGACCGGCGATCCGCTCGACATGGGACGACTGATCTGGCAACTCGACCAATTGCACGAAAAGGGCATCAGCGGCGTGCAGGTCAACTATGCGCACGAGGACTCGCCGGGCTGGCCCACGTACGCGGCCGAGCCGCCGATCTTCAGCGACGCCTGGTGGCGCATCTGGGGCCGGGTCGCCGACGAGTGCCGCCAGCGCGGCATGGGGATCGGTCTGAGCACCTACACGCTCGACTGGCCCGGGCGCTGACAATCTGTTCCGGCAACCTCTTCTACTCGAAGCCGGAACTGAACGCGCTGAAGCTTGGAGCCGCTGCCGCGCCAGCGCTTGAAGGGCGGTCAGTGCGCCGAGGTCTCGGTGCCGGAGCGATCTCGTCGCGGCGCGCGCCTATCCGGTCGAGGAGGGCCAGGTGCAGCGCGGCGGCGTGGACTTGATGCCGAGCATCGCGCGACGGTCGGCTCGCGTGGACGGCGCCCGAAGGGCGAATGGGAGCTGTGGCTCGTTCGGGCCGAACGGCAGGCCAACACGCTCAATCCGCTGCTGGCGGGCATCGGGGACATGGTCATCCGCGACTTCTACCAGCGGTTCCAGGACGCCACGCCCAACCGGTCGCCCGAAGGACTGAACTACTTCTTCAACGACGAGCTGCACGTCGGCGCCGGCGCGCGGGTCTGGAACGACGACTTCGCCGCCGAGTTCCAGCGGCGCAAGGGCTACGATCTCTTCGAGGTGCTGCCGGCGCTGTGGGCCGACCTCGGCCCGGTCACGCCCAAGGTGCGGATGGACTACGCCGACGTGCGCATGGCGCTGATGGAGGAACGTTACTTCCAGCCGATCTACCACTGGCACGCCTCGCGCGGGTTGATCTTCGCCTGCGACTCCGGCGGACGCGGCCTGCAGCCGGACGAGTTCGGCGACTACTTCCGCGCGACGCGCTGGTACACCGCGCCCGGCCACGACACGCCCGGCGGCCACGCCGACCTCATCAAGGGCAAGGTCTCCTCCTCCATCGCCAGCCTGTACCGGCGGCCGCGCGTGTGGCTCGAGGGCTATCACAGCCTCGGCTGGGGCGCGACGCCCGAGCGGCTGATGTTCGCCACGCGCGAGAACTATCTCTACGGCTGCACGCTGCTGAACCTGCACGGGCTGTACTACACGCACGCACGGCTCGTTCTGGGAGTGGGCGCCGCCCTGCTACCACTTCCGCATGCCCTACTGGGAGCACATGGGCGTGTTCCTCAAGTACTTCGAGCGGCTCTCGTACCTGCTGAGCCAGGGCACGTTCGTCTGCGACGTGGCGGTGCTCTACCCGGTCGCGCCGTTCGAGGCCGGACTCGATGGAGCGAAGGCGACGCAGACGGCCTTCGACACCGCGCGCGCGCTGATGGCCGCCGGCATCAACTTCGAGTTCCTGGACGCCGATTCGCTGGCGCGCGCCACGATCCGCGACGGACGGCTCTCGACGTGCCGATTCCGTCGTATCGCGCCCTGATCTTCCCCGCCATGGACGCGGTGCGCTGGTCGTCGCTGCGAGAAGGCGCGCGCGTTCGCCCAGGCCGGCGGGCTGGTGCTGAGCGTCGGCACGTCTGCCGTTCGCCAGCGACCGCGCCGGGCGCGACGACCAGGAGCTGGACGCGCTGGTGGAAGCGGCTTTTCGCCGACGAGCGACCGTCTCGCCAAACCCGGCGACGTGCCGGCGATGATTCTCGCCGCGTTCGTTCCCGACACCCGCGCCGACAAGCCCGTCCGCTCGCTCCACCGCAAGGTCGGCCCGCGCGACGTCTACCTGGTCATGGACGCGCCGAAGCACTCGACGGTCGAGTTCCGCGCCAAGGGCCGGGTCGAGTTGTGGGACCCGTGGACCGGCGCGACCCAGCCGCTGCGCGTGCTGGGCGAGACGGCGACCGGCACGAAGGTCGAAATGCCGCTGGAGGACTACGAGGCGCAGGTCGTCGTCTTCACGCCCGGCCGCGCCGCACGCCAATCCGCCGCCGCGCCCGGAGCGCAACCGTGCAGTCGGCGAATCGCCCTCGGCGGCGACTGGGAGTTCGAGCTGCAGCCGACGATGGACAACCGCTACGGCGATTTCCGGCTGCCGGCCACGGACAAGATCATTGGCCCCGAGGCCCGCATCTTCCGCCACGCGATCGAGGATCGGCGACGCACCGGCCTGGCGACGAGCCGGCTTTCGACGACAGCGGATGGGAGCGGGTCACCTACGACTTCGGCCCGCAGTTCTGGCTGCTGGGACCGCTGCCGCCCGCGACGGACTTCCGAGCGCTCGACGCAGGCCCTGGCGCAGACTCACGCGCGTCGAATCGCCGGAACGTCGCACCGCCGGCGGGCGTGACCTTCGCTGGCGGCCCTACCGCTTCTCCTGGCGTCAGGGACTCGAAGGGCGACCCCGGCCACCAGGGCTGGCACGGCCTGAAAGAGAACGTCACCGACCATTTCCTCTGCCTGGGCAAACGCGGCGAAGCGCTCAACGAGTTCAAGTATGAACCGGAGATCGAGGGAGGCCGTTACTACCTCTGGACCAGCGCGACGGTGGACAAGCCCACCAACGCCCGCATCGTGGCGAGTTCGCACCGGGACGGCGCCAAGCCGCACGCCTCCGATGTCCTGACGCCAGCGGCCGTCTTCCTGAACGGCCGCGTGTGGGCGACCTGGCACCAACCGCTGGTCGCTGCGGGCGGGCCCAATCCGATCCTCGTCCGTTACGACCAGGCTGGCCGCGGCTACTTCGTCGTGAAACGCGACGGACCGGTCTCGGCCGTGCCCGCGCACGCCGCTGGCGATGACGTGGTTTGACGATCCGGCGGTGATCCGTTTCGACGTTCACGCGGGGGCAACGCCGGCCGAGTGGTTCCGCTTCGTCGCGCCGCCCGGCGTGCGCGCGATGCACGGTTGTCGCCAGGGGCGCTCTCGAAGCCTGGGCCGACGGCCAGCCGATGCGCGCCGCGGGACCCGGACGCTTCGAGGCGACAGAGACCTTGGCGCGCACCTCGGTCGTTGCGTTGCGCGTTCGTACCGGAGCGCGGGTTCACCGGCGCCGCGGTCTTTCCGGAGCCGATGCGGTTGGAATGCGGCCCCGGCGTGTCGCTGCTGGGCGACTGGTCGAAGATCGGAGCGCTCGAGTGCTACTCGGGCGGCGCCTGGTATCGGAAGACGGTGTTGCTGAATGCCGAAGAAGCCAGGCGGCGAGGTCACATTGGACCTCGGTCAAGTGGTCGCCACCGCGGAAGTGCGCGTGAACGGGCAACTGGCCGGCATCCGCGTCGCGCCGCCCTGGCGCGTGGACATCTCGCCGCACGTCAAGGCGGGCGAGAACCGGATCGAAGTCCTGGTCTTCAACACGCTCGCCAACCATTATCTCACCGTCCCGACCCGCTACCGCGGCGAACTGACGTCCGGGCTCGTGGGACCCGTCACGCTCGAAGTGGCTTTGCGCACGCGATCCGGGGCGTGACCAAACGCCACGAAGACCAAGAGCCCGAACTTAGCCCGGGCTGACGCGCTGCCAGTTGGCCAGCAAGCCGATTAGGTAATTGGTGTCCTGACCCGTTTTAAGAGGAGTTCGCCTGGGCGCAGGGTGTCCCAAAGCTGCTGGAACAGAGCCAGTTCGCTCTGGCCATAGGCCCCGTGAATCCAGCCGGTGAGCGGCCATCGGCAGCCGCCGCTCACCAATCGCCGCCTGCTATTCCCCCTTGGACGAGAGCGGAGGGTGTGCTCATGCGCGCGTCGAATTCGCCTCCAGCCATGCCGCATAGGCGGCTTCCGACATCTTGCCCGCGGCCAGCGCCAGCGTCCGCAAGACGGCTTCTGCTTCCGTCGCGTGGAATGTAAGACCGTTGCGCTCGAGAAAGCCCGCGCCCATCAGGAACCCCGTGCGCTTGTTGCCGTCGAGAAACGGGTGGTTCCTCATGATGCCGGACGCGTACGCTGCGGCGAGGTCGGCCATCCTCGGCCTGCCATAGTGAAAGAGCTGCCGTGGCCTCGCCAGCGCCGACTCGAGCAGGTTCTCGTCGCGCACACCCGCGCCGCCGCCGTACAGGGACAGCATCAGGTCGTGCAACGCCAGGCACTCGTCGCGGGTCAGCCAGTGCGGCTCTTTCACCGGGCCAACTCGCGCAGCGCGTTGCGATAGCGGCGGTTCAAGGACTCGAACACGGCCATCGTCTTGGCGAACTCCGGGTTGTTGGCCATGAGGCGCACGCCGTCCTGCGCCGCCGTCAGCGTCATGGTGTCGCCTTCGCGAACGTTCAGGTGCGCCAGGACTTCCCGGGGGAGCACGACCCCCAGCGAGTTGCCGACCTTGCGAATCTTGATTTCGACGGTCACAGCACCAGTGTAACTACAGTTGTTATAACGTCAAGCCGCCTCTCCCGCCCCGTCATCGTCTGACCCCTGACCCGTTTACGACATCGTTCCACGCCAACCGTTGGCGAATCCCCTGGGGCGTGCGCACCAAGAGATCGATCGGAAAGCGGTGGTCCAGCCGGCCTGAAATCCTGATGGCCTGCTCGGTGGCACTGCCTGCGAAGGGCGTGACAATCAGCAAATCGACATCGGAATCCGGCGTTGGTTGGCCATACGCATACGACTCGAAGAGGACGATCCTCTGCGGCCGACACTCGCGGGCGATTTCATCGCAAACCCGCCGAATATCGCGTCGGCTGATCCTGTTGGTGTGCGGCACCCCCGACACCAACCGAGGCATCACCGGCGCGATCGTGGGGCGCCCAGCCCTTCGGTGGTTTCAAAATGAGCGGCGGCGGCACCAAAGCCGGCGGCCGCGAACACCTCCAGCAGTTTCTTGTCCCGCGCGTGATCACCGAGAACTGCTTACGGCGCGGGTTTGCGCCCGTCGAGGAGTAGGCAAGAGGCGCCGAAGATGCAGGCCAGATCGTGTTCACGCTCCCCAAGTGCAACCGATGTGCCACCCAAACCAACGTCACCTGCCTGCCGGCAGGCAGGTCGTCGTCTCCTGCGGCAGCCGCCTGGCGATGCGCGCCTTCCGACGGTCGGTCTTGCGCTGCTCTGCCTGCACTCGCCAACCGGTCTTGGCGCACGCCTCACCCAGCGTCTCTACAAAGCTTGCCGATGGGCATCGTCGTGAAACATGGCCTCGCGGCGATCACCGCGGTTCATGACGTGGTCCACGGCTCCGCGGTACTCGAGGCGAACTTTGCGCGCCATGCTGCATGCAACCTCCGGTTCAGCAGCACGCACGTCAAAGCTCGATTGACGAATAGCCGGGACTGACCCGTTTACGACATGTGGAAAGCGGCGCTGAAGCGCCGCACTGGAGTTTGGACATGATTCGCATTGGACTTCATCGCACACTTGATCGCACACTTCGTCGATCTGTGGCGAACAGCACCAAGAGGCAAGGATGTTCTCCCTGGACAAACTGAAGGTGTACGACAAAGCGCTGGCCAGCGCAGCAAGTCTGGCGCAGCACTCCCAGTCCTGGGACAAACGACACGCGGTGACGGATCCGTTGTTGCGCGCTTCTGAGAGTGTCGTGCTCAACCTGGCCGAGGGTGCCCGGTTGCGGAGTGTGGCCAAGAGGCAGCATCTGCTCGATTATGCCATTGGCTCGGCCTTGGAATGCGCGGCCTGTTTAGACATCGCCCACATCAAGGAGTTCCTCTGCCAGAACGAAGCCCTTGAAGAGAAACGTTCCCTTTGCGAGGTGGTCAAGATGATGGTGGGTCTGAAAAAGGCTTGGTCGGTTGAAGCCTTCCACGAAGAACCAGGTCGTTATGGAAAGTCGGCGGAGTGGCTTTTTCCCCACGAACGGCTGGATGCCTATCGGCTGAGCTTGGAATTCATGCGGTGGTTTCAGGGCCTGCCCGGAGCACCCAAACTCTCGACGCGCCAGTTGCGTCAAGTGGATCATGCCGGCACGAGTCTGGTGCTGAACATTGCCGAAGCCAACGGAGGTGATGTGTCTGGAGAGAGGCGGAATCTGTTCGAGATCGCCGAAAGTGCGGTGGTCCGGGTCGGAACGTATCTGGAGCTTTGCGCTCGCACGGACAAGCTTGATCCCGAACAGAGAGCGTGCGCCATGGGCGTACTGGACCGAATTGCATCGATGCTGCGTGGCTTGGTCTCGGACTGATCGAACAGAGCCTGCCCGACGATGAAGTGTGCGATGAAGTGTGCGATGAAGACCCTGCAACCACATCGACAAGCATCAAGAATGTCCAAACTCCAGAGCGGCGCTGCAGCACCGCAGTCTCCCGCAATGCGGGACTCCCGCGCCTTCCTGCGCGGCCTCGAACCTCGCGAGGCGTTTGGAGTCCGTTGTCAACTCACCTCTGGCGCAGGCAGGTTCGGGCTGGCTCGGTAGTCAATCACCCTCACCTTCTCGAGTGTGATCAGGCCGCCTTGCATCATCTCATTGAGCGTCGGGAGGAATTCGTTGATTTTTTCTTCCGTGTCAACGATCTCGATCACGAGTGGCAAGTCCATCGACAGCCGCAGGATCTTCGCCGTGTGCAGCCGGCTCGATTTTCCGAAGCCCATCGCCCCTCGGAGCACTGTGGCTCCTGCCAACTGCAGTTCGCGCGCCTTGAGCACGATGGTTTCGTAGAGCGGCTGGTGCTTCCACCGGTCGGATTCGCCGATGAAAATCCGCAGTAACATTGCTTCGTGTGGCAGGTGCATATCAGGGACCTTTCGGCGCGTTCACGGCCAGAGCGATGGCACGGCCCATCCAAACCCCGAGCAGACAGAGGACCAACGAGAGCACGGCATTGCCACCGGCCCGGAACCACTGGCCGTTCTCGGCCAGGCGAAGAGTTTGCAGGCTGAAGGAAGAAAAGGTGGTGTAACCGCCGCACACGCCGAGCATGAAGAACAGGCGAAAGGAAGCGGGAGCCATCATGCGCCCCTCAGGGCCGGTCAGGGCGGCGAACAAGCCGATGATGAAGGAGCCGGTGACATTGACCACCAAAGTGCCCCAGGGAAATGTCTGGCCGACGCGCTCGGCCACGAAACCGGAAACCCACCATCGCGCCAGACTGCCCAAACCGCCGCCGACAAAGATCCACAGTGCATTCCACATAAGCTTAGCGAGGCTGCGCCTCAGACCGGCGAGGCGTGTCACCCGTTCGTATGCGCTGGGCTGTTGCCATGGCAACCGGCAGTCGACGCCTCGCTCAGGGGCGCCGCTGCGCGGCGGAAACACTTGACTCATTTGCTGCAGATTTCAAACGAGGAGTGACTTTAGCGAGGCTGCGCCTCAGACAAAACCCCAATCTTCGACATCATGAACCGCCCTTTCGTTTTCCTGCCTTTCTCTCCCGCGCCTCGCTCCTTAGAATCCTTGACCCCTTCAACGCAGCATAGAAACTTGACTTGTCTACAACACATTTCACCGGTCAAGGATTCCAACGAAGCTCCGCCTCAAACCGACGAGCGAGCCTGGGCTTTCGATTCTGCTGGTACTGATGGGGCCGTCCGAACGCGGAGCTTCGTTGGAATCCTCCGTTCCGCTTCGCGGAAAACTTGACTGTTTTGTTCAGATGTTGGGTAGATGGAGCAGGCTAGCGGAGGGTGTCGAGCGCGACTTGCAGATTGAACTGGCTCCCGTCCTGCTTATCCTGGCCCCGTGACTCAGAACGAGAACAGATGCCTGCCTTCTTGGCAGCGCGGTCAAGCCCGATGGGAATGCGCCTGAAATCCTGCATTGCTTGGGTGTCGGCGGCGGGTCTTACGGCGGCCCTGGGCGCGGTCGAGCCCCGCGATGTTGCCTTTGTCGCGGCCCATGACCAGACCGAGCAACGGTATGTGCTCATGCTGCCGGAAGCGTTCGAGCCCGCTCAACCGCACGGCCTTCTGATTTGCCTGCACGGGCACGGCTCCGATCGCTGGCAATTCGCACGGGAAGACCGCGGGGAAACCCGCGCCGCGCGTGAGATCGCCGCGGGGCATGGCATGATTCTCGTTCTGCCCGATTATCGGGCAAAGACGTCCTGGATGGGGCCGGCTGCCGAGGCGGACCTGGTCCAGATCATCGCGGATCTGAAGCGGCAGTATGTCATCCGGGACTTGGTTCTCTCAGGGGGCTCAATGGGGGCGACCGGCGCCTTGACTTTCACGGCGCTGCATCCCGAGTTAGTGGATGGCGTGGTGGCTCTGAACGGGCATGCCAACCACCTCGAGTATGGGAGCTTTCAGGAGGCAATCCAGGAGTCGTTCGGCGGAAGCAAGGAAGCGATCCCGGAGGAGTATTGGAAGCGGAGCGCGGAGTTCTTCCCGGAGAGATTCACCATGCCGATCGCGATCACGGCCGGCGGAAGGGATACCACGGTGCCGCCCGCGAGCGTTGTGCGGCTGGCCCGGTCGATCCAGGAACACAATCCGTGTGTGCATCTCGATTTCGCGGAGACGCGCGGGCACGAGACCGACTACGAGGTCTCGCTTGCCGCTTTTGCATTCGTTCTGCGGGCGCTCGACACGACTCCGATGCGGATAGGCGTCTCGATCAACGGAGAGGGCTTTCTGCCCGCGCAGGGCTCGGCGGCGGGTGTTTGGTTCTATGCGGATGGGGCGGGCGGGTCGCAATTGCTGCTGACGGGCCACGCGGAGGTTCCGGGGTCATGGCGACTGACGGCCTCGCTGAATGCCGGCGACGAGGTGCGGATGGCATTTGGCGGAGAGGCGCCGCTGCCGATCGCCGTTGGCGTCCAGGCGCAGGCGCTCTCGCGCGAGGCGATCGAGTGCCGCGCGGAGGCGGGCGTGTTGGTGCTCAAGGCCGCTGCGGGTTCCGGGGCGGTACGCCTGACGCATTTTGCTTTCGGGGACGCTCCAGCCGCCTTCGCACCCGAGCGTCGCCCGTTTTCGCGTGCTCCAGTGGTCGCGAGCCCTGATCCGCGTCCGGCGGTTGCGGAGGCTTTGGTCGAATGGGACTGGCGGATGCAGGATGGCATTGAGACGCCGCGCGAGGCGCGGACGTATCGGGAGGCTATCGAGAAGGTTGTGCGCCGGACCGATGCGTTGATGATCGAGCGGCTCAGGCTGGGGACGCTTCTTCCGGAGGAGGAGTCGGCCTGGGCAGCGCTGCGGGCGGCGGATGCGCCTGCGGCAGACGATGCCTGCGGCTGGGAAGCGCGCTGGATGGATGTGCACAGGCTGCGCCGCCGGATTATCCTGTCGAACCCGGTTTTCGAGATCCCGTCTCTGCTTTTCGTCAAGCATGTGCCGTCGGTCATGAGCCATCAACTCACGCAGGTGTACGGCTATTGCGCGCGTCCGGGCGGCGGTTTGTTTGTGTTGGAAGAGCCGGGTTCGAGCATGCGCACGCGCAACATCACGCCTGCGGGCCTGGTGCCCGGCAACTTCATGACCCCCGAACTTTCCTTCGACGCAAGGCGTTTGTTGTTTGCGTACTGCGCGGTGACGGAAGCTCCGGTCTCGTGGGATTTCGACGATCGCACGAGGCACTTGCGCTATCAGATTCACGAACTGTCGATCGAGTCGGGGGGTGTGCGCGCGCTGACTGAGGGGGACACGGACAACTTCGCGCCGGTTGTGCTGCCTTCGGGCGAGATTCTGTTTCTATCGACGCGGCGCGGCGGGTACCACCGATGCGGACGCGGCCCCTGCTTTGTGTACACGCTGGCGCGGATGGGTGCGGATGGAGAGAACCCGCGCACCATTTCGTTTCACGAGACCCACGAATGGGATCCAAGCCTCCTGAATGATGGCCGGGTCGTCTACACACGGTGGGACTATGTAGACCGCAACGCGGTGCATTACCAGCAACTGTGGTCGGCCTTTCCCGACGGCGGCAACGCGCGCATTTACTACGGGAACAACACTTGGAATCCTACCGGCATTTGGGAGGCCCGTGCGGTTCCGGGCAGTTCGCGCATCATGGCCACGGCGGCGCCGCATCACGGCATGAGCGCCGGATCAGTGGTGCTGGTGGACACCACGCGGGGTGTGGACGGGCGGGCTCCGCTGACTCGGCTGACGCCGGAGGTTCGTTTTCCGGAATCCGAGTGTCCGCTGGCCTTTGGCCCGAGTCCAGCGGGCCATGACTTTGACACGCCGGTGACGCAGTATTGGCGCAGCCCGCTCGAGGAGCCGTGGGCAGAGCGGACCGCGCCGGAAGAGGAGAATCGCTGGCCGGGGCACTGCTACAAATCGCCGTGGCCGCTCTCGGAGAGCTTCTTCATTGTCTCCTACAGTTACGATCGGCTGGTGGGAGAGCCGGGGCCGAACCTGCCGAACATGTTTGGCCTGTACTTTGCGGACGCGTTTGGGAACAAGGAACTGATTTACCGTGATCCGGGGATTTCGAGTCTTTGGGCGCGCCCGCTTACTCGGCGGGCGCCTCCGCCGGAGTTGGCCATGCCGGTGTCGGATCCCGGCAGCGGCAGCGGGACGTTTTTTCTTCAGAACGTCACGGAGAGTTGGCCTCGGTTGCCGGGCGACACGCAGATCACGCAACTGAGGATTGTCCAGGTTCTGATCAAGACCACGCCCAACGCGGACTCTCCCCGCGTGGGCGCAGCGTTTGCCGCGCCGGGCAAGCAGGTGCTCGGAACGGTGCCGGTCGAACCCGACGGATCGGCTTTCTTCGAGGTGCCTGCGCGGACGCCGGTCATGTTCCAGGCCCTGGATGCGCGGGGCCGGGCGGTCCAGACGATGCGCAGTCTGGTGTATCTGCAGCCCGGCGAGAACCAGAGCTGCATCGGATGCCACGAACATCGGATGAAGGCCGTGGCTGGGGGCAGAGTCCCCCAGGGCATCCTCCGGGCGCCATCGAAGATCCGTCCCGGCCCGGATGGGTCTCGTCCCTTGAGCTATCCGCGATTGGTGCAACCGGTGCTCGATCGGCATTGTGTGGGGTGCCATGATGGCCGCGAGACTGGGCGTCCGGTGTTGACCGGGGAGTCCGAGGCGCCGTTCAGCAAGTCCTACAATGCCTTGGTCAGCCGTGTTTCGTTCTCCGCGTGGGGCCGTGCCGAACAGAATTTCGAGCCCATGACTGAGCCGATGCGGTTTGGCGCGCTGGCAAGTCCGCTGGCGAAGATGATCGAGGAGGGCCACGGCGAGGTGGTATTGCCGCCCGAGGACGCGGAGCGATTGCACACCTGGATGGACGCGAACGCTCTCTTTTACGGCACATTCGACGTGGCCGAACAAGGCAAACAACTCGCCGGCGAAACGATCGACGGTCCGAAGGAGTGAAGTGCCCGCGTCGGCGGGGGACCGATGGGGGCCCCCGGCCAGGGCGTCGCAAGGGTTTTCTTGGGAGGGGGCGCTGGGGGCGCGGTGCCTCGGTGTGATTCCCCTTGAAGCGCGCGGCTGTGCCTTGGCATAGTTCCACCATGCAAGAGCGCAAACTTTTCACCTGAGCGGGGATCGTCAGATCTGATGACCGCCAATCCTCAGTTGGAAGCCTGGGCTCGGGGGATCACGGACCAGAAGCGAAACGAGCTGACGAAGGTCCTGGGTGTCGAGTATGCGCATTTGATCCTCGATACGGGGGACCTTTACGTGACCGCGGACGGGCTTCCTTATCTGGCGCTGCTCGATCCGTCGAATTACTGGCTCGACAAGGAGTGGTTCGAATCGCATTCGACCCGGCTTTCGGGGACGAGTTCCATTCACAGGATTCGCACCAAGTGCGTGTGCGGGCGGTCGAAGGACATTGTGATGAAGTGGAACCGGATGGGGCAGGACATTCCGGGAGCGGAGGAGTTGGACCGGCTCGAAGGGGCGGCTTTCAACAGCCCGTTTGAGGAGTTCTCGCTGGTGATGGAATTGCGGCGCAAGCTGTATGGCTTGGGGCGGCGGGTAGTGGTGCAGAAGCCGCTGGCGATATTTGTGGCTTCGGAGACCGTGGACCTGTGGCGGACCGGCCGACGGGAGCATAAGATGCAGACGAAAGTGCGCACGCACCGCGAGGTGGCGCTCGACATGAATCGGCTCTACGCCGTGGTCTACGGATGGATCAAGGGTATTGATGCCCATCAGGCGTTCACGGCGGGGATCATCAGCCGTGAGAACATGAAAGGGCTGGCGTTGGACGCTGAGCAGGTCATGAACGACGCCGGGTTCAAGGTGCGCGACAACAAGCCCGATCACATCATTGTGCGGCCCAAGCCGGACCGTTTTCTGGCGCGCACGCGGAAGGGCGAGACCTTGTATGCTTTGGTGGATTTCGAGTTGCTGGAGCGCACCCTGTCGAGCGAGGAGCGGATCCGTCAGGAGAAGCGTCTCGACTATCTGAAGCGGCAGCGGGATCGGTTCAAAGAAGTTACGGCGGACAGCGCGTATCCGCACCTTCATTTGGTGAACTTTCTGGGAGTGGACTATGTGTACGGCCGCGTGGAGAGCGTGCGGGGCCGGCTCTGGGTGGTGGGCAAGGATCCGGTTCTCTACGATTATTTTTTGCCTGAGCGGTGGCGGCACTTTCCCAAGACGCAGATCTCCGTGTACAGCGAGATGTATCACACCGTGACCAAGGACGGCATCCAACTGGTGTTACAGGTTTCCCGCGTTGGCCAGCAGCCCGACATGGATCCTTTTCGCGAGGACGAGCAAAAGATCCTGGCCCACGGGTACAACAGTCCGTTCGAGGAGGTGTCGCTGGCGGTCGATCTGGCCAAGCGAGGCGTGGCCTGCATCTATCCCCGGGCGGTGTTCATGTCCGATTCGGCGACCGACCTCTCGCGCAGCGTCTTCGACGGGTCGCGGTACAGCTCTCATGAGGCGTTTGCGACGCCGGACGGGGAGCCCATTTTGAAGCCCAACCGGGATTACATCATTATTTGGGGGTATTGGAACGGGCCCGACGAGAAGCTGGCGGACAAGGATGGCGACTACTATGAGGGGATCGACGCCTTGCGCGCCTACAAAGAGAACGTGATTGATAAAGAGATGTACTTCGCCCTGTTGGCGCTGGCGCGCGACAAGCTGGCGCGAGTGGGTGTCGAGGACCTGAACCTGCGGGGCAACCACGTCATGGTTTCCCGGGACAGCCGCGGGCGTTTGGTGACCGATGCGCTCGGTCTTCCCGAGATCCGGTTCAGCAATTTCGAGTTTCTGAAGCGGATCCCTTCCGCACCGCATGAACCCCCGAAGCGCCCATAATGTCATTGTTCGGTTCGGCGGGGTCGCGGGGCTGTGGCGCGGGCGTTCGGACGCGGCGCGGGCGGCGATCGTTGTCCGGGTGCGCCGCCGATCTGCCTGCGGCGGGGCGCGCCCATCACTTTTTCGAGGAGCATCATGATTCGACATAAGAGACTTATTGCCTGGGTGGACGAGGTCAAGACGCTGTGCCAACCGGATCGGGTCGTTTGGGTGCGCGGCTCGCGAGACGAGTATCAACGCCTTCTGGACGCACTGGTGCGGGCCGGCAGTGCCATCCGCTTGAACCCGCGGAAACGCCCCGACAGTTATCTATTTCGCTCGGATCGTTCGGACGTCGCGCGGGTGGAAAACCGCACGTACATCGCCTCCCGGAACCAGGCGGACGCGGGTCCGACCAACAACTGGATCGACCCCATGAAGCTCAAGACGATCATGCGTGAGCTTTACGCCGGGTGCATGAGGGGGCGGTCGCTCTACGTCATCCCTTTCTCGATGGGGCCCATCGGATCTCCGATCGCCAAGATCGGCGTCGAGATTACGGACTCCGAGTACGTGGTGGCCAACATGCACATCATGACGCGCGTGGGCGAGAAGGTGCTCGACGCCCTTGGGTCGGACGGCGAGTTTGTTCCTTGCCTGCATTCGCTGGGGGCTCCGCTAGCGCCGGGACAAGCCGACCGGTCGTGGCCTTGCGCTCCCCTCGAGCGGAAGTACATCGCGCACTTTCCCGAGGAGCGTCTGATCTGGTCCTACGGGTCTGGATATGGCGGCAACGCTCTCTTGGGCAAGAAATGTCTCGCCCTGCGGATTGCGTCGTCCATGGCCCGCAACGAAGGGTGGCTGGCGGAGCACATGCTGATCCTGCGGCTGACCAATCCCCAGGGCCGGCGGTTCCACATTGCCGCGGCTTTTCCGTCCGCCTGCGGGAAGACCAACCTGGCGATGCTGGTGCCCACCATTCCGGGCTGGAAGGCGGAGTGCATCGGCGACGATATCGCCTGGATGAGAATTGGGCCCGACGGAAGGCTGCGCGCGATCAATCCCGAGGCCGGTTTCTTCGGCGTTGTGCCCGGCACTTCGAACCAGTCGAATCCGATGGCCATGCGTTGCATTGACCGGAACACGATCTTTACCAACTGCGCTCTGACTGACGACGGCGACGTCTGGTGGGAAGGCAAGGACGAACCGTGCGAGCACGCCATCGACTGGAAGGGGAACGAGTGGACGCCGGCCTCGAACGAGTCGGCCGCCCACCCCAACGCCCGGTTCACCGCCCCTGCGTCCCAATGTCCGGTCATTTGTCCTGATTGGGATGACCCGGCGGGTGTGCCCATCGACATGTTCATCTTCGGGGGGCGTCGGTCGACGACTGTTCCCCTGGTTCACCAGGCGTTCGGTTTTGACCACGGGGTGTTTCTCGGAGCGATGGCGGCCTCCGAGACCACGGCTGCCGCCCTGGACGTTGGCCAGAAGCTGCGTCGCGATCCCTTTGCCATGACGCCGTTCATTGGCTACCACGCCGGCGACTACATCGCCCATTGGTTCGAGGTTGGCAAACGACTTGGGGTCAAGGCCCCCGCCGTGTTTTTCGTCAATTGGTATCGCAAGGACCGCGGCGGGCGTTGGTTGTGGCCCGGCTTTGGCCACAACAGCCGGGTCTTGAAGTGGATGTGCGAGCGGGTCGAAGGCGTGGTGGGCGCCGTCGAGACCCCGATCGGCTGGATGCCCAGGGATGGCGACTTGGACCTCACGGGGCTCTCGATCGCGCCAGAGGACTACGCGGAACTCATGCACGTGGGCGTGGCTCCCCTCAGGAGCGACCTGGCCGACGCGGAGCAGTACTTCGCCGGTTTCGGCGATCGGTTACCCGGCGAGTTCAAGGCCCAATTGGAGGCGTTCGAGAAACGGTTGTCTTAGCCCGCATTTCTCACCAACTTTTGATGTCCTCTGACCGGTCACCGTCCCATTTCACCTGAAATGCGGGCTCTCAGAAACCCGCGCCCCAAACAGATGGACCCAATCTCGACCACACTGTGTCGGCGTGCCCGGGTCGCCCAAGCGGCTGGGGCGTCTCCCGGCTTTGATGAACCGATGAGCCGATTCTCCTTGCTGGGCGCGGGTTTCACAGACCCGGAAATCTCACCCGCGGACCGTCCGGAATGCCGCGATCGCCCCACTGGTGAGATTTCCGGGTTAGGGGTCTCAGGCCGACGAGGCGTGAGGAGTCAGTTCGGACTCACTCTTCGGACAGCCAGAGCGACATCGTCTTCGAAAGTTGGGCTCTGCACTCGGGCTGGGCTGGCGCCGGCTTTCACTTCCAATTTCTGTGGGTGCGTGTTGCTGGTCTGGGGGTTGAGCCACTCGACCGTGTAGGTGCCGGAGGGCAGGCTCAGATCGAGCATGACGGTCTGCGGACCGGTCGGCGCCTGTTTGTCGGTGGTGTCGCGGGCGAGGTAGATCGCCCAGGCGGTTTCCGGCTGCGCCAGGGCGTACGCGCGATGGCGTGGCGGCACGCCCCCGGCGATTACGGCCGGATCGGGCCGCATGCGGATGAAGTCAAAGCCGCGGAGGAAATCGCCGAGAATCCGCATTTGGCGTCGAAAGCCCGGATTGCCTCCGCCCGGTTGTGAATTGGGGTAGACGAAGGTACCGTCCTCATGGCCGGCAACGAACGAGTAATCGAGGTGGTTGAAGAGCCCTCCGCCTGCCAACAGGAAGCTCCAAGCCTCGACGCGGTACGGCAGGTCGTTGGTCCCCCGAAAGCCGGTCTCGTTGTCGCCAATGACGCGGTCGAGGCCGAAGTTCATGGCTACGGTGTCGGGCGGGTAGGCGTAGTGGAAGTTGAAGATCGAAACGTTCGGATGCGGCTGTTGGACGTTCGCTTTGCCGTTGGCGATGTTCATCGAGATCAGGTGGCGCGCGCCCAGGTCCCGCTCGGTGGCGACGATCGTGTCGACGATGCGGTGTTGCCAGGCCAGGGTGACTCCGCCGAAGTACGGCTCGTTGCAGATTTCGTAGTACAGGTTGTCGAAGTCCTTGAGTTCGCGGACGATCTTGCGCGCCATCGCCTCCTGGACTGCCAGCAACCCGCCGTGCCGGTCGAGTGTGTAGACGTTGGTGCGTGCCACGTGGCCGACGCCGTTGACGTTGTTGCGGGCGTTCATCGGGCTGAGCGCCCACATCGACTCCTCGTAGAACGGGCAAAACAGGTTCATTTCGACCACCACACCACGGTCTGAGGCGTGAGCCAGGAATGCCTTCAGCCGCGCGAAATAGGCATCGTCCCAGCGGTCGAGGTCGAACTTGTTGCCGTCGTTGGCGTAACCCGGTTGGTCGCTTCGCGCCCAGGGGCAGATGAGCCGGCCCGGCGGCGGAGCGAGTGTGTTGCGGGCGATTTGAAATGCGCTCGGCGGCTCGCAGTACGCGCCGCTGAACGTGCGCGTATTGTTCAGCCCGTCTTTGGACAGGGTATCGAGGTACTTGCGGAAATCGAAGTCGCGGTTCAACACCGCGCCGTAATGCTCGCCGGAGGTGAGGAGGACGGTGGGGCGTCCGCGCCAGAGGAAGTAGTGCGGGTTGTCCGGGTGGAGCGCGAGCGGCGGTTCGGCGAGCGCGGCGAACGCGGCGCCGACGATGGCGCCAAGAGCGGACACGAATTCGAGGGAAACACGCATGGCGGGAGCCTACGCCAACTGGGCGTGGGCGGCAAAGTGTTTTGGGCAGAGGGAGACCCTTCGACCGCACTCGCTCGATTCGCTCACCCTCGGCGTTCGGTCGGCTCGCTCGCCTTCGGAGCGCAAAGGCGGCGTGGGGCGAGTGGGCACCCGTCTTGACGGCCTGGACCGTCCATCGACTCTCCGAATGCGCGCGTCGAAAGAACCGATTCCCTTTGATGGCGTGTTCGTGGTAAGAGAACAGCCAGGACTGCGGACGAGGGTGCTGTGCCGGGGTTGACGGGCAGTGCGGGCCTCGGACGCGGTGTCTCGACAGTGAACGGCAACGATCTCCGCTTATGAAGACACAAACCTCATCGAGTTCCATTGTCGGCCTTGTGGGCCTGGCCGCGTTGAGCGTGTACATGATCGCCTGCACCTCGTTCAGTCCGGACGACTCGAAGGTGCTCTATCCGACCTACGATTCGCAGGCGGGGGATTTCGGTGTCGGGCTTTATGACCGGCAGACAGGCAAGGCGGCCACCTTTTTCATGGCGCTCGAACTGTCCCCCGACGAACCGGAGGGTGAGCCGGCCCTGATTCGCCCGCAGTGGCTGGCGGACGGGCGCCACATCCTGGTGAGCTGGGGACGCGAAGCGGATGAGGACGATCTGAATCTGGCGGTGTTGCCCTATGGCCATTCTGGGCCGATTCGGCTGATGCATGTGCAAGGCCTGGATGACGGGGTTAGCCAGATGAGGATGCCCCTGGCGACCGCGCGCGGGCAGCTCGTCCTCCTCGGGGAGTCGAATGCGCTGGTGTGTGTCCATCTGCTGACTGGGGAAATCAGCCGACACCCGATGCCCAAGGAGGTGATGCCCTATGCCACGGCTGACGGTGACCGGGTGTGCTATCTCTCCCAGATCGATGAGGGCAAAGGGGAGTGGGAGATGGGGGTGATCGACCTCGACACGTGGGAGTTGAAGCCGGTGTCGCAGATCAAGCTCGAGAAGGATCTGGGGGACGACGCATTGGTTGTGGTCTCTCCGGACGGGAAGTGGGCTTTGGGCTATGATGAGGAAAAGGTCGAGGTCGTTTTCATCGAGAACGGCGTCGAGAAGAGTCGGGTGGCCGTCTGCGGGGAAGCGGAGAAGGTCAGTCTGGGCGCCTTCGCCATTTCTCCCATCAGCAGGACGGCGTATGCCCCGTATTTCAGGGAGCACGAGGGCAGAACGAACGTCTCGGTTGGGATTGTCGAGTTTCCGTTTCCGCGTGGCGAACCGCGCCGTACGGTCCTGATCGAGCGGATGGAGGAACCGGACGACGGCGAGGCGCTGTATTTCCAGCCCAGTGTGTCGCACGACGGCAAGACCCTGGCCATCGCCAGCACCTACTTGGTGGCCGGTGACCAACAGACCAAGAAGGACGATTGCGCGTTGTTTCTGATCGACCTCACCGATGCGGAACGGAAGGTCACCCGCGTTCCGATTGAGCAGCCGCCGACGGACCTCGACTGACCGGAGTGGAGGATGATGCATGGAGGCGTTGTTCGATCTGTTCGGACATTTCTGTGGTCAGCAGATTGACCACACCTGGCTTCCCGGCGGGGTGCCGCTTCCGGTTTGCCAGAGGTGCACCGGGTTGTATGTGGGCGCGGCGCTCGCCGTGGGTCTGATGGGGTGGTTCCGTCCGCGGCTCGGCGGGTGGTTCCTCCTTGTGCACGGGGCTTTTTTGCTCGGCATCGCTCCGTTCCGCCTCGATTGGATCGAGGACGGACCCGAGATGCGCACGATCACGGGCTTCTTGTATGGCGCCGCCGTGGCGGTGTTGCTCGCGCGGTGGCCGGTCGAGGTGCTTGGTTCTGTGTGGAGCGGCCAGTTCCGCTTTGAAATGCTCAGTGGACAAGAGCCTAGCGAGGCGCGCCGCAGACCATCGAGAGCGCTCTGCCGGGATCGAGCGGGTGCGTGGGGTTACTGGATTGCTCTGGGCGCAGGGGTGGTCGTTCTGCCGTTGTTCTGCGGGGTTGGGGGGGACTTGGCGCTATGGGTTCTCGCTGCGGGGATTGCGGCAGGCGGGCTGAGTCTTGTCCTGTTGCTGATCCTGAACGTGCTGGCGTTCATCTGGCTGGTGGCCAGGCGGCGTGGGGTTGGTGCTGCTCCGGCATGAGCGATCTT
>CAWJWM010000032.1:0-77280 GCA_963846445.1 uncultured Verrucomicrobiae bacterium | reverse complement strand
CCGTACATGTCGGCGGTGTCGAGGAAGTTCATCCCCAGGTCGAGGGCACGATGGATGGTGGCGATGGATTCCTGGTCATCGCGAGGGCCATAGAACTCCGACATGCCCATGCAGCCCAATCCAAGGGCCGAGACCAGCGGACCGTGCTTTCCGAGTCTTCGTTGTTTCATCGTTTCCCCTTTCAAGCATGACCGACGCGACTTGAGCCTTCGCGGCTTCTGATTCTGCACGAACCACTGCCGCAGAAGCTGCTGGCGATTGCTCGGAGTTGTGGCGGACGCGGTGTTGATGCGATCCGAACCATGCTCGCACTCCATGCGCGATAGCGTCACGCGTCAGCGACGGCTTGTTGTCACGCTACTGCTGCTTTCTTCTCGCGCCAAGCCCAGGATGCGCCGCAGGGCCGCGGTCGGTTCGGTCCATGAAACGCTGGAGTCCCAGGGCAATTCTCCAAGCTGACACTCCCGCGAGCCGAGAAGGCGGTTTCGCGGTGACGCGACGGCATCGAATGCGCAAAGATCGGCGCGCAATCAGGCTGGATAGCCGACGGTCTGGGCATAGAGCACCCGTTGCTCAGACCGCAGCTTGAAGTCTGTCGCTGCCGCCTCCCGATTGCAGTTGTGGAACCACGCCGCCAGACCCTGCGACGCCGCGAACAGGTAGATGTTCGACGCGATCAGGCCCGTCGCCACATAGTAATATCCTCTCTGGACTTCAGGGTCCCCGATGCGCCGGTCGGGCTGGCCGGGTCCTTGATCGTAGCGCGTGAGGTCGGCCACGAAGAAGATGTTCACCGGCGCCGTCGCGGCCGCTCCGCGTCCGGCACGCGCGCGAAAGTCCCCTGCCACGACGGAGCGAGCCGGTGCGGCAACGCCTCGTAGAGATACACGCCTTCAGCCAAGGCGACGTAGAGATCAATCTCCTGCGAATTGCTGGCCGACGCCGCGGTGCGACCGGGCTTGCCAAACGAGCTGCGGTCCCGGTTCACCCCGAAGGCCGCCCAGAGAAGATTCGATAGCACCTGCGGAGGCAGGGCGTCCGGGCGGATGTTGCGGATGGTCCGACGGTCTTGCAGGGCGGCCAGCACTGATTTGCCGCCCTCGGTCTGCGGTTTGGGCAGTGTGATCGGCGGCAGGCCGGTGGGAGCCGTGGCGACTTCCTGGGCCGACTGGGTTCGAGGCGCAGCGAGGACGGCGAGTCCCGGCAGCGTCTGGACGAAAGTTCTGCGGTTCATTGGGGTCTTCATGTGGTTTCGATCAACCATCACGTTTCGGACGGCGCACTTCAAGCTGATGGCGAGTGATTGGGGCGACCGAAGCAGCGTGTCTCCACGCACAGACGATTCGCCGTGGGTTACCAGTTCCCAAGCCGGTTGCCCACCGGTTCTAAGAGTTACGTCCGGTTATAGTGGATTGACGATGTGCATTGCCCCAGACTCTCGGCTGACTTCAGTATGATGACACTCGCCGCAATCCAAATGGGCTCCATGCCGACCGAGTATGCCGTGGGCTGGTTCACGCTGGCCCTGATCAATGCCGGGCCGGCTCAGAATCCTTGAATGGGACAGCCCGGCAGAACGCCTGACATCTCCACGACGCATTCCACCATTCAAGGATTCTGAGTATGAGCGCTGCCGCCGTCATCATCCTCCGCCGCAAGAAGTTCGTCCGCAGGTTCGCGGAGCAGGGCGCAATCTCCCCCGACCGGGCCATTCCCTTTGACGTGGTCGGGATGCGGCGTTCGTGGATCTTCGACCAGATGGTCTCGCGCGGCGTGTTCGTCCGGGCCGGTCACGACCGTTTCTACATGAACGAGGAGGCGGCCCAGGAATTCCTCGAGGCGCAGCGACGGCGAGCCCGAATCGGTGGGGGTATTCTGCTCGTGGCGTTCGTGATCGTCGTCCTCGTTCTGCTCGGGCTTGGACGGTGATAAAGGCTGTCGCTTCCGCCGACGGCGACAAAACATTTGGCCGGCCTGCTGCCGCCGGTCATTTGATCGTTGGGCGTTGAGCGTTCTCACGTTGAACGTTCGGCGCTTCGTTGGCACCCCAGCCGGCATCCTGCAGGGGGCATCTCGCGCCAGTGGTCCAAGCCTTCCGGTTCAATCCGCTCGTCCCGAAAAAATGGCATCCTGGCCGTTCGAGATGCACCGCGTGATCGCCCAACCGAGCCCGGACATTTCACATAGACGCTGCGCGTGATCTCCCGATCGTCCGGGCTGTGGCAAGACCGCGCCCACGGAAGGGGAATCCAAGAGCCTGGTGGGGGGCTGAAGCCCTCGCCCCGTCCTCTCCCCACGCCGGGACAGCCTGCTCCATTTCGCCATCTCTCGAACCGGGCGCGGTTTTGCTTTGCTAGCCCGCATGGGTCCACCTCTTGCGAGTCTGATCCCTAGCTCATCGCCCGGAATGCATCACAACGCCACGAAACATGCGGGCTAGACATGGACGCGTTCTTCGCCTCGGTCTGGCGCGCATTGCCCATCAGCTTCCGAGCACGGTTAAGCCGATGCGGGCCAGGGAGGGACACATGCGCGCCAGCGTAGCAAAACCGCTTCACGGTTTTGCCCTGAGCCCAAAGCAAAGGGCCGCCACGGGGGCCGTCAAAGAACGCTCAACGTGAAACGCTCGCAACCATCAACCATCAGCCAACGACCATCAACCGAGTGCCGTCCGCCCGCGCATGGACCGCTACGAGGAGGAGTCCGGCTTCATTCTCAAGATCATGGCCGAGACCGGCGCGGTAATCGAACCGATGTCCATCGACGAGGCGTATCTGAACCTGTCCGGTCGCTGCCAGGCCGAGGACGCGGACGCATCTCTGCTCCAGTGCGTGCCGATCGCCCGGCGGTTGAAAGAGCGTATCCGATCGGAACGCGGCTTGACGGCGACCATCGGCATTGCCTCGAACAAGCCAGCGAGGCGCCCCCCAGAGCAGCGACGATCCCCATCCGCAAGGCCAGTTCGAGCGTCTTTCCGTCGCCTCCCCCCTGCGCCTCGCTCTGTGGAATCCTTGAAATACGGGAGGGAGAGGGGAAGAACTTGACCAGGTCGCACAGAGGCTGGGGTTTCAAGGATTCCAGCCAAGATCGCCAGCGACTTCGAGAAGCCGGATGGGCTAACCGTGGTTTCCGAACGCGACAAGGTCCAGTTCCTCCGTCCGTTACCGGCACGCGTCCTGTACGGCGTGGGCCGGGTTACGGAGCAGGTGCTGCTGGGGCTGGCATCCGCACGGTGGGTGACCTGCAGGATTACGGCGGGGACCTGCGGCGCATCCGCGATCACTACGTGAGCCGCTTTCCGACGATGCCCACGGAACCGGTGTGTGCCCGCAAGCTGGTGGAACAGGCCGTTCAGTACGCCCGGGGTCTGGGCTTCGCGCCGCACCCGGACTATCGCCAGGCGGCGCGCGTGTTGGGTGGCTTGCAGGCCGCGCAGTGCCCGCAGGAGTTCACCTTCGGCTGCAAGGGGAAGCTGTTCTACCATCGTGGTCCCAGGGAGACGGAAGCGCAGGCCCGGCAGATCGTGGAGCGTCTGCAGCAACGCTGCGGCCCTGGGAACTTCGATTACCTGGTCATGCTGGGCGAGGCCAAGGATATCAACCGGTTCTACGGTTATTAGAGGAGACCGCACGCCTCACCCACCCTGTACCTCGGTTACCGGATACGGTGATCGTCGGCGTGCCACCCACCCAACGCGGTGTCGTCTGCGCCGCCAGCTATGAGGGCGCGGAAGTTCCGCGTCCGCTCCGCTATGCCCAGCGCCACCGCCGGTCGACTCTGCCCGCAGGGCGTGTGGGGTGGCTATTTGCTGAGCAGCCCAACAACGCTCGCGAGGCACTTGGCCATGTCGTCGCGGAGCTCATAAACCCAAAAGCGGCAGACCTGCCAGCCGAGGCTTTGGAGTTGAAGGTCTCTCCAGTGGTCGTCGTCCTTGCGGCCGCCCCGCGCGGTTCGGTGCACTGACTCGCCGCCAACCTCTATGTCCAGCTTCTTCGGGTCGAGTACCGCAATGTCGAGAAACCGGCCGGCGAAAGGTGCGTCCTTGGCGAATTGCTACTGAATGAGGTCCGCCTCGCGCAGCGGTTCGAGGACGCCGTTGTTGAGTTTGCTCTTGTCGAAGCCGTCGGCCTTCTCGGCTTTGACCGTGACAGTGACCTGGCCGGCCATCTCCGCCAGGTTGGCCATCGCGTTCCATGCGCCGTAAAGCTTGTCCCGGTCAGCGGTGAAGGTGAGTTCGACCTTGTTGTCGGTTGGAGGCGGCGTTCCGCACACGCATTGCGTCTTGCCGCATCGGGGGCACACCGGTGGCGGGGTGATGCAGACGCACGGAGTCTTGCTGCATCGGGGACAAGGGGGAGGCGGGACCTCGCAGTCGCAGGGACTCTTCCCGCATTTAGGGCAGACGGGAGGCGCGGGCGGAAGGGGTATCGCCTGCGGCACCATGATGAAGCCCGACTCGAGATCGATCTCGTCTTCGGCTACCTGGGTGTCGAAGCGGACCTTGGCGGGCGTGACCTGATACTTGCCGTCATCGCCAAGGGTGGGTGCGCCGCCGCCGATGTAACCGAAGATGTGCTTCTCGACGCCGGTGGCGACAGCTTTGGCCACAACCTTTTCGGAGGTGAGGCGAGTGAAGCCTAGGAAGGAGTAGAAGCCGGTCACGACGTCCCCAGTGGTGATGCCCAGCTTGGGTGGGGTGCCGTCGCCGAGTGTGAAAGACTCAATGACCTTGCCGGGGTTCACGGTGTCGAACACGCGCTTCTGCACCTGGGTCAGCAGTTCCAAAACGCGCTCGTGGATGAGAGCCTCTTTCTTGTCGTTCAGACGGGTTTGCAGGGGACGACCGCCAGCCTTCACTGACTCGATGGCGATGCCGGTTTCTTCCACCTTGGGCAACCAGACTTCGGCGTAAAGCGCCAGCAAGGCGGATTCGGCAGATGCCTTCTCGGTGGCCTCTTTTTCACGTAATTGGCCTTTCTGCTCGTCGGTCAGGTTGTGCTGCTTGGCCTTTGACTTCACGCGCTCGATGGCAATGAGGTAGCGAACGGCGCGGCGCAGCACTTCAATCTGGTCGGCGGCAGGGACGGCCAGGCCGAGACCGTTACGGAACTGGCGTGGCTTGTCGCCGTACTTCTCCAAGAGGTCTTTGGCGATCTTGAGCTGTTCGGACTTGGTTTCCGCGCCGAAGTCCAGCGGCAGGTAGGCCACGATGAAGGACGGTTCCTTGTCGGGAACCTCGCCGGACTTGGTCGGCCAGATATAGACGTTGTGACCCGCAAGCCGGGCTTCGAGCATTTCCTCGATTTTGTCGCGCACGAGGTCTTCGTCGCGGGAAACCACGTCGGCTTCCTGCTCCACCAACAGCGTGACGTTGGGGTCTTTCTTGAAGCAGTAGCGGACGCCGTCGAAGTGGAGGTAAAGGCACTGCTCCTTCAATTCCTTGAGGCAAGCGAGGACCGTGGTGCTGTCGAGGTCCGGGCCGACGCAGATGGCCAGCAGGTCCGTCTCCGTGATGCCTGGGGGCAGAATCTCGGTTTCCTTGGCGCCTTCGCGGCGCAGGCCACCGAACGAATACATGAGCATGGCGGTAGCGATGCGCATGGCCGGGCGCTTGAGGGCCTCAGCAGGAAATTCCTTGGCCCGGCGTTCGTCGATGCGGCGGGCTCGGGAGTTGGCGCCAACGAAGTCGTGCTCCAGGCACGCCTGAAAGTCGGCTTGCTGGCCGACTTCCTTAAAGAAGGCGAGCCGGACATTCGGCTCCTGCAGGGGCACATCGCAGGGCCCCAGCACGGCGCGACTCCTGCCGGCGGCGTGCGCGGCACGCAGGCAGGTGGCCAGGAACCGGAGCGCGCCGCGGGTGCGCTGGAAATCGGGGATGGCCGCCCAACGCTCGCGCATGAGGTCAATCAACGCGGGGTGGAAGGGATAGGCGGCGCGGATGCGGTTGCGCAGCTCGATGCCTTCCTGCTCGGCCTGCTGCTGCTCGGCCGGGGTCTTGGCGTAAGCGCGGCGCATGGCCGTGACGACCTCCTGGTAGCCGGTGGCGGCGGGGGTGGAGTCCGCCTCGGTCGGCATCTTGCCCAACAGGCGGCGTTGGATAACACGCAGCACTTCGTTACCTTCGACCGGCTCGCGGCGCTGGTCTTTGCGCGCGGCCAGGTGGTCGATGGTCTGAAGCAGGTTGATGTAGTCGAGTGATTCGCGCTTGCTGGACTGGAGCGAGAACACCAGCACGCTCTTGGGTGTGTTGCCCACCGCCACGGTGAGGCGCTTGATGAAACTGAGCGTCTCGTCGCGGAGGGTGGTGTCGAGGACTTTGATGCCACCGGCGCTGATGAGGTATTCCAATACCTCGTCCAGCAGAATGACGTTGGGCTCGTCGCCCAGGAGCTTGACGATGTCATCGCCGCCGGGTGCGACGCGGGCTTCATCGTCTTTGCGGATGATGTCGTAGCCGGCCTGGCCGGCGAGGGACCAGGCGACCCAGCCCCAGAGCGTGTTGACCTTACCCTTGCCGCCGGGCAAGTCCTTGCCGTTGGCTGGGCTGAAGAACTGGCCGTCGAAGACAGCGGTGCGGACCTTGCCTGGCCTGGGCAAGGCCTTGCCCTCGGGCACTGCGTCGAACGCCTCCCGTTTCCTCGCGGCGTGGAAGAGCGAGGCGAGTGTGTGGGACTTGCCGCCACCAAACGGTGTGATGAGTTTCAACACCCGGTTACCCGCGCCGCCGGCAAGGCGCGAGAGCACGTCCTGCAACAAGGATTGCAGGCCGTTGGTCAGGTAGGACGCGCGGACGAACTGCTCGGCGTCACGATAGACCGCGGGAACGTTCTTGTTGCCGTCAGCCAGCGGCCCGAGGTCGAGGGCGAAGATGTCTTCCGAGAAGTTCGGGGAGAGAACATCCGGGTGAAGCTCGACGGTTTCGACCCAGGGTCCGATGACGGGGGTGCTCATAGGTTTCGGCTCATGTTTCGGCTCCGTGGCTGAGAAGATCCGCACCACGCCAATCGCGCCGCTCTCGCGCCATGCGTGCCATGCGTGCCATTTGCGTGCCATGCGGGCCATTTGCGGGCCACGCGGGCCATTTGCGGGCCATGCGTGGGAATTCCTCAGCGCGGCAAAGCATACCAGAAATCCTTCCCGCTGCCGCGTCGGATCAGAATCTGCCGTTTCGCCAGGTCTGCCAAGTCACGGGCTGCGGTACGCTTGGGTGTCTGGGTGACTTGCTCATATTCTGGGCGTGTGATTCGCCCATGCTCAACAAGGTACTTGAGCGCCTTCCGCTGCCGCTCGTTGAGCGCCACACCCGCCCACCGATGCTCCATCGATACAAGCCGGGGAAAGACAACTCGGAAAGCGGCCGCCCGCGACTCGAACTCCGGTTCCGGCACCCCGGCCTCCTGGCAGTCATTGAGGATCCGCCGTATCCCCGTGCCGAACTGCTCGATGTACTTGATGAGGAAAAAGGCGTCCGCGACCAGCTTGTTGCGCGGTTTCGATTCGTGCGGCTGCTTCAAGTCCTCCACCGTCATCCCGGCCGGCAAGCCTCCCGGATTCGACACCTCCAGCCGATCATCGTAAATCTTCACCACCACGTTGCCGCTCTCCGCGTAATCGCGATGGCAGACGGCATTGGTCACGGCCTCGCGAACGGCCTCGAGCGGGTACTCCCACTTCTCGGTACGTTCCAGCTTTCCTTCAATCTTCACCGCCATGCTGGTGTTGCGCTGCACAAAGGCCATTGCGTCTTCGACCTGCTGGATGATGTCGCCCTCGATCACCTTCAGATCAATGAACGTGACTTCGTCCGTGCCCTTGAAGCGGGCGCACCGGAGTTTCGCCTGGAGCAGAAATCGCTGGGGGTCTTTCCCAAACAACAACAGCGCCGCGATGGTCAACTGGTCGTTCCGCATGAGTCTCAACTGGCGCAACGCCTGCGGAAGAGAGGTTTTGGGGTCGATGTCCCATCGTCGTTCCACCCTCGCCCGGTTCAGAAACTGCCGCACTTTGTCGGGACCGATATCACCCAGCGTCGCATCCGCCCGGACCGTCTCGTCCCAGGTCACCCCACGCGAGGTGAAATACAACTCCGCAATCTCGCTCGCCGACAACACCTGATTGGTGCGGCCCGACCGGCGATAGGCGCGCCCATAGGCGCTCACGGGTTTGGTGGGATTCTCCGCGACTTCGACGACCATCACGGTCTGGCCGGATTCTTGAATGGTTAGAATGGCCGGCACCAGTTTCGGAACGGTGTTCTGGGCGATGTTGTTCGCCAAACCTTCCAGCGTGCCTTTGCCAATTTGCGCCCCGACGACGGTGCCATTATCCCGCACACCGATGTAGATGCACCCACCTTGGGCCGACGCGAACGCCGCGCACGTTTGCACGATTTCCCGGTGTTCGCCGGGTGACTCCTTCCACTCAACGGTTTGGCCTTCGATCGGAATCATCCTCAGTTTCTTTTAACCGCGAATGAACGCGAATGAACGCGAATTTCCACTGAACCAAACGGCTTTCGGCGGTGTTTTCCGATTAGCGTTCATTCGCGTTCATTCGCGGTTAGCGTTCATTCGCGGTTCCGGTCCAGAACGATGCGTTCCCACTCAAGTTTGGCGCGCTTGAAATTCAGAATCACGCCCACCTTGTGGCCGGTGACTCGCAGGTAATTCAACATCTGACCGCGTTCGTGGTCGGTGATGGCCTCGATCACTTTTGCGTCGACCACGACCGCGTTGTAGGCGATGAGGTCTGGCACGTACTCCCCGACGTTGACGCCCTTGTAGAGGATTGGAAAACGCGGTTGCTGGGTGAAGGGAATAGCGCGCAACCCAAACTCAACCACCAGCGCATTCTCATACGGTTTCTCGTGCAAACCGTGGCCAATACCATTCAACACCTCCATGGCGGACCCCACAACGAGATACACCTCGTCTTTCAGCAGAAGGTCTGAACCGCGAATGGACGCGAATGGACGCGAATCGTTGGCCTTTCCACCGCACTCGCGTTCGGCCTGCTGTTGGTTCAAAAACTCCGGCGAGAACTTATTCGCGTTCATTGGCGTCCATTCGCGGTTTAGATCAGTTGCTTCTGGCCGACTTCCTTCTCCTCACGCTCTCCGGGCGTGAGGGCGGCGTCTTCGATCACGCTATGCCAATTGGCGGTAAGCTTGCCGAGGGCGGAGAGTTCGGCGGTGGGTGAAACGTCGCCCAACTCGCCGCCCTTCAGCGCCGGGCCGGCGAGGGCCTGGGCCACCAGGCGCAACTGCTCGCGGTTCGGCTGGGCGTCGCGCAGAAAGGCGGGGAGTTCGGTTGGTCGCTTCTCCATCAACCAGAGTGTTCGATGGAGCGTGTCAACGAGCGGCGCGGCCTGGCCGTCTTTGGTCGGCAGGCCAAGCTCCGCGTCGCCGCCGCGCTCCACGAAATCACGGAGGCGATACTTGCTCTTCTTCTTCTCCACCAGGGCGCCGCTGCCATTGGTCAAGGCGCGCTGCCCATCCAGTTCGACGTGGGTGCCGTTGGCGAAGATGATGGCCTCGCCCGCTTCGAGTTCCGCCGCGCCGTAGGTGT
Source organism: uncultured Verrucomicrobiae bacterium (assembly GCA_963846445.1). Lineage (GTDB taxonomy): Bacteria > Verrucomicrobiota > Verrucomicrobiia > Limisphaerales > J093 > MWFF01. Next base: position 67,714 of record CAWJWM010000032.1, on the reverse strand, counting down.
AGCGCCACAGGATGTAGAACCGCGAAGGAGCATCGAGACCGGCAAGGGAAGAAACCGCTAATGAACGCGAATGGACGCCAATACCGGAACCGTTCTTCTCTTCGCCTTTCATTCGCGTGGATTCGTGTCTATTCGCGGTTACCTCTTTGGAGAGCCGGGCAAGGATCGTCTCCAGCACGACCGTTTCGACTTCGGTCAGAAACCGCTCGGCGGGCACTTCCTCGCCGTTGGCGTACTCGACCCGCGCAAACCGGGTGAACGCCCGCAGCCCCGCCCCGACGCACGCAATCACCAAGTCGGCCCCGGAAATGCCCATGTCCCACAGCGTCTCCACGCGTTCGCGGACGATGGATTCCAATTCGGCGCGAACTTGTTCTTCGTAGTTCCCCGTCTTCGAGCCATCGCGTTTGCGTGCAATAAGGAAGATGCTAGAGGCGAGGGCCGCGGATGCAATGGCCAGTGTTCGCCCAGGCCGCTCCGTGTCCAATGGCCAAGCTTCAGTGACGATGAAACCCGCTCGACGCAGAGCGTCCACCAGCGTCGCCCAGCCGAGCGTAGTCTTATGGGCGTAAACGACCGTAAGGTGGCCGCCAGGCTTTAGGACACGGTGTGCCTCTGCAAACGCCCGCCCCATTGCTTTCTCGTATTCTCCTCGTGCAACGCCCATGTCGCCGTCGTAGCGCGAGGAAAGCGCAGTAGCTTCGGCCTTCTTCGGCGATAGCTGGGTTGCGAAATGCTCGGGATAAAGATGCCCGACCGTCCGCTTCAGCCAGACATAGAAGAAGTCGGAAATGTCAGCATAGGGCACGTTGTCGTAATAAGGCGGGTCCGTCGCAACCGCATCGACATGTGCATCTGGCCAAGGGAGGCTTGTAGCAGAGCCGCGCCGAACAGCAGCAGGCAACCCAGTCCCGGCCTGCGCCTCGGCCACGCCTACAATCCAATCCAATGCGCCCTCCGGTGAACCGGAGGCTCCACCCAGCGGCGCCAGTTCAACGAAGTCCCAAACCATCGGGAGAGCCTGCCGAGAGAATGTACTCTTGATGAACTCTCCCCCTGACTCCCAAATGCAGCCGCTGCTGCTGTAGTCAGCTTGCCGGTCCAACAGGACAGCCAACTGTGTCGCAATACCCTTGGCCGTATCAGCACAACCGCTTGAAGCGCAAACTTGCTTCTCGGCCTCGCGCAATACACTGACGAAAGTCAGCAGATAGAGCATCTGGCGAGGCATGAAAAGGTCGCCGAACTTCGCCATCCCGTATCGAGTGACCGCTGTAAGGCCACGCGCGTTTGGCGATGGACGAACTGGGTTCATTGGTTCGTCGGGCACGCTGAGGCCGGTTTGCCGGCAGAGTTGTTCGATTCGCCGACGGATGGCTCCGTCGTCAGGCACGAACTCCGGGTAATCGTCCGCGACCAGATAGACCTTGCCCTGGCGACCGGGACGGGTGCAGACGATGGCCATCAATTGATGGCAAACGCGCCCGGCGCACCCTTCTTCCTGCACGTAATCGCTGTCCGCGACGGTGCCACAGAAGGGACAGGTGGCGTTGCCGCCTTTGGAGAACGCTTCCGGGTCAAAGCCCAGTCCGGCGGCGGTGCGGGCTTCGACGACATCAAAGCGGACGGTCCTTTTCCCTTTGGGTGCGACCATCTTCAGCGCCACATAGCGGCCTTCCTTCTTGCAGAGCCAGGTCTGCTTCACCAGCGGCACCGTGGCGCCGCAGCCGGGGTTCTTGCACTTGACCGTCCGTGTCCAGAGGTAGGCCACGGGCGTCAGGTAGCCCGGTCTGGATTTGGGATGGAGGATTTCCGATTCAGGATTCTGACCAAGCGTCAGTTGGGGGTCAGCGGCGAAGGCCATTGTCTTCTGGGGTTCCTCGAAGCATTCGCGTCCATTCGCGTCCATTCGCGGTTGAAACTCCGGGTCTGGAATCGGCGGGTAAAGGTCACCAATCTCGGCGCGGACTTTTTCGAGAACCCAGTTTCCCCAATAACGGACTTCCTCAGCCAACCCTCCCCAGGAGGTTTCGCCCTGGTCGTTCTTTGGCCCGGTCATGCCGCGTGCCTTGGGGTCGGGCTTCCCGAATTTCTGCGGATAGACGAGCGTGCAAAGCTGGATGATGTGGGCGACGGGGTTGAGGTCGAGCGCGTAGGCTTCGCAGCCAAGCCGTAGCGCCTCCAGCGGAATGGCTCCGCCACCGGCAAACATATCGAGCACGCGGGGGCGCGGAGCGCGACCGGCAAGGATGTCGTCCACCGTGACGGTGGTTTTGTAGGCGGGCCATTTGAATTCGGCAACCCAGGCGGGAAGCGTGAACGAACCCACCTCACCCCGGCCCTCTCCCCCCGTCTGATGGGCGGAGAGGGAGACAGTTCCGCCGGCTTGCTGTAATTCGTGCGTCAGCCGTTCCGCGTGGGCTTTGAGAATATGTTCCTGCGCTTCCGCAACTGCGCGCTGGATGTCGGCGGCGATCTCCGGCTCAGCACCTGATGGGTAGCGGCAGAGGCGCTTGACGAATTTGGCGGCGTTGGCTCGGCCGAGGCCTTTCTTCTGCGCGTTGGTGCCGTTGCCTGGCACGAACCGCGATGCCGGCACCAGGGCCCCATACACCGCCGCCCGGCAAGCCACGAGTGGCCGCCGCGCCCACCAAAGATGGAGCGTGGATATGTGCCCCTTACGGACAGACTTCTCCCGCGACGCTTCCGCGCTGATGTCCACGATAGGCAGGAAATCTTCAATGAGGCGGCGGTCGTCACTCATTGGGTAGGCCTTCGTTGAGAATGGGCATCATGGCGTCGAGTTTGGCCTTAACCTCGGGGTGGATTTCTTCCGGCTTCATCTGGCCGGCAATTTGAAAGAAATCCTTCTTGGAAAGCAGCGTTTCGGTCTTTTCCAGAAAGTCCGGCAGGACGGACTTGCTGGCGGCCGTGGCCACGAGGTAGTCGCTGTCCTTGAGCGGGTCTTTGAGGGCGGGTGGGGGAAAATTCTCCTTCAAGAAGTCCTCGCCGTTTTTCCTTCTGGCGTGGGACAGCAAATCGAGTTCAGGCCCTTCAACAAAACGCAATAGCGCCTGGGGGTGGAGAAGATAGTTCTCTATTTCGTAGCGTTTCCACCGTAGGATCGTGAGGTTATCCGCGCCGATTTCGCGTTCCGGCAGGTTCCGATTATCACCGTCCAATAGCAAAACGCCTTTAACTTGCGGGCGGATGGCCTTGAGCCCGAAAAAGTGGGCACGCGCTTCACGCGCGTCGCGTCCGTGGATCGGACAAACAAAAGGCGAGGCCGCAAAGCGCCGAAAGTCATGCGAGAGAACGCGGGCGAATTCCGCCAGAATCTTAAAGTCGGATTCGTCTTCAACGTAGAGAATGTTCTGGCCAGTCTCGGCGGCCAGAATATCGAGGGAAGAAAGGCGTTTCAGGGCTTCACGAACTTGGTCGCGATGCGAATCAATGGCTAGGCGATGAGGGGGACCGTAGAAAGAGAGAATCTGCTCTGCACCCGTATCCTCAAGGATGATCTCCGAATGCGTGGAGACGAGCAACTGGCATTGGCGTCGCCGCGCCACTGACCTGAGTAGGTCATAGACCTGGCGTTGCAGAATGACATGAAGGTGGGCATCCGGCTCATCGAGCAGGAGCACGGAAGCAGGGCGGGCGTAAAAGAAGCCGAGCAAGGTCAATACCTGATGGAAGCCGCTTCCTGCAGACGCGACATCAAATGCGGTCCGGCCCTTCCCGTGAGTGTACTCGATGCGAATGAATGGATCGGTCGCCTCGGAATACTGGGGCTCTTTCAACCGATAGCCGAACAGGCTCCAGACATCATCCGCCAGGCTTTCCAGAGTCCCGATTGTTTCTCTTTGTCAGCACGGTGAACCTCCAGCAGGAGATTGCGGAGAATGTCTCCTGGCTTGCCCTGGCCGACCAAGCGATTCTGGTAGCCCAATTGAAGACCGGTCTCCTCGGCTCCGATTCCGGAGAACGGTGGAACATGTACAATATTGAGGTCCTTCGCCGCCGGCGGGGATCTCCGTGACCGGATTGCCCTGGTCGTCGGCCAGTTTGACGTAGATCTGCTCTTTGTTGGCGTAGCGAAGCGTAATGGTCAGATTCCAGTCACCGCCCTTGGTGCCGTTCCCGTAGAGCGTGACCGCCACCAGCTTCGGCTGACCGGCCTTCGCTCCCTCCTTTTCACCTTCACTGTAGCCTGTGTCTCTGTTCGAACCAGAGCAGGTTCATCTCGCGCAATGGAACCGCCGTGAAATCGTTCCGTGAAACCGGAATCCCCGTCCTTTGTTTCGCCTTTGAGGACTCGGCGTGTTCGGCCTGCCAGCGTTGCAGAGCAAGATTCCACACCGCCACGGCTTGTAGCAGCGTCGTTTTGCCCGAATTGTTTGGGCCGGCAAGGACGATGTCATCACCCAACTCGAAACTGGTTGTTTGGAATCTCTTGAAGAACTCAACTTTGACTCTGGTGATCATGTTCGCGCAGGTTAACGTTCATCTGAAGTCAGGCCATCCCTTTCAGCGCCGCCTCTTCGACGGCGGCGGCGGGAATGTCAAAAAAGCGGGCGGCCACGACCTCTTTCTTGGCGTGGTCGAGGTGCTTGGCCGGGTTCTGGATGCGGAGCGGTTCGGGGCTGGGTTTGCCCAGCGGATCCCAAACCACGTAGAGCCAGTAGGAGTCGCCGAGTTGCACCGCCTTGTACCACTCGTTGGTGGTGAGGCGGATCGGCTGGCCGCGCTTGCGGCCCTTGACCTCGATGCGGCGGATGCCGGTGACCGGGTCGCGGTAGCCGGTCTGCGGGTCGGCCGGGCCGAGGCTGCGCACGTCGAAGCCGATTTTGAGATGGCCGACGCGCTCGGTTTCCCAGCCGCGGCCGGTTTCGTAGGCGACGACGATGTCCTCGGCGGCGATTTCGCTCTGGCGGGTGATTTCGGGGTCGAGGTCATCGAGCAGGTCCGCGATGGCGGCCTTGCGGCGGCCGTCGCGTGGCCGGAACGACCAGGGCAGTGGCGACATGGCGGACGGGGCCGTGCCGGGCGATGGCAAGGCGGTCCAGGCCGGCCAGGCGCTCCTTCTGGGTGCGTTGCAGGTCGGTCAGATCGTTTTCGGCGCGCTGGCGGGCGATGGCGATCGGAGGAATCCGCCTTTTCCCGGGCGCGCAGGGCCATGACGCGGTCCTGGGCGGCGCGGATGCGGGCGGCAAAGGACTTCTGAAGGTAATCGCGGCAGACCTCGACGAAATGCTTGCGTTCCTCCTGGCACGCCTGGCGCCGCTCGCTCTGGTAGGTGCTTTTCAGGAAGTCGGCGGCGCGGGGCGGGGTCAATCGGCGCCACGGCCTGCCGGCGGGTCCGGATGGGCGGGCAGGTCGAGCAAGGCAATCGGCGGGAACCACAGAGAAGGCTGAAGGCTGAAGGCTGAAGGCTGAAGGGCCGTCGTGAAGCTGCACGTCCGGTTCCATCAGGTTCTCGCACGGCGACCAGCTCGGCGATAGAGGGTCTGCGGCTTCGCCTTTGGTGTTCTGGCCGCGGACGGTGATTTCAAAGAAGTGGAGGCGGTAGGGCGTCTCGGCTGGCGGCGTCGACGAACAGACGGCCATGCCGCCGGTGAGCGGCGGCGAGCTTCTCGTTCAGTCGCTCATCCACGGCGGCGTAGAGCGGATGGCCGGGGCCGAGCAGGACGGCGTCCAGGTGCTGGTCCTCGTCGAGGTGCTCCTTGTGGAAGGTGATCTTGCGGTAGGTCGGCTCCGGTTTGCCCAGGCGGCGGACGGACTGCGAGACGGTCGGAGCGCAGGTCGGCGAGCACGTGTTCGACGCGCCAGAGGCCATCGGCGCGCGGCTCGACCTTCAGGCCGATTTCGGCGCACGACTTTGACGAACTGGTCCTCGACGTAGCGCGGCATGAGGCGGCGTTCTTCGGCCTCGACGTTGGCGCTGCTGGAAGCCGGAGAAATCCACGTTGGCGCGGGCGAGGGCGATGCCGGTGGCCTGCTCGTATTGCAGCAGCCGCTGCGGGTCGATCTTTTCGATGCTGGTCGAGGTACTCGTCGAGCCGGCGCGGGTCGTAGGCCGCTTCGCGCAGCATGTCGGGCAGGTTCACGTCGTTCAGCGAGAGCACTTCGCCGATCACGTCGAAGACGCGGTCGGCCAGCGCGGCGCGCATCTGGTCGAGCTTCTCCAGCAGGCGCTGCAGGATGCGGCCCTCGACGATGGGCTGGCCTTCCTCGGACTCGGTGGCGACGAAGTTGAAGGCGTGGACAGTCGCGCTCCTGGCCGATGCGGTGGATGCGGCCGAGGCGCTGTTCCAGGCGGGTCGGGTTCCACGGCAGGTCGTAGTTGATCATCAGGTGGCAGAACTGGAGGTTGATGCCCTCGCCGGCGGCCTCGGTGGCGACGCAGATCTGCCTGGCGGTGCGGAAGTCCTCCTGGGCGCGCTTGCGTTCGTGGGGATTCATGCCGCCGTGGATCTCGCAGGTGGTGTAGCCCCACTTGCTCCAGGTGCTCGCGGAGGTAGTTCAGCGTGTCGCGGTGCTCGGTGAAGATGAGCAGCTTGCCGCGGCCGTCCTTGAGTTCGTCGAACTCGGCCCGCTTCGAGGCAGTCGCTGCAGGGCGGTCAGCTTGGAGTCGGCGCGCCTGGTCGCGGACGCGGCGGGCCTGGGCGAGCAGTTCCTGGAGCGCGGCGATTTCGGCGCGGAGTTGGTCGAGTTCGATCGGCGGCGGTGAACTCGTCGGTCAGCTGGTCGCGGTCGGCGTCGTCGAGGTCGTCCTCGTCCTGCTCGGCGTCGCTCAGCCGGCCCTGCAGCTGGGCCAGGCGGCGGGCGCGCTGGGCCGGGGACAGGCTCTCCAGTTCCTCCAGCAGCGTCCTGCTGCTTCTCCAGGCGGCGGCGGAGGGACTCGTAGATGGCCATCGTCGAACTGGCCAGTCGGCGCTGGAACACCGTGCGGGCCAGGGCGACGCTCGGCTTCTTGCGGCCGCTGGCCTGGGGCAGGAACTCGTTGATGTAGGCCGTGACCGCCTTGTAGAGGTCGTACTCCTCGCGGTTCAGCTGGAAGGTGACGGTGTGGGCGTGGCGGTCGGGGAAGAGCCGGCTGCCCGTTCAGGTCCTTCAGGTCTTCCTTCAGCCGGCGCAGAGCCCACGGGCAGTCGGGGCCGAGACGGAAGGATGTCGCGGCGGATCTCGCCGGCCTTGGTCGCCGAGGCGGTGCGGCTCCGGGAAGAGGTCGGGGTCAAGCAGCCGGACGAAGTGGGCGAAGCGGTCGTCGTCGCCGTGGTGCGGCGTGGCGGTGAGCAGCAGCAACGTGGTCGGCCTTGCGCCGTCAGCTGCTCGGCCAGTTGGTAGCGTTTGGTCTTCTCCGCCTCGTCGCCGCGCGCGGAGGACTTCTTGGTGTAGGCGCTGCACTTGTGGGCCTCGTCGATGATGATCAGGTCCCAGCGCTGCTGCCAGACGCGCTCGCGGACATCGTCCTGCTTGGCGTAGTCGATCGAGGCGATGACCTGGGTGGACCGCTGCCAGGGGTTGATGAGCTGCTGCTGGTCAACGGCCGAGAAGATGATGTCGAACGACTCGCCGAACCAGCGCAGCATTTCGTCCTGCCACTGGATCGTCAGCGGCGCCGGGCAGAGGATCAGGACGCGCTCGATGGCCTCGCGGAGCTTCATCTCCTTGATGAGCAGGCCGGCCATGATCGTCTTGCCGGCGCCGGGATCGTCGGCCAGCAGGAAGCGGAGCCGGGGCTGCGGCAGCATCCTGATGTAGACCGCCTCGATCTGGTGCGGCAGCGTGCGGATGCCGGAGAGGCTGACGGCGAACTGCCGGTCGTGGGCGTAGGCGAGGCGGATGCGGGCGGATTCGACGAGCAGGCGAAGCTGGTCGGCGTTGACCAGGGGCGTCTTGGTTTCCGGGGTCGCGGCCGCGCCGGCCAGCGCAGCGGCTTCCTCCTGGGTGATGACGGCCTCGTCGAGGGTGCCGTCCGGCAGGCGGACGCGGCACTCGAAGCCTTTGGCCAGCGGCCGGGCAGCTTCCAGGACAACCGGCACATCGAAGTGGCCCGGCAGGGAGACCTGCTGGCCGATGGGGAGATGTTGTGCGAGCTCAGCCATTGGCGACGCGCTGAGGATGAAGAACCGACTGCGAAAAAGGAATCCAAAAGCGTGGGCGCAAAATGATTAGCCGTTGTTGCCTCGACCCCTGCGTATTATGCTCGTGTCCAAGAACCCAAGTCGTGCCGCGTCCTATATGGACTGCACCCCGTTTCCTCTCCGTTCCTCGCGATTCCCGAACTGTTTCGAACCAGCACCGACTGCGCTGGCCGGGCGAAGTGTGCGCTCACCAAGGTCCAGTCCTCGTCGCAGGCCAGTTGTTCGAAGGCATTGCCGGCGGGGACCAACCGGCGCCGAACCTCTTCGCAGTCGCCATCGGTCAACAACGCCAGGAATTCGGCCCCGGCGTTTGCGGGGGCCGTTGGACTTTGCGGGATCAGCACTTGTGGCCCATGCGCGCCGTCGAACCAACCGGCGGGTAGGCCGGCCAAGCCGCGTTCCGGCTGCAACTGGCGCCAGAGCAAGCGCACCAACGCGCGGTGGATGTACGTCATTTGCGTGCCGGAAGGGCCGGCCCAGCGCCAGCCCGGTTCCGGTCGTTCGGTGACGGCCAGTTCGAGTCCGTCCGGACGCGCGCGCCAGGCGAGGAATCGCGTCGGTTTGGGCCAGACGCCGGCGCGATTGAACCGGGGCTTGAGGGACAGCAGCAGTGCCGCTTCGCGCCGCAGAGCCGCGGCTTCGTCGTCGCAGGTCTCCCAGCCGATGCGTTCGACCCGGTGCAGCAGGCGGAGGAGGCGACGGGGCAGGCGATCGGGATTCGCCACCCGGTAGCTGGCCAGGCGGTGCCGGAGGTTCCGCGCCTTGCCGACGTACAGGACCGCATCGCCGGCCCCGTACATGAGATAGACGCCTGGCGTCTCCGGCAATTGGCGGAAGAAGGCTTCGCCCAGGCGGTCCACCGCCGGACGCGGGTCAGGCCAAAAACGGAGTTGGGTCGGCTTCACTGCACACGCCTGCCGAGTCCGACCCGGATTGAACGGCTAACCATGCGAAATACGCGAAATAGGAGCCACCGGCGAAAGTGTGTCTTTCAGTCTTTTTGGCGTGTTTGGCATGTTTCGCGGTTCACCCCTCGAACACGTTCACCTTCGCTCCAGCACCGCCTCGTGCCAGAACAGCGAAATCCACTCCTTGGCCGCGACGCGGTCCTGGTCGGTGCCGCCGCGCAGTTCGGTTTTGCCGTCCAGTCGACGCACCAGTTTGGCCTCGCCAAAGACGGCGACGATCTCGTCGGTTTCCCGTTGAATCCAATCGGCGTACTTGAATCTCATGCCCTCAGTCTACGGCAGGGCCTGGGACAAATACGGGGGGAGGGGTGAATTTCGCCAGGATGGCCAATTCGGCGCCAAGGCCTCCACCAACGCCGTCTTGCCCCTCGGCCAGTCGAGCTCGTACTCTCTCGACCCCATGAATCTTACTCAACTCACCTCTGCCGACCTGAAGCAGATCGTCAAGCTGCTCGAAGACCGGCGCGAACATCAAAGAGATCAAGAAGGCCGGTCCTGGGAAGTACGCTTGGATTGAGAGATGAGGGTGCCGATTGACAACGGATCGGACCACCGCGAATACCGGACATCGAGGATTGGTGGGGCATGGACTAACCGAAGATCTTCACGTGCTCCGATCGGTTTTGGCTGTGGACGACGATGATCCAAGAGTATGGCAGGGGCCGCATGCCCATGTGCTCGTCCTGCCTGCCAGCCCGGTGGCCGTGGTTTCCGCTTGCCGATTTCGTGTCGGCGCCAGATCAGTTCGGCATGCTTGAGCCAAGACGATCCTCCGTGCAGCGTCAAATCGCCACCCTCCTCGTCGCGCTGCTTGTCGCCCTCGGTACATGCCCGCGTGCGGGCGAAGCGCCGCCGCCGCCTCGGACCGGTGAACTGACTTTCTTCGGTTGGTCGGACCAGCACGTGCAGGCAAGTGGTGAGGGTGCGCACCTGCACGCGGCCATTGACGCCATGAACGCGTTGCCTGGTACGCCGTATCCGGACCGCTTCGGAGGAACGGTCAGCGAGCCAGCGTTCGTGTTCGGCTGCGGCGACATCACGGAATGGCCCTCCGCCGCCGCGCGAGACACGTACACGGAGTTGATCACCCGCCGGTTGAAATGGCCGAGCTTCGACATCCTCGGCAACCACGATGAAGGCGGCGACGCGCCGGTGGAAACCATGAAGCAGTGGTTGATCCGGCGGCACGCTGCCCTCTCCTACACATTCGACCGCGCCGGGGTTCACTTCATCGCTCTGTTCTCCCATTACGACGAGAGCCTGAAGAATCCGGCCCAAGCCCTTTCCGGCGAGGCCCTGAGTTTCTTGGCTCAAGACTTGAAGCGCCACCCCCCTGGAACTCCGGTTGTGGTGGCCACGCATCTGTGCCTCGATGCGCTCACCAATCGCGACCAGTTCATCGACACCCTGGGCGAGGCGAACGTGGTTCTCGTCCTCGGCGGTCATTACCACAAGGCGCAGGTGGACCAGTACCGCAACCGCACCTTTGTGCAACTGCCGTCCCCAGCGCCCAATGGCCAACGGGAATTCATGGTGGTCCGATTTCAGGCTGGGCGGCTCTTGGTGCTGCCCTACAATTACGAAGCCCGCCAGTGGATCGCTGAACCGCGGAAGATGCTGGACGTCGCGCTCGCCTCTCCCAAGTGAGCCGGACCAGCAGCCCGAGCGGCTCGTGGCGAAATCCCACTCGACAGGTCCAGGGGCCGGTTGCACGGTCTTTGCGGTGCTGTTCTCCAGCCGCCCCACACAGAACCATCCAAGACCTCAAGAGCCCGACGGCAATCTGGACAAAGGGCATTCTATTTCTGCTCCTGGGCGTTGGCTCCACCGTGATGTTGTTGGCTGAGGCGGGCACACCCAAGGTTGCGTTGTTGCTGGCGGTCGCGGTGTGGGGATTCTGCCGGGCGTACTACTTCGCTTTCTACGTGATCGAACATTACGTAGACCGCAGCTATCGGTTCTCGGGTTTGATCTCCTTCGCGCGGTACTGGTGTCGCCGACGAGAATCGGCTGGCGACGAACCACGGTGAAACGGAGCATTCTCGCATGGACACCGACGATTTGACCCCGATGGCGCACGAGACGCTCATTTGAGAAGGACACCACCTGAGATTCACTCGGCGATAATGCGGTTCAGTTCAGGTGGCGTGGCGATCATGTTACCTCAAGAATCTGGCCCAAGTGATCCAAAAGATTGCCAGCATCAGCAGGAAGAAGATCGTCAGCGGCAGAGCACGAAGCAGCAGCCACGCTCGGAAGCCGCGCGTCCAACGACGGCGATTCAGGTAGAGGCAACTCGCCAGAAGAACGACGCCCACCGAAATGAACAGAAGGTCGAACACGGCTCGGAGGTAGCGCGGTGACCGGCGCACGGGAGAGGTGCCATTCGGTCAGCCCGTCGCTGGCGATGGGACCGCCTCCCAGCGATTCAACCGGGCGGGTTCCTCCAGCACATCCAGGATGCTCTGCGCGCAATAGACGCGCCCTCGTTGTGCCTCGCCTTTCTGGCGCAGCACCCCGATCTGCTCCAACCGCTGGATGGCGCGCTGCGCCGTGGTGAACGCCAGGTCCAGCTTCTCCGCCACACCGGTCACCGTCACGAACGGGTTGTCCGCCAGCAAATCCAGCAGCCTCAGCGGCGCGTCCGTCTTCCCGCTCACCGCCTTGACGCGCCACTCGTCCAGCAGCGCGACGATGCGGGCGGACCGCCCGATGGCGTCCTCCGACATCACGCTGACGCCGTTCAGGAAATACTGGAGCCAATCGTTCCACTCTCCCGCGCTGGCTCACGCCGAGGAGCAATTCGTAGTAATCCCGGCGCGACGCCTCGAAGAAGGCGGAAAGGTAGAGCAACGGTGCCGGCAGTATCTTGCGCTCGATGAGAAACAGCGTGACCAGCAGCCGCCCCACGCGGCCATTCCCGTCCAGAAACGGATGAATCGCCTCGAACTGGTAGTGCATCAGCGCGGCGATCACCAGCGGCGGCAAGTCCGATTCGTGCAGGAATCGCTCCCAGGCGGCGACGCAGTTCTCCACTTCCTCCGGCGGCGGCGGCACGAAGCGCGCCGTCGCGGGAGTCGAGCCGGGCCGGCCGATCCAGTTCTGGATGGTCCGAAACTTCCCTGGCGCCGCCTGTCCGCCGCGCACGCCCATCATCAGCTTCTCGTGGAGTTCCCGCACCAACCGCACGCACAGCGGCAACTCGGACAGCCGGGGGATGCCGTACTCCAGCGCCACCACGTAATTGCCCACCTCGCGCAAGTCCTCCGGGCTGCGGTCCACCGATCGCACCGGCCTCCGCCGCCAGCAACTCGCCGAGCGTGGCCTGCGTCCCCTCGATGCGACTGGACAGCACCGCCTCGCGCCGGACGAAACGGCCGGATGAGCAGATGCGGATTCGGCAAGCGCCGTCCCTCCCCGGCCAGTTGGCCGATCTTCCGATCCGCTTCGGAAAGCGCCTGCAGCAAGCGCGGGCGTCCATTCCAGCTTCGGGGGCAGCGGAGCCGGCATGAAAGCCGAGTAATCGCCCTTCGGCAGCAGTTGACCGGGTATCTGGCCTGCGTTCGACATGGCTTAAGCTGCGGTCAGGTGAAAACAAAGGCAATCGCTATTTTCGGAAACGCTGTCATGTGAAAACAAAAGCCGAAGGCTGTTTCAATCAACCAAGGCAACCACGACGCTGTTTTCGCCAGCCGACCTCGGCGCTATCGGCAGGGCGCCCGGTGGGCGGATGCAATCGCTCACCGCCCCTATACAAGATGTTCGATTACCCAGCCTCTGGCGGCCATGTACTCCGCGATGAGCCGGCGGTGGCAGTGCACCGGGTCCTTCTCGCAACAGAGCAAGCAGGAAGGCGCCGGAAGCCCCACCAAGCGTTCGATGAGGTACGGGCCGGCGGCCTTGAGCAGATCGGTGTAGCGCCTTTCCCAATCCTCAAGGTCCACAAACAGGTTGCCCAACTCGACCAGCGAGACGTAGTTCAGGCCGGCGTCACGCATCAGCTTCTCGATTCCTTTGTCGGGCGTCTTCGCTTTCGCGTAGGCCCCCAGGGCGGCCCGATCGGGGCGCAGGCGAACATCGACGACGGTGATCACGCCGTGGCTGCTCAAGAGAGCGGTCAGTTCGTCGGGTTTGCGCCCCCCGTAACCGACCGTGAACAGCCGAGGAGGCGAACCGCCGGCCTTGAGGAGCCTTCCAGGTACTCGGCGGTGATGCGATCCAGGTCGGTGGGTATGGTGGTCATGGTGAGGTTTGCGCCGTGGTGGATGGTAACAGCCGTTCGGCCAGGCCATCGATTGGGCAAGATCTCAGGTCATTTGGCTCTTCCTGGGTGCCAGGGTCTCAAAGTCGAACTCGAACTGCTTGGCGAGCCTGATTTTGGCCCGCAGGGCGTAGACGGTGACCAGGCCTTTCCTGGCGACCACCAGTTGTCCTTCCGAGCTGTAGGTCGCCCAGTCCACCGCGTCGTCCAGAAAAGCCGGATCCTCGATCAGTCGGAATCGGAAGGTGTAGCCGTGCTGCAGGTAGCCGGCATAGCAACAGTGCAGCGTCGGATGCCGTCGCGATGGTCGCAGATACCAGCCGGCGTCGCCGACACGACGCACCGTGTATCTGGGTACATCGGGCACCACTTCCTCCGAACCCCAGCCGTTACCCGCCCGGCGCCAGCCGTCGCGCTCCATCCTCGGATAGAGTACGCTGAGGTCTTCGCCTCCGTATTCCGGGATGAGCGGTTCGATGCGGAAGGGCACTTGGCCCTTGGTGATCTGCCAGCCGTTCAGCTTGAGGACTTTCGCCGAGGACCAGTAGCCACCACCATTCCAAGTGCCCACGTTCGAGCCTTCGGCTACGGTCGCAAGGCGCGGGAGCAGGGAGATGCCGTTCCAGGATTGGCCTTTGGCGCCGAGCGCCAGGTAAACGAGCCAGTTCCCGTCAAACGATACGTCGCAACGCATGGAGTACAGGCGCCCGGTGAACCAGGAGCCTTGCTCCCACGCGCCGGTGCGGGTGTTGATGCGGACGACGTGGTAGAGGCGGGATGGCTTGCGCCGGAGCGCGACCACGATGGGGGCGTTCTTCGCCGGGAGGAGATGAATACGCGCTGGTTGAGCGGGGAACATGGCGATCAGCTTGAGGTTCTAAGACGTCTCCGAGTCCATTCCCAGGCGCGGTTAGTCGACTGGAGGAGCGCCTGCTCCGCCAACCACAGGACGGGCCGGGATATCATGTTCATCCGCAGATGAGCGTATCGCGCCAGGGCCAGTGAAGCCCAGCGAATCCCACCGCGCTGGACCGAACCTTGTCGGTGCGCCGTGGAATCGCGTGAGAGCTTGTTGCCGAGGAAGAGCCGACTCCCACGCGTGGCCGCCACGAGACGATAGGCGCTGACCGAAGCGGTGCTCAGCGGAACCCGGAGTGCTCCAGGCGTGCCGGACCCAGGGTTGGTTGGTCACCAGGAGGCCATCGTCGATGTCCCATACACTGGCCAGGATCGGTCCCGAATTCTGGGCCGCGAAGCGGACCGCAAAGCCGGAAGCGACGTTGGTGTAGGCGGCTTGAATCCACATCTGCAAGGGGCCTGTGACGTGAATAGGTGTAACTTGGTCGGCACCGATGCACGGGGGGTCGGCCCACGGCTCCCCATCGAGGTCTGTCCCGGCAGCAGCGGCAGCACTCCCTGCCCCAATGCACGGCGAATCGGGCCGCAGATGCGACGCGGTGACCAGGCGTGGGTCGACGTCGATGTTGCCGGGGCCGGGCGGAAGTGGTGAGGTACAACAGTGATCGTACATAATCTCCCCATCCTCCGGGTAACCCAAGTAGTACGGCTCAGTCGTCGCGGTGTTGAACCAGACGATGCAGTTTTGGAGTGTACTCCAACAAGTACCACCGGCGGACGATTCGGCGTCGTTCCAGGCCACCGTGCAATTGAAGAGCGTGCCGCCGTACGCCCCGCCCGCCCAGTAGGCCCGATTGCCAGTAAGAGCGCACCCGTCGAGCGTGGCATCGGAGGCTCCGCCGCCACCGCCAGCGCGATTCCCAGTCACCGTGCAGTTGCACAACGTGCTGCCGTACACCCCGCCTCCACGCCCGCTGATCGCTCTATTGGCTGTGAGGATGCAGTTGCGGAGCGTGCCTCCATAGGCTCCGCCGCCAGGCGACCCCCACAACCCCACCAACCCGGGGTACTTCCCTGCCGAATTAGCCGTCAAGGTGCAGTTGCGCAGTTGGCTACCCCAAGCGCCACCGCCTTCCTCGGCGGAGTTCGCAGTCACCTCGCAATTGTAGAGCGTACACTCATGAACTCCCCCACCCTGGGGGCCTGAATTCCGAGTCAACCTGCAGTCGTGCAGGGTGCTCAGGTAAGCGCCACTGCCGTTGCCCTCATTGCCATCGAGAGTGCAACGGTAAAGCGCGCCACCCCTGGCGCCGCCAGCGTACCAAGCCGAATTGCCCGTCAGCACGCAATTGGTCAGCACGGCGGAGGTTTCGCAAAGGGCACCCCCACCTTCGGTCTGCCACCAGTCTCCCTGCGCCAGCGTGTGACCGTTGGCCAGGGTGAAACCGCCGAGCACGGCGTTCGTGCCGAGGTAGGCACACCGGATCGCACCGTTGCCCCGCCCTCCTCCCGGCGCCGCCGCCCCCTCGATCACGGTCACTTCCGGGCCGTTCACGCTGCGGACTGTCACCGTCTCAGGCAAGGCGACGCGGTTGACACCCCTGTTGGTCACGCAGCCCGTTCGGTACACGCCGTTGGTGACGACTACCAGCCGCCCAGGTTCCGTCCCGGTGTCGATGGCCTGCTGGATGTTCGTCGCCGCGGTGGCCCAACTCGTATAGGGGGCGGCGGGCGTCAGGTTGGCGACGTTGACGTAATAAGTCGGCGGTTCGGCGGCCCAAAGCGCAAAGGGCAAAGCGGTAAGGGCAAACAAGGTAAGAAACGCAGCTCGGAGACCGCAACGGCCGAGCCATTTTGGCTGGAACAGTCGAACAAGAACACAACGCCAGAACGCCAGGAGACGAAGCCGCACAGTTTCAGAAGCCACGGATGAAACACGGATGAAACACCGATGCGACAAGATATTGAGCTTCGCTCTTGACGTCCGGTTTTGGCCCGCCGCCTGGTCAGCGCGAAGCCGTCGACGAACCCGCCACAAGTGATTCAGTCCGTGTTCAATCCGTGTTTGATCCGTGGCTCCCACTGATTGGGCACGCCTCAGACGCCCAGAACCAGCGCCACCGGCCAGGTCGAACTGACCGACCTCCGTCAAACCGAACTCAGGCTGATCGTGAGGACCGCAGTTCTGTTCCGCCGTAGCCGGTCTTGGTTGCCTTCGTTCGCTTCTGGGGGTCTTACAGAAGGCAACGAAGGCAACGAAGTAGCGGGGGATTGAACCGGCGAGCGCGGCACCAACCCAGTCGACTGCCTTCCTGAGAGCCGACCCAGGGCCGAGGTTTGGTGAACCCGCTACCAGGCGGGCAGACCAGAGCCCGTCTTCGCGCCTTCGCGCCTCCGCGCCTTGGCGTCTTTGCGTTGCGACCCCACGCCACAGACCCCGGGGTCGGCATCGGCCAGCGGCCAGGTGTCGGGCAAGTACTGCGTGTTCATGATCGTGTCCCCCGGTTCGTCTGGATTCAGGGTTTCACCAACCGGAAGAATTCGGCGGCGTCGGCCACCGGAAGCGTGATGGTAGTCTCGCTCTCCGACTCGGGAACGTCCTGCCAGAGCGGTTGGCTGACGCTGGCGGTCCGCTGGAGCTTGGACCCGAGCGCGGTGGCGGGCCATTCGAGCCGCAGACCGGCCGGCGTCAACGCGACGCTGAGCCTGAGCAGCACGCCCAAATCGAACTCGTAGGCGCCCATGTCGAAGCGCGCGATCCCGTCCCCGTCGCCGTCCAGCGGACGCAGGACGCCGAGGATGTCTGTGGCGATCAGGTCAACGAGATCGGTCCCCGCGTCGATGCAGGGCGAATCGGGTCGGAGCCGGAAATCCCCCGCCGCCACATTAACGAAACACGGATCGGCGTCGATGTTGCCCGGGCCTTCCGGGAGCGGCGTGGTGCAGGAATAGGCGAAGGTGGAGTCGTAGTAGTTCGCGCCGTCGACGACGGCCGCGTAGCGGGCCGCGTTGTAATACACGATGCAGTTCTTCAGCGTGCAGGGGTAGGAGAAGGGGTGCGCGTGGCTGGCGGGGTAGCCGCACGCCCCGCCGCCCCGCACCTCAGCCGAGTTTCCCGTGAGGGTGCAGTTGTTCAGTGTGCCTCCAGACGCTCCGCCGCCACTGCTCCCGGCGTAGTTCCCCGCCAGGGTGCAGTGGTTCAGCGTGCCCCCACACGCCCCGCCGCCAGAAGAGGCCGAGTTGGCCGTCAGGGTGCAATTGGTCAACACCCCACCCGACTCGCACCACGCCCCGCCACCGCTCCGATCCCATTCCTCCCCCCCGTCCACGGTGTGCCCGTTGGTCAACGTGAACCCGCTCAAGACCGCGTTCTTCCCCACATACACGCACCGAATCGCCCCGCCCCCATTCTCCCCGGTGTCCGGCGATGGCTGCCCGGCGATCAACGTCGCCAACGGCCCGTTGACGCTGCGCACGGTCACCGCTTTGTCAATCACCACCCGGTTGGTCATCGTCCCAATCACCGCCTTGCCGCCCGTGGCATAAGTCCCGTTGGTGACGACGATTTCGTCCCCGGCGGCGGCGGCGTCCACCGCGGCCTGGATGGTCCTCGCCGCCGTGGCCTAGGTCGTGTAGGGGGCAGTGGGCGTCGGACTGTTCAGGTCCACATAACGGGTCGCGGCCTGGGTCGCGGGCGACGTCGTCAGCCCCAGGACGCAGAGGCCGAGCACAAGGGATAGCGCCCCGGGCCAACGGGTTGATGGTTGATGGTTGATGGTTGAGCGGTGACACAGATGGTGGATTTCATGGCTTTCGATGGATGAGTGCGGATCGTTCAGAGGTGCATCCTTCAGACCCCGTGATCATTCACGCGGCCCACAGACGGGAACCGGAACAAGCGAAAAGCCGGTGACAGCACTCCTGCGTCCTTTTCGCGTGGTTCGCGTGGTTCGCGGTGATCCCAGTCCCGTCTCTGCGGCTTGGGCCTTGGCGGCTTTGCGTTGAAACCTGAAGGGTCGGAGCCCGTTGCCTGACTCGATCAGCGTCGTGAAGTTCGCGGCTTCCTGAGTCTTCATGCTCACCTCGGTTTCGTCATTCTCCCATGCGCCCGGCAGGGGCGACATCACCCCTTCCACTTGCGTATTACGTAATCTGGCCGGCGGTGTGACACGGAAAGTGAAAGAAAGTGAAGAGCGGGCAACGCCTCGGATGAAGCGGGTGAATGTGCCAAGGTCGGCGTACCGAGGCGCTTGAGGGAAGCAGCCTGTTGAGTTCTGCACTGCCCAGTGGACTTGAACCGACCGGATGCCCCCTCACCCGCCCCCGCAGCCGCGGGGGTACCCTCTCCCCGACCTGGTGCCTCGCAGCGGCTGAATCGGGTTGGGGAGAGGGATGGGGTGAGGGGACAGCTCCACGGTTCATGGGGACCCTCCTGTTCCTTGTTGAAGTTCTCAGTGAACATGAACCGATCTTCTTACCACGAAGCGCACGAAGAAAAGGCCGATGGTTGCCCTTCGTGATCTCCATGTCTTCGTGGTGAATTGCCTCTCGGTTCATGGAGAGCCACCTGTTCCTTTTTGAACTGCCCAGGGGCCATGAACCTGTACCGCCGGCTTTCCAGCCGGCTCGGGGGCAGTCACATGAGATTCCACCGTGCCGACCTGGAGGTCGGCGGCACGGGGGAGGTTCATGGGAAGCAATGTCGCGGGCTGCAACTCCGCGATGGCCTCCAGAACTCCGACCCACGCGGTCTGCCGCGGCGCACGAAGGTTGCTTCCCCGCCTCCTCGCGAACCAATTGACTGTTCGCCCTGCCGACTCGGACGATGCGTCCCTCGTCTGCATTTGGCCCTCTTCTCCCACGCCGGGCGTTCAGGCACTCTCCGAGACGCTACGCACCGGACGCACGGCGGGCTGAGGGGCTTTGTGGCTTGTACTACCGCTCACTGCCGGCAGGCAAGGGCGATCGCTGCAGGTCAACCGTGTCGCAGGACGCGTCTTTTCAATCCTGTAAGTCGTGAACGTTGGGCGATTTGGCGAAAACCAGTGCGTGGAGTCGTTCACGTCCGCCGCGAGCGCAACGAAAGCGCTTTTGAAAGCTGCGTGTGTTGCACTTGGTCTTGGGGTTCTTCTGGCGCGCTCGATTCACCGCGGCGTTGGCCAAGCTGACCACGACGCGTCGAATCGTCCCCAAGACCCGTGCTGCACCGGGGGTGCGCACGCGGCTCTGATCTTCCCGCAGCGTGATGTCCAGGCAATGGTGTAGTCGGCTCTCCACCACCCAGTAACCGCGCTTGAGTGCGAGCATCCCCTGGGCCTGGAGTTCTTCGAACGTGAGACTGCTCACCAGATAGACCACCTCACGGCACCATTTGCCGTTGCGTTTGACTCGCGTCTCCAATCGAGCAACCAGCCGGGCCCCGGGAAAACCGACCTGAAGCGGCGTCACCTCCACACACTCCAGGAAGCGAATCTCGAGCCCGACTCCGATTGTGCTCCCGCTGGAGCACCCGCGTCCGCGCCGTGGGGCGAGGGGGAAAAACCCTGTTTGATGAACAGGTTTTCCAGGGTCGTTTCCAGGGTGGTCTGGTTGCCCTTGACCGTGAGCAGATAGTCCCCGCCTCCCTCGAAGAGGATGTCTTGGGCCGTTTCATCCTGGGTGTGCATTGCGTCGGCCACCACGATCTTGCCCCGCAGCGCTTGGCGGCGCAGCAGTTGGCGGGCGGCGGGGATTTCGTTGGTCTTGGCCGGCGTGACCACACTGCCCAGAAAACGGCCCTGGGAATCGACGGCATTGACGATCTCCACTCCGGCGTGACGGACTTTCTTGCCATCGACGATGACGATCCGATCCTGCCGAGGGCCCAGA
The DNA here is from genome assembly GCA_963846445.1 of uncultured Verrucomicrobiae bacterium. Taxonomy (GTDB): domain Bacteria; phylum Verrucomicrobiota; class Verrucomicrobiia; order Limisphaerales; family J093; genus MWFF01. The sequence continues at coordinate 47,612 of CAWJWM010000032.1, read as the reverse complement.
AGCTGATCCTGCCAGCGCAAGAGTGCCCGTTCCACTTGGTCGTCGTCGACCTCATGCAACACGCGGGTCAAGGTGGTCTTTCCGGGACGACGCACCTCACGGCTCTGGGGATCAGTGCGAAACTTCAAGGCGCGCAATTGCGCGGGGCTCAAGCTCTGGGCGTAATCGGCCAGGTCTTGGGGGCCGCGCACCACCCCCTGGGCGGCGGCCATGACCATCAGGCAGATTAGCCCCGGCAGCGGATAGGCCAGCGCTTGCGCCCGACGAAATTCCGCGACCTCCGCCTCGACACTTTCCATCAAGCTGCGGATCTGCGCTGCCTTGGCCGTGCAGCGGACGTGGGCCGCGTGTTCGACGTTGGCCCAAGCCGCAGGCAATTGGGGCGCGCGCAATTTCACGCACGCGTGCTTCACCAGTTCCCGAACCCAAATCTGCTTGGGGGCCTGGTTTTTCACATAGAAGTCGTCCGCATCGCGCTTCCAACCGGCGGTTTTGCCCAGGTGGCACCACCCGCTGCCCTTGTAGGCGGTGCCTTGGTAGAGGTTCGGATCGACAAAACTCTCCACCAGGGCGATGGGATGGCCCCAGCGCTTGTGCCAATCCTCCGAGAGGCGTTGGAGCATGAGCTTCATGAAACGGCTGATCAGGTTGGGATAGTGGCAGTCGGGCATCACCAACAGACGCGAATTATTGGCCAGCAGACTACGACGTCGCGCGCACTGTTCGGCCGACCAGCCGATGAACTGGTCTCGATCTTTGAGGTGGAAGGCGGCCGAGCTCCAGGTGGCGACCGCCAACCATTGTCCTCGATACACGAAGGCATAGCGCAAATGCTCGCCCACCAAGGTGACACCGTGCAGGTAGTGGTGTTGGCGGATGGCCTGATCGCACCGAGTTCTCTCTTTGGCCGAGCTCAGGAGAAGGATGTGGCCATGTTCCAAAACATGTTGTTCGTCCGGAGAAACGTGGCGGCGTTTGCTTGTGCTCATGCCGCGAGGGTAAAAAAATGGAAAGAGGATGTCCCGAAAAAAGTGCTAACTTCTTAAGTCGCAGTTTGCCCCACCGTTGAAGAGCCGCGCCCTGACCGTGTCGTAGCTGAGCGTGCCAATCACCGACATCCTGAAAGCCCGGCACGCAGGTCATCGTTCAAAACGACCTTCGGTAGATGACGTGTTGCGAAGTTTTCCCGACCTGACACGGGCGCAGGTGTACGAGTGCCTGGCTTTCTACGAAGACCACCGCACGGAGATTGACGCCCTGGTGGCGGAGCAGATGGCCGAGCCGGCGGCGTGAGATTCCTGCTCGATCATGACGGAGAGGGGGGGATTCGAACCCCCGGTAGGGCTTTAGCGCGCATTTCTCACCAGGTTTTGTGCAACGCGAAGCAGATGTCATCCGGAGAGGCAGCCATGCGCGCTAGAAAAGCAAAACCGCGCCCGAGTGGATGGATGGAACCGGGCAACAGAGTGTCGCCGAGCCAGGGCGGCTTCGGGGATGCTCTGACCCTTGTTTTCCCCTGTCCGGGCGCGGTTTTGCCACAGCCCGGATTTCCGTGTCATCTTCCCGGTGGTGAGAAATCCGGGCTAACCATTCGGCTTCGGGCGCGCCTCCGCCCGTTTACAGAGTTGCTTTGCCGCTATGTGCCTGTTGATGCCGAAGGACAGCCATCCGGGCAGCGCACAGTGACTTTCTTCGCCGATTTGGGGAAACGAACCGACGCGCGCACTTGGCCGCCCGCCGACAGTGGATACGGCTCAGGCTCTTTCCGCCTTTCTGAGGGCGCCCCAGTGCCCGTCTCTTCCGAGCACTGCTCTTCGCGGATTCCCAAGTGCGGCGCCCCACTGAAGCTCGTCGCGTCGAAAAAGGAAATGCCTGTCGGCTGAATGGGCTAAGAGGGGTCTTGCTCCTGGGTCCAGAGGGTAAGGTTGCGCAGGTCGCGGGGGCGTGAGGGGAGGAGGGCGGCCAGGATGAAGCCGACGACGAACATCACCAGGTTGCCGGCCAGACCGGTGTAATAGCCGTCGAAGCGGGCTTGCAGCGCGCGCGTGAACGTGTCGGGCAGCCAGCCGAGGCCGGCGAATGAGATCATCGCGGAGAAGCCGACGGCGAACGCGATGCCAAGGCCCACCGCCCGCCCGTCGCCGCGCGTCGTCAGCAAGCCCAACAGGTACAGTCCGAGCAGGCCGCCCGCGATGATCGAGGTGAACTCGGTGTAAAAGTGCTGGAGGGTCTTCGTGTCCGATCGCACCAGCACGAATGCGCCGCCCATCATGAGGATGGAACTGACGAGCGTGGTCAGCTTGGCGACGCGCACGTAATGGGCGTCGTCGCGTCCGGTCGCGAGGTGGCGACGGTAGATGTCGGTGATGAACACGGCGGAGATCGAGTTCATCGCCGACGACATGCTCGACATGGCCGCCGCCAGCACGGCCGCGACCACGATGCCGGAGAGGCCGACGGGCAGTTGGGTCGTCACGAAGTGCGGCAGCACTTCCTCGGCCTTGCGCGCGCCCGAGAGCATCTCGGCGACCTGCGGGTCCGGGAAAACCTGGTAGAACACATAGAGCCCGGTGCCGACGAACAGGAAGTAACCCCAGGTCGGCACGCACGCGGAGCAACTGATCCACAACGCCCGGCGGGCGTCCGCCGTGGACCTGGCAGCGCAGTATTTCTGGACGACCTCCTGGTTGGTCGTGTATTCGCCCAGCCACTGGAACACGCCGACCAGCACCAGCATCAGCACCGTCTTGTGGCTCAGCGCCACGCCCCAGGGAGCCGGGTGCAGCCTGCCGTCGGTGAGGTCCAGGTCGCCGAGCATGAACTTCCCGTCCGCCAACCCGACGGAGAAGATTTGGCCCAGGCCGCCTGGGAGCCTGTGGATGATGACACCCAGAATGAGCAACCCCCCTGCAGTCAGGATGACCGATTGCACGAAGTCGGTCCAGATCACGGCCTCGATGCCGCCGACGATCGTGTAGTACGCCGTAATGCCTCCGCCCACCAGAATGCACAGCGTGACCTCCCAGCCGGTGATGCGATGCACCAGCAGCGCCACCAGGTACTGAATGATGCTGATCCGCATGGCCTGGGCGATGATGAAGACGCTCCCGCCGTAGAGCCGGGTGCGCGGACCGAACCGGCCCTCCAGGTACTCGAAGACCGAGGTGATCCGGTTTCGTCGAAAGACGGGCAGAATCCAGCGGGCGACGACGAACACGCCGACGGGCAGGGTCAGGCAGATGACATACCGCAGATAGGCCGTCTTGAAGGCATCGGCGGGATAGCCGACAAACGTGATGGAACTGATGGCCGCGCCGAACAGCGACATGCCCAGCAGCCAGCCCGGATAGGCGCGCCCGCCGACGAAGTAGCGTTCGGTGGTTCCGCCGCGGTGGCGGAAATACCACCCCATCCCGGCCAGGACGGCGAAGTAAAGCGCAACGACAGCGAGATCGAGGACGCGAGGTTCGAGCCATGCGGAGGGGGGGCGTCAGGGGTGTGACCTGGCCAATCCCGCTGCGGGCAGGGCTTCAAGCATTCTGCGTCGGCTCAGCGGGCGGATCTCGTTGACGATGGTCTCGCGCATTGCCCGGCCAGCGTCCGTTTGTTGGGGATACGACATGAACTGGAGCTGAACGCCGAGCCGTTCGGCGGCGCCGTTGGCGATCAGCGGCCACACCGCCCCAAGGTCCCCGATGATCGCAAGACTCCCTTCGTGTCGGGCGAAGCCGGACATCTCCATCCGGAACGGCACCTTGAACGTCTTGGTCTTGGGCAGGCCATCCGCGATGGCGGACTTGACCGCGCCGTTTTCCCGTTCGATCTGGCACACGCGTTCGAGGACGGGGTCGAGGTCGATGCGGATGAGAGTCTTGCCGGCCAGGCTGAAGCTGAAATGGCCCTGCCATGCCGACCAAAGACCGTGGCCGGTGTGAGTCTCGAACGGGCCGTCGTGGATCTCCTGGGTCAGCGCCACGCCGGATTCGATGATGACATCGGCGGTGCTCAGCATCCGGGCGACGCGCGAGGCGCGCTCGGTCAGAGTGAGGCTGTCGCCGATGCACAAACCGACCATGCCACCGCCGATGAGTTGCGGGATGGTGACAAGCACAGGCAGGCCCTTCTGCGCCGCGACACCCATCATCGTGCGCGGGTCGCAACCGAGGCCGGCCACTTCCTCGAACGCGGCGCCGTGACTGTGCGCCAGCATCAGAATCTCGCGCGCGATCGTTTCCAGCCACAGGCCCATTGGGTAGCCGAGGTTGCCGGCGGCCTTGATGATGGTCTTGCCCGGGGCAGCCTCGAGGCGCGCGATCAAGTCCAGATCCAGAGGCAGGGTCTCCCCCAGTTCGCGCAGCGTCGCGTCGTCCATCAGAGTCAGTTCGAAGTCGCCGCCCAGGGGGAGCAGGGACGCTGGCACACCCACGCTGGCGCCCCGGCAGCGCTTCACCTTGTCCAGTGTGCCGCCCATTTCGTGGGCGACGACAGCCGAACTGGTCGTCACGCCGTCCACGAGGCCGGCGCGCATCAACTCGGCCAGAAGCGTGGTGACACCCTCGTGGAGGTTCGGGCCGCTGCCGGTGACGACGACGATTCGGCCTCCGCGCTGCTTGGCCGCGACGATGCTCTCCACAGCCCGCTCGACCCGCGCGAGCGTCGCGGCGTCGAGATCGCGTTCGATGGCTTTGAGGGATTCGGTGTCAGGCATGGGTACAATCGGGGGTTGAGGTGGGGGGAGACCTCAATGCGCGCCCACGGGCGGGGCGTCGGGAAGTTCGCCGGCGGCATTCGCGCGCTCGCGCAGCATGGTTTCGGCGCGGGCGAGGTCTGGCTCGATGTCCACGTGAACCATTGGTTTGTCGAGGATGGGTCGGAGCGCCTTGCCCGGCAGGCGCGTGGACGCATAACGGGCGAGGATGAGGCCGACAACACGGGTTTTCATTGGGACGGAGGTCTGAGTCAAGGCGCGACCGGTGTGGAGGATGCGGAATCACGGACGAGCAGCAAAGAGCGAAACTGGGCGCGGAATCCGGCCTCATTCGGACTGCACGCGTACACGCCGCATGACACCGGTTGGTCCGTCCCCTCGTGGAGGTGGGCGACGCGGAGCAACTGCCAGTCTTCTCCGGCGCTGCGGGCCCACTCGACAAGGAAGTCCTGGGCGTGGCGGCGGATGCGGAGGTGCACCTGGTTACGGCCGCGCGGGAATTGCTGCAGGGACCAGTCGGAGCGGCCGGAATTGGTCACCACGGCGCCGAGCATGGACGACCCCTCGGATTCGTATTCGACGGACGTCTTGATCCAGCAGGAGGGGCCGACGCGGACCATCAGACCGGCCTGGTCGTATCGATGGGCCGGCTGGAAGCCCACATGAGTTGTCATGCAGAAATCGCCCGCGACCTCCAAATGCAGGAAATGCCCGTTGTCGGCGCGAAATCCGTAGTGCGTCTGTTGCCAGAAATCCGTCCGCGCAGACGGGCGGACGACCAGGCCCTCGCGGCCCAGGTTCCATTCGAGTGGCGGGTTGAGCCAGCTCAGACGCGGGTCGAGGATCGGCCCTTTGAAGAGCTCGTTCAGGATCTTGTTTGCCATGCGCGCTGTCGTGTGTGGAAGAGCATCCGATAGGACGTGCCGGGTCGTTCGCTAGCGAGGCGCGCCTCAGACCAAATCCCAATCTTCGACATCATGAACCGCCCTTTCGTTTTCCTGCCCTTCTCTCCCGCGCCTCGCTCCTTAGAATCCCTGACCCCTTCAACGCAGCATAGAAACTTGACTTGTCTACAACACATTTGACCGGTCAAGGATTCTAATCAGGGTGGCCACTGGCCGTTGCGGATGGGCCGGCCTTCCAGCAGCGTCGGGTTGATGACCACGTGCTTGATGCCGCTTCGGTTCCACGTGTAGGTGACATGAACGAATCCATCGGCTGCCTGGATGACCGCCGGGTAGGAGAACTCTCCGGGCTGGTTTTCGAGGACCAGCGCGGCCGTCCCAATCCCGGCCGTTGCGCGACAGCGCCACGTTGAGAACGCGGCGTGCTTCGTCGTCGTCTTTGTCCGTGTGGTTGTAGACCAACAGAAACCGCCCGTCGCGCAGCTTGACGGCGTCGAACCCGGCGCTGGGGTTCGGCAGGCTGGCGGGGCCGATGGCGGACCAGGTCCGGCCATGATCCGTGGACCAGGCTTCCTGCATGCGTCCGACTTCACTGCGGCAAAGAATCTGGAGGCGCCCGTCATCGTGGACGAGCACGGTTGGCTGGATCACGTTGGCCCTGCCCGGATCGGCGAGGGGGCCGATCTTCGTCCATGTTTGCGCGCCGTCTGACGAGACTTCCAAATGCACCTGCCAGACGTCGACCGTGTTCCCACCCGGCATTGGGCGCGACTCCTCGGTGCTCGAGGGGCTGATGATGGTGCCGTCGGTCAGTTGCACGGGCTTGTTCTTGATCGGTCCGAGAATCCCGTCGCGCAGCCGGGCAGGCGCCGACCACTTTTGGCCGTTGTCAATCGAGGTCAGGACCTCGCCCCACCATTGCGTTTCATCCGGACCAACTTTGAAAAAAAGCAGGAGCGGGCCCTCGCGCGGACGGAAGAGGACCGGATTCCAGCATGCACAGGGCGTGCCGTCCGGCATCCGTCCGGTGGCTACGCGTTCCGGAGCGGACCAGCGGTGGCCGTCGTGGCGAGCCAGCCAGATGCCGACATCCGGCGCCTTCTCGCGTGTGCCGGCAAACCAGGCGGCGACCAACCCCTGGGCTGTCTCAGCGATGGTTGACGCGTGGCACGCGGGCGTGGGGCCGCGTTCGAAGATGAACTCCTCGCGCACGACCGCCCGCGCCGCGGCGTCGCGGTGCGGGGTATCGGACGGCTGCTGGGCAACCCCGTTTATGAGGCGGATCAGCGCGTAGAGGAGTGAGAGCAGAAAGAACGTGCAACGCATGCTGAGGCGGCAGGATTTTTGTCTGTCGGGTGTTTGTCAAGACTTCGCTTCCAGTTTTCTGCAGTTCTCGCTTTGGGTGCAGGGCCTTACCGCCGGGTGAGGGCACCCGGCCTACAGCACCGGAGAATGGAGTCGTTGTAGGCCGGGGCCCCCGACCCGGCGCTCTGAACCAGGTCAGAATGAGCATTGCCGCTCGACTTTTCCGCCGTCGTATCGTTTTGACAGCCAAGGCAGGTTTGTTATTCTCCTGGTCGCTTGAGGCGGCAGGCCGGGCGCCATGTCCGGCGGAGAGCGGGCCGTCGGCAGGGGAAGGCGACTTCGTTGGTCAGGCTGACGGATGTGCAGCTCCGGGGTGGGCGGCGATCGTGTCCTCCCAAGCACGAACACCAAACCGCCGCCGAGCGCGGCCGACGAGAAAGACAGAACCCGCCATGCAACATCACAATCACCAATTCATACCAAGGTCAGTGCCTTGGCGCTGGCAATGGCAGTCACGTCGCCGATTGCGACGCTGGGGGAGGAGGGCAGTGGCACGATCGTGATCCTCACGCGCGATCATCAGGACATCAGCCTGAACGGCTACGATGGGGACAACTGCGACATGTATGACCACAAGGGACCGGGACAGTGCACGCCGGGTGACGTCGCGATGGCGGAGTTGCTCGGAGACTATGGATACGCGTGTCGCGTTCTTGTCTGCTCACAACTGCACGAGGATGTCGCGAACCCGTTCCTCGGCACCCCTGGAGATCCCATGGGTTACCTGCACCCCTCCGATGCGGCGTTTGATGTCAGTCTGGTGATTCAGTCGGGCAGCCCCGCGGGGGCGTTGGCGCCGCCGATCGCCCAATACGACGTCCCTGTGATGTGCGGTGAGCACACGTGTTTGAGCGATCGAAACAGGGCGGGCAGCATCTTCATGTACAATAACGGGAGTGAGAGTGGGGACGCCTACGGTCCGGGCGCCGGCCAGTACATGAAGGTCGTTGCTCCCGACCATCCGATCATGCAGGGCATCCCTCTGGATGCGGAAGGCCGTGTCAAGGTCATCCGTGACATGTATCCGGAAGAGAACGCGAACATTCCTCCAGGCGGGCATCCGAACTATGAATACGACTACCCCGTCCAGAATGTCGCCAATGCGGCACCGGGAACGACGGTCCTCGGGGTGCTGGCCACTGACCCAAACAAGTCGTGTTTCGCCGTTGCCGACGTGGGAGGTCTGCTTTCCAACGGCATCGAGGCGAAGGCCCGCCTGGTGCACTACTTCGTCTGCGAGGGTGGCTCGAATGACGCCCGCCGCTGCTTCAACGCTCTGAGTGATATGGGTCGCGTGATTTTCGTGCGAGCCGCGAGGTGGGCGATGGGTGAGACCCTCGAACCGTACAAGTCGCTAGGGATCAAGGACGTCACTGTGGTTGGCCAGTCGAAGATCAAGGTCGCGTGGGAAGGATCCCCTGAAAAGAACTACAAGATCCTCGGTTCCGCTCATCTGTTCGGCCAGGCCGACTTCTCCAATTGGGAGACGATTGTGCAGGATATCCCTGGGATCAGCGGTACGATCTCGCGTACACTCGATATTTCCGCTGCGCCCCAGGTTGCATACCTGCGCGTCCAGCAAGCGCCGTAGTCAGCGCGACGAGTTCACGGGGGGGTACAGCATCGCCAGAATCCATGGACGATGCCGCCCCGCCGGACGACGCCCGGTCAATCGCCTCTGCCGGTTGGGCCTCGAGTCCGGGTTGGCCCAGCCGGCGTAGGTGATTGTGGCGTGTCTTCCCCCGTGTGTGGGATGGGACGTCACCTCATGTGTTGTCATGTCATTTCCGGCATCAGAACAGGCCGAACCGGATGCGCTGATTGATGCCGAAGTGCAGGCGTCAGGCCGGCGCGCCGCGACGCTACTTGCCAACTTGGAGCAATGAATCCCGCTCGAGTTACTCCTCGTTTGAGATCTGTAGTAATTGAGTCAACTTTTTGCGCCGCGCAGCGGCGCCACTTAGCGAGGCGTCGGGCGCCGGTGATCGTGGTGGACACTCAGCGGCCACAAGTCGTTCACACGCCGCGCCGGTATGAGGCGGAGCCTCGCTAACCGTTCGTGGCGGAGCGGGCCGCTCGCACCGCTACGAACAACGGGGACGTGCGGGCTCTTCACGATGCTCGCAGTCCGCGGTGACCAGGCTTTCATCGCCCTTGCGTAAGTTCCGCGGTTGAACTTCCCTGCTCCGTGTTCTCGGCGTCTCTGTGGTGCAGTCTGGAACGGTGACAGTCATCGAGCGGGATTCACCACAGAGACACAGAGGGCGCAGAGAAGACGATGTGAAGGGACCGAATCACGCGCTCGGGGAAGCCTGCAGTTTCCAGGCCCTGATCGCAACGTGGCTGGGTTTTCAGCGATCCAAGACCTCATAGTGGTGCCGCCTGCCGCGACAAGGCGCTCGTGCTCTCCCAACGGTTTCGTGGTCGCGAAGCGTCTGGAGTGCGGCGATTCATCGCCGCTTTGGAATGACTGTGCAGCCGACTGCCGGCGGTAAAGCGGCGCTGAAGCACACGCACTCCAAACGCTCCGCGACTCCGGACGCGCCCCGCCGCCAGACGCCGAGGCCGAGTTGCCCGTCAGGGTGCAGTTGTTCAGCGTGCCCCCATACGCCCCGCCGCCATCGGACTCAGCGGCGTTGGCCGCCAGGGTGCAGTTGGTCAATACCCCACTCCATTCGCACCACGCCCCGCCACCGCTTCGCTCTTTGAATCGGTCCCCATCCGTCCGAGTGTGCCCGTTAGTCAGCGTGAAGCCGTTCAAGATGGCGTTCGTACTCAAGTAGGCGCAGCGGATGGCCCCCAGAGCGTTCCCGCCGTCCTCTCCCGGCGCTGGCGCCCCCTCGATCACGGTCGCTGCCGGCCCATTCACGCTCCGGACCGTCACGCCGGCCGGCACGGCCACGCGGCTGAGGCCGCATCTGTTGCTGACGCTCCCAGTCTGGTACACCCCGTCGGCCACCAGCACGAGTCGTCCGGGCTCGGTCCCCGCGTCGATGGCTTGCTGGATGTTCGTCGCGGCAGTTTCCCAGCTCCTGTACGGGGCGACGGGCGCGGGGTTGGCGACGCTGACGTAGTACGTCGGCGGTTCGGCGGCCAGGGTGGCCAAGGGCAAAGAGCAAAGGGCAAGGCACGCGAGCAATGCAGCCCGGAGACCGCAACGGACGACTCGTTCCGGGCGAGCGAGTTGCCCCGAAAGACAACAGCAAGAGGCCAGGAGACGAAGCCGCACAGTTTCAGAAGCCACGGATGAAACACGGATGAAACACCGATGCGACAAGATGTTGAGCTTCGCTCTTGACGTCCGGTTTTGGCCCGCCGCCTGGTCAGCGCGAAGCCGCCAACGAGCCCGCCACAAGTGATTCAGTCCGTGTTCAATCCGTGTTTGATCCGTGGCTCCCACTGATTGGGCACGCCTCAGACGCCCGCAACCAGCGCCACCGGCCGCGACACCACAATCCGGTAAAGACCTCCCGCCAAGGCGCCAAGGCGCCAAGACACAGGAAGACCCATCTACCGTCAGGCCGTTCGCGTGGTTCGCGCTTATCCCAGTTCTGGCTCCGCGGCTTGGCAGCTCGGCGGGAGAACCCGACGGCACCGGCAGGCTTGAGCCACACCGATGGGCCGCCGGCCATGGACCTGTCGTCCACCCAGAGCGGCAGACTCTTCCTTTGCGGCTTCGCGCCTTGGCGCCTTTGCGTTGAAACTCGATGGGCCAGAAACCTGTGCCTGGCTCGGCCAGCGCCACGATGCTCGGGCATTTCACAGTCTTCATGTTCGCCTCGGTTTCGTCATCTTCACATGCGTCCGCCAGGGGCGACATCACCCCTTCCACTTGCGTATTACGTAATCTGGCCGGCGGTGCGACACGGAAAGTGAAAGAAAGTGAAGAGCGGGCAACGCCTCGGATGAAGCGGGTGAATGTGCCAAGCTCGGCGTACCGAGGCGTTTGAGGGAAGCAGCCTGTTGAGTTCTGCACTGCCCAGTGGACTTGAACCGACCGGATGCCCCCTCACCCGCCCTGCGGGCACCCTCTCCCGTCCGACGGGAGAGGGACGGGGTGAGGGCGTACGGTTCATGGGGAGCCACCTGCTCCTTGTTGAAGTTCTCAGTGAACATGAACCGATCTTCTTACCGCGAAGCGCACGAAGAAAAGGCCGATGGTTGCCCTTCGTGATCTCCATGTCTTCGTGGTGAATTGCCTCTCGGTTCATGGAGAGCAATGTCGCGGGCTGCAACTCTGCGATGGCCTCCAGAACTCCGACCCACGCGGTCTGCCGCGGCGCACGAAGGTTGCTCCCCCGCCGCCCCGCGAACCAATTGACTGTTCGCCCTGCCGACTCGGAAGATGTGTCCCCCGTATGCATTTGGCACCTTCTCCCCCACGCCGGGCGTTCAGGCACTCTCCGAGACGTTACGCACCGGACGCACGGCGGGCTGAAGGGCTTTGTGGCTCATACTTTCGGTCAATGCCGGCAGTCAAGCGCAAACGCGGCAGCACAAACGCGCGGCAGGTCAGGCGTGTCGGCTTTTCCGTCCGGTTGACAGAACGGGTGGTGGGTGGGATAATCCCACCATGATTGTGACTCTGGATGCCAAGCGCCGATTGAGCGTGCCCACCACGCTGGCACCAGCCAAGCCCGGCGACCAGTTCGACGCGGTCTTTGACGCGGAAGAGGACACGCTGATGTTCCACCGTATCAAACGCAAATCGAATTGGCTGGAGGTCTGGAAGAAGTGCCCGATTCCGATGGACGATCTGCCGCCCCGAAGCCGGGAACTTCCCAAGAGGGCCAAACCATGAGTTGGTTGCTGGACGCCGATGTGCTGTGTCAGCCCATCAAGACGCACGGCAACCGGGCTGTGATCGAGTGGCTCGAGCGGGAACAGGATGACTGTTATACCAGCGCCGTCGTGATCGCCCAGGTGGCGTATTGGATTCGCACCAAGGAGGGGCGCGCCCGCGCGCGACTGCAGCAGTGGCTGACGCAGAGCCTCATCGCGATGGAAGGCCGCATCCTCTCGTTCAATACCACCACGGCTCATGTTTGGGCCGACCAGAAGTTCCTCCTCGAACAAGATGGACAGCGGATGCCGATCGAGGACAGCTACATCGCCGCGACTGCCCGCCGCCACGGATTGACCATTGTGACGGGCAACGACCGGGATTTCTGCCGCCCCGGCCTGAAGGTGTTCAACCCGTTCAAGGAACTTCCGCGCGGGTTTGACGAGGAGCCTTGAGGGCAATTCCTGCTTCGCGACGCAACACCGTACTGCTTGGTCCGGGCCATTCAAACCAGGGAGAACTGATCGCAAGAATGAGCCGTGACTTGGCAGGCAAGCAACGGCCTCCGAGCCTTGATCACGGTTTCCGAGGCAAAGCGCGGTGAGGTTTCTCGGCAATCGAGAAGATCCGAGGTTGAGAAGCGGATCCCGGCGAAGGCTCGCCTCGCAGGGGACGCGCGCTTACAGTCGCAGCATGAGCCGGTGATGGAGATCAAGCAGGCGGTGGTCAAACTCCCGCCGTGCAAGAAACTGGCCCCTGCGCGTTGGTTGCAGGCGCAACTCGACGCCCGCTCGGGCGAGATGAGGACATGATGGCGACTACGGCGGAGAGTGCCCGTGCGCTCGACGATCGGGAAGCTTGGCGGAGAGGGGGGGATTCGAACCCCCGATAGGGCTTTAGACCCTACAACGGTTTAGCAAACCGCCGCCTTCAGCCACTCGGCCACCTCTCCAGATCCAATAAGGCGGTATTTCGCACGAGTCCCCGTGCAAGGCAAGATCATTCGGACAGGATTCCAACGAAGCTCCGCCTCAAACCGACGAGCGAGCCTGGGCTTTCGATTCTACTGGTACTGATGGGGCCGTCCGAACGCGGAGCTTCGTTGGAATCCTCCTTTCCGCTTCGCAGAAAACTTGACTGTTTTGTTCAGATGTTGGGCAGATGGAGCAGGCTAGCGGCGTGGTTCCACAACTGCAATCGGGAGGCGGCAGCCAAAGACTTCAGGCTGCGGTCTGAGCAACGGGTGCTCTATGCCCAGCGAGGCGCGACGAGGGAGCGTACCCGAAGCGGTCTGTGACCGAGGAGCAATCCCGCGCCGGCGGGACCATCGAGCCAAAGCCTTCCAGGCCTCCGGGGCGGGGCGGCACCGGGCCATCTGCTTCGTTTTGTTCGCGGACCTCTGGCCACCACAATGATTGCACGACTTGAATCCGCGCCTCGGCCTGGCATGGTCCCCCCCATCATGAAGACTCTCGTCGCCCTGGTTCCCCTCGCGGCAGCCCTCGCCACCGCTCCGTCTGCCTGGACCGCCGATGTGCGCGTCTACCCTGCGCCCGAGGGCGAAAGCCTGTCCAAGGACTTCCGCGTGACGGTCGAAGACCAGCCGGTGCCGGTCTATCTGGCCAAGGTTGCCCCCGCCGATCCGGCACGGCGCTGGAAGGCGATGGATGACAAAGCAAACTCCGCCGACTACTTCGAGTTGGCCTCCTTCGCCGCCTTCGACATGTCGGGTGCGGTGACGGTGTCGGTGGCCTGTCCGGAAGCCATCCAATCGGCGAGGGTCTTGCCGTCCTCTTTCGGCATCGCCCCGACTGTGGAAGGCGGGCGGTTGCGCCTGACGCTCAAGGAACCCAAACCCTTGACCATCGAAGTGAACGGCAAGTGGACAGGAGCGCTGCACCTGTTCGCCAATCCGCTGGAAGTCGATCCCCCCCGACCCGGCGACCCGAATGTCCTGTATTATGGCCCCGGCATCCACGAAGTGAGCCACCTGGTGGTGACGAACAACCAGACGGTGTATGTCGCCGGCGGGGCGGTGGTGCGGGGCGTGATTCGGTCGGAAGAGAAGTTCCAGATCAGCAGCTACAGCGGGTTGCGCACGTACTCCCCGACCTTCGAGTTGCGGGGCACCAACATCACGTTCCGCGGACGCGGCATCGTGGACGGCAGCCTCAGCACCACCCACGCCCGGCACCTGGTTTTCGTGCAAGGCCAGGACGTCACCCTCGAAGGGGTGATCCTGCGTGATTCCAGCACGTGGACGGTTCCGATCCGGCAGTCGGACCGGGTCCAGGTTCGGAACGTGAAACTGCTCGGCTACCGCGCCAACTCCGACGGCATCGACATCTGCAACAGTCGAGACGTGACCGTCGAAGGCTGCTTCATCCGCACGCTCGACGATCTGATCGTCGTGAAGACCGACCGAGGCCAGGGCGAGGCCCGCGGCATTGTGGCGAAGGGGTGCGTGCTCTGGAACGAAGTGGCGCACGCCCTGAGCATCGGGGCGGAGTTGCGCGAGGACGTCGAGGACGTGCGGTTCACCGACTGCGACGTGATTCATGACCTGGGACGCGAGTGGACGTTGCGGGTGTATCACTGCGACTCCGCGCGCATCCGCAACGTGCGCTTCGAGAACCTCCGCATTGAAGAGTCACCGCGACTCATCTCGCTCTGGATCGGGAAGGCGGTTTGGACTCGGGACGAGCAGCATGGTCACATCGAAGCTGTGACGTTCCGCAATATCCGCGCTGCAGCGAATCCGCTGCGCATTGAACTGAAGGGTTTCGACGAGACGCACGCCGTGGAGCAGGTCGGGTTCGAGGACGTGGTCGTGAACGGTCGACCGCTGGCGGCGCGTGACGTCAGCACCAACGCCTTTGTGCGAAACGTCACGATCAGGCGGTAAGCGAAAGCCTTCACGCAATGTCGGCCCAGCTTGCGATCTGCGTCTCGCCCTGTGAACCCCCAACAAATCCCGGGATGTTCCTCGTTGCGGCGGTGGTCCGGCGCTATCGCGCCAACTCGATTCGGAAGAAGCCGGTTCGACCCTCGATCGGGACGGTGACGGACCGGGCTGCGGCTTCGAGCGGGGCGCCCCAGTCGGCCCATTCGTCCAGGCCGAGAATCGAGCGATGCTGGAGTTGGTAGGGGCCATCTGGCCCGGCCCAATGCAGTTCGAGTCCGTTGGGCACCTGGACAGCGCCGACGATGGTGAGCGGCTCGGGCGGGTGTTGTTCCGACTGCCTGACGAAAGTGTCGAACACGCCGCGCGGCGTGCCGTCCGGGGCGAAGCCGATCATCGACGCGGTCAACCAGTCGCCCTGGACGTCGACTCGGACATACTCGTTGATGAGGCCGCCGCCTCGAGTCGGCCCGGGTTTGGCGATGCCGGGGATGGCGTGGTAACCGCCCACTGTCATGTGCGGCCAATCCCGGACCAACGACTCCGGAGTATCCAACCAGCTTCCGCCGCCGGTGATGCAATAGAAGACCCCGTTGAGAAATCCGCGAGAGTACTCGTGGGTGTGCCCGCTGAAACAGACGTCGACTCCGTGGGTCTCCATGAGAGGCACCAGCCGCTCGCGCAGAAAATTGTTTCCGTCGATCCAGAGTTCGCAAAACGGGGGCACATGCACGAAGAGGAAAGTGAATCGCGCCTTCCGATTGGCTTCCGATTGCAGGTCGGCTTCCAGCCAAACCATGGCTGCGGTCCAGTCGGAGTCATAATCGAGGCAGACGAAATGGCAGCCTGCATAGTCGAACGAGAAGTCGCCGTAGCCAGGCCCGAATCCTGGGCGATTCTTGCTGGGAAGATCGGCGAACTTGCGAATGATCGAGTCCCTGCCGCCGTCGTGGTTGCCCCAGCCCACGAACCACGGGACCGTTGGCCCGAGCCATCGGGCCACGCGGTCGAGGTAGTACTGCCGCGTGTCGGTGTAGGCATTGCCATTCTCGGCCAGGTCGCCTGTGGTGACGGCGAGATCGATTCCGCCGGCGGCCATGTGGCGCATCATGCTCCTGGTGGGTTCGAGCGGATCGGCGGAGTAGCTGCCATGGTTTGACCCCTGGCTGTCCGACCACACGGCAAACGAGAAGTCCTCAGGACCCGCAGGAGCGGTCCGGAACTCTCCTCGAGGACCCTCGCGCGCGCCGATCCACGTCTTGAACTGGTAGGACTTGCCCGCGTCCAGTCCGCTGAGGACACAGCGATGGATCGAGGTGCCCGCCCCGGAAGGCTGGGGGATAGAGATCTGATCGAGGACCGGGCCGCCGGGCGGGCCGCACTCGACTTTGACTGTGGCTGGCGCATCCAGTTCCCACATGAGGGTGATGCCATCGGGACGCACGTTCTGCAGGTAAGGTGGCGTCAAGAACTCGACCACCGGGTCGCCCGAGACGGTCACCGTCTGGATCGAGGTCCACTCGGAAGTCTTGCCGTCCGCGTCACGCGCCATCGCGCGGATGGCGAATGTTCCCGGTTGCCGGTAGGTCTGCCGGAAGGCGACCTGTTGTCCCGTCGGCACAAGGGCGCTCCAGGAGGAGAGTTCGCCGATTCCCCAATCGACGCGCACCTGCACGGCATCCTGGTCCGGGTCGTTGGCGGCGAATTGATACGTCGCCTCCTGGCCGGTGACGGCCTCGACGGGTCCGGCGGGTTCGACAATGACGGTCGGAGGGTCGCCGATCGAGTTCTCGGCTGGCACGCCGCCCAGTTCTGCCGCTTGCGCGTCCGAGAGGGACACGTCGTAGAGGGCGACCCGCGTGACCTCGATGGGAGCGTCTTCGCCGTTTTCGTCGGCGAACAACAGCAGCGTGGGGCGCAACGCGAACCGGCCATCGGCCTCTTGCGCAGTTCCGGGCAAAATCAGATCGCCGTCCCGGTAGATGCGATAGCGGCCGGACTCGAGGTCGGCCGACACGACGAGCCTGTACCAGACGTTCGGTTGCACGGTGGCGGTCGAATAGCCGGACTGGGCGACCCCGATCGCGCCGTCGCTCGCCCGGATGAAACAATCGCCGTCACCCAGATTATTCGGATCGGTCTGGAAGAAGCAGTACCAGGGACCGACCTGGGCAATGCGGAAATCGATGAGCAGCGAGTATCGGTTCACCAGCCTTCCCGGCCCGCTCGGAACGAGTCCGTGCTGGCAGGCGTAGTGACTCCCGATCCCGATCCGCACCGCCCCGTCGTCGGGGTAGACGCCCTCGATCGCCTGGTGGCTTCCGATGAGGGCAAGGTCGCGGCCAGCGCTCGCCGCGACCGGGTTTTCCGGCCTGTCAAAAGTCCACAGCCCGACCGGGTCGGGCACCGCGGCGCGCGACCCCGGCGCCAGCACCAGCACCAGCGCGAGAAGGCCGCAACCCATGCCAAACCACCACCGGCGAAACCCATAATGTCGCATGGGGGCAGCGTAGCCGTGTCTTGAAGCGTCGACAAGCCGCTGCGCAGCAGCGCTGTCGCAGCGCGGCGACCTGCTCATTCGTCGGCGCCGGTGGTACACGAGGGTCTCAGAGCGGCAGAAGACTGCCGCACTCCAAAACGCTCCGCGCGGTCCGGAGACGTCCGAAAAGGCGCTAGCTTTTGGACTGCGCCAGTCCTCTGGCGCTTTGGCTCTGCGGGTTGAGCAAGGCTGCGCGGCGCAAAAACTTGACTCAATGACTACAGATTTCATCGAGGGAGTAACTCGAGCGATTGTCTGGTTCCTTTTCAGAGTTTTTCAAACCTTCTCACGGAAAAGGCAATGGGGCGAACGTCCCGTGGCTTAGCCCGCATTTCTCACCAACTTTCGATGTCATCTGACCGGTCACCATCACCTTTCACCTGAAATGCGGGCTCTGCCACGCTGCGTTTGTATTCCGGGCGGTTCTTCGGCCCAGGTAAACCTGCCGGTGGACTTTGTTCTTTCCCGGCACGGCCCCCGGCGGCTATACACGGCGTGAGAAGTCGCGCCGCGTGAGGGCACGCGGCCTACAGGCTTGTAGGCCGGGTCCCCTGACCCGGCGCTGCATCATTTATGTCGCTCTGTATAGAACACGGAAGCATGAGTCAGCGATTCTGGCATCTGATGCAGGTGGTGGCGGGACTGTTGGGTGTGGGATGGTGTGCCGCCTGTTCGAGCGCGCGGGCAGCCCAGCCGGGCGACCTCCTGCTCGCGACATTCCGATGCGACGTCACTCCGCCTCTTGGCCATCCACTCTGTGGCGGGTGGATCAAGCCTGTCGAAGCCGTCGACGATCCGCTGTTGGCCAAGGGCATTATTCTGGAACAGGGCGATGAGCGCTACGTGATCTGCGCCGTCGACTGGTGTCTGCTGCAGACGGGCGCCTACGATCTGTTTCGCCGCAAGCTGGCCGAAGCCGCCGACACCCCCGCAAGCCGCGTCGCCGTCCAGACCGTACACCAGCACAACGCACCCGTTGCCGATCTCGACGCGCAGCGGATCTTGGATGGTGTGCCAGGCGCTCCGCGCCACCTTGATATCGAGTTCATCGGCGACGCGACGGATCGCGTTGCCGAATCGGTTCGGCGCGCCCGCGGTTCGGTCGCGCGTGTGACGCACATCGGGCTGGGCAAGGCGAACGTCGAGAAATTCGCCTCGAACCGCCGGGTGCGCCTTGCCGACGGCAAAATCCATCCCCGCTACAGCAGCACCCAGGATCCCGCGCTCGAGGCCGCCCCGGAAGGACTCATTGATCCATGGCTCCGCACGGTGACCTTTTTGGACGGGGATCGTCCCCTGGCTCGAATGCACTACTACGCGACGCATCCGATGAGCTATTACGGGGACGGTCGGGTGACGGCAGACACGGTCGGTCTGGCGCGGGAGCGACTCGAACGCGAGGAGGGTGTGCCGCAGATCTACTTCACGGGCTGCGCGGGCAACATCACAGCCGGGAAACACAATGACGGCTCGCCCCAGGCGCGTGTCGCTCTGACCGGGCGGATTCACGACGCCATGCGGCGGTCGGTTGCAGCCACGGTGGTCGCGCCGGCGACTCGCGCGGATTGGGCGACCGCGGATGTTGCCCTGGCCTTGCGCACCGAGCCCGAGTGGTCCGAAGCTCGCGCCCGCGCCGCCGTGGCCGACACCCATGCGGCACCGGTGGCGCGACTCAACGCGGCGCTGAACCTGGCCTGGATCGAGCGCGTCAAGGCACGCCCGACAGTGTCGCTCAGCCGGCTGCGGGTCGGTCCGGTCACGCTGCTCCACCTGCCGGCCGAGTCGTTTATCGAGTATCAGCTCTATGCCCAGAGCTTGCGACCGGACGACTTCATCGCTGTGGCGGCCTATGGGGAGGGTGGTCCGGGCTACATCTGCAGCGATGCCGCGCTCGACGAAGGCGGCTATGAGCCGACCGACGCGCGTGTGGGACCGCCCAGCGAGTGGCGGTTGAAGGCGGCGATCCACGGACTGATCGGCAGCCCGCGCCAGGCTGTTTTTCCGCCGTTTTACCCGGACAAGTTGCGGTTGTTGTGTGTTCGGGACAGCGATGGACTCGACCATCCCGTCGCCGGCGCGGAGGAGTGGAGGAAGCGCCGCGCCCACATTCTCGCCGCCATGGAGCAAGTGATGGGGCCGCGACCCCGCGGCCAGATCGAAGGCCCGCCGCAGGTTCAGGTGTTGGAGGAAGTCCGCACGGCAAACGGCGTGCGCCGGAAGATCCTGTTCACCGCCGAATCGCTCTCGAACCAAGTTCCGGCCTACCTCTTTCTTCCGGACAGCGGGGGGGCCAAGCGCCCGGCCATGCTCTGTCTGCATCAGACAACGCCCGAAGGCAAGGCGGAGATGGCCGGATTGGGCGGGAGGACGAATCGGCAGTTCGGCTTCGAAGTGGCCCAGCGCGGGTACGTGACGCTGGTCCCGGACTACCCGAGTTTTGGCGAGTACAGGCGCGATTCCTATGCGGCTGGGTATGCCAGCGCCACGATGCAGGGCATTGTGAATCACCGGCGCGCGCTGGATTTGCTCGCGTCGCTGCCCGAGGTGGACGCCGGACGGATGGGCGTTCTCGGCCATTCGCTCGGCGGGCACAACGCACTGTTCCTGGCGGCATTCGACGAGCGAGTGCGCGTGGTGGTGACGAGTTGCGGATTCAATTCGTTCTTCAAGTACTATGGAGGCGATCTGGCAGGCTGGAGCCACGCCGGCTACATGCCGCGGATTCGCGATGTTTACGGCTGCGATCCCAAGCAAATGCCGTTTGACTTCACCGAGGTGCTGGCCGCACTGGCACCGCGGCCCGTCTTTGTGAACGCCCCGCTGCGGGATGATAACTTCGAGGTGTCCGGGGTGAAGGATTGTGTCCTGGCCGCGACGCCGGTCTACCGACTGCTGGGCGCGGAGTCGGCCCTGACCGCCGTGTACCCTGAAGCCGGGCACGACTTTCCGCCTGAGACCCGCCGCCAAGCCTACGCGTGGCTTGACCGGGAATTGGGTTACGAGACCGATTCCAGACCGCAATCTCTGCCGGAAATCGGTCATTAGCACCTATACGGATTCCTCACCACGGGGAAGATGACAACGAAATCCGGGCTGTGGCAAAACCGCGCCCGCACAGGGGAGAATGAGGTTCAGAGCGCTTCCGAATCCTCGCGGGTGCAGCGACACTCTGTTGCCCAGTTCGCTCCCTCCACTCGGGCGCGGTTTTGCTTCTCTAACCTGCGTGCTGACTTCTCTTGAGGACTCCGGCTTCGCGGTGGAAAAAGTGGTGAGAAATGCAGGTTAGGAGGGAGACCGTTCGGCCGCCCTCGATGGATTCGTGTCTCCTTGATGTTCGGTCACCTTGCTCATCTTCGAATCCCGACGGCGGCGCGGGGTTGAGGGCTGTTTGGATGGCCCGAGATCCGACGAGGTTGTTCCCTCTCCCGTCCGACGGGAGAGGGACGGGAACACGTGTGACTTGGGGCGGTTTTTGCCTCGGTCGCAATTGCGTGGTATTCTCCCGACCATGACTTTGGTTTCGGTGAAGCTCGCGCCATCGCTCGCGGTGCTGGTCTGGTTTCTGGCCGCTCCGGTCGGCGCGTTGGATTGGCCGCAGTTCCGTGGTCCGAACGGGGACGGGACCACATCCGAACCCATCCAATTCGATTGGCCGGCGGAGGGCCCGCGGCGACTGTGGAAGAACTCCTTAACTAACGGGTTCAGTTCGCTCGCGGTGAGCCAGGGCCGGGTCCTGACCCAGGTTCTACAGACCCTCGCCGCCGGCAAGCGCGAGGTGGTGGTGGCCTACGATGCGGAGACCGGCGCGATGTTATGGAACCAGCCGTTGCCGCCGATCAAAAGTCCGCTCTACGACGGGGGCGGGGACAACGGCGCCTCTGGGAATACGGGGGGGGATGGCCCGCGGTCCACGCCGACGATCGTCGGTCAGCGGGTTTTGATCCTGACATCCTGGCAGTCGCTCTACTGCCTGGATTTGGCCAGCGGCGGCATCCTATGGAGCAAAGACCTGGTGGCTCTCTACGGAGCGCAGGGGATCGACTGGCAGAGCGCCGCTTCGCCCCTGGTCGAGAACGGCTTGGCCATCGTCAATTGCAACGCCCCGGACAAAACCTTCGTCGCCCTCCGGGTTGCGGACGGCAG
This sequence comes from uncultured Verrucomicrobiae bacterium, assembly GCA_963846445.1. Classification (GTDB taxonomy): domain Bacteria; phylum Verrucomicrobiota; class Verrucomicrobiia; order Limisphaerales; family J093; genus MWFF01. The sequence goes on along the minus strand of CAWJWM010000032.1, from coordinate 26,267 downwards.
TGTTGGCTGGCAATCGAGCACGACGGACAAGATGACGCAATCCACGCCGGTGGTCGCAGACCTGCTGGGAACCCGGCAACTGGTTTACTACGCGCAGAGCGGCCTGGTGGGTCTCAATCCTGCCAACGGCGCGGTGTTGTGGCGTCACTCGACCAGCTACAATGGCATCTCCGTGGCCGCCTCGCCGGTGGTTGCGACCAACCTCATCTACGCGTCGGCCGGGTACAGCACGGGAGCGCGGGTGACTCGGATCAGCAAGACGGGCGGCATGTTCGCCTCGACCCAGATTGCGAGGACCTCCAACGCCAACAAGAATCACTGGTCCACGCCGGTGCAGCATGGGGGCTACATCTACGGCTTGTATGGCAGCACCGTCGACCCTGGCTTCTACGGCGTCGCGCCTTTGAAATGCCTTCGACTCGACACGCTTGAGGAACAATGGTCGGCGACTGGCTTCGGCCCGGGCGGGATCATCTTGGTCAAGGACAAGCTGCTCGTGTTGACCGATGCCGGCGAAATTGTCCTGGTCGATCCCAATCCGGAGGCCTACACCGAGCTCCGACGATTCAAGGCGGTCGCCGGCAAGTGCTGGAACGTGCCCGCCCTCAGCGATGGCCGACTCTACGTCCGCAGCACGAAAGAAATCGCCGCTTTTGACGTGTCGCTGCCTCCGCCGCCGGCCTTGCGTCTGGAGCCGCCGTCGGTGGGCGCAGACGGAACGGTGCAGTTGCGCATGGTCAACGCCGACGGGTCCCCAGCGGACGCCGCACGCGCGGGGCGCGTAGCCGTATATGCGTCACCCGATGCGGCTCTGGCCAAGACGAACTGGACGCGTTTGCCGGCGGAGGCGACGCCGGCGGACGGCGGATTGAGGATCGACGACGCCTCAGGTTCAGCGGCGCAACGATTCTATCGCGCCCAGGAAGATCCTTAGCCCGCATTGCTCACCAACTTTCGATGTCATCTGACCGGTCACCGTCCCATTTCACCTGAAATGCGGGCTCTCAGAAACCCGCGCCCCAAACTGATGGACCCAATCTCGATCCCACTGTGTCCGCGTGCCCGGGTCGCCCAAGCGGTTGGGGCGCGTCCCGGCGTTGATGAACCGATGAGCCAATTCTGCTTGCTGGGCGCGGGTTTCATAGACCCGGAAATCTCACCCGCGGACTCTCAGGAATGCCGCGACCGCCCCACTGGTGAGATTTCCGGGTTGGCGAGGCGTCGGACGCTGGTGATTGGGGTGGACACTCAGCGGTCACGAGTCGTTCACACGCCTCGCCGGTCTGAGGCGAAGCCTCGCTAAACTGGATGAACGCAGGTTTGATGGTCACAGCCCGGAGGCTCTTGTTGGCACGGTGGGGGCGCGAGCAGACCCGCTCGACGCCGGCCGCCTTGGGGCGCCGTTTTGCCACAGCCCGGAAACCCGGATCCTCGTCCCGGCATGAGGTTTCCGGGCTGGCGTTCACGTTGATCGAGTTGCTGGTGGTGATTGCCATCATTGCCATCCTTGCCGGGCTGTTGCTGCCTGCGTTGGCAGTTGCCAAGGAACGGGGGCGGCGCACCACCTGCAAGAACGCCATACGACAGTTCATTTTGGCCACCCACATGTATGCCGGCGATTTCGACGACCAACTGCCGTTGGGCAACACGGATTACGCTTCGGCCTCGGACCCGCCCGCAGAGGATCTCCCGGTTCTCAGCACGAACACCCGCAACCAGATCATTACCTACGCCGGGAGTTGGAAGATCCTGGATTGCCCGAGTCTGGGCAAGCCGTTCAACCAGCCGGAAGGCTGGCAACCGGAACCCGATTACGGTTTCGTGATCGGGTACAATTACATGGGAGGCCACTCCCGGACGCCGTGGGGTCCGGCGGAGGGCCAGACCGCCACATGGATCTCCCCCCAGCGCACGAGCGAGGACCCCAAACTTGTGCTGGTTACCGACGCGAACAACTGGTCGCCCGGCTACGGCAAGACCTTGGCGCCGCACGGCACCGCCGGACCGATCTTCAAGGGCGGCGATTTTGCCAATGCCGCCGCCGAAGGGCTCAGCTCGAAAAACATCGGCGCGAAGGGCGGAAACGTGGGCCGGACCGACGGTTCGGTCGAGTGGAAGGCGATTCCACAGATGCAGGTTTATCGCGGCTCGCTCAAGTGGGACGACGCCGGCTGCACGGCAGCGTGGTGATTCGTCAGGTTTCTGCCATTGTGATTCTGCCATTGTGATTCTGCTTGCGTCTCGAGGGCGAATCCGGCAGTCTTTCCCCCGTCTCAACAACCAACGTAATCGAAGACAGCAACTTGTTGCGGAAGAGCCTGTCCTGAATGCCTGCCAACCCAGGAATCCCAATGAAACCAACCCTTGCCCTTGCCCTTTCTGCCCTGGTCTCCGTCTTGTCCGCCCAGGCCGCCGACATCGTCTGGGTCAGCTTTCATCCGGCCGACAATGCGCCGTCCGCAAACGCGGCGGCGGCGGGTTTCACGTTAGCGCCGGATGTCGGCTATACCGACCTCCTGACAGCCAACGGCCACAACGTCACCCGATACCTGACCACCGGGGCCCCCGACACGAGCTTCCTCAATGCGGCGGACCTCGTCATCCTCAGCCGGTCGGTGCCCAGTGGGGACTACGCCGATGACCCCGAGACCGCAGCGTGGAACGGGATCACCGCGCCGATGATGATCATCAACGGCTATCTCCTGCGCAACAGCCGCCTCGGGTTTGTGACGGCTGCTAACATTCCCGACACGGCAGGCTCGGTCAGTCTCTCGATCACCGATCCGTCGCATCCGATCTTCGCCGGGCTGGCGCTCAATCCCGACAACACGATGGTCAACCCCTACGCTGAGCTTGTCTCCTACAATGCGACTGTGCAGAGGGGCATCTCCGCGAACACCGACCCGCTTGCCGGCGGTGGGCAGCTTCTCGCCACCGTGGCGACTGTCGGCGATCCGGCTTTCGGGGGCACGATCATCGCGGAGTGGCAGGCAGGAGCCACCATGGCGACGAGCCCCGCCGACATCCTGGGCGGCCACCGGCTGGCCTTCCTCACCGGAAGCCGGGAGCAAGGGATCACCTCCGAGGGCGCGGGCATCTACGATCTCACCCCGGACGGCGCCCAACTGTTTCTGAGCGCGGTTAATTACATGGCCATTCCCGAAGCCTCGACCGCCGCCCTGTTCACGTTGGGTGTGCTGCCTCTCCTTCTGCGGCGACGCCGCGTTTACTGAGGGGTCTGCAGCATCCGCGACAAGGACCCCTCACCCCAGCCCTCTCCCATCCGGTGGGAGAGGGTGCTCGACTTGTCCGCCGTAGGCTTGGCGAAGGCGGAAGGGCGGGCGAGCGTGTCGTGCATCCCCGGATTCCTCTGTAACTCAGCGCCGGTAGGCGGCACCCAACTCGCGGTCCAGCAGGGGCCAGAAATCCCGCCCGCCGAACACGTGACCGCCCGCGTGGATGCTCAACACCGCGTTGGCATCCGCGCCAAATACGGCATAGGCCCTCGCGAGCCGGCTGTAGGCCTCGCGGCCAATCTCGACCGGGAAACCGCCCGGCGCGCGTTCCCGTTCGCCCAGTTCGCACACCAGCAGACGCGGGGCGACCAAGGCGAAAATGTCGGCAAAACCGAAGTCTGATTCGAGACCCGGGAAGTTCCAGCATGGGCAGTGTTCGCGCTTCATGTTGGCTACGGTTGTCAGCCAACCGCTGCTGCAAGCGAGCCGGATCCGTTCGTCAAGGGCTGCGACGTACATGGTTGTCTCGCCCCCCAAGGACAACCCCGCGACCGCAATGCGGTTGGTGTCCACCTCGGGACGCGTTGTGAGGTAATCGACGCAACACAGCGCGTCCCACACACGCTCGCCCATGAGGCTCCAGTTCGTGTGCTGGAGGTCGTGTTGCCCGATGTCCGGGGCCACCACGACGTAGCCCATCTCGGCGAGAACCCGCCCGTACCAATAGGGCCCCTCACCCCGCACGACCCGCTCACCCGACCCGCCGTGGCCGTTGAGCGCCAACACCGCGCCCACCTTCGATCTGACGTCATAGGGCGAGGCGATCCACGCCCGTACTCTGCGATCGGACAGGGTTTGCAGTGTGATTTCCTGCAACCGATATCCGCCGTCGGTCACGGCGATCTCGCGGAGAATCGCCGGCTCGAGCGGCACCGATTGGGGCCGGCTGCCTCCCATCATGAGGGCAAACAGACGCCCGCGTGCCTCCTGCTGCCACCGAAGCGCTTCTGGAACGTTCTGCGCTTGGAACTGGAACCGGGGCGCAGGATCAGCCGGCTCAGCGGCGATGGGTGCGTTGAAAGACCAGACCCAAAAGGTCGAGACCGCCAGAACAAAAAGAAATGGGCGCATGATGAACAAGACCAACCATAAGCTTCCGCCCAACGCAACGAAAAAGGGGGGGCCACGAAAAAGGGGGGGCCATCTGCATCTGGCTCAGTTGACACCCGGACAGCTCATCGACATTCTCTCGCCGTGCCACATGCAGCCATGGTAAGTAATACCTTCTTTCCGACAGCCCGCATTTCAGGTGAAACGTGACGGTGACCGGTCAGATGACATCGAAAGTGGGTCAGAAATGCGGGCTCACATAGGCCGGTGTCCCTTCGGTTGACTCCCAAACGCACACATAAGAAAGCGCTTATGAAAGCGATGACTCGCATCGAACATACTTTTGCCACAGTACTTGGGGCGGGCCTGCTCTTAGGTCTCGGGGCTGTCGTCGCCTCCGCGTCCCAGTATCCAGTAGCCACAACAACCGGGCCGGAGATGACCTACAGCATCGCTTTCGACGGGGTGAACTACCTCGTCGGGGTCGGAGGCGACCAGACGGCAGGCCACCATGTGACCGCCCAACTGGTCTCGCCGTCCGGCGCTCTGGTGGGATCGAGAATCGCGATGCTCGGAGCAGGCGGGACTCCCTCCGTGGCATCCAGCGGCATGAACTACCTTCTCGTGTGGGAGGAAGAGGCCTCCTCCGAAGGCGATGACGTGTACGGCCAGATTGTGAGCACGTCGGGGTCACGGGTGGGCGGTTCCATTCCAATCTGCACCGCCTCCGGACCGCAAGGCGAACGGGGAACACGCTTGGCCTACGGCGGATCGAGATACCTCGTCGTCTGGCAGGATGGGAGGAACGGGGAGGATAATTGTCGGCTGAGACTCACGCCGCGTCTCGTGCGGACGCCTTATTGCGTCTTGAGCGCGCCTGCTTTGACTGCGGCCTGGACCAACTCCGCCACGGAAGTGACACGTAGTTTCTCCATGACGCGGCGCCGATGCACCTTGACGGTCTGTTCGCTGGCGCCGAGTTCGGCGGCAATCTGCTTGTTGAGCATGCCTTGGATGACCAGGGCAAACACCTGGTGTTCCCGCGGAGTAAGAGTCTTCAGGTGATGGCGAATGGCCTCTTGTTCTGCCTGCGCCGACTTGAGTCGTGCGTCGCGGTCGAGAGCCTCCCGCACCCGAGCGATGAGAGCCTTGCCATCGAACGGCTTGGTCAGAAAGTCGATCGCACCGGCTTTCATGGCCCGCACGCTCATGGGGATATCGCCGTGGCCGGTGATGAACACGATGGGGATCTGGATGTGCCGCGCGGCCAGTTCCGACTGAAGATCCAATCCGCTCAGCCCGGGCAACCGCACATCGAGCACCAGGCACGACGGGCCTTCGGGGACGCCAGCGTCCAGGAATTCACGGGCGGATGCAAACGCTCGAGCCTTAAGCCCTGCGGTCTGGCAGAGGCGGACCAGGGCCTTGCGCATGCTCGGGTCGTCGTCGACGATCAGGACTGTGCCGTCAAGCGTGCTCATGGGCATTTTCTGGGAGCGCGGGCAAACTGAGATGGAACGTGGCGCCGCGATCCGGGTTGTTCTCCGCCCACAACCGTCCGCCGTGAGCTTCGATGATCGAATAGCAGATGGCCAGGCCCATCCCCACGCCATCAGGTTTGGTGGTGAAGAACGGTTCGAAGACACGGCGCAACTGGTCTTCCGCCAGTCCGACGCCCGAATCGCGGAAGGAGACGCGAACCATGTTCGGTTTTTCGTGCGAGGTGCGGATCTCGAGACGGCGCGCCCCGGGTTCGCGTGCCGCCATGGCTTCGAGGGCGTTGGTGGCCAGATTGAGCACGACTTGCTGGAGCCCGATTTCGTTGCCCGAAACGGCTGGCAGTGCGGGGTCGAGGTCCAACCGCAGCGCGACTCCTTTGAGCCCGCATTCGTTACGCAGCAAGGGGTCTGTCTTGCGGAGGATATCGTTGAACTGGAGCGGATGCCGTTCCTGGCTGCTCTTTTGATAAAGGCCCCGGAGTTGATGAATGACCGCGCCAGCGCGTTTGCTGTCGGCCTCGATATCCTTCAGGGCGTCGCGCACCTCGGCGAGATCGGAGGGTGCTTGGGCCAAGATCTGATTGACCGCCTGGACGTTGCAGACGATGGCCCCCAGGGGTTGGTTCAATTCGTGGGCCAGCGAGGCGGCGAGTTGGCCCCCGGTGGTGATCCGCGAGATGCGCGCCAACTCATCGCGCAGGTTTTGTCGTTCGAGTTCGGCCGCTTTCCGTTCGGTCATGTCGCGGGCGGCGGCAAAGACCCCCTGGACTTCTCCTCCCTCGTTCCGGTAAAGCGTGGCGTTGTAGAGCACGTCGGTGGTGGTGCCTGAGGCGTGGCGGATGGTGAGCGGATAATCGCGGACCACGCCTCGGGAGAGGACCTGCTGATAGCCGGCGTCCGCCCGCTGCGGCTCGGTGAAATAGTACGAGAAGTTGCTCCCCACCAACTCGGCCCGTGGCACTCCGGTCACCAGTTCGGTGGCGCGGTTGACATCGGTGATCTTGCCTTCGGGGCTGATGGTGACCAGGGGGTCCAGGCTGGCTTCGATCAGGCTGCGGGCGTAGCGGGCCGCCGCCGCCAGTTGCGCCGTGCGCTCGGCCACCCGCTGCTCCAGCCTTGCGTTGATCTGGCGGAGTTCTTCTTTGATTTGCTCGGCGTTTTGGCGGGCGGCCAGGGCATCGTCCATGAGGTTGAGGGCGGCGCGCCGGGACTCGATCAGGGAGGTGTTGGCGGACTGGAGTTCGGCGGCGGATTGGCGGAGCCGTTCTTCGGCCTGCTTGCGCTCGGTGATGTCGGTGAACACGGCGGCGAACTGACCGGGCTCGGTGCTGTAGGCGAAAGACTCGAACCAGCGGTTCAACTCGGCGGCGAAATTCTCGAGATGCGCCGGCTCGCCCGTGAGCGCCACCCGGCCATAGGCTTCGATCCAGTAATCCTCGGTCTTGGGCATGATATCTCGCACCCGTTTGTCGAGAAGATCGGCCCGCGGGAGACCGGTCAGCCGTTCGAAGGCCGGATTCGCGTCCAGGAAGATGTAATCGCACGGACGGCCCTTGTCGTCGGTGACGATCTGATGGAGGGCGAAGCCCTCGGTCATCGTGCTGAAGAGCAAGTGGTAGCGCTCCTCAGTCTTGCGCCGCGCGTCCTCGGCCTGCTTGAGGGCGGTGATGTCAGAGCCAACCGCCAGGATCTCCGCCACTTGGCCCTGTTCGTCCAGGATGGGCCTGTTCGTCCAAGTCATCCACACGCGCCGGCCATCGCGACAGATGTTCTCGTTGACGTTGTTCGAGTAGCGATCGGGGTGCGCGACGATGTCCTGGGTGAGAGCGGTCAAGTTGGCGCCGGTTGACTCCTGAGGAGGCACGAGGATGTTGACGTGTTGGCCGACCGCCTCAGCGGCGGAGTACCCGAAGAACCGCTGGGCGTGTTCATTGAGAAACGTCAGCGTGCCGTCTCGTTTCCAGCGGATGATGGAGCTGTTGGCGTTTTGGACGAGGTCGCGATAGCGCCCTTCGCTGGCTCGCAGTTCCTGTTCGGCCAGCCGGCGTTCGCCCACTTCGCGCTGCAGGTCGGCGCTGGCTTGTTCCCGAGCGAGAATTCCTTTTCCCAAGCTCCATCGGGAGATGCCGATACCGACCAGGCCGATCATCCACAAGCCCGCGTGGGCCCCGGCGAGCCGGTTTGCCATCGTTTTCTGGATGGCCCGGAGCGGCGCCATGGGCACCGACACGCTGACGCCGCCGCGGATATCGCCCACCCGGTAACCCTGGGTGGCATGGCATTCGAGACAACTCGGTTCGGTCACAAATGGGCGCATGAGGCGCAGACGTTCGCCGTCGGGCAGGCGCTCGAACGAGCTGACCTCGGTGGCCCCTTGCTCGAAGGACCGCAATGCCGCGGCCTCCCAGGGGTCCGGGGCGTTGCCGGGCCGGATTGGGTTGAGACTCGTGAGATGCCCGCGGCTGCCTTTCGCCTCGTCTGCGAGGGCATTGACCTGCCGGGCCATGTAGGCGGGGTTGACCAGCGTGAGCGCGAGGCCGGACGTGGTGGTCACGTCGCGGTAGGGAACCTCGAGGTAAGGATTCGGGGGTGTATGGGCGGAGACGCGCGCATAGACGCCACCCTGCACGGAGGCCCAGCGGCGATAAAGGAGGTCGTTTTCAATCGTGTCCAGCGCGGTCAGGTGCGCGACTTCCAGACTGCGGTGGGCCAACTGGTGAAAGTTCCACAGCAACGAACCGGCGATGCACCCGGACCAGACCCCAGCCAGGAGCCAGGTCAAAGCACGGAGACGCGCGAGAATCCTTGAACCCGGGAACATAGTGCAATCAAGTCAGGTTCGACCGAAGGGTCATCGCGGGCATTTGTCGAAATCCTCCGGGTATCTCAGCGGCTGGCCGGCTCTGGCACAGAGTTCGTTGACCTCGTGTTTCAACTCGATCATGCGCAACTCGCGGCCCACCATGGCGCGGTTGAAGCGCTGGAGTTCCTCGTTGCCGGCACGCAACTCTTCCGCAGCCTGTGTACGGGCGACAATCTCGGCTTCGAGGCGCGCGTTGGTCTCGGCCAGTTGCCGGGTGCGTTCGCGGACCAGTTCCTCCAAGTGCGCTCGATGCTCGACGAGTTCCGCTTCGGCCTGCCGGCGCTCGGTGATGTCCAGGCCCACTTCCATGATCATCCGGGTGCCGTCCACGTCGATGAAGGGAAAATCGTAGATGTCGTAGAGCCGACCGTCGGGGCCGGTCCACTCCCAGCGGTGGGGTGCGTTGGTGTGGAACGCCTGAAAACTCTCACAGCGTTCGCAGGGTTCGGTGCGGCCGAACAGGTACTCGTAGCAGTGGCGCCCGTCGTGCTTGCCGAAGCGTTCCTCGAAAAAGCGGTTGGCAAAGAGGACGCGATGTTCCGGCGTGAGCAGCACCAGATATGCGGGCAGAAGGTCCAGGGCGCTCTGGAACCGCTGCCGCTGGACCCCGACCAGTTCCATCGACTGGCGCAGCTCGGTCGTGCGTTCCCGGACCCGGGCTTCGAGTCGCTCGTTGGCCTCGCGCAGAGCCGCCTCGAGTTCTTGCGCGCGGTGATGTCGCGGTTGCAGGCGCGCCGGCCCATCGGCTGGCCCGATGTGCCGACGACCAACTGGCAGGCGTGTCCGATCCAGCGGACCTGGCCATCGCGCCGGACGATGCGGAACTCGAGTTCGCACAGGTCCCGATGCAGCAGGTCATCGCGCAGGTGCGCCGCCATCCGCTCGTGATCGTCGGGATGAATGATCCGGGGATAGAGTTCGGGATCCTGAAGGAACTCGTCTTGGCGGTACCCGGTGATGCGTTCGCAGGCGTCCGAGACGTAAGAAAACGATCGTCCGGGCCGCGCCAGTACTCCCAGTCGTAGGTGAACTCGGCCACGGTCCGGTACCGTTCTTCGCTCGCGCGCAGGGCGTCCTGGACCTTCCGTTTCTCCGCCACGTCGTGAAAGACCAGGACGACACCCAGGACGCGGCCAGCGGCGTCCAGGATCGGCGCGGTGCTGTCTTCGATCGGGATCTCGCGTCCGTTCTTGGCAATGAGAACGGAGTGGTTGGCCAGCCCCAAGACCCGCTGTTCGCGCAGCACCCGGGTCACGATGTTGTCCAAGGACTCCCGGGTCAGTTCGTCGATCACGCGGAAGACAGCCTGGACAGGCTGACCGATGGCGGCGGCGCTGCTCCAGCCGGTGAGCGCCTCGGCCGCGGGATTGAGGAAGGTCACACGCGCTTCGCTGTCCGTGGTGATCACGGCGTCGCCGATGCTTGCGAGCGTGACTCGAAACCACTCGCGCTGCCGCTGGAGCTCCGCGTCGGCTTCTCTGGAGACCGGAAGATCGGGGGACTCGCCGCGTCCCCCCCACGTAGAGCGGCGCGAGCCGCAGACCGTTCGAGTTCCGGCTGCTCTGCTGGCATTGACTGCGGATCATAACGGGGGCACGGGCGCCGCAGCAAACCGAAAGTGGTTCATAGGTCCAATTCGCAGCAAGTCGTCGAATGTCAATGTGTTCCCTGAACCGGGTGTACCGCCGACATTCTTGTCGGCCTCGCTGACAGTGTCCGAGACAGAGACCGTTGCCGGCTGGAAAGCCGGCGGTACAGGTTCATGTCCGACTGGGCAGTTCAAAATGGAACAGGTGGCTCTCTTCTCATCAACCTCCCCCGTACCGCCGACCTCCAGGTCGGCACGGTTGCCGGTGGCGTTGTCCGCACGGTGCCGGCTGGAAAGCCGGCGGTACAGGTTCATGTCCACTGAGCAGTTCAAGGAGGAACAGGCCGCTCTCCATGAATCCCCCACCCCATTCTGCGATACCACGTCCCATGCATAGGGTTCGTGGCTTGAGAAGCACCGGCCGATCGCGCGCGACGCAAGCCGGTCAGGACGCGGGGCCCGCTTCGAGTTGACGGCTCAGTCGCTGCACGACCTCGTCGGCCAGCGTGGCCAGATCGCGCTTCGACCAGGGCCTGCCAGGAAAGGGGCGTAGGCTTGCAGGACCGGCCTTGGCCCTGTCGGCAGCGCCGGCGACAGGCCAGAGCGTTCTGGCCGCTCGCCAGCGTTCGGGCAGGGCGCGGCCGCCGGATTGGCGGTCGGGCTTTGCTCGGCGTCGAACGCGGTATCGAGCCAATGCACTGCGAAGCGTACCAGGCTCATGAAGTCGGTCAATTCCAGCTTGTCCTTCATGTGTTCGCAGTGGGCCTGGACGGTCTTCACGCTCACGTGCAGGTCGGTGGCGATCTCCCGCGACTTGCGACCGCGTCCGATTGCTTCAAGGACCGCCAACTCCCGATCGGTCAACCGTGCGATGGGCGAGGCGACAGACTGGCGTTTACCGCTGGAGATTTCCTGATGGAGGCGCCAAACCAGGGCTTCGCTGAACGCGAGCGCGCCGCGGTGTATTTTCCGGATGGTTTCCAGGAGTTGTTCGGGCGGCTCTTTTTTCATGAGGTAACCGCGAGCCCCGGCACGGGCGGCCCGTTCGGCATAGAGCATTTCGTCATGCATCGAGAAGACGAGCACTCGGATTTCGGGGTACTGCGCCCGCAAGTCCTTCAGGAGATCCAAGCCGTTCGAGCCGTTCAATGACAGGTCTATCACGGTGACATCCGGGCGCAAAGCCGCGACGGCCTGCAGGGCTTGCGACGCGCTTCCGGCCTGCCCGCACACCTCGAGATCCGAGGTTTGGCTGATGGCGACGCTGAGCCCTTCTCTCACCACGGGATGATCGTCGACGAGCAAGATGCGGGCTTTTCCAAAAGCCCTGTCCGAGTCTGCCTGGGCTGGGGTTGAGTGGCGTGAGTGTGCGGTCTTCATCGAATGTCTTTGGTCGAGTCTTTGCCGTGGGGCAGCGTGACGATCACTTCAAGTCCGCCGCGCTCGCCGGGTTGGATGTCGAGTTGGGCGTCGATGGCGCGGGCTCGAAATCGCATGGTCTCCATCCCCAGCCCCGAGGACGACGCCGGACAACCGGCCAAGCCGCGCCCATTATCGCGGATGCAGAGCCGGCAAGCACGCGTGTCGGCTGAGAGTTCGATGGTCACTTCGGAAGGTTGGCCATGCTTGAGGGCGTTGCTCAGGGCTTCCTGGGCGATTCGATACAAGTGCGTGGACACCGCATCGTCTTGGACTTGGACCGGTGTCTCGCACACGAAACGGATGGCTGCCGGGTACATGTCCTGGAAGTCCGAAACCAGTTGGCTCAGCGCCCCCATCAGCCCATCCGCATGCGGGCGGACCGGGAAAAGTCCGTGCGCCAAATGATGCGCCTGGGCGAGCGTCTGCTGAATGAGTTCGACCGTGCGCTCCAGGTCACAGGCCTCCTCGGGGACGGCGTCGGCCAGTTTGCGGTAGGTGGCGCTGCAACGATACGCGAGGCCGGTGAGGTTCTGGCAGATCCCGTCGTGCAGGTCCTGGCCAATCCGACGCTGCTCGAACTCGCTGACCTCCAGCAAACGGGTCTCGAGCAGCCTGCGCTCGCTGATTTCAGCCTGTAACCGCGCGTTGGCGGCGGCCAAGGCCGCCGTGCGTTCGCGCAGTTGCCGTTCCATTTCGTTGTGGGCCCGGCGCAGCCCTTCGACGGCCGAGTCCCAATCGGTGGGATCACGGACAATCTCCAGCCAGGGAACAGGCTTGTCCGCGTGGTCCAGTGGCGTGTCGGGCGTCTCCCGGACTCCGACAGGCCACGACGCTCCGTCAGGCAGGATAAAGAACCCAGGGTGATGCGCGTCGTGCTCGATCAGCTTCAATGTCATGCCCGTATCACAGCAGCTTCGCGGGTGACGGTCTATGCCACCTTGGATGTACAACTTTCGTAGGGGGTACATCACGAGCAGGGATTGGGGTTGCGTTTCTCTTTGGCGTCAACGCGGCGATCTCGTGCGGTCCCATCCTACTTTCGATCGGCGCGGAGTCGATACCAGCCTTGCGTGGCTCCCGCCGCTGCGGGGTCGGTCAGCCGCTGCAAACGGTTCGTGCCGATCACGGGACCGTCCACCGTCAGCCATCGAGCCACCGGGTCCGACGCGAGTCTGCGTTCGAGGGAGAACTGCCAGCCGATCGTCCCGCCGAACGTCGCGACGAACGTCTGGTTCTGCCAGTCCGCCCTGGCCAGCGTCACCCCGGCTTGCAAGAGGATGCGGTAAACTTCAGAAGCCGCATGGAGCGGATGGTTTTCAGGTCCGTTGTGGGAGGTGTCGACCAACTGGAATGCGAGCGTGTAAAGACCCGGCTGATCGACGCTGAACCGTCGGTCCGGCCAGTGCCCGTAGGGGTCCGTGCCGGCAGCCGCGTCGTTCTGACTGATGGGAAACCGGTTCGTGCCGCTGCATTCGCCGGTGCCGATGGTCACGAGCGGTTCGATCGCGTCCGGGTCCCAGACGCTGAGTTGACCCGCGGGCGGCCCGCTGAGAGAGACGAGTTGGACCTCGATGCAGGCACCAAGTGAGGCGTGCCCCTCGGAGGGGCCTCCTGCGGCGGCGGTGGCGGGCAGGGCGACCATGGGGATGGCGCGTTCGAACCGGGTGAGGGGCATCGCCGCATCGGATGGAGCGAGCGTCATCACCCACTCGTGCTGGGCCGTGAAGCGCTCGGCGTTGAGGAAGGCGAGCGGCGCGTTGACCGCCGTGTCGAGGGCGCCGAACCGGAATGGCACTTCCACCGGCACCACCGTCCATTCGAGGCGCACCTGGGCGTCATCCAATTCGAGAAAACCCTCGCGCGAGCCGGTCTCGGCATCGCCGAAGAAGATGTGGTACTCGGCGAAGAGGCGGTCGACGGTGGCGTCGAGAATCGCGTAGGTGTTGTGCACCATCACGCCGCTCCACCGCCACAAGCGGGGCGAACCCGCCGTGCCGAAGATGGGGGAGTGACTCCCGGTCCGGCCCCAGCTTTCGTATACTTCGAGCCCGGGCGAACAGTCGATCTGCTCGATCCAGATGGCCGCGCCGTCAGGGATGGTGAAGAAACCGCCGACGTTCCACCCGTATTGGGCGTTGTACGCCTTCCCGTTGAGAACCGCGCATGCGGCCCCGGGCTCGAAGGCCAGACCGGGCTCCAGTGGCCGCAGTTGCGGCAGGCCGAAGCTATCGTCGACCCGGGCCTCCAACCGATTCGCATCGGCGTCGTAGGCGATGTCGATATGGACCATTTCAGCGGCGACCTGGCCTCCGCCTAGCTTGGGGGTAACGTAGATCTGAGCCTGAGCCGCCAACACGGCCAGGCCAACCAGGAGACCGAAGAGGGACGAAGGGCTTATTGTTTTCATTACTGCACGGTTGAACGAACCCGGTAGAAGGCTGGTCCGCTCGGCGCCGCAGGATCGGTTAGAGTCTGCAAGCGACTGACTCCGGCCAGTGGTCCGGCCACCGTCTCCCAGAGCGCGGCGCCCCCGAGAGCCTGGGTGCGTTCGAGGTAGAAAGATCGGCCGGGCTCGCCGCCGAACGAAGCCGTGGCGGAAGAGCCGTGAGCAGTCAGGGAGGCCAAGGTCAATCCGGCTTGGAGATAGACGTGATAAAGCGGGGACGGAGGATGGATCGGCCCGCCTTGCGGCCCGTTCGCGGAGCAGTCCACCACTCGGAAGCCGAGGCAGTAGAGCCCTGGCTGGGTGAGCGAGAAGTTTCGGCCTTCGATCTTGCCGTGAGGATCGGCACCCGGCATCCCCTGATTCTCGCTGAGGCGGAGGCGGCTCATGCCGGCGGCTTCGCCGACCGGCAGATTGAGCCGCGGTTGGGTGTCGCCAGTCTCCCAGACGTGCAAGCAACCGTTGGATGGCCCTGCGAGTGACACGAACTCGAGCTCAAGACACGCGCCTAGGGCCGCGTGGCCAGGGACCGGTCCGCCGTTGGCCTCGGTGGCGGCCACTGCAACCATGGGAAGGGACCCCGCGAATTGGGACGCCCACGGTCCGCCGTCAGCCCGACGCAGGTTCACGACCGACTCCGACCCGATGGCGCATTCGTCGGCGTTGAGGAAACACACGGGTGCGCCAGGATCCTGCCCAACCGCGCCGAACAGGAACGTCGGCGGCTCCGTCACCGGGTCCACCGTCCAGGTCAGTGTCACCGTGGCGTCGTCGTACTGGCTGAAGGCATCCCGGGCGCCGGTCTGGGTGTCGCCAAAGTAAACCCGGTATTCTGCCGACAGCACGCTGGCGGTCGACTGGCGGATCGCGCAGGCGTTGTGCGCCATGCGCCCGTACCACGCCCATTTGGTCGGTGAACCGCCCGTGCCGAAGATGGGTGTGTAGGGCCGAGGCGGGTTCTCATTCTTGTTGCCGGGGCCGTCATAGGTCTCGAGTCCCGGCGAAGCGTTCAGGCACTCGATCCACACGGCGGCGCCCTCCGGCGGGGCAAAGACCCCTCCCGGGTTCCAGGCGTATTGGAGGCTGTAGGCTTTGTCGGTCAGAACGTAATAGTTGGATCGGGAATCGAACGCATAGCCCGGTGGCAGAGGCGTCAGGTGTGGGATGCCCTTGCTGGTGTCCAGTTGGGCGATCATCTGGTTGGCCTGGTAGTCATAGAAGATGTCGACGTGGACCATGGGGGCGTTGGTGTCCAATCCGCCACCGCGGGCCGGCCGCACGAGAACCGGTGCAACGGCAACGGGGTCTACCGTCCAGGTCAGTGTCACCGTGGCGTCGTCGTACTGGCTGAAGGCATCCCGGGCGCCGGTCTGGGTGTCGCCAAAGTAGACCCGGTATTCTGCTGACAGCACGCTGCTGGTCGACTGGCTGATCGCATAGGCGTTGTGCGCCATGCGCCCGTACCACGCCCATTTGGTCGGTGAACCGCCCGTGCCGAAGATGGGTGTGTAGGGCCGGGGCGGGTTCTCGTTTTTGTTGCCGGGGCCGTCATAGGTCTCGAGACCGGGCGACGCACTCAGGCACTCGATCCAGACGGCGGCGCCCTCCGGCGGGGTGAAGACCCCTCCCGGATTCCAGGCGTATTGGAGGCTGTAGGCTTTGTCGGTCAGAACGTAGTAGTTGGATCGGGAATCGAACGCATAGCCCGGTGGCAGAGGCGTCAGGTGTGGGATGCCCTTGGTGGTGTCCAGTTGGGCGATCATCTCGTTGGCCTGGTAGTCATAGAAGATGTCGACGTGGATCATGGGGGCGTTGGTGTCCAGCCCGCCACCGCGCGCGGGTCGTACCAGAATGTCCTGGGCGGAAACCGTGGTTACGGTGGTTGCGGCGAAGGCCGCGGCGGCCATCAGGCAAAGGAAAGGCAGAGGAATCGGTTGTTTTGTTTTCATGGCAAGTTATTGATTGGGATGGAGGCAGGTTAAGGGTGAGACGGCGCTCGCGTTTAGCGGGCCGTCATGGGATTCCAATTATCGATGGTGCGGTCAGGATCATACGTGCGTTCGAACGCGGCGCCGGCGGCGTGGCCGTCGCCGAAGATGTAATTCGATCGGGTGCCGTGCCGTTTCCGGTCCACCTCGGGCTCGCCACCTTCGCTCCAGAAGTGCGCCATGAAATGGTCGGCCATCGAGCCGCCGGCTTTCTCCGCAAAGAGGACGGTGGCGGCGGGATTCGGGAGGTCGATCAGGCGGGGCCAGGTTGGGCCGCCGGTTTCCTGGGCGGAGAGTTCGGTGTAAACGCTCTTGCCGTAACTCCAGTCTGTATTGCGGCGCTTGTCCACCGGGCAGCGATAGAGGCCCTGAAACATATTGGTCCAGCGCGGGTCGGTGGGCTTGCAGTCTGGGGAGGCCAGGTAAGGCAGCAGGGCATAACCCCAGGGCCGTTCGCCGTGGGCGGTGGCGGAATGCGTGCTGCGGGGCGGACGGCCGTCGTGGTCGTCGGCATACATCAGCGTGGCCAGCCCGATCTGCCGCAACTGGCCCAGGCAACAGGCCGACTTGGCTTTGCCGTGGGCCTTCGAGAGCGCCGGCGCCGACAGCCCGACCAGAATGGCGATGAGGGCGACGACAACCAACAGTTCAATCAACGTGAACGCTCGAGAGCGTCCTTTCGTAGCTGTTCGGAGTGCAAATATCATAGGTTCTGCCGGCTCCCGGGATTTCGCGCCCGGGGTGCCTGACGTTGAGTTTGGGGTTTGGCCCGGAGACCGGAGTCCGTTCCATCCTGACCAGCGCCGGGCCACGACACCGGTGTCAGACGTCCAGAACGGATCCAACGAAGGAGAGACGCGGTCTGACCGCGTTCAGACGTGGCGGGGAGGGGGCGAAGGGGGCCGTTCGAAACGCTCGAGCCCGCTTCGAGCGCGAAGCTCGAAGGGTGGGAACGGGAGGTGAGTGAACAAGAACGCGCGGGACGCCTCGCAGAGCAGATCGATCTTCAGCACCGTCCGGCTGGGCAGCGGGTCGCCTTCGCTGCTCTCGTCCGACTTCTGGCCTGCGTCGACGATGCGGCAGAGCGCGCAGGGGTGTCGACCGTCGAACGTCTGCGCAATCGCTTCCGAGAGCGTCGCGTCTTGGGAGTATCTGACGATCATCGAGACCCAGGCTACGGACTGGAGGGCCGCCCAGTGCAGGCCCAGGGTCAGGGCCAAGACCAACGCCGTGATGACCTGGCGCGTTCTCATTCGACCTGCACGCCGCCTCGATCGACGCCGAAACGTGAGCGGCATCGAGTCGCAACGTCGCAGCCTTGGGCGCCGCGCTCGGCGCTCGAGGGTGCGATGGGATGCCTGTTCATGTTCCGGGCCACTGTGCACGCCGCTGGCTCGCCCGGCTATCGGCGGAGGGCCATTCTTCGCCTAGGGGAACGTCCGAGGTGGGGTAAACCCAAAACGCCAACCTCGCGCCGGTTAGCAGCGCCATCCCGCGTCGTCTCGCTTTTCGCGTGCATTCGCGTCGATTTGCGGCTCCCAGAATGACCAGTCGCAACGAAAGGCCCTTGCCCTGCCGTGGCCGTCTGTGCTAGCGTTGCTAGCAGAACACAAGGAAAGAACGATATGCCACAACTCTTGGTGAGAAAGATCGAAGAAAAGGTCGTTCAGAAACTCAAGGAGCGTGCCGGCCAGCACGGGGTGTCGATGGAGGAAGAGCACCGGCGCATCCTGCGCGAGGCGCTGCTCGGGGGATCGAAGCGGAAGCCGTCGTTCAAGGAGTTCCTGCTCTCGATGCCAGACATCGGACCGGACGAATTGTTCGAGCGGAGACAGGACTTCGGCCGGAAGGTGGAGTTGTGAGCGGCTTCCTCCTGGACACCAACGTCGCCAGTGAAGCCCGCAAGGGGCCGCGGACTGATCCGGGCGTCTCGGCCTGGTTGGATTCCGTGGACGACGGCGACCTGTTCCTGAGTGTTCTGGTGCTCGGCGAGATTCGAGACGGCATCGAAAGGGCGCGCCCCCATGACGCGGTCAAAGCGCGTGCGCTCGAGCTATGGGTGGCGGGATTGGAACAGAAGTTTGCCGACCGGACACTGCCCGTGACGGCATCGGTGGCGGATCAGTGGGGGCGCCTGAAGGCGGTTCGTCCGATCTCGACCGTGGAAGGATTACTGGCGGCGACCGCGCTGGTTCACGGCCTGACACTGGTCACCCGCAACGTAGCCGATGTCGCGCACACCGGAGTCAAAGTGCTGAATCCATTCTCCACCTAGCGAGGCGCGCCTCAGACCAAATCCCAATCTTCGACATCATGAACCGCCCTTTCGTATTCCTGCCCTTCTCTCCCGCGCCTCGCTCCTTAGCCCGGATTTCCCACCACGGGGAAGATGACAACGAAATCCGGGCTGTGGCAAAACCGCGCCCGCACAGGGGAGAATGAGGTTCAGAGCGCTTCCGAATCCTCGCGGGTGCAGCGACACTCTGTTGCCCAGTTCCCTCCATCCACTCGGGCGCGGTTTTGCTTTTCTAACCTGCATGCTGACTTCTCTTGAGGACTCCGGCTTCGCGGTGGAAAAAGTGGTGAGAATGCAGGTTAGAATCCTTGCGAAACCAAAGGGATAGGGGTGAAGGCCAAACTTGACTTGATCGCAACATGTTTGGGGCTTCAAGGATTCCAAAGAAGCTCCGCCTCAAACCGACGAGCGAGCCTGGGCTTTCGATTCTGCTGGTACTGATGGGGCCGTCCGAACGCGGAGCTTCGTTGGAATCCGCCGTTCCGCTTCGCGGAAGACTCGACTGTTTTGTTCAGATGTTGGGTAGATGGAGCAGGCTAGCGCGCATTTCTCACCGGGTTTAGGACGACGCGAACCCGATGTCATCGCCAGAGCCCGGATTTCTGGTACACCAGCCCGGTTGCGAGAAATCCGCCGCACTCAAGTTCGCCGAGTGGGTCTTTCGCGACGCTTCCCGGATATAGGACGTGCTCCTACGACAGGTTTGGCAGCGGTCCTATTCTCGATGGGAGCTCAATCCGCTATAAGGAGTCCGAGGGCAAACTCGGGTTTGCGGCTCTTGGGCGCAGAATACGGATTGACAATCATTCAGATTGAGGCTTGCCACTTCTGGGGTCGCCCCTTACAGTGAGCACTGTTGACAAAGGAAAACGTCATATGAAGAGAACTCGTGCTTTCGTTCAGTTGACCTGCGCAGCTTTCTCGGTTGGGCTGCTCGTCCCCGGCATTCAAGCCCAGTTCAGGATCGACTCCACCGGCGTGACGGGGCCAGTCCACGACTTCAACAGCGCGTCGCCTGCGCTCAGTTCGGACACTTTTAGCTTGCAGTTTGATCCTGCATCGGGGCAACTGGCAGACTACAGCAGCGTGAGCATCACGGTGAACGCGCCCGCCGGTTTTCAGTTTGTGGTGGATCCGCCACCGGGGGACATCGGGTGGGCGGAACTGACATTGTCCGTCGATTTCGGCTCGGGCACGGACACTTCAATCTCCGGAACAGACCCCTCGCTGACGTTCGGCGGCGTTGCCGGTACCGCGCCAGGCTTGGCATTGCACGAAGAGTTCATCTCCTCTGCCGGGAATCGTCTTTTTGCCTCGGCCACTGCGGACCTCACGAGCGCCACCTCGATTTTCTCCTTCACGAGCGTGACGTTTAGCTTCAACTACAACAACGCCGGCATCACGAGTATCCCGTTGGGCGACCTTAACGACGGGACGATGGCTTACATAATGAATTTCAACGACGTGACAAGTGCAGACCTGAGCCAACCTTGGATGCGCTTGGCGGCTGTTCCCGTTCCCGAGCCCGCGGGGGCTGAGGTGTTCGCGGCCTCGCTGCTCGCCGCAGTAGCCGGTGGTCGCGTGTGCCGGCGCAGCCGTGCGAACGCATAGCGGCGGGTCCAGTTCCCCGGTTGAACGAAGCCGCGGACGGTATGGAATCAGACCGACTGACCCCCCCTTTGCGGAAAATGTCAGCAGGGAAGGCGACGGTTTGGATTTGACCATCGTTGCTCTGACGCCATCAGCCACGTCCCAACCAGCCGAGGCCGGTGACACTTCACCGGCGGAGGTTTTCCCCATTAGAGCAAGAGCAAGAAGATGTGGCGTCGGATAATCGTCGTCCGAATTCCGCATATGAATGATTGAGTGTGGGATTGCTTCAAGAGACACGGAAGTCCTCGAGAGGCACCCGGTCTTGCAGACACCATCGACAGTGTTCGAAAAGCGGCGGTAAACCGCCGCACTCCAAACGCTTCGCGACTTCTCTGCCGTTTCGGCCAACGCTGCGCCCTCTACGAGCGACGCCTTACCAGCGACTTGGATTGTTGTTGGCGCATGCATCTTGGCCCCGATTGTGAAACCTCACTCAGGTTGACGCGCATGCCCCGGCGCCGGATTGCGGGCTTCACCCAGGCGCAGGCCGCAGGAGTAGATGGTGGGGAGGGCGACGCGGTGATCGAGGGCGGGGACAGCGGCGAGCGATGCGGCGGACCTCGCTGGTGGCGAGGATGGAAAAGGACCGCCGCATTCATCCAGTAGGCGCGGTGGCCTACGGATAGACCGAGCGATAAAACCGCACGCGCCCGGCGGGCGTTGATGTATCGGTGTACTGGACGGCCCCGAGGTCATCGGCGGTATCGCTGCCCAACTCAGTCCAGACGGGCGACCCCAACTGTTCCGTGAACTCGATTCGGTAGGTCTTGCCTGAAATGCCAAGGAAACTCAGCAGAAAGGACCCGTTACCGAGGTTAGTGAGCAGGAGGTTGGGGGGCGGCACGGCGTCGGTCGTTGCGCGGACGGTGACAGTGGCGGTGGCCTGGGCGCTGTAGCTGTCTTCGATGGTATAAGTAAACGAATCGTCGTTCGTGAATCCTGCTGGCGGGGTGTAGTGAATCCAATCGCCGTCGAGGAGGATAGAGCCGCCGTGGGCGCTGGTGGGGCTGACGAAGACCAACTCGACGGGGTCGCCATCGGCATCGGCATCGTTGCTGAGCAACGTGCTGATGAGGACCTTTGTCCCATCGGTCGGGTACCGCTGAATCGTATCGGCGCCGGCTGTCGGCGGGGTGTTGATGAGCTGGGCCGAAGCGAGCGTGGCCGTGGACCCGGTGAAGTTGTCGTCACCGGCATAGCTTGCGCTGATCGTGTGAATGCCGGGGCCGATGGTTGTCAAGCTGAGCGTGGCGCTGCCCGCGCTCAGGGACGCGGGTGCGCCGGCGTTGGCGCCGTCGAGCATGAACTGTACCGTGCCGGTCGGGATGCCTGCGCCTGGGGCAACGGCGGTCACCTCCATGGTGAACGTCACCGATTGCCCGGGTGCCGCGGGGTTCGCTGAAGAGCTGAGCGAGCTGGTAGTGCTGGCTTTGGTGATGGTGAGGGTGCCGGGCTCGAAGGCGATTGTGTAATTGGCGTCGGTGGCCCCGCCCGGAGTAATGGGGTAAATGCCCACCGGGCTCGAGGCGGTGGCCGTGGTCGAATAGACCGCCGGGGTGTCCAGGCTGGCCGCGTCATCGCCAGCGACAAAGCCGGTGTAAGTGGCGCCGAAGTCCGGGAGCGGCGCGCCGTAGACCTTGTTCGAGTTGTTGGCCGTGATGGTGAGGTGTCGGCGAAGCACGTCGATGCTGACAGTCTTGGTGGCAGGGAGATAGGCGCCGGTGTCACTGGGCGTGAAGGTCACAGAGAGGATCTGCGCCGGCCCGGCATCGAGCAGGGTCCCGGCAAGCGGACTATAGACGAAGGTGCCGGGCACACTGGCTGTGGCATTCAACTGAGAAGGGCCGAGGGCCGTGCCATAGGTGATATTGGCGGGTGACGGCCAAGTGACCAAAGGCAGTTCCGGTTGTTTGATGGTCAGTTGCGCGATCGAACTCGTGACGGCCACGCCGTTGTCGACCACAACCGAGTAGCCGCCGACGCTGGCATCCTGAACGTTGGTGACCGTCAGGCTGGCGCCGGTTCCCCAAGGAATGACCTGGGTCTGGTTGAAGTACCATTGGTAGGCGATCGGGAGGCTGCCGGTAGCCACGACGGTGAAGGTGGCGTTGGCGCCCCGGACCACCGTTTGACTCTGAGGCTGGGTCGTGATCTTCGGAGGGCCGAACACGCCGTAATCGGCGATCTCGAGGCCGGCCACCCAGCCGATGCTCGAGCCGGAGAAACTGCCGCGGGACCTGCCGTCCTGGTCGAAGCGCTGCACCCCACCGCTGGTGGCCTTGATGCCCACGGCGATGATGCCGTCGGCGTCGATGTCGATCCCCCACGGGCTGCCCAGAAGGTTGGCGAGGACCGTGGCGTTGCCCCCGTTGACTTCCAGGAGCCACTTGGAATCGTACGCGCCCGTGAACAGCTTGCCGCCATATACGGCGACATCATAGGGGCTGTCGACCTGGCCCCCGGAGACCAGCGTGGTTTGGGAATGGTCGACGAGGGAAACCGAGACGAGCCGGTTGTCGAGGGCGGACGCCACGACCAGATGCGTGCTATCGAGGGTGGCGATGCCCGCGACGCCGGACAGCAGGTTGCCCTGGGTCATGATGGTGGAGATGCCGGTATCGAGGTTGACCTCGAAAACGGAGTCGACGTCGTCGAGGTTCTTGCCGGTCACATAGAGGCGGCCGTTGGGACCCAGGGTCAGGCCCCAGATCTCGGTCGGCAGGTCGCCCGACAGCGCCAGGGGAACGGCCTTTTCTGTGGCGACATCGAGCGCCTGGATGTCGCCATAGAACTCGCCGATGTAGAGCGTTCCGGACGGATGAAGCACCAAGTCCATCGGGTGGAGAAAACCGCCCCAGACAACCTGTTCGCCGGTGCTGGGATCGATCCGGACGACCGTCCAATTGTCATAATTGGCGATCAGGATGTCGCCGACGTTCACGACGAAGGCCCGGGCTGGAAGGGCGGAACTGGCGAGCACGCTGACAGCGACGAGAGCCAGGGCGAGGCACCGCGGGTGATGACGAAGCAATCCTGCTATTGTTCTCATAGAGTTGGTGATCACTCCCACGGGAGGATCACTCGGTGGTTCTTAATCGGGACCTCGGCATCGACGCGGTTCATGGCGGGGTCCGGACCTCGATCCGGTAGAACCGTGGTTGGTTGTCCGTCAGAGTGTCCTCGTAGCTGTTCAGCGGCGGAGTCGCAGCCAGGCCCTGGACCAGTAGCTCATAAGGCCCCGCGGGGTCCACCGCCCGGAAGACCACATAAAGGCGACCGGAGACGCTCGGCCACTCGAGGCGGACGCCGGTTCCCACACCGCTCCCCCGCACCGCCCGCAGGCTGAGGACCGAGGCCGGGTCGGTGGGGTTGGTCCCGGCAACCTGCTCGGCCAGATCGGTCATGCCATCGCCGTCGGAGTCTTGGTCCGAGGACGAGCTGGTCATGCGGCAGGCGAGGTGGGGGTCGCCCAGCAGAGTGATCTCGTAGTAGCACCAGCGATAGGGCATCAACCCCGAGGACTCGATCTGACCGACCAGATCGTGTTTCGAGAACTGGTTGGCCACACCGAGGTTGGTCTGGCTGTGGGCGAGGAGGTGGGCAAAGAAGCGGGTCTGGAACTCGCCGCTGTATTTGGACTCGTCGAGCGGGTCGTACCAACCGAGACGCGAGTTGAACACGGCGGCGAAGGCGCCGCGGGCGTTGCGCTTCACCAGTTCCTCGCCGATGGCGTCGGGCGACCACCGGTCGTTGTCGAACTGGCCAACGTTGCAACCGACACTGTAGGCGAGAAAGGGGAAGGCGTTGGTCAGAGCGTCCACGTCGGCGGTCCGGATTCCGCGGGTGGGGATCAGGTGGGAACTCATAAGGACTTCGTCGTTGCCATGGCCGTTGAAGAGCGCCAGGTGGGGAGAACCGTTAAGCGCGGCCTGGAGGTCAGACTTCGTCCACTGAGGGGTGCTGAAGGGCCGATCATCCAGCCAGGTCACCTGTTGGCCAGCGAGATAAGGGAGCAACGGTTCGAACATGTCACCGCCCTGGGCCGGGCCATTCGGGGTGTTCTTGAGGAATTCGGCCACCAGCAGGAACTGGTCCGCTTGCGGGTGTCCGAGTGTTTCATAGCGAATGGATTTGCCGACGAATGTGGCCACTTCGTCGGGTGTATCCACCGGCGCGCGACCGACATAGACCTCGGCCAGCAGATCGACTTCGCCGCCCTCCGGGCCGTCGGTGGGCTCGCCCCAGCGGTCGTCGCCGTCGGCATTCCAGGAGCCGTCCAGGCAGGCATAGTAGAGGTCGCAGGGGATCCGGGATTCGACCTCCGGCAAGTTCATGTAGGCATGGGCGTAGCGGCAAGGAACGGCGGTCGCGTCGCCGCCCAGCAGGACATACGTGACACCCCAGTCCACGTGGGCGGCGCGGATGTAATTGCGGATCTTCTCAGGGACATCCACACCGGCTTGACTCTGGGCGATGGCTTCGACCGTCTCGACATGAACGGCGAGCCCGCTTTGGGTTTTGAGTTCGACCAGGGGCTGGAAAGCAGACACGAGATTGCTGCGGGTGATCAACAGGTAGTCGACCGTCGCACCGCCCATGCTCATGAGCGCGGGTGCCCCATAGGCCTGCACCATGGCCGGGTTGTCGACCCACGCCGCCACGCGATCCCGTGCGCGTGGTTGCGGCCGCAGCCGGGTATCGGACGCCGTCGGCTCAGCCTGGTCGGGCTCGATCGTGAGCAGGACCTCGAGTTCCGGCGTGAACTGCAATTCGCCCCGCGCCGGCAGGTATCGGACCGGGTACACTCGGAGGAATGCGATGGCGTATCCCGCCAGGCGCTGAACCGAAACCAGGTCAACCGCGGCCGTCGGATAGGGGGCGTCGGATGCATAAATGGCGGCGTCCGGCGCGTCCGCGATTGCAGCGCTCATCGACTCGATTGGCTCGATCGCCGGCGTCGTGAGCGGGACTCGTCCGTACTCGACCTCCCAGAAGCCGGGAACCGTGGTCGAACCCCGTGGGGCGCGGGTCTCGATCCGCGCCCCCTTCGCACCGGGGGGCAGGAGAAGACGCACCGTGCGGGAGGGCAACACCGGCGCACCAACCCGCTGAAGCGGGTCGCAGTCGTCCACTCTGACTCTGATTCGCGTGCCGTCGCCGACAGGCTCGATGCGAGGCGGGGAAAACTCGCACACTGAGGTCACCAGCGCAGACGCCAGCTCGGCCGAAGACGAAGTCCAGCAAAGCACGGCGCACGCGAGTATTGACAAAGGAAACCCCAACCGACGCTCAAACGTGTGCCTCGGGATGGGGCCGTTGTTCGAGGAGGGAACGATGCGATTCTGCTTTCCGGTTGGCGACATGCTTGGGGGTTCAAGGATTCTAGCCGACGGTGACGTGCTCGATGCGGCAATCCCCAATGACCACGGTGACTTTTGCGCCTGGTTTGACGATTCCACGGGAGTTGCCGAAAAAGATGTAGTAGATGGTGCCGGCCTGGAGTCTTTGCGCCGTCTGGCGCAACGCGCCTAGCTTGGGCGTGGTGGGCACCCCGAGCTGTTTGCCGCTCGCCTCGTCGATGAGGTGGGGCTTGGCCTCGGGCTTCAGCAGCGGGCTCGCCTTTTCCGGATCGATGACCTTGTATCGGAAATCGACAAAGTAACCCTCCGCCGACAAGCGTAGGCTCGTGATCTCGATCCCCCAGGTCTTGGCCAACTGCGCGATGGGGTCGGACGGTGTCGACGGGGTCGCCGCGGGCGTCCCGGCCGCGGCCGTGCACGCCGCGTGGTCTGGCAACAGGCGGCTCCCACGGCGGGCACGCAAGTCTGCGGCTTGCTTGCACCCTCAGCGGCGGATGCGACTGCGGTGCCCAGCAGGAGAGCAGTGAGGGCACTGACGAGAAGGGTGTGGAATGGATTCGCGGTATTCATCGGGTTCGGTGGAAAAACGGACATGGTGGGTCTTCGGTAGAGGCCGCGGGCGGGGGCGCTGGTGCGTCCGCCCGCCCGCGGCGTGTGTGTTTCAAGCCACTGTCTAACTGCCCAGTCGGTTGGATACGCTACACAGACTCCTCACCCCAGCCCTCTCCCATTTGATGGGGGAGGGTGCCCCCGCGACTGCGGGGGCGGGTGAGGGTGACGGTGGAGTGCATCCCGGTGATTCCTCAGTT
>CAWJWM010000031.1:0-66947 GCA_963846445.1 uncultured Verrucomicrobiae bacterium | reverse complement strand
TCGCCCACATCGTTGTCCGACTCAATTCCGATACCAAAGTAGGCGTAACCGTAGTCCGCTCTATGTAACCGCGTTGTCACGTCGTCCCGCGCACTGGAGTTCAGGCCGATGATATTCTCCCCACGCGCGATGGGGTAATATGTGCCGTATTTGTAATTCAGTCCCGCTCGCCGCATCGGTATACAGCGATGCTGGCGCAGCGGTAATGTCGCTGGTGAGATCCCAGAACTTGAGCCGCCAATCGGCTGGGCATTGACTAGCGTTCACCACCAGGATCAGCTCGTTGACGCGGGCGTTTCTCAGCCCAGGCGGTGTGCCCGACGTCGAACCAAAGCATGCCGCGATAATCATCGGTGATCTGGCCGAGCCAGTTCCTGACATTGCCTGCCTTCAAGGCGGGGTCCTTGGCTTTCGAGCCCCCATTCCATGCGTTCCGGGCGGAGAAAGTCATCGACGCTGACACCTTTGTTGTCACTTCGGCACCGGCGACCGGGGCGAGCAGGCCGCAGGCCGCAAGCATGATCAGGAGTCTCGAAAGGAGGCTTGCTCGGTAGAAGGCGTGGTCTGAGGGGAGTGGGCACCAGCAGGGCCGGGTATCGGGTTCGCGATCACTCATGGGCAAGGACAGGTACTTCGTCTTCATGGGCTCTGGAGGAGTGGAGGTTTCTCGGTGTTGGCGTGAAAGGGTGCCGCCTCAGGTGTCCCGGGCGACTTGGCTTATGCCGGCCAGCTACCACGCGCGTGGGGGTGGCGATCGGAACGGCTCGACCAAGGTCCCACGGCAATCGGCGCGTGAGCCGATCGGTGTCCGTGATGGTGCGCTTCTTATCACTTCTACTTCTTCATACGCAGCGGTTGGCGCCGTGCTGGGGTAGACCTCGATGCCGATTCCCGAGGGCGGTCGTATTTCGACCGTACCCCCAATCTCCGTGGGAGAGTAAACACCCGCGAGCACGAAAACCGTCCCGCCATCCTCGAAGCGCACTTGGCGGACGGCCTCTTTGATTGTTCTCAAGGGCTGTTCCAACGTTCCCGGCGACGAGTCGTTGCCGTTCCGCGGGTCAACATATCGCGTGGCGGTATGGCCGACACCCACGGACAGCAGAATCAGCGCAAGTTGAGCGCCTCGTATACAACGAACTGCTTTCCTTGGCCTGCCGGTTCGGCGTGCTGAGTTGAGGGGGGCGGATGCCGATTGAGTGCGTCGCATTCGTGTTTGGAACGTGGCGTCAGGTCCTGCTCTCCGGCACAGTATTCGCAGCAGCCGCGCTGGAACACGCGAGCACTTGGAGAGCAGGCGGCTGAGGCGGGGTAGCGTAGCAATTCCCGTTGATGGATTCACGAGTGCGGTTCGCATAGCGATGAAGCGGTGGTGGGTACGAGGAGGATAGCGCAAAAAGGAGAACGTGCGGCGATCACAATCGGGGAGTGAAGTCATGACGATCCTTGCTCCGTCATCCTGGCAGAATTCCGCCGAACAAGCCGGCGAGCAGTGGAGGCGCCGCTGGAAAGGCACAGGCCGCCAAGGCGGCCCACACCTCGGCGCGACGGTACATCGTCGGCGTGCCCGGAGACAGCGGGATGGCCGAGACCACAAGCTGCAGCAAGGCCATGATGGCGGTGGATGGGCCAAGACGCACCCCGCGCAACAGCACGGTTTGGATGGCGAACAAGGCAGCCAGCCAAAACGAGAGAAGGCTCGACCAGTAACTCCAGCCAAACGCCACGCCTTGGGCAAGCACCCAGAGTCCCGTGACGACCCCGAGGACGACGCTCAGCTCCACGGATCGACGGCGGCAATCCGCATGAAGCGCAATCCGTTGCATTGGGGAGAGATCACTGGTCAGGTGGTTGTTGGCGATCCTGGTGAGGCCGGCGAGCAGCCAGAATCGCCCGAGGACGGCGACCAGCATGGCAGCTTTGATGGTCATGGTGGCGACGAGCAGCGCATTGGACCAATAGAACTGAAAGAAATTCGCCCAACTGCCAAAGTGGCCATACGCGAGGAAATGACCGTAGTACAAGGCGACCAGCAAGGCTGCGGGCAGCCAGACCGGAAGGAATAGGCCTCTGGGTTCGGACCTGCCTTTCCGACCGCCGATTGGCAGCACCCAACCCCAGTGAGTCGGTCCCAGATACCTGCGCAGCCAGGCCAACCGCACCGTCCCCTCGGGAATACAGGCAGCGACGGCGAGCGCCAGCGGGCGTGTCGCGCGCAGTTCGCGCAGCATCCAGGTGGAGAACGCGAACTCAGCGATCAACATACCGCTGATCGCCAAGACGCCGTTTGGACCGAAGTGGCGATGCACATCACCATACAGGCAGACGGCGAGCGCGGTGACGGCATGAATGAGGAAGTTCACGGCCCACCAAGGAAGACGTAGGAGTCTGCCAGCCCACGCGAGAAAACGTTCGAGGAAGTGATCGAAGCAGCCACTCGATGCCAAGGCGAGGACCGTGCCAGCGCGTTCTGGGAAGGCCGGCGGAAGGCCTCCATCGGAACGGCCGTTCGCCGAAGCTGGGGTGTGCCCAAAGTCTTGGTCTGCGCTCATGGCGTGATCCCGAACGCTTGACAAACTGCCCGCCAAGCACCGAGCGCGGCTTCGCGGCAGCGTTGCGCCGCGCCGTGGCTCAGGTTGTTTGCCTTCTCGATGTCCCGGACCGTCGGCAGTTCACCCCGGTCTTGCCAGGCTTGGAGCATAAAGTTGGCGACCTCCAGGCAAGGGACCTCGATCTTGCGGGCGGATTCAGCCAACAACTTCCGAAGGAACACGCGGTCGGCCCACGGCATGCTGGATTCTGTTTGGATCACGGGCATCTGACTCTCTAGTGTCTGCTCGTCCATCGATGTACCAAACAATTTGCGGTGCCGTGCCATGGCCCGGCCGAGGTTCCGCGCTTCGTTCGCGATGAAACCCATGACCCAGGAGCGGAAACGTGCGGGATCCCGGAGGTCGCGGCGAGACGGGCAACTGATTTGAGACAGGCGATCTGGCAGAGGTCAGGCGCTTCGTCCCAGCCGCATCCGCGCCGACACTGATCGTTCGCGCAGGCTAGGAAAGCCTGCCAGTGCCGGGCGTAGAGTGTGTTTAGACTCTCCAGGCCGCCGGCGCGTGCGCTCTCGACCATCTCCTCGTCGGGCAGACCCGACGAGATTGCCTGTTCAGTGTCCATAAGCCCCAAACAGATCCCGAAGGAACAAGTGGTTGGGCGGTGCAGCCGATTGAACAGTCTGAGCCGCAAACATGATGGTCAGCGATGAAATCATCACAACAAGTCCGAATCGCCGCGATTTCATCTCGGTCTTTTTGATGTCGCTTCTGTGTTCACACGGTCCCGCCGGCGGTAGTCTCAAGCGTGTGGGGGAGGCCGGCGAAGACGTTCACCTGCAATCCGAAGCGGCGGCACTCTGCAGCCTGGAGACGGCGTTCGGGCACTGAGGTCGTCGTGCCGGGTGCCCCACGCGCAGGTCGCATCGACCCGGGCGGGCACCAAAATTGGAGGGATATCGAGGCGAGCCAGGGTTTGGTGAGGGTATCGAAGACCGGAGCCTTGGGCACCGGCGTGACAGAGCCCTTGGCTGCGCGGCCGTGGCGGCGGGCGAAGGGCCGGCCAGCCAAGAGAGGTGCCGCGAGATGGCCGCAGCCACTATGGTGGTTCGAGTGATTCTCACCTTCTTCTCTCGCCGGACGGTGATCTCGATTCGTTTCATCTCTCCCCGATCGGTGCGCATGGGCATGGCAAGTTCAAATACGCGGGTAGGGGGAGAGTTCTGACAAGAATCTGCGTTTTTTCTGAGCGTCCCAGGTTCTTTGCGAGCCGTCCCTGCGTCCCGCGGGCCCGCGCGGCGGAGCTTATAGAGGAGTCGCTGTTGGATGCACGACACCATTCCCCTCACCCGCCCTCCGGGCACCCTCTCCCCATCGGATGGGGAGAGGGCAGGGTGAAGGGTTCGCGTCGTCTATTCCAGCGATCAATCAGTAGCTGGGCGTTGCGGGCACGCAAGCGCAGACTTGTCGGTGAAGGCAGTGCGATACGGGCTGCAACTTGGCTATCAAGGGGTTGCTGAAGGCCTGGGTCGGAGTGCGATGAGCCGGCCTCCGGAGTTGACTAGAATCTGCCGGGTACCGTCCAATTCGAGGTCGACCACCATCACACGCGGGATGTGCTTGCCGTCGAGACCATCCTCCCACAGGACGCGCTCGAGTTTGTGATCCAGAATCACGAGAGAACTGCGCTCCTCGAACCACTCCCCGATCTCGAACACGGCCACCAGCTCCCGCTTTGCCATCACCGTCGAGGTCGCAAATGGCGTGCGGCGTCCAACGTCCACCCTCGCGTTGAAAGAGGCCTTTGGGCCGTAGGTTCTTCCCGAAAGCCCGCAGGTAACCGGCGGTCCCATCCCATGAATCGATGACAACCTCGTCTTTGCCATCTCCGTCCAGGTCGCCGAACACCCCGCTGTCCGTGCGTTGCTGGAAGTCCACGACTTTCAGGTCCTCGCCGGTGCGCGGATTGAGCAGGCGGATCGTGCCACAGCCACGGTTCTCGGCTTCCTCCAGCCATGATGACTGGTCGTAGCCACCACCTCAGCGATACCATCTCCGTTCAAGTCGGGCAGTAATACGATGGCGTCAAAGAAACCGGGCTCGTCGAGGCCATCAAAAGCGCGTCGCCACAGAACCGTGCCGTCTGATGGTTCGTAGCAGTAAACGTAACTGACGCCATCTACGGACTCGTCAGCACCTTGGTGTCCGTTGTTCGGTCCCCCGGAGCCGTGGAGCAGTCGTAGCTTGCCGCCAATCGTGATCACACCGACGCGCGCGTAGTAGCGCCATCCGAGATAGGGACCAATGTAGGACTCCCACTTGGGCTTACCCTGCGGCAGTTCGAGGACGATGAACCCCCGGCCGGCCCTGCTCCCGCCCCGGTTCGGGATAATACTGCGTGCACACGGTCGCCAGGATTTCGTCGGTGCCATTTCGGTCGATATCCACCGTCGCAAACACGACTGGCGGACGGTCTGCAGGTTGTTTACCGACGCTGATGTTGGTAATCACACGGCCATCGTCCCCCAGAATCCGTACAGTCGACTCGGTCCCGCTCACGGGTGCATGGGTGACGATTTCCAGTTTCTTGGTCCCCACGACATCTCCGAGGCATCCCAGCCTCCC
This sequence comes from uncultured Verrucomicrobiae bacterium, assembly GCA_963846445.1. Classification (GTDB taxonomy): domain Bacteria; phylum Verrucomicrobiota; class Verrucomicrobiia; order Limisphaerales; family J093; genus MWFF01. Next base: position 61,773 of record CAWJWM010000031.1, on the reverse strand, counting down.
GAGACTCTCCTCCACGGGCGGCGAATTGGAGGAGCCGGCTGCCGAGTTGCCCGAGGCGCTTTCCGCGGTGAACTTCGTCAACAGTTGGCCGCGGCCCGACAGAACGCGGACAGTCTTGCCGTTGTCCACCACCACCTCCGGTGCCGGAGCGCCCCAGACGTTCCCCACAAGGACCTGGTCCACATTGGTTACAGACCACCACTCTTCCCAGTTCGTTGCAGAGGATGGCCGGGTTGCCGGCGGAACACACGCCGAGCCGCGGGGATCGCGTTCGGCGGATGGCCAGTCGACGCTGGTGGCCCGGCGATACTGGTCATTGATGGATTTGAGGTGAGACATCCAGAGAAACCACGCCGCGAAACCAAGCCCGACGGCCAAAGGGAGACCAGCGACCAGCCCGACAACGCGGAGGCGCTTGGAGATCCTTGGTGCGGGCGCCGGGATCGGCTGTCCGGCCTTGAGACACTCGAGTGTTTCCCGCAACTCGACAGCGCTCTGGAAACGCCGGCTGCGGTCTTCGTCACAAGCGCGGAGGACGATCTCGTTGAGTTTCAGCAACGGCTCACGGTCCGCGAAATCCCGCAAAGCAGTCGGCAGTTCTGGGTAGTCCACCCGATCCTGTCCGGTGCTGGCCTCGTAAAGCACCTTGCCCAGCGCATAGATGTCCGCCTGGGGGTTGCCGGGGCCTTCAGGCGGCACGTACCCCTCTGTCCCGACAAAGGACGGGGCAGCATCCGCCCCGGCGACCAAGCCGATATCGCCCAGTTTCGGCACGCCGTTCACGAAGAGGATGTTGGACGGTTTGACGTCGCGGTGAACCAGCTTGTGCGCGTGGAGATGTTCGAGAGCGCCAGCCAGTTGGAATCCGATTTCAACACACTCCTCCACGGGCAGCCGGCCACGCTTGAAAAGGTCGCTCCGCAGCGTGCGCGGGCGATAGTTGTTAGGATCGATCTCCTGGCCACGGTCCTGGTCGTCGGCCAATTCCATCACGTAGTAAAACCAGCCTTCCGCGTCATTACACCCCACCTGCAAGATGTCCACCTGGCTTTCGCGCGTGCGCGAGACCGGCTCAAAATTCTTTACGCCCGCGAACTCACGCTCGTAAGGGCGATCATGGTCGAAGGCCCGTCGATACACGACCTTCACGGCCCGATAGGTGCCGATTGCGCTTCTGGCAAGCCAGACCTCGCCGTAGGCGCCGCGCCCAATGCGGCGGAGCATCTCGTGGTCAGGCACTCGAGGCGGAGGTCCGTCTTCCGTCCCATTGGTCTGGGTCGCTTCACTCATGGCCGGATGGCGTCCGCGGGGGAGGCAGGGGTTTCGAGCACACCCGGGACTCGGCGCGCGATGCGCCGGTGGAGTTCGCGCTGCACTTCGTAGAGCCGTGACGGCGGCAGCAGTTGGTACTTGCGCACCTCGAGTCGCGGTTCTCTGGCTGGGCGGAATTTCAGGCGAAATGGCTGAGAATTCATCGCGTGGCGTGGGGCTGACCGCCAGTCTGTTGGTTACCCGGGCGTCTGGCCCGGATCGCCGCCGTCATCGGAGGCTCGGAGTCAGAAGTTCCCTTATCCAACAGGCCGGCCACCTGGTCAACACCCGAACCGTTCCTGAACATTGTTGGCTTCAAAGCATCCGGGTCTCAAGGTATTTCACCTCGGCGGTGAGCACGGGCATGATGCGGCTTTTGGCCTGGTACACTTGATCGGCGGAAACGCCCAGCGTTTCGGCCACCTCCTGCACGGGCCAGTCCTTGAGCACGTAGAAGTGGAAGATCTGGTAGTCCTTGGCGTTGACCTTGCGTTTGATGCGCCGCAGCGCCGCGTCCATCAGGTTCTTGCGCCATTCCTCGTCCCAAAGCCCGTCGAGGTTCAGCGAGTCCGGATCGGGCACACGCTCGATGGTGGCGGTGCGGGCCGTATCCTCGGGCGCTGGTGCATGGGGGATGACGTGCCGCTGGCGACGGCGAAATTGATCACCGACCTTCCACCGGGTGAGGTGAAGGAGCCACCCCTTGAACGAGCCGAGGGCAGGGTCGTACTTAAAGTCGTGCATCCGCTTCGCCACCGCGAGCACGGTGTCCTGCACTACGTCCTTCGCTTCGGCATCGGTGAGACCCGATTTGATCGCCACGCTGTAGATCAACTTCCAGTAGGTGTCGAAAAAGCGCTGCCAACTGTGTTGATCATCCCATTCCTTCAGCCGGGTCAGCAGACTCCGCCGCGTCGGGATCAGGTCGTCCGGCTTGTCGTTGTGCATAAACCAGTCGTTCGCCTCAAAGCCGCATGATTCTCGCTCTGATACGTGGCGAGGGGCGGGTTTCTGACAGGAAAATGGACCGCGCAGGTCGAGGCAGCCAGCACTTGGTCATCGCGGCGCAACCTGCTGTGATCGAGCGCTGGCAGTTGAACGTCCTCGTCACCCTGCAGCGACCGGATCAGGGACAGCCTGCCCTTGCCACGTGAACCGCCGATCACCAATCGCGGGAGAAGCGGTCTCGATCGCATTGTGAGTCCACGCGCATGCGCTTTCGACCAAATCCTCGTCGGGCGGACCCGAAGAGCCTGACTGTGTTCAATGTCCATTGGCCGTGAAGCATTGGCCAGAAGCCGAGCAGGAGACGTCTCTGTGCTCGCAGGCTGCGAGTGAACTCTCTGGCTCAGCGAGGTCTTGTTCGCATGGCTCAAGTCTCTGCGCGATAGCGCCTTCGCAGCGCGGCGGGCAGTGCGGCTGTTGTTGGCGAAGGGGACCGACGAACCAGGGCTTCGGTTGCGGTTTTGCCGCGCTGCGGCCCGAAGCGTATGAGCCGTGGTGACCGGAAGAACCTGTGGCATCCGGCGTCCTCATTGGTGATGAGCCATTGATAGGCAGAAGCGTCCGCAGCGTCAATCGCGATTCCGTCAGAGCCCCCAATCCTTAGCGAACTGTCCTTGCGCCGCGTGGGGGCACGCGGCCTACAAACTGCGCATCAACAGTCTGCTGCAGGCCGAGTCCCCTGACCGGGCGTTCACCATCGTGGCGCCCTCTCACCGTGCTGCGTAAGGATTTCAGGTCAGAGTCAGCCACCTCACCGCCGCCCAAATCCCGGATCAAACGCACCACGAAGTCGCGAAGGTCACAGAGAACCGAAGCGGAAACCAAATAGGGCTCGGTGGAGCGTGTCGAGCAGTTAATGTGAATGCGAGTTGCTCGTACCCTTCGCATTCTTCGTGTCTTCGTGGTCAATTCCAGCCGTTCTCTCATCACCGAAGGTGATGATCTGGGCACCGGTGATCCGCTGGACCTCAAAGGTGTCTGGGGTTAGCCCGCGAAGCTGACATCAAATGAAGATTTGCTGCCCTTTCCCCGAAGCAGTGTGGACCGGGACGTTCCTCCCAGAGGGGCAGGAGTCCCACATGAATTCGGGGCGGATCATGAATGACCGAGCCCGACCCACCACCCGCGATCTCCACCCGCCAATGTTGCCCCTTCTTCCCTGTGTTCTCCGTGTCTCTGCGGTGAATCCCGTGCGATCACTGTCACCGTTCCGGATTGAACCACAGAGACACAGAGCGCGCAGAGGGCGGGCTATTCAACGCCAAGCAGAAGCGTCCGATAAGCCGGCAAGTGTGCCCCGCAACAGCCTGCCCACAATCAAGCGCTCAATAACGTCCCTTCTTCTCTGTGTCCTCCGTGCCTCTGTGGTGAATCCCATCCGATGACTGTCACCGTTCCGGATTGAACCACAGAGACGCCGAGCACGCAGAGCCATGCAGGAGGAAGGCTGCATGATGTTTCTGCTCGGACGGCCGTGGTTTCAGTCACCGACCGCATCTTAGGTCAGCGCCCGTGCCGTTTTGGCGGCGCGCTCAACAAAAAAGCCCCTTGGCTTCGAGGGCCAAGGGGCCGAAATCACCGAACCGGTCGAGAGCCTCGCTCGAGTGACTCTCTTTTTGAAATCTGCTACAAATGAGTCAAGTTCTTGCGCCGCGCAGCGACGCCCCTTAGCGAGGCGTCGAGAGCCGATCACCTGGGAAAGACCAAGCGCAGACGATCTGGCAACACGCCTCGTTGGTCTAAGGCGCAGCCTCGCTAAAAGCGGTATTCGAGGTTCAGTCCGACCATGTGCGCTCCAAGACCGTCGGTCTCGAAGAGGTCGAAGTCGAGATCGGTCGTTCCGAAGTACTTGTAGATGATGCCGATGTCCATATCGTCGGACACGCGGTAGTTGATCCCGGCGAACGCCTGGTACGCAAACGCGAACACGGTCTCGCAGTCATCCCAATAGCCGACGTCCACCGTCGTGATCGCCGCCACGCCACCCGCGCCCACGCCCACGAACGGCCTGAACCTCGGGCTGATGGGGAAGGTGTAACTCAAATTCACCAACATCGGGACCTGGTATAGGTTGATGTCCACGCCCATGTCCGAGAAGTCGACGTCCTCTCCATAGCCGAATATGGAACCCGACATCTCGTCTGCGGAGTTGTACGCGAAGCCGATCTCGAACTCGAGATTGAACGAGTCGCTGAGCTTGTAGCCAGCGGCGAAGTCAAACCGCACCCCGGCGTCGAACTCGATTTCGGCGGACCCGGGAATATTGATGCCGTCGAAGCTGTCCAGGTCGACGTCGTTCAACAGGTTCACGCCCAGGTCGAACCGTCCGTACCCTCTCCCTTGATCGCCCAGGTCCTGGGCATTTGCCGCAGTGCACGCGGCGAGACACACAGCCGCGGCGAAAGTCAGAGGCTTCTGCATCTGTGTTTGCATAGATTCGTAAGGTGTATGTTTGGTCGTTTTGTCCTCTGCAAAGGTGGACGCCCGGCGCTAGCCAGGCGAAAATCCATGACTCACTTGCATTGAGCGCGAAGTCGACAGATGAACACTGCTTTTGTCAAGCGGCAAATCGTTTGCCCGCAATGTCCTTCATGGATTGCCCTCACCTGCGGAGCGGGACATCGGGCCCCCATGGCAACCGTCGGCCCTCCCCAACCGAACGAGTTGTGGGCGCAGCGGGATGGCCGGAGGCGGGCCTTGATCGAGCGACGGATTTGCCCTTGCGACAGGCGCTGATTTGCTCTATGGCTTCGTCCATCGTGACGCGTTTCACCGCGACAACAGACCTCCGACAACCGTTTTTCGCCTTGGCCGCAGCACGTTCCAAAGGCCAGGCGGCAACGCCGGTGCATTCCGGGATCAGCAGACCGCAGGTGGGAGGGTTGGCTGCCGAGCATGGATTTGAACCATGACAAACAGATCCAGAGTCTGCTGTGCTACCGTTACACCACTCGGCAGTCGAGCGCGTGCCTCAACCTAGAGAATCCGCACCGAGAGTCAAGCCGCCGGTATGCCGCGCGAACATCGCCTCATCCTGCAACACATCGATCAGCCGGGGTACACGCCGGATATCGACTGTTACGTGCGCCACGGCGGATACGAGGTGTTGAAGCGGGTTTTTGAGCTCGCCCCCCGGGCCGACACGGACGGCAAAGCGCGCAGCCCCCAAGAACAGATCCGCGAGGAAGTGACCTTGTCCGGATTGCGCGGGCGTGGCGGAGCGGGTTTCGCCTGCGGCACGAAGTGGTCGCTGGTGGACCGCAAGAGCGGCAAGCCGATCTACCTGATCTGCAACGCGGACGAATCCGAGCCCGGCACGTTCAAGGACCGGCAGATCATTTACAAAGATCCGCACCAGCTTCTCGAAGGCATGGTGATTGCCGGGTACGCCAACGACGCGCACCTGGCGTACATCTACATCCGGGGCGAGTTTGTCGAAGGCGCCCGGATCCTCGAACGCGCCATCGCAGAGGCGAAGTCTCGAGGGTTTTTGGGGAAGAACATTCTTGGACGCGGATACGATCTCGAGATCCATGTGCATCGCGGCGCCGGGGCGTACATTTGCGGGGAGGAGACCGGCCTGATCGAGTCGCTCGAAGGCAAACGCCCCTATCCACGCATCAAGCCGCCTTTTTTTCCGGCGGTCCTGGGGTTGTACCAGTGCCCGACGATCGTCAACAACGTCGAGACGCTCTGCGCGGTCAAACAGGTGATGGGCCTGGGCGGGGCTGCCTATGCGAGCCTGGGAACGCTCAATAACACCGGCACCCGCATCGTGTGCCTGAGCGGACACGTCGTTCGCCCGGGTTACTATGAGATCGAGGTGGGCGAGGTGACTCTCCGCGAGTTGATCTTCGACCCGGCCTTCGGCGGCGGGCTGCGCCCTGGGCGCAGGCTCAAAGGGGTGATTCCGGGCGGCGTGTCGGCCAAAGTCTTCCGGGCCGGCGAACGAGTGCGGTTCAAACAGAAACAAGCCGACGGCAGGGACATCGAGCAGGAGTCGGATGTGCTCGACTTGCCCTACGATTTCTCGACCGTGATCGCCGCCGGCAGCATGTCCGGGTCAGGCGCCATCATCGTCCTGGACGACTCGGCCGACATGGTGGCGGTCCTGGCGAACATCAGCGAGTTCTTCGCCCACGAAAGCTGTGGCCAGTGCACCCCGTGTCGCGAGGGCTCGCTCTGGCTGGCCAAGGCACTGCGGCGAATGACGCGCGGGGAAGGGCGCGCTGAGGACGCCGGCTATCTGGCCCGGATTGCCGATCACATCCCCGGGGGACGCACGATCTGCGCGTTTGGCGAGGCCTGCGCGTGGCCGGTCCAGAGTGTCGTCGCGAAGTTCAAGGACGAGTTCGTGGCCCGCGGCAAAGCCGACGAGGCCCGGCGCGCCAAGGAGGCGGCATGACACAGGCCGCCCTTCCGTCGCCTATGCCCGAGTCACCGAAAACCGCTCCCCCGCCTGCGCCTCCGCCGGTTGATGTGTTCATCATCACCGTGAACGGACAGAAAGTGGTCGTGCCGAAGCTCACTCCCGATTGGACGGGCACGCCGGCGCCGACGACGATGCTCCAGGCCTGCGCGGCGGCCAAGGTCGAGGTGCCGCACTACTGCTATCACCCGCGCCTCCCCGTCGCGGGCAACTGCCGCATGTGCCTTGTCGAGTACGGCACTCCCGTGCTCGGCCCCGATCGTCATGCCTTGCGCGGGCCCGACGGCGAGATCGTCATCAACAAATCGCCGCGTCCGGCGATCGCCTGCGCCACGCCCGTGACGCCGGGCATGGTCATCTACACCAACACCCCCGGCGTGCGGCAGATGCGCGAGAGTGTCCTCGAATTCCTCCTCGCCAATCACCCGCTCGACTGCCCCATCTGCGACCAGGCAGGCGAATGCAAATTGCAGGAGTACTCGGCCGAGTTCGGCCAGGCGGCCAGCCGGTTCGTCGAGACCAAGGTGCGCAAGCCCAAGCAGGTCGATCTCGGACCGCGGATCGTGCTCGACGACGAGCGGTGCATTCTTTGTACCCGCTGCATCCGGTTCACCCGGGATCTGGCAGGCGACGATGCGCTGGGGATCGTGAACCGCGGCAGTGACAGCACGCTCACCGGTTATCCCGGTCGCCCCTTCGACAACAATTACACCCTCAATACCGTCGACCTCTGCCCGGTGGGCGCGCTGACGTCCAAGGATTTTCGCTTCCAAATGCGGGTTTGGTTCCTCAAGGAAACCAAGAGCGTCTGCGCCAGTTGCGGCACCGGGTGCGCTATCCTGATCGGCTCGCGCGAGAACCGCGTCCTGCGGTTCACCCCGCGCGAAAACGACGTCGTCAACAAGTCCTGGATGTGCGATGCAGGCCGATTGAACTATCGGTGGATTCATCGGCCCGACCGACTTGCACGGCTGGGCGGAAGCCGGCTCTCCGCGAGCGCCTGGCCGGCCGCCCTCGCCGAAATCGCGGCCGTGCTGCGGGCCGCGTCGCCAACCTCCGTCGCCATCGTCGCCTCTGCGCGCCAGGCCAACGAGGAACTCTACCTCCTCCGCAAGCTGGCCCAAACCATCGGCGCGGCCTCCGATTCCGCGCCGCGACCCGGTGAGGCCGATCGCTGGCTGGTGTGCGCCGATCGCAATCCCAATACCGCCGGGGCCAGGCTCCTGGGCATCGCCGCCGACCCGATCGGCTCGAACCTGGGACGATTCGCCGAGGCCATTCGCGCGGGGACCCTGCGGACGTTGCTGGTTGTCGGCGAAGACATCACCCGGCACGGCGTCGACGCCGACCTCTTGGCCAGGCTGGAGACTTTGATCGTCTCCGACATCCTGCCGAACGCGACGACCGCCTTTGCCCATTACCTGTTGCCGGGGTGCGCCCCGGCAGAGAAGTCTGGCAGCTTCACGAATGTCAAGGGGCGGGTCCAGCGGTTCTTCCCGGCGATCGATCCGCCGGGGGACGCCCGCCCCGAACGGGAGTTCCTGGGCGATCTGATGGGCGCACTGACCGGGCGCGCGGCGCCTTCCACCGTCGAGGGGCTTTTCCGCCACATGGCCCGGGAAATACCGGCTTTCCGGGGCTTGGACTGGGCTGCCCTGGGCGACACGGGCGCGACTGTGCCGCTCGAAGCCGCCGCCAGGACAACGGGAGAGTGTTGACCGATGGACTTGCTCGATCGTCTCACTCCCACTGGGCAATTCGTCGTGTTCGCCGCACTGAAGGTCGCAGGCGCCTACGCGGTCACCATGTTCCTCGTCGCGTACGCCGTGCTGCTCGAACGGAAGTTGTGCGCCGCAATCCAGGATCGCATCGGCCCCAACCGCGCCGGACCGTACGGCCTGCTCCAGCCCATTGCCGACGCGATCAAGGCTTTCCTGAAGGAGGATTTCATGCCGGCGCACGTGCGCCCCGTCTACTTCTGGCTGGCGCCGGCCTTGGTCATGATCCCGAGTCTCCTGACCGTGGCGGTGATCCCCTTCGGCTCGACGCTGGGCAATTCGAACAACCGGATGGTGATCGCCGACCTCAATATCGGCGTCCTTTACACGTTTGGCATCGTGTCGCTGGGCGTTTACGGGATCGTGTTGGCCGGGTACGCGGCCCGATCGAAGTACCCGCTGCTGGGCGGCCTGCGCTCAGGCGCACAAATGATCGCCTACGAGATCGCGATGGGTCTTTCGGTGATCCCGCTCTTTCTGCTGGTGGGGGACTTGAACCTGAGTGCCGTGATTGACTACCAGGCGCACGGCCTGTTTGGCTGGCTGATCTTCAAGCAGCCCTTGGCTTTCGCCATTTTCCTGGCGGCGGCTTTCGCCGAAACCAACCGGCTTCCGTTCGACCTGCCCGAGGCCGAGCAGGAACTGGCCGGCGGCTACAACGTCGAGTACAGCTCCATGAAGTTCGCCCTCTTCTTCATGGCCGAGTACGCCCACATGATCGCTGCGTCGGCGATGCTGGTGACGTTGTTCTTCGGGGGGTGGACGTTGCCGTTTTTCGGTTTGGACCAGCCAGCCTCGACCGTGTGGGGCGGGCTGCTTCACATGGCCATCTTTCTCGCCAAACTGGTGGCCCTGATGGTCCTGTTCATATGGGTGCGGTGGATGTGGCCGCGCTTCCGCTACGATCAACTGATGGCTCTGGGCTGGAAGCGGCTCGTTCCGCTGGCGCTGGCCAACATTGTCCTCACCGCCTCCTGGCTCTGGCTCAAGGCCGCGTGATGATTGTCCATCGCCCCCCATTGAGTTGGCCGGAGCGGCTCTATCTGCCGGCGATCTGGAACGGTTTTCTGGTGACCTTCCGGCACTTCTGCCGCCGCAAGGTCACGATGCAATACCCGGAAGAGCGCTGGGTGGTGCCGGAGGGTTACCGCGGCGCGCCCTACCTGGTGCGAGACCAGGACGGACACACCAAGTGCGTCTCCTGCCAGCTCTGCGAATTCGTCTGCCCTCCCAAGGCGATCTCGATTACCCCGCCCGGCCCCGGCGGCCCCCCCGCCGACCGCCGCAACGCCGAGAAGATGCCGCTCGAGTTCAAGATCGACATGCTCCGCTGCATCTTCTGCGGTTTCTGCCAGGAGGTCTGTCCGGAGGAGGCCATCTTTCTCATGCGGGATTACGCCCTGACCGGCAGGCAGCCGCGATGCCATGATCTACCCGAAGGCCAAGCTGCTCGAGTTGGGCGGGACGCACCAGGACCACATTCGCAAGTGGGAACACAAATGAGCGTGCAGGACATTCTGTTCTACCTCTTCGCCGCGCTGACGCTGGCCGGCGGCTTCCTGGTGGTGGCCAACCCGGTCAGCCGCAGCCCGGTCACCAGTGCGATGTTCCTGTTGCTGACCATCCTCTCGCTGGCCGGCCTGTTTGTCCTGCTGCACGCCTTTTTCCTGGCTGCGGTGCAAATTGTGGTCTACGCCGGCGCGGTCATGGTCCTGTTTCTCTTCGTGATCATGATGCTCGATCTCGAGCAGGAACAGCGCCGCCGGATCACACGGTTCGGCCTCGTCGGAGGCGGCCTGGCGGCGGCAGCGATGGCCTGGGTATTCCGCGTGATTCCGCGGGACGCCCCCCTCGGCGCCGTCGGGGCGCCACCCCTCGAGGGTTCGACCTTGGCTCTGGGCCGGCTGTTGTTTACTGGGTATCTGCTCCCCTTCGAGGTGATCTCGCTGGTGCTGCTGGTGGGCATGGTGGGAGTGATTCTGCTCAGCAGGAAGGAGGGACCGTGAGCGTCGGGTTGCACCATTATCTGGTCGTCAGTGGGCTGCTCTTCTGCCTGGGGTTGTTCGGGGTGATTGCGCGGCGCAATCTGCTGGTCATTTTCATGTCGCTCGAACTCATGCTCAACGCGGCGAGCCTGGCGTTGGTGGCGTTCTCGCGCTTCAACCGCGCGCTCGATGGCCAGATCATGGTGTTCTTCCTCATCACGGTCGCCGCCGCCGAGGTGGCGGTCGGCCTGGCTCTGATCGTGGCCCTCTACCGCAAACGCCAAACCGCCCGCGTCGAAGACCTCGTCACCATGCGACTCTGACGCCGCCCGCATGTTTTCCAACCCTGTCCATCTCGCATGGCTGGTCCTGCTGCTCCCGCTGGCGGCGGCAGTCGGAATCACCCTGCTCGCCCTGAACCGGCCGGCAATCGCCGCCCGGCTGTCCATCGGCGCCATCCTGGCCGCATTTGCTGCCAGCCTGTTCCTCTTCGCTCACGACGTCGCGGGCCGGACCGCCTGGAATTGGCTGTCGCTCGGCGACGGGCAGGTTGCGTTGATGGCCGATCTGGGGCTGCGCCTCGACGCCTTGAGCCGCCTGATGCTCCTGGTGGTCACGGGCGTCGGCTCCGCCATCCACGTCTATTCATGGGGCTATATGCGCGGTGAGCGCGGCGTGGGCCGTTACTTCGCCGGATTGAGCTTCTTCACTTTCTCGATGCTCGGGATCGTGCTGGCCGACAATTTCCTGATGCTCTTCATCTGTTGGGAGCTGGTCGGTGTCTCGAGCTACTTGTTGATCGGTTTCTGGTTCGAGCGCCCGTCGGCCGCCGACGCGAGCAAGAAGGCGTTCCTGACCAATCGCCTGGGCGACTTCGGATTCCTGCTGGGCATCATTCTTCTCTGGGCCGCGTTGGGCACGCTCGATTTCGGCGAACTCGAACAGCGCATCGGGGCGGGCGCCACCCCCTGGCTGCCCACAGCGGCTGGCCTGCTGATCTTCTGCGGCGCAATGGGCAAGTCCGCCCAATTCCCCCTGCACGTCTGGCTGCCCGACGCCATGGAAGGCCCCACGCCCGTCAGCGCCCTGATCCATGCGGCGACCATGGTGGCGGCGGGTGTCTACATGCTGTGCCGGGTGTTTTTCGTGTTTGCCGTGCCCGGCTCGGCAGCCCTCGGCGTGATCGCGTGGGTGGGCGGAGCCACGGCCTTGCTGGCCGCCCTCATCGCGATCCAACAGAACGACATCAAACGCATCCTTGCCTACTCGACGCTCTCGCAGCTTGGCTACATGGTGCTGGCGGTGGGCGTCGCAGGGACCGCCGCCGGGGCGCATCCCGCGCCGGCCATGTACCATCTGATGACCCACGCCAGCTTCAAAGCCCTGTTGTTTCTCGGCGCTGGGTCGGTCATCTGCGCGCTGCACCACGAGCAGGATATCTGGCGCATGGGCGGCTTGGCGCGGCGAATGCCGATCACGTTCGGGACGTTCCTGGTGGCGGCGCTGGCCTTGTGCGGCCTCCCGCCCTTCAGTGGTTTTTTCAGCAAAGACGCGATTCTGGCCTTGGCCTGGGAGCGCCAGCCGGCACTCTTCGGCCTGGCTGTGGCTGTGGCGTTCCTGACATCCTTTTACATGTTCCGGCTGGTCTGGGTGGCGTTTCTGGGACCCGCCAAATCGCAGGCACCCGATCACGCCCGGGAATCGCCTGCGGTGATGACAGGGCCTTTGTTGGCGTTGGCTGTGCCGAGCGCGCTCGCAGGGTTCTGGGGGATCGACGCGTTTCTGGCCAGACACTACGGCGCCGCCCCGGCCTCGGAAACGGGCTGGCTCGCGCAGTTCAGCGCGCCGTTCCACCATGCCCCCGCCGCCGCGTTCGGCGGTTTGACGGCGGCCCTGCTCGGGATCGCCTGTGCGTGGCGGTTGTACGCCAACCGAGTGCAAGATCCTTTGCCCGGCCTGCTGGGCCCCACAGCCCGTGCCCTGCGGAACAAGTTCTACGTCGACGAGTTGTACGCTTGGTTGATCGCCCGGACCCACGACACTCTCGCCCGCTGGGCGGACGCGGTGGATCGCTGGGTGATCGGCGGTGCGCTGGTGAAAGGCACCCAGGGCGGCATCGAGCTGTGCGGACGCCTGTTGCGCCTGGCCCAGACTGGGAACCTGCAGACCTACTCGTTTCTGTTCGTCCTCGGCGCGGCGGTGGTGATCCTGCTGGCGATGGGCTGGTGACCATGGACTCGCTCAGCTTCATTATCCTCTGCCCGCTCATTGGCGCGCTCCTGATCGCCTTCATCCCGCGCCATTTCGTTGTCCTCTTTCGCCCCGCAGCGCTGGGGGCCACCGCTCTCTCCCTGGCAGGCGCGGTGTGGATGTTTGCCGGATTCGAACCGGGCACTGCGCGCGTCCAGTACGAGGAGATGGTGCCGTGGGTCTATTCGCTGGGCATCAGCTATCATCTGGGCGTGGACGGCCTGAATGTGGGACTGATCCTGATGGGCGCCCTGGTGGCGTTTGCGGCGACCTGCCTCGGGTCCGAAATCCAAGAGCGGGAGAAGGAGTTTTACCTGCTCCTGCTGCTGATGACAGGGGGCATTCTGGGAGCTTTCGCCTCGCTGGATCTGTTTTTCTTCTATTTCTTCCATGAACTGGCCCTGGTGCCGACGTTCATCATGATTGGAGTTTGGGGACGGGGCCCCAACCGCCGCGAGGCGGCCTTCACAATCACCCTGTATCTCAGTCTCGGCGCCTTGATTGCCCTGGCAGGATTGATCGCCCTCTACATCGAGACGGGGGCGCGCACGTTCGACGTCGTCGCGCTGACGCGGTATGTTGCCGCCCAGCCGATCCCGGACGGCGCCCAGGAGGTGATCTTTCCGTTGTTGATGTTCGGGTTCGGAATCCTGGTCTCGCTTTGGCCATTCCACACATGGGCCCCGCTCGGTTACAGCGCCGCGCCCACGCCGACCGCGATGTTGCACGCGGGGGTGATCAAGAAGTTCGGGCTCTACGGCCTGTTGCGGATCGCCGTGCCGCTGCTGCCACACGGCGCTCAGCGTTGGGTGAGCATTCTGGCCGTGCTCTGCCTGGGTAACCTCGTCTACTGCGGCCTGGTGGCGATGCGCCAGAAGAACTTCAGCCTGCTCATCGCCAACTCGAGCGTCGCGCATATGGGCTTTGTCTTCCTCGGGATTGCCAGTCTGAGCCTGATTGGTGTGACGGGAGCTGTGGTGGTGATGGTGGCGCACGGGCTGCTGGCAGCGCTCACCTTCGGCGTGAGCGGGTATCTCCACCAGCGGCTCGGCACCCTCGATATGACACAGATGGGCGGCCTGCTCCGGCGCTTGCCGTTCATCGGTGGCGTGCTGGCCATGGCCCTGCTGGCCGGTTGTGGATTGCCAGGCTTCGCCAACTTCCCGGGCGAAATCCTCGTCCTCTTCGGCGCGTGGCACAGTCATCCGGCAGCCGTCAGCCTGGCGGCGTGGGCGGGTTTGATCATCGGCGCGGTCTATGCTTTGCGCGCCGCGCGCGTGATGCTTCACGGACCCCTGCCCCAGCGCTGGAACGAGGTCGCAGATGCCAAAAACCCCTGGAACAAAACGCCCTACGCCCTACTCCTCGCCGCCCTGGTGGTGTTCGGCTGCTTTCCCCGACTGCTGACCGACCGCATCGCCCCTTCGGCCCGACGCGTTGTCGAAGCGGCTCACGGCGCTGCGGCAGCCGTGCCGCACGGCTTCGTCGACCACCTGCCCGAAGACCACGAGCCCTCCGGATTCACCCGCACCCGGCGCTCTCGCGCCACTCTCCCCACTCGGATGAGAGAGGAACGGGGTGAGGGTGCCCGGTTCATGGAGAATACCGCCCATGAGTGACCTGACGGCCATCGGTCTCGAGTTGGCGGTGATCGTCACGGCCCTGGCGATGCTGGTTCTGGATCTATGGACCCCTCCGGAACAGAAACGTCCGTTGGGTTACTTCGCTGCGATCGCCGTGGGCGCCATTTTCGTGGCCAGTTTCGCCGTGCTCATCCCGGAACCGCGAATGGCATTCGGCGGGATGTACCGGCTCGACGAGTTGGCCCTCTATTTCAAACGTTTTTTTCTGCTGACGGCGTTGGTGGTGCTCCTCATGTCGACGGAGATGGCCGACCGACTCGAAGCCGGCTTTGCGGAATACTGCGCGCTCGTGTTGTTCGCGCTTGCCGGCATGATGCTGGCGGCGTCGGCACATCATTTCGCCCTGCTCTATGTCGCCCTCGAGACCATCACCGTCACCTTCTACATCCTGACCAGTTACCAGCGCCGCCGATTGGCCTCCCTCGAAGCGGGCGTCAAGTATCTCATCCTCGGCGCATTGTCGTCGGCGTTCTTGGTCTACGGCATCGCCTTGGTGTTCGGAGCAAGCGGCACACTCGATTTTGCGAAACTGGGCGCGGCGCCAAATGCAGGAAGCCACCGGATTCTCGAACTCGGTCTGTTGCTGGTCTTCCTGGGCCTCACCTTCAAGCTTGGCGCCGTCCCATTCCAATTCTGGGCTCCGGATGTCTACCAAGGCGCGCCCACACCGACTGTGGCGTTCCTGGCCATCGGATCGAAAGCGGCGGGCGTGGTCGTCCTGGTGCGGCTCCTTTTCGTGGCGGCGCCGTCTTTTGGCCAGAGCGGGCACCGACTTCTCATGGCGGTGTCGGCGGCCACGATGCTGTACGGTGTTCTCTGTGCGATCCCGCAGCGGAATCTCAAACGACTCCTCGGGTACTCGAGTATCGCCAACGCCGGTTTTGTGCTGCTCGGCCTCTCGACGCTGAGTGCCCCGGGCCTGACCGCCGTGCTCTACTTCCTAGCGGCTTATCTGTTCACCTTGGGAGCGGCCTTCTACGTCGTCTGCCTGATTGCGCCCACCGCCGAAGCAGCCGAGATCCCGAATCTGGCGGGGCTCCACCGCCGTTCCCCACTGCTGGCAGCCGCTCTCGCCCTGTCGATGGTTTCGCTCGCCGGCATCCCGCCGTTGGCCGGTTTCTTCGGCAAGTTCTTGCTCGTCAAGGCCGCCCTCGAAAAGGGCCCGACCTGGCCGGCATTGTACGCATTGGTGGCTGTCGCGCTGGTCGCGGTCGTCATCTCAATCTCCTACTACTTCGGCGTCATCCGCGCGATGTACTGGCCCAAGGAAGAGCCGCTGGAAAGCTCCCGAGAGGGCAAGCCGATCGTCCTCTCCCGGTTGTCCCGAGTGGTCCTCTATTGCTGCATTGCCGGCATGCTCTGGCTCGGGATCGCGCCAGATCGAGCGTTAAACCTCGCCGAACACGCCCTCCGTGCCTTGCCCGCATGGTGAGAGCTATCCTACTGGCTGGCGAGGCGTGCCTCAGACCATTTGCGATTCTCGACATCGTGAACCGCCCTTTCGTTTTCCTGCCCTTCTCTCCCGCGCCTCGCTCCTTAGAATCCTTGACCCCATCAACGCGGCACACAAACTCGACTTGTCTACACCATGTTTCACCGGTCAAGGATTCCAACGAAGCTCCGCCTCAAACCGACGAGCGAGCCTGGGCTTTCGATTCTGCTGGTACTGATGGGGCCGTCCGAACGCGGAACTTCGTTGGAATCCTCCGTTCCGCTTCGCGGAAAACTTGACTGTCTTGTTCAGATGTTGGGCAGATGGAGCAGGCTAGAGCCAGCGGCGCAGACGGTCGAGTATCGCGGTCACCAACCCAGTCCGACTGATCTGATCTCCATCGCGCGCCGGGACAGCATACGTCGCGCAGCGTCCATCGTCCGATTTCAGCGCCATCCAGACAGTGCGCTGACCGCCAGGACCTTCCTCAACCCTGCCGACAGCCAGGGCCCAGCGGTTTCCACCCCACCGCGCCGCCGCCTCAGCCAATGCCTCCGCCCGCTCGCGTCCGGTCACCCCGCGTTTCGTGGGCGGCACGTCGAGCAACTCGGCGAGTGTCTCCTCGGTTGACGCCGAGCACGCGCCGGCAAAGAAACGAGACGCATCTCTTAATCCACCCAAAGCCGCCGCCAACTGTCCGCCGCTGCCCACTTCGACCACGACGACGGACGCTTCACGCGCCAGGAACCGCCGGGCGACCACCTCTTCGAGTGATGCGCCGTCGTCGGCATACACGAAGTCGCCCAAGTGCTCGCGGATGCCCGCTTCGAGGCGTTGCAGGCGCGCGAGATCTTCCGGCCTGTGGCCGGGTAGGGCAAAGGTGAAGTCCACCCGGCTGCCCTCGAAGGCCGAAGTGACGATGACATCGGGCTCGAGTGCCACGTGGTCTTTGATGGTCTGGTCGATTTGCGATTGGCCGACACCCACGAAGCGCAGGGTCAGGGAATGCCCAAAGGCGCGCGCACCGCACCGCTTCTGCAAATAAGGCGCCAACTCCTGCAGCGCCATCGGCTGCAATTCCCGCGGCGGCCCCGGCAGCGCGACGATGAGCGCCCCGCTCCCCACGCCTCTCCCCTCGCCGACCGGCCCGGCCAGGTCGAAAATCAAGCCAACCGCGGTTCCGCTGCCGTTCTTGAGATAACCCCCGCGCTCCGGGACCAGGGTCTGACGCCGCAGATTCGGGCGGAGCGCTTCGCGTGTCTGGCCGAAGCGTCGTTCGAGGTCGGCCAGCGCTTCCGGATGCTCGCGCAGTGGAATTCCGGTGAATTCGGAAAGGGTCTCGCGGGTGATGTCGTTCGGAGTGGGGCCCAGCCCGCCCGTGACCAGAACGAGCGGCGCTTGATTCGTGGCGAAGCGCAGCGCACGCAGCATCTCGTCGCGCTGGTCGTTCACAGTCAACGACCCCACGCACCGCCCCCCCACCAGCCGCAAGGTGCGCGTCAGAAAATGGGTGTGCCCGTCCGGATAAGCCCCCTCGAGCACCTCGCCGCCCGTCACCACAATGAAATAATCCAACGGCCGGTCTTCGGTGGTGGAGCGGATGCTGTCGCCACCCGGTTGGACGCTCGGAGCCAGAACCGAGGTGGACAAGACAGATGGGAGAAGGGAAAGAACAGGCTGGCCGGCAAGGCGCGGACCGGAAACCAGCGCCGTCGCGGCGAGCGAGAGCGAAACAAGGAGTCTTGGGTGGGTCATGCCGGACCGAGAAGATGCGCCACGCGGTGGACGCGCGTCAATGGCGGCGGCGACAACCGGCACCCAAGCGCGGCGGGGTCTCGCGCTCGTCGATCAGCTTGCGCTTGACCGAATCGAGCGGATTCAGAAGACGAGTTGCCACCGCCCCGGGAATATGCCAAACAATCCCCATGACAAAGCCCCTCCTCTCCTCCCGTCCAGTGCTCTCGACCGCCGGGCTGGCTACGATTCTTCTGGCCCTGGTCTGGCCGGCAAACGACACGCTGACAGGTCAAACGCTCGGTGACCTCGCCCGCCCGCAGAGCGGTCGCTCGATGCGCGCCACCTCGACGATGCGCGCGGGCGAGGTCCGCCGGGGCGGCGCCGAACGGAAACTCGATCCCAAGGCCGATCCCAGGGCGATCTCGAAGAAGCCAGCAACTGCGACAACTCACCGTGTGCCGCCGGGCGAGACGCACGTGCTGCTGGACGACGAAGGTCCGGGCGTGATCACGCACATCTGGATCACGTTCCTCGGCCCCGAGCCGCAGGGCTGGGCGCCAGCAGGGCTCCGCCAATCACCAGGAGATGCTGCTGCGCATGTATTGGGACGGCAGCGAGCGCCCCGCCGTCGAGGCGCCGGTGGGCGATTTCTTCGCCAACTGCTTCGGCCAGCGCCGCGAGGTCATCAGCCTGCCGGTGGTCGTCGAGGACGCCGATTCCTACAACTGCTTCTGGCACATGCCGTTTCGGAAGTCGGCCCGGATCGAGATCGTCAACCAGAGCGACAAGCCCATCAGCCTGCTCTACTACAACATCGACTGGATCAAGAAGGACATCGCTGCCGGAGGACACGCCCTACTTCCACGCCCAGTACCGCCAGGAATACCCGGTGCGAGAAGGGCAAGGACTACGTCGTGCTCGACACCACGGGCAAGGGCCACTACGTCGGCACCGTGCTGGCGGTGCGCACGCGCAGCCCGGCCTGGTTCGGCGAGGGCGACGAGAAGATCTACATCGACGGCGAGGCGAAGCCGTCGATCTGGGGCACCGGCACCGAGGACTACTTCCTCTCGGCCTGGGGGCTGAAGACGACCAGCACGCCGTACTTCGGCGTGCCCTACTTCGACCAGTGGGGCATCGTCGGCGGCCACACCAGCGCCTACCGCTGGCACATCAACGACCCGCTCGTGTTCAACACGGGCATCAAGGTCACCTTCGAGCACTTCGGCTGGATCTCGCCGGACGAGAATCCCGACTACAAGTCGACGAGTTGGAACGAGCGCGAGGACGACTACGCCAGCGTCGCGTTCTGGTATCAGACGGGCGAACCCACCTTCACCGCCCGCGCCCCGCACGCGCGCGAGCGGCGCCTGCCCAGCCTCGAACGCCTCGTCGTTTACGCGCGGGACTTCGCGGACGCTGCCCACCACGGCGCGGGCGAGGCCACGCCGCAGCACCTCGACCTCTACGAGGGCGCCGCAACTGCTCTACGAGCCCGGCAAGCGGAGGGCGCCTGGCTCGAGATTCCGTTCGAGGTCGCGCAGCAAGGAGCCGCTGCGGCTGCTGCTCAACGTGACCAAGGCCGACGATTTCGGCCAGTACCAGGCCTCCCTCAACGGCGTGAAGCTGGGCGGCCCGGTCGACTTCTACAAGGCCAAGGTGGCCAACGAAGAGGTCCACCTGCTCGACTTCTGGCCTGAGCCCGGCCGCTACACCCTGCGCCTCGAATGCGTCGGCAAGAACCCGGCGTCGCAGGGCTACTATCTTGGGATCGAATCGGTCCGCCTGCGCGAACGCCGCCCGCGCGTCGCCGAGTACGGGCACGATCGCGAAAAGGACTGGCGAAAGGAACCCGTGCTGTATCAGTAAGCAGGCTTAGCCCGCATTTCTCACCAACTTTTGATGTCATCTGACCGGTCACCGTCCCATGTCACCTGAAATGCGGGCTCTCAGAAACCCGCGCCCCAAGCAGATGGACCCAATCTCGACCACACTGTGTCGGCCTGCCCGGGTCGCCCAAGGGGCTGGGGCGTATCCCAGCTTTGATGAACCGATGAGCCGATTCTCCTTGCTGGGCGCGGGTTTCACAGACCCGGAAATCTCACCCGCGGACCGTCCGGAATGCCGCGATCGCCCCACCGGTGAGATTTCCGGGTTAGCGAGGCTTCGCCTCAGACCGGCGAGGCGTGTGACCGACTCGTGGCCGCTGAGTGCCCACCACGATCACCGGCGCCCGATGCCTTGCTCAGTGGGCGCCGAAGGTCCAGATGCGATTTCTGAAATCCGAATCCCCGGCCAACTTCGAGCGGAGAAGCGGAGGGAGGGAAGGGGGGAGCCATGGCGACTGCTCATGACGTTGCGAATTGCAGATGGTCTGAGGCGAAGCCTCGTTAATGATTTTGTTCGGTGTCAGATGCGCCATGCTCCCACAACTAATCTGTTCCCTTGTCCATGAATATCTGTTTGTCCAGCGCAGGCCACAGAGCCTTGTAAGACTCTTCAAGTGTCCGTGGGTAATAGATACCGTTCAAGCGCAGCTTGACCTTGGTCTGTTTCTCTGACTGCTTGACCAATGAAATTGTCAGAGTGGTGCCGAACTTCTGCATCATACCGCCGCCCATGTCTGGATCGATGTCATACTTACCTCGCTGTTCCAACAAGGATGGGTCGTAGCCGTTGGCTCTGCACCAGGCAGTCAGCTCCTCAGAGCGGAGCTGCTTGGCACGCTCGGGTGGCAAGAGCTGGCCGTGCGCCGCAATGTAGCCAGATTGCCTTTCCATGTTGTCAACGGTCATGCCCATGCCTGCCAGAGCAACGGTCAAGGAATCGAACACGCGGCTGAAACTCATGTCGCAAGTGCGGTCTCCGAGGGCTTGAGTAATCTGCTCTCTCTCTGAATGCCAGGCTGGGACGTCTGGCTCCTTCATCAACTTCTGCATCAAATGGCTCTGACTCGTGATTCTGTTGGTGTCGATCCCCGTGATTGTGGAGACACAGCCCGTGAGGATCAGCGGCATGGCTGCAATGCTAAACAGTGTGATCAGTCTATTCATCGAGGCGCTCTTTCTGTCAAAATGACGAGGCTCTAGCCGAAACATCTTTAACGGTCTTGTCTTGGTTGAACTTGATGATGACGGTAAGGGTCCTGACGGAGTGGGAAACAGTACTACCCGAGTTTGACTGGCTAATACCGGTACCTGTACGAAGCAGGCCGAGGCCGAAGAAAGCGTCTAAACGCTCGGCTTGGGCGGTCACAGTCTGTTGGCTGGTCGTGGTGGTCTCGCTGGCGGTCTTCTCGTAAACCCAGGTTTCGGTGCCGTCAGAGTCAAGGGTGGCTATGTTCGGCCCCCCGAACATGGCAATCAACTCAGCCTGAGTGGTGACGCCCTTCTTCACCGTCGTTGTGATCGCTCCGTATGAGAGAGCACTTGGGGCCTCAAGTCGTGGCCGGTCCGCTGGCGGCGCACTGACCGCCTGCGAGCTTTGGGTTTGTCTTTGGGGTGACTGACAACCGCTGATCAGAATTGAGAGCGCGGCGGTCCCGAGTATCCGTCGGACCACGCCCGCCGGTCGTTGTGGTTTGTTTTGAGTTGATTGATTCATTGTTACTTTCCGTTTGTGATTACGACACCGGACACCGCCTGCCGCCAACGCCACACTGAGCAACCCGGGCGGCCCGAGGTGTCCGCATTGGCGAATGACGTGGCCCGCCCGCGTTCGCTCCAGTGATCTTGTTGGCCGTCATCGCTTCTTTAGAGATTGGTTAATTCGATCAGCCAGCTCTTTTGCTTCCTGCTCGCTGTAACTGCCGCTGATCGTTGCCGTGCCGCCCGATATCTCCGTTATGATCTTCGGGGCGGAGTATAGTTGGCCGCCTATGACAACTGCCAAGCGTTTGCCAATACTATCGCGAGTCACCTCTGCAAATCGCTTTTTGCCCTCGTCCGTGAATCTAATCTCTATCTGCGGGTGGCCGAATTGGTCTTTGCTCACTCTGACGGACTTCAAATCTTTCTGGTCAATCAGTACTTTCTTCAGAACGGCAAGCGTCTCCTTCTGAGCCGCCTCCTTGCCCGTGCCGACGACAACCATCTCCTCACTCCCCTCGGACGAAGCATCCGCAACAAGGCGCATCTGAAAAACTGATCCGGAGAACTGATCCGCAGCAATGACAACTTGCACAACCAGGCAGGCCAACAGCAGTTGAATGATCTCTTTCATACGAACGCTTGAGTGCAATAGGGTGTGAATGACGGCCAACGCAGAGGGGAGGCTGAGCGACTGCCGCCGAAAACGCAAGCCAGAGCGTGAATGGCGCGTCCGCATTGCCACCCGGCGTCGAGCGGAGGGGCGGGGCGGCGGTTCGTCTCCACCGGCTCGTTGAACCATTGTAGCCCTCGCACAGACTTAAAACAACGCCATCTCCTCTTGTTGGACATGACCATTCTTCCGGTTGTCGGCCTTGGGCTGGGTCGATTTGGAAAGCCACCAGAGAGCTTCTACGGAGTCCTTGACGCGGATGCGGCGCACTGTGCCCCACTCTGCCGGAGCCGGGAGCTTGGCCGGGTTGTGCCAAAAGAACTCCTGTGCGAGATGAAGACCGTGTTCGCGCACGAGTCGAATCAAAAGCTCGAAGTGACAGAGCGAGCGGACGGGGTGTCCAGGCCGCCAACTGCCGCCGATGTTAATGACCATGCTGCCGCTCGGCTTCAGCACGCGCCGGAACTCGGAGGTGAAACCCAGGAACCAATCGACATACTCGTTCTGGTCCACGTTGCCGTAAGCTTTCTTGAAATGGAGCGCGTATGGTGGCGAGGTGAAGATCAGGTCCACCGACTCATCGGCCAGCCCTGGCAGCAGTTCCTCCGCCTTGCCGCAATAGGCGGCACCGAAGGCCGTCTTAAAACATGGCTTGGGCAGTGTGGCGCCGTAGGCTCGCGGCTCTTCACGGAGTCTTCGATTGCTTCTCATGATCTGTCAGCGCATCGACGAGCGCGTGCCTCCAGTAGCCGTAAGGCTCGACGTGCGGAACATTCTGCATGATTTCCAACAGCTTAGCCCGCATTTCTCACCAACTTTCGATGTCATCTGACCGGTCACCGTCACATTGCACCTGAAATGCGGGCTGTCAGGTATGCCGCGACCGCCCCACTGGTGAGATTTCTGGGTTAGGGCGTTCTCGGCGGCAAGCGAGGTTGTGTACGGAAATATGCGGGTAATTCCACTTGCCGGTCAGCTCCTGAATCGTAGGCATTGGCCCACAGAATAGGCTGGTTTAAGCCTCATAAGTCCAGAGACGATGAGTCTTAACACTGCAGGGCGCAAGAGGCTTCTTCGGAGTTTTCCCAAACCTGAGGCCGGACACTCCCCGCCTTCATCGGACTGCAACCGAAGGCTGAGCCCTCAGAGGACGAGGCGATCGCGCCCTGGTCCCACCGCTCCGATGCAGGCACCAACGACCAAGCTCAGCGACCGCCGCCGGAGGAAGGCGCCCGCCGCGAATCAGGCGTTCGAGTCTCCCCTGATGATGGTAACTGACACGGCGGGCGGCTGTTGGGTGGAACGTCTGGTTTGGCGGGTTGATTGTGAGCCTCACACTGGTTCAGGGCGTCTCGATGACTCTGTAAAAGCGCCGCTCGTGCCCAAGCACCGCGTCAAGGATGCAGATCGTCGTGCCCGTGCCCGGTATGGCCGTGCCCAAGTCCATCCAAAGGTTCGTGGTCAGGTCGGAGCGATACTGGACCTGATACAGAGCGTTCGTCTCAGAATCCCAGCAAACCCGAACCTGCGAAGCCTCATTGGGTGTCGCTGAATGGCGCCGAAAGGTGAGCGCAGCCACGCCGGGCTGCTGCGCCCGATTGGAACTGAGGCGCTCTTCCGGCGTGGGCGGACGCGTCCCATTGGATGGGAGAGGGCCTGGGTGAGGGGTCTGTGTAGCGTATCCCACCGACTTGGCAGTATGTCGAATGATCCGGTGAGGCGCGGCGACCGCAGACACCACGGACGTCAACCGGTTCAGGCATCAGAGCGAGTGCTCGGGTCGCCGTTGCCTCCACCGTCTGGCTCGACCTTCCCGGCACACAACCCCGGTCCTTCGCCCTTCCGTGAAATCCGTGCAATCCGTGGTCGAGGAACGAGCCACAAATGAGCCGCGGATCACACGGATAAGGGTTCGTTTTCGCGATTGGGCGGAGTGGCTGGAGCGGGCGGAGATGCCTGGAGGGGCTGATGGTGGACGGGTCTTCTGGACTTGTCGAGAGGGTCTTGCCATCTTCCGTGCCCGTGAAGCAATCCATCGTGGCCCTCGACATGGAAGGCGTGCTGACGCCGGAGATCTGGATCGCCGTGGCCGAGAGGACTGGCATCGACGGACTCAGGCTGACGACGCGGGACATCCCGGATTACGACCTCCTGATGCGCGGCCGACTCGATCTGATCGCGAAGCACGGACTGAAGCTATCCGATCTCCAGGCAGTGATTGCGGCGCTGCGGCCGCTGGATGGCGCGCTCGAATTCCTGCGCGAACTGCGCAGCTTCACCCAGGTGATCATCCTGTCGGACACCTTCGAGCAGTTCGCCCAACCGCTGTTGCGTCAACTCGAATGGCCGACGCTGCTCTGCCATCGGTTGGTGGTTGAAGACGATCGGATCACCGACTACGCGCTGCGGATCCGCGATCAGAAGAAGGCGGCGGTGGCGGCGCTGCGGGGGCTCAATTACTTCGTCATTGCCGGTGGCGACTCGTACAACGACACGGCGATGCTGGTCGAGGCCGACGCAGGAATTCTATTCCGGGCGCCGGAGAAGGTGCGTCAGGAGTTCCGTCAATTCCCGGCGGTCGAAACGTATCCAGACCTGATTGCGCTCATCCGGCGAGCCGTGCCTCGCTAACCCGTACCGATTCAGCAGCCACGGATCAAACACGGATGGAACACGGATCAGACAAAGCATTTTCTAACCCGCGTAGCAGTCCTGTTGCGGAGTCTGAGCGCCATTTGCGCCGACGGGGTGTGAAATATGCGGGTTAGCGCCGTTGATCGAGGTCCGTTTTCGCCCACTGGTCAGTGACTGCAAACCAGCCCGGCGAACGAATGGCAAGCGATTCAATCCGTGGTCCATCTGTGTTTGATCCGTGGCTTTGATTGAGTGGACACGGCTAAGGGGCTCCCCAGACCTTTTCCGTCTTGCGGGGGCTTCGGTAGGAGTACCAATAGAGATCGGGATCGGTCCGCGGGGTGCCGATGTTGAGTTGATAGGCTCCGTCCCGGGCATTGATTTTGAGCCTTTTGAGGGTCGGTCCGACCCACTTGTGCACCTCGGAATGGCCATCGGCAAACGCAAAGCCGCACGCGCCGTTGTGGTAATTCGCGGGGATATCGATGAACTTCGCATCAGCGGGAGGGAAGCAACCGGCGTCGTTGATGCTATCCGGATGCTCGTCCACGTAGACCCAAGTCATCGTCGGGCCGGGGTTGTTGAAATCGGACGCTTTCTTCACGTGGTCGTAGATGACATTGCCGGCATCCCCTTGGGTCTCTGCGTTTCCATCACCGACCCAGATGTTGCCTGAGATGCTGCGGACGCGCTCCGTCCAGCCCCTGCCCCGCTGTGGCCCGGAGAGGTACTTGTCGGACGGGCATTTGTAGATGTTCTTCGCGTTGCCGAAGTACGACGCCAAACAAGCATAGCGAGGATCGAGCAGGAAGATGGTGTTGGTGTTGTCCGAATCGGTGGTCCAGTCCAGCCAACCGCTCACCCAAGGCTGATCCGTTCCGGGCGTGGCTCCGTGATAGGACCTGGGGAGCACGTCACGGTTGTCGCCTTGGTACATGTGATTGGCCAGCATCAATTGCTTGGTGTTGTTCATGCACATGACGCCTTGGGCCTTGGCCTTGGCCTTGCCGAGCACCGGCAAGAGCATGCTGGCCAGTATGGCGATAATGGCAATCACCACCAGAAGTTCGATCAGGGTGAAACCGCCCCGGGTTCTCGTGGTTCGGGCGAGGGAAACCTTCGTCTGCACGCGTGCCGTTTTCATAATCGTCGACGTTTGGTCTGGCGTTCTTGCTTATGCTTATAGGCGCATTGTGCCCCGGGCCCCTGCGCGCGTCAATGGCCGTGTTTTCTGGGCTTGCCCGCTGGCGCCAACCCGGCTGCCCGGGGGACACCCCACGCCTTCGGGCAAATTAGCAGCACGAGGCACCGCGAGAAGTGTGCGTTTAGAAGCACAGGCGAAGCGAGCGGGAGCGGTTCACTCGATTCCGTTTTGGCGCAGCACGTCCGCCAGGCGGACCGGTTTGCCGCCCTGGCGCTTGCTCTCGTCCGCGGCCTCCATAAATGCGAACAACTCGATGGTTTCCTCGGGCGTGACTGGGGCGACACCGGTCTGGAAGAACCTCATCACCTCGCGGACCAGCGGGGCATAGTCGCCGCCGGGTTTCTGGTCCACAACGGCTTTGGTGCCGAAGAGGGTGACGCGATAGGGCGCGGCGGCCTCGCGGATCCCGATGAGGGTTCCGGTTTTGCCGTCCTTCCAGACGCCTGTGACGACGTCGGTGTCGGGCGTTGCGGTGCGCACCACGGTCTGGCAGCCGGTGCCCAAGACGGCATAGAGCGCCTCGGCCGGGTGAATGCCGTACCAGAACAGGTCGGGGTGATGCGACTCGAGATGGCAGGGGCCGGTCGACACGGCCCCTTTGATGGTGCCGATGTCTGTCTGTTTGAGTTCGACCAGGCCTGGATAGTAACGCAGGGACGAGGAGCTGAAGCACGGGACCTGATGTTGCTTGGCGAGGCGGTAAATCTCGATCGCGTCGCGCAGCGTGCCGGCGAGCGGTTTGTCGATGAACACCGGCTTCTTGGCGCGGAACACGGGTTTGACCTGGTCGAGGTGCGGGCGCCCGTCGACGCTTTCGAGCATGACGACGTCGACTTGGGCGCAGAGGGCCTCGATCGAGTCGACGATCTTCACCCCATACTTTTCCTGAAGCTGCTGGGTGTAGCCTTCGACCCGCGACCAACTCGATTCAATGTCGGGGCTGCCGCCCTTGAACGCGGCCACCACTTTGCCGCCCGCGACGTGGTCCTTGTGTGTCGGGTCGTTGATGAGGCTGGTGAACGCGGTCACGTGAGAGGTGTCGAGCCCGATCAGGCCGATGCGCAGATCGGCGGCGTGTGTGCCTGCCATCAGGGGCAGGGTGGAGAGACAAACCAGGTGGAGCCATTTCATAGTGGGCAGTGTAACAGGCTGGAGATCGGCCCCGCAATCCCCCTCTGCATCACCATGCGCTCACTTCGTGCGGTTCGGAAAAGGTTCTCATTCGACCAACACGGTCACCTGTGGAACATCTGGGGCTCGCTTGGACGCACCTTGGTGGTACATCTCCTCGGATCCCCTGAGCGCTGCGCAGCAGCGCCGCCGCAGCGCGGCGACCAGCGCGTTCGCCGGCACCAGAGGTACACGAGTGGCCCCTTCAGTTTGGTTGCGGCTCTGCCGCGCGGCGCTGCCATCAGGGTTCGAGGAACAAACCGACCTCGGCGATGGCGGGGCAGACGGGCGCTTGGGTGATCCGCAGCCGGACCTTGTCGGTGAGGATCGGTGGAGTGCGGACGAGGCGGCGGTTTCCGATGCTGGTTCCTTGGGCGAACTCGTGCCAGGCGCCGTCCTGCCACTGGTCGAGGGCGAACTTCTCGACCCGCTGGCCCAGGGGCAGGTACTCGCGCAGGCTGACCACGTTCAACCGGGTTGGCCGGCCCAGATCGAGAACCAGTTCGGGTGTGGTGACCTTGTCATCCGAGGCCCAATAGGTGTCTTGTTTGCCGTCGGCGACACGGTCGGCTGCGAAAATGCTTTCGCCGAGCCGGGTGTTGCTGGCGGCCCATTGTGCGTCGCGGGCGAAATCTTTCTCGAATGTGGCATCCAGAATGCGGCGGAACTCGCGCAGGGAAGCGACATCGTTTTCGTGGATGCGCCCGCGTCGGTCGGGGGGCAGGTTGAGGTTGAGGCAAGCGCCGCGCCCGACGGACTTGTAGTAGAGATCGAGGAGTTGCCGGGGTGTTTTGACCTGATCGTCCTGGCTGGGGTGATAGAACCAGCCGGGGCGGATCGAGACGTCGCATTCGCCCGGGATCCAAGCCGTGCCGGGGCGTTCGCCGCTGTTGAGCCCTTCGCTGGTGCCGCCGGGGTGGCGGTTGGGTTTGGTCATATCGAGCGTTGCCCAGCACGGATCGCCGGCGATCCCGTTTTCGTTTCCGATCCAGCGAAAGTCGGGTCCGGCGTCGCTGAACATGCAGGCGAACGGCTGCAACTCGCGGACGATCGCCCAGGTGTTCGGCCAGTCGTAGTACGTGCGGTTATCGATCTGGCGCTTCGCGCGCGCGCCCCCGTAGTAGCCGTCGCCGCCATTGGCGCCGTCGAACCAGACCGTGAAGAGCTCGCCGTATTGGGTGAGGAGTTCGCGCAGTTGATTGCGGTAGTAGGCGATGTAGTCCGGGCGGGCGTAGTCCCGGTGGTTGCGGTCCCAGGGCGACAGATAGACGCCGAACTTGAGGCCCTGCCGCCGGCAGGCCTCGCTGATATCGCGCACAACGTCGCCGCGTCCATTCCGCCAGGGGGAGTTCTTCACGGAATGCTCGGTGAAACGGCTTGGCCAAAGGCAGAAGCCGTCGTGGTGTTTTGCCGTGAGGATCAGCCCCTTCATCCCGGCCTCGCGTCGCCGTCCGCGCGATCTGGTCGGCGTCGAAGTCCGTCGGGTTGAACACCTGTTCGCTCTCGTCGCCGTACCCCCATTCCTTGTCGGTGAACGTGTTCACCGTGAAATGGAGGAAGCCGTAGAACTCCATGGCGTGCCAGCGCAACTGGCGCTCGGTCGGGACAGGCCCGAACGGGAGAGGCGCATTGGGAACCTCCGCGCCGTTGAGGGAGATGCAGCCATTGGAAAAGGCCAGGAGCGCGCCTGTCAGGGCGATCAGGAGAAGCATCCGTCTATTCATGGGAGGAGTATTGGCAGTGGGCCGCGAATTGTCCAGCGAGGGCGGGGCCGTCGTTCGATCGCCCAGTGGGCGGGGCCGGGGGGGCGGTCGAAGCTGAGGATTCGACCGTCCGGAAATGAGGGTTGAACCTTGGGTGAGGTCTGGCCAAACTGCCCTCCGCGCTGCCGATGAATCAGCCACGAAAGCATGAACCGAGTTGATTTTCTGCTGAACCTGGCCGGACTGCTGTTGTGGCTCGAGTGGCGGGCCATCCGGTTGGGCGCGCCGATGGCGGCGGCGGGTTCGATGTCGGGGGTCTTGAAGCGGGCGAAGCCGCGCCCGGCGCGGCGCTGGTTGTACTTGGGGGCGCTGGTGGCGCTGCTGGGCATTCGGTCGGTGTTCTACTGGCGGGTTGGATCGCAATTGGACTGGGTGTCGTCGCTCGATTTGGGCGTCGTCAGCCTGCCGTTCAACAGTGTTTCGCTCGGGCGGATGGTTCTCTATTCGGCGTTGAGCTTCGGTGTCGTTCTGGTCGTGTTCCATCTTTGGCTGCTGCTGCTGTCGGCGGCGAACCGTCGGGTGCCGGACAGCGATCAGTGGCATCACATGGTGCGGCAGTATCTGGGCTGGATCGAGCCGTGGCCGGCGGTCCTGAAAGTGGCGGCGCCGGTCTTGCTGGTGGCAGCGCTCTGGGGGTTGGCCCATGCGGCGCTGGTGCGGCATGGGATGACGGCCGCTCCCAGTTCGACGGCGCATCTGGTGCAACAGAGCTTGCTTGTGGGTTTGGGCACGATCCTGGCCTGGAAACCGATTGTCATCGGGGTGCTCGTGCTGGCCATGCTGAACACGTATCTCTATTTGGGGACTTGGAGCGTCTGGGCATATGTTCAGACCACGTCACGCAACCTTCTGCAACCCTTGCAGCGACTGCCTCTGCGGCTGGGCCGGGTCGATTTCGTGCCGGTGCTCGGTTTGGCGCTGGCGTGGCTGGCCTTTGCGTATGCGGAGTCGGGCCTGAGCCTTCTTTTTGGCCGGCTGCCCCTATGACAACTGGGTGCGCGCGTCTTCAGGGCGAGGAGGTGATCCTGGCTCTGCGGGTTCAACCTCGGGCTTCGCGCAGCGAGTTGGCGGGGGTGCTGGGCGATGAACTCAGGGTGCGCGTGGCGGCGCCGCCGGTGGACGATGCCGCAAACGAGGAGTTGCTTCGGTTTCTGGCGCGGCAGTTGGGCTGTCCGCGCAACCAACTGCGCCTGGCGCGGGGGCGAACCTCGCGTCACAAAGTGGTCGGCATCCGGGGCCTGCGGCTCGAGGAGGTCCGGGTTCAACTCGGGGCGGGGGGTTGAGGCCTTTTCATCCCTTGCCAAGAGGGCGCTTTGTTTTCACACTGGGCGCCGAACATTGCGCGACGCGAAACGAGTGTTATCCATGACGAAGTCAGCCAAATTGGAGTTAGACGGACGGGTTTACGAACTGCCGACGCTGCGGGGCACGCACGGCGAGCAGGCCATCGTGATCGGCTCACTCCGGGACCAGACCGGATGCGTGACGCTCGACGAGGGCTATCCGAACACCGGCTCCTGCGAGAGCGCCATCACGTTCATCGACGGCGAAAAAGGGACCCTGCATTACCGGGGCATTCCCATCGAGGATCTGGCCGAAAAATCGACATTTGTCGAGACCTCGTACCTTCTCATTTACGGCCATCTCCCGAATCGCGCCCAACTGAGGCAATTCTCGGACCTGTTGACCGACAATGAGAACCTTCATGAAGACATGAAGTATCATTTCGAGGGGTTTCCCTCGACGGGTCATCCGATGGCGATCTTGTCGGCGATGATCAACGCGAGCAGTTGCTTTTATCCGGGTCTGAACGGCCCGCGCAATGCCGAACGGTTCGACGTGCACGCGGCGCGGCTCATCTCGCAGGTGCGCACGATCGCGGCCTTTTCGTATCGGAAGTCGCGCGGCTTGCCGATCATCTATCCAAAGCGGGCCTACAAGTACACCGCCAATTTCCTGCACATGATGTTCTCGAATCCGTACGAGGAGTACGATTTGCAGCCGGAGATCGTGCGCGCGCTCGATCTGATTTTCCTCCTGCACGCCGACCACGAACAGAACTGCTCGACCGCCACGGTGCGGATGGTGGCTTCGAGTCAGGCCAACCTGTTTGCCTGTGCGGCGGCGGGTGTCTGCGCGCTCTGGGGGCCCTTGCACGGCGGCGCCAATCAGGCGGTGGTCGAGATGCTCCAACAGATCTACAATGAGGGCGACGACGGCTCGAAGTTCATCGCCGCCGCCAAGGACAAGCAGAACGGCAAGCGCTTGATGGGTTTCGGACACCGGCTCTACAAAAACTACGATCCCCGGGCGGCGATCATCAAGAAAGCCTGCGACCGCATCCTCGGTCGCATGGAAATCAGCGATCCCCTGCTCGACATCGCCAAACGGATCGAGGAAGCGGCGCTCAACGATCCGTACTTCATCGAGCGGAAGCTCTATCCGAATGTCGATTTCTACAGCGGCATCATCATGCGGGCGGTCGGGATTCCGCTCGAGATGTTCACCGTGATCTTCGCCATTGGCCGCATGCCGGGTTGGATCGCCAACTTCAAGGAGATCATGGACAACCCGAAAGGCCGGATTTACCGGCCCCGCCAGGTCTACACCGGGCCCGCCCGACGCGACTACGTGCCGATGGAACTGCGCGAGTAGACCGGTCCCCGGTGCGCCCTGCGGGGCGCGCGGGAACGGGCGGTCGGGGTCAGCCGCGCACCGTGCCGCCCAGGGAATCCTTGATGCGTTTGATGTGGCCGCGGCCCATGCCCTTGACCTCGCAGCCCAGTTCGAGGTAGCGGCGGATCTGGGCGTCGTTCAGGATGCAGAAGCAGTCCACGACGGCGAACGGCTTGCCCACCTGGCGGAAGACGTCGTCCGGATCGAGCTTGAGGTACTGCTGGTGCCGGACAGCGAAGACGACGGCGTCGACGCCTTTGAGGGCCGTTCCGAGGTCGTGCTCGATCCGCAGGTTCTTGAGTTGTTCCTGGCGATGGAAGAACCGCTTCAGACTGTAGCCCGGGTGCGGGTAGGTGTCCTGGGCCTCGAGTTCCCACCAATGCTCGACGTAGGGGTCATGGACCTTCACGTCGGCCCCCATCTCGGCGAGTTTGCGCACCATGACTTCCGAACCGCTGTAGCGGGTGTCGCCCACATCCTCGCGGTAGGCTGCGCCCAGGATGAGGACCTCGGCGGCGGCGAGCGGCTTGCCCATGTTGCGCAGGGCGTCGCGGATCAACTGGGGCGCGTGGAGCGCGCGGGTGTCGTTGATGTCGATCGCCGCGGGGGTGATTTTGAAGATGTCGTCTTCCCAGCCGAAGATGTGTTTGTAGGCCCACATGCCCAGGCCGCCGTCCTTGGGCAGGCAGTAGCCGCCGATGCCCGGCCCGGGAAAGATCAGGTTCGAATGGGTGGGCCGGACCTTGATGGCCTCGATCACCTTCTTGAGGTCGACGCCGTTGCGTTCGGCGAACAGCGACCACTCGTCCAGAAAGGCCAGGATGGTGGCCCGGTAGCTGTTCTCGACGATCTTCGCGGTCTCCGACTCGATGGGCCGGTCCAGCACGGTGAGCGGGTACTTCTCGGTGTTCAGGACCTCGTTGAGGAACCGGACCACCTTCGCGCGCGCCGCTTCGTTGATGCCGCTGCAGACGCGCCAGAAATCGCGGATCGAGGCGACGTAGTTGCGGCCGGGCATGACGCGCTCGTAGCTGTGGGCCAGCAGCGGTTCGGAGGCGAATCCCGCGGCGCTCGAAGATCTTCTTCATGATCGGGTAGGCCACCTGCTCGGTGGTGCCGGGGGCCACCGTCGTCTCGATCAGGACCAGCGCCTCGGGCGGAATGCGTTCGGCGATGGTGCCGATCGAAGCTTCGAGCGCTTCCATGTCCGCCGCGCCGGTCCGCACGTCCCCGAGCGATTCCTTCAGGTAATCGCACTGGACATCCACCACCACCACGTCCGCCAGCTTGAGCGCCTCCTCGGTGTAGGTGGCGATGAGTGTCTTGCTCTCCTTGACGCAGCGCGCGATCAGCGCGTCCACCTCCGGGTCTTCGGCCTTGACAGGCGAGATCCCCCGGTTGAGCAGCGGGATCTTCCAGAAGCTGCGCGGGCTTGGCCGCTGCATCCCGATGACGAACTTGTTCGGTCGCCCGGTCTTCTTGTCGCGCGCGTCGGCCACCACCGCGGCCATCACCGCCCCCACGAACCCGATTCCGACCACCACCACCACCTCGCGTCCCTGCTGCCGCTGCGCGCGGGCGAGTTGTTCGAGTCGGACAAACTCCTCCTGATAGTCTTGTGGCGTGGGCAGGTGAAACTCTTCTCCGGTTGGACTGATCGAGACGGACTTCGCTGAATGCATAAGCTCTTTCTGGATGTGCGGTGTGTTCACGCGCGTGGCGTTTATAGAGGGCGCCCTCAGTGGGGGTCAAGACTCCGGCGTTGTGTCCGCCGGCTTTTCGCGGCACTCTCCCCGGAACGACACAGACCGCCACAGCCAATCTCCGCCTTCTATGCCAACGCTCACGCTCCGACCGGCCGATGCCTGCCAATTCGATCTGCTGGCGCTGGGTGAAGTCATGCTCCGCCTGGATCCGGGCGAGACGCGCATCCGCTGCGCCCGAACGTTCCATGTCTGGGAAGGGGGCGGCGAATACAACGTCGCCCGCGGACTGCGACGCTGTTTCGGTTTGCGGACGGCGGTGTGCACGGCGTTCGTCGACAACGAGGTCGGCCGCCTGCTCGAGGACTTCCTTCTCCAGGGCGGCGTGGACACCCGCTTCATCCGATGGATCCCATTTGACGGGGTCGGACGCGCCGCGCGCAATGGGCTCAATTTCACCGAACGCGGCTTCGGGGTTCGCGCCGCGCTGGGCGTCTCTGATCGGGGGCACACCGCCGCCAGCCAACTCCGGCCCGGGGACTTCGATTGGGACCACCTGTTCGGTCGCCTGGGGGTACGGTGGTTTCACACAGGCGGCATTTTTGCGGCGCTCAGCGACACGACGCCGCAACTGGTTCTCGAAGCCGTCCAGAAGGCGAAGCAGCACGGCACCGTGGTCTCGTACGACCTGAACTACCGGCCCAGCCTCTGGCGGAGCGTCGGCGGTCCGCAGCGCGCCCAGGAGGTGAACCGCGAAATCGCCAAATACGTGGACGTCATGTTGGGCAATGAGGAGGACTTCACCGCCTGTCTCGGCTTCCGGGTCGAAGGCGCCGATGACCGCCTGCTCCGCCTCGATGTCGCGGCGTTCAAACGGATGATCGAGACGGCGGTGCGCGCCTATCCCAGTTTCCAGGCGGCCGCCACCACCCTGCGCGCCGCTTCCACCGCAACGCGCAACGACTGGGCGGCGATCGCCTGGATGAACGGTCAGTTCCACGAAAGCCGGTCGTATCGAGACCTCGAGATTCTCGACCGCGTCGGCGGCGGCGACAGCTTCGCCGCGGGCTTTATCTACGGGCTGATGACCACGGGCGACCCGCAGCAAGCCGTCGAGTGCGGCGCCGCCCATGGCGCACTCGCCATGACCACCCCAGGCGACACCTCGATGGCGAGTCAGGCCGACATCGAGAGACTGATGAAGGGGGAGGCGGCACGAGTGCGGCGGTAGTCAGCGATGAGGATGCGGCTCTTGAACTCCTTCGCGGGATAACCCTATGGAGGAGGTGGTTGGGAGTGCTCCCCAGCCAGGCAAAGTGCACATCAACCAGAGACGTCGTTATCGACCCCCGGATTGACGTCGTCAGCCGTCGGGGTCTGTGCGAGAGAGATTGGCGGATTCGAGACGAACAGTGCAACGACCGTGGCCGCAAGCAGTCCACCGAGCCAAGCCGGGCGCAAAGCGGCCCGTAGCGGCGTCTCGGCAGAGCGCAGCGCGGCAACCGGCCGCCTTGCCGCAGGCTCCGCCCGCGCGTCAGCGTCGTGACGGTGGGTAGGGCGCGTCACTCCGTGCGCGCCGCAGGGGACCGAGGGACGGGTAGGGCGCGTCACTCCGTGCGCGCCGCAGGGGACCGAGGGACGGGTAGGGCGCGTCACTCCGTGCGCGCCGCAGGGGACCGAGGGACGGGTAGGGCGCGTCACTCCGTGCGCGCCGCAGGGGACCGAGGGACGGGTAGGGCGCGTCACTCCGTGCGCGCCGCAGGGGACCGAGGGACGGGTAGGGCGCGTCACTCCGTGCGCGCCGCAGTCCCGGCGGGCAGCGGAGTGCCCGCCCTACCCTCGGCGTCGGCGGAAGACTCGGAATCGCGAGGCTGGCTGTGACGAGTGGACGGATGGCGTTCATGGTTCTGGTCTCTCGATCTGTATGGGGTGTAGGCGGGCCCGGGTCGATCACGGCTCCTGACGTTCGAGCTTCTGCCAATGCCTCTCGAGTTCGACGTTGGGATTGAAGTTGACGCTGTCGGTCACAATGCACTCGCCGCGTCCGTTGACCCAGCCGTTCCGGTAGCCGTTGGGCAACTCGACCGCGCACCCGGTTGCCGGGGCATGGTACACAATCTCGCTCTCCAAATCCGGGCCGATCTCGAACCCGATCTTCCGCAGGGCGGAGACGATGCGTCTTCCGTTCTCGGGAGACCGCGCCGGGAAGACATCCACGTCCTGGGTGGTGCCGGGGAAACCCAAGAGAATGGCCGAGGTTCAGGCCGAGGTTCAGGCTTGCGGAATCGGCGCGAGCAGGGTTCGATCGGGGCGGGATCCACGGGCAGGTCAGGGAAGAGGCATGAACGAGACAACACGGTTTCTGCAATCGGTTGCCGAGGGCCAGGACCTCGAAGTGGGGCGCCTGGTCAACTGCCTGATCCTCGATGCCGCTCGGGCAGGCGCGAGCGACATCCACATTGAACCGTGGGAAAGCAGCGTGGCGGTGCGCATTCGGCTGTCGGGGGTGCTGGTCGAGCTGGCCCACCTGCCGCTGGACTTGATCGACAAGGTGGCCGGGCGCCTCAAGATCATGGCCAGCCTGATCTCCTATCAGAACGACTTGCCCCAGGAAGGCCATGTCCCGGCGAGCACCGAATTCGGCGGCGTCGAGTTGCGCATCTCGGTCTTCCCCACCGTGCGCGGAGAGAAGATCGTCGTCCGCATCTTCGATCCTCGGAACCGGAGCTTCGACATGGCGACGCTCGGGTTCGAGCAGGACACTCTGCGGGCGTTCGTCCGGCTGCTGTCCCGACCCAACGGCTTGTTATTGCTGACGGGACCAACGGGCTGCGGCAAGACCACGGCGATCTACTCGGCGTTGAATCACCTCGTCAACCGGCACGGCCCCACCGTCAGCATCAGCACGGTCGAGGACCCCGTCGAGTTCAACCTGGCCATGATCAGCCAGGCTCAGGTCAGACCGGCGCGCGAATTCACCTATCCCATCGCCCTGCGTTCCCTCATGCGCCAGGACCCGCAGGTGATCATGATTGGCGAGATCCGCGATCCGGAAACCGCCAACATCGCCGTTCAGGCGGGGCTGACGGGACATCTGGTGATCAGCACGATTCATGCAGGCGGCACCTGCGGGGTGTTCGCCCGCCTGATCAACATGGAACTCGAGCCTTTCCTCCTCGCCTCCGCCATTAGCGGCGTGCTGGGCCTGCGCCTGATCCGGACCAATTGCCCGGATTGCTCGGTGCCTTACCAGCCCGAACCCGCCCTGATGAAGTACTTCCCGGCAGAAGCCTTGGCGGATGCCGCCCTGCGGCACGGTGAGGGCTGCGAGCGGTGTCTGCAGACCGGTTATGCCAGCCGCACGGCGCTCACGGAAATGCTCGAAGTCGACGAAGTCCTGCGCGAGGCCGTTTTGCAGAAGATGCCGACCCGCGCCCTCCAACAAGTTGCGATCCAGCAAGGGATGCAGACCTTCTGGCAGAACGGCCTGCGCCGCGCGTTGGGAGGGGAAACCACAATCGAGGAAATCATGCGGGTCCTGGCCGCGGATGCCTTTTAGCCCCTTGTCAGCAAACATCCACCAACATGTTGTCGATCCTGCTCGAGCCCCGCGCAGCGGGGCCGCATCTTTCCGCGACGCAGGAGCGGAAAGATTTAGAGTCCTTGCGAAACGAAAGGGATAGGGGTGAAGGCCAAACTTGACTTGATCGCAACATGTTTGGGATTTCAAGGATTCTAGGAGCTGAAGATCTGGCTTGGTCTGAGGCGCGCCTCGTTCGGCGATGATTGCCATCCTCCTCGGCGCGATCTCGGCCTTGAGCCTCGTCCTGACCCTCTGGCACTGGGTCGAGACACGGTGCTTTCCGCTGCATCGGCGGATCGCCCAGACGGTGTTCTCCCCGCCACTCACACTGCTCAAGCCGCTCAAAGGGTGCGACGCCGAGACGGAAGCCTGCCTGCGCAGTTGGCTGAACCAGGACTACCCAGGCAAGGTCCAAGTCCTGTTCGGTGTCGGGTCCGCCGACGATCCGGCGGCGGCGGTCGTGCGCAAGCTCAAAACCGAGTACCCCCGAACGGATCTCGAGCTGGCTGTGTGCCCCCAACGCTTGGGCGCGAACGCCAAGGTCTCGACCCTGGCCCACCTCGAACGTCGCGCCGTCCATGCCCTTTGGGTCGTGAGCGACGCCGATGTCCAAGTCCCGCCGGATTTTCTCCGGAATTTGGTCGCGCCTCTCGAGGATCCAGGCGTGGGCTTGGCGCACTGCCTTTACGCCCTGAGTTCCTCCCCCGCGCTTGCCATGCGCTGGGAAGCCGTCGGCGTGAACGCCGATTTCTGGGGCAGTGTGCTGCAGTCGCGCCGGTTCCGGTCCCTGCAATTCGCTCTTGGCGCCGCGCTCGCCGTGCGGTGTCGCCACGTGCGCAAAGCAGGCGGGTTCGCCGCACTGGCGAACGTGCTGGCGGACGACTACGAGCTGGGCCGACGCGTGGCGGGACGAAACGCTCGCATCGTTCTCTGCCCGGTTGTGGTCACATGCCGCGAAGCGCCTCGAAGCTGGCGGGCCGTCTGGCAGCATCAGATCCGATGGGCTCGAACGGTCCGGGTCTGCCGCCCCGGGCCCTACGCGGCGAGTGTTCTGAGCAATACCACGGTTTGGCCGCTGCTCTGGGTGCTGGCAGATCCCCGTCCAATCGCGTGGGCGGGGGCTGCGCTGTGTCTGGCAGTCCGGCTGGCGACGGCGTGGGACAGCCAATTGCGGCTGACCCGCTCGGGCGTCCACGGTTGGTGGTTGTGGCTGGTCCCGGTCAAAGACTTGCTGCAGGGGGTGATCTGGGCGTTGGCCTTCCTGGGAGACCGCGTCGAGTGGCGCGGGGAACGGTTCCGGGTGCTGCCCACCGGGGAGTTGCATCCGATCGACGAAGAGGTCCTGCCGCAAACTGATGTCAGCGAGGCGGTTATGCCCCGCCCTCATCGTGGGCGGCAGAAAAGACGTCAGGCGAAGAGCTTGCGCGCATAATCCACATTGCGCCTGGCATCGGCAACGGCGTTCTTGGACGGACTCGAAGTCTCGAGGACAATCCACCCTTGGTACTCGATCTTCTGAATCGCCGCGGCGATCGGCCCGAACTGAAGTTTCCCGCTATCGAGGTAGTCCGGTCCGTTCTTGAAGTGGAACTGGGCAATGCGTCCGCGAAGGAGGTGGATATCGGCTGGCACGTTGTGTCCTTTGGTGACGCCGGTGTTGTACACATCGAAGTAGATCTGGACGGATTCGTGATTGATACGTTCCAGAATGCGGGCGTTCTGGGCGCCGTCGAGGTAGTTCTCGACAGCCAGGGTAACGCCAGCGTCCTTCGCTCGAGGGGCTGCCGATCTCAGGCGTCGAATTGCCGCTTCCACGTCCGCCTCTTTCAACTTTTCGTTGGCGTCGAGCAGGTCGCCAGCACCGAAGAATGCAACCAGGATGACGCGCACCCCGAGGTCACGAGCGGCTTCGATGCTCTGTTCGAGCCAAGCCGGTGCGCGCGGATCGGTGGCCAATGGATGTGAGTTCAGAAGCCCCATCATGAACGAGCAGATCGGCAATCCGGTCTGGCTCATCTGGTCGCGAAACCTCTGGCGCACAGAAGGATCGGCGATGTCGAGTCGGTCGGCGGCGGCGCCGACCCCCACTTCGACCCCGTCCAGGCCGGCTTGGCGTGCCTGGTCGAGACCGACGGTGCAGGAGCCAAAATGGATGCCGCGGGCTCGAGAACTCGCATCCGACGAGGCATGCGATGGATGGAGCAGCGCGCCGGCGGCGAGAACCGTTGCGCTCTGCCTGACGAACTCGCGGCGTGGCATCACAGACTGCCGACGATGCATAGGATAGAGAATTGGCTGCATAACTGTATTATTATATAACATCTTTGACATACTAACATATATTAGTATACTCAGTTAGTTATTGTATTTAGTTTCCGATATGAGATTGTGGCTGAGGCTGCTGAGGCTGGTTTGTAGTTTGAGCAGATCACATCACGATGCATCTGGACCGCGCTTCATCCGGACCAGGAGCAGACTGATGTCTGCGGGGGAGACGCCGGAGATGCGCGATGCCTGTCCGACCGTGACTGGACACACTTGTTTGAGTTTCATTCGAGCTTCAGTCCTTAATCCTGAAATCTTGTCGTAGTCAAGCCAATCGGGAATGGCCTTTCCCTCCATGACCCTACACCTGTC
Source organism: uncultured Verrucomicrobiae bacterium (assembly GCA_963846445.1). Taxonomy (GTDB): domain Bacteria; phylum Verrucomicrobiota; class Verrucomicrobiia; order Limisphaerales; family J093; genus MWFF01. The sequence continues at coordinate 22,573 of CAWJWM010000031.1, read as the reverse complement.
GATTTCATTCTGTTGTCGATCGATATATCCTGAGTATTTCACTGTTGCCTCGATTTGCAGGACAGATGTTTCCGGAAGGTCAGACCGTCCAGATGGAAGGTCCTTGTAGGCAACTTCTGGTCTTCGCAGCATGGATTCGAGGGTAATGGCCCCGATCCGCGTCTGCCGCAACCGCACAAGTTCATTCTGTATTGCCTCCTGACGTTTCTTAAATGCCAGATAGTCGAGTTCCGACAAGAGGCCAACTGCATGACCGATTTCCGATAACCTCTGGTCCGCATTGTCTTGTCGGAGCAGCAAGCGATACTCTGCCCTCGATGTAAACATCCGGTATGGTTCCATCGTCCCCTTGGTGACAAGATCGTCGATTAGCACGCCAATGTAGGCTTGATCCCGCCTGAGGATGACGGGAGGCTTGTCACGGACACGCCGCGCGGCATTGATACCCGCCATGATGCCCTGTGCAGCGGCCTCCTCGTATCCTGAGGTCCCATTGATCTGTCCCGCGAAGAACAGATTCCTACAGAGTTTGGTCTCGAGCGATGGAAGCAACTGCGTTGGCGGCGCGAAATCGTACTCGATCGCGTAACCTGGACGCATGATCTCCGCGTTCTCGCAGCCGACAATCGTGCGCACCATGTCGATCTGGACCTCATAAGGCAGGCTGGTTGAAAAACCGTTGACGTAGATTTCCTCCGTGTCGATACCCTCGGGTTCTAGGAAGATCTGGTGCCGTTCCTTCTCTGGGAACTTGACGATCTTGTCCTCGATAGAAGGGCAGTATCGGGTCCCGGTGCCTTGGATGATGCCAGAATAGAGTGGCGATTTGTCGAGGTTCTTTCGTATTACCCGAGCCGTTCTCTCTGTGGTGAAAGTCACGTGACAGCAGAGCTGCTGGCCAATTCGGCTTAGGACTGAGCCGGGCGGGTACCGACGATGAACGCCAGAGTCGCCACCAGAATGTTCCACGTGGAACAAATCTCCTTCGCCCCAGAAATGGAAGAACGGGGGGGGATCATCGCCAGGCTGAGGTTCCGTCCTAGAGAATTCGATGGATCGGCGGAGGATTCTTGGTGGTGTCCCGGTCTTTAGGCGTTTAAGTTCAAAACCGAGGCGTTGAAGAGATTGAGACAAACCTTCCGATGCGAGCTCACCGGAGCGTCCTCCTGCCTGTTGATTAAGGCCAATATGCATAAGGCCGCGGAGGAACGTGCCGGTAGTAACGATGACGCAGGTTCCTTTGAACCGAATCCCCAATGTCGTATCCACACCGGTGGCGGCGCCGGACTCGACGACGATTCCTGAGACTTGGGCTTGTCGGCAATCGAGTCCCAGTTGTGCTTCGCAGACGCCTTTGAGGCGGAACTGATAGGCCTTCTTGTCGCACTGAGCTCTTGGAGCACGAACAGAAGCGCCTTTCTTGCTATTGAGCAAGCGGAACTGCAGGCCGGTCATATCGGTGTTCCGACCCATTTCTCCGCCGAGCGCGTCGATTTCACGGGCAAGCTGTCCTTTGGCCAATCCGCCAATGGCGGGATTGCAGGACATTTGACCCAAACAATCCAGGTTTATCGTTATCAGCAGAGTCTCCAAGCCGATTCTTGCTGATGCGAGTGCGGCCTCAACGCCCGCGTGCCCTGCACCAACAACGATCACATCGTAAAGTCTGGGATAAACGAACATGAACCTAGCCTGCAGCCATAAAAACGAACCGGGTTCGGAACCAGGGGATGGTTCTCGAACCCGGGGGAATTTTCAGAGTACAACTGAGGGAATGATGGGGACATCTCGACCGCAACCGGTACGTAATCACGATCGAAAATTCGTTTGGGCATTCAAAGATCACAAAACAGAGACGAACTCGCCCAAGAGCCGCCTGTGAACGCGAAACAAGACCACAATCGACTCCACAAGTCAAGCGATACCGTAATATATTAGTTCTATCACTTCACACAATTAGCGTAGATTGAATCTCCGCCATGGGATCTTGGGTGGCAATGTCGGCGCCCGCTTGTCCGCGGCTCACAGGAACCGACCGTGAAAGTCGGTTGATGCGCGCGCGAATGCGGCCGGGTGAAACTCGATTGACTTTGCTGTTTACACGAAGTCTTCGCTCGCTAGAATCCTCGACCGGTCAGACGTGTTGTCAACAAGTCGATTTTGTGCGCCGTTTTGAAGGGGTCAACGATTCTCGGCAGCGAGGCGTCGGGCGCTGCTGATCGTGGTGGACACCCAGCGGCCGCGAGTCGTTCACAGGCCTCGCCGGTCTGAGGCGAAGCCTAGCTCAGGTTGTCTTCCCGCCGACTGCCATGAAGAAGATTGAGGCAATCATCAAACCCTTCAAACTCGAAGACGTCAAAGAAGCACTGGCCGAGATGGGGGTCGAGGGCATGACCGTCAGCGAAGTCAAGGGGTTCGGACGACAGAAGGGCCACACGGAGATCTACCGCGGCAGCGAGTACACGGTCGACTTCCTCCCCAAGATCAAGCTTGAGCTTGTCATCGCCGACGCCCTGGTGCCTCGGGCTGTCGAGGCTGTCGTCAAAGCCGCCAAGACGGGTAAAATTGGTGATGGGAAGGTATTCGTCAGTCCGGTTGAAAAGGTCGTTCGGATTCGCACCGGCGAAACGGACGAGGAGGCTGTCTAGCCTGCGCATTTGTTCCGGGGTTCGAGGACTCGAGGCTTGGTCGGGATCGCCGGAGCAGGGGTGTCGCGGGCGCGGTGCTGTAATTGAGAATCCGAGGCGTCCGGCGCGCGCCCGAGGCCTCGCCAGGGGCGCGAGGAGAAGCTTGTGAATAACACGTGGACAATAGTTAATATGTTGTGCTGGTCTTCGCTGTCTGCCTTGCCTAGAAACGCTGCCGCGTAACCGAAGCAGCCATTGACCATCATTACTGATTTCCGTGAGGACTCCAGAGACCACAACAAGCCAGCATGCAACATGCTTGCGTGCAATGTATTACGAATCTGACAATCGAGTTTCGGCAGGTTTTTGTGTTTTTCGGGGCGAGCGATCCGCATTCGCTGCCGGTGGAGGAGAGTTAAGCCGCTGCAAAACGGGACGTTACGCGCAGCCGGTCAACGGTGGTGAATAAAACTGTCTCTGGCGCAAGCCTGGATCGTTAACGTCTCATGCAAACTTCAATTGAGAAGACCTGGTGCTCGGCCCAGTCGATCCTCAGGGGGATGCTCAATCCGGACATCTACAACCTGTGGTTTTCGCATCTGCGTCCGAAGGAAATGACGGATGAGGAGCTCGCGTTGGAGGTTCCGAATGACTTCTGCGAATTGTGGCTGAAGGACAACTATCTGGGTCTGCTGCAGGAGGTGGTGTCGCACGTGACCAGTTCTCCTCGGCGCGTCCGGTTTGTTGTGGGGTCCGGCCTTGCGGGGCCGGCGGCGGGCGAGCGCCCGTCTCCGCGTCCGGAGGAAGCGGCTCATGCGCAGGTGGCGGCAGTCTCGACCACGCGCGAGTCACCGTTCAATCCCAACAACACCTTTGACACGTTTGTGGTGGGGAGCACCAACAGCTTCGCGCACGCCGCGGCGTTGGCTGTCGCGCAGGCGCCGGGGCGTTCCTACAATCCGTTGTTCGTCTATGGCGGGACGGGGTTGGGAAAGACCCACCTGCTCCATGCCATTGGACAGCATGCGGCCCAACATCGAAAGGGCGCTCGGGTCGCCTATCTGTCCTCCGAGAAATTCACCAACGAGTACATCGACGCCATCCAGACCAACCAGCTTGTGCGGTTTCGGAAGAAGTACCGGCTGACCGACGTTTTGTTGATCGACGATGTTCAGTTTCTGGCGAACAAGGAGCGGATCCAGGAGGAGTTTTTTCACACTTTCAACGCGCTGCATGAAGCGCATCGGCAGATCGTGCTCACCTGCGATCGGCCGGCAAGCGAGATCCAGAATCTCGAGCACAGGCTGATGTCTCGGTTCGAGTGGGGTCTGGTGACGGACCTGCAGCCGCCGGATGTCGAAACGCGTGTCGCAATTCTGCGCAAGAAAGAGCAGAGCCTCAACGTCAGCCTGCCGCAGGAGGTCATCGATTTCCTGGCCCAGCGGATCCGATCGAATATCCGTCGGCTCGAAGGCGCGCTGATCCGCGTGGCAACGTACGCGTCGCTGGCGGGCAAGCCGGTCACGCTGGATGTCGTGGAGCATCAGCTCCGCGAGTTGCTGCACGAGGAGGGCCGCCACGCCATCACCATCGACATCATCCAGAAACGGGTCGCCGAGCACTATGACATCCGCCTGGCGGACATGACCAGCCGTCGGCGGCCGGAGAACATCGCTTTTCCGCGCCAGGTGGCCATGTATCTTGCCCGGCAACTCACCGAGAGTTCGCTGAACACGATCGGCGAGGCCTTCGGCGGACGGGATCATGGCACGGTTCTGCACGCCTGGCGCCTGGTGCGTGATCGGATGGGCATCGACTCGAACGTGCGCCAGGTGGTGAACTACCTCGAGAAGCAGCTTCAGCGGTGAAGGCCCGTGGGCCGCTGCTGAGTCCGCCACGCAGGCCGAGGGACGGAGTTCCGGGGCCCCCTCGGGAAGGTTGGCGGGCGCCGCTGGCCCGGGGGAGGGTGGCGTCCTGTTTCCGTTTAAGGTGCCGGGGCTGCCTCCGCACTGGGGTGGGCCTGTGCTGCTTCCTCGATGGTCTTCTCGAGCCATCGGACCTGGTTCGGGAACAAGTGTTCTCGGTGGATTGCCGCGGCATCCAGTCGGGCGAGGTCGAGCCGCTTCTGTCCGAGATGGATCTCGAACGCGCAGAGGTTAAAGACGGTGCGCCCGAATTCGTCAAAGCGATTGGGGTCCAGCGTGTTCAGCAGGGCGGCGGCTTCGTCCCAACGTTCGTTCATGGCGAGGGCAAAGCAATGGTTGGCCCGGGCGTAGGGTGACGTCGGCGCGCGGGCCAGGAAATCGCGGGTGACAACCACCGCTTGGGTCGGGTCTTGCCGATTGATCAAGAGGGCCGCCGCGTAATTGAATTCCCAGCGGTCGTCTCCCGGGTGCAGGCGGCGGGCTTCGAGGGCCGCTTTGAGGAGGAGCACCGGATCCTGTCGTTTCCTTTCGGTGAGCTCGAAGACGACCTCCCAATAGAACGGCTCATCCTTGAGCGCCTGTTCGAGGGGGGCCAGCACCTCCCAGGCTTCATTCAGATAGGCGAGTTGTTTCAATGCAACGCCGACTTCGAGGGCGACTCGCGGAGACGGAAATGACTTTCGGACTGCCGCCTGCATGGCTGCCCGGGCCTGCTCGACATGGCCCAGTCTCGTGGTGCGCCCGCCCCTCGATGAAATCGGCCCACCCACCCAACTCGCCGAACGCGAGGGGTAAGGTCCGCAGTTCTTCCACCATTTCCAACAGGCCGCGCCAGTCGCTGGCGGCGCTGAGCGAGGCCCCGCGTTTCAGCCATACCGCCTGCGTGGCACGGAGGCCGTCGCCGCCTTGTCGCAAAGTGTACTGGCGGAGGACTGCGTGTGCCTGATCACTCAGCCCGAGTCCATCCAACGCGTCCGCCAGAGCGATTGTGTCCTTCGCGTCATGCGGCTTGTCGGCTTCCTGTCTTGCCAGGGTCCGAGCCGCATCGCCCTGACCCGAGAGCTCCAGCAACCTCCACAGCCAGAGATGATCGCGCAGCCGGTCGGCTCGGGATTCGACCAGGCGCTCCAACGCGACGGCATAGTCCTCAATATCCTGGGCCTGCGCATAGTCGAGAAGCTGCAGGCGCGTTGCCAGGATCCGCTCGCCTGGTTCTTCTGCGGCTTGCGCCAGACGCCGCCGGGCGTCGTCGCGAACGGCCAGAGGGCCCCACCCGGCGAGGTAGGCGGTATGGTAGAGGGCCAAAGTGGGGTCTTTGGCCAACTCGGTCCCCAGCCGTTCCCATCGAGCCGCGTAGGCGACGCCATCCCCTCGATCCAGCAGGGCCTTGAGATAGAGCACCTCATTCTCGTGGGAGAGTTGGTCTCGACTCGGGTGCAGGAGGTCATAGACCTGGTCTAACCTCCCGGATCGGTCGAACAACCGGGCCACCAATCCGATGTCCTGCTGATTTGTGCCGCCGAGGGCGAACAACCAGGGTGGCAGTCTGGCTGCCTGGGTGAGAACCGCGCGCGAGACGTCAGGCAGATTCGCAGTGGCACTCAGGGCCTGGCGGACGGTTGGCAAGTCGCCCATGTTCTTCGCCGCCGCGGCGCGCCAGGCGGCGGCGGCTTCTTCTTGGGCGCCCTGGGCCGCCAGCTTCTGCGCCGATCGGCGCAGTTGCCACGCCTGCGCCATGTTGAGCAGGCTCACGCGCACGGGAGGCTCGAAGCCGGGGGGCGTCATGCGCCAGACCTTGGGGAGTGCCAGAGCCACCACGGAGAAGACCAGGACGATGAGCGCCAGCACTCTCCGGAACCACGGATCGAGGATGAGCAAACGGATGACCTGGCCGTGGTCGTGCGGCAGGGCTTTCAGGTCACGATCGGAAGCGTGCGAATCCATCTAACTCCTGACGGCGACTGGGGGTGGCGGCTCGTTGATGCTCCAATACTGGGCCAACAAGCCGATCATCTCGGCAAACTCGGTCGAGTTCGAGCGTTTGATCAGGTAGCCGGAGATGCCCAGGGCGTACATGCGGGCGCGGTCTTCTTCGAGCCCCAAGCCTGTGAGCACCACGACCGGCAGATTCTGCAAGGCGCGATCGCGCCGCAGTTCAGCCAGGAACTCGTCGCCGTTCATTCCCGGCATTTTCAGGTCCAGCAAAATCAGCCTTGGCCGCGGGTGCTCGGGCGATCGTAGGAAGCGCAGCGCTTCCTCGGCCGAGCGCGCCACGACGAGTCGCGCCTTTATCTCCGACTCCCGGAGCGCCCTTTGAACGCTGAGGATGTCCACCTCGTCGTCCTCGACCAGGAGGAGCGGGGCGCCATCATCGCACAAGCTCAGCAGTCGCCTCTCGTGTCGGCGCTGATGTTCCCACTCCATGGCCGTGCGCATCAACTCGTGGGTGCCGTGGATCCCCAGCTTGACGCGTATGTTGGCCCGATGCACATCCACCGTCCGGGGGCTAATGTCCAACTCGGCCGCGATTTCCTTTGCCTTCATCCCCTGGCCGCTGAGCCGAAACACCTCGATCTCGCGCCGAGACAAGACACGATCAGGGGTCTCTTGGGAGACGCGGGCCCCGCCCGCAAGACGGCGCAACAATGTCGTCCCCAAACGCTGATCCAGGACGATCTCCCGACGTGCCACCTGCCGCACCGCCGCCGCCAGGGTCGGCGCATCGACTTCATTGGACAGAAAACCCAGGGCGCCGCCACGGAAGGCCCGCTCGGCGATGCAGGCATCCTCGTGCTCCGTCAAGACGAGCATGGCCGGCGGCTGCGGGATCCTGAGCAGGCGGCGCAACGCCGCGTCCCCGTGCTTCCGGTAGAAGCGAGCCCCCAGAATCACCACGCTTGGGCGACCGGCGGCCACGGCGCTCAGGGCAGCGCCCAGATCCGCAGTCTCCCCCAGCAGGTCGATCCCCGGATCGGTCTGCAGGTGGCTCCGAATGCCGGCCCGATTGATGGACGGCTCTTCGAGGACGAGAACCCGAATTGCCATGGGGCGCATTGTGGCACGGTCGCCGGATTCCGCAACAGTGTTCCGCTCCCGACCGGTGAGGGATTCCACCCATCTCTTCACCATCGAACGGTGACCGGTCAGACGGATCGAAAGACGGTCGCACCAGAAAGCCAGTCGCCAGGCTTCGACAGCAACCGACTTATTCTCGTGCCGAACGTCGACCGGCGCGGTCCAACAGAGCAGACGACGTGAACGACACCACCCAGGCCCCCGAGGCGCTGTCGCGGCTCATCGAGCAAGCCGAGGCGGTCGGGGCGAGCGACATTCACCTGCACTGGACCGGCGACCAGGCGGAGGTGGCCTATCGCCTGGATGGTCTGATGACCCCGGTCACGACCCTTGACGGCAGCCTGGGAGAGCGCGTCGTCGGCCGCATCAAGTTCCTGGCGCGGCTCAAGACCTACCAGGACACGCTGCCCCAGGACGGGCGCATGAACCGCTCTGACAGCGGCGCCCGCGGTGACATCCGGGTCTCGACTTACCCGACCGTGCGCGGCGAGAAAGTGGTCCTGCGGCTCTTCAGCCAGGCGGGAGTCCGCACTCTGGAGGAACTGGGGCTGCCCGAGCCCCTGTTGACTCAAGTCCGGGCATTCCTGCGGCAGGAAACCGGCCTGCTGCTGCTTACAGGGCCAGCCGGAAGCGGCAAGACGACGACCATTTATGCCTGTCTCGACGCGCTGGCCGCAGGCGGAGGACGACATGTCATCACGGTCGAGGACCCGGTCGAGCAGATCCTCTCCGGCGTGATGCAGACGGAGGTGAACGAGGCGCGAGGGCTGACGTTTGCCGTGGCGGCGCGTCACCTCCTGCGCCAGGACCCGCAGGTGCTGGTCCTGGGCGAAATCCGCGACGACGAGACGGCGACACTGGCGGTGCGGGCGGCTCTGACGGGACATCTGGTGGTTTCCACCCTGCACGCGGGATCGTGTCGCGGCGTGTTTGAACGTCTGATGGCCATGTGCCCTGACCACGCCGCCGTGGCATCGGCGGTCGCGCTGGTGGTGAATCAGCGTCTGATGCGGCGCTGCTGCGCCTCTTGCCAGGGGCGCGGTTGCGGGTCGTGCCTGCAAACCGGCTATCGCGGACGGCTGCCGTTGGCTGAATGGGTGCGGCTGGACCCGACCCTGCAACGCCAACTCAGAGCGACCGGTCCGGAGGCGATCGAGCCGGGGCGCAGCCTGCTGTTGGCGGCGCGTGATCTTGTCGCCGCAGGATTGTCCGACCAGCAAGAATTGGAGCGGCTGTTTGGCTTATGAAACTGGATGAGTTCGCCTTTCTGAACCAGCAACTGGCCGGCATGCTGCGCAGCGGCATTCCCCTCGAGGGCGCCCTGAAGCAGTTGTCCGCGAACCTGCGGCGCGGCGCCCTGCGCCAGGAGCTCGAACAACTTCAGGCTGACCTCGCGAAAGGAACCCCGCTGCGCGACGCCCTGCCGCGTCGCCGCCTGCCCGAGCTTTATCAGCAATTGGTCCAGGTGGGCGCCCAGGGCAACAACCTGCCGGACATGCTGACTTTGCTGGCCGACTACTACCAGCGGCGGCATCTGGTCTGGACACGGCTGAAGGCCCTCATGGTCTACCCGGCCATTGTGCTGGTCGCCAGTCTGGGGCTGTCGCTGCTCCTGGCCCACATTTCCCGCGTGCTCACCGTGTCGAGCGCCTGGGTCTTCTACGAGGGACAGGTCCTCCCGCCGGCCGCCGCCCTCGGCGGCCCCAGCGCCATGATCATCCCTCCCGTTGCTTTGGGCATCTTGTTGGTCCTGTTCGTCGCGGCGCTGACGGTGCCGGCCTGCCGGGGCTGGGCCCGCTGGCGGTTGCCCGGTTTCCGGGAATCGAGCTTGAGCCAGTTCGCGGCGACGATGCGGCTTCTGTTGGCTTCCGGCACCGATCTGCCTCAGGCCCTCGCGTTGGTCGGGAACCTCGAACACGGCACGGCGGTTGGACGCGACCTCGCCCGTTGGCGGGAGCGGCTCGCCGCCGGGGCGGGGCGCATCGGGGAGTTCGGTTCCCCCAGCCGGATGTTCCCGCCCATGTTCCTCTGGCTGGTGGGGCAGGGCGCTCAGGACCTCGCTGGCGGCTTCGCGCGCGCCGCGGAGATCTACGCGGAACGGGCCCGCCACCAGGTGGAAATGATGTTGTACGCCGCATTGCCCGTGGCGGTCCTGGCACTCGGAGGATTGATCGCAGCCCAGTTGCTGCTCGGGCTGCGCGTCTGTGCCTTGGTGACCGGCCTCAATGCGCTGGGGGCGGAATAGTCTGTCGCATGAACGCGCTCGCGCTCAATCTCCTGATCTCGCTGATCGAGTTCGCCGCTTTGGCCGCGCTGGCCTACCTCGGTTACTTCTGCTTCAGCCTCCCCTTGCGGCGGCGCGAGCGGGCGCGGCTTTTCCTCGACCTGGCCGAACTCGGGCTGAGCGACGGCCGGAGTGTGGAACAAACCGTGCGCGAACTGGGCGCCACGGCGGACCGCGCATTGGGCCGCCGGTTTCACCGCCTCGCCGCCCTCTTGGAATCGGGCCTGAACCTCGATCAAGCCTTACAACGCGTGCCGCGGCTGCTCCCGCCGTCGATCGTCGGCATGTTGCGCGTCGGGCGCGAGACAGGGGATCTGCCGCGCATCCTGCCCGCCTGCCGGCAGCAGCTTCAAGACCAGGTCGACACGGTCTCGTCAGCGCACCATTACCTGATGCTCTTCGCTCTTCTGGTCAGCCCGGCGTGGGTGGCGACGTTCTCGACTTTGGTTGTGTTTGTGCTTCCCAAGTTCTTCGCGATCGCAGAGGAGATGGGGACATCGCCGCCTGCTCTCATGCGCAGCCTGGCCGAGCACGGTGCCGTTCTCATCGCAGCACAGACGGCCCTCCTTGGCGTGTTCTACCTCGCCGTCCTGGCTTATCTGGGCGGGCCGCGGTTCGCCGCCTGGGTCGGGCGCTGGTGCCCCGGTTTGCCAGATCGGCTAGCCTGGCTCCTGCCCTGGAAGCGCAAGCGGTTGCAACGCAATTTCTCGTCCGCGCTCGCCATCCTGCTCGACGCGGGTGTGCCGGAAGCGCGGGCATTGAGCCTGGCATCCGAGAGCACGGCCAACGCGGTCATGCGCCGGCGCGCGGACGCCGCGGTTGCAGACCTGCGGCAAGGAGCGGGTTTGCCGGCGGCGGTGGGACGGCTGGATGCGGTCGGGGAATTCCGGTGGCGACTCGAGAACGCCATGCACGGCGCAACGCCGTTTCAAACGGCCCTCGACGGCTGGCATGACGCGCTCTCGGCCCAGGCCTTCCAACTCGAGCAGACGGCCGCCCAACTGGTGACCACCGGCCTGGTCCTGCTCAACGGCCTGTTCGTCGCCGGGCTGGCCATCGGCGTTTTCGCGTCTCTCCTCAACATCATCCACGGAGGCATCCTATGGTGACCGGCTCTCCACACCGACGGAGGCGGTTGGCTCGACGCGGCGTCCTGATGACGGAGTTGGTCGTCGCCATCAGCATCGTGGTTCGTCGCCATCTTCCCTCTGGCTTTGGCGTTTCTCAACGAGCAGAAGCTGTGTCGGGCCTATTACTATCGCGCTTTGGCCCTCGAAATCGTCGATGGCGAGATGGAAGTCCTGGCGGCCGGCGAGTGGCGCGCCTTTCCGGCTGGGGCCCAAACGTATGAACCGTTGACGGCAGTTGTCACGAACCTCCCGCCGGGCCGGTTCGAACTGACGGTTTCCGCTCCAACCGTCCGCCTCGCCTGGCTGCCAGCCCGGCCCGACGTCGGCGGGCAGGTGGTGAGGGAGGTCAAGGTCCCATGAACACAGGGCGATTATCCCGTCCGGCGAGGCCGGCACCGGCTCCTGGCAGGCTGGAGAATTCGCGCGTCTGCGTGCAGTGCTTCTCGGAGTCCGGGATCCTGTTGATCGAGTGCCTGGTCTATCTCGCGTGCTTCTTTGCTGTGGCCGGGGCGGCCTTGGCGGTCTTCTACCAGGCGCTCGACTTCTCGCGCGACTTGCGGCGGAACGCGGACGACGTGGCCCGGGTGCTGAAAGCCGGCGAGCGCTGGCGGGCCGATATCCGAGCCGCGACGAACGAGATCAGGGTCGGAGAAGGCCCGGGCGGCTATGCTCTCGAGATCCCCCAGAGGGGCGGCACGATCGTTTACAGGTTCATCACCAATGCGGTGCTGCGCTGCGCCGGGGAACCTGGACGCTACGAACAGGTTCTGCCCGCCGCCAAGGAATGCCGGTTCGAGCGCGAGCCGCGGCGGCGCGTCACGGCGTGGCGCTGGGATGTCGAGCTTCCGTCCCGTTTGAAAGCCGCGCGGGTCTGTCCGCTCTTCACGTTCACGGCCGTTGCACCCCGGGAGGCGCAGCCATGAGAACAGCACCTTATGCCCGGGGCGGCCAGCGCGGCTCGGCGGTTGTGGTCGTCCTGGCGTTGCTGCTGCTGATCGTGGCGTTCCTGGCCGGGAACGATGTCACTCTGCGGTCGCTGCGACGCGAACTGCAGATCGTCGACGAGCGCCAGTTGCAGAAGTACCAGCCCGTCTCCGCCGGTTCGGATCGAGACACTCGGGCGGCATCCCCCCAGCGTGGGGCGGAGGGCGCGTTCGAGGCCGGAGCGCCGGCACCGCAGCCGTTGGTTTCCGAACCGAGGTAACCGGAGGCATCCCTTCGTGGCCTGCGGGTGTCCTGCTTCAGGGCCGTTTCATGTGGGTGTGCCCCGTTGTTCTACTGGTTTACAACAAGTCGGAGGTCTGGCTATACTGCGCGCATGAACCACGTGGGGATCGGCTATGACGTGCATCGCTTGGTCGCCGGGCGGAAGCTCATCTTGGGGGGCGTTGATCTGCACCATGCCAAGGGGTTGGAAGGGCATTCCGACGCCGATGTCCTGCTGCATGCGATTTGCGATGCCATTTTTGGGGCGCTGGGTGAAGGGGACATCGGCCAACTTTTTCCGAACACGGACCCGCGCTGGCACAATGCGCCGAGCAAGACGTTCCTGCATGAGGCTGCCCGCCTGGTCACTCTGCGCGGCGGGCGGATCGTCAACCTCGATTCCACCATTGTCGCCGAACAGCCGAAAGTGACACCCTATCTGCACGCGATGAAGTCCATCATCTCGCAGGTGCTCGAAGTGCACCCGAGCCGCGTCTCGATCAAGGCCACCACCAACGAAAAGCTGGGCTTTCTTGGCCGGGAAGAAGGTATTGCTGCCCTCGCCGTGGTGAGCGTCGAGTTGCCCCAGTGATCGTGGTGGAATGACTCCCTCGACGGCCACGAGTCGTTCACACGCCTCGCCGGTCTGAGGCGAGGCCCCGCTCATAACCCATGTCGGCCAAGGCAGAAATCGGATGGCGGCGACTCGACGCCGAGGGTGAATCCTGCCAGGTCTATGCACAGCGGGTGGGCGGTGTCTGGCGGTTTTTCCAGCGCCGCAAGCGCTACGACGAGTGGCGCCCGATGCCTACGCCGCCTCTGGAGGATTGGCTCCAGTTATTGGAGGCTGTGGAGCGGCGTCTGCAGCGTCGCCGCTGGCCCCCGGCGGAGGCGGCCCGCATTCGCCGGCGCATCCTCGAGCTCTTTCCGGGTGTGTCTTGGGACTCATGAAGACGCGCGTGCTTGTCGTCGATGATGACCCGGCCGTCTGCCGTATGCTCGATGCGGTCTTGACGGAGGGCGGCTGCGTGCCGAGCGCGGTGCCGGATGCCGCCAATCTATGGCGGCTTCCTGAGTCTCCTGCACCCCATGTCATCATCCTGGATTGGCACTTGCCTGACGGAGATGGCATCGCCCTTCTGCCGGAAGTGCGGCGCCGCTGGCCACAGTCGCAAGTGATCATTCTGACGGGGTATGGCACATTCGACGCGGCGGTTGAAGCGACCAAGCTCGGCGCGTTTCATTTCATCGGGAAGCCGATCGACGTGCCGGCGCTGCGTTTGCTGATTCAACGGGCTGCCGAATACACGCAACTCGAAGCCCAGACCCTTGTCCTCCGCGACGCTGTATCGGCTCTGGGCGCCGGGGTTTCGCCGATCTTCCGGAGCGCGGCCATGCGGCAGGTGCTGCACTTGGTCGAACGCGTGGCGCCCAGCGATGCCGCTGTGCTCCTCTGCGGAGAAAGCGGCACTGGCAAAGAAGTCATCGCCGACCTGATCCACGCTCTGAGTCGCCGCGCCGCGGGTCCCCTGGTCAAGGTCAACTGCGCCGCGTTGCCGCGGGAGTTGATCGAAAGCGAGCTGTTTGGGGCAGTCAAAGGGGCATACACCGGGGCGCATTCGGACAGGGAAGGCCTCTTTCGCCAAGCCGAAGGGGGATCGTTGTTTCTGGATGAGATCGGCGAGATGTCGCTCGACACGCAGGCGAAACTGCTGCGCGCGCTTCAAGAAAGGCGCGTCCGACCCGTTGGCGGTCGAGCCACGTATGCAACAGACTGCCGGATTATCGCAGCAACCAATCGCCCGCCGGCAGCAGCGCTCCGGGAGGGAAAACTGCGCGAGGATCTTTACTACCGAATCGCTGCCGTCCGTGTCGACCTTCCCCCGTTGCGCGAGCGCCAAGAAGACATCGCTCCCATGGCGGTCTCGTTCCTGCGGCGCTTCGCCGCACAGGCAAATCGCTTGGTCACAGGTTTCGCCCCAAGCGCCCTCGATGCTTTGCGGCAACACACGTGGCCCGGCAACGTTCGCGAACTCGAAAACGAAGTCCAGCGAGCGGTGCTCTTATGCGAAGGGAGTGTGGTGCAGGCTGCCGACCTGTCCGTCGGAGGATCAGGATCCACGCACAAGGAAGGGACCTCTGCTGCATCCTTGTCCCCGCTGGAACAGGTTGAGCGAGAGACGATTGCCCGAATCCTGCATGAGACCCAGGGCAATAAGCTCGCTGCCGCCAAGCGTCTGGGTATTGGACGGCAAACTCTCTACAACAAGATCACTCAGTACCGCTCTGGGATCCGAACGAAGCTCCACCTCAGAATGACGAAGCAACAGAAACGACATGTTGTCGATGGTGCAGCGCACGGTGCACCAATCTGTGCATAGCGATCCAATAAGCGGGAGCAACGTCGGCGCACTGTTGTTCTTGGCCGGGTGCAGCGCATTATTCGCCAACGGAAATCGGCGCAACCTGTTGTCACGACCTTGACAACGCGGCCTATCTCAATTATTCACACACCATAATAAGAGACTTTCTGACGGCATGTACCATCATCCTAACCGCCCATGAAACTGACAATTGGCAAAGATCAACTCATCAATGGTCTTCAAGCGGTGCAGAATGTCGTAGGCAGCCGAACCACTTTGCCGATCTTGTCGAATGTGCTCTTGCAAGCGCAGGAGGGGCGTTTGGGATTGACCGCGACCGATTTGGACGTCTCGATTGCCTGCGGCGTGGAAGCGAGAGTCGACACGATTGGATCGACGACTTTGCCGGTGCGGCGCTTCTTCAGCATCGTGCGCGAGTTGGGAACGCCTGAGATCGAACTGGAAGTCGACGAGAAGAACGTTTGCAGCATTGCGGCAGGGGCCTCGTTCTTCAAGATCCACGGATTGCCGGCTGAGGATTTTCCCCCTCGTCCGACGTTTGCAAACAACAAGCGCGTGACATTGCCGCAGGATAAGGTCAAGGGCATGCTGCGGCGCACGGCCTTCGCGGTATCGAGCGACGAGGCGCGCTACGTGCTCAACGGTCTTTTCTTTAGCCTGCGTGAGCACAAAGTCACCCTGGTGGCGACCGACGGGCGCCGGTTGGCGCTCACCGACGAGGAGGTGGACATCGCGGCTGAGAGCCAGGCGGAATTCATCGTTCCGACCAAGACCATTGGCGAACTGAGCCGGCTGCTTCAGGCTAAAGGCGATGTCGAAATCACGGTCGGCGACAACCAGGTTGCGTTTGACATGCGCGCCGAGGGAGCACTCAACGTGCTGGTGATCTCGAAGCTCGTCGACGGGACTTACCCGAACTATCAACAGGTCATTCCTCGAGAATCGAAAGAACGGATCCCTCTGGCGCGCGAGGAATTCGTCCAAGCCCTCCGCCGGGCGGAGCTGATGACCAGCGAGAAGTCCAACTCAGTCAAATTGACCTTCACGCGAAACAGTCTGGCCATCACGGCGAATACACCCGAGATCGGAGAGGTGCGGGAACATCTGGCGATCAATTACAAAGGCCCGGACCTGGCTGTCGCGTTCAACCCTGCATTCCTGCTCGATGCGCTGAAAGCCCTTGATAACGACGAGGTCTTCCTGGAGGTCACCGATGAACTGAGCCCTGGTGTGGTCAAAATCAACGGGCCATTTCTTTACGTGATCATGCCGATGCGAATGAACTAGTTCCGGCGTCTGCCGGAAAGCCAGTTCCAACAAGGCGCCAGTCAGGCCCGCTGCCGACGCGCGGCAGAGTCGCAGTGGATCCAATTGTCCCTTCAATGCGCTGGTGCTGCCGTCACGTGGAGTTTGTCTTCCCTCGACCGGCCTTGGTCATGGGAATCGTCAATGTCACTCCGGACTCGTTTTCGGATGGGGGGCTTTATTTTGAACCGGACAAGGCGGTTGCCCGCGGTTGCCAATTAGTGGCCGACGGTGCTGACCTTCTGGATATTGGAGGCGAATCAACCAGGCCAAACGCCGCGCCTGTCAGCGAGGCCGAGGAACTCCGCCGCGTGATCCCCGTAGTGCGGAAACTGGCGAGGGCGGTGTCGGTTCCTCTCTCCGTTGACACGCGCAAACCGGTCGTTGCCTTCGCCGCACTGGAAGCGGGCGCGAGCGTCATCAACGATGTCGAAGCAAATCGGACCGATGACCGTCTCTGGCAGGTGGTTGCGGAGGCCAAGGCCGGTTACGTGTGCATGCACATGCAAGGCACACCCGCCACCATGCAGGTGAACCCGCATTACTCGGATGTCGTGCGTGAAGTGGGCGAGTTTTTCGCTGACCGGCTGGGTCGGCTGGCCCAGTGCGGCGTGGATCGAGAACAGGTGGCGCTGGATGTGGGGATTGGATTCGGCAAAGGGCTTGATCACAATTTGGATTTGCTCGCGGGACTGGAATCTTATAGAGGGTTTGACCGTCCCTTGGTGCTCGGCGTGTCGCGCAAGTCCTTTCTCGGACGGCTCCTGGGGCTGGACGTGGGCGAGCGACTGCCGGGGGCGATCGCATGCACCACGTGGGCGGCTCGGGCGGGTGTGCAGGTGTTCCGCACCCACGACGTGGCGGCCACGCGCCACGCGCTGCGGTTGATGGAGACCCTGCTCGAGCGCGCGGCGAAGGGCAGATGAGCCGAACAGGCAATGCACTGGTTGCTCTATAACTGGCGGGCGTTCGTCGAGATCGCGATTCTCGCCATTGGCGTTTACTACGCCGTCATGCTGGTCCGCGGCACTCGCGGCGCACCGGTGGTCACCGGTTTCTTGCTGGTCTTGTTGGTGTTGACCGTCCTGGCGCGCGCATTGCAGTTGGAAGTTTTCGAGCGCCTGTTGGGCAATTTCTTCGCCTTCTTCGCCGTCGCCGTGATTGTCATCTTCCAACCGGAACTGCGGCGCATGCTGGCCGAACTCGGCAGCCTGCCCTTCTTCGCGAGCGTCGGGAGCAGCGCGAGAACATCGAGGTCATCATCCAAACGGCGGAACGCCTGGCCGATGTGCGGATCGGAATGCTGGTCGCGATCGAACAATCGATCCAGCTGCAGGAGGTGGTCGAATCGGGCATTGTGGTGGACGCGGAAGTCACCCCGGAGATGTTGGAAACCATCTTTTTCCCCAACAACGCGATTCACGACGGCGGAGTGATTGTCTGCGGCAACCGGATCATGAACGCCGCCTGCATCTTCCCGCTCACCCAGCGGCAAGACCTGAGCACCTCCCTCGGAACGCGGCACCGGGCGGCGATCGGCCTGACCGAGGAAACCGACGCCGTCGTCGTGGTGGTGTCGGAGGAAACGGGGTCGGTGTCCTACGCGTACAAGGGCCAATTGGTGCGCGGCGTGACGCTCGAGGAGCTGCGGTCGTTCCTCACTTCGGTGCTGGTGCGGTCGTCTCGCTCCCGCAGCCTGGTCGAACGCTTGCGCGGCCTGTTCGCACCCGAACCCACTCCGGATGCCGTCGGCCCTGCTCGGACCGAACCTGACTGACATGCCTCTGCCTCGCATCCTCACTCACAACCTGACGTGGAAACTGATCGCTCTGGTCTCTGCCACGCTGGTCTGGATGACGCTCAAGTCCGGGACCCCTTCCCGGAACCAACCGCGAAGCTCGCGCGTGTTCCACCAACTGCCGGTCGCCGTCATGACCGCGCCGGGCGATCGGCGCGCCCTCCAGTTGGATCCTCAGACGGTCGACGTGCAGGTGGGCGGAGCGCCCGAAATGCTGCCGCGCGTGCGCCCTCGGGACGTTCGCGCGTTCGTCGACCTCAACCCGGTCACCGAAGAGAGCCAGTTCCGCCTGCGCGTCGAGGTCCACACGCCCTTCGGTGTCATTCTCGATAAGGTGACGCCTGCCGAGGTGACCGGGCAATGGCGACCGCCGCCCGCCTCCGAACCTTAGAAGCCCGGGGTCAGTTCCTGACTCTGGCAGCCGGACACTCAAGGCGCGACCACACGAAGCGCGCCTGGCTCGACCGAAGAAGCGGGCCGGCAGCGGGCCGGCATTGTCGCCGTCCAACTGAAAGGGAATGGCCTCGTCGCTTGACAACGTGAACCGATCCGCGCGCAGATGCTGTTCACCTGGCAGGGCAAAGCCGCCCCGGAAAAGCCAGGACCGGGCGAACTGGAACAGCGCCAGCGCGCCGACTCGTGGCAGCAGGCGAATGTCCAGTTTCCCGTCGTTCGCGCAGGCTCCTGGGAACATGGTGACCCAGCCCCCATAGAGAGTCCCGTTCCCCACCAGCGCCAACTCGCCGCTCGCCCTGGTGCCATCGGGAAGAACAACCGTCACCCGCGGTTGCCGGCCGCGCAGCGCCCTCAACCCGGCGACCGCGTACGCCAGCGGCCCCACCTTGATCTTCCAGGCCCAATTGACGAAGCCGATGGCGCGTGAATCCAGACCCGCCCCCGCAAGTTGGGCGAAACAGCGCCGGGCAGGCTGGCCACCGACGTGGAATTCCGCCCAGGGCAAGTCGATGGATCGCTCACGGCCTTCGCGGATGAGGCGCCACGCGGCGTCCAGGCCCGAGGGGAGGCCGAGGTCCTTGGCGAAGACGTTCATCGTCCCCAGCGGCAAGACTCCAAGGCGCGCCCGTTCCAGGCCATGATCCGCTGCGGCAATGCCGTTGAGCACCTCATTGACCGTGCCGTCGCCTCCCGCGGCGACAATGGTCTCGAACCCTTCCCGGACGGCCTCGGCGGCGAGTCCGACGGCGGACCCGGCCGCGGTGGTCGGCTTGAGGGCACATTCGCGCGCGAGCGGTTCGAGTCGGCGCAGGAAACGCCGGGCCTTGTCGCCGCGAGCCGTGGGGTTGAACACAACGCAAACACGCATGACGCCCGATCACCATAGGCCCGCAGTTCGACCGAGTCGAGGGCGGCCCAAGCGCGTCGGCACTTCCCGGTCTGAGCCCGTCTGCGTTCTCACGCTCTCGCCGCGAGTCGCCGGTTCACCTCGCGCATCACCGCAAACGCGTCGGCAACGTACAGCACGTCGGCCTTGCCCCGGGCCCAACCGCAGTTCGGGTCGAGGCTGATGGCGCGCCGCTCGCCGACGAAGCGCCAGCCCACAGCGTGAGGTTCCTCGCCGTGACAGCAGGTCGAAAGGCCCTTGGGATGCCTCGGCGTCGCGCCCGTCTGGCCGATCTGATTCAGATGCGATAGAAACGACAAGACCGCCTGACCTTCGCCCCCCAGATCCACCAGCGATTTGCTGCTGCCCAGGGAGGCGCGGCTGAGTTCGAGAAACTCGAGAATGATCTGCTCCGCCTCCGCCACGTGCGCGGCGCCGTCCCCCTGCTTCTTGGTCCAGCCCGCGCCCGCCACAACAGGAGATCCGCATCGGGGCGGATGGTTTGCGCCTCGGCCGCCGGGGCCCGAACCCCGACGACGGTCGTGCGGCGCGCCGCCTCGGGCACGGGCACGTCGAGCACTTCGACTGTTGCGGTTCCCGCGCGCGCCCTCCCAGGGCGGCTCACTGCCCGGATCGGCAAGGATGAACCAGGGCCGCTGACGTCGCTGCAAGACCGCTTCGAGACGCTGGCGATAGTACCACCGGGTCACCGCCGCCGCCTGCCGACGCGTCGAGGGCGGTGACATGGGTGTCCGCTTGTCCGCCACAGCGCTGGGCCACGCCGGGCAGGAAACGCCGCAATCGAGCCGTTCCCGGGGCGACGATCAGGGTGGCCTGGCTGGCGCGCACGAGACAACTTCCGCGGCGGCGGCGTCCGTGGCGTAACGCGACGGCGCGAAGTCGGCCCCGGTGACGCCGAGGAACCGGCTGGCGCGCAGCCGGCAATCTGGTTGGCCGCGGGTTGCACGCAGGACCCTTGGAGTCCGACCGCCAGGCTCGATCCCGGCAATGCCGCCGCCAGAGATCGCGCGGCGTTCAAGGCTTCCAGCGCGGGCTGGGCCAACGAGCCATCAGATTCCGTTGCGGCGAGAAGAGAATGGTTTCCATGGCTGAGTCACTTTCCGATCCATTCGACGATGTCCCTGGCGATCTCCTCGGGCGGACTGGTCCTTGACCACGCGGGTCTGGCGGAGTTGCTTCGGCAGAGCGACGCTGGGGAAGGCGAGACCAGCCTCCCCGAGCTGGATGGGCTTCGCCTTCTGGAGGGCAGGCATCAGGGTTCGCATGTTGGTCATTCCAATCTGCGGATGGTTCTTGGGTTCCGGCCTATGTCCGGTGGCCCATCCGATCAGGGCTGGCGGGCCAGCGCAGCGGGAGATCTGGTGTTGACCAGCCTCGAGACGCTCGGCGACCTCGAACGCGCCGTCGGTGTCTGCCCTGAGTTCGTCAACGCCCTGGAACTGGTCGACGATGCCCAGCCGTTCGGCAACCATCTGCATCGTCACACCGGCGGCGCGCGAGGCCGACTCCCACCCCAAACAACAGCAACCTCGAGCGGTCGAGCCCGGCAATGGCCCCGATCGCCTCGGCGAGGGCGGCGGCCACAACTGCGGCTTCCGCGAACCCGCTGGCGGCCGTCTAGGGGCACAAACTCGAACGGCACCTTCTGGGCGACCGTCATCATGACCTGTTCAGCTCCGCCTCGGGGCCGAGGCTGACCAGCCAGACTCTGCTGCCCGGCTGGTTCTGGGCGAGGGTGCGCGGCTCGCCGTAGGCACGTGGCCGCCGAGGATCGACACGGACGGCAGGATCAGCTGTTCTTGAGGGCGGGGCCGCTCGGTGCCGGCCACCGCTCGATGGTCTGGAGCGATCCGGCACCAGACCGCCGGGACGACGATGTGTATGTCATGCTCATAGAGGATGATCGCCCGAACTCTCAGGGTCCGCCGAGCACGAAAGTCTCGATGAGAATCACAGCAATCCCCCATCAGGGCGCCCCCGGCGATCACGCCGGCGCAGTCGGTTCCTAGTTCTGGACAATGATCCGACTCGCGGACGACGCGGATCGGACGAGAGCCGCTCGGCCACCAAAAAACGTCGCCCCCAAGAACATCGCCAACAGGTGTTGAACGGGACTCACCGTGGCGAACCCGATCGCCGACGCCGAGAGCCAGACCTGCCGCTGGTCAGTGCCGAGCCATCGAGCGCGACCCGAGGCACGGCCCGATCAGGCCTGCCCAACGGGCGGAGACACGGGACGGGCTTCCCGGCCAGCTTCATCAGCAATTTCGCGACCGCCCGCGCAGATCGTCGCCGCTGGCATCGGGTACTGTTCGGACGCGACTTGGCTTGGGCCATGCGCCAGAAAGACGGCTAAACACCGGGACCGCCACAACCGCGCCGGCGAGGATGTCGAGGAACATGGCCATTCGGCTGCAGCCCGGGCTGGCGCCCGAGCATATAGCCGGGCTTGATGTTCATGGAGGAGGTGCTTCGACGCGGTTGCTCGCCACCTCGGCGGTGATGCCCGCTGTGCGATCAGATTCTCGTCTTGGATGTTGCCGGCGCCAGACTACATACATGAGCTGTACGTAGCTTCCCCAGCGCCCGGAGTCGGTGTCATCGAGGTCAGCGCGGTCGAATTCACGCCGATCACCGTGAAGACGAAAATCAGCGGAATCGCGATCGCCCCGAGCCAGATCGACACCGAAGAAGGCGTGGGCCAGCCACACGGTCACCCCGCTCCGAGCAACGGCACGGAGCATGAACCCACGAACACACCGATGGGAAGCTCGACATCCCGCTGATCGGTGCTGCTCACCGGTGTGGCCGCGTTTGCCGCCCAAGCGCACGGAAGGCGCTGAGCAGGACTGCGGCTTCGCAAAGAGGCAAACAGTGAGGCGGTCGAACTTATCATGGCCACGCCGCCCCATGACGCCCACTTCATGTCTCCCGGAAACCGAACTGGCGTGATCCCGTCACTTCCAGCCGGCGATGTCTCCGGCGGCGATCATCGACGGCACCGAGGATGAATAGTTCAAGAACCGGCGCCGATCATGAGCGACACGCCGGTGCGAATGCCCATCAGCCCGCCGGCCGCCATCATCACGAAGTCGGTGTCGGGGCGCACCGTCGATTCCCAGATTCATCCCGAGGATCGGCAGCGTTCCGATCCGGTAGATCCAGCCGTCGAGGAACTCCGGCACGTCAGGAAGGCCAGGCGCAGCTTCTCCATGATGGCCCCGCCCTGCATCAACTTGAGGAACGTCGTCGGCGCCGCCGGTCACCACGCAGCAGCTTGGCCTTCAGCAGGCCGCTCGCCGCGTCGCCGGTGTGCAGGGCGTCCATCACGATCCGGCGCCGCGTGCCCTCGGGAAAAGGATGCTGCTCGTCGTTGATGAAGCGGCGTTGTAGCGGGAAGGCGAACAGCACGCCGAGCAGGGCATGCGATAATCCAGATCAGGGTCTGCATCATCGGAATGACCTGCCCGGTCACC
>CAWJWM010000030.1:0-113186 GCA_963846445.1 uncultured Verrucomicrobiae bacterium | reverse complement strand
TCGTCGATCACCGGCACGACGCCGAAATTGCTCAGTCGCTTGAACTCTGGTTCGTCGGTCGAGCGGAATCCACGGCCCCAGTCCTCGCGCTCGTACGGCAGGCCGATCTCGTCGACGGTCCACAGCACCTTGCGGACGTTGCTGGAACTGGCGCGGCCGTAGATCTTGAGCATCGGGAGCCTCCATGATAGGTGCGATCGACTAGCACGGGTGCCGTGGCGGGCCTAGTGAGCGGCGCCGCACCGCGAAGCGACACCACCCGCGCGAACCCAGACCTGGAACCCAGCTGTGACATCGCAGACTTCAGCCGATCCGCCGGCTACGTCCGGACGGAATTGGCGGCGCGAGTTCGCCGCGACGTTGGTGCTCGCCTGGCCGATGGCGCTGACGCAACTCGGGCAGGTGGCGATGTTCACCACCGATCTCGCCATGCTGGGACGGCTCGGCCCCGACGCGGTCGCCGCGGTCTCGCTCGCTCATACGGTATTCTTCAGCGCCTTCGTCGTCGGCATGGGGCTGGTGTCGGCGGTGGCGCCGCTCGCGGCTCAGGCCTACGGCGCACGCCAACCGGCGATCGTACGGCGGGTGGTCGGTGTCGGCATCTGGGCGGCCATCGGGCTCGGCCTGCCGCTGACCGCGGCACAGGTGTGGAGCGAGGATCTGCTGTTGGCGCTCGGACAGGTGCCGGCGACGTCGGCACTGGCCGCCGAATATCTGCGAGGGCTGGCGTGGTGCCTGATCCCGGCTTGGGTGTTCATGGCGCTGCGCGGCTTCATGGGAGCGGTGAACCGACCCGGTCCACCGCTGTGGATCACGCTTGCGGCGATCCCGCTCAATGCTCTTCTCGCCTTCGGCTTGATCAACGGCGCGTTCGGCTTGCCGCGGCTCGAAGTGCTGGGCGCGGGGCTCGCCACCACGATCGTCAACGTCGCGATGTGTGCCGCGGCACTGGTGATCGCGAGCCTCGGCGCGCCTTTCCGGCGTTATCGGGTCATCGGCGCGCTGGGCCGGTTCGACGCCACGCTGTTGCGGCAGTTGATGGCGATCGGCATACCGATGTCTGCAGCGTTCATGCTCGAGTTCGGACTGTTCGCGGTCGCCGCGCTGATCATGGGTTCGATCGGCACGGTCGAACTCGCCGCGCATCAGATCGCGCTGCAGGTGGCGTCGATCCTGTTCATGGTACCGTTCGGCATCTCGATGGCGGCTACCGTTCGGGTCGGCCATGCGGTGGGTGCCCGTGACGCGTCGGCGACGCGGCGTGCCGGCATCGCCGCGCTCGCCTTGGGAGCAGCGTTCATGATCGCGATGATGGCGTTGGTGATCGCGCTGCGGCATCGCATCCCGGACGCGTTCCTCGGTGCCAGTGAAGCCGGCTCGGCGGCACCGGCGGCGCTTGCCGCATCGCTGCTGCTGATCGGCACCACGTTCTTCGTCGCCGACGCGTTGCAGACGATTGCCGCGGGTGCCTTGCGCGGACTGAGCGACACGCGGATCCCGCTGGTGTTCGCCGGCGTCAGCTTCTGGGCGCTCGGATTCCCGGCCGCATGGCTGCTCGGTCTATCTTACGGCTATGGCGCGGTCGGCGTGTGGATCGGCCTGTCTACCGGTCTGATCACCTACGCCGTTCTGCTGGTCGCCCGATTCCTGATCCTCACCCGGCGGCTGTACTTGCCACCCGTGGTATCGGCAGCCGAACCGAAGTGAGAAGCTGGAGGAAGCTCTGGCTTATTGTCCGCTGCAGCGCTAAACGAGCGCGTTCCTCCGTCAGCAGGATGCGACAATGGCTTCGCCGAACTCGAACAAGGCATTTCCGGTCTCGTGGGACCAGTTCCATCGCGATGCGCGGGCGCTGGCCTGGCGGCTCGCCGGCAAGGGCCCCGACGGCGGCACCGTTCGAAGGCATCGTATGCATCACCCGCGGCGGCCTCGTGCCGGCGGCGATCGTCGCGCGCGAACTCGGGCTTGCGGCTGGTCGAGACCGTCTGCGTCGCGAGCTATCACGACTATGCCAACCAGGGCGAATTGCAGGTGCTGAAGGACATCGCGCCGTCGATCAAGGCGATCGGCGACGGCAAGGGCCGCGGCGTGCTGGTGATCGACGATCTGACCGACACCGGCAAGACGGCGAAAGTCGTGCGCGCAGATGCTGCCCAATGCGCACTTCGCCACGGTCTACGCCAAGCCGCAGGGCGTGCCGACGATCGACACCTTCATCACCGAGGTGAGCCAGGACACCTGGATCTATTTCCCCTGGGACTTGGGGCTCGCCTTCCAGGAGCCGATCGCCAAGGGCGCCAAGGGCTGAGGCTCGCCGGAGGGGTAGTCAGCATCGGCCGTCGGCGGCTATATGTGCGCCGAGGCCGGCATAGCTCAGCGGTAGAGCAGCGGTTTTGTAAACCGAAGGTCGGGGGTTCAATCCCCTCTGCCGGCACCATTCATTCAATTTCTTGTCGGGTGGCTGGGTTTGGCCAATGCATGCTCTAGCCCTGCCTAGATCACTTGGAAGTCGAGGTGGGACAGTCCATCCGAAGTCAAATCCGGATCAAGGGCAGCAATCTGGACTTGGGCGATCACACCGGAGCCGTCGGCATCGTAATAGAGTGCCCCCGTCACGTTATCGTAGACGACGTACTGATCCGACGTGACCGCATGATCGCCGCTAGCAAATGCGCTTGCGGCAAGCCTGCCGGTAACCAAGCCGAGGCTCGTGAAGATACTATTTTCGAGCTGGATCGAGTCGTCGATCACTGAGAGGTCGGCAATCCTATCGACGTTGGCCGACCCCGGCGCTGTGTTGAAGACGAAGCGATCCGCTCCCGCACCGCCGATCAGCGTGTCGGAGCCTAGCCCTCCGAAGAGGCGATCAGCTCCGTCGCCGCCAGTTATGACGTTGGCCTCGGAGTTGCCGACGATCGTGTTGGCGAGGGAATTGCCAGTGCCATTGATCGCACTCGAACCGATGAGGAACATGTTTTCGACATTGGCGCCGAGCGTATAGTCGATGGTGGCAACTACCTCGTCGAGCCCGCCGTTGACGAGATCGGCGTTGGTCTCGACGACCTGATCATCGACGTTGTCGACGTAGTACGAGTCTGCGCCTTGTCCACCGACCAGCAGATCCGCGCCGCCACGGCCGTCGAGTCGATCGTCGCCGTTGTCGCCGTACAAGACGTTGGCCTCGGCGTTGCCGACGATCGTGTTGGCGAGGGAATTGCCGGTGCCATTGAGCGCACTCGAACCGATGAGGAGCAAGTTTTCGACATTGTCGCCGAGCGTGTAGTCGATGCCTGCAATGACCCGGTCGAGCCCGCCGACGACGAGATCGGCGTTGGTCTCCACCACCTGATCATCGACATTGTCGACATAGTACGAAGTCTCCGCCTTGTCCACCGATCAGCAGATCGGCGCCGCCACGGCCGTCGAGCCGATCGTCACCATCGCCGCCAGTTATGACATTGGCCTCGGCGTTGCCGACGATCGAGTTGGCGAGGGAATTGCCGGTGCCATTGATCGCACTCGAACCGATGAGCAACAAGTTTTCGACATTGGCGCCCAGTGAGTAGTCGACGCTGGCAACAACCCTGTCGAGCCCGCCGACGACGAGATCGGCGTTGGTCTCCATGACCTGATCATCGACATTGTCGACATAGTACGAGTCTCCGCCTTGTCCACCGATCAGCAGATCGGCGCCGCCACGGCCATCGAGCCGATCATCACCGCCGCCGCCATACAGGACGTTAGTTCCGGCGTTGCCCACGAGATGATTGGATAGCTGATTGCCAATTCCGTCGATGGCGTCTGATCCGGTGAGATGGAGCCGCTCGATGTTGGCACCTAGCGTCACGCTCACCGAGCTGATGACGCGGTCGTTACCGCCAGTCTCAAAGTCAGCGTTGGTCTCGATCGCTATGTCGCCAGCGTCGTCGAAGTAATAGGTGTCGCCGCCGTCGCCGCCTGTCAGCGTATCGGCGCCCGCGCCTCCGACCAACCGGTCATCACCGGCGCCGCCGTGAACATGGTTGCCAGCGGCGTTGCCGTAGATGGTGTTGGCGAGTTCATTGCCGTTGCCGTCTATGGCGTCTTCCCCGCGCAAGTAGAGGTACTCGGTATTGGCACCCAATTCGAAACTGATCGTGCTGTACACGCGGTCGACGCCGCCGGTGGCCTGATCGGCGTTGGTCTCGATGACTTGGTCGCCCGGATTGTCGACGAAGTAGATGTCGCTGCCGTCGCCACCGGCCATCGAATCTGCGCCAGCCTTGCCATCTAGGCGGTCCGGACCCGAACCGCCGAACAGGGCATCATCGCCGATGGTGCCGACGACGCGATCGACCACGTCGGTGACTTCCAGGGTGTAGGTGGTCGAGACGGGCGTGGCGCCCGCAACCGTGTCGTCGACGGCGCTGAGGGTGACCGAGAAGCTCGTCTTGCCGCTCTCGTAGTCGAGGGTCGTGCCGGCGCGCAGGTAGAGCGCGTTGCCGTCGATCTCGAACGCAGCTGCATCGGCGCCCGACAGGCCGAGGGTGTTGGTGCCATGGCCGTCGTCGGTGACGCTGATGTCACCGACTTTGATGCGGGCTGCGGTGGCGGTGTTCTCTGCCAGCGAGGCGACCGGCGAAGCGATCGATATGTCGGTGGGCGAGAGGTTGGGCGGCAGTAGCAGCTCGGCCGTTGTGTAGGTGCCGTCGGCGAAGCGCACGAACTCGACATTACGGACCGTGTCGGCACCGTCTCGGTCGGCTACACTGTCGTTGACGCCAAGTTCGTCGGCCGTCCCAGCAAAGGCATAGTCCGAGCGACTGCCGGAGAAAACGGCGGTGTCCGTCTCCGTGCCGCCGTCGAGAACATCGTCGCCTGCCGCGCCATCGAGGGTATCGTCGCCGCCGAGACCTTCCAGCGTATTCGCGCGGAAATCGCCGCGGATGGTATCGCCGCCGCTCGTGCCGCGAATGATTTCCACATCGACGAAGCTGTCCCCGGCCGCCTCGCCGGTGCTGAACGCAGGAGCCTGCATGTCGATCGACAAGCCGCCGCCTCCCACCAGGGGAGCATAAGTCGCGACATCGATGCCGTCGCCGCCGATCAGAACGTCGCGGCCCAGACCGCCGGTGAGCGTGTCGGCGCCACCGCCGCCGTTGATGATGTCGTCTCCGTTGCCGCCATTGAGTATGTCGTCGCCGTCATTGCCGATCAGCCAGTCGGCGTTGATGCCGCCGTTCAGCGTGTCGGGGCCCGCGCCCCCGATGATGTACGAGCCGAGTGAGCCGCCGCCAAGCGGGTAGGGCGGCAGAATGTTGCCCCGCGCGAAGCTAGCCGCATTTGTATTCTGGAACTCGACGAGTGTGGTCCAGACTTGGTCGGCGCCGGCGGCGCCGTTGCGATCGACCTGGAGGAGGGCGTTGGCGCCGTCCTGCACCAGACGGAGGAAGCCGGTGCTGCCGAACGGATTGGCGTCGCCGTCCCAGCCGATCAGGTTGTTGGCGAGGATGGGGGTGATGTCGATGGTGTCGCCGGCCGGGCCGGTGGCGAAGTCGGTGACGACGAGCTTTGCGGTGTTGTCCCAACTGGTGAGGGTGACGCTGTCCTGACCGGTGCCGAGGGTGACGGTCTTGGTGTTCGAAATTTGGAGTGAGATCAGGTCGTTGCCGGCGCCGAGATCGAGGGTGGCGGAGCCATAGTAGGAAGCTGCATTGACGGTGTCATTGCCGGCACCGGTAGAGATATCGCGGGTTCCATAATAGCCAAGATTTATCGTGTCACTGCCACTACCGGAAACGATCGTGATCGCACCGCCGGTGAGGGAGGCAACGTTGTCGCCATCGCCGAGGTCGATGGAGTGGCTGCCAAGTTCGCCCCATTGGTAGAGGGCATCATTGCCGTTTCCGGCACTAACGATGCTATTTCCGTCGGAAAGGCGGACAGTATTGTTGCCATTACCGACGTCGACCGTCGCAGTATCAGAATTGTACCTGAACAACTCGATAGTATCATTGCCGTCGCCGGTAATTATGATGTCGTCGCCGCCGTCATCCGAAATCCAGTAGCGTGCGGTGGAAGCGCTCGACGATGCCGTTGGACTGCGGTCGCTTGACCCGGGTGGTGCGGTGCTCGATGTCCTCCAGCTGCAGGAACAGTTCGTAGGGGTGCTGGTCGGGCCGGCCGCAGAACTCGCGGCCATTGTCGGAGAGCACGGTGTCGATCCTGGCGTCGTGCGGCCTCGAAGGTCGGGATCACGTCGTTGTTCATGAGATGGACGGCGGTGACCGGCAGCTTGGACGGGTAGAGCCTGGCCCAGGCGTAGCGGCGAGTGGCAGTCGATGGCGGTCTGCAGATAGACCTTGCCGACGCCCTTGAGGACGCCGACGAAGAAGGTGTCGACGGCGACCAGGCTGCCGGTATGCGGGGCCTCGATGTGGCGCTCGCGGAACTCGGGCGAGAAGCGTTCGAGCAGCCGGATCTGCTCGTCGGTCAGCTCGATCTTGCGCTCGGCGGTGGCCTTCTCCAGCCGCAGCAGGCGCTCGTGCTTGGTCAGCAGGCCGTGGCGCTGCCACACGCCGCGCACGCCGCCGGAGGAGACCTGGAGGCCCTTCAGCCGCAGCTCCTGCTCGACGCGCAGTCGCGCCGTGGCAGGGATGGGCGAGCGCGTGATCGAGGATCGCCGTCTCGATCTCCGGCCGCCACCCGGTTGGGATGCGGCCCCTTGGCGCCGGGCAGGCGGTCGATCAGGCCGTCGGCGCCATAGGTCTGGAAGTTGCGGCGGATCTCGTAGAACTGCTGGCGCGAGTAGCCCATCACCTTGCAGGCCTTGGCAGACGTTGTCGAGGTCGGTGGCCAGTTCCAGCAACGACAGCTTGCGCCGTGCTATCTTTGTCGGTGGTCGTGGTCATGTTGTCTGCCTTCGAGGGAGGGTGATGTGTCAGCAACACCATCTGTTGCCATCGCCACCGTCGATGACGTCGTTGCCGTCGCCGCCTTGCAGGTTGTCGTCGCCGGCCTCGCCATAGAGTGAATCGTCGCCGCTGCCGCCAGACAGCACGTCATTGCCGTCGCCGCCCTCGATCAGGTCGTTGCCGCTGTCGCCCTGGAGGTTGTCGGCGCCGAGGCCACCGCGTAGCAGATCGTCACCGGTGCCGCCTAGAACCGTGTCGTTGCCATCGCCGCCGTCAAGGGTGTCGCGACCGGCGCCGCCGTTGATGCTGTCGTTGCCGGCGAGACCGCTGATAGTGTCGCTACCGATGCCGCCGACAAGGGCAGCGTCGTCGGCAGGTGTGCCGTCGATTGTCTGGCCGACAGGCGCCGAGCCGTCCATCGGGTATGCGGGTGTGAGGTTCGCGGCGACGAAGCTAGCTGCATTTGTATTCTGGAATTCGACGAGTGTGGTCCAGACTTGGTCGGCGCCGGCGGTGCCGTCGCGATCGACCTGGAGGAGGGCGTTGGCGCCGTCCTGCACCAGACGGAGGAA
The DNA here is from genome assembly GCA_963846445.1 of uncultured Verrucomicrobiae bacterium. Classification (GTDB taxonomy): domain Bacteria; phylum Verrucomicrobiota; class Verrucomicrobiia; order Limisphaerales; family J093; genus MWFF01. The sequence continues at coordinate 105,721 of CAWJWM010000030.1, read as the reverse complement.
GCCGGTGCTGCCGAACGGATTGGCGTCGCCGTCCCAGCCGATGAGGTTGTTGGCGAGGATGGGGGTGATGTCGATGGTGTCGCCGGCGGGGCCGGTGGCGAAGTCGGTGACGACGAGCTTTGCCGCGTTGTTCCAGCCAGTCAGGGTAACGCCGTCCTGGCCGGTGCCGAGGGTGACGGTCTTGGTGTTCGAAACTTGGAGTGAGATCAGGTCGTTGCCGGCGCCGAGATCGAGGGTGGCGGAGCCATAGTAGGAAGCTGCATTGACGGTGTCATTGCCGGCACCGGTAGAGATATCGCGGGTTCCATAATAGCCAAGATTTATCGTGTCACTGCCACTACCGGAAATGATCGTGATGGCACCGCCGGTGAGGGAGGCAACGTTGTCGCCATCGCCGAGGTCGATGGAGTGGCTGCCAAGTTCGCCCCATTGGTAGAGGGCATCATTGCCGTTTCCGGCACTAACGATGCTATTTCCGTCGGAAAGGCGGACAGTATTGTTGCCATTACCGACGTCGACCGTCGCAGTATCAGAATTGTACCTGAACAACTCGATAGTATCATTGCCGTCGCCGGTAATTATGATGTCGTCGCCGCCGTCATCCGAAATCCAGTTGTTGCCATCGCCACCGTCGATGACGTCGTTGCCGTCGCCGCCTTGCAGGTTGTCGTCGCCGGCCTCGCCATAGAGTGAATCGTCGCCGCTGCCGCCAGACAGCACGTCATTGCCGTCGCCGCCCTCGATCAGGTCGTTGCCGCTGTCGCCCTGGAGGTTGTCGGCGCCGAGGCCACCGCGTAGCAGATCGTCACCGGTGCCGCCTAGAACCGTGTCGTTGCCATCGCCGCCGTCAAGGGTGTCGCGACCGGCGCCGCCGTTGATGCTGTCGTTGCCGGCGAGACCGCTGATAGTGTCGCTACCGATGCCGCCGACAAGGGCAGCGTCGTCGGCAGGTGTGCCGTCGATTGTCTGGCCGACAGGCGCCGAGCCGTCCATCGGGTATGCGGGTGTGAGGTTCGCGGCGACGAAGCTAGCTGCATTTGTATTCTGGAATTCGACGAGCGTGGTCCAGACTTGGTCAGCGCCGGCGGCGCCGTCGCGATCGACCTGGAGGAGAGCGTTGGCGCCGTCCTGCACCAGACGGAGGAAGCTGGTGCTGCCGAACGGATTGGCATCGCCGTCCCAGCCGATCAGGTTGTTGGCGAGGATGGCGGTGATGTCGATGGTGTCGCCGGCGGGGCCGGTGGCGAAGTCGGTGACGACGAGCTTTGCCGTGTTGTCCCAGCCGGTCAGGGTAACGCTGTCCTGGCCGGTGCCGAGGGTGACGGTCTTGGTGTTCGAAGCCTGGAGCGAGATCAGGTCGTTGCCGGCGCCGAGATCGAGGGAAGCGGAGCCATAGTAGGAAGCTGCATTGACGGTATCATTGCCGGCACCGGTGGAGACGTCGCGGGTTCCATAATAGCCAAGATTTATCGTGTCACTGCCACTACCGGAAATGATCGTGATGGCACCGCCGGTGAGGGAGGCAACGTTGTCGCCATCGCCGAGGTCGATGGAGTGGCTGCCAAGTTCGCCCCATTGGTAGAGGGCATCATTGCCGTTTCCGGCACTAACGATGCTATTTCCGTCGGAAAGGCGGACAGTATTGTTGCCATTACCGCCACGTCGACCGTACGCAGAAATCCATCCCAATCGTACCTGAACAACTCGATAGTATCATTGCCGTCGCCGGTGGTTATGATGTCGTCGCCGAAATCATCCGAAATCCATTGTTGCCATCGCCACCATCGATGAGGTCGTTGCCGTCGCCGCCGACCAGATAGTCGTCGCCGTCGCCACCGACGAGGGTGTCGTTGCCATCGCCACCCTGGAGGTTGTCATCGCCGGTCTCGCCATACAGTTGGTCGTCGCCGATGCCTCCGGACAGCACGTCATTGCCGTCGCCGCCCTCGATCAGGTCGTTGCCGCTGTCGCCCTGGAGGTTGTCGGCGCCGAGACCGCCGCGCAGCAGATCGTCACCGGTGCCGCCCAGAACCGTGTCGTTGCCGTCGCCGCCGTCCAGCGTGTCGTTGCCTTCATGGCCCTCTAGGCGATCGTCGCCGGCGCCGCCGTCGAACACGTCGCGGTCGATCGAGCCGATCATCGTGTCCGCGTGCGCCGAGCCGACGTAGCGCTCGATCGACGTAAAGGTGTCGCCAGCCGCATCGCCGGTGTTGGGGGCGAGGCCGTCGAGTTGGAGCGTTACCCCGGCTGCGGCCGAGGCGTAAGAAGCGGTGTCGGTGCCGTCGCCACCGTCGAGCTTGTCCGCTCCAGCGCCGCCGTCGATCGTGTCGTTGCCAGCGAGCGCGACCAGCATGTCGTCACCAGCGAGGCCGTTCAGGACATCGTCGCCGATAGTGCCGAAGAGGAAATCGTTGCCATTGGTCGCGGGCATGGGAGTCTCCTTGAGACAAGGCGCAGCCAGTCACGTGCTGAAATCGGTGGCACGCGGTGCAGCGGTCTGATGACGTGGTTTGCCGAGGGGCGTCAGCTGGATTTCAGGTCGCGTCGCGTGGCTGTTCGACGGGTCGAAAATGGCGTCAATGAATGAATATGCATCGCAAACGGTCCCCACCGTACTGGACGACATGCCGCAAGGCACGATACCCGCCTCAGCTGGTCATCGTGCAGCACGCTGTGCATGCAATCTTAACTATACCGGGGAGCAACGTAGCAAACAGGCGGTGTGTGTCAATCAGTGATCAAAGCATATGCGCAGTGATTTCGCCGCAGCCCTATGCCCCGTGTGACGACACCTCTTTCGTGGACTTTTCACTCGTCTTCGGCAGGCAACCGGTCTGATCAAGAGTGCTGTGTTGGGTTGGCGCGCGGAGATGCGCGACCGCTTTCGGTAGCCAACCGGTCGGGGTTCGATCCTCCCATGCAGGCACAATTGATTCCGGATCCGTGGTCGAAGACACGCTATCCAGCATGCGCCGCGGCGCATCGTCGTGCGTACGCCCCTCCCGCGCCATGCACTACTTCCGCGCGTCGCCTTCACCGACCACGACGAAGGGACCCCAGCGCGACGGGTGGCTCTCATGCGGCGCGCCATTGTCGATAAGGTGGAGCATGATCCGGCGCAGCGACTCCGCGCGGCCGATCTTCGGGTCGCGCGCGGCCTCGCCGACTGCGCCGGCGACGAGTTTGACGGTGACTTGGCTGTCGACTGCCCAGTGCGAGACGAGAAGCGCGCGTGCGCCAGCATAGAAGAAGGCACTGGCAAGCCCCGACAACGCTTCGCCCGCCTCGCCGATACCCTCGCCACCGGCCGTATTGCAGGCCGAGAGTATCACCCAGTCGGCATCGAGCTTGAGCGAGGCGATCTCCGAACTCGCGAGGTATCCGTCGTTCTCCGGTGTAGCCAAGTCTGGTGGCGACAGGATCAGGCCCGGTTCAGCCGTGCCTTGAAGTTCGCCGGCCAACGCACCGTGGGTGGCGAAGTGGACGATGCGATAGCGGGCGAGATCGCCGGTTGCCGACAGCCGCTTGACTTCGCTCTCGCTCGCTCGTGCGCCGAGATGAATGTCGGCCAAGTCGGTGCCGAGCTCGCGCGCTACCGTGCACAATTCATCAGCCGTTTCGGGCAGCGGCGCGGCGGCGCGCAGCAGAACCGGGTCGGCGATACCGCTCGGCTGCGGCACGGCCGCTATGCTCCGGCGCGGGCCGCGCAATGCTGCCGTGGCGAGCGGCTTTGCTTCGGCACAGCCGGTCACGCTGCGAGCGAGTGCCGCTTGCTGCTGGCTATCGGGGTCGGCGCCACCGACGAGCAGCGGGTTGCCAAAGCCGATCATCGGTCTCTCTGCCGTGCTCGGCTTGCCGACCCGGCGCAGGGCTTTGACCGACGAGACGGCGGGCAGCACCGTGATGGCATGATCGCGGACCAGCCAATGCGCGGACGCCAGGCTGCCGTTCAAGGGCGGCTTGGTGACGAGCACATGGAATGGTAGCCGCGTCAGCGCGCCGGAGGCGACGACGAGGAGGCTCTTTCCCCTGATCAGCGCTGTGGCTTCTCCCAGAAGGCTATTGTAGAGCGCGTAAGCGCGCGCCGCATCGAATGGCGGCAGGGCACCATCTCGCGGTCGATAATTCGGCGGCAACGCGAGCGATGCCGCGCACTGCCTGCCGCCGGAGCCATGCCATGCAGCGGCGTCCAGACCGCAGCGCAGTGCCTCGACATCGCGGGCGGCAGCTTTGGTGCCCAGGTCAGAACGCAACCAATGCGCGTCGCGCTTGGTGATGACCCAGATGAACGTCTCCTCGGGCAGCGCACCCTTGATTTCGCCGGTGCCGAGCAGCAGCAACAAGGCCTCGTCGTCGCGCAGTTCGGTCTGCACCTCGCTGATGGCAAGGGGCTTGGGACGGGCCAGTTCGGCGAAATCAGGAAACTTCGCGGCGAGATCCTTGTCGAGCGCGGTTATACGTGCGTCTGCATCGGCGAGACGCCGTCTGAGGCCGTCGGCTGCAGCTGCCTGCGGCGTGAAATTGGCGAGTGCCGCCACCAATTGAGTGTCGATCGTCCGCCATTCCAGCACCAGATCCTGGCGCACGCGCACCAGCTCGGCCAACCGCCGGTCATCTTTCGTGCTGCGCGCCGCCATCTGAGCGAGCGCGCCCGCTGCCGACGAAGTGGCGGCATGCTGCGCGGCGATAAAGGCCTTGTCGATGTCCACCGGCCGGCGCCGATGCTCCGCCTTGACCAGATCGGCGAACGCGACGGCGTTCTGCCGGGCGGTGTCGTTGGCGCGTGCGCCATCCTGCCGCTCGGCCCGCGCGACGAGGATCTTGGCGGCCGCGCGCAGTTCATCGGTCGCGCGCTGCCAGTCGCCGCGCCGGATGTAGAGGTCGCCAAGTGAGCCGTGCGCGAGCGCGATTTCGCCGTGATCCGGGGGAAGCAGGCTGCGGCGGGTGGCGAGCCCGGCCGATAGCAATCCCTCTGCCTCGTCGAAGCGGCCCAACTCGGCCAGCAACGAGCCGTAGTTGACACTCGTGGTGGCAATGTCGGGATGACCCGCCGGGAAAATCTTCTGTAGCTGCGCGATGGCGGTGCGGTAGTGCTCGGTCGCCTTTGCGCGATCTCCGGCATGTTGGTAGAGGAAGCCGAGATTGTTGTGTATCTTGGCTATGCCGGGCACATTCGTCGGTGAAAATCGTTCGAACTGTTGCAGCGCGCGCCGCTGGTAATCGGCGGCTGTGGCGTAGTCGCCCGCGAGTTGGCGGTTGGTGGCGATGTTATTGAGCACGATCGCCGTTTGTATGCCTCCTTGTGGCTGGAACTGCGCGAACGTCGCGAGCGAGCGCATGAGCAGTTGCTGGCCCTGGTCCAACCTCGACATATGACCGTAGTTCGAGCCGAGCATGAAGAGTGCGACCGCCAGTCCCGACACGTCGCCCGATCGCTTGGCCCATTCTTCCTGCAACGCGAGTGACTTGCGCATGAACGGCTCGGCCGCCTCGTAGCGACCTTGGCCGAAGAGCAGGCCGCCGAGCCCGGAAAGAAATGGGGCGAAGGAGATGTCGTCGGCTGGAACCAGCTTCTCCTGGATTGCGAGACCGGCGCGATAGTTCTCCTCGGCGGGCTGCAGTTGTCCAAGGCTCTGGTGCTGGACGGCGATGGAAAGACGGGCGCTCGCGGCGTTCGCCGACAGGGCTCCGCTCTGCTGCGTGGCAATGGCGAGTGCCTGTTCCGCCCATTGCAGCGCGCCTTGAAAATCACCGGCAAGGTTACGCTCGAGAACGCGCTGTTGCGCACTGGCAAAATCCGTCGGCTGGGCGACGGCTCGCTGCCCGCCTCCGGCAAACAGCAGGGCGAGGATGAGGCAGACTGTTCGAAGCTCTTCGCGCCACACGGCTGGGAATGACATCGACGGACACTCCAGGGAGATAGCTCGAGCAATTGCAGCCAGCCTGACAGCTCGCGTCGAAGTCGTACACCAGGCATGCGACCGGAGTCGGCTTCAGCGCATCGCCGATCTTCTTGTCGATACTCTGAGATCGATCACGACTTTCATCGTCGCCACGAGGACCAGCGCACAAAGGGCCGCTTTCGACACGGTCTCCATCGTGCCCTCGATCAAGATGCCATGCACCACACTGCCGACGACGATCACCACTGCGAGGATGGCATGAGCGATGCGCCACGTGCGCGGACTGAGACGTAACCGGCGGCGGAAGGCCGCCAAGCCCGCGACGGCAAAGACGGCCCACATGGCGACGACGCCCCAATTGGAGAACGGTGTCGGCGATACGAACAGAAGGGCGTCGACAACATCGGGCGGGCTGGTGATCCAAAGCCCTCCGACGTGGATCACAACCGCCACGACCAGCAGTCCCCCGATCCAGCGGTGCAAACGTCGACCGCGGTAAGGAGACAGGCCCGGCAGGTAGCCGCCGGCCAGCAACGGCTGCACGAGCATGAGGCTCAATGCGACGATCCCTGCAAATCCGGCGCCGATGTAGATCGGATCGCGCCATGCGAGCAGCGGGCTCGTCGCCGCTGCGGCGATCGGCACGGCCACCGCGACGGCAAGTGCGGCCCACACCATGGCGACCCGAGCGAACGTCATGCCCTTCGCAACCAAAGCGGTCACACCGGCTGAAGGACGAAGTGCGCTTCGAGGCTGGTGGCTTTTGCGCTCGGCATAACCGGTCGCAGAAAAACTGTCTTGAACGCACCGCTGTCGTAGGCGAGGTGACCATGCGGTTGACCGAAGGCGGGCACGATCTGAGGCATCTCCAGACGAAACGCACCGTTCGCGTCGGTGAGCGTCGCGCCATGGCTGCGCTGGTCGCTCTCGTATCCTTCGGTGGTGTGCGCCCAGATCTGGATGCGTTGTCCTGCAAGCGGAGCGCCGTCGCCCGCGCGCCGCACCGTGCCGGACATCCAGAAGCCGCCGCCGCCGATCCGGTTCACGATCGGCGCGCCTGGGCGGTAGTTGTTGGATCCGCCCCTCATCGTGCTGGTCGGTGCGAGGCCTTGCGCGAACGCGGGCAAGACAAGGCCGGATGCCCCGGTCGCCCACATGGCGGCGCCTGCGGTGAGGAGAGTACGGCGGTCCAGACGGTCTGTGGTCATGCAGATCCTCCGTGCGAAGGGTCATCGTCAGCTGATGCCGAAGCGGCACGCAGAGTTGCAATGTAGCGCTCTTGCGGCAGTTTCCCAATTCGTGGGAGCCGATGCCGGCGATCAACTGCGACCACAGTTTCGTGATGGCGATCGTTCGAGCTGCCGCCATCGCGGATACTGGCAAAAGGTGCATCCAGCATGTGACGGTGACGACGGCCGGCTCGCATTGGCGCGGATCGGTCGCTTGCAATACATCGACTGATGTCGCACAATCCCGCCACATTTTGCGGGGGCATTTTGCAGTGTCCGACCAGTTGTCGATTTTCATTTCCTACAGCCGCGACGATCTGGCGTTTGCCGATCAGCTCGACGTAGCTTTGCGGCTTTACGGTTTCACCACCACCCTCGACCGCCATGGCATCGTCGGCGGCGAGGACTGGCGACACCGACTTGGATTGCTGATCCGCGAAGCTGACACCATCGTGTTCGTTGCTTCTCCGTCGTCGGCCAGGTCCGAAACCTGCACCTGGGAACTCGAGGAAGCCGTCCGTCTCGGCAAACGTATTATCCCATTGATCTGCCGGCCGCTCGCCGGGACCGAGCCGCCGACTTCGGTGCGGCATCTCGACTTCATATTCTTCTACGACGATCCGAAATTTGCGGGCAGCGGTTTCGGCACCGGTCTGTCGCGGCTGGTGTCAGCATTGAAGACGGACCTCGTGTGGTTGCGTGAGCACACGCGGTTGCTGCAACGGGCGACCGAGTGGGCGGCAGCAGGGCGGGCGGAAATCCGCCTCCTTTCCGGTGGTGATATCAGCGAAGCAAAGGAGTGGGTCGCGAAGCGACCCAAGAACGCGTCCGAGCCGACGGCGCTTCACCACGAGTTCATTCTCGCCAGCGAGCAGGCAGAGGCAGCCCGGCACGACGAAGCGCAGCGCCGAATAACGGCGATGCAGGCCGCGCAGGACGATCGCGCCAAGGCCCTTGCGGCGGCGGAGCACTCCGCGAAGCGCCTCGCGGGGCGCAGCAAGGTGTTCATCGCCATCTCGGCAATTCTGGCGTCGCTCGCGTTGGGCTTCGCTTATCACTCGCGCAAGTCCGCCCGCCACGCCGAAGCCAAATCGAAAGAAGCCATCGAGGCAACGCAGACGGCCGAGACGAGACGTGCCGAGGCGGTCACGGCAGCCAAGCGAGCCGAAGCCGCCTACGACGTCGCCGTCGACAGTGCCGACCGCTTCCTGACGGACCTCGCCGGAAAATTCAAGGACACTGCGGCGGTACCTGAAGGCGAACTGCGCCAGTTGCTTTCTCTCGGGGAGACGTTTCTGTCGGAAATGGCCGGACGCATCGGCGCGGCGCCGAAGCTCGCCTGGGTCGAGAGCCGCCTGCTCGCTCGGTTTGCCGAACTGTCGCTCGACATCGACATCGACGACGCCGAGAAGCGGTTGAACAGGTCTGAAGAGCGGATGGCGACTGCGCAGAACCATGAAGCTCGCGCATCCACTTATCATCTCGCGTCGCTCGATCTGCAGAAGTCACGCATCGCGTACGAAAAGCGGGACTACAAAACTCAACTCGAGCGCGCCGAGCAGGGTCTGATCAAGCTATCCGAAGCGGTCGCAGACAATCTCGCCTATCGCCTCGTCAAGGCGGACGCCCTCTTTGCCGTAGCGCGGGCACAGTGGAAGGTCAAAAATCACGAGGCCGGAGGCAAGACCGCGACCCAGTGTCTGGAACTGCTCAAAGGTGATCAGGGCGACGACGTCGAGTGGATGCGCGCGCAGTGTCTACACATCCGTGCGCTGGTCTGGGGACCGGAGGCCACGAAGACGGGGCCGGAAGCGGCGAAGCAGAACGCCGCCGCCGCTGCCGACCTTGCCGAAGAGATTAATATCCTGACCGATCTCATCCGGCGCAATCCGAGCAACATCACGTATCGGCGCACCAAAGCCAATGCCGTCAACAACAAGGCGTCGGCGTTCTTCGAAAAGCAGCAGTGGCAGCAGTTTGCCGATCAGTTGCAGTTCGCGATCGCCGAGGGACAAGAGGCGCTGCAGATCGCGCCATGGTCGATATCTATGAAGGCCGCCCTCGGGCACTATTTGCGTTGGCAGGCGAAGGCCTATCAGAACCTCGGCAAATATACGGAAGCGATCGGCATTGGTGCGCGGAGCCTCGAATTGCGGCGTGAACTTGCACGCTCCGACAGCGCTAACACCGGACGCCTGAGTGACTACGAAGACTTCGCTCGACGACCTGTCGCAGAGTTATACGAACATCGACGCCAAGTTGCTGTCAGCTGATCAGCATGCCGCGCGACAACGCCTCTATGAGGAGCGTCACGATCATTACGTTACCAAGTATGGCGCGCGCCCGAGCAAAGCTGACGAATTCTTCATTGTGTACGAGGCGCGCTTCCGCGTCGCCGAAGCGCAGGGCCGGACCGGAAATCCAAAGCCGGCATTACAGACGATGCTGGATTTGGCGGCCATCGCAGATAGCGCGGTCGACCGCCGCGATCCGGATCAGCGCTATCGCTATTGGTCACATTGGACCCGATCTACGTTTGGTTCGTGCAAGGCCTTCGTCGACAGTGCGACGCTCAGCACCGAAGAGAAGCTCGATGGTTGCCAGCGGACGGCGCAATGGGTCGACGCTTACCTCGTACGGGAGCCGAAGGATTGGATGATCGCCGGCAGTTCGGCAAATGTGCTCATGCATATTGCGGAGCTTCATATGCAGCGAGGACGTCAGCGCCTCGCCATCGGCACAATGGAAGAAGCCGCGTTCCGGGGCAGTCGGGACGCCACCGAAAAGCTGGAGCGTTGGTATCGCACCGGTGACGGACCGACGGGCGTCGATGCGGCAAAGGCGAAGCACTACGCGCAGGCGTTATCGAACCGCAACTGGGGCATGAAGCGCTTCACGGTGCCGGTTTTTTGGTGGGGGCAGACGGAGCGCAATCCAGCGTTCTTCTACATCGTCGATCCCCGAGACCAGAGCCACGATCCGGTCGAGGACGAGATCTACCGTTTCGAGCAAATTCAGGGGCTGCGCATCCCCGACGACGTGAAGGAACTCGTTCCGCAAGTTGTTGAAGATTGCGTTGGACAACAAGGTGAGCTTCCAGGATCTCGCGGTCTACGCTTTGAGCAGCGCCTCAGACGCCAGCGATACGCTGCTGAACGTCTTGCTACAGAAGGCGGAGGCTCCAGGGAGCACGTCCACTCCGGCGCAGAAGAAGGCTCGGGCATTGGATCGCGCGCGCAAGGAGTGGCAGTCCAAGGACGGCAAGGACAAACTCACTGTTGCATTCGAGGAGATGACCAGGCTTGGCGCGAAAGAGCGCCTGATGCTGGCCGAATATGCTGACGAGTTCCAGAAGGGCGACCCGCCGGAACTCGTCGTTCTATCGCTTACCGCGCTGATCAATGGACCTAACTCGAGCATGCTCGACCGGGTCCGGCTGCTTGCTCGGCGGGGAATGATCTACGCTGGGCTCGGCGAAGCCAAGCGCGCCGAGGACGATCTGCTCGTCGCCATAGGCGTCCGGCCCAACGATCCCTCGCTGCTCAATACGCTCGGCTACTCGTGGCTCGAGCACAACCAGAGCCTGGAAGTCGCCGTCGATTTCCTCGAACGTGCTGCCAAGGCGGCGCCGGATGATCCGTTCATCGCCAACTCGTTAGGCTGGGGTTACGTCAAGACCGGCAAGGTCCAGGCGGGAGTGGACATCCTGCGCACCGTGGTGGCCAAGGTGCCGCATATGCCAGACGGATACGCCCATCTGGCCGACGGCCTGCGCCGTCTCGGGCAGCGGGCAGAGGCGCGCAGCGTCCTCGATCAGGCGAGCGCCGCCGCATCGGCCAAGGGGCCTTCGGGGGACAGGTTGCGGGCGTTCATCGCCGACCAGCGCCGACTGTTGTCGGATTGAGCCTGGCGCTCGGCGGCCAGTCGGCCCGCGCGCGACACTAGGGCACGAGCTAACCAACACGACGACCGCTATGGTCGATCGCGTTCGCGGTCATGTGAGCTGCCTCGCACGTGCGGCGCCGGTTGGGTCGGCCGGCCATCAAATCAGGTGACGATCATGGTCCGGGTCAATCCGAAGCCCCCAGCCAAAGGCTGGGCATCGCTGCCGCGCGCGGTGCGCTTCGTGCTCTTCAACGTCGGTGTCGGCTCGCTGATCGGGGCTGCGTTCGGCCTGCTGCTGATCGCTACCGATGCCGGGGGGCTGCGATCGCTGATCGCCGACTCGAGCGATCCCGTTACGCCGGTGCTGCTGGTGATCGGTGGATTCGCCTCGCTGATCGGTGGGCTCTACGTCGGCGCTGCCATCATGCGGATGCCGGCCAAGGACGAGGACGATCCAGAGTAGGCGGGACGAAATGAGACAGGGCCGGCGCGATGCCGACCCTGCTCACATTCGTGGGGCGCTGCAGCGCTATTCAGCCGCCTTGTCCTGTCGGCCGATCGCCTTTTCCGCCAGCCTGCCGGTCAACTCGGTATAGTGGCTGAGCTTCGAGGAGAACGTGCCGACACCGGCCGTCGCCGACCGCAGCTCGACGATCAGATCGTCCATCTCGGACGCCGGGCAGTCGCGCATCGATCAGGTCCCAGCCCGGCCAGTCGGGCCGCGCGTCGTAGCCGGTGATCTGGCCGCGCCGCTGCGAGATCATGCCGTTGACGCGCGCCGTGGCTTCGTTGGGCACGGCGATCTCGACCGCCATGATCGGCTCGAGCAGAACCGGCTGGCATTGCGGCATGCCTTCCGACATCGCGATCCGCGCCGCCTGCCGGAACGCCATGTCGGAGCTGTCGACGCTGTGCGTGCTGCCGTCGGTCAGCGTCACCGTGACATCGACCACCGGACATCCGAGCGGACCCGACTTGAAGTAGTCCATGCACGCCGATCTCGACCGCCGAGATGAACTGCTTCGGTACCACGCCGCCGACGATGCGTTCGTCGAACTGGAGCCCGCTGCCGCGTGGCAGCGGTTCGATCTCGACCACCACGTCGCCGAACTGGCCGTGGCCGCCGGACTGCTTCTTGTGCCGGCCGCGGATCGTCGGTCTTGCCGCGGATGGTCTCGCGGTAGGCGATGCGCAGCGGCTGGCGCTCGACCGACGAGCCCGTATTTGCGCGCGAGCCGTTCGAGCGTCACCCGCAGGTGCATCTCGCCGTGGCCGAGCAGCAGCACCTGGTGGCTTTCCGGGTCGTGCTGGATCGACAAGGAGGGATCCTCCTCGCCGAGCTTCGCCAGCGCCGACGACAGCTTGACCTCGTCCTTGCGGTCCTTGAGCACGATCGCGGTGCCGCACACGGGCTCGGGTCCCGGCGCGCGGATCGCTTGCGCCACGCCTGCCTTCTCGACGCTGACCGTTTCGCCGGTCTTGACCTTTTCGAGCCGTCCGAATGCCACGGTGTCGCCGGCGTTGGCGCTGGGGCGCCGCCGCGCCTCGGTGCCGAGCATCGAGAACAGGCCGCCGATGCGTTCCTCGACGCCGTTGCCGGCCGTGGACCGTCGCGCCGTCGACGAACGAAGCCGGCCAGCACGCGGGCGATCGACAGCTTGCCGCCGTGCGCCGTGTGGGTCGTCTTGACGATGTGAGCGGCACTCTTCGGTGCACCGAGCTTCAGCCGCGCCGCGGCGGCCTCGACGGTCGGCACCTCGTGGCGCAGCGCCTTCAGCAGCCGCAGGATGCCGTTGCCGTTGTCGCGCCGAGCCGAGCAGCACCGGGCAGATCAGACCGTCGCGCAGTTCCTTGGCCAGGTCGCTCGAAGATGTGGTCGCGATGCGGCGACTGATCCGACAGCAGCTGCTCCATCAGCTCGTCGTCGTAGTCGGCGAGCTGCTCCAGCATGTGGAAGCGCGCTTCCTTCTCGCGGTCGAGATCGCCGGGTTTCATCTCGATCGACTCGGACGGCGCATGCGGGCGGTAGACGAAGGCGCGTTCGAGCGCGAGGTCGACGATAGCCGGTGGCGATGCCGTTTTCCCAGATCGGGATCTGGCGCAGCACCAGCGGCTTTGTGCTCGCTGGCTGCAGCAGCGGCGATGACGTCGCGGACCCGGGTCTCGACGCGTGTCGATCTTGTTCAGGAACAGGAAGTGCGGAATGCCCTGATCCTCGAGCTGCTTGAACAGTGCCTGCAGTGCCGGCAGGCGCGCTTGCGGATCGGGCTCGCAGACGATCACGGCGGCATCGCACGCGGCGAGCGCGGCGGTCGCTTCCTGCTGGAACTCGATCGAGCCGGGGCAGTCGATGAAGGTGAAGTGATCGCCCAGGAACTCGACGTCGGCGACGTTGAGCTCGACGCTCATGCCGTGCTCGCGCGCCTCGGTGCTGGCATCGCCGACGGTCGACTTGTCGACCACGCTGCCCTGGCGCTTGATCGTGCCGGTGCGGGCGAGAATGGCTTCGAGCAGCGTTGTCTTGCCGCCGAGGTAGGGTCCGACCAGTGCAATGCACCGGGCGGAGCTGGCGTGGCCGTTCTGGCCTGCGGTCGACCCCATGGTTCCTCCTGTGAACCAGGCGCAGGTGATCTTTGCCGCGTCATCCGCGCCTGCTGAATGGCGCGACGCGGTCATGTTCGCGCCGCCAGCGGGCGAGCGCAAGTGCGTTCCGCCAATCGTTTGAGGTGGATCAACTGTGTCTGCAAGTCGTCCGTCAGGTGCGACCCTTGGGGAATTGCTGCACGCCGAGCGGGAATGTCGACCCAGGGCTGGCGCGAGGCGGTCCAGATGTGCGTGCCGGGCGCGAGCCAGGAGCGATCGTCGAGGCTGCCCGCCTTGAGCACGGTCAGCGCCGCCATTGCCTCTGGCTCGCTGGCGATCGAGGAGCCGCATCTGGCGCAGAAAAGGCGGGCGACCTGGCGTCCGCTTTCGGCGGTGTCGGTGAAGCGGGTGAGGCCGTCGCCGCTGTAGGTGACACCTGCACGCGGCATCAGGACGTTGACCGAGAACGCACCGCCGGTCACCCGCTGGCAGTGCGTGCAGTGACACACCGAGGTGCCGCGAATATCACCTTCGGCGACGTAGCGCACTGCGCCGCACAGGCAGCCACCGGCTAGTTTCGTCATCGCGGTCTCCATCGTGCGAGGTTCGCGCGAGCGTATCCAAACGGCGGCGCCGAGGCTATGGTGTCGCGCAATCGCCAGGCCGATCGAGCGCAAAGCCCCAGGGAAGGAAGCAACGTGAGCGCACCAGTCCGCATCGGAATTCTCGGCGCTGCCAAGATCGCGCGCGCGTTCGCCACCGCGGTCGCGCCGGCCGACACGATCAAGATCACCACCGTGGCCAGCCGCGACGAGGCCAAGGCGAAGGCGTTCGCGGCCGAGCAGAATATCGCCCGCGCGCTCGGCTCCTACGAAGCGCTGCTGGCCGATCCCGAGATCGACGCGATCTACAACCCGCTGCCCAACAACATGCACGCCGAATGGTCGATCAAGGCGCTGGAGGCCGGCAAGCACGTGCTGTGCGAAAAGCCGTTCGCAGTCTCCGGTGCCGAGGCGCGGGCGATGTTCGCCACCGCCAAACGGAAGGGCCTGCACATCGTCGAGGGCTATCCCTACATGTCGCAGCCGCAGACCCTAAAGGTGCGCGAACTCGTGGGTGGTGGCGCCATCGGCAAGGTCAAGGTGATCCGTGCGAGCTTCGGCATCCCGTTCACCGATCCGACCAACATCCGGTTGAAGGCCGATCTTGCCGGCGGCTCGCTGATGGACGCCGGTGCCTATCCGCTGAGCTTCGTGCGGATCGTCGCGGGCGAGCGGCCGAAGCGCGTGCATGCGGTGGCGCGCTGGGGCGTGACCGGCGTCGACACGACACTGATGGCGACACTCGAATTCGCCGGATCGATGGCGCAGATCAGCTGCAGCTTCGACACCTGCTATCACCGGCAGGGGCAGATCGCAGGCGACAACGGCGCGATCGAAACCACGTTCCTCAATCATCCCCCGATCGGCGGGCCGGCGCAGATCGTGCTGCGCAAGGGCACGCTGGTGACCGACCCGGCGGAGACCATCGACTTGCCCGACGGCAACGGCTTCCTCGCCGAAGCGCTGTCGTTCGCGCGGATGGTGCGAGAGGGCGCTGCCGCCTGGAACGGAGCCAGCGCGCAGGAGACGATCGACATCGCCGATACGCTCGAAGCCATCCTGGCGTCGGCCCGCGCCGGCAAGCCGGTCGACCTGGCGGTCGACTGAAATCGTCGTGTCCGACGGCATTCGGCTGCGGCATGGCTGCCGCGCGGCTACCATGCGCCACGGTTGCCGGCAGACGTGATTGCGCTAGCCTGCCCTCAACCAACTGTCGACGTGTCGAGGGGACGCCATGGACTTCTCAATTCCGCCAGAGCTGCAGACGTTGAAGGACGAGATCGACGCGTTCGTCCGGCGCGACGTGATCCCGTTCGAGGCCGATCCGCGATGGGGTGCGCATGGCCCGTCCGACGCGATGCGGCGCGACCTCAACGCCAAGGCCCAGGCGGCGGGATTGCTCGGCGTTCATGTGCCGAAGGAGTTCGGCGGACGGGGGCTCAGCCACTTCGGCAAGGCGATCGCACTCGAGGCCGCCGGCTATTCGATGCTCGGACCGGTGGCGCTGCACTGCCACGCCCCCGACGAGGGCAACATCCATCTGATGGACGTGGTCGGCACGCCGGCTCAGAAGGAGAAGTATCTGCGGCCGCTCGCCACCGGCGTCACCCGCTCGTGCTTCGCGATGACCGAGCCGCATCCCGGCGCCGGCGCCGACCCGGCGCTGCTGATGACGCGGGCGACGCCGGACGGCAACGGCTTCGTCATCAACGGCCAGAAATGGCTGATCACCGGCGGCGACGGCGCCGCGTTCGCGATCATCATGGCGCGCACCGGCGAAGGCCCGCACGACGCGACGATGTTCCTCACGCCGCTGCCCAACCCCGCGTTCAAGATCAGCCGCACGCTCGACACCCTCGACAGCTCGTTCATGGGCGGCCACGCGGTGATCGACATCGAGAACCTGCGCGTCTCCGGCGACGACGTGCTGGGCGAAGTCGGCAAGGGCTACGAGTACGCCCAGGTGCGTCTCGGCCCGGCGCGGTTGACGCATTGCATGCGCTGGCTCGGCTCGGCGCAGCGCGCGCACGACATCGCCACGGAGTACGCGCGCAAGCGGATGGCGTTCGGCAAGATCCTCGGCGAGCACGAGGGCGTATCGTTCATGCTCGCAGACAACATGATGGACATGCACACCGCCCGGCTGTCGATCTGGCATTGTGCCTGGGTGCTCGACCAGGGTGGCCGCGCCAGCAACGAGAGTTCGATGGCGAAGGTGATCTGCTCGGAGGCGATCTGGCGGGTGGTCGACCGCTCGATGCAGATCCTCGGCGGGCTCGGTCTCACCCGCGATACGGTGGTCGAGCGGATCTTCCGCGACGTGCGTGCGTTCCGCATTTACGATGGTCCGTCGGAGGTGCATCGCTTCGCCCTCGGCCGGCGGATCGTCAAGGGACCGCGCAAGAAGGCCTAGGAGATTTCGGCATGCGTAACGTCACGCTCGCGAATGGTCGACAGGTGCCGGCGCTTGGCCAGGGAACGTGGCACATGGGTGCCAACACCCGCACCCGCGCGGCCGAAGTCGCGGCACTGAAGCGCGGTCTCGACTGCGGCATGACACTGATCGACACCGCCGAGATGTATGCCGAGGGCGGGGCCGAAGAAGTTGTGGCCGAAGCCATCGGCGGCCGGCGCGACGATGTCTATGTCGTCAGCAAGGTCTACCCGCACAACGCCTCGCGAGCCGGCGTCAAGTCGGCGTGCGAGCGCAGCCTGAAGCGGCTGAAGGTCGATACCATCGACCTCTATCTGCTGCACTGGCGCGGGCAATTTCCGCTCGCTGAAACCGTCGAGGGGTTCGAGGCGCTGAAGCGGGCTGGAAAAATCCGCGCCTGGGGCGTTTCGAATTTCGACGCCGACGACATGGCAGAACTGGCAGGCGTGTCGGACCGTGGCGCCTGCCAAACCAATCAGGTGCTCTATCACCTCGGCAGCCGCGGCATCGAATTCGACCTGATCCCGGCGTGTGCCCGCGACGGCATCTCGATCATGGCCTATTCGCCGCTCGGTCAGGGCGAGGTGCTGGACAATCCGACACTGCTCGAGATCGCCACCGCGCGGCATTTGATGCCGGCGACGGTCGCACTCGCCTGGGTGCTGCGGCAGCAGGGCGTGATCGCGATACCCAAGGCTTCGCAACTCGCCCACGTCGATGCCAACGCAGCGGCGCAGGATCTGCAACTCACCACCGACGAATTGATCGCCCTCGACAGGGCCTTCCCCGCCCCGAAGCGCAAGACGCCGCTCGCTATGCTGTAGCGCTGGGAACCGTCCTACGCCTTGCGCCGTTCCTCGTCACAGCCAAGGAGGACGGTCATGGCCCAGAAGCAACCACCGGTACCGCCGGAGAACCGGCCGGCCAAGGGCACCCGGCCGAGCCCGAGGCGTGACGAGGCGCCGGCTCCGCCGGAAGAGCCTGAAAACCCCGACCAGCAAGGCCAATCCGCCAACACCCGTCAGAACACGACGCTGCCGGGAAGCCATGGGCATCGCGGGCGCTGAAGCGTTTGGGCCGAACGAACAGGAGGTATCCGATGGCAAAGTGCGAAGTGTGCGGCAACGAGTACGAGAAGGCGTTCAAGGTGACAGCGGCGAGTGGCAAGTCGATGATGTTCGACAGCTTCGAATGTGCGATTCAGGCGATGGCGCCCCGTTGCGCGCACTGCGACTGCGCCGTCATCGGTCACGGCGTCGACGCCAACGGCAAGGTCTACTGCTGCAACCACTGCGCCAAGCACTGACGCCCTACGGGCTGTCGCCTAACGGACGCGATAGCCGGCGTGGCAGGCGTTGCATTGCGCGGTGATATCCGCGAGCGCCGACAGGGCCGGTTTGATGTCGCCCGAGACGCCGGCTTCCTGGGCCGCCAATGCGAACCGGCTGGCGGCGCGATGCATCGCCGTTCCGGTCTGCTGCATCCCCTTCGGCATGAATTGGCTCATGGCGTGTGCGCCGTGCGTCTCGAGTGACGTCATGCCAAGCCGCTTCTCGGCGACGCTGGCGGCGGTGGCCGTGTCGCCCGTTCCGAGCGCCGCCTGGATCTCATGGATCGCCACCAGATGATCGCGCATGTTCGCCAGCATGTGATCGAGCATCGGTGGTGGCAACGCGACGAGTTGGCGTCCATCCTTGGATGCGGGCTTGGATGCGGGGGTGGCCCGCTGATGCTGCGCATGCGCCTTCGGATCGTGCTGCTGCGCCAGCGCAGTTCCAGCGAGCGCAATCGCAAAGGTAACCGCGGTAATCGTCGAACTCGGGCGACTCATCGCGAACTCCAGCGACTGCTGATCTGATCAAGCCGGCATGCGGCCGGTCGCGAGTGCTACCGCCCAGTCCGGCCGGCCGTTGGCGGCGGCACGACGAGACGCTGCCATGTGGTCGTAAGCCACGGCCCGCAATTCGAAACTCGTTGCGCCGCCGTCGGAGAGCGTCGCTGTCGCGTAGCGGGCATGGGGCGTACCGGCCTCGGAACAGTGCGGCGTGCCGCTGGTATCGTCGTAGGCCGGGCAGCCGACGCTGCCAGGGTTGATCACCAGACAACCCGACGACAGTGTGCAAGCGCGTGGCTGGTGGCTATGGCCGCACAGGACCAGCCGCAGGGCCGCAGTCACTGCATCGAGCCGCGCTTCGACCCGGGGCGCAGACGATGCCACCAGTCGCCCACCGGCAATATCATCGAGCAGGTATCGGCTGTCGCTGTCCGGACGGCCATGACACGCCAAGATGCCGTCGGCGATGCTGAGCGTGGCGGGCAGATCGCCTAGCCAACGGCGTTTGCCCGGTGAGAGGTGTGACCAGGCGTAGTGGTCAGAGGCGCCCATCGTTGCCGGGTCATCGCAGCCGACGGCGCGATCGTGATTGCCACGTACAGTGGGCCAAGCGTGCTGCATCAGCACCGCGCAAGTTTCCGCTGGCCACAACGGCCCGGAGACGCAGTCGCCGAGGTTGATCACGGCATCCCACGTGCCGTGAATTCTAAGATCCGCCAGCAGTGCCTCGAGCGCCGCTACATTACCGTGGATGTCGGCAACGATGGCGATGCGCATCGCATCCGCACTCCTGACCGCTCAGTACGCGCCGGCGACAGCACCGACGCCGTCCTTCTGATAGAGGTCGCGGCGGAAGTTGACGATGCCGTCCTCGGTCGCCCAGGCGGTCATGTAGACGAAGTAGAGCGGCACCGGCTTCTTCAGCGCGACGTTCTGCTTTTCGCCGGTCTTCTTCATCTCGTGCACGCGCTCGGCCGTCCAGCCGTTGTCGGCGAGCAGCCAGCCGGCCAGATGCTCGATGCCCTGCACCCGCACGCAGCCCGAGGAGGCGGCGCGGAAGTTGCGGCCGAACAGGTTGTCCGACGGCGTGTCGTGCATGTAGACGGAATAGTTGTTGTGGAAGTTGATCTTGAGGAAGCCGAGCGGGTTTTCCTTGCCCGGCTGCTGCTTGAACGTCAGACCCTGCGCGCTGCGCCGCCCGACCAGTTGATCTTCGCGGTGTCGAGCTTCTTGCCGCTGCCGTCGTAGGCATCGATGCCGTACTTGGCGAGCACGTCCTGGCCCTTGCCCTGCATATCCTGGCCCTTGGGGATCAGATCCTTGTCGATCACCGTCGGCGGCAGATGCCAGACCGGATTGAAGTTCAGCTCGTAGATCGCCGAGCGCAGCAGCGGCGTCTGGCGATCCGATCTTGCCGACGACGCCGGAATGGCGCGACACCACGCGGTCGCCTTCGACCGCCTCGATCTGGGCCGACGGCACGTTCACCATCACGTACTTCTTCGGCATCGACGCGAGCGAATTCCTGCAGCCGGGCGAGATTGGCGCGCAGCTGGCGCAGGCGAGCGGCGGCCGGCACGTTCAGCGCCGCGATCGTGCGCTTGTCGACGATGCCGGTCGGGGTCAGGCCGTTCGAGGCCTGGAAGCGCTTCACCGCCTTCTCGGTGTAGAAGTCGAAGCTCTCGGGAAGCCCGACTGCTCCTTGAGGTCGCCCGACGCCAGCAGCCGCTGCTTCAGGATGCCGACCGCCGGATGGCTGACGCCGGGCGACAGCACCATCTCGGGCAGCGCCTCCCAGCCGCCGCGCTCGACGATGTCGGCGTAACGCTTGATGGCGGCTTTCATCGGCTCGACGTTGGCGGCCGACAGGGTCGGGAAGCCCTTCGGCGGATTGGCCTCCCACTCCTTGATGAACGAGCGATCGTAGTCCGGCGCCGAGGTGCTGTCGCTGCGTTGGCCGGGAAAGCGCATCCAGCCCTGGGTCGGATCGTTGGCGAGAGCGGGCGCGGCGACGGCGCAAGGTCGTGGCGGTGAGCGTCAACCGCGAGCGCACGAAGGATCGAGCGGGCAGATCCGGATCACGTGTGGATCTCCTGCGCCGTCGCCGGCGCTCGAACATTGAACAGCTTCGCAACACCCCCGGACCCTATGCCCGCGAGGTTAATGAAAATCGAAGCCGTGCGCCAGATCGCGGCCGATCACGCAACGGTTGAGCGTGACGAACCTTCGCAGTGCCGCATCGCGCGAAAATGCGGTATTCGCAGGCTGACGCAAAGGACAATGATCGGCAAGGCGCGGTCGACTGCGGCGGGTGATGCTGAAGCGCCACAATCGCGAGGTCGGGCTGAACGCAAAGGGCTCCGGCGGCGACCGGAGCCCGATCATCGCGATGCCTTGGCGTATGACAAGGATCAGAGCTGGTAGCGGATCTGGTCGGTCCAGTAGCGCTCGAGGCGCACCAGCGCCTTGTTGACGGTCTTGAGTTCGTCGCCGGACACCTGCGCCACGGCTTCGACCGAGCCGAGCTGGCGCTGATAGAGCTTCTGCACCACCTCGCAGGCCTCGAGGCCCTTGTCGGTCAGGCTGACGCGGACCGAGCGGCGATCGGTCTCCGAGCGCTTGTAGTGGATGTAGCCCATGTCGACGAGCTTCTTCAGATTGTACGACACGTTCGAGCCGAGGTAGTAGCCGCGCGTCTTGAGTTCGCCGGCGGTCAGCTCGGCATCGCCGATGTTGTACAGCAGCAGCGCCTGGACGCTGTTGAGATCGGCGCCGCCCAGGCGGTCGAACTCGTTCTTGATGACGTCGAGCAGCAGCCGGTGCAGACGCTCGATCAGGCGCAGTGCCTGCAGATACTCGGTGCGAAATGCCTCGTCCGAGACGGGCGCGCGATGACGCGCGGCTACCCCCTCCGCTTGCACAAAGGCGAACAGAAACTCTGGGACAACTGCGCCGTTGGATCGAAGGACGCAAAACCCCGTGCTGCACATTGCGTTATCGAGTTCTGGTGGAACGAGCGCGACCGCGTTCAGGTTTGGACGTGTTGTTGCCACAAGAACATCTTTAGTGCGGATGACCTGGCGGGCGCGGCTTGGCGCATCTTTGCCAGGCAGTTGGCGAGCCTCGGCGATAACCTTGCGCTGATTGTCCACGCTCGAAATGTCCACGTAACGAAAAGCCACTTCTGGTTCTTGGCGCGGGTCACGAGTCTCTGTTTGGAACGCACCCTCACCAATCGCTACAATGCGCCAACCGTCCGGCAGATGAACAGCCCCGCCGTTTTCGTGCAGCTTCGCCTGCGCTGGCTGGTGCTTCATGCGGCAAACAGCGTTTCCTTCGTCTTCCGCAGCAACTCAGAAGGCGAACCGCCCTGACGGAGAATGCCCAGCGCGCCAGGCTCATCGATTGTCCTCAGAGTTCAACAGTGTCGAACACGCCGGTGCCGGCCTTCTCGAACTGCTTGACGATTTTGCGAATGACCTTGGCCGTCGGCTGGGGCAGTTGGACGAGCCAGGCCGGTCCGGTATCCCCGAACTTGGCGGCGCGCTGGGCGCGAGTGAGCGGCTGAACGTGGTAGGCGAGTGCGGCCAGCACGTCGAACTCGTCGTAAGCCTCCATGTGCGCAGCTTCGCGCAGAAGTTCCGGGATGAGGTTGTGCGCCGCCAAGTCCGCCATCAACTCCTGCCGGTGGGCAGGATCCAGCCAGCGGCCGCGGAACTCGGTCAGCGTGGGTACGGCGGCGATCAGTTCTTCAATGAGCCGCTGTTGGTATTCCTGAGGCGTCACGCGCGTCAGCCGCCCGTCTTTGTTCATCAGGTTAAAGCGCCCGGTGTCCACCACATCCACCTGCACGCCTTTGACCTTGATGGGCGGGGGTGGTGGCGGGGGCGGGGGCTTCGGCCCTTCGGGCGGGGCCGGGGGCGGCGGGGAAATGAACTCCGTGCCAAAGAGCGCGGTCGCGCCGGTGTAGTCGAAGATGCGGAACATCAGCTTGTCCGGCTCGTAGATGCGCGTGCCGCGGCCAATCATCTGATGGAACAGAATCGGCGACTGGACGTAGCGGAAGAAGACGATGTTGCGAACGCACGGGACGTTGACGCCCGTGGTGAGCAGGTCCTTGGTGGTAGCGATGAAATGCGACCGCTGGCGCTCGCGAAAATCCGGGATGAGTTCCTGGCCGTTCGATGACGCCATGCATTTAAACGAGTAGGTTTGAACGCGCTTTCGGCCGTGGTCGCAGCACCACTTGGCGTAAAGCGCGTTCATCTCGTTCGTCACCAGGTCCGCGTGATGGTCGCTGGCGCAGAAGATGATGGTCTTTTGCAGCGGGTCGCCGTCGCCCGTGCCGAGCAGGCGCTCGAACAGGTGCCCGCACATGGCCTGTACGCGCTCGGGCATGACTGAGCGGAGTTCCAGGCTCGCCCCTTCAGTGCGTGGGGCCACGTCATCGGGAGCGACGATGGAACCGGTGAGGGCGTTGGTGAGCTGTCTTACCCCCAGGTCATCACGCAACACCCCGCGCACGCGCTCCGGCTGCTCCTGCTGGTCGTGGAAGAGGTCGTAGGTTTCGATCTCGGCCGGGGCGAGGTAGCCATCCGCTACGCCCTGCTGGTAGGTGTATTCGTAAGCCGGCTCGCCGAAGTAGCGGAGATTGTCGGCCAGCAAGCGACGGTCTTCCTCGATCTTGCGGCGGGTTTCCTCGTCCTTCGCCTCGGGCATCCGAATCTGGCGCGGCGTCGCGGTGAGGCCGATTTGAATGGCGTGCTTGTTGTTCTCCAGGATGACAAACCAGTTGCCCCAAGCAGAGCGGTGGCACTCGTCAATGATGATGACGTCAAAGTAGCCGGGCGGGTAATGCTCGAGGAAGAACGAGGCGCCCTCGCCGCCTTCGTCCTGGTCAAGTGTCTGGTAGGTGGCGATGAGGACGCGGGCGTTCTTCTGCGGATTCTTGGTGTCCACCTCGGCGGCGTCGGTGCCGAAGGCGGCCTGAAAGTCAGCAAGGCCGTTGTCGCGAAGTTCGGTGCGGTCGCAGAGGAACAGCCCCCTGCCCATGAAACCGGCGTCGAAGATGCGACGCAGGAGCGCGGCGGCGATGCGGGTCTTGCCCGCACCGGTGCCGAGCGCGAGCAGGACGCGCGGGAGTTCCTTGGCGATGAACTGACGGATGATCTGTTCGAGACCGGCACGGGCGGCGGCATCCTGGTAGTAGCGGAGAAACTCGCGGCCCTGTTTGTAGGGCGTGTGGCAGGAGTTTCATCTCCTTCGCGGCGGGCTGCAGCCCGCGCGCCTGGTAGTATCGCTGAACGAGTTCGTCGGGCGTGGGGAACTCGGGCGATGGGCCGCGGTTCGGAGGTCACACCCGACTCTTCGTCATACTCAACGAACAGGTGGCCATTGGAGGAAAAGACGAACGGAACGTTGTGGAGCTTGCCGACACGGTAGCCTTTGCCCTGCTGAAGACCATGCTCCGGAGGCAAGCCCTCGCGCTTGGCTTCAATGATTGCCAACGGGATGGGTTCAGTGCCTGGCTCGAGCGGGCGGCGCAAGACGTAGTCGGTCCGACCTTTCCCACGTCGTTGGCCCTTACCGTACACGATGTCAACCGGGGCCGCGGTTTCTTCGACTCTGATGTCCGTGCCAGGCACCCAACCGCGGCTTGCCAACGCGGGGTCAAGCAACTCGAACCGTGTTTGGGCTTCGCTACGCGGCATGAGGTCACCCCGAGATGACATCGGCGCGATGTCCGGCCAACCCTCCTGCGACTGGCATCAGGATCTCGAACATCGAATGATCATGGAACTCCCGGTCACAGACTGCGAGAAACCGCGTCCGTTGGACTGATTCGTCTTGGCGCGTTCGATTCACAGCAGTTCCTTGGCGAGTTTCACCGTGTTGTCGACGGTGAGGCCGAGCTTCTCGAACACCGTCTTGGCGGGAGCGGATGCGCCGAAGCGATCGACGCCGAGCACCCGGCCCCGCGTGCCGACCCATCGGTGCCAGCCCATGGTGACGCCCGCCTCGACGGCCACCCGTGCCGTGATGTCCGGCGGCAAGACGCTGGCCTGATAGGCAGCCTCTTGTTCACCGAACAACTCCCAACTCGGGAACGACACCAGGCGCACAGCCACGCCTTCGTCTGCCAGGCGTTTGCCGGCTTCGACGATCAAAGCCACCTCGGAGCCGCTCGCCATGAGGATGATCCGCGGCTTGCCGGTGCCGAGGTCCTTGAGCACATACGCCCCCGCTGTGTGCTTTCGGCCGGGGCGTATACGGTCCGGTCCAGTGTGGGCAGATTCTGCCGGGTCAGGACCAGGGCCGAGGGACGATGGCGGTTGGCGATCGCGATCTTCCACGCCTCGCGCACCTCGTTGGCGTCGGCGGGGCGCAGGGCGATCAGGTTGGGAATGGCCCGCAGCGCGGCCATATGCTCGATCGGTTGGTGGGTCGGGCCATCCTCACCCACACCGATGCTGTCGTGAGTGAGGACCGAGATCGAGCCCAGGTGCGACAGCGCAGCCACGCGCAGGGCCGGTCTCAGGTAGTCGGAAAACACCATGAACGTGGCTCCGAAAGGGATGATGCCGCCATGATAGGCCATGCCGTTGACGATCGCCGCCATGCCGTGTTCGCGCACGCCGAAGTGGATGTTGCGGCCTTCCCGCTTGTCGGGGGTGAACGCCGGGCTGCCGTTCATCCACGTGACGTTTGAAGGGGCCAGGTCCGCCGAACCGCCGACCAAATCGGGTAACTTCTCCGCAATCGCGTTGAGCACCTTGCCGGACGAGGCGCGCGACGCCATCCCCTTGGGGTCGGCAGGAAATTGGATCAAGCCATTGGCCCATCCCTCCGGCAGTTTGCCGGCGAGGCGTCGTTCGAGTTCGGCGGCCAGATCGGGGTACTCCGCCCGGTAGGCCTCGAACTTCTTTTGCCAGGCTGCTTCCAGATCGGGGCCGCGTCGGGCGGCCTGGCGGAAGAACGCCAGCGACTGGTCCGGCACGTAGAAGCGCGGTTCCTTGGGCCAGCCAACGTTGTCCTTGGCCGCGTCGAGTTCCTGGTCGCCCGGCGGTTCGCCGTGCGCCTTCGCTGTCCCCTGGCGGGTGGGCAGGCCGTAACCGATGATATTGCGCACCATAACGATCGAAGGCCGCGGATCGTGCTTGGCAGCCTGGATCGCCCGATCGATGGCCACCACATCCAGCCCGTCCGGGACAGACTGCACGTGCCAGCCGTAGGCCTCGAAGCGCTTGGCGCGTTCCTCGGTGAACGCGAGTTCGGTTGCGGCCCTCGATCGAGATATGGTTGTCGTCGTACAGGTAGATCAGTTTGCCCAGCTTGAGGTGGCCGGCCAGGGAGGCCGCCTCGGAAGCCACGCCTTCCATCAGGTCGCCGTCGGTGATGATGGCGTACGTGTAGTGGTCAATGATGTTCGTGGCCGGGCGGTTGTAGACCTTGGCCAGGTGCGCCTCGGCGATGGCCATCCCGACCCCGTTGCTGAAGCCCTGTCCCAACGGGCCTGTCGTGGCGTCGACACCCGGTGTTTGGCCGTATTCGGGATGACCGGGAGTGCGACTCCCCCATTGGCGGAAGCGCTTCAGTTCTTCCAGCGGCAGATCGTAACCCGTCAGGTACGCCAGGCTGTAGAGCAACATCGAACCGTGCCCGCCCGACAGGATGAAGCGGTCGCGATTCGCCCAGCCCGGGTTGGCTGGGTTGTGCCGCAGGTGTCGGGTCCAGACAGTGTAAGCCATCGGCGCGGTGCCCATGGGCAGACCGGGATGCCCCGAGTTGGCTTGTTGGACGCCGTCCGCCGAAAGGAAGCGGATGGTGTTGATGTTCAACTGTTCGAGTGACGGTTCAGGCATATTGATGTCCTTCTAAGTTACACACTGCTTGTCAAAAACCTCGGGCGCACCTTGGATCCTCACGACATCCGTCCCGCGATTCGGTCGCTCCAGCAGGCCCGCCGCCGGCCCGGGGCCGGAGCGCATGGCATCCTGCCGAATCGGGGCATCCAAAAGCAAGAACCGAGCTGGCGCCATGATTCCTTGGTCTAAAGGCGCGCCTCGCTCATCTTATAGCGAAGTTCCTGCGCCGCGCAGCGGCGCCCCTGAGCGAGGCATCGACGGTCATTGACCCAGCTTGCAGCCCAGGGTAAGCGGTCTGGCGCCATGATTCCTTCGTCTGAGGCGCGCCTCGCTCATCTGATTCACCTTGAAATGCCTCGCGGGATGCAGCCATGCTTCTGTCAACCGAAGACACGGAATCCTGTGGGCAAACAGGGAAACCTCTCGCGGGAGAACTGACAATGGGCCGACAAGTCGCCGAAGCGCTTGATGCGTTGCGCCAACTTGGAACGCCGGACGAGATGCGTGCGCTGGCGCGACAGGGTTACGCTCCGCGACCGCTGCCGCGCGTGAACGCCCACATTCATCTGCCGCCGAACTTCTCCGCTTTTGAAAGCGTCGAGCAGGCGGTCGAATCTGGCGGCGGAGCAGGGCATCGCCGCCCTCGGCGTCAGCAACTACTACGACTACGAGGTCTACGGCGATTTCGTTCAGCGTGCCCGCCGCAAGGGCATCTTTCCCCTGTTCGGGACCGAGATCATCTGCATGGATGACGCGCTGCGCGACGCGGGGATCAAGATCAACGACCCGGGCAATCCCGGCAAGATCTACTTCTGCGGCAAGGGCATCACGCGTTTCGACGAGATGACGCCCCAGGCAACGCGGCTGATCGAGCGTCATTCGCCGCAACGATTCGACGCGCATGGCGCAGATGGTCGAGCAGATGGAACGTATCTTCGCCGAGCGCGGCCTGGCAACGGACATCGACGAAAACGGCTGTCGTCGAGATGATCGTCCGTCGCCACGGCAGCGATCGCGGCACGGTGTATCTGCAGGAGCGGCACATGTCTCAGGCCTTCCAGGAAGCGCTCGTTCGCAACGGTCCGGCCGGACGAGCGGATCGAGCGGCTGAACCGTGTGCTCGGCGCCGAAGACGAAGGCAAGCCACCCCGAAGACTTCGTCACGATGCAGAACGACATCCGCTCGCATCTCATGAAGGCGGGCAAGCCGGCGTTCGTCGAAGAGACGTTTGTCGAGTTTCGACGACGCGCTACCGGCTGATCCTGGAACTCGGCGGCATTCCGTGCTACCCGACGCTTGCCGACGGCGCATCGCCGATCTGCCAGTTCGAACAGTCGCCGGACAAGCTGATCGCCGAAATCAAGGATCGGAATATTCACGCCGCGGAGTGGATCCCGATTCGCAACAACGATCGACGTGCTGCGCGAGTATGCCATCGAAGATGCGCGAGGCCGGCTTGGCGATCACCGCCGGCACGGAGCACAACACGCTGGACCTGATCCCGTTCGACCCGTTCTGCAAGGACGGCGACGTGCCCGACGACCTGCGGGCGGTCTTCTGGGAAGGCGCCTGCGTGGTGGCGGGGCATCAGTTTCTGACGCTGCACGGCGAGTGCGGATTCGTGGACGGCGAAGGGCAATCCGAATCCGGATTATGCGTCGGCGGATGAACGCATCAAGGCCTTTGCGGGAATCGGCGCAGCGGTGATGCAGCGGTATTACGAGCGTGCCGAAGTGTGCAGGCACAGTCGTCAATTAGGTCTCACAAGCCCGAATCCGGATTTCAGATTGACGACTTGAGGAAGCCACTTTGACCACTATGACCACAACGAGCGTCTGGCCCACCTTCCTCTCCGAGCGACGATCCGCTCGACGTGATTGTCAAGCTGTCGCGTTTCTTCGGCGCCGACCCGTCCATCGTGCTCGCCGGCGGCGGCAACACGTTCGTGCAAGATCGACGACCTCCTGTACGTGAAAGGCAGCGGGACGGCCCTGGCCGACGATGACCCGCGACGGCTTCGTGAAGATGGATCGCAAGCAGCTGAGCGAGCTGGCCAACGCGACGCTCGACGCCGATCCCGAAGACGCGGGAGGAGCAGTTCAAGGAGGTCGATCAACCGCGCGCGCTGCGAGCCGGAGAAGGGCCAGCGCCCGTCGGTCGAGGTGGTGCTGCACCACCTGGTCCCGGGCAGGTACGTCGTGCACAGCCACGCGACGATCGCCAACACGCTGACCTGCTGCCACCGGCGGGCCAGCGCTGGCCGAGCGAATCTTCGGGGACGACATCGTCTGGGTGCCGTACGTCGACCCCGGCTTCATCCTCGCCCAGACGTTGAAGCAGGCGCTCGCCGACTACCGTGCGCGCACGGGCCGCGACTGGCCGAAGGCGATCCTGATGGCGAACCACGGCCTGATCGTCGCCGGCGACGACCCGGAGACGATCCGCGCCAACACCGACGGAGATCCTGCAGAAGATCGGCGCGCCGACTGGGGGACGACTGGCAGACGAAGTCGATTGGCAGAGTCGACGCGCATCGGCGACGCCAACGGCGTTCGTGCGCCAGGATCGGTCCCGCGCTTGCGCGCCCTTCTTGGCCGAAGATCCGCGCCGGGCCGCTGAAGGTGGTCGACCTTCGACGATTCGGACGTCGCACTCGGCCTGATCGGGGCCGAAGCCGGCAAAGCGATGGCGTGCGCCGGACCGATGACGCCCGATCAGATCGTCTACTGCAACAGCTTCCCGCTGTGGTTCGAGGCCAAGAGACGGCGAAGACGAAGGACGCGCTGATCGCGCGTCTGCGCGAGGCGATCGCGCAGCACGTGCAGGGAAACCCGTTTTCCGCCCAAGGTGGTGCTGGTGCAGGGCGTGGGCCTGTTCGCCGTCGGCGACGATTTCGAGATGGCCAACACCGTGCGCGAGGTGTACCTCGACGCGATCAAGGTGATGGCCGGCGCCACGCGCCTGACGGCGGCTCGGGCGGCGTCAGTTACCTGACGGATCGCCAGCGCCGCTTCATCGAGGACTGGGAAGTCGAGGCGTATCGCAAGAAGGTCGCCGCGGCGAGCGCGACCGCCGCCGGCCGGCTCAAGGGCAAGATCGCCGTCGTCACCGGCGCGGCCCAGGGTTTCGGGCTGGAGATTGCGCAAGGTCTGGCCGCCGAGGGCGCCACGTCGTGCTGACGGATGTCAACGAGCAGGGCGCGGCGGCGGCGGCCCGGGACCTTGCAGGAGAAGCACGGCATCGGCCGCGCGATCGGCCTGCCGATCAACGTCACCGACGGCGCAGTCGGTCGCGGAGTGTCATCGATCAGGTCGTGCGCACCTACGGCGGATTCGACGTGTTCATCTCCAACGCCGGCGTGCTGCGAGCCGAGTCCGTCAAGACGCAATCGCGAGAAGGACTTCGACTTCGTGACGGACGTGAACTACAAGGGTTACTTCCTTTGCGTGCAGAAGGCCGCGCCGATTCTGGCCACGCAGCATGCGGCCCAGCCGGCTTACACGAGCGACATCATCCAGATCAACTCCAAGTCCGGCCTCGTGGGCTCGAACCGCAACGCGGCGTACGCGGGCAGCAAGTTCGGCGGCATCGGCCTGACCCAGTCGTTCGCGCTGGAACTCGTGTCGGACGGCATCAAGGTCAACTCCATCTGCCCCGGCAATTTCTTCGACGGCCCGCTCTGGTCCGATCCGGAAAACGGCCTGTTCGTCCAGTACCTGCGCAGCGGCAAGGTGCCGGGCGCGAAGACGATCGACGACGTGCGCCGCGCCTACGAAGCCAAGGTGCCGATGGGCCGCGGCTGCACGACGGCGGACGTGATGAAGGCCATCTTCTATCTCATCGAACAGCAGTACGAGACCGGCCAGGCCCTGCCCGTGACGGGCGGGCAGGTGATGCTCAGTTGACCATACAGATCTTGAACGCGGAGTCACTCCGCCGCAAACACCGACTGCCAATCACTATGACCGCTCAACTCCCCGAAACCCAATACGCCGTCCAACTCGTCGGTCCCGGCGCGTTGAAACTCAACCCCGCGAAGCCAGTGCCACGGCCCGGGCCGCACGAGATCCTGGTGAAGGTCGAGGCCGTGGGCCTGTGCTTCTCCGATCTGAAGCTGCTCAAGCAGTTCGACCAGCACCCGCGCAAGAGCGCGATCGTCAGCGGCATCGCGCCGGAGTTGCTCGATGAGCATGCCGAGCTACGTGCCCGGCAGCCAGCCCACCGTGCCGGGACACGAAGTCATCTGCCGCATCGTGGCCGTCGGCGAGAAGGTCAAGCACCACAAGGTCGGCGAGCGCTGCCTCGTGCAGACCGACTACCGCGCAGTTGCCCACCGCGGCGGCTCGAACGCGGCCTTCGGCTACAACTTCGAGGGCGGCCTCCAGGAATACGTGCTGCTCGACGAGCGCGTGGTCATCGCCCCGGACGGAGACCGTTTCCTGATCCCGGCGGGCGAGGAACAAAGCGCGTCGGCGGTGGCCCTGGTCGAGCCGTGGGCCTGCGTCGAGGACTCCTACGTCACCCGCGAACGCAACACCCTCAAGGCCGGCGGCGCGCTGCTGGTCGTCGCCGACGACGGGCGCGGTCGGGATGCTGTCGACCGACTGTTTCTCGACCGGACGGCGCGCCGGCGGATGTGCGGACATGCGCGCCGCGCGACGTCGCGGCGATCGCCAACGAAGCCTTCGACGACATCGTCTACTTCGGCGCCGACAAGGCGACGATCGAAGTCCTCAACGACAAGCTCGCCGCCCGGCGGCATCATGAACATCGTGCTCGGCGGCCAGCAGCATCGGCCACCTCGTGTCGGTCGGCGTCGGACGCGTCCACTACGGCATGACCCGCTGGATCGGCACCACGGGCAGCAAGGCGGCCGAGTCGTACCAGCACATCCCCGCTACCGGCGAGATTCGCGACGAACGACGCGTCCTCGTCGTCGGCGCCGGCGGGCCGATGGGTCAGATGCACGTCATTCGCGACATCTGTCTGGGCCTCTCCGGACTGCAGGTCGTCGGCACCGATGTCGACGATCGCGCGTCTCGAAGTCGCTGCGGAAGCAAGGCCGCGCCGATGGCAAAGGCCAACGGTGTGGACCTGCAGCCTGGTCAATACCGACAGCAACGCCGCTCGACGGCAAGTTCACCTACTTCGCGCTGATGGCCCCGGTCGGGGCGCTCGTCGCCGACGCGATCCAGACAGGCCGACACGGGCGCAATCATCAACATCTTCGCCGGCATCCCGCGCCCGATCCGAGCACGATCTGGACCTCGACGCCTACATTGCCAAACGCTGCTATCATGTTCGGCACCAGCGGTTCGACCATCGAGGACATGCAGATCGTGCTGCGGAAGGTCGAGCGCGATCAGCTCGACACCAACGCCTCCGTGGACGCGATCAGCGGCATGGCGGGGGCGACCGACGGCATCGCCGCGGTCGAGAACCGCACCCTGGCCGGCAAGATCATCGTCTACCCGATGTTGCACGACCTGGGCCTGATCCCGCTGGCCGAGTTGCAGAAACGGTTCCCCACCGTCGCCGCGAAACTCGACCACGGCAAGTGGACCCGCGCAGCCGAACGGGAACTCCTGCGCGTCGCCGGAGGCAACGGTTAGCGAGGCTCCGCCTCAGACCAACGCAACATGTCGCCAGATCGCGGCAAGACATTCGTTGGTTTCGGCTTCGGGCCGATCCAGAGCGCGCTTTTTCTCTACGAGGCGTATTGCTCGGGCAATTTCGACCGCTATGTCGTCGCGGAGGTCGATGCCGCGCTGGTCGGCGCCGTCCGCGCCGCCGGCGGCCGGTACGCCATCAACATCGCGCACCCCGACCGCATCGAGACAGGTGGCGGTCGACGGCGTGCGCCTCTGCGATCCGGCCGGAACCTGACCGCCAGGAATTCGTGTCACGCCATCGCCGCATCGCGATGAAATGGCCACCGCGCTGCCCAGCGTGCGGTTCTACGACACGGGCGACGCAGCGAGCGTGGCCCGACTGCTCGCCGACGGCCTCCGGCGCCGCGACCCGTCGCAAGCCGGCCATCATCTACACGGCCGAGAACCACAACCACGCCGCCGAAATCCTGCGGAACGGCTGAACGCCCAGGTCCCGGCCGATGCGTTGACCAACACGCAGATCCTCAACACCGTCGATCGGCAAGATGAGCGGCGTGATCACCGACGCCGACACGATCCGCCGGCTCGGCCTTGCCCCGCTGACGCCCGCAACCCCGCGCGCCGTCCTGGTCGAGCGGTTCAATCACATCCTCATCTCGCGCATCACGCTCGCCCGGTTTCGAGCGCGGCATCGAGGTGTTCGTCGAGAAGGACGACCTGCTGCCGTTCGAGGAAGCCAAGCTCTACGGTCACAACGCCATTCATGCGCTGATCGCGTATCTGGCGCGACTGCGGGGCTTGACCACGATGGCCGAGGCCGCGTGTCACGCCGACATCATGGCCACCGCCCGCGCTGCGTTCATCGACGAATCGGGCGCGGCGCTCGTGAAGAAGCACGCAGCGCCTCCACGATCCGCTCTTCACCGCGGCCGGCTATCGGGCCTATGCAGACGACCTGCATCGAGCGCATGGTCAATCCCCACCTGAACGACCTGATCGCCCGCGTCACGCGCGACGCCCGGCGGAAGCTCGGCTACGACGACCGGCTGTTCGGGACGATGCGGCTGGCTCTTGCACAAGGCATCGAGCCGGTCCACATGGCCCGCGGCGCCGCTGCCGCCGTGTTGTGCGCAACCGACGATGCGCCGGCGACCAGAGGCAGCGTCGGCGCGCTCCTGCGCCAGATCTGGGGCGAACAGGCGGACGAACAAGCAGACCGCCTGATCGCGCTGACGTGGGCGGCAATGCCCTGCTCCCCATGAACCTGGACATGGAAAGCGGCGCTGAAGCGCCGCAGTCTCCCGCAATGCGGGACTGCCGCGCCTTCCTGCGCGGCCTCGAACCTCGCGAAGCGTTTGGAGTGCGGCGGTTTACCGCCGCTATGGGTTCATGGCCCCCTGGGCAGTTCAAAATGGAACAGGTGGCTCTCCCCGAGGGAGAGGGATAGGGTGAGGGGGAAAAGGACCGACGATGGTCCGATGACATTCCCTTCGCCAGAATGCGTGTCAGGTGAAGGGATTACCGCCGCACCACTGCCTGCGCCAACCTCGACGCCGGAGGGGCGACGCCCTCGTCGCCCGCGAACACACTCTGCGATCCCATGGGTCGGGGACCAGGACGTCCCCGCTCCTACGGCTTAGGTGGACGCGTATGCGCACCGCGGGAGAGTGCGGGCGCTTCAGCGCCGCTTTCCGTGTCGCGGTTCATCATCGACAAGAACGGTCTTGCGTGGAGCAGGGCGTTGCGCCACGATCCAGCCACTGCCAAAACGAGCCGTCGAGTCCGTTCGGTTTTCAGTGGCGGCCCGTGGGCAGTCTCCTGTCTCTCCATCACAAGGCACATGAGCGCGATCGGCAGAGTGAGCCTGCAAGAAAGGACACGTACGTGAACACAAACCTACTGATTCAAGGAACATGCCTGGCTGGCTTGGTCTTGGCGGCGTCGGCGGCGGCGGATTTTGACACGCCAAAGGACCCTGCAACGGTTGATGTGAATCCAAAGTTATACGAAACCTATACTTCCTTCTCTCCAGCCGAGGTGTTGACGGTGACCGATGGGGTGTACGTCGCCCGCGGCTATAATCGCGACAATCCAACGCTCATCGAGGGCGTCAACGGACTGATCGTCATCGATCCGGGCGAGAGCATGCTGGCGGGCCAAGCCGCCAAGGACGCTTTCAATGCGAAGCTGGACAACATCTTCGATAGGAAGCCCGTCAAAGCGATCATCTACACCCACAGCCACGACTGCCATATCAATGGCGCGTCTGTCTTTGCCGACGAACATACGGAGATCATCGCGCATGAAGGCTTGATGAGCGCCTTGTTCGACGAGTGGTTTGGCCAGGTGTATCCGTCCCGGGCTGAAGGCGGCGTCAAGATGTCAGGCTTTCTCTTTCTGAACGATCCCGGCTGGTACGCGGGCTACGTCCTCGCGGGGCCACAGCTTTTCGGTCCGTCCGGCTTCCTGCCGCCGACCCGGACCGTTAAGAGCGAATTGAAGACCACGATCGCGGGCGTTCAGATGACGCTGATACCAGCGCCGGGTGAGACGCGCGACATCATCATCGTCTGGTTGCCAACCAAGAAGGTCCTGATCGAAATCGGCATTATTTACGAGGCCTTTCCGGCACTGGTGACCATGAGAGGGAGCGGCCAGAGAAACCCGATCGAGTACCTGAACAGCCTCAAACTCTGCCGAAGTCTCAATGCCGAACACTTGGTCGCCCTTCACGGCGCGCATCCCATCACGTCCGGACAACAGAATGTCCGCAAGTTCCTCACGGATTTCAGTGACGCCATCCAGTTCGTCCACGATCAGACGGTCCAATACCTCAACCGAGGCTACACGCCGGGGGAGATCAAAGACCTCATCGCCTTGCCTCTTAGCCTGGCCAAGAGCCCGTATCTGTACGAGACGTATGGAAGACTCGACTGGAATGTGTTTCATATCTTTCGTTACTACCGTGGATACTACACGGGACAAGTGAGAGACCTGTTTCCCCAGTCTCCGCTGAGCGCGGCTCAGATGGCCGCCGAGTTGGCGGGAGGAGTGGAACCGTTGGCGGCCAAAGCTCAAGGCGCTTACGACTCAGGAAAGCTGGAGTGGGCCTTGGAACTTGCCGACGATGTTCTCCTGCTCGAGCCAGGCCACGCCGGGGCGTTCGAAATCAAGAAGTCGGCCATGATCGCTCTGGCAGAAGGCACCATGAACTCGCAGGCGCGCAACATGCTCCTGTCCGACTACCTGGTGATGACCGGACAAGTGCCGGAACAGCAACAACCTCTCTTGCAGGATCCTACACTCTTCTTTGCGATGATCGATGAACGGTATACGGCCTTGATGCCGATGACTACGGTGCACAGAATCATGGCCGTCAAACTCAACGCCTCCAAAGCCGTGAAGGAGGGTGTGGAGGCGGATGTGGTGGTGCGCCTGCGGCTGACGGACATGCGCAAGAACGGACGCCCTGAGCCGCCCGACTACACCTTGCACGTGCGCAAAGGCATCCTCGAAGTGGACCCTCCCAATCCGCCCAAGGCTGAGTTCACAGTGACGACTGACTCGATGACCTGGAAGAAGCTGGTCCTGGGGAAACTCACCCCACAAGCCGCGGTTGAAAACAATGCAGTGGTCATCTCCGGAAAAACGGCACAGGCTTTCTACGCTTTCATGGATCTTTTTGATTAGCGGCCAGCCCGTGAGCCCCGAAATGCGGTCGTTACTGAGGGGTCCGCAGCATACGCGACAAGAAACCCTCACCTCAGCCCTCTCCCATCCGATGGGAGAGGGTTCCCGGCTCGTCCGCCGTAGCCTTGGCGAAGGCGGAAGGGCGCACCCGTGATTTGGTAGAGTTCCATCGGGCCCACGCCTTTGATGGGCACGATCCCTTTCGACGTGCCTTGGCAGCGGGCAGCCAGAGTGCGCCAGGTGTCGGCAGTCACACAGACCGTGCCCGGACTGCCGGCCTCCTCGAGGCGGGCGGCGGTGTTCACCGTGCTGCCCCACACGTCGTATTGGTACTTGTCGTGCCCGATGATTCCGGCGATGACCGGTCCGGTGTGAACTCCCACGCGCACCTGCCAGCCGGCCGGGTGCTCACGCACCGCGGCGATCAGGCCCAAGCCGCAGCGGACACAATCCATCGCCGGGCGGGTCGTTGGACGAAGCAGACCGGCCACGGCCATGAACGAATCGCCGATGGTCTTGATCTTCTCGAGCTTGTGTTGCGCCGCGATCCGTTCGAAGCCTTCGACCAGGGTTTGCAGGTGGGCGACAATCTCCTCCGGTTGCCGCTGTTCCGAATAGGCAGTGAAACCCACGATGTCGCAGAACAACACACCGACCGTCTCGATCCGCCTGGGGATGACTTTCTGGGTGGCCTTCAACTCGGCGACCACGTCGCGCGGCAGGATGACGTGGAGCAGTTCTTCGGTCCGGCGTTTTTCCTCTTGGATCTGGCGCACGAACGACGCCTCCTGCTGACGGAGCCGCTCTTTCTCGAGGCACGCCGTCAACCGCGCGCGCAAGAAAACCGGGGTGAACGGCTTGGCGATGTAATCCTCGGCGCCCGCCTCGATGCAGCGGGCGACGCTCTCGTCCTGGTCGAGCGCGGAGATCATGATGACCGGCACCCGGGTCAACTCCGGGTCCGATTTCATCCGAACCAGCACTTGGTAGCCATCCAGGTCGGGCATCACCACATCGAGCAGGACAACGTCAAACGAGCGCGCCCGCAACATGCGCAGGGCTTCGAGGCCGCTCTCGGCGACGGCGACGTCGAACCCCTGCCGGCGCAGACGCCGAGCGAGCATGTCGCGGTTCGCCTCGTCGTCGTCCACCACGAGCAATCGGTTCAGTGCCGGAGCTGCCGGAGGGTGATGGAGCGCGGCGGGCAGAGCCAATTCGACATCGGGCGTGGGCAGTTCGACCGCTCGAGCCGAGGTCGGGGTGTCCGGGCCCGCCGACGCCACCAGCGACTCTTCCATCAGCGCCAGCCACCGACGCGCGGCCTGGATGATCCGGTTCAGGTCGGGCAGCAACTCTTTTCGGCCCAGTTCCTCCGCCTGTTCCTGCAACATCTCGCCGTAGCCGATGAGATGGTTGACGGGCGTGCGAAGTTGGTGGCAGAGCGCGAACCGGTCGCGGCATCGCGTCGCGAAAGTCTCCTCGTCGAAATACTCGACCATCAGCGCCAACAACTCTCGCCCACCCGCATGGATCCTGCGCAGATCGGCCTGGAACGATGCCGGCGTGTGCTCGTCCTCCTGCAACATCTCGCAGTAGCCGAGAATGTGGTTGATGGGGGTGCGGAGGTCGTGCCGGACTTTCGACAGGTCGAGCCTCGGCCCTGTGTCCTTGCTGGAAGCGGGCGCGGGCGAGCGCGGTTTGATGGGCGGGCGGCTCATGCTTGAGGGTTCGATCATCCCAGCAGTGCTTGGATCTTGTCGAGCAACCGCGGCAATTCAATGGGCTTGGTGTCGAAATCGTCGCAACCGG
Organism: uncultured Verrucomicrobiae bacterium; assembly: GCA_963846445.1. Lineage (GTDB taxonomy): Bacteria > Verrucomicrobiota > Verrucomicrobiia > Limisphaerales > J093 > MWFF01. Next base: position 68,274 of record CAWJWM010000030.1, on the reverse strand, counting down.
CCGCGCGGGCTTTTTGTTCGTCTGCGGCCATGGCGTGCGCGGTGAGTGCGATGACCGGGATGGCCTTTGTGGCGGCATCGCCTTTAAGCCGCCGCGTGGCTTCCCAGCCGTCCATGACCGGAAGGCTCATGTCCATGAGGATCAGGGCCGGCGACTCGGCCCGGGCCATCGCAACCGCTTGTTCGCCATCGAGCGCGCACACCACCGTGTAGCCCCTGCGTTCGAGCCGGCGCGAAAGCATGTCGCGATTCAGTTCGTTGTCTTCCACCAGAAGGATTTTAGCCATGGTGCGTCTGGTCTTGAGTGGTTTGCGGATCAGGTTCGAGGTTGCGCTGGGGCAATTCCGGCGTGGCGGGATCATCGTCGGCCACCAGCGCCGCGGGCGTTCCTGCCGGCCCGCCGCAGGGCTCGCTTGCGGGACGCGGACCCGCCCCGGCGGCCTCCGGTGGGACGCGGACCAGGGCGGGCAGCGTGACGGTGAACGTCGAGCCCCTGCCAGGCGTGCTCTGGACCGTGAGGTCGCCACCCATGAGCCGGCAAAACCTCCGGCTGATCGCCAGCCCAAGGCCGGTGCCGCCAAACTTGCGGGTGGTCGAGGCATCTGCCTGGCCAAACGCCTGAAACAGATTGGTCATCTGGTTCGGCGTCATCCCGATGCCGGTATCGGAAACCTGGAATTGAATGGACGAGCGTTGCTGGTTGGGCGTTGAACGTTGAACGTTGAACGTTGAACGTTTCGCATCCGCAGATGCGGGCCGGGTCTCGAGGGCCGCGTCCGGCGCGCGCGATACGCTCAGGCGAATCGCTCCCTCCCGCGTGAACTTCGCCGCGTTGCTGAGCAGGTTGAAGAGTGTCTGGCGCACCTTGGTCAGGTCGGATTGGATCGCGCCAATGCCATCCGGGCACTCGACCTCGAGGCGGTTGGCGTTTTGGGAGACGAGCGGCTGCACCGTGTTGGCCACATCCTGGATCATCCTGGCCACGTCGAATTGCTCGATATAAAGCGTCATCTTGCCGGCCTCGACCTTCGACAGGTCGAGGATGTCGTTGATGAGGGTGAGCAGGTGTTTGCCGGCGCCGCGAATCTTCTGGAGGTCGGGGATGAAGTCTTTTGTGCCGAGGTCCTCCGCTGTTTCCTGCAGCATCTCCGAATAGCCGATGATGGCGTTGAGCGGCGTGCGCAACTCGTGGCTCATGTTGGCCAGGAACTGGGACTTGGCCTGGTTCGCCGCATCGGCCGAGGCTTTGGCCTCCTCTGCCGCCTGTCTGAGTGTCTCGGCGCTCTTGCGGGCCTCCTCAGTGTGCTGGCGCGCCGTTTCGAGCTGGGTGTTGGTCTCTGCGAGATCGCGGTTCGCGGCGTTCAATTCCTGATTCTGTGTTTCGATCCGGGTTTGTGCCCGTTCCAGTCCCTGGGTGGTCACCGCGAACTGTCGGGCCAGGTAGATGGCCGTACACACCGTGAGCAGCAGCCAGCCCGCTAACCCGCTGAAGTCCACCCACTGCTCGCTCAGGTATTGGTGCGCGGCCAGCCAGGACGTCCAATCGAGGCCCGCCAGCGCCTCGAAACCTAAGAGCAGGAAAACCGTCGCCGCGGGCAGGACCCCCAGACCGAGCAGCCAGACCCCGGGTTGACCTCTGCACAAGCCGCGCACCACCACGCGCACCATTTCCAACTCCATGAGCAGCACCGGGCCCAGGAAAGCGAGACGCAAGGCGCTCTTCGATTCCCAGTTCAGGACGACCTGCACGGCCCCGCCGGGCACACAGACCACCAGGGTCACCCCCATCATCCACGCGAAAAACACCCAGAACTGGCGCGGGGTCTCTGCGATCGCAGATCGAGTAGACGAGGCGGAGACAGGCGACAACCGTGGCGCAGACCAGCCAAAGCATGAGTGCGACGCCGCCCAGTCCGCGGGCCGGAAGCGTCAGGAGGATCCAACATGTCACGGCAGCGAGCGCCACGAAAAGCGCGTAATAGAGCGCCATGGTCCGCCGTCGGTCGAACCCGAAGATGAGCAGGCTCAGCACCGCGAACGGGGCGAGGATCCCCGCCGTGAGCCAGGCCAAAGCAGCGCCGCGCCCGACCAGCGCTCCCTCGATCCAAGGCGGCAGTCTGCCGAAGGCCAGGAGCAGCCGCGCAGCCCGCGCCGCACGCGGGTCCCCGGTCCGGACCACACTCTCCAATTGCGCCAGGGCATCCCAATTCAGGGCGGGCAGAGACCGTCTGGCAAAACTCGCGCCCAACGTGTACCCCAACAGATCTCCGTAGTCGCGCGCCTGCCGGAATCCGGGTGAGATGTCGCCAGTCTCCAGCAAGCTTTCCCGCACCCAATCTGCCGGCATGGACTGCACCCGCGCGTCCGGTTGCCACGCGGTGTCGAACTCGAGCCGACATGTCGCGCCCGGCACGACGGCCACATTGGTACGCCACTGCCGGCCCCACCAGTCGCGGGCCTCGATCTCTGCCCGCACCTCTCCGTCGCCGGCTGCGCCAAGGGGCCGCACAAGGCGGTTTCTCAGAACGAATGTCCGCGCCTGCCCTTTCTCTTCCCTCATCCGGACAAGGACGGCCCCGAGAGGCAGCTCCCGGTCCATGGGAGGACCGTTTACAACCTCGCAGCTCAAGAGTGCGGGCGACAACGGGTACGCACTGGACACGGGCTCTGCAACAACCGCCGCCCCGGCACGCAGCCCGACCTCGATGCTGGCGCTGTCCGGTTCGAGCACGCGGTTGGTCGGCGCCGGAGTTTGGGCCAGAGCGCCCGCCAGCAGGAGTAGGCCCAAATCGATGGTGAGCCACCCGTGACCTGGCCACCGGGCCAACGACCGTGATCCGGGCCCTGTGGGTGTCTCGAGCGTTCTCACAAAGGCTGATGGGGAACGGCGACTCTGCCCCAGGAATGAGCCAGACTGCGACCCGGCGACACGTCGTGCCCAGGTCTCTGCAAATTCGAAGCCTGAGATTCCAGCGAGTCTCTCGATGCGATTCGACTCCACAGCCGCAGCAGGGTCATAGACTCCTGCTTCATACGGTCAAGACCGAGCCCTGACCAGCCCAAGTTGCAGAGCAGGCTCGACGTTCCCCCGTCACCCCTCCCCTCTCCCCGAGGGAGAGGGACGGGGCCGGAGGGGTCCGGTACCATGGACAGACCAAATCGAGACCTGCTGCGGGCAACGCACGAGCGCTTGCTCTCGCGAAGAAAAAAGGGGTATCCTGGACGCAGATGAAAGGCCTCGACCCGCGCCGTTGAGCTGACCGTGCTTTCCATGAACCGGGATCTGGTCCTAATCCTAATCTTGATCTTAATCCTAATCGGCGACAGAGGATTACGATTATGATTACGATTAGGAGAGCGAAACTTCGGTTCATGGTCCCAATGCGCATTAAATCGTTGATTGTAAAAGCTTTCCATGAACCGCGGACCCTCACCCCGTCCCTCTCCTCAAGGAGAGGGAGATCCTTCGATCGCACTCGCTGGATTCGTTCACCCTCCGCGTTCGGTCGCCTCGCTCGCCTTCTGATCCCAAAGGCGGCGTGGGCGCGGAATGGTATTCGAATGGTCCGAGAGCGGACGAGGCTGTTCCCTCTCCCTCGGGGAGAGGGTTAGGGTGAGGGGGAAAGGGACGGACGATGGTCCGAGAACGCTCCCTTAGCGAGGCGTCGAATGTCGGTTGCCATGGCCAAAACCTAGCTCAAGCGAATCGGTGTCATGCTCCCTCGGTCTGAGGCGCAGCCTCGCTAAAATGCATAGGCCGCTTTCATGGAGCCTGACGCTGCTCGCCACCGATCGACACAACACATGCCAATGAAAAGGAGTCTCATTGTTTGCGCACTGATCCACAGGCTGCTGCTGATGGCCTTTGAATAGAAAGCACGCATGACCCGACGCGAACGGTTGATGGCGACTTTGCGTGGCGAGGCGGTTGACCGTCCGGCCGTCAGCTTCTACGAAATTGGCGGCTTCCAGATCGATCCGACCGATCCGGACCCGTATAACATCTACAACGCATCCGACTGGCTGCCGCTGCTCAAACTGGCCGAGGACCACACCGATCTCATCCGCATGATGAGCCCGGTTCGGGCCAGGTCGATTGACCCGACCAGTTCGTCCGCCAGCGCGTGCTGGCACGAGTTCTTCCGGGAGGACGACAACCGACGACGGCAACACGCGCATCACCCGCACCGTCTTGACGGTTGCAGGCCGGACCATGACGCAAGTCACCAAGCGCCAGCGCGAGATCAACACCGTCTGGACGGTCGAGCACCTTCTCAAAGACGCCGCCGATGTCGCCGCGTATCTCGCGATTCCGGACGAGGCCTTCGCCGAGCGCATCGACACCGCGCCGCTCGAAGCCGAGGAGGCCGCGCTCGGCGACCGGGGCATTGTGATGGTGGACACCGAGGACCCGCTCTGCGCGGCGGCGGCCTTGTTCAGCCTCGAGGATTACACCGTGCTGGCATTCACCGACCCGGGGCTGTTCCACCGGCTGCTCGAAAAGATGGCGCGCCGTATCCATGCCCGCACCGCCGAGGTCAGCCGCCGGTTCCCGGGCCGGCTCTGGCGCATCTACGGCCCGGAGTACGCTTCCGAGCCTTACCTGCCACCGCGTTTGTTCAACGACTACGTCGTCCGCTATGCCGGTCCGATGGTCCGCGCCATCCAGGCGCACGGCGGCTATGCGCGCATCCACTGTCACGGGCGCCTGAAGAACATTCTCGATCTCATTGCCGGCATGGGCGCAGACGGCTTGGACCCGATCGAGCCGCCCCCCCAGGGGGATACGGAATTGCGCGCGGTGCGCGAACGCCATGGCCGACAACTGGTGCTCTTCGGCAACCTCGAAATCGCCGACATCGAGTTGTTGTCCCCGGCCCTGTTTGCGGAAAAGGTCAAGCGCGCGCTGGACGAAGGCACCTCCGGCCACGGACGCGGTTTCGTGCTGATGCCGTCGTCCTCGCCCTACGGACGCCATCTTTCGCCCGTCACGTTGGCCAACTACGAAACCATGGTTGCGCTCGCCTCAGCAGACGGGCGTTGAACCACGACAAGGGGTCAGTCCCGGCTATTCATCAAATGGGCGTTGGCGCGTGCTTTGCCGGACTGGGTGCCACGCGCGGTACGGCGCGCGGACTTCAAGTCGAGCAGTCGGGTGGAATATGATCTGGATCGACTTTGCCACCGGCGGCAGTTTTGTGGTCGCGATTGGCGACGACGGTCAGCTCTACGGCTGGGATACGCTCGCATGGACCCGCGTGCCCCTCCCGCCCGGTGTCCGCTCCTGGACCGCGGTGGCCGCCGGAGACCGGCATACCTTGGCAATCGGGGACGACTGCCAGCTCTACGCTTCGGGTTCGAATGAGTCGGGCCAGTCCGAGACCCACCCCACCAATGCCTCACGACGATAAGCCAGGGTCGCCTTTGCGGTCTGAAGACCGACGCGATCGCCCAGGCAGCCGTTGCGAAACTCAGCAATCGTCTCCAAGAGACTTGAGGAGCGAAGACAGCGGGATGCCATCTGCCCCTGTGCGTGTTAGCCTGATTGACAACTCCGTTGGCAAGAGGTGAACACCCAACGGCTCTTGAGCCTGTCCTCCGCCGCCGATGTGTCAAGGTCAGGACCCCTCTTAGTTTCGAGGCGGCTATCGATCAAGGAACAAGCCGCAGCCGCAGAAACCTGTGCGGGGCCTGGAGGACAGGCACAACGGACATCGCCTCGACGCGCTCGACCACGCCATCCACATCGACGACGCGTTCCTGGAACTCGCCGTCGGCCGTCCGCCACACATCGAGGTCTTCGCTGGATTCGACGACATATCGGCCCGCGGAATGCGGCGTGGTTCGTTCGTAGCTCAGCAGCAGACGGCCCTCTCTCAGAGCCGCACCCAACGCCAATGAACCCTTCCCGGTACCCGAGCGCCACGCCCCTTCCGATTCCTCGCCAACTCCGCCATTTTGGAGGGTCTGCAAGAGCCCGAGCGCCGAACTCGAGCAATAGCCAAGGCTGACAGGTCCATAGCAGAAAAGACCCCCGCTGCCGTAAGCCGCCCAGGTCCACCCGTCGCCGCTATACACCGGCGCGCGAACCGTTGCCGCGCCCGTGGTCGTTACCGTTGTCGCCTGGCTGTACCAACAATCGCCCCCTGCCACCTCCTGGCTGGCAAGGCAGTATTGCGTGTGCGGCGCCAACGTCACCGGTCTCGCCAACGCCATGTACTTGATCTGGTTGTGGACCCCGCCCACCGGCGTCCACATCGCGCTCCCCACAACCGCCCGATCCGACACCCGGACCAACCGCAGGGCGTGTCCGGCCGTGTTCCCCGCGAGGCAGACTCGCCCCATCGATGTCACCTCGATGGGACTAGCCCCCACCTCGAATCGCATCCCCACCCAGCCGCTATAGTGGTTCCACAATGCCCCCGGCGTGTAATCCGTCACCAACGGCGTCTCCGTCGGGACGGGCGCCTCATACCGCAGACTCACCGGCCCGTAGCAGAAGCTGCCTCCGGCGCCTTGGCTCACCCAGGACGTCCCGCTGCCGCTGTACACGGGCGTCCGCACCACCGCCGCGCTGCTGGTAATCACCGTGGTGGCCTGGTTGTACCACGCGTCGCCTCCCGCCGTCTCCTGGCTGGCCAGAATGTACTCCGTGTGCGGCGCCAACCGTGCCGGGCCGTCCAACGCGACGTACGTGATTTGGTTGTGCGCGCCGCCACCGGGCGTCCAGATGGCGCTCGCCAGGACCGCTCGATCCGACACCCGCACCAACCGCAACGCGTGACTCTGGCTGTTGCCATTCACGAACGTCCGCCCCAAAGCCCACACCTCGATTGGACTCACCCCGACCTCGAACCGCATCCCCACCCAGCCGCTGTAGTTGTTCCACAGTGTCCCTGGCGTGAAATCCGTCACCAGCGGCGTCTGCGTCGACGGCCGCGCGCAATGGCCGAGGCTCACCGGCCCGTAGGAGTCACTGCCGCCGGCGCCTTGGCTCACCCAGGACATTCCGTTGCGGCTGTACACGGGCGCCCGCACCACCGCCGCGCCAGTGGTCCTCACCGTTGTGGCTTGGTTGTACCACCTGTCGCTCCCCGCGCTCTCCTGGCTGGCCAGAATGTACTCCGCGTGTGGCGCCAGCGTCACCGGACTGTCCAACGCAACGTATTGGATCCGGTTGTGCGTGCCGCCATCGGGCGTCCATGTCGCGCTCGCCACCACCGCTCCGTCCGACACCCGCACCAGGCGCAACGCGTGGTTCTGGATGTTGCCATTCACAAACACCCGCCCCAACGTCCACACCTCGAGCGGACTCGCCCCCACCTCGAACCGCATCCCCACCCAACCGCTGTAGTCGTTCCACAGTGTCCCCGGCGTGAAGTCCGTCACCAGCGGCGTGCCGAGGGTGCGATAGGCGAGACTGACCGGGCCGTAGCTGTCGCTGCCGCCGCTGCCAAAGGCCGTCCAGGTCTGGCCGTCGCTGCTGTACACCGCGGCCTGCACCACCGCCGCGCCACTCGAAGCGACTGCGGTCGTCTGGTTGTACCACGCGTCGCCTCCCGCCGTCTCCCGGCTGGCCAGGTAGTAGTGCGTGTTGGCCGCCAATGTCACCGGATGCTCCAACACCACGTACGCGATCTGGTCGTGCACCCCGCCCTCGGACGTCCATGTCGCGCTCGCCACCTCGAGCCCGTCCGACACCCGCACCAACCGCAACACGTGACTCCGGCTCGTGCCGTCCACGAAAACCCGCCCCAACGCCCACACCTCGATCGGACTGGGCCCGACCCGCAACCGATGCCCCACCCACCCGCTGTAGTTGTTCCACAGAATCCCCGGCGTGAAATCCGTCACCATGGGAACTGTAACCGGCAGGTCCCACACGGCCGTTGGCCATCCGGCGAAGGCCGATTCCCAGCCCGTGGCCTCCGCCAGATAGTAAACCGTGCCCTCCATTCCATTGTACACGTCGAACACATCGTCCCCCACGGTCGGCGCGTTGCCTCTGAAGAAGACCTCGGTGAGGTTCTCGCACCCGCCAAACGCCGCATCCCCGATGCTGGTGACGCCGTTGCCGATCGTGACCCGGGTCAACCCGGTGCAATCCTCGAACACCGATTTGCCAATCTGGACGACGTTGTTCGGGATCGTGACGCTCGTCAGGCATCTGCACCCGGCAAACGCCCTATCCCCGATGCTGGTGACGCCGCTGCCGATCGTGACGCCGGTCAGCCGCCAGGCATCGGCGAACGCGCTGTACCCGATGCTGGTGACGCTGTCGGGGATCGTGTAGCTGCCGGCCTTGCCACCCGGATACTGGATCAGCGTGGTTCGATTCTTGTCGAACAAAGCGCCGTCGAGGCTGCTGAACTCGGTGTTGAGCGCGTCCACCGTGATGGCGGTCAGGCTCGAACAACGCCCGAAGGCGTCATAGAGAATTCCATCAACACTCCTGGGGATCGCAACGTTGGTCAGACTCGAGCACGCGACAAACGCCAGAGGACCGATGAGCCTCAGGCTGTTGCCGAGCGTGACGCTCGTCAGATTCGAACAGGACCCAAACGCGCAGTACCCGATGGCGACGACGCGGTCGGGAATCGTGACATCGGCCAGTTTCGAGCACTGATAGAACGCCCCGTCGGCGATGTTGGTGACTGCGCTCGGAATCGTCACAGCCCTCAGGTCGGTACAGTAGGCGAAGGCCCCATGCCCAATCAGCGTGACGCTGCTCGGGATCGTGTAGCTGCCCGCTTTGTGGACCGGATACTGAATGAGCACGGTCTGGCTCTTGTTGAACAAGACACCCTCCCTGCTGCTGTACGCGCGGTTCAACGATCCGACTGTGAAGGATGTCAACCCCGAACAGCCCGCTAAACGCCCAATCCCCAATGCTCGTCACGCTGTTCGGTATCGCGATGGCGGTCAGACCGCTGCAATTCGAAAAGGCCCCAGTACCCGATGCTGGTCACGCTGTTGGGGATCGTGACGCGTGTGAGGCCGCCACAGGATCCGAACGCATCATCCCCGATGCGGGTGACAGGCAGGCCGCCGATCTTGCTCGGGACCGTCTCCGCGCCGCCGGGCCCGGTGTACCGGGTGATGGTGACCGCGCCACTGGTCACCTCGTACGTGTAGGGAAGATACGTGAATGTCACCTCGACACTCCGGTTGGCCCGAATATCCGAGAGCGTGTACGTGGTGCCGCCTGTCTTAACCAAGCTGCCGTTGACACGCCACTGGTTGACGATGTAATTGGCGCTCGGGCTGGCCGTGAACGTCTGGCTCTCGCCGCTGGACTTGGTGATCGTCCCGCTGGGACTGATCGCGCCCCCAACCCCAGCCGATGCCGCGATCCTGTACGTCGGCGGAACGCGCGTGAACATCACCCGCACGGGGAGGTCAGCCTGGATGTTGGACAGTGTGTAACTGTTCCCTCCCGTCTGCACGACGTGGTTGTCCACCAGCCACTCCTTCACCATGTAATTCGCGTTCGGCGTCGCGGTGAAGCTCACGCTCCCTCCCTGGCTGACCGTCTGAGGCGTGCTCGGGCTGATGCTGCCGTTGGAGCCGGCGCTCGGCGTAACCCGATACTGTGTGAGCATGAGCGCGGTCGGAAGCCCAGCAAACGTGGGCCCCCAACCGGTCGTTCCGGCCAGATAATAGACCGTCGCCTGCGTGATCCCGTCGAACACATCGGTGCCCGGCACGGGGGCGTTGCCTCGACAATAAACCGATCTGAGGCTCCAACAACTGTAGAACGCTTCATCCCCGATGTCACCGACACCGCTGCCGATCGTGACCTCGATCAGGCCGGTACAGAACCAGAACGCCAACGCCCCGATGTTCCTCACGCTGTCAGGGATGGTGACGCTCGTCAGATTCGTGCACACCGAAAACGCTTCGTCCTCGATCGCGGTGACGCTGCTCGGGATCGTGATCGCTGTGAGTCCCGGACATGTGGCGAACGCCCCATCGGCGATCGCCGTGACGCCGCTCGGGACCGTGTAGCTGCCCGTCTTCCCGACCGGGTACTGAACGAGCACAGTCTGGCTCCTGTTGAATAGCACGCCGCCGACACCGCGGTACGCGGGATTCTGCGAGCCGACCGTGATCGTCGTCAGGCCGGAACAGCCATAGAACACCATGCGACCCATGCTCGTGACGCTGTTCGGGATGGCGACACTGGTCAGGCTCGAGCAATTGGAGAATGCATAGTCCCCAATGCTGGCGACGCTGTTCGGGATCGTCACGCTGGTCAGAGCGCGGCAGCTTTCGAAACCGCCTTCCTCGATGCTGGTCACGGTGTTTGGGATCGTGACGGCGGTGAGATCCATGCAGTTGCCGAACGCATACTCCCCGATGCTCGTAACGCCGTTGGGGATCGTGACGCTGGTCACACTCCAAGCGCCGATGAATGCCACGTCTCCAATCCGGGTGACCGGCAGACCGGCGATCGTGCCGGGGATCGTCACCGCCCCGCCGGGTCCTGTGTACTCGGTGATGGTCACCGCCCCGCCCTGGATCGTATAGCGGTAGGGAGGCGCGGTGGTGAACGTCACGTGCACCGTCCGGTCGGCTTGAATGTTGGACAGCGTGTAAGTGGTCCCGGCCGCCGGGACGGCGCTGCCGTTCACCCGCCACTGATCCACGACATAACCGGCGTTCGCAGTGGCCGTAAACGTCTGGCTCTCGCCGCTCGACTTGGCGATCGTGCCGCTCGGGCTGATCGTGCCGCCCGGACCGGCCGACGCCGTGATCGTGTACGTGGGCTTGGTGCTATGGAAAACGACCGAGCCCTGCGGCGTGATTCCAACAAACGCCCCACCTCCATAGGCCACGTCGGTGATGTCTTCCCTAAACGTCCCCAGACGCACCACACTCCAGGCCTTTCCGTCCGCAGACGTCATCCATGTGCCAGTGTTTCCCACCGCGACAAATAGCCCGTCACCATAGCAGACAGCATTGAGGTGGTTGAGCGTGGCCAATTTGGTGGCGACCTCCCAAGTGGGGCCCCCGGCGCCGGTGACGGTCTGGCCAAAGTCACCCACCGCGACGAAATAGCCGTTTCCGTAGCACACCCCGTTCAGCGAGTCGGTATAGGGGCTGCTCAGGTTTCGAGTCACCCAACTCGCGCCGTCGTCCGAAATGAGAATGGTCCCCTTGGTGCCCACGGCCGCAAAGATGCCACCTCCGTATGCTCCGTAGGCCACTGCCTCGAGATAGCAACCCGTCGGGTTTCCCTGAATGGTGCCGTTGGTCCTGGACCATGTTTGTCCGTCCAGGGAGCGAACCACAAGTGGTTGATTGGATACGCGCCCCACGCCGCTGTAGATGCCGCCGCCATAGGCCAAGCCGAGGAGCGCATAGCAGTCGTACCACCGGAATGAACTCCACTGATGCGTTGTCTCCGAAGTGTATATCCATGATTGGTCAGAACTGCTGAAGTAGAAGGAGTCGTTAAGCCAGCGCAGAAGATCGGCCGCAAAACCGTCGAATCCAGGTATAAGCACAAAAGGCACTCGCACTGCATCTCCCGAGGCGCTGATCCGAAATGCTTCATAAGAGTAGTCGGTCCTGGTTATGTTTGGAGGAATAAAGATTTCTATGGGCGTAGGGTAGCTAATGACCGCATAGAACGCATTCTCGGTCGTGCTGTAGCAAAGGCCGCGATTCAAGAGCTCGCCACCGAGTTTGTTGATACGGACGCTCTCAGCCGCGTAGAGACTGGGGAGCGTGAGGAGTCCGATGATAAGTACGGCAATGCGTGGATTCGGTTGCATAAAGGTGCCCTGGCTTGATTCAAGAAACCACGTAAACGTCTCCGTTTGCCCCTATCGCCAGTGACCCCGCCGGCGACCACGTGTAATACAGGCTCGTCGTCTCCCGCAGTTTCTCTCCAGGCTGGGCGGCGTGCACCGACCACGCCCACCCTCCGGCAAACAGAGCGATCACGGTACACACCGACGCCCGCGGGCGCCACGCCTGACCTCGCGCGCGGGGACAATCGTCAGCAGCCCGGCGGCAAGACCACGGAGCAGGTGGGCTGTGTTCATTAGGCGCATTCGGCCATGGCGGCGGGGGTCGGGCGCCCGGTGCAGCCATGACAATCGAGGGCGGCGGCTGGACGAGACCCGGCTGGACGGCACCGCGGCTTGCATATCACAGCGTTCATGCACTCGAGGCAATCACCGGCAGTCTCCCAGTTCTCGGGGATCGGCGGTATCTACAAAAGTGTAGATGGCGCGTGGCACGGAATGTGCTTGCGGTGTCGGCGTCCTTACCTAAACCGCAGCCCGCCACGCGGAATTCTCCGGTGCCTTCTCAAGGGCTGATAACCGCGCAATGCCCGCAAACCGCGACAAGGCCAAAACCCACCGAATCTGGTCCCTGATTCTGTCAACAACGGCCCTTGAGCCTGTCCTCCGCCGCCGATGTGTCAAGGTCAGGAACTGACCCAATTGGGGTCAGTCCCGGCTATTCATCAAATGGGCGTTGGCGCGTGCTTTGCCGGACTGGGTGCCCCGCGCGGTCGGCGGTGCGGACGTCAAGTCGAGGCGTCGGGTGGGATTGTGGTTCTTGACGGCCTTGCCTTTCGGCCTTGCAGGCGCAGCCAGTATTTGGACAATCCGATTCAGGATCTGAATGAAGAGGCATCTGACAGGTATCGCAGTGCAGGCCGATGCCCGGCTGTTCTGAGCGATCGCCCCGTGCTATCGAGGGACATGCGTCCATGCAAACAAGCCTGATCATCTGCCAATGCGTCCACTCCGGGCTGATCGCGCCTGCGACGCTGCGAACCCTGGTCGCCAGCCTGCAGGCTCATGGAACGTCCTTCGACCTGGTGCCGGACCTGTGCGCGCTGGCAGCGCACAAAGATCCGCGTCTCGAGGCGTTTGCCCGCGCGCGGCGCCCGACCATTCTGGCCTGCCATGGACGGGCCATCCAGAGCCTGTTCCGGATGGCCGGCGCGCCCTTGGATCCGGAGCGCGCGCTGCTGCTCAATGTGCGGACTGGATCTGCGGACGAAGCGCTTGCGCGCCTGGGAATGGCGCCGGACGAGACCGGCAGTTCCGGCGATGGCGCTTCGGCGGGCTCGGCGCCCGGCGGCTGGGTTCCGTGGTTTCCGGTGATTGATGGCGAGCGCTGCACGAATTGCCAGCAGTGCCTCGGCTTCTGTCTGTTTGGTGTTTACGATCTGACGCCGGAGGGCCGGGTGAGGGTGGCCAATCCGGAGGGCTGCAAGACCAACTGTCCTGCGTGTGCCCGGATCTGTCCCGAGGTCGCGATCATCTTCCCGAAATACCACGAGTCGCCGATCAACGGGGGGCCGGTTTTGGATGAAGCGAAGGAGAAAGCGCGCATCAAGATTGACCTCGAGGCGGTTTTGGGATCGGACGTCTACGGCAAACTGGCCGAACGCCGCGCGCTGGCGGAGCAGAAGCGTCTTTTGCGCCGGGGCGTGGAACTGGCTGGCGCCGAACGCCAGCGGCATTTGGACGCCGAATCGCGGCAAGGGCCGAGAGACGAATGAACGATCCACTTGCGACGCGCGCGCTGCGAGATGGGCACGACGGCCTGGGCATCCGTCGGGCAAGGCCCGCGGGCAAACCGGGGGTGCACTGGTGATCCCGGCGTTGTTCAGCCGGCTGGTCCGCGAGGTGGACCTCGGCCTGTTGTCGAAGTGTGCCTGGACGCTCGGCGTGGGCGGCGTGCGGAGCGTGCGCGCGTTTCAGAAGCGGCTGCGGCAGGGCCGGCAGTTCCCGGCGTTTCTATTTCTCTCGGTGACCAACCGGTGCAACCTGAAGTGCCGGGGCTGTTGGGTGACGACCGCCCCTCCCGCCCAGATCGAACCGTCACTGCTTGACCGCATCATCACCCAGGCCAAGCGCGAGCAGTGCCGCTTCTTCGGCATCCTGGGCGGCGAGCCACTGCTTCATCGGAGCTTCTCGAGACCCTTGCCCGGCACAGCGACTGTTATTTCCAGGTGTTCACCAACGGAACGGTGTTGGACCGTGAGATTGCAGGCCGGATGCGTCGTCTGGGCAATATCACGCCGCTGATCAGCATCGAGGGCCTCGAGCAGGTCAGCGATGAGCGGCGCGGGGGCACGCAGGTTTACCAGCGGAGCCTCGAAGGACTCGAGTGCTGCCGCCGCGAGAGACTCCTCATCGGCGTGGCCACCAGCATCTGCAAGTCGAATTTTCGCGATCTGGTGTCGGAGGCTTTCGTCCGCGAGATGATCGGGCGCGGGGTCCACTACCTGTGGTACTACATCTACCGGCCTGTGGGGGCGCAACCGTCGGTGGAACTCTGCCTGTCGGCGGACGAGATTGCGGCGTTGCGGCGCTTCCTCGTCGAGATCCGGGGACGTGTTCCTTTGATCATCGTCGACGCCTACTGGGACGCCGAGGGTCGCGCGTTGTGTCCGGCGGCCACCGGGATCAGCCATCACATCGGGCCATGGGGCGACATCGAGCCGTGCCCGCCCATTCAGTTCGCGCGCGAGAACGCGCGCGACTCGGACGACGCGGTGAGGCTGATCGAGCGATCGGCTTTTCTCGATCTGTTTCGGCGTTTTGCGGCGTCGCGCACGCGCGGATGCGTGTTGATGGATTGTCCGGGCGAGTTGCGCGATTTCGTGGCTGCGCAGCGGGTCCGCGACACGTCGGGGCGCGGCACGGCTCTGGCGGAACTGGGCGCGATGCGGTGCCGTCCCGGGCATCACATGCCGGGACGAGAGATCCCCGAGAGGCACTGGGCCTATCGGCTTGCCAAGAAGTATTGGTTCTTTGGATTCGGCGCCTATGGCTGAACGTGTATCCCAACCGATCGCGTCTTCCTCGGCAACTGGAAGGCAGGCGCGTCGTGAGCAGCGCGTGCCCGAGGAGAAGGCGGTGCGTGAGATCCTGCGGGCCGCGGCCCGAGAGCACGTCGCGCGCGAGCGGCTTGTCCCTCCGCTCACGCTCGAGGAATTGCGGGCCCACACACGCATCGTGATTGAATCGCTGGGCCAGGATCCGGCCTACAGCGATTTCACCACCGTCATGCTGGGGAATGAGACGTGGCGTGAGACGCTGGCAGGCATTCCGTTCGACCGGCGGGTGGTGTTGCTGCCGCAATGCCTGCGGACCCGCGGGGAGTGCCCTGCGGAGATGGACGAGTTCGGCCTCCTGTGCGAGCAGTGCGGGCGCTGTCTGATCGGCGAGTTCCAGGCGGAGGCCCAGGCGCTGGGATGCGTCACGCTCGTCGCCGAGGGCACGACCGTCGTCACCCGGCTGCTGGAACAGGGCCGGGTCGACGCCGTGATTGGCGTGAGCTGCCTGCACGTCCTCGAACGGGCCTTTCCCCACGCGGCCATGCATGCGATCCCGAGCATCGCGATCCCGTTGAGTCGCGATGGATGCGACGCGACCGGTGTGGATGCGGACTGGGTGCGCGAGGCGATGCGGCTCAAGTCTGAGGGCAAGTGGTCCGGGCGGCTGGACATCGACGCGCTTCGGTGGGAGGTCGAGAAGTGGTTCCAAATGGACGCGCTGCAGAGTCTCCTGGGGTCTGGCGGCACGTTCACGGAACAGACGGCGCTCGAGTGGCTGGCTCAGGCCGGCAAGCGCTGGCGCCCCTTGCTCGCCGTGTGTGTCCACAAGACACTTGCGGGCCTCAGGGATGGGGATCCGCTGCCCGACCACGTGCGCAAGGTGGCTCTCGCGACAGAGTGTTTCCACAAGGCGTCCCTCTTGCATGACGACATCGAGGACGGCGACGAGTTTCGATACGGCGCGCCCACACTGGCGCGCCAGCACGGCATGCCGATCGCGCTGAACCTCGGCGACTATTTGATCGGCGAAGGCTATCGGTTGCTTGCCGAGAGCGGGCTCGCGCCGTCCCAGCAGGCCCGCGCCTTCAAGATTGTGGCGGAAGGCCATCGCACCCTGTGTCTCGGGCAAGGCGCGGAATTGAGCTGGATGCGCCACTCCTCGCCGCTCACAACCACGCAGGTGCTCGATCTGTTCCGCCGGAAGACCGCGCCGGCCTTCGAGGTCGCGCTGCGGTTGGGGGCGGTGTGCGCCGACGCGGACGAGGCGCTGGAAGAGCCGCTCCAGCGCTTCAGCGCCGCGCTGGGCATCGCCTATCAGATCCAGGATGACCTCGAAGACGCCTTCGATCCTCAGGCGCCCGGCGATGCCGCGGCCCGGCGGCCCTCGATCCTGGTCTCGATCGCTTGCGAGCAGGCTTCCGGCGCCCCACGCGCCCGGTTGGAGATCGCGCTTGATGCCCGGTCGTCCGGCGCCAGCCGCAAAGAGATCTTTCGCGACGTTTTTCTTATGTTGCGTACGGAGGAGAAAGCCCGGCAACTCCTCGAACACTATCGCAACGAAGCGCTTCGTTCCCTCAGCCCGCTCCAGAACGCCCACCTCAAAGGCCTCCTTCGCCGGCTCGTCGGGCGCCTCCTCGGACCCCCGCCAACCGGCGCCTCGAAGGCATGAAGCCGGCCTGGACTGACCCTCCTTCCGTTGGCCTGCGCACCTGCTGCGCAGAGGCCCTCCAGCGCGCCCTGGCGCGCGGCGCGGCAAGCCTGGACACCCAGGCCCGCTCGGCTTTGAGCGGATACGTCTACGGTCAATTGGGTGAGGACGGCGGATTCCGGGGGCGCGCTGCCGCTGGCGATCTTTATTACACCGTGTTCGGTTTGGAGTGCGCCCGAGCGCTTGGGCTCGATTTGCCGCTCGACCGGATTCGGGCTTTCGTCGAGACCCGGCAGGATGCGCCGCTGGACTTCGTGCATATGACCTGCTTGGCGCGTTGCCTCGATCTCCTCCCGTCTGGCGGCGGGAGTCCGGCAAGCAGGGCGCGCCTCAGCGGGCAGTTGGCGGGGCACGTTTGCGTCGAAGGCGGGTACCACCGACAGCCTGGGCAGCGGAGAGGGAGCGTTTACGAGAGTTTCCTCGGCGCACTGGCTGCCGAGTCTTTGGGTGAAGCGCTTCCGAACCCGGCGGGTCTGAGTGCGCTCCTGGCCCGCCTGCGCAGGCCCTCCGGAGGGTTCGTGAACAGTGACGGTTGGGGTGCGACCAGCACGCCGGTGAGCGCGGCGGCGCTGCTCCTGCTGTGCGAGCTGGGGCAGCCGGTGCCGGCCCAAAGCGTCGAGTGGCTCGCGGGCCGCCAGCGCGCAGGCGGAGGTTTCGCCGCGGCGTCGCTGGCGCCCCTGTCAGATCTGCTCTCGACAGCGACCGCGCTGCACGCCTTGAACCGCATCGGCTCTCTGCAGGCGGTCGAGATCGAGTCCTGCTTGGGTTTCGTAACCGGATGCTGGGACGATTCGGGCGGGTTCCACGCGCACGGGCTCGATCGCACGCCCGATTGCGAATACACGTTCTATGGTCTCCTGGCACTCGGCAACCTGGTCGCCGAGACCGGAATGTGATTCCCCGCGGCCGCATGTCCTCTGAGCCATTGGATCCGCAGCAGCTCGCCGAGGCCGCCCGCAATGCGCGGCACGCCCTTCTCGAACGCATGACGTCCGATGGGCATTGGACGGGGCACTTGTCCAGCAGCGCGCTGTCAACCGCCGTGGCCACGGTCGCATTGGCGCTCGTGGATGCCCGTGCGCACGACGGAATCGTCCGCCGCGGCCTGGCGTGGCTTGCGGAACATCAGCATCCCGACGGCGGGTGGGGCGACACGCCTTCGAGTCCGTCCAATCTGAGCACCACGCTTTTGAGCTGGGCAGCGTTCGATCTGGCCTCGGACCGCGGCATTCATCGGAACGTCGGGGAACGGGCGGAGCGGTGGCTCGATCAGCGCCTTGGCAGCCTGGCGCCGGATCAGATCGCCGATCGCGTGCTGAAGGCGTACGGAAAGGACCGCACATTCTCGGTCCCGATCCTCACCTTTTGCGCTCTGTGTCATCGGATGGGCGATCCGAAACACGCCTGGAACGGCATTCCCCAACTGCCTTTCGAACTGGCCGCGCTGCCGCATCAGTTGTTCAAGTGGTTGCGTCTGCCCGTGGTGAGTTACGCGGTTCCTGCGCTGATCGCGATCGGCCTGGTCCGCCATGAGCACACGCGGCATGAAACCCGCCTCTTGCGCCCGCTGCGTGACGCGCTCAAACCGCGCCTGCTGGAGATCCTCAGGGACATCCAGCCGGCGGGCGGCGGCTTTCTCGAGGCGATTCCACTGACTGGTTTTGTTGTCTCGGCCCTGGCCTCGAGCGGACTCGGTCCGCATCCCGTGGCCAACGCCGGCGCGGCATTTCTGGCCCGCACGGTTCGCGCAGACGGAAGCTGGCCGATCGATGTCAACCTCAGCACATGGGTCACGACGCTGAGCGTGGGCGCACTCGGCTGCGGCTCGAAGCCGCTCTCGGGACTGGAATCGAGCAAGCGGTCCGCCCTGGTGGACTGGCTGCTCGGGCAGCAGCATCAGGCCGAGCATCCGTTCACTCACGCGGCGCCGGGCGGTTGGGCGTGGACGGATCTTGCCGGGGGTGTGCCTGATGCCGACGACACAGCGGGCGTGCTGCTGGCGCTGCACGCGCTGGATCCGGCCTCGCCCAAGGTGCGCGCTGCCGCGGTGCGCGGCGTTCACTGGCTGGCGGATTTGCAGAATCGCGACGGCGGCATTCCGACGTTCTGCCGGGGCTGGTCCAATCTGCCGTTCGATCGCAGTTGTCCGGACATTACGGCTCATGTTCTGGCGGCTTGGTCCGCCTGGCAATCGCGCCTCGAGGCGCGCCCGGAGGCGCACATCGGCCGCGCTGCTCGCCGCGCCCTCGAGTCTCTGCTGGGGGCGCAGCGCCCGGACGGGGCCTGGGTTCCTTTATGGTTCGGCAACCAGAGAGACGCGCGCCTCGAAAACCCGCTCTATGGGACAGCCCGCGTCCTCCAGTCGCTGCAGCGCGTTCGGGCCAGATCCGAAGCCAGGGTGCAACGCGCCATTGCCCGCGGCGAGGAATGGCTGCGGCAGAACCAGCAGACCGATGGCGGATGGGGAGGATCAGCCCAAGCCCCGTCGACAGTCGAGGAAACCGCGCTCGCCCTGCACGCGCTTCTGGCCGGCGAAGAGGGCGGAAGCCGAACCGTCCGCCGCGGCCTGCGGTGGCTGGTGGACGCCACGCAGCAGGGCACAGTCTTTGGCTCCTCGCCGATCGGACTGTATTTCGCGGCCTTGTGGTATGCCGAAGAGGTCTATCCGGTGATCTTCAGTTGTGCGGCCTTCGGATGCGCTCAAGCTCGGCTCGCTCCGGATGCGGATGCGTTTAGCGAGGCTTCGCCTCAGACCGGCGACGCGTGTGAGCGGCTCGTGGCTGCTGGGTGTCCACCACGATCACCGGCAGTCGACGCCTCGCACCCGGAAATCTCACCAGTGGGGCGGTCGCGTCATACCTGACAGTCCGCGGGTGAGATTTCCGGGTCTATGAAACCCGCGCCCAGCAACGAGAATTGGCTCATCGGTTCATCAACGCCGGGACGCGCCCCAGCCGCTTGGGCGACCCGGGTACGCAGACACAGCGTGATCGAGATTGGGTCCATCTGTTTGGGGCGCGGGTTTCTGAGAGCCCGCATTTCAGGTGAAATGGGACGGTGCCCGGTCAGATGACAGCGAAAGTTGGTGAGAAATGCGGGCTAAGGGGCGCCGCTGCGCGGCGCAAGAACTTGACTCAATGACTACAAAGTTCATCGAGGGAGTGACTCTGGATCGAGTGCGATCGAGTGAGCATGGGTGCCAGGATTCATCGGTCTGAGGCGGAGCCTCGCCACGCGAATTGTCTGTCGCGAATTGTCTTGCATTCCTCAATCGGAAGTGATCCTGTGCGACCGCTCCATAAGGAATATGCGCCAAGGGCCCTCACGCTTCGCCCCACGCCGCTACTCGTACTCCGGGGGGTTCCTGCGGACGCAACCTCGCAGTCAAAAACAAATCACAAACGGAGACACACACATGACAACACCAACGCAATGGTTCCGCCTGTTGGCGGACGCCGGTTTCGCGCAGTTCATCAGGGCTCGTCGCAGAGACCCGCCCCTCGCGGTCTGGGTCGGCGTGACGTTGCTCCTGCTCGGAGGAAGTCTCATGCCGGGGCGCACGCAGACGGTTATTTCCTACCCCAGCCCCATCAAGGGCACCATCAGGTGGAGCAATTCCTCCGGCCAAATGCACGACTACTTGAATTCGTCGGCTGCATCCCAAGGCCTGGGGGGAGGGACCATTTACGCCAATTCGCTCACTCCTCCATTCAGCGCGTACACAGCCGTCCCCGACGACGCCAGCCACCTCAGCGCACCCTATACGATCACGGTACAGGGCGCCGATGTTCCAGGTGTCTCCTACGAGGTCACAGCGCTGATGGTGACAGAGGATGGCCACGAGTACCTCTTCGCGCCCGTCACTTCGGCGGCGGTGGTGTATGACACGGTCAATAACCTCCCAGGCCCACCGGTGTTGCTGGACATCATCGAGTGCGCTGGCCTGATTGAAGTGCAGTTCCGCGACGAGTCGAACAATCCCGTAGCTGTCCAAAACGCAACCCTGCACGCTTACCTGTCACCGAATTACCGTCAGGCCTACGGCGAATACCTCGCCGTCAGTGACGCCCGCTTGGTGGTGCGCGGCGGCGAGGACTTCAACTTGGTACTAGAGACTGTTCAGACGCTGGGTTCGGACCCGTTTGTCGATCTCATCACCTTACGGGACAAGAAGAACTACACGGTTACCGTCGGCTGCGATCAGATTGTGACGATAAAAGTCATCGTCCCGTCGCACTCAGGCGGTGGCGGGGGAGGCGGACCGGGCGGTTCGTGGCTTGGCGAAATCTCCGGGCAGGCGGACATGCTTACCGAGCACGAGCACTGGTTTGAGAATTGGGGGGGGTGGGCGACGTTCGTGTCTGCCGGTAGTTACGACGAAACCGGGGCTGGCCCGATGGGGAACTATCGCTGGGACACCGTCGAGCCGACGTGCGTTCCGGGGTGCCAGCCGCCGCTGATCGGAAATCCCCTGACCAGCTCCGCAGGCGCCTTCCGCCTGCGCAACCTGTTACCCTCCAGTTTCGTGGATCCCGCCGTGGGCTATACCGTGTGGGCTGTCATGTGTTTCGGGACGGGGCGGAATTACGAGACCTTCCGTACTCCGTGCCTTGGATCGAGCTTCTACAACCCAAGGGTGATGGTGCCAGCGAGCATGACGGTGGACCTTGGCTCGACCTTCGTGATGAACCCCGGGTGGGTGGAGGGCGATATTTACCTCTGCGGCTTCGGCGAGAGCATGGGTCCCAACTCCGGCCTGCGCAGCCTGTACCGCGCCTCAGACTACGATGTGAACCTCCCCGGAATTCCAGACACCCGCTGGCTGGATGGCTCTTCCGCAGTCGTGGCCTACGGTCATGACGCGCTGGGGACAGGCGCAACCATGACGGCCAATGGCGGCATAGCCTACGTGTCCTTCAACGGCGAAGTCGCCGACTCCGGTCCGCACGCAGGCGACTTTCTCGGACACTACCGGTTGACGCTGGCTGGCTTGAACCAGGAGACCACCCGCTGGAACCAGCAACAACTCAGCCTGATCTTCTACAACCTCGCCACGCCGGAGGATCGCGACAGTTACATCCGGTGCTTTGTGAATATCCACAACCGCCATTTCCAGGATGTGGAGATTGTCCCAGGGACCACCACGGTCAACGACCACCAGTACGAGACGAGTGCGGTGAAGGTCAATTTCCATGCCGCCAGTGGCACGCTGTTCAACCCGACCGTGGGTGGCGCGGGGGGCTTCACCGGGATCAATTCCGAAGGCGATCCGGAGGACTATTACGTGGGGGTCTTGGGGGAAGGCGTACCGAACAGCCTCCTCACGGCCACCCCCGACGCGCAGGTCCAGCTCATCGTTCCGCGGGGCACGTACACCTTTACCCCTACCGTCGAATCCGTGCATCCGGACGGCAACAGTTCGAGTCACAACACCCTGCCGAACATAACTTTCAGCATCGGCGGGTGCGAGAGCATCGTGATCACACCGGGCTTGGTGCTCAACGTCGACCCGATCCCGCAGTGCGTCGCGCAGGCGGAACTTGCCCTGTCTGGCGCGGTTACCAGCGGGGACGCTTCCAGCAGCACTGCCCCGGTCACGAGCATCACCTACACGCTCAACGGCAACACCGTCACCGTCTGCAACAACTGCGGCATCGATCCGACCTTTAACTTGAGTGTTACCCTGGCCGACTGCGACAACACCTTGAAGATCATGGCCACCGATGTGATCGGACGGGTGTCCTCCGTGTCCAAAACCATCCAGTTCGACCGCACGCCGCCGCGGTTGGTCGGCTGCGACGACATCACGGTGAACATCCTGCTCGGTGAAGTGGGCGCAGTTGTTGACTTCGTCGTCACCGCGACCGACAACTGCGACGGTGCGGTGCCGGTGACGTGCAACCCGCCGTCCGGTTCTTTCTTCCTCGAAGGCGAGACCCTCGTGGTGTGTCAGGCTGTGGATCAGTGTGGCAACCTGGGCACCTGTGCATTCACCGTCACCGTGTCGGGCAGGGATGTTGAGCCTCCCACGGCGGAATGCGTGCCGACGACCAATCCCGCGGGCGAGCACATCCCGGTCGCCGGCAAGAACCCGAAGAGCGGACATAACCCGGATGGATTCTACTTGCTGCTGGCCGAGGACAACCGCGATGCCCCTTCCGACCTGCGGCTCTACGTCAAAGACTCCTTTGAAGGTCCGTGTGGTGGCGCCTTCATGGCAGGACCGTTCGTCCCGGGGACCAAAGTGAAACTCACCCAGTCCCCCGGCCAGGCCAGTGTCAAGCCGATGGCCGGGAACGTGCCGTGGCACATCAACACGCGCGGTGAACCGCTGCTGGTCGCCATCGACACCGCCGGGAACGAGAGCATTTGTGAACAGTGCTTCGTCCCGCCACCGCCGAAATAGCGCGCGGTTGGCCAGCCCGCACCTGTTCCTGGACAATGAGAGCCTCGGCGCTCCCGAGCGCGTGTACCGGACCACCGTGGTACCGTGAACCTTGACCACGCAGTCCTTACAGCCCTTTGCTCGGATTGACTTATGATGCCCTCACACGAGCTCATCAGAAACTCGCTGCTGGCGTTCGCGCTGGCCGTGGTCTTGATGCCACGAGGGCTCCCGGCACAACCCGGCCAACTCAAATGGGCCTTTGACACGGGTCGTTGGGTGTATTCGTCGCCGGCGATTGGCCCCGACGGCACGGTATACCTCGGCTCGCTGAACTGTAAGGTCTATGCGTTGGATGGGGCGACGGGGACCCGCAAGTGGGCCGCCTGCTGCGGCGATGTCTTGTCAACCTCATCGGCGGCCGTTGGCACAGACGGCACGGTGTACAGTGTCGATTGCGTAGACGGCAGCGCAGCGGTTTCTGCCCTGAACGGCGCGACGGGAGCCGTGAAGTGGCGCTTTACACCCACTGTGGCACTAGCCTCCGGAGCCATGTCAACCCCAGCGATCGGGTTGGACGGGAGGGTTTACGTCGTTGTGGGGTTCTGCAGGATGGACTGGCCGTGGGCAGTTCTCTTCGCCCTGGACGGGGCCACCGGAGCCGAGCAGTGGGCGTTCAACCTTGGTCGCGATACCGATGCCTCGCCCGGGGTCGGTGCGGACGGCACGGTGTATGTCGGGTCGCAAACCGGGACGTTCTATGCGTTGAACGGCGCAACAGGAGATAAGAAGTGGGAGTTTGGCGCCGGTGGTTCGATTGGCAGTTCCTCTCCGGCGATCGACGCCGACGGCACGATCTACGTCGGCTCGGATGACGGCAGACTCTATGCGTTGGACGGAGCCACCGGAGCTCAGAAGTGGGCCTTTGTGACCGGCGGGCGTGTCCGTTCTTCGCCAGCCATCGGGGCGGAACGCACGCTGTACGTCGGGTCGGGAGACGGCAAGCTCTATGCGCTGGACACAGCAAGCGGAGCCCAGAAGTGGGCCGCCGTCATCGGCGGGACCGGCCAATGGCAGTTCAGTTCGTCCCCGGCGGTTGGCGCCGATCGCACGGTGTATATCGGGTCCGAGGACGGCAAGGTTTACGCGCTGGACGGGGAGACCGGCACCAGGAAGTGGACCTTTCCTACCGGCGGGTGTGTCGTGTCATCGCCCGCCCTAGGTGTGGATGGGATGCTCTATGTCGGGTCGGAGGACGGCAAAGTGTACGCCCTGCAAGCGTCGGGGGGCTTGGCGGACACGCCGTGGCCCAAGTTCCATCAGAACGCGCAGAATACCGGGCATGGGCCGTTCGCTCCCCGCGTCCTTGATCAGCCTTCATGGATGGTGTTGAAAGAAGGCGCGGCGGGCCGGATCGCCTTCCGCGTCGCCGGTCAACCGCCACCCAGCTTCCAATGGCTCTTCAACGGCCAACCGATTCCCGGCGCCACCCAGGCCACCTTGACCATCCCCTCCGTCACCCGCGCCGACGAAGGCGCCTACACCGTGGTCGCCAGCAACAGGTTGGGCCAAGTGACTAGCGATCCCATCCGCGCCCTGGTCAGCAACGTCGATCCACAGTCGTTTGTGGGGCTGAAATGGGAGGGGGGCAGCGTCGGGCCGGTGAGTCTGGAAGCGACGGCGCAACTGGGCGAGGCGGCGGCGTGGCACTCGATCAGCAATTACCCTTCGAGCACCGCGACGCAACTGTACGTGGACCTGGATACTGGCGATGCTGCCCGTTTCTACCGGCTCAACGCTCCGGCGGCGCTCGAGTTCAGCGCCGCAGGTCTGCTCAACGGCTGGTGGTTGACCGAACCGGCAGGCACGCGCGTCCGCATCGAGATCGTCTCCGCGGCGACCGGGTGGACCGGGTGGCAGGAATTGACGACGCTGGTGCTCCCGGCCAGCCCGCATCTGTTCCTCGACTTCGAGAGCCTGGGCGCGCCCGAGCGCGTCTATCGCACCACCGTGGTGCCCTGAGCTTCACATGAACCGGAACGTTCAACGTCCAACGCTGAACGCTCAACGCTCAACGCTCAACGCTCAACGCTCAACGCTCAACGCTTAACGCTCAACGCTCAACGTCCAACGCTCAACGTCCAACGCCCAACGCTGAACGCTCAACGCTCAACGGTCACGCCTCACGCCCCAACGCACTTCGGCTGCAACGACCCACACCTCAACTCGGATTCACCTATGAAAACCTCTCACGCAGGCGTCGGGAACTCGCTACTGCTGGTCGTGTTGGCCGTGGCCTTCGTCCGACTGGCGCTGCCGGGCGAACCCGGTCAACTAAAGTGGTCCTTTGCTACCGGCGCTCCGGTTTATTCCTGTCCTGCCCTTGGGATGGACGGCACGGTGTACCTTACGTCGGGTAAGCTCTAGGCGTTGGATGGTGTGACGGGGTCCGAAGCCGAGCCGCAATTCGATGGAGCCTGGCTGCCCTCTCTGCCGCTGAGCTTTCTGGCCTGGCAATTTGTCTGTAATTTGTAGTCTGTAATTTGTAGTCTGTAATTTGTAGTCTGTAATTTGTAGTCTTGCATGACTGTGGGTGCTCGGCTATCCTATCGACACTAACCCAAAGGAGTCTATGAAAACGACCCCATCTCTGGCCTTGCTCATGGTGGGCGCACTCTGGATGACCCCCGACCTGGCCCGGGGGCAGATCTATTCCGAGAACGCGGTCGGGTATGTGAGCGTGACCATCGACTGCACGACCATCGTCGCCAATCCACTGATCAGCACCACGCCGGCAAACCAGGTGAATCCTGCCGTCATCTTGCCGTCCGCGGCGAATCTATCGAAGCTGCGGCGCTGGGATCCTTACGCCGGGTCGTCGGGGAATTGGCGGACGCCCCCCTTGCGATGGTACAGCAGCTTCGAGAAGTGGTACAGCGGAGGCGCGCCGGCAACCGATACCATTCCTTTGGGCGAAGCCTTTACCATCATACCGCACGCCGGTTCGACTCCATTCGTGATCACTTTTGTCGGCGAGGTGCCGCAGGGGAACCTCTCGCACAATATCCCCGGCCAATGGAGATGGTCGTTGCAGGCGTCGGAGGTGCCCCAGGCGGGGCGGGTCCAGACGGACCTCGGCTACCCGACGGCCGAGGACGATGAAGTGCACGTCCTTTCGTGTTCGGCCGCGACTGCGTACGCGTATGATCCCTTCGGGATGGGGTGGGATCCGTCTGAACCTTTGATCCAGATCGCGTCCGGCTTCTGGTGCCGCAAAGCGGCGGTCGCGAGCTGGACTCGGACGTTTCACCCGCTTTCGAGCAGCGGGAGCGTTGGCCCCAAGTCGATGTTGCCCCATCTCACGATCATGCGGGACAGCGTGAACACCGCCATCGTTTCGTGGCCCTATTCGTTCACCGGATGGGTTCTGGAGGAGTGCGCGGTCTTGGTTGGCCCCTGGCAGACCGTCGCGGGTGCGGCGGTGCCGTACCCCATCGGTAATCCGACAGAATGGCGGTACACGCTGCCGCTCAACGCGGCAGCCAGGTTCTTTCGGATCAAACACTGAACCGCGCCAAACCCACCTCAACCTCTCGTCTTATGCGTCTGGCCATTTTCATCCTTTCAGTGTCGTTGCTGGCGTGCTCGAGCGTCCGGGCTCAAGGGACCGTCGGTTTCTACAACGACGATCAAACCCTCATCATGGACGTCTTGACCGGCGCTGCGGCAGTGACGGGAACGGACTTCATGGTCGCTCTCTTCTACGCGCCCGACGCCATGACGCCCCCGGCAGAAGCGGATTTCGTCCAAGTGGGTAACGCCGTGGGGATCGGGCCGCTCGACGGCCTCTTCAACGGCGACGATGTCGAGACACCGGATTCGACGCCGCCCGGCGGGCCGGCTTGGTTCCAGGTGCGGGTTTGGGAGACGGACTACGGCACCAGCTACGCCGACGCCATCGCCCACCCGGACATGAACGGACGGCCTGCGCTCCGCGGCATGTCGCCCAAGCTGCATTTGGCGGCCACCGGCAACAGCTCGGCCGTGCCGCCCACGTTGCCCGCTGAACTGCCCGCCAACGGTCTCCAGCCCATCATGCTCAACTTGGGCACTGCCGCTTTCATGGCCAGCGCCGTGGTCCCTTCCGTGGTTGGCGCCTGCGGTTCGTTCACTTTGCAGGTTTACGGTTCCGGCTTTCAAAGCCCTGCCAGTGTGGTGCTCGAACAGTCAGGCGTAGCGATCCCGGCTTCGCTCGTCACCATTGCAGCCAACGGTTTCGTGTTGGAGGCCACGTTCGACCTGTCCAATGCCTCGCCGGGTGCGTGGGACGTCAAGGTCACTAACGGTGACGGTGCGGTGCAGACGATCACGGGCAGCCTGACGGTTTCCGGGGTCTCCCTCACCGGCATCAGCCCGCCCGGAGCGAGCACCTGCTCTGCCTTGACGTCGGTGCAGTTCACAGCGACTGGCAGCGCGATCTGCCCCGGGGCGGTATTCAAACTGGTCCGCACGGGCCAGGCGGATATCGTTGGCAATCCGGTGGCCGTCAACCCCTTCGGCACCGAGATTGTCGGCACTTTCATTGTCTCCGGCACGGGCGTCGGCGCATGGGACGCGGTCGTGATCAATCCTTCCGGCGATTCTGCCACCCTGACGGGGGCGGTCTGGATCGGGGACACCTACCTTCAGTTCGATCCGACCCAGGGCTTTGACTGCGCTGCCGTGACCCTCGTCGTCCTGGGAACTGGCATTTGCCCCGGAACAGAAGTCAGACTCTCCCGCAGCGGCTACAACGACATCCCGGGCTCAGGGCAGGTGGTGTCCGTCTGGGGAACGCAGATCTCGGCCACGTTCAATCTCAACGGCGTTGCCCTCGGCGCGTGCGATGTCGTCGTGACTCCGCCCGGCGGCGCCCCGGTCGTGTTGCCGGGTGTGTTCACCGTGCTCCCCTTCATGGGTCCGACAACCAGCGTGATTGTGCCCAACCACGGCGGCAACTGCGGCCCTCGCATCGTCAACGTCGGCGGCGCCCACTTTGTCCCCGGCATCGAGGTGAAGCTCCAACGCAGCGGTGAACCGGCCATCCAAGGAAGCCCAGTTCAGGTTAACGGGCTGGGCAACGTCTTCACCACGCAATTCAATCTCCTGAATGCCGCGCCCGGCCTGTGGGACCTCGCCGTATCCTGCCCCGGCGGCAGTTCCCATGTCTTGCCCAACGCATTCACCGTCGAGCCGATCGCGCTGCACCTTGTCACCCCGGTCGCCGGCAGGGATTGCGACCCCCCCGTGTCAGTCACGTTGTCGGGAGATTGCTTCGACCCTGACGCGATCGTGACGCTGAGAAAGGCTGGGGCGTCCATTCCGGGCACCAGCACTGTCGTCATGAACAGCGACACGATCAGCTCCGTGTTCACCCTGACCGGGGCCGACCCCGGCTTGTGGGACGTCGAGGTCACCCATCCGAGCAGCGGCGATGTGGCCACCCTGCCCGGCGGGTTCACCGTGCTGGCCTGCACGGGCTGCGATGTGGACGTGACGATTTCCGGCCCCAGTACGGTGGGCGTCGGCTGGCCGACCGTGTTCTCCATCTGCTGCGTCAACAATGGCCCGCTCGACGACGTGCACATCTCTGTCACGGGCATCCCGGGGGACGCAACGATCCTGCCGATCACCACCACGCCCGCGGCGACGATCGTGGTGCCTGGTGGGGGTCTGCCGCAGACCCTCGATTTCACGGTGCCCTCGCTGGCCACGGGCCAAACATTCTGTTTCTACTTCGGGCTCTCGATTCCCACCGTGCTTCCGCCCGTTGCCCTGACCGGCGCGGTGACCAGCCCGTGCGAGAACACCAATCTCTTCCAATTCGAGGTCGTCGGCTCAATTGACCCGAATGCCAAGACCGGCCTCGCTGGCAGCGGTGGCAGTCGTCACTTCATCGTCGGAACGGAGACCTTGAACTACGAAATCCACTTCGAGAACGCCCCCTCGGCCACCGCGCCCGCCCAGGAGGTCGTTATCACCGACCGCCTCGATGCCGCGAAGCTCGACCTCGCCACCTTCAGCCTCGGCACGGTGACGTTTGGGCCCCATGCCGTCACCGCCCCCGCCGGCCGGACCGCCTGGATGACCTATGTGCCCTACGACGTCGACGGCATCGTGGGCAGCACCGCGGACGACATCGTGGTGAAACTCGATTGCGCGCTCGTCACCAACCCGGCCGATCCCGATTACGGCCGGGTGACGTGGGCGCTGCTCTCGCGGGACCCCCTCACCGGCATGCGGCCTACGGACCCGTTGCGCGGTTTCCTGCCGCCCAACGTCACCGCCCCGGAAGGCGAAGGCAGTGTCACTTTCAGCGTGCGGGCAAAACCTGGCCTGGTCGAGGGCGACATCATTGGCAACAGCGCCAGCATCGTCTTCGATCTCAACGCGCCCATCCTCACGGCGGTTTGGGTCAACGCCATCGACAATGCCGCCCCGGTCAGCAGCGTGGCCATGTTGGCGCCGGTGCAGCCCACCCCCACGTTCACCGTGTCGTGGTCCGGCACGGACGCCGGCTCGGGCGTTGCCAACTACGATGTGTTCGTTGCGGATGACGGCGCCCCAGCCGCCGCGTTCCTCAGCGGCACCACGGCCACGTCCGCAACGTTTACTGGACTGGACGGTCACACTTATGCCTTCTACAGCGTGGCCACGGACTTGGTCGGGCACGTCGAGGCCGCGCCCGCCACGCCCGACACCACGACCGTCGTGCGTGTTTCCCGGCCCGTTCTGACCATTGTCCTGAGTTCTCCCGAGCAGGTCACTGTCACTTGGCACGCCCCGGGTGTGCTCGAGGAAGCGACCCAGGTGAATGGCCCGTGGTTCGAGATAGCCGGTGCCACCAGCCCGCACGCCGCACCGACGGTCGGCGCCGTGAAGTTTTATCGGCTGCGACTGTAAGAGCCAGAAGGTCTGACCAGTGACGATGGAAGGAATAACCCAATGAACACGCGACGCACGGTTCATGACTGGAACCAGAACGGCGACTGCCGCCGAGGGAGATCGCTTCGCCCGGTGGCACGCCCGCTCGCCTTGGCAATCGCTGTCGGGGTGCTGGCCGCCTTACATGGCCTGGCCGCTACGTTGGCCCTTGACTATCCTGCGGGATTCTCGCTCTTCGGCAATCCCCTGAGCCACGGTGGCAATACCGTGGCGGAAATCTTCAGCGGTTCGCCTACCCCCGAAGGGACGGTGCTCTACAAGTATGACAACGCCGCAGCACTCTATAGTCCTCCCAATGTCTACGATTCACTGTTCGGCGGCTGGGACAATCCGCTGATGACGTTGGAACCGGGTGAAGGCGCTCAGCTCTTACTGCCGAGTGCCGCCACTTTGACCTTTTCTGGCGTCACGCTCTCAGGCTCATCCTCCGCCTTCTTCTTTCCGTCGGGCGTTCCGCCGAGCTGGAACCTCTTGTCCAGCCGGTCAGGCACGCAGGGCGCAAGCTTTGAGAGCATCATCGGGCGGGCACCGCTGGACGGTGAAGTGGTGCGGCGCGCGATCCCCGGATCTGCCTCTCCAACTGGTCCCTATCTGCCCGACTACGTTTACCACAGTTCTTCGGGGGGGTGGAGTCCTTCGGCACCCGGGTTGGACATTGGCGAAAGCGCCTGGTTCGGACTGACGGCGGCCGTTCCGGAGCCGGCGGCGTGCGGACTTGTCGTTGGTTGGGGATTGGCCCTGCTCAGTGTGTGCCGCCGCGTCAGGCGCGCCGCCGATCCGTTAACGGACTTTCCTTGAAACCCCGAACCTGTTGCGATCAAGTCGAGTCACGGTGGTCGCCAGCAACAGCTTGGGCCAAGCGACGAGCGACCCCATTCTCGCGCTTGTCGGCAACGTCGATCCAGGGAACGCAATGGGGTCAGATCCGTATTGTTGACAAATGAGCTCGGCAGTGTGGGCACGTCGTTGAGGGGCGCTGCCAGGCAATCGTGGTGGAGGATGAGACATGGCTCGCGGGGTTACACATTTGCAGAGGGTACGGGTCGGTTCCGATTGCCCCCGGCGCCGGCTTCGTCCCCGAGTCCACCCGGCCGCCACCAGGATCCTCAACGGTCGCGCCATGCCCTGGAGCCTCTCCAATCGAATCTCATGTGTCAATAATACGGATCTGACCCCATTGCCTTTCCGTCTTTGACGACCAAGAGGAAATCGAAGCTCTCCCTGGCGCGCCGCCCACGGTTCCCCATAGTGCCTGGCCGTAAGGTGACAGCCAATAGGAACGCCCTTCATACATGAACACCACCGTCTTCATGGCCGCCCTGGGACTGTCCATTCTTGCCGCCTCCAACCCTGGCACTGCCGCCGACACGCCGCGCCAGATGGAGAACCTGGGCCGCGGCGTCGTCGCCGTCAACCAAGGCGAGAACAAGGTGTTCGTCAGTTGGCGGCTGCTGGGAACCGATCCGGATGGCATCGCATTTAACCTTTATCGCGCCACCGGCGAGTGCGGAGCCCGTGAAGCTCAATGCCGAGCCGATGGCGAAGGCGACGTGCTTTCAGGACACGGGTGTGGATCTCACCAGGGACAACAGTTACTTCGTGCGCCCGGTCATCAATGGTCTGGAAGGTGAGCTGAGCAAGCCTTTCCTGAACAAGATCGCCGCCAACTCTGCGCCGAAGCCGTATTTCGAGATCCCGCTCAAACTGCCGCCCGCGACCTGTGCCAGCGACGGTTCGGTCGGCGACCTGGACGGCGACGGCGAATACGAGATCGTGCTCAAGGGCTGCCAAAGGCCAACGGACACCGCGTCCACGGGGACTTACCGGCAACACGATCCTGCAGGGCTACGAGCTCGACGGCACGCTCCTGTGGACGATCCAGATGGGCAAGAACATTCGTGAGGGCGAGCACGACACTCAGTTCATGGTCTACGATTTGGACGGCGACGGCATCGCTGAAATCGCCGTCCGGACCGCCGATGGCTCGGTCGATGGCACCGGCAAGGTCATTGGCGATCCCAAGGCCGACTGGGTCGATCGCGTCCGAACTCCCGCACGTTCGGCAAGATCATGACCGGACCGGAGTATTTCTCGATCTTCAACGGCAGGACCGGCTGCGGAGATGGCCACCGTCCCCTATATCCCAGGACGGGAACCGACCGGGGGCTGGGGCGGCATCGGAGGCAATGGCGGCATGGAGACCACGACGACGGGTAATCGGATGAACCGGTTTCTGGCGTGCGTGGCGTATCTCGACGGTGTGCGTCCGAGCGTCATCATGTGTCGCGGATATTACGGGCGGTCGGTGCTGGCGGCGTGGGACTGGCGCGACGGCAAGCTCACCTCGCGCTGGGTCTTCGATTCCGCCACGCATCCCAACCACGGCCACCCTTACGTCACCGCCAGCGCGACCGTCGATCCAGAGGTCGGGCTCAACAAGATCACGGACCACGCCGGGAACGTGGAGCGGCGCGGTGCCCGGCGAGTGGATGGTGTGGGACCGCCAACGGCGTGAAAGAGCGCCGGCAGGTCGTCGCGGTTGCCGGCAACGTGCTCACGGTCGATGAGAACATGACCCCGGGGACGAACCAGGGCGCCCACGTCTATGGTTACTCGGGGATGGGGAACCACAACCTCTCCGTCGCGGATGTTGACGCCGACGGGAAAGACGAAATCGTTTACGGCGCGATGGTCGTGGACGACACGGGCCAGGGTCTGTTCACCACGGGACTGCGCCACGGAGACTCGCTGCACGTCGGTGATCTCGATCCGACCCGTCCTGGGCTGGAAGTGTTCGGCCCGCACGAAAACGAAGGGGGCGAGTACGACCAGTGGACGGCTGGCGCGGCCATGTATGATGCCCGGACCGGCAAGATCCTCTGGGGCACGCCCGAGGGGCAGGACGTCGGCGGCGGTGTGAGCGGCGACATCGACCCGCGTTACCCCGGCGAGGAGTTGTGGGGAATTCCCGGCGGGCTGCATTCGTGCAAAGGCGAGGTCATCTCCGCCCGCGGGCCGCGCGGGTGGAGGCAACTCGAGTTTTGTCATCTGGTGGGACGGCGATCCGCTGCGCGAGGTGCTCGGACGGAAACCGCATCTCCAAGTGGGACTGGCTGAACCGCACGATGACGAACCTGCTGACGGCGCCGGGGTGCGCCGGTGGCCGGCCCATCCTCAGTGCCGATCTGCTGGGCGATTGGCGAGAGGAAGTCATCTTCCGCACGACCGACAACTCGGCGTTACGCATCTACACGACCACCGCACTGACGGACCTGCGGCTCCCCACGCTGATGCACGATCCGCAGTATCGGCTGAGCATCGCGTGGCAGAACGTCGCGTACAACCAACCGCCGCACCCGGGCTTCTTCCTGGGCGATGGACTCCTCAGTCGCGAGGAGTTCGCGCCCGCCTCGCCCTCGCCCCAATCGAACCGAAACCACGAGCGATGAGGACTGTTCGCTGCCGTGGCAACGCAATGGGGTCAGATCCGTATTGTTGACAAATGAGCTCGGCAGTGTGGGCACGTCTTTGAGGGGCGCTGCCAGGCAATCGTGGCGGAGGATGAGACATGGCTCGCGGGGTTACACAGTTGCAGAGGGTACGGGTCGGTTCCCATTGCTCCCGGCGCCGGCTTCGTCCCCGAGTCCACCCGGCCGCCACCAGGATCCTCAACGGTCGCGCCATGCCCCGGAGCCTCTCCAATCGCATTTCATGTGTCAATAATATGGATCTGACCCCATTGTGCCTTTCCGGCGTTGGTGAACCGCAGAATCCCGGCTTGCCTCGCCTGGGACTTCGCGCGATAAGAGCCGCGAACCGGTGCGCAGCATTCGCCCATGGAAGCAGCAGGGGAGTTCGCCCTGCCGAAGGGCGCCGACTGCTTGTACCGCAGCAAGACCGGCTTCGGCGTCCACCGACAGAACGCATCGCAATCGCGCGCCTCGATCGGGAAGCCTACGGCTCGAATCGTCTGCTGGAACTGACATGAAACCACACCCAAGGCTTCCTGGACCGCCAGGAGCTTATGTCGCCATGCGAATACTGGCCGTGGGGCTCGCGACCGCCACCCTCCAGTCGCCGCCTTCTGCACGTGCCCAACCGCCGGAGGTCTCGGAACACCGGCTTTCCCTGAAGCCGCTTGATCTTTCGCAAGTCCCGACTACCGACGAACTGATGGCGGCCGGCCAGTTGGGAGGCCCATTGGTGCCGACGCGGGAGTCCAAGGACGATCAACGCGATGCCGCGGCTCGCCTCGACTTCGGCCGCGCCATCGAAGAGTGGAACCAGCACCATTACCAGAAAGCCGTGGCACTGTTTCGTCGGTACGTGAAGGACTTCCCGGATAGCCCGTGGGCGGCCGAGGCGGAGCTGCACATTGGCTGCGACGCCACGTACAACGGGCGTTACACCGAGGCGCAGGCCATCTTCGAGAAGTTGATTGGCGAGCAGCAGGGCAAGGTCCACGAGGGCGCCAGGATGATGCTTGGCAAAGCTCGACAACGGCTCGCAGTGCTCAAAGTGGAACAGAACAACCTCGAGGAAGCGGGGGCGCATTTCGCTGCCTTGCTGGACAGCCCGGACTGGCGGCATCGCACCTACGCCTCGCACTGGATTCAGCGCCTCTCCCGCTACAAGTCTGCCAAGCAGGCTCTGCTGACCTGCGGTGTTGACGCTCTCGCCTACGCCCTTGAGCGGTTCGAGCAGACACAACCGGGCCTCGCCCTCACCGCGGGAGTGGGCCTGGGTGCGAGGGCTGCCAGCCTGCGCACCAAGGTGCCCGCCACGATGCGTGGTCACAGTCTCCATTCCTTGGTCACGTTGGCTGCCGAGTACGGCCACGACTTGATCGGTCTGGAACTCGCGTCCACGGACCTGCCGCGGCTGCCGCTTCCCGCGATCCTCCACATCGTTCCCCGGCACACGGGCGACCTGGGGCACTTCTGGGTGCTGGACAAAGTCGAGGGCGAGCGGGTCGAGTTGTTCGATCCCCAGTCCGAGCGCCGCTTTCGCCAAACGACGACGGAGTTGGCCCAGGAATGGACTGGCAAGGCGCTCGTAATCGTGGCGAACTCCGCCGTTCGCAGACCTGGCTTCCGCTCGCTAGAGGGTGGGACGGCAAGCCTCCCGGGCCGGCAGCTCGACATAAGCGAAATGGAGGACAACTCCGGCGGTTGCTGTGGTGAGCCGCCGCCGGAAGATGACCTGGGGGATGCGTGCAAGAAACCGGGGAATCCCGCCTGCAAGTGCAAGTGCTCGGAAGGTTCCCCCCGATGGACGGTCAACGTTGTGAATCTGAACCTGTTCGTGACCGACACGCCGTTGTGGTATGACCCGCCCATCGGTCCGCCCGTGAGCATCATCCTCAGCTACAACTCCCTGTCCGCCACCGAACACCACGAACCCTTCGGCAACAAATGGCAATTCAACTACGGCAGCTACCTGGTTGTGGACCCGGCAGACACCGTGCTCCTGTTCATGCCCGACGGACGGCGCGACGTGTTCTCTCCGGACGGCGCTGGCGGTTATCGACGGCCTTACCAGGTCTTCAACACCCTCACCCGCCTGGCCGAAAATCACTTCGAACTCCACTTCCCGGACGGCACGGTTTATGTCTATCGCATCCCACCCGGCACCAGTTCCCAGCAACCGTTCCTGACGGAAATCCGCGACGCCTACAACCAGCGCCTCCTGTTCGGCTACGACGCCAATGTTCATCTCACCACCATCACCGCGGCCGACGGCAAGGTCTTCACGCTCTCCTACGACGCTAACGGCCTTTGCACGGAGGTCGCCGACCCTTTCGGACGCAGCGCCCGTTTCGAACACGATGCCCAGCGTAACCTACTCCGGATCAGCGACATGGGCGGCTACTGGTCGAGCTTCACGTACGACCCCAGCGTCAATCTGACCTCTCTGAGTGACGAACGCGGCACTTGGGAATTCTGGATCGAGCCAGCGGATCACCTCGAAGCCTACTCCAACGATTATCCTCCACCGGGTGACCTGATGTGGGAGAGCTCCCGAATGACCGTCACCAACCCTTCAGGGGGCAAAGAGGAGTACATGTACTTTGGCGGCGGTGACGAATATGGGGAGGGGTACACCTGGTATGTCAGACCGCGCGACTACGTGCCCTGGGAGAGCAGCCTGATTAACAACTTTCAACTCCGCGTCCCCAAGACGCGCTATTTCTTTCGGGGCATGAACTCCGGCCGCCGGGGTGAGTTCTCCAGAATCCTCTCTCCAGAGGGAAAATCGGTCCAATATGGCTACGATTTGGCCACTGGAGATCGCATTAGCGAGACCGACGCTCACGGCCACATCCAGCAGTACGCGCTCAACAGCATGGGCCGCGTCACCTCCACCAGCGACGCCCAAGGCACCCTCACCGCCTTCATCTATGCCGCCAACGGCGTGGACCTCCTCAGTGTCTCCAATGGCCTCGGCCAAGCCCTCATGAGTTACAACGCCCAGCACGACCTCGTTTCCCTCACCGACCGCCTCACCAACACCACCGCCTTCACCTACAACACCAACGGCCAAATCCTCTGCCAAGTGGACGCTCTCGGCATCACCAACGAATACCTCTACGGCCCCGACCAGCATCTGGTCGAATTCCGCCGCGCCGGCCAAACCCTCGAACGCTTCACCTACGATGCCGTGGGCCGCGTCCGCAGCCGCACCGACGCCACCGGCCTCACCGTCACCAACGACTACAACGCCCTGAACCAGGTCGTGCGCGTCACCTACCCCGACGGCCGGTTCGAAAGCTACGCCTACTCGACCTGCTGCCCGCGCCTGCTCGACAGCGTGACCGACCGCGGCGGACGCACCACCGCTTTCATCCACGACGCCCTCAAACGCCTCATCCAGACCGTCAACCCAGAGGGCGGCATCACCCAGTTCGGCTACGACGCCAACGGCAACCGCACCTCGCTCACCGACCCCAACGGCAACGTCACCACCTTCACCTACGACCTGGACAATCGCCTCATCCGCAAGACCTACGCCGACGGCAAGGGCCTCTCCTTCGGCTACGACCAGGCCGGTTTGCTCACCACCCGCACCAACGCCCGCGGCATCACCACCACCTACACGTACGACGCCAACCACAATCTCCTGACCACCACGTATTCCGACGACACCCCCGGCGTGACGAACACCTACGACGCCTTCAACCGCCTCACCCACGTTCTTGACGGCGTGGGCACCAACGCCTACGCCTACGACGCCAATTCCCGCCTCGTCAGCTCTGACGGCCCCTGGGCCGACGACACCATCACCTACGCCTTCGATGCCTTAGGCCGCCGGACGAACCTGGTCGTGCAAGGCAGCCAGCCCACCGGCTACGCCTACGACAGCCTCAACAGGCTCACGGGGGTCCGCGTGGGCGCGCAGACCTACGCCTACACCTACGCCGCCGGCGCCAGCCCGATGGTCCAGCGTCTGGACCGGCCCAACGGCAGCTTTACCACCTACCAATACGACGGCCTGAACCGCCTGACCATCCTCTCGAATCGGCGCTCCACGAGCGAGGTCATCAACGAGTTCCTCTACACCTACAACGCCCAGGATCTGCGCGACACCGAAACCGTCAACAACGGGCTCGCCCTCACGCTCACCAACCAGTGCGTCACGTACGACTACAACCGGCTGAATCAACTACTCACCTCCGCGTCGCCCAGCCAGGTGTTCGCCTACGATCCAGAAGGAAACCTGAGTGAAGGAATCACGGTCGACGGACTTCCCTTTGTCGCTGTCTATGATGCCGAGAGCCGACTTACGAGCCTAGCACTGACCAACCTCGCTGGCTCCAGAATGAGCTTCCGCTACCGTCATTCTTGGAATTTCTTTGTTGCTGGAAGAACATATGAGCATCAAGGCGCTGGCACCAATCACGTTACGTTCGTTCGCAGCGGTCCCTATATTCTCCAAGAACATGTCAGCGACACGGCGCAGCCAAGGGAGTATTTCTGGGGCGCTGACTGGGGTGGCGGAATTGGCGGCTTGCTACATGGAAGACGGGACCGTGAGGAATACTCCTACCTCTTTGACGGGCGAAAAAACGTCTGTGCTGTCCTGAACTCAGTTGAGGGGATTGCTGCCCGCTACACTTATGATGCCTTTGGTCGACCCGTCTCGACAGATGGAGCACTCGTCCAACCATTCGGATTCTCAACAAAGTCCTACGATGCATCCACAGGGATCTATGATTACGGGCATCGCTTTTACGCTCCAGCACTAGGTAAATGGCTGAACCGAGACTTGTTGGGGGAAAGCGCTGGCGTCAACCTATACAGCTTCGTCGACAATGACCCGATAAATAACTGGGACGCGATTGGATTGATAACATACAGGTGCAAAAAACCGCTCAAAAGTCAGCTGATAGATGGCGATCAACGCAATGGCCCGGACTGGCCGGGAAACCCATTCTACCATGAGTTCTTATGCACTAGGATTGGGAACAATATGCACTGCTACGGCAGCGAGCCCGCTGGAAACGCGGCCTGGAGTCCCGGGCAACCTTCAAACGACACATATGTTCCTGGTAGGTGCGAGGAATACAGCGACGACGACCTCTGTGACCAATGCCTCTTACAACAGTGTGGAATGACAAGTGAGCGACCATGGTACGGCATAGGTCCTCAAGGAACAGACTGCCAGGAGTGGGTTGATGACTGCCTAAGAGAATGTAAGAAGAGCTGTGATCGCCCGAAGTGAAGTGCTCCACTGAGAATGCGCACTTTGCACATGAAGACATTCAAACGACTTTGGACTGCAATATTGCTTCTCGTGTTTCCAGTAGGGGCGCAAGGCTCAGGGCAAACCACGTCATTCAAGTACGATGCCTCTGGGAGGGTGACTGCTATTGAGGAAGGAGTAGGCGCCACTGAGCTGGTTTACGACGCCCTCGGCAACCGCTTGATGAAGACCACCACGCTACCGGGCGGCCCGGTCAATTTGCCTCCCGCGATCGTCGGCGATCCCAACATTGCCGATGGCGCCATAGACGTCGCCACCACGCCCACCATGATTTGGTCCCCGGCGGTGGACCCGAACAGCGGCGACGCAGTGGTCTACTTCCTTTACTTTGGTACCTCGCCCACGCCGCCGCTGGTTTTCAGTGGATGGAGTACGAACTGGTCCACGGGTCAATTGCGGAGCTTGACGACGTACTACTGGCAGGTCGTGGCCAGGGACAATCACAACGCGGAGTCGCGCAGTCCGGTCTGGAGTTTTACGACGTCTAACGCCCCGCCGGTCGCGGACTTTGCCACGTCGACGCCCTATGGCCTGGCTCCCTTGACCGTCCGCTTTTCCGACCGCTCCTCCAGCGTTGACGATGCGGTCGTCGCGTGGGAGTGGGACTTCAACGATGACGGCTCCATCGAGTCGTGGACCCGAAACACCGTCTGGACCTTCTCCAATCCCGGAAGCTACTCGATTCGGTTGACCGTCCGTGACGAGCACGGGGCCAGCTCAAGCGTGGTCCGAACCTCGCTGGTGAACGTGGTGTCCCAACCTGTGGCGGACCTGGCCCCGTTGCGTGTTTCGATCATCCCCAGGGCTTCGGGCGATGCGCTCTTGATCTACGCGGTCACGAACCGAGGCACGACCACGCTGAGTGCTCCCGCTTCCTGGAGCGATTGCGTTTACGGCTCTAAGACGTTCGAGCTCGTGGAAGGCGACTACACGCTGCTTGCCTCGTTTGAAGAGCGTTCGCCACTGCCCGCCGGCGGATTCTACGTCCGCACCAATGTGTTGAGAGCGCCAATCCTGAATCATGTTGCCAACTTGGTTCTCAAGGTGGACGGCAAGGATTACCTGCCCGAGCTTAACGAAACCAACAACCAGATGGGGACGGCCATGCCATACTTGGCGCCCGACCTGGCGGTGACAGAGTTGAGAGTGATAAGCGGGGTTACGTCAACGACTGGCGTGCAAGTGGTATGGGGTGTCGCCAACAAGGGATTGGGAACGGCTCCGGCGGGCTGGTACGACCGCTTGGCTCTTTCCACCAACGAAGTCGATCCCACGAACATCTGGTATCTGTCGGCAACGTATCGCCTGGAGGATCTAAAGCCCGGATCCAGTTACCGGATGACCAACACAGTGATTCTGCCCAGCCTGGCGGAGGGCGAGTATCGGCTTTGGGCGGCAGCGGACAACGAAGGTGTCATGGCTGACGCCGACGAGGAGAACAATGTCCGGGCCGTACCGTTGGTCGTGGGACTTGGGAGCTCGGCTGATCTTGCACCGATTGCGCTGGTCGTACCGAACCCTCTGATTGTGGGCCAACAGGTGCCATTTATCTGGGCCATCACCAACCAGGGACCGAATACCGCGGAAGGCGGATGGTGGGATGGGCTGTATCTGGCGTCCTCACCGCCCCCAGCCGAACGGTTGTGGGAGTTGGGCCTGCTTTATCGGCAAGACGGACTTGGGGCGGGCGCCAGTTACCGAGCGACCAATGTGGTCCGGATTCCACAGGTCCAGGCTGGCACCTATTACGTAGCGGTCAAGGCGGATGACGAGGAAGAGGTCGAACAGAGCAGCAGGGCGAA
The DNA here is from genome assembly GCA_963846445.1 of uncultured Verrucomicrobiae bacterium. Lineage (GTDB taxonomy): Bacteria > Verrucomicrobiota > Verrucomicrobiia > Limisphaerales > J093 > MWFF01. The sequence goes on along the minus strand of CAWJWM010000030.1, from coordinate 27,818 downwards.
CGATTTACTGGTGTTGGAAGTTGAAGTGCGGGCGGGCAATGAGCCCGACTTGGAACCAATCGCGTTGAGCGCGCCCAGCCTGGTGTTTGCCGGCGAGGAGGTACAAGTCGGGTGGGACGTTGCCAACCGTGGGATCAGTGTTGCCCGGCCAACGTGGGAGGACGCCGTCTATTTAATCACGACACCCGATCCCAGTGGCGCCTATGCGGAGTTGGGTAGGGCGAGCCACACGACAAGCGTGGCGAGCGGAGGTGTCTACTCGGCGACCAACACGGTCCGAATTCCGGAGGTTATGCCGGCGGACTACTACTTTGTAGTGTCGGTCAATGATTCCGGGAGCCTGCTCGAACTGCGGAGCGAGAACAACGGACTGTGGGTGCCCGTGAAGGTGTTGGGCGAACAGCCTCTGCTCCGAGCAACGCTCGGCGCTGATGGGCTACCCCTGTTGATTCTGTATGGTTCGACCAATGCCAGCTACGCGATCGAGGGAACGACGAACCTGAGTCCTCCCATTTCCTGGTCACCCCAGGACTACACCGTTGTGGCGGTCTCGAACGGATTTCAGGCAATGCAACCCTCGGGCGCCACCAATCGTACGATCTTTTACCGCGCACGTCGAGAATAGGCCAGGACTAGGCGCCTGGAGTTGACAGTCTCGAGGCAGAAGTCCCGCGCGCGGGAGGGTGACCATGCGCAACGTGCCTCATGTCCGGCGGGGTCTTGTGGATGCGGAGAAGGTGGCGCCGTTGGACCCGCTGTCCCGGGAGATCGTGGACTGTTTTCGGGGACTGTATGCGGTCGGGAAAGAGGCCCGGCAGCGAAAAGGCAATAGGGTCAGTCCCGAATGGCGCTTAGAGTAGGCCTAAACCTCTCTTGGAAAGGCGCTTGCGACGGCGAGTGTCGGGGAGTGTTTCAAAGAGGATCTGGCGGGAGACCCGCTCCATTTCGGCGACGATCTTCCGGAGAGTGCGGGCGTTGTTCACCGCCTGCTTGAGCGCTTCGTATTGGTCGCAGCGAGAGGATTTCCGAGATGCGGGCGCCCGTTGTTGTACAGGAACAGGAACAGCAGATGGTTCCGGCGCCCGGTCCAAGTGTCTTGGGCAGTGTCGAGGATGGCTTGGACCTCTTGCGGTGTCAGAAAGCCGATCATCCGCTGGGCATGACGTTTGCGCGGGATGGTCAGGATCCGGGCAACGTCCGTGGGCAGATCGGGACCAAGCCAGTCGCTCAGGTAGTGGACAAAGGACCGAATGGCTGCGAGGCGGGCGTTGCGCGTACGGACACTGTTGCCACGTTGTCGTTCGAGGTGCTCCAAAAAGCGCACCACTTGCGAGTGTTGAAACGCAAAAACATCTTTTGCCCGGAAGTCTAGCGCACTCGCAGCGCGCTGAGGAAGGGGGTAGGTCTCCACTTGCAGGTTTTCGAAAAACCGCAGTTTGAGTGCCAACGTGTTACGTCAGCCAGACCGCGAAAAAAACCGAGAACTGCTTCGCATCCATGAAATTTCGGTTAAACGCAGGCATCAAAACGGAGGACAACTCCAGAGCGAAAACCGGGGATCAACCGGGGGTGAGAAGGGGGACGGGTTAAGGAAACGAAATCGGTGGCAGGTCAAGGGGCAGAGGCTGATCGGCCTCAACGCAGAATCCAGCCACGCCGGGCCAACGATGTCCGATTAGCAACTGAGGCGCGATCCCGGCGTTCGGTGCAGCCGGCTTGCTCGGCTTCATTTGGGTCGAAACTCCTCTCCAATCGCATCAACGAAGAACTCGACACGGCCGCAACGTGGACAGACGTAAACGTCAAAACCCTCACGGTTAACAAACAGCTCTCCAAGCTCTCCGAGCATCCCGTATCGCGGACCCTCGTGAAAGCGCCTGGTGCCAACGAAATTCAGATCAGTGAGACAGCGTGGGCAGCGTATGGGGTTCGTGGGGGGCGAGGGTGCCGCCGCTCCAGCGCACTTCCAACATGAATCGTACTGGTCGTCGTGTCGCTCTCCGCACTCAGGGCATGTCCACATTTCAGGTGCTCCCGCTCGCGAAGCGCGCGGGTTTGCGCATCACGCGCCCATGCCGTCTTCGAACGATCCGGCTGCGATGGGGAAGCAGAGTTTCTCTTTGACGTAGGCAATGCCGTTGGCGCTGGTGGCGTCGATATCGCGATAGGCGCTCTCGGCCTCGACAATGAGCGGCGCGGTTTTCTTGCCCATGATCTGGCAGTAGCGCGTCGGGTAGCCAATGTTGATCAGCATTTCGACGTAGCGCACCATATTGAGGTCGCCGGACGGGATATCGACAAACTGCATGGCGCGGTCGGGCCAATTGGGGGCCATGGCCCGCAGCGGGAAGCCGGGGCGGATGGTGTAGTTTTTGACGTGGCAGGCGTAAACGCGGCTGGCGACCTTGCGGAAACGGGTTTCCCAGCATTCTCCTTCCCAGCAATGTGACGGATCGGCGTTCACGGTAAGGCACTTGTCGCCATCGCAGATCGCCACGAGCATGTTGAAATCGTCGGCGCACATGGCGCCGGTGCCGGGGTGGATTTCGTGGGCGAGATAGATGCCGAGGTCGTTGGCTTTCTTGCGGATCTTGGCGGTCTTCTTGACGAAACGTTCTTTCCCCGCTTCGAGCAGGTCATAATCGGCGCCCTTCCAGAAGCCCCACGGATAGCCGGTGGCCAGCTCCCACCCGAAGGCCACGCCCCAGAACATCGGCAGGATCTTGATGTTGAGCTCGGCAGCCAGATCGAACACACGGAGCACATAGTCCTCGGCCCACTTCTCGATCTTCTCCGTCGGCAGTTTGGCAACGTCAGCCGGAATGAACGGGCGCACCGTCGGGCTGCCGGTCCAGGCGGTTGTGTGCACCCACACCGGGCAATGACAGGAGATGCCGTCCAGCGACATCCCGCGGGAGGCGAAGGTGTCCTTGATCTCCCTGGCGGACATGAATTTCTTGCCGTCCTGGAGCATGTAGTTGGAGGGCTGGGCGCCGGCGGCGCCAGCGGCCTTCGCATAATCGAGGAACTGGGCCAGGGTTTTCGCGCCGTGCTGGGCGCCTTCCACGCTAGGATGAAATGCAGGCTGAGCCATAAAGATATTGGTTAAATGTTGGCGGGAGAAATAACGAGCTTTCCCGGGTGACGCAACACATTTTCCGCTCACCCGAACGTCCGATACGGCGAGAGGCGGGAAGGCCCTGTCACTCGGTCGAGCGGAGACGTTCGATCATGCGCGCGACCTTGGCCCGATGCGCGAGAATCGGTCGCGGGTCGGTCGTGAAATGTGTCAGATCCTTCGAGACACTCGCGGGAACCTCGAGCAAGCCGCGGGCCTCCTGGACGAAGCCGGCAGCGGCCTGTCGGGCAGCAGCGCGTTTCAACTCCTGATCGAGCAACCAGAGATATTCGTAGTCCTCCATGCCGTCGCGGAGATTCTCCCACCGAAGTGAATTGATCGGCGCATCGAGGTTCGGCGCGGTCGAGGTGTTGGGATCGCGGCGGGGTGGATAGAGAAACCGCCCGTCGCCGTTGCCCCAGGGACTGCGGTAACCGACCGGATTTCCATAGCCGGTCACCCAGCTCATGGGATCGCTCCAGGGGTCCTGGACCTTCGGTTCGGGATAGGCGAGCGGGCTGGTCCAGTAAACGGTCGCCCAGACCAGGATACCGGAAACGCCGTACTGCCACGATTGCCAGGGCCAGAGCCGCAACTCGGTCCCGGGATGGTCGATGAACTCGGTGACGTAAGGTGCCTTGGGTCCGGTGCAAATGTACCACCAGACCATCTCGCCCGCCTCCTGGCGCGCGCGCACGGTCTCCGGTGTCCACTCCGGCGTCAGGCCGCACCAGATGTCCACGTGCCCCATCAACTCTTTCTCCGGCTGCTCCGTCAGCATCCGGCGCAAACCGGGCGCGGCGTCCTTGATCCGCTCCTGGCCTGCCACAACAAACGCGTAGTCCTTCGGATCCGGCTCGTCGAACCAGTAAGTGAAAGCCTTGTCGAGCCAGCCGTTCTTGCGCAAGTGCCGCTCGACCTGCCCCAGATAGTCCCTGAAGAGCGCCGCATGCTCGGGCGTGCCTTCCTGAAACCCTTCGAGCTCACCCAGTTCGCGGCTGTGAAATGTGCCTCCGCCCATGCCGTGCAGCGGGAGTCGGAAAGTGCTGAAATGATGCTCGTCAAGCCACGTCCGAGCCGCGGCGTCGAACTGGGCAAAATCCACCTGCGCCCGCTTGTTCGCCCCCTCGCCCTCGAACCGCACTCGAATCGGCGCATAGTCAAAGAATGAATAGGAACTGATTCGATGCTCGGCGAAGTTCTTCAGGTATTTCTCGAACACCGCCACCTTGTCCACCCCCTCGCTCAGGCCGTGATACCGGTTGATCTCATGCGTCCCCAGGCCCAGGGCGCTGTGCAGATGCGTTTCGTCCGGCAGGGTGAAGTCGTAGACCTCAACCTCGAGAGGCGCCCGCGACGTGCCCGCCGAGGTCTTGACTTGGATCTCCCCACGATGGCGTCCGGCGCGCGCCGCCGCCGGAACGCGAAAGGTGATCCAGAGCGGTTGGTTGCGATTTGCCGCCAGTTTCAGAGGCGTCTTGAGCGGCGGCAAAGGATCGGGATACCAGCCACGCACGCACGTCGTGTCGGTCGGCTGTGTCACGTGCACATAGGCGACTTCGTCGAAACGGACTTCGATCGGACTGGGATTGCCGCGGTCGTCGCGCAGGGAAACGCGCGGCGCTTCGAGCAGTGCCGTCTCGCGGTCTGAACGCAACACGAGTTGGACAGCCTCGAATTCGTTGCGGGCTGCGGCGACCTCGACAGCCCGCCTCTCCCCCATCCGCGCCGGAACCGGTGCAGCTCGGTCGCGCCCCACCTTCCACCCGCTCTCGCACCACCAAGCGGTCAAACCTTCTGTGCGGTCCAGCCAGTACCCGTAGCTGGCGTCATCGAGCAGTCCGACACGCAGGGCCGAGGTCCCGCGGAAGACGCTTTGTCCCGCGTCGTTGGTGATCGTGAGGACAATCCGGTGTTCGCCGGCTGCCGGCCGCGCGATAGGAAGATCGAGGCGACCCACCTGACCAGCAGGCACGGACACAGTCGCGGGCCGGACTGACGGTGAGGAGTCGAGCTCGATGCCGACACACGCCGCCGACGCCGTCAGAGTCACGGCGCGCGGCGCATGATTCGTGGCGACGATTTCGACGCCGAAGCCGCCGTTCGCAGCCTGACACGTCCAGCCGGCCAGCGCGACACCGAGGTCGCGGCTCGATTCCCGGGACTCGATGAAGAGGGTCTGTCCTTCGGCATCTTGCGGCGGGTTCTGAAGCGTCGCCTCGTATTCGAACGTGTCCACCTGAAATCCGGCCCCCTGGCCCGGTTGGCTGAACCGAACGAAGACTCCGTCCGACGGGAACAGCGACTTCGGAAGTTCGGCGCGCCCGCCACGTTTCTCGCCATTGAACTCGGCGACCGGCGCCCAGGATTGGCCGTCCCGGCTGGCATCGATCCGCAGGGTGCCTCCCGCATGGTAATTGATAGCCGCACGCAGCGCGCCGGCGGTCTGGGGGCTGCCGGGCAGGGCGAAGCGATAGACGACCTCGGCGCCCGGCCAGAACTGCCAGCGATTCGAGTTGAACCCGGCCCGGTTCGTGACAAGCGGCCGGTGATAATTGGCGCCGCGCCAGTTCAAGTTCGGCTCGAACCGGTAGACCCCCTGGCGGATGCTCTCGGCCTCGCCCAGTTCAACGCCGGGAGCGGGTCTGGCGTGCGCCGCAAGAACCGGAACCAACTCAGCCGCGTCGAAGTCCAACCGGCCCCTGACCTCCCACTGGCCCAGGCGAACGAAGTCTTGCGGGTTCGTGTGCGGGTTCATGAAGACGAATTCCTGCGGTTCCCACCGATCGCCCAGCGGGAAATCCCGATTCACGCGACTTGGACCGGCCATCGCGGTCCCGCCACGCGCGTCGGCCGCGCGCCGTCCCACGAACCCGAAGCAGTACAGGCCGCCGGGTTGCAGAGCCAGGTCCGCCGTCCGCCACCAGTTGGGATCCTTGCCGTCGCCTTCGACGGAAACCCATACCTGGCCGTCTGCGGCGTCGTTGCCGCGGGCACGGGTGACGCGCCCTCTCCCGTCCGAGAGGGTCCAGCCTGGAAGACGATCCTCGCCCTGCTCGAAGCTCGGGTTGGGCAGGAGGTTCTGGCCGAACGCCGCGCCGTGGAACCCCAGAGTGGCGGCCGCCAGGGCGAGCGAGGAGATCGTGTGAATTCTGTTGTTCATGGTCGGTCTGTTGTTTGTGCGGGCGGAAACGTCCGGGGGCAGAGGCGCACCCCGAGGCCGTTCGCAGTCTGAATTGAGGTCTGCGCGAGAGGATCTCTGGGTCATGCCGGCCACTGGCCTTTGAAGCCGGTGTCCGCGAGCTTCATCTTGTAGAGCTGCGCGAAGAGTCGGAACTTGCGGGCATGGTCGCCGCAGAAGAGCAGGTTGTGGTGTCCTCGGACCATGCAAGCGTCTTCGCGATCGGTGATCTCGATCTCGACGTTGGTGGTGCAGCCCGCCGCGGGCGGCATGGGATGCGACTTGACCACGCGCCCGGCGTACACGTCGAGCGCGGGTTCCGCGCCGGGATGGTAGCGCACCATCGTGACGGGTTCCTCCGGCTTCCAGAAGACCTGGATGGCGCAACTCCCCTCGTTGGTGTGCGCGAATCGGCGAAGCAAGTACGGATAATCCGGACCGTCCGGGCCAGCCAGTTTCGTCGCGCAGGTGCAGTGCGAGGCATAGTAGTGGTTGTTTTCCGTCTCGTAGCAGGGGTTGTGCTGGAAGCCCGGGCGCCCGAGAAGCAGTTGGCCAAGAAGCTGCGTGTAGGCCGCCGGCAGATCGTTTTCGCACGTGGCGGGGATCAGCGCGCTGTTGAGCGCGGAGAAACTGATGCACGGCTTGAGCATCCCGCGACGCAGACAGTTCATGGCCACCCCGTCGGCCTGCTCTTCGCGGAGCATGGTCGTCAGGGCCAGGTAAGCCCGAGCCGCGTTCTCGAACGCTTCCTGGGTCAAGCCTCGTTTCTCCGTCGCTCCGTCGGTGAATCGTGAAATGAACTGGCGCGCCTCCGCCCCGAGCGCGACTTTGTGGAACGTCTCGGCATACCTCGCAAACGGAATGACGCGCACCGTCGTCCCGAAGAACGGCTCGACACCCTCCCGCACCGCGTCCGCCTCGGTGATGCTCAGAAGCCTGGCCTGGCTCATGGTCCGCTTCGCGTGGATCATGCGCAGGCCAGATTCGATCGCGCTGAGGTTGTCGAGCGACTGGATGAAATAGACGCCCATGCGGCGGTAGGAGGTGATCGCTCCGTGTTTGACCCCCAGACCGATGAACAGGATTGTGGGAATCCCCGCTTTGTCGGCGGCTTCGAGCAGCAGGTTGACCTGCGGCAGGCTGTTGTTGTAAAACACCATCAGCAACAGACCGTCCGGCTTTCCAGCCTCGAGGTCCGCGATCAGTTGTTGCGCTTCCCGGTCGCTCGCGACGGGTTGGTCGTCGATCGCAAGGGTGAGTCCGATCTTCTTTTCCATCTCGCGGAGCGCGGCCACATAGTCTCGGTGCCGTTTCTCCGCTTCGAACTCGTTCCCCGGCCAGCTCCACCAGCCGTCCGGATCGTCAGAAAAACGCTTCGACGGGGGGTACAGAAACGCCGCGCGCACCTTGGCCCCCTGCTCCCGGGGGGCCGGCGCTGCCGCTCCCTCCGCAGCTCCGCTCGTGAACGGGGTCAGCATCATGGCGCCCATCGCCATCCCCATGCCGGTGACAAAGTCCCGTCGGCAGCAACTGCAGCCGAAGTCGGGTTCCGTGTGTGTGTTGCGATCAGTCATGTTTGTGCTTTTTCGGTTCCGTCTTCCCGGAAATCCCATCGCCCAGCCGGGAGAACCTAAGCTCCCCCCGGGCCCGCACCCGGCGGCTTCAGCGCGCATCCGGCCCTGGCACCCAGTCCCGTCAGGGCCTTAGGGTCTGTGCAAAAATTAATTCCGGTTTTGCTGGAGGGGATTTGGCTCGCTGGCGAGGCGCGAGCGACGAGCATACCCGCAGCGGTCTGTGAGGAGCGAGCAACGAAGCCAGCGAGCCAAAGCCCCCCAGCCCTGCGGGGCGGGGCGGCACCGGGCCATCTGCTTCGTTCCTCGGTCGGTCGAGTATCGCTGCGGATACACTCCCTCCCTCGGGCCTCGCATCTGGCCCGGTGGCGCTCCCGCCAAAATCGGAAGTCATTTTTGCACAGACCCTTAATTTGAGGCTTGTCAGCCTCGCCCGCAACTGGGGATCCATGTCCCCAATCCTCGCCTCAGCTCACCACGAAGTCACGAAGGCCACGAAGGTGAGCGACGGGGCAGAATGGGCGTTTCGGCTATTTTCTATAGAGCGGCCATTGGGTTCGCTCAGCGCCGTTCCTTCGTGTTCTTCGGGTCTTCGTGGTGAATCCCAGTCGTTCCCAAACAGCTAAGGCGATGATCGGGGCATGTCGGAATCGTCCTGGTAGAAATAGGCAATTCGACTCCCATCGGCGTTCCAACTGTGCAGGGAGTGGAGATTCTCCGCTTTGACCCAACGGGCCGAACCATCCGTGAAGACCTGGTTGACGCCCGCCGGCGGGCCGCTTCGTCCGCTGGCACGGTGCTGAGGCATGTCCTTGAACGCAGTCTCGCGGCCGGCACCCCAAACCGAATCGATCTTCAGCGCGGCGTCGGCCACCAGACACCACTGAGGCCACGCCAGCGAGAGTCTGACCGGGCTGCGCGAGGGGAAGCTGCCCAACGGATTGAGCCAGGTCTCGATCCCCCCGAAATACTGGTAGCCGATCTCCCAGGAATCGTACACCTCCTCGTATTGGGGAAAGGTCGGCCGGCCCGGGCAAGACCAGACCGACTTGACCTTCGAGATCGGGTAACCCTCGATGCGATTCCCGCACTCCTCGACCCCATCGAAAGTCAGCGCCTCGCCAACTGGGCTGTCGCTCAGGTTGGAGGCATCCATGTTGACCACAGCCATGTCGTTGCGGCTATAGAGGTCCGGCGTCACTGCCGGAGAGCCGGTCGCCTCGTCCATCGGCCAGTGCGAGATCAGCCCGGCACGTACGTCGGGCGCCGGATCTTCCGTCACAATCAATGACGCGGAACCAGAGATCGTTCCTTGAGGATTGCTGACGTCGACGTTGATCTGGGCTGTGCCCGCCGTCGTCAGGTCGGTCAGGGTCAGTGTATTCCCAGTCTGATCGGGCACGGCCACTCCGTCCCTGGACCATTCGTACGTCAAGGGATGCGACCCGACAGCCGCCCCAGTGAAGACGGCGCGATCCCCTAGCCTGCGCGTGCTGTCGGCCAACGGCTGGAGGAATTGGGGCGCCGCAGCGGGAATAGGGTCGGGATCCCGCCCGTCCGGACCTCCTCGACTTCCTCCGGCGTGAGCGGGCGCTCCCAGACGGCCACTTCGTCAATCGCCCCCGCGAAGTAGTTGGCGGCCGTCCCTCGCGCCAGAGCGCCGATCGTCGTGTAGTTCAGCAGAAACGAACCGGCAGCCGCCGGGGCGTAGTTGAAGTTGGCCCCGTCCCGCACCCCATCCACATACAGCGCCACCGAGCCCTGATTGTCCACCCACGCGATGTGGTGCCAACAATGGGGTCGGTCAATAGTAATCGAGTATTGACACTGCGATCGGATTTCACTTAAAGTGTGCTGGATGGCGCGGAAACCGAGAGTGGAGTATCCGGGCGCGATCTATCATGTCATGAATCGCGGCGACCGCCGTGAGGCCATCTTTCGGGATGACGAGGATCGCCAGCGTTTTCTTGGGCACGCTGGGCGAAGCCTGCGTAAAGACGTGCTGGCAGGTTCACGCGCTGTGTCTCATGCCAAATCATTTCCATCTGGTGGTCGAGACGCCTCAGTCGAATCTGGCGGTTGGAATGAAGTGGTTGCTTGGGACCTACACCCTGCGGTTCAACCGGCGGCACCGACAGTGCGGGCACCTCTTCAGCGGGCGTTACAAGGCGCTGATCGTAGACGGCAGTGGCAACGGATACCTGCGCGCGGTCTGTGACTACGTGCACCTGAATCCGTCACGTGCCAAGTTGCTCAGGTCCGACCAGCCGTTGCGGGAGTATCCGTGGAGCACTTGGCCGGAGTACTTGAAGAGCGCGTGCAAACGTCCGGCGTGGATGAGGGTGGACCGGCTGCTGGGGGAGTATGGCATTGGGCAGGACAACGCCGCGGGGCGCCGACGATTGGAGACGGCACTCGAACAGCGACGAGGAGCGGAGGAAGGGAACGAATTCCAGCTGATCCGACAGGGCTGGTTCTTTGGCCGTGACAAGTTGAGGCAGGAACTGTTGACACACGTGTCCGACCAAGCTCGGTCGATGGCATTACGGGGAGGCGGTGCAAGAATCAGCGAGAGCCCGCGCGGAGCGAATCGTGGCGAAGGAATTGAAGCGGAGGAAGTGGGATGAGCAGACCCTGGCCGCCAGACGCAAGGGGGATGCCGAGAAAGTAGCCATTGCCCAACGGTTGCGAGGCGAGACAACAATGACGCTGGCGTGGGTTGCGGAGCGATTGCGGATGGGGACAGCGACGCATCTGGCGCATCTTCTGTATTGGAGACGACGGAATAACAGAAAGCATAATACTATTGACTGACCCCAAAGTGACGGTTTTGGATGTCATCCGGCGGAGCACCGAGTACCTGGCTCGGAAGGGAGTGGAGGCGCCCCGTTTGCAGATCGAGTTGCTGCTGGCGCACCTTCTGAATCTGCCGAGGCTCCAGCTCTACTTGAACTTCGAGCGCGTTCTCTGCGATCCCGAGTTGGCACAGATGCGGGAACTTGTCCGCCGGCGGGGCAATCGTGAGCCGCTCCAACACCTGACCGGGGCGGCCTCGTTCTGCGGGTTGGATCTTGCCGTCGGTCCCGAGGCCCTGATTCCGCGTCCGGAGACCGAGGTTCTCGCCGAGCGCGCCTGGACGCTGCTGGGCGATTCCCCGGAGGTTTGTCCCACGGCTCTGGATTTCGGGACCGGCAGCGGGTGTTTGGCGATTGCCATGGCCCGCCACTGTCCTCGGGCGCGGATCACTGCATTGGACATCTCGGCGCCGGCTCTGGGCTTGGCGCGGCGGAATGCCGAGCGTTTGGCGGTGGCCGACCGCATCGATTGGGTGTGCAGCGACGGGTTCGATTCACTGGCGGTCGGAGCGCCGTTTGACCTGATCGTGGCCAACCCTCCATACATTCCCAGCGCGGAGATCGGCCATTTGGCTCCCGAAGTGCGCGATTACGATCCGCGCGAGGCTCTGGACGGCGGTCCGGACGGTCTGGGGGTGATCCGGCGACTGGCGATCCAAGCAGCGGCCTTCCTCGGCCCGGCGGGCCGTCTCCTGCTCGAATTCGGGGACGGCCAAGCGGCTTCGATTTCGAGCCTGTTTGCCGGCCACGGCTGGATTGCGGAGGCGGTCGAGCCCGATCTGAGCGGGCGCGAGCGGATCTTCGTTGCGCGGCCCGGTGGAAGGTGAAAGATTGGAGCGCACCATCTGGCTGCCGGGGCGGGGTGGGGGGGGCTGACGCAGGGTCGCGGTGAGTCCTGCGGGGAGCGGGGTGGTGGCGCTGAGTGCCATGTATAGTCTTGTCATCGAGGGCGGTCGTCCGTTGCAGGGCGAGGTTACGATCAGCGGGGCCAAGAACGCAGTGCTCCCGTTGATGGCGGCGACGCTGCTGACGCGGGCGCCGTGCGTGATTCGGCGGGTGCCGGCGTTGAGCGATGTGGGGTTCATGGGGCGCATATTGACATCGGTGGGTGCCAAGGTGCGGTTTCAAGGCGATGCCGTCTCGATCGAGGCAAATCGGGTTCGTGGGTATGGGGACTACGATCTGGTGCGCAAGATGCGAGGGTCCGTTTGCATTCTTGGGCCACTGTTGGGGCGGTTGGGGGAAGCGAAGGTTTCCTTGCCCGGCGGGTGTATCATTGGCACGCGACCGATCGATCTTCATCTCAAGGGATTGCGAGCCTTGGGGGCGCGCATCGACATCGACAGCGGCTACGTCTGCGCGCGGGCCAAGCGCCTCACCGGCTCGGCCATGTTTCTGGGCGGCCGGGCGGGGCCGACGGTTTTGGGGACTGCGAACGTGATGATGGCTGCGACGCTGGCCCAAGGGGTGACGGTGATTGAGAGCGCGGCGTGTGAACCGGAGGTGGTGGATCTGGCCCGATTCCTGAACGCGATGGGCGCGCGGATCACGGGGGCGGGGAGCCCGACCATCACGATTGCGGGCGTGAAGGAGTTGCACGGTGCCGAGCACGAGGCCATTCCGGATCGGATTGAAGCGGCGACCTTTGCGATTGCCGCGGCGTGTTCGCGGGGCGAGGTGACCCTGCGGGGGGTGCGTCCCGATCATCTGCATGCGGTTCTCGACAAGCTGCAAGAGGCGGGAGTCGGCCTTGAGCGGCGCGGCGGGGATCTGACGATCAAGGCTGGGCGCGGCCTGCGGCCGGTCGATGTCACGACGCAGCCCTACGCGGGTTTTCCGACCGATGCGCAGGCGCAGATGATGGTATTGATGACGCAGGCGCGCGGGATCAGCATCATCACCGAGCGGATCTTCGAATCCCGGTTCATGCACGTCAGCGAGCTGGCGCGGTTGGGCGCGGACATTACGATCGAAGGCCCGAGCGCGGTGGTGAAAGGGCCCTCGGCGCTGAGCGGGGCGCCGGTGATGGCGAGCGACCTCCGCGCCTCGGCCGCCCTGGTGATTGCCAGTTTGGTGGCGCGGGGCCGGACGCTGGTGAAACGCATTTATCATCTTGACCGTGGCTACGAGAAGATCGACGACAAGCTGCGTCGGCTCGGCGCCCGGATTCAACGGCATTCCGACGCATGAGACAGTTTCTGACGGTTGTGATGGTAGCCGCGTTGGTGTACTTGGGCTGGAAGTTCAGCCACTACGCGCGGCGGGAGATCAATACGAATCCGGTTCAACAGGATGCGGCGCGAGCGCCGGCGGCGGGCAAATTGCAGGGGATGCCGGCCAGCCTCGAGGAGAGCTACCAGGCGGCCAAGCGCGAAGGCGCTCAAGGCGTCAGCCGGTGGCTGGCCCAGCACCAGGAGGAGATTCGTGACCCGCGGTTGACGGACATCGAGCTGGATTACGTGTTGTTGGTGGGGCGGGCGAACGTCGGCGAGGCGAGGCGGGTGCTGGCAGAAATCCGGCAGCGCATCAAGCCCACATCTCCTGTGTACAGACGTTTCGAGCAACTTTCGAAGGCTTACGAATAGCGGTCCATTTTCCGCTCGACGCGGGCGGATTCGGGGCTCAGTTTGCGGCTTTGTGGCGGGGGGGCTATACTTCGGGCGAGTCCGCCATTCGGGATGGGTGCGAGACACGGACATAACCATGGAAACCTATTTTCACAACATGAAGGAACCAGCGAACATCAGCCGCGAGAGGGTTGCGGAAGACCTCCGTGTCCTGATTCGTGATGCCGAGGAACTGCTCAAGGCGGGAGTGGACGACACGAGCGGCAAGACAGCGGAACTCAAAGCCCGGCTGCAGGCGTCGGTCGAGAAGGCGAAGACCACGGCCGGCCAACTTGAGGACCGGGCCATTGCGGGCGCCAGGGCTGCCGACCGGGTGATCCGCGATCACCCCTACGAGTCGATCGGCGCCGCGTTCGGGTGCGGCCTTCTGTTTGGGCTGTTGATGGGGCGCAGGTGACCGCATGGCTGCGGAATCGAAGCCGCCGGCGGGTCTTTTGGCGTCGTTGCTGAGCGCGGCGGAGTCTGTCTTCGCCCTAGCGCGGACGCGGATCGAGCTGCTGACTGTCGAGTTGCAGCATGAGAAGGTCCGGGTGATCGACCTGCTGTTGCGGGCGGCGCTGGCAGCCATTCTTTTCTTAATGGCGCTGGGCACGCTGACTGCCGGTGTGATTTATCTACTCTGGCCTCTTTCGCCTCTGGCCGCGTTCGCCGGTCTGACGTTTCTCTACGGCGGCGGCGCGGCATGGATCCTGATTGGCATCCGAAGCGAGCTGAAGCACGGGCCTAGGCCGCTCGCCGGCACACTGGCGGAGTTCGAGAAGGACTGCGCATGTTTTCGAACCAGGCGTTAGTCGAGCTCGAGGCGCGGCGGCAGCGGCTGGTTGCGACTGCGGACGGCCTTCGAGCCGACCTCGGGCAAGACTTGGCGGTTTTTGTGGGTTCTATGGGCTGGGCGGATCGGGCGGTGGGCTGGTTACGCGGCGCGCGTCCGCTGCTGTGGGTTGCGGCGCCGGTTGCCGGGTATTGGCTGGCTCGCCGGGGACGGACTCTCATGCGCTGGCTGCCGCTGGTTCTGCCGTGGTGGCATGTCGCGCGGAACGTGGGTGCGCGACTGGGGCGGCGCGCTCCGCGCGCATCGTAGTGTGAGGGCTGTCCGCGCCCTCACCCGAGCCGCCACGGTTCGCGCAGGGGAGTGGCGAGCAGGCGGGCTGCCGCCGGGTTGCCAGTGATCTGCTCGGTTTCCGGGTCCCAATGCAGCTTGCGCCCGAGCAGCATGGCGATTTGACCGAGATGTCCGGGGGTCATTGAGCGCTGGGCGACCTCGGCGGGTGTTTGCGGGACACGGCGGGACCTGACGCAATCGAGGAAGTTGCGGTGGTGGTCCGATGATTGCGGCAAGCGGATTTCCAGGGATGCTGTTGGTTCGTCGAGCAGGCGTTTGGGCTCAGCCTCGATTCCCTGGCGATCGCACCAGAGCCATCCACGCTCGCCGATCCAGCGGGTGCCGTTGCGCACCTCGGGAGATCCGCCGGCGATGGTCATGACGACGCCGTTCGCGTATTTGCAGTCGATCCTGTATTTGGTGGGGGTGTTCCAGAGTCCGATCGTTGGCCATTCCCCCTCCGCTTCCACTTCGACAGGACCGGTCTGATCCCAGCCCATGCCCCAGTGGGCGACATCGACGTGGTGGCCGACCCAGTCGAGCAGTTGGCCTCCACCGTAATCCAGGTGCCAGCGCCAGTTTTGGTGGACGCGTGCTGGGCAATAGGGGGCGCGAGGGGCCGGTCCGAGCCAGAATTCGTAGTCCAGTTGCGGCGGTGGCGGCACCGGCGCTTCCTGGCCGGCGGTGCCCGCCAGGTCTGGGTGTCCCGAGGGCAGTCCGACCTCGATGGCGCGGACGGCGCCGATGCGGCCATTGCGGACCAACTCGGCGGCGACGCGGAAGTGGTCGACCGAGCGCTGCCAGCTTCCCGTCTGCCAGATGCGGCCGTAGCGGCGGACGGCTTCGCAGATGGCGCGGCCTTCACGGATGGAATGGGCAAGGGGTGTTTCGCCGTAGAGGTCGAGGCCGGTCCGAGCCGCCTGGATGGCTGGGATAGCGTGCCAGTGGTTCGGGAGAGCCAGGGACACTGCGTTCAGATCCGTCCGGGCCAGGAGATGGCGGAAATCGTAATAGACTCGGCAGTCCTGGTTCTGGTAGTGCCGGTTCACGAGATTTCTTGCCTCCTCGGCGTGCAGTTTATCCACGTCGCTGACTGCGACGACCTGGCAATCGGGTTGCCGGAGGAACGACTCGAGGTTTTTGGTGCCTCTGGCGCCGACGCCGAGCGCCGCGAGCACAATGCGATCGCTTGGCGCGGCACGGTGGTCCTGGCCCAGGACCGAGGCGGGCGCCAGGACGGGCGCTGCGAGAATCGCCGGAGCGGCGGCGAGCGACTGCAGGAACGCGCGTCGGGTGGGCTGGTGGGCCGGGTCGGATCGAGTTTTTGGCGGCGTCATCGGGTTGCCCTTTGTTGCCCTGAGTCGAGCGTGTTGGCGCTGGGCGTTCGAACGGGCATGATCAAGCAGGAGCTGCCTCGAACGAGGGCGGTGGCGGGGAGGGGGAGAGCGACGAAGGCGATCCCGCGGGGCTTACTCGAGGGCCATGGCGGCGCTGGAGATTTCGAGGAGTTCCTTGGTGATATTGTCTTGGCGCAGTTTGTTGTATTCGAGCGTGAGCTGGCGCACGAGCTGGTGGGCGTTGTCGGTGGCGTTTTTCATGGCCACCATGCGGGCGCTATGCTCGCTGGCCTTGGCTTCGAGCAGCACCTGGAAGAGCAGCAGACTCAGGTAATGGGGCAGGAGGGAACCGAGGACGGAATCCGGGCTGGGCTCGAAGAGGAACTCGGCGGCGTCTTTGGCCAGGTCATCGTCTTTCTCTTTGTCTGCGGGATCGTTTGTAATGATTTTGAGTTCGCCGACGGGCAGGAGGGTGAAGCTGACGGGTTGCTGGCTGAGGGTGGAGACGAATCTTGTGAACAACACGTCGACGGCATCGACGTCATGCTGGAGGAAGAGGTCGCGCACGAAGCGGGAGAGGGCGCGTGCTTCGGCGAAGCTGGGTGTGTCCCGGTAGGTGAACTCGGCGGCGAGCTGCCGTCGGGTGCGGGCCACGAACTGGGCCCCTTTCCGTCCTGCGACGACGAAGGTGGTTGTCTGGCGATCATACTTTGTCGCTTCGCGCAACAGGTTGCCATTGAGCGCGCCGCAGAGTCCCTTGTCGGTGCTGACGAGGACCACGGCGCGTTTGGCGACCGGTCGTTTCTCCATGAGCGGGTGGGTGAATTCGCCGGCATGGCGGGACACCTCATCCAGCACCTTGACCATGAGGCGGGCGTACGGGCGGCCAGATTGGGCGGCGTCCTGGGCCTTGCGCATCTTGGACGAGGCGACCATTTGCATGGCCTTCGTGATCTGGGCGGTGCTTTTGACCGACCGGATGCGGCGGCGGATGTCGCGCGTGCTGGGCATGGGATCCCCGGTGGGTTACTGGTAGGTCTGCTTGAACTCGGTGATGGCGGCTTTGATCTCGGCCGTCAAGGCGTCGCTGAGTGCCTTTTCCTTGGCGATCTTGGCAAGAACCTCGGCTTTACGGCTTGTCAAGTACTCGGTGAGCCGGCTCTGAAAGTCCTTGATCTTGTCGACGGGCACATCGTCCACGAGCGCATTCTGGACGGCCCACAGGACGGCGACCTGCACTTCGACGGGGAGCGGGCTGTATTGGGGCTGTTTAAAGACCTCGACGATGCGCTTGCCCCGTTCGAGTTGGGCTTGGGTTTTGGCGTCGAGGTCGGAGCCAAACTGTGCGAAGGCGGCGAGCTCACGATACTGGGCGAGTTCGAGCTTGATGCGACCGGCAACCTGTTTCATCGCCTTCACCTGGGCGGCCGAACCGACGCGCGAGACGGAGATGCCGACCGAGATGGCGGGGCGCACGCCCTGGTAGAAGAGGTCCGTCTCGAGGAAGATTTGGCCGTCGGTGATCGAGATGACGTTGGTGGGGATATAGGCCGAGACGTCGCCGGCCTGGGTTTCGATGATGGGCAATCCGGTCAGCGATCCATTGCCGTGCTGCTCGCTGACGCGCGCCGATCGTTCCAAGAGGCGGCTGTGCAGGTAGAAGACATCGCCGGGGTAGGCCTCGCGCCCGGAGGGCCGCTTGAGGACCAGGGAGACCTGTCGATAGGCGACGGCATGTTTGGACAGGTCATCGTAGATGATGAGGGCGTCCATGCCGTGATCCATGAACCACTCGCCCATGGCGCAGCCGCCGAAGGGGGCGAGGTACTGATTGGAGGCCGAGTCCGAGGCCGCCGCGACCACCACGATCGTGTAAGGGAGCGCCTCGTGCTTTTCGAGCACGTTGATGACCTGGGCGACGTTGGACTGTTTCTGGCCGATGGCGACGTAGATCGAGTAGAGCGGGCGGTAGGTCTGATCGCCGGCGGCTTCTGCCATGCGGTTGAGCCGCGCGTTGTTGATGATCGTGTCGATGCCGATGGTGGTCTTGCCGGTGGAACGGTCGCCGATGATCAACTCGCGCTGGCCGCGTCCGATGGGGATCATGGCGTCGATGGCCATGATGCCGGTTTGCACCGGTTGGCTCACGGACCGACGCTTGATGATGCCGGGAGCGATCTTCTCGACGGGGTAGAAGTCCTGCGTTTGGATCGGCCCGCGGCCGTCCAAGGGGCGGCCCAAGGCATCGACCACGCGCCCGAGCATGGCTTTTCCGGCGGGAACCTGGAGCAACTTACCTGTGGTGCGGACTTGGGTTCCTTCCTTGATCGAAGTGTAGTCGCCCAGAATGATGGCGCCGACCTCGGTTTCTTCGAGGTTCATGGCCAGGCCGACGATCCCGTTGCCGAAGTCCAGCATTTCGTTGAGCATGGCGTCGGTCAGCCCCTCGATCCGGGCCACGCCATCTCCGATTTCCCGAACCACGCCGACGTTTTCTCTGGAGACGCTGGCTTTGACGCCGGCGATCTGGGCCTCGATCTCTTGCAGTAGGGTGCTCATACCAATTCGGTCCGATTCTCAGAAACTGTCCGCCAGTCGTGCGAGGCGGGTCTGGATGCTGCCGTCGTAGACGTCGCAGCCCACCTTGATTCTCAGCCCGCCGATCAGGGCGGGGTTCTCGACGAACGAGAGGTTCAGTCCGGGTCCGCCAATACGTTCCAGGCTGGCTTTCAAATCGTCACGCGTGTCGGGCCGGAGAGGCGCGGGGCTTTCCACGGTTGCGGTCCGGCGCTCGATGTCCAGCTTGAGCAGCCGCTGAAAAGAGCTCAGCACCGCCAGGTATCCTCGCGGTTTCTCGGCCAAGACCAGTCGGACGGTTTCGCGTGCGCGCTGCGCGTCCAGGAGGCCGTCGACACAGCATGCCCGGAAGAGCTGTTTGGCGTCGCGCCGGGCCTGTTTCGACGTCTTCATGCTGCGAGTTGCCGTTTGGTCTCCTCGGCCAGCCGCTGTTGATCCTCGCCGGTCAGCACCTTGCCGGTGACTTTGGCGGTGGTATCGACGACCAGGCGTCCAATCTCGCGGCGCAATTCGGCTTTGAGGCGGACCAACTCGGCGTCGCTGGCCTCGCGCGCTTTGGCGATAATCTGGTTGGCGGTTGCAATCGCCTTTTGCGTCTCCTGTTCGAGGACCCTGGAAGCGGCGGCGCGGGCTTCTTCGATGAGGCGATTGGCCTGTTGATTCGCCTGGCTGAGAGCTTCCTGGCGAGCGGCCTCGGTCTTCGCCAGTTCGGCTTTAATTCTCTCGGCGTTTTCGAGGCCTTCCTTGATCCGCTGGCGGCGGTCTTCGAGGATTTGGAGGATCGGCTTGTAGGCATAGCGGTGCAGCAGGAACAGGACGATCGAGAAACTGACGCACTGCGCGATGAAATGCGGCCAATCGACGCCGAACTGCCGGGCCGTGTCGCTGATGATGCTGGCGAACATGGGAATCGAAGCGCGGCTGATCTCGCGCGTGTTTCCGGGGCGCGGCGCTGAGCCCCGCGCCCGGCAACACCTATTGACCTCTGGTCAGGAAGATGGCGAAGAACACAATGCCCTCGGCGAAAGCGGTGCTGAGGATGGCCTGCACGAGGATCTTTGTCGAGGCGCCGGGATTCCGACCGACGGCTTCGGATGCCTTCATGCCGATCATCCCGACACCCAGGGCTGCGCCCAAACAGGCCAGGCTGATATGAATGTTTCCGGTCATTTCCGCCAACAGTGGCATCAACATAACGTTACCTTTCGTTTCCTCGACCGCCTCCGCGATTGAACACGGTCCGACGGCCGAAAGCGGTCGCCGGGGCGAGACCCCGGCCCTGGGGGTCAGTGGTGCGCGCCCTCGGGTCCTTCTTCGTGCGTGCAGATCAGCAGTGTGAAGACTGCTGTCAACAACATGAACACCAGCGCCTGCACGAGGCCCACCAAGACCTCCAGAAAATAGAAGGGGATCGGCACCAGGACGCTGGTGATCGCGCCCAGCCAGGCGGGCTCCCGCACCAGCGTCGCCATGGCTTCGAGCATGTTCTCGCCGGCGAACACGTTGCCGAAGAGGCGAAAGCTCAGGGTCACCGGGCGGAAGAGGATCGTGACCACCTCGACCACGCCGACCAACGCGAAGATCACAATCATCACGATTCTGAGCAGCCCGCTGGTTTCGCCCTTGGGGCCGAACAGGTGCAACAGAAACCCTTTGGGCCCGTTGGTCCGCAGCGCCCAGTACAGCCAGAGGGCGAAGAAGATCATGGCCATCGCGAACGTCATGTTCAGGTCGGCATTGACTCCGCGCATCAGGGGAGTGTCGATATGATGGCTGCCCGCGATTTTCCAGCCGATGGTTCCCACTCCGGGGATCAGCCCGATCCAATTGCACGCCAGGATGAACACAAAAATGGTGGCAAAGAACCAGAAGGTGCGTTTGACGAGGTCGGCCCCGACGATGCCTTCGAGGAAGTCGTACAAGCTTTCGACCATCCATTCCCAGAAATTCTGCGCGCCCTCCGGCACGACCTGCAGGCGGCGGGTGGCGTAGCGGGCGAACAGGATGATGCCCAGGGCCACGGCCCAGGTCACGAGCATCGAGTTGGTGACGAAGCCGTGCTCACTGAACAGGGGCACCGCGCTCTGCGGCATGCCCGAGGGGCCGGGGGCATCGGACGCCAAGCCCGCCGCCCATGGGCATCCCACGGCCAGGACGGCGATCACGACATGTATCCATGCGCGCATCATCGCGAAGGTTTTTTACAAGCGCTCCCGGTGGAACCGACACTCGTCCCTGCCCGCGACAGCGTCCGGGCGGGAGCGGCGGTTACGTTGCCCAAGCGCAGCGCAGGGCACAAGGTTTTTTTCCCGGTTGCTTTCGGTCGCCTGCTGTGTTGACTATGGGCCGACGACACCCCATGAGTTCATCCGCCACAGCCGTTGCCGGCCAGGAACTCTCGGAGCGGGAGAAATCGGCCTTGCTGACCCTGTTGGGCGATGAGGATGCCGCTGTTTACCCTGCGGTGCGGCGCCGCATCCTGGCCGCCGGCCGCAGTGCTGTCGGCTGGCTGCGTCCTCACACCCTGAGTCGCGACCCGGTGGTGCGCCGTCACGCCACCCAGATCGTCCAGCAGTTCGAGCGACAGGAGGCCGACAGTCAATTCCTGGCCTTCTGTGTGACCCACGGTGAAGACCTCGATCTGGAGCGCGGCGCCTGGCTTCTGGCTCGGACGCAGTACCCGGGGGTGAATCCGGCCGCCTACCAGGCATTGCTTGATTCATTCGCGGGAGAGTTGCGAGACCAGATTGCGGACCAGGACACGCCGGTGAGCGTTTTGGCCGGCATCAACCAATACCTCTTCGCAGAGCTGGGTTTCCACGGCAATCGGGAGGACTTTTACGACCCCGACAACAGCTACCTCAACCGTGTCATCGACCGCCGCACTGGCAACCCCATCAGCCTTTGCTCGGTCTACTGGCTTTTGGCCCGGCGGCTCCGCCTTCCCATAGTCGGCATCAGCATGCCCGGTCATTTTCTCTGTCGATACCAGTCCTCGAAGGCGGCGTTTTACATCGACGCTTTCAACCAGGGTAAACTCCTGACCCGGGCCGACTGCATCAAGTACCTCCATGTCTCCGGCCACGGTTTTCAGGAGTCGTTCCTGTCAGCCGCCACCCCGGGTCGCACCCTGCTTCGAATGTGTGCGAATCTCCACCAGGTTTACGCGCACCTGGGCCTCCGCGCCGAGGCAGTCCGCCTTCAGCGCTATGTCGTCGCGCTTGCGAAGTGACCCTGCCATGCACAGTGCCTGTTCCCATCGAGGCTGCGAGAACGCGCCCCTGATCATGACAAAGGTGTTCCTGATCTGCGGTCTTGGGGCGCTCGTGGCGGCGGGTTGTCCTTTCTCTCTTCTGGCTGGCGACCCTGCGCCGCGGGTGCTTTTTTCGGACTCGTTTGCCGGAGGGCTGGCCGGAGGTTGGACTTGGGTGCGCGAACACCCGGGGTTCTGGCGGACGGCGAGCGAGGGACTGGAGGTGCGGGTCGAGCCGGGCGGCATGTGGGGACCGGGCAACAATGCCCGCAACGTGCTGGTCCGCCCTCTTCCGGTGGACGTCATCGGCCCGCTGGAAGTCGCGGTGACCATCACGCATCACCCCGGGGTTCAATTCGAACAAGTGGACCTCACGTGGTACGTCGACGACGGCAATATGGTGAAGATCGGGCAGGAGTTGGTCGATGGCCAGGTCTGCGTGGTCATGGGGCGCGAACAGCAGGACCGGGCCCGAACGGTGGGCGTGCTGCCGCTGGATGCGCCGACCGTCGAGGTGCGTCTGGTGGTCGAGGGACGCTGGATTCGGGGCGGCTTCCGGACGCCGGGCCAGACGGCTTGGCGCCACGCTGGCCGGTGCGATCTCCCGGTCTCGGGTCCGGGCAAGACCGCCCTGCAGTGCTACAACGGACCGGCCCAAGAGGAGCGTTGGGCGCGCCTGTGCAACTTCACGGTCCGCGAACTGCCGTGCGAACCGCCCCTTTCCGCCGCCTTCGTGCGCGTCAGCCCGCGGGATCCGCGTTTCTTCGAGTTATCGGATGGCCGGCCTTACATTCCCATCGGCCTGAACATGACCGCGCCACCCGGGAACGACTTCTCCGGCATGGCGGACTGGATGCGCCGACTGGCGGCGGAGGGCGGGAACTTCATCCGTATCTGGCTGAGCCATCCTTTCTTCGACATCGAGCACTCGCGCAGCGGCGACTATGACGACGCGAAAGCCGCGCGGATCAGCGAGCTTCTGGCGACGGCCGACCGGGAACGCCTCAAGGTGAAGGTCTGTCTCGAGCATTTCCGGCACCTCGGCGAAGGCCGCCAGGCGTGGGCGGCGGAACCGTTGCACCTGGTTGCCAACGGAGGCACGGCGACCAACACCGCCGATTTCTTCGATGGCGAGGCCAGCCGTCAACGCTTTCGAGGCAAGCTTGCCTGGTTGAGCCAACGGTTCAGGC
Source organism: uncultured Verrucomicrobiae bacterium (assembly GCA_963846445.1). Classification (GTDB taxonomy): domain Bacteria; phylum Verrucomicrobiota; class Verrucomicrobiia; order Limisphaerales; family J093; genus MWFF01. The sequence continues at coordinate 5,007 of CAWJWM010000030.1, read as the reverse complement.
GACCACCCCGCAGTCTTCGGCTGGGAGCTGTGGAACGAAATCAATGCTGTCTCGGGCGGCGATTTCCTCGCCTGGACCGAGGCCATGTTGCCCGAGCTGCGCCGGTCTGTTTCCGAAGCACCTTGCGATGCAGAGTCTGGGCAGCTTCGACCGCGAGGGCGCGCGCGCGCCGTACCGGCGCCTGGCCACGATGGCCGGCAACGACGTCGCTCAGGTGCACCGTTACCTGGATCTGGGCGCGGCGCTCGGCGTGTGCCACGGGCCGGTCGATCTGTTGGCGGCGGACGCCGTGCGTGAGTTGCTCGCCGCGGATCCCCGGCGCCCTGTGCTGCTGGCCGAGAGCGGCGCGGTTGAGCCGGGCCACAGCGGCTCATTCAAGCACTATGACGCCGACACCAACGGTGTGATCCTGCACGATGTCCTGTTCGCTCCCTTCTTCGCCGGCGCCGCGGGCCCTGGCCACATCTGGCACTGGGACCGGTATGTCGCCCGGCAGGCGCTCTGGCCTCAGTTCGGCCGGTTCTTCACCGTGGTGCGCGACCTGGACCCAGCGGCCGAGCGGTTCCAGGCCTCGATGTTGCCGCATGAGCGACTGCGGGTTTATGTGCTCAAGGGGCGATCGACCGTGCTGCTGTGGTGCCGGGATTCGAGGAACTCGTGGTCGGCTGAACTGGCCGAAGGCCGGGCTCCGGAACCCGTCGAAGGTGCGGTGCTGGATTTGGCGTCGCTGAAAGCCGGGCGCCTGCCGCCGCGGGCGATCTTCTACGATCCCTGGACCGAACGCAGCGGCGAAGCCCCTGTGAGAGAGGCGCAGGTCCCTCTGCCGCGCTTCAGCCGCTCGCTGGTTCTGAGTGTCGCGCCGAGGTTGGAGAGCGAGACCCCGTAGTAGAGTAGGCAGGTGAGGAGTTGCGGGTCTTAAACCGACTGGTGTTGTCAGTGTCCCTCTCCTCACCTGCCCCTCATCAAACCGGACGTGCGGATTTCCCGCATCCGGCTTTCCGAGCTCATTCATCCTCAAGCCTGGGTCGTTCAGTGAGACCAACTGCCCGACAGAGGCAGGGTCCAGAGTCCGTACTTCTCATGGAGACGTTGGTCGGTGTAGCGGGTCCACAGTCCGCGTCGGCAGTCGTGCTTGCGCCACAGCCACCGGCGGAGCCGGTTCCGGCTGTAACTCATCATTTGGCTGCAGACCCGACTGCTGTGTCCCCACTGGAAGTAGCCGGCCCATCCGCGCAGGACTTGGTTGACCTCCTTTACCACGTCAGCGACTGGTCGCCAAAGACTCCCATGGTGAAGAATCTCTCCCAGCCTATCTCGCAGCTCCTGCCGGCTTTTCGGGTGCGGTTCGATATGGATGAGGTATCGACGACCTCGGCGACTGGTTCTTGAGGTCAGGCTGAAGCCCAGGAAGCGGATCCCCTCCTGGCGGATATTCACCAGGCGCGTCTTCTTCTCGTTGAGCTGCAGACCCCTCTTCCTCAGCCACTTTTGTAGTCGTGCCTTCATTTCGGCCCCCTGCCCTGGACGACAGCAGATGACAAAGTCGTCCGCGTACCGCACCAGGACAGGTTGGCCCGCCACACGCTCGTTGACCTCATGGTCCAGTCGGTCCAGATAGACATTGGCCAACAGAGGCGAAAGGACCCCCCCTTGCGGCGTGCCGCAGCGGTTGGGCAGCACCCTCTGCCTGCCTTGCTTGTCCCTCTCCATCACGGGGGCGCGCAGCCAGCTTTTGACCAGCCGCAAGACACTCCCGTCACTGACCCGTTTGGCCACCAAGCGCATCAAGTCCCGGTGCGGAATCGTGTCGAAATATTTCGACAAATCCGCGTCCAGAATCTCAACCCGCCCTCTCCACACCGCCTGGTCAATAGCCCGGAGGGCTTGATGGGCGTTGCGTTTGGGCCGAAAACCGTACGAGTGCGGATGGAAGTCCGCTTCGAAAATCGGCATCAGCACCAGATACACCGCCATCTGAACCACCCGATCTCTGACCGTCGGAATGCCCAGCGGCCGCTGACCCCCGTCCGGTTTCTCAGCCAAACCCGTAAGACCGCTTGGGGTCGATACGTCTTGGTCTGGAGTTCCCTTTGAAGGTTCCGTAGCCACTGCTCCCGCCCTTCCGTCGTGGCATTGATCATGTCCAGGCTTTCCCCGTCCACGCCAGCCACGCCGTCGTTTCCGGTGACCGCTCTCAGAGCTGTCTCCAGCACTGCGAACCGCATCACCTCTCCGTACAGGCTCCAGAACCGCCACCGCGGTTCGGCCTTGGCTTTCCGATAAAGCGCGATTTGAAGCTCCCGAACTTTCTCCGGGGTTAGTATCCGGTTGTCCCGGCCATCCCCAGGTCCTTCGCTTCGCCTCCACGCGTTGAGGCAAGTGCCCCCGCTCGGCGTCTTGCACCGCTTGAAGTAGTGCAGGTCCACGCCTTCTCCAGGGACTCCGATTCCTCGGACGACCTCCGCCGCCTTGTGGGGCCTACCCACTTGTGCGTCGGGTTGGGGCTTTGCTACCCCGCCGCCAGAGGTGTTCCCGCCTTGACTGTCACCACCCTTTCCAGACGTGCTGTCCACGCTGACCCCGCCGGAGCGTTGAGGAGCCTTAGACTGTTGGGGTGACTCCCCCCTGCGGCCTTCGCCATCCGGGCAGTGGCTCGGCTCTCCGGTTGTAGAGTTCTCGAGGCTCATTCGATGTGGTTTACCGTCATTACGGCCCGTCTGTTCGATCCGCCCCGGCTACCCCTCTGGTCTCACGACCAGACAGTTGGAGCGGCCTTCTGCCGCGAACAGTCCAATTCGGCAGGTGGGATTCACACCCACTGTGGTGCCAGCGTGGCTGGCTGCTGCGCCCGCATTTCTCGCCGACTTTTGATGTCATCTGACCGGTCACCGTCCCATTGCACCTGAAATGCGGGCTCTCAGAAACCCGCGCCCCAAGCAGATGGACCCAATCTCGGCCACACTGTGTCCGCGTGCCCGGGTCGCCCAAGCGGCTGGGGCGCGTCCCGGCGTTGATGAACCGATGAGCCAATTCCCTTTGCTGGGCGCGGGTTTCACAGAGTTTGGCTCTTGGCGGTGGGGCCTTTTCCAGGTTGAATGGGCCTGCATGAACCAAGAGATCAAGGCGTTGCTGGACCTCTCGCACGAACTCGGGCGCGAAGATCGCCAGTTGGCCATCCTCGGCGAAGGGAACGTCTCCGTCCGGCTCGATAACGGGCGGTTCGCCGTGACGGCCAGCGGGTCCAGCCTGGCATTGGCGGCGGAGGCCGACGTGACGGTTTGTCAGGGCGCGCCTGTGTTGGAGTTGCTCGAACGGAAGACCCTTTCCGACGCCACGGTCGAGAGGGCCTTGCTGGAGGCGCGCGTGGACGGGTCTGCGAAGCGGCCCGGGATCGAGTCGATCTTTCATGCCTGGCTGCTCACGCTCGAAGATGTCCGCTGTGTCGGTTTCTGCCATCCGGTCGCGGTGAGCCAGGTCCTCGCCTCGCCCCGTGCCCGTGATTTCGCGGAACATCGGCTATTCCCGGACGAGATACGGCTTTGCGGTGTGGCCTCGGTCTACGTGCCTTATGCGGATCCTGGGTTGCCTTTGGCGTGGCAAATTCGGGAACGAACTCGCGACTTCATCCGCGAGCACAGCTCCGTGCCGCGGCTGATTCTGGTGCAGAACCGCGGCGTGATCGGTCTGGGTGGGACCGGCCCGGCAGTGCTGGCCACGCTCCTCATGGCCAACAAAGCCGCGCTGATCTTCAGCGGCGCGGCGGCGATGGGCGGGCCGACTTTCCTCCTGCCCCAGCACGTTGAACGGATTGTTGTCCGCACCGAGGGCGCCTCGCGGCAGCGCCCTCTGGGGTCTTGAAGGGGACTCAACGGCTGCTGCGCGGTCGCGTCTCCGGCCCCGGGCGGGATGGGGCATTCCGCGACGGGGTCAGGCGTCCTGCACGGCGCAAAGGGCGGCCCCGATGAGGCCGACCTTGGGGTTGAGCACGACGGACACCGGAATGGACTCCATGAGCGGTCGCATGCGCCCCTTGTTCCGCAAGGCTTCGATGAAGACGCCGTCCTGCAAGAGTGGCAAGATCTTGGGCGCGACCCCGCCGGCCACGAAGAGACCGCCCTTGCAGAGCAACTTGAGGGCGAGGTTGCCCGCCTCGGCTCCGTAGGCTTCCACGAACAGGCGCATGGCCTGCCGGCAGAGATCGTCGCCGCCGGCCAGCGCCCCTTCGGAGACCGCAGCAGACAGATCGATCCCGCCGTCCTGCGGTCCGGCGTCGCGCAGCCACTGGCTGCGGAGCTTCGCCATGGCCGTCGACTCTCGCTCGGGGGCTTGGTCGCACAGGAACTCGTAAATCAGGGCGATCCCAGGTCCGGAGACCACCCGCTCAACCGAGATCTGCTGCACGCCAAAGAACCGCCGCGCGTAGATCAGCAACTGGTCTTCCGTGTCAGACCGCGGCGCGAAGTCGGTGTGACCTCCTTCGCACGGGAACGTCCGGTACCGTCCCGCACCGTCTGGAACCAGGAACCCTTCGCCCAGCCCCGTCCCGGCACCGATGACGGCGATGGGGGACGAACGGTCGGGCGTGCCAGTTTGGAGATTGACCAGGGCGGAGTTCTCGAGACCGGCGAGGCCGTAGCCGACGGCGGAAAAGTCATTGAGCAGGGTCACGTGCTCGATGTTCAACTCGCGTTGGAGGCGCTCGGCCGAAAGCGACCACGCCAGGTTCGTGAGCTTGGAAGCCTGGTTGACCACGGGACCCGCGATGCCAAAGCAGGCATGCGCGACTCGCGCAAGGCCATGGCCCCCCAAGTCCGTTTTGTCCAGGAACTGCTGCACCATCGGGACCAGATCGGGGTATTCCTGGCTTGGGTACGTCTCCTCGACGAGGGTGACGAGAGACGGCGGGGTGCCGCCGGTGGCGGCGGTTTCCGCGCGGACGAGTTGCAGGATGGTTTTGGTTCCTCCGATGTCGCCGGCCAACACGAATTTGCTCATGGTGCCAAATGC
>CAWJWM010000029.1:0-15147 GCA_963846445.1 uncultured Verrucomicrobiae bacterium | reverse complement strand
TGTTATGTCTTCCTGTTCTTCGACTCCGTACGTATTGCTAAACGGGTCCACGACTGAAGGGCCTCGAGCTTCACAGGCCGTGTGGCCGAACTGTGCAGTTCGCGCGGCAGCACGTGGAGAACCCACTCCTTATCCAGGACTTGCGGTGCTGGCATGTTGGGCAGATCGAGCTTCATCACTCGCCCAGCGGCATCCCCGATGACATACGTGCCCGGTTCCGTGACGCAGAGCCGCATGGGCCCATCCTCGCTCCACAGTTCCACCCCACGCTCGATGGCAGATGCCGAAGCTCTGTCCGCCCCCCCGCCGGTGGCGCTGCCTCTCGCGACATCCGCATCGAGCCCAAAAGCGGACGCGACGGCGACGACCGGCTGTCCGTCGCGCGTGACCGAGACAACGCGACGCCCCGTCGCCGCCCGAAAGACCACAAAGGCCGATCCGTATGGCTCGAGGCGGAGCGGCACCGAGGTTCGTCCTTCCGCGGCATCCCAGGCCAGCACGTGCCGAATGGTGGCGCGGTCGGGCTGCCACAGCTCCGGGGCCTTGCCCGTGACGCGGAAGGTGCAACGCACCGTCTCCCAACGGTTGGAGCGGTTGGCGACGAAGTAGATGTCCGTTTCGCCGTCGCGGCGGTGGATGTAGTCGAGCGAGGTCCCGGGCTCGCCGCCGCGGAACTCGAAGTCGGGCTTCACGCCGTCGGCGAGCAGGACTTCGCGGGCGGTTTTGCCGGAGATGACGCGGCCGCTGTTGGATCCCACCGCCCGAGCCCCAAAGGCGTCGGCCATGCGCGACCTCGGCGTCGCACTGCGGGTAGCCGGCTAGGCCGGTGGCCTCGACCGGCTTCGGACCGATGACCGTGGCGCCGGCCTCGACGAATTCCTTCACCTTGCGCAGCACGGGCAGCGAGATGGCCGGTGTCGTCCCGCAGCACCAGCACGCGATAGCTCATGCCGTCGGGCAGCACGATGCGGCCGTCGCGGACGGCCGCGCGGGTCAGCAGCGACCTCCTCGGTGATCACGTCGTAGTCGTAGCCGGGCAGCACGCGCGCGGGATCGCTGCGCTTGAGCTGGGCGAAGTTGGGCACGTGGTCGCCGTAGTAGTAGCAGACGTCGGCCACGAAGAGGCCCTGCTGGAGCATGAACTGGCAGCGGTTGATGTAGCCGAAGAACGGGCCGGACTTGCGTCCACCAGGTGACGTTCGGGTTGAGGTGCGTGCCGGCGAAGTACTGGATGCCCGGGCAGCCCCTCCTCGGCGGGCGAGCAGACGAACGCGTGCCAGACCAGCAGGTTCAGGCCCTCGCAGCAGGCCTTGTCGAACGCCGGCTTGAGGTTGTCCCAGAGCGTCTCCTGCCAGTGCGGCCCGATGGTGGTGAAGCCTTCGGCGGCGACCAGCGTGCGGCCGTAGGTGTGCGCGGCGGAGGCGGGCTGCTTGACGAAGAAGCGGTTCTCGTCGCCGACGCGATGCCGCCACGACCAGGCCCAGAACTCGCGACATCGGCACGTCGTTGAAGCCGAGGCAGCGCTGGGCGTCGATCGGCACGGCGTGCGGCCCGCCCGATTCGGGATGGATCAGCAGGCCGTGCCGGTGCGCGCCGTCGCGGAACAGGCGGTAGTGGTTGTCGATCGCCAGGTCGCCGAGCGTCTTGCGGAAATCGTGGAGGAAGCGGTTGCTCGCCGTCGCGGCTGTCGACGATCCGGCCGGCGAGCACGGGCAGCAAGGGCAGCAGGTCGTAGCCGCGCCGCTGCGGAACTCCTCGCGCAGCGTCGGCGTCCAGTTGACCGCCTCGACCTCCCAACTGTCGGTGTGCAGATACTTCAGCGTCCGTGCCCGCCAGCGGCCCGGCGTCGGCGATCAGCGGCTCGACGACCGCGTCCCAGTAGCGGCGGAACGCGCCGGCGTCGAGCACGTCGAGCGCGAAGCCCTGCCAGCCTTCGCTGCGACGTCGAGACGCGGGCAGTGGTCGCCGATGGTGTAGCCGAAGCGCAGGACCTGCCAGGCGCCCGCGGGCACGTCCCAGCGCAGCGTGCCGTCCTGGTCGAGCTGCGCGGTCAGATCGAGCACGTCGGCCGCGCGCGTGTCTTCCTCGCCCGGCTGCGGCCGGCAGTTCCTGCAACAACGGCGAGCGTGTCCGGCGCGGAGAAGTGCAGCGGCTTGTGCATGGCCTTCTGCTCCCAGTTCTGCGAGCGGGCCGACGCGGCTGCCGCGGTCGACGGCCGGCTTCGGGCGGTAGGCCACGACGAAAGATCGCGGTAGTACCCGTCGCGGCTCTTCGGTTCCGGCAGCTTGCCGCTCGATCTGCGTCGGGCCGGTCGCCTGCGTCTCGGACCAGACCAGCTTCTTGGCGGCGTCCTCGGCCGTCACCATCGGCCCGCCGAGGTTCCAGCCGCTCTGGATGTTCAGGCTCATCTCCAGGCCCAGCCGGTCGGCTTCGCGCAGGGCGTGTTTGTACAGCTCGCGCCACTCGGGGGTGAGGAAGGTCGGCCCGTGCGGGACCCGGTCGTTGCCGTCCTGGCTGGAACCGTCCGCGTCGCAGATCAGCGCGCCGCCGAACCCCTTGGCTTTCATCTCCTCCAGATCGCGCGTGATGGCGGCTTTGGTCACGTTGCCGTTGAGCCACCACCAATAGGCGCGCACCCGGGCGGCCACTGGCGGATTGGTCCAACCTGTCTCGAACGACGACGGCGCCGCGGCTGGGCTGCTGACAGAGATCAGGCAGGCCGTCAGGAGACACACGACCGGACTTCGCAGGTGGGTCACACGGGTCTGCATGGCAGGTCATCCTCCGCGTTCGTGTCGCTCTTGCCAAGCCGAACCCGTCAAGGACTCTGGCCGCGCCACCCTCCACGCCGGGGCCGGCAAGCCGGAATGTCCATCGGCAGAACAGGTCTCGAGGGTGCGGGTCCGGAGGCGCGAAGAGACACTCGACGCAGATGCGCGGGTCGATCGCGTGCGCGAAACTCTCGAACTCGGCACGGTGCATTTCTTTACAGGCGTATTCGCCCAGACCACGCTTCAACCGGGCCTGCTGGGTCGGGCAGGACGGGACTGACAAGGTCACCCCCTCGTCGCTCTGCTCGATCTGGTAACCGATCAGAATGCTCCATGGATAGAGTCGCAAGGCCTGAAGGAACCCCGCCAAGCCCTTCTCCTGGATGTTGAAGCACGCGACGAGATCTTTCGCTGCCAGACCGCCAACGCGCCCCCAAACCTGCTCGTTGATCGCCTCCGCCACCGGCTGGCCAAAGCGCTCCGCCACCCGGATAAACCAGAAGGAGTCCATCACCCGGTAGTGGTGGAGGAGGAACTGCAAATAAGCCCGCAGATCGTCCGCGGACATGGTGGCGAAGGGCTCGGCTGTCATGGGAATGTAGAAAGGCAATGGGGTCGCATCTAAATAGTTGATAAATGAAGACGCGCGGTGCTGCCTGTCTGGTGTGTGGCGAGACCGTTGCGGACTGAGGTCCCGGGCGCGTGATATCAGGTGATGCATCGGGGGCACCGTGGTTCCTGGATGATCCGGATCCAAGCGGGAATTGGGGGCGCGATGGAGTGATGGAACTCGCGCTCCGCCATGGAGGGGTGCGGCCTCTGGATGGGATGCGGCACGTGGGCATGAAGTCTCTGGAGGGACGCGCAGGCCGTGAATCGTTTTTCTCCTGGATTCGATAAAGACCAGCCACAGAACCAAAACTCCGCGCGCTGCCATCCATCGCGCATCTGAGACTCATTGGATCCCACACAATTCGCATGCGATCGTCAAGCGTTTGCAGTCATCGCCAAGGGTTTGCGAGAGGCAATGGGGTCGCACTTCAAAAACAGCGCAGGAACGATATGTCAACTATTCATACACGGCGTCAGAAGTCGCGCCGCGTGAGGGCACGCGGCCTACAGGCTTGTAGGCCGGGTCCCCTGACCCGGCGATGCATCATTGATGTCGCATCTGTATAGATGCGACCCCATTGCCTTTTTTGTCCAGACGCGGTGGGGGCGGTCGTGAGGTTTGCGCTTGTTGGAGGGGCGGAGATGACGGCAGACTCTCCGCCAATTCTATGTCTCATTCAGAGGCGGTGGATCGGACCGGAGCCGCGGCGTCGCGACGGTTGATGTCTGTCGATGCCCTGCGGGGCTTTGACATGTTCTGGATCCTGGGTGCCGACGGCCTGGTCCGCGGCCTGGACGGAATCCGCCAGTCGGGTCTGACAGGCTTTCTCGGCGGACAACTGACGCACAAGGACTGGGATGGGTTCGCTTTCTATGACCTGATCTTTCCGCTGTTCGTGTTTATCGTCGGCATGTCGCTCGTGTTTTCACTGAGCCGGGCCATCGCAGAGCAGGGGCGCGCCGCCGCGCTGCGGCGGGTCTTGCGCCGAAGTGTGCTGCTGTTTGCGCTGGGGATCTTCTATTCGGGCGGGTTCACCAACGAGTGGCCGGACATCCGGTTGCTGGGCGTCCTGCAGCGGTTGGCCCTGTGCTATCTATTCGCCAGCGTCGCGTTCTGTTTTCTACGCATCCGCGGGCTTGTCGTGCTGTGCGCCGGATTGCTGGTCGGGTACTGGGCGATGATGACCTTTGTGCCCGTGCCTGGTGTGGGGGCTGGGAGCTTTGCCAAAGGGGCCAACCTCGCCAATTACCTCGATTCCCAGTGGCTCCCAGGTAAGAAATACGACGGCAGTTGGGACCCGGAGGGCCTGCTCAGCACGCTGCCGGCGATCGGCACGTGCTTGCTCGGGGTATTTGCGGGACTCTGGGTGAAGCGCGACGACGTGTCGGCGGGACGCAAAGTGGCCTGGCTGATCGCCGCCGGAACGGCAAGTGTGGCGCTGGGCTTCCTTTGGGGCCTGCAATTCGCCGTTATCAAGAAGATCTGGACGTCTTCGTTCGTGCTGGTGGCGGGCGGGTACAGCGCGTTCCTGCTCGCGGTCTTTTACCAGGTCGTCGAGGTGTGGCGCTGGCAGCGCTGGGCTCAACCGTTCGTCTGGATCGGTCTCAACCCCATCACCGCCTACCTCGCCAACAACATCATCGGTTTCCGTCGCCTCGCCACGCGCTTTGCGGGAGGAGACGTCAAGAACTTCTTCAACGCGGTGGTCGCCCCCGGCTTTGGCGAGTTGATGATCTCGATCGTGGGATTAGGCCTGGCATTTCTCCTCTGCTGGTTTCTGCACCGGAGGAAGATTTACCTTCGTCTGTAATCCGGGCACCGACCTGTTGTTCGCGCGGCGGCCTTCACCCAGGGCCGAGTCGTGGTCATGAGCCGGCGCGCTTCCCATTCCTGCATGGCGTTCGGTCCCGACGGTGCACTGCATGGATTGAAACCAGGCCATGAGTTTCCAATCATCACGAAGGACCCCGAATCCCAGAAAGTCCCTATCATGTTGGGAACGCTCGCGTCACCGGGTTTTGTCGGTCGCACAGGCATCCCATGCGCGAGTGATTTCAGGCTTCGCCCTGATCGACCTCGGTCCTATGCTATTCACTTCGCGTCCTGTGTCACCAGATTCGATCGATCGCGTAGGCGTCCAGTTGTGCATCGTGACTGATCACTGTCATCCCTTCGACCATGGCTTGAGCCACAAGCAGCCGGTCGAACGGATCCCGATGGTGCCACGGGAGGGCGGCCACCCGGGCAGCATGTCGATACTCGACTGGCAGAATATGGAGTCCGTTCTTCTCCAACAAACGATCAAACCCTCCCTCCAGGCGCAGGGACATTCTCAGTTTCCCCAAACTCAGTTTGACGGCCATCTCCCAGATGCTCGCCACGCTGCAGAATGCGTGGTCGCTCTTGCCGGCGATCGCCGCTCGCGCAGCCTTTGAGAGGCCGGGACTGTCTTCGGCAAACCAGATCAGGGCGTGAGTGTCGATGAGCAGATTCACGATGAATAGTCGCGGAAATCAGCTAGAGGAGCATCGAAATCATCCGCCACATGAACAAAGCAGCCCTTGGCAAAGCCCGGTCGGGGTCGGCGGGTCGCAGGAACCGGCGCCAGTTCCGCAATCGCGCGTCCGTGGCGGGTAATTCGAAACCGCCACCCTCGCTGGACCTTTCCCATCAATTCGGAAAAGCGAGTCTTCGCCTCCAAGGTTCCCATGGTCTCACTTTTCATGGTTTCGAATATGGTCAGAATGGTCAGAACTGTCAAGCGACCCTGGATCATTTTCTGACGAACGAATGGCATCGAGCACGCTGCGAAAAACGGGGAAGCGGGCGCGAGCTTCTGTCCTGGGATCAAGTCGCGGCCGAGAGACGTTATCGCGCGGAGCCGATCGATGAGGTGACGCCTGAGGAGGGATTCCAGAGACGTTGGGCCGCAACCCCGCTCGAGCAGGTGCTCTCGGGGCTCAGAGGCGAATACGATCAGAAACCGCTGAGCGGCTCAAAGAACGTTCCAACCGTGGGCAGCGATCATGGTATAGACAATCTGGCGCCGGCGCTTCGGCGATGTGTTGCGGAAACAGATAGGCCAAACCGTTCAGAGCCCGATCGAGTTTGCCTCAAGTGCCTCGAGAAGGATCCGGACCGGCGGTATGCAACCGCGCAGGGGCTGGCGGAGGAGTTTTGGGGCGATTTGTGCGCCGCGAGCCGATCTTGGCGCGGCCCATCAGCCGCGCGGGCCAAGTCTGGCGCTGGTGCCGGCGCAATCCGCGTCTGACGGTGCTCATCACCGCAGTGCTGGCGCTTCCGCTCGTCGTTGCGGTCGGCTCTCCGCTGGCAGTCCTTCGGATCAATGAGCAACGTCTCGCGGCTGTCGACCAGACCCGGTGGGCCGACCTTCACGCGTACGCGGCCCGCATCAGCTCCGCCCAGCAGTATCTCAAAGCCGGCAATCTCGGACGCACCCGGGAGTTGCTCGAACTGACCGCCACCAACCACTCGCCTCAGACGCCCGACCCGCGGGGCTGGGAATGGGCCCATTTGCAGGCGCAGTCCCGGAGCGATGCGGAGCATGTCTTCGAGAGATTTCCGTCCGTCTGCAAGCTCACGATCTCCCCCAATGGCAAGTTCCTCGCCCTCGCCCTGCGCTACGGCCAGGTGCATGTGTGGGATCTTGCGAGCCGCCGATTACTGGACGTGCTGGGTCAGGAATGCGAACTGCCAACTCTGGCGACGTTTTCACCCGACAGCCAACTCGTGGCCTTCATTCAGCGCGAACCGGCGCGATTCGTGTTCTGGAACCTCGCCATGCGAGCGGTGCAAATGGAGTGGATCGTCACCAACGGCTTGGGCGGTGCGTTCTTCGTGCTGGGCCAGCCCGAGCTGATCGAGGCCGGCATTGTGGGTCCTGACATGGCTCGAAGGCTCGCGCTGCGGGATCTGGCCACTCGAGACATCAAAGCAGTCGCCATGCTCGGGACGACCGGCGGCCGGTTGTTCGCTGGAAACGAACTCCGCTTCACGCCGGACGGGCGCCGGCTGGCCACTGGCAGTCAGGATCGGGACGCCGTCAAGCTCTGGGACACAGCGACATGGCAGGAGTTGGTCACGATAGAGGTACCGGGTGAAACCCTCAAGGATCTGGCCTCTACGGGCGACGCAACCGGGCTGGTCGGACTCACTGAATCGGGAGACTTGCTGATCTGGCACGCCGATTGAGCAAACTGAAGCCAGTGCCGTTGGCGGGCGGGTGGCACCCTCTTCCTGTCCTGGCACAGTGTTGCCGGAGTCCGTATTCCCAGTGAATCTCCACGGTGTCGAGAGACCTATGTGGAAAGACCCGTAGCACGTCGGGCTGGCAACCTGTAACCATCGCCCGCCGTTCCGGATTTCTCTTAGTGTGAGCGGCGGACAGACATCGATGCAGGACGACCGACATTCCGGCTCTCCCGACCTGGCCCGCCCCACCTTACAAGTGAATCAATGAACGGCCCGACCATTGTGTGCCAAACACCATCAACCAATATGAAGAGCCTCACTCCAACGAAACCACGAGCCGATCTCAGACCGCTGAGACCGGTCGGCCTGATGCTCGCACTCGTCTGCCTGGCTGGGCTTGGCGCCGCAGCCGGGACGCTGATTGTGCCGCCAGAGTTCGGAACCGCGGACGGAAACGACATGTACGCCGATGTTCCTCCGCCCTCGAGTGGTTGCCGTGTTCAGGAGGTCTACACTGCTGCCTATTTCACCAACACGATATCCCAGCGCGGGCTCCTCGTGCGAATGGCCTGTCGCCCGGACCGCCTCGTGAACGTCCCCCGTACCGTGGCGCTCCGTGCGTATGAACTCCGACTCTCGACCACCCAGCGGGAACCCGGCAGCCTGAGTTCGAGATTCGACGACAACCTCGGAACCGACACCACGCTGGTGTTTTCCGGTAACGTGAGTTGGTCCACGCAGGGGGCCGGTCCAGCCCAGGGCCCGCGAGCCTTCGACTATGGCATCCCCTTCCAGCATCCCTTTGTCTATGATCCACGCAAAGGCAACTTGCTCGTTGAATGGCGCGTCGGCGATTCCCCTGAGGGCCGTCCGGCATTCGATGCCCACCTCTTTCCCGACGGCAAAACTCGGTTGCGCTATGGGGCCTCGGCAAACGCCACGACGTCCGTGTTTGCGAACGCCGGCCTGGCAATTCGGGAGTTCACCATCGAGCCGTTGGACCTGGCGATCGGGCGAGACGCCGAAACCGTGAATCTACAGATCACGGGCCCGGCGGCCTGGAGCGGACGGGTCCAACGCAGCCCCGATTTGGAGACGTGGACAGACTGGTTCAGCCTCACCTTCGAGGCCGCCCCGTTTGAAACCAACGACGTCTCCGCGGCGACTGCCCCCCGGCATTTCTACCGGGTCGTGATGCCTTAGCGAGGCTCCGCCTCAAACCGACGAGGCGTACGGACAACTCGTCTACGCTGGGCGGCCACCACGATCACCGGCGCCGGACGCCTCGCTAAGTGGCGCCGCTGCGCGGCGCAAGCACTTGACTCATTGACAACAGATTTACAAAGGAAGTGACTTTGACGAGGGCTTCGATGCCCTCGCCCTCGCCTGGCAGCCTCCATCGGTCAGGTCATGGCTTTCTCGGGCCGATCAGCTCGATGAAATTGCCGTCCGGATCCTTGACGACCACGATGTGCGTGCCGCCGCCGAGGTCAACCGGGGTCTCGCCGAGCAACGGGACGTTCGCTCGCTTGAGCCTCTCGAGCGCCTGATTCACGTCCTTCACGTACAAAGTCAGGTACCGATAGCCGAACGTCGCATGGATGAACCGCTGGTCCGCTTGCACCCCTTGGGCCGCCGGAAAGGCGAGGACCTTGAGGCGTGTGGCTTCCTCACCGTCGCCCAACACAAACACACGCACATTGACCGCATGGCCGTCAATCAGTCCGATCTTCCGACCAAGCTCCACGGTGACTGGAAAACCGGTCACCTCGCGAAAGCCGATGGCGTTGGTCAGAAATGAGGCGGTCCGCGCCGCATCCCTGGCGACGAGCCCGATGTCAATACGGGGGTTCGAGAATTCTCCGGTCGATTCCGCCGCGCGCGACAGGCAGACCGCCAAGACGCAACTCGCAGTCATGAGAGCCACTCGCCACATCCGATACCCGCGGACCGTGCTATGGAAGAGGATTGTTCGCATGGGCGCGAGAGTAGGAAACCACGCGCCAACCGCAAGCCTGTTCACGACGCTTGCCAACTGCTGCGGGCTTTGACGCATCATGCGGGCATTCTCGTGAGTGAAGTCACGCGGCTCTTGAATGCGATCGACCGCGGTGGGCCAAGGCGCCGCCGGACCAAACCGTTCGGCTTTTCCGAACGACCGACACCCATCCACATCCGGATCTGGAGGTCATTGAGCTCGAATTCGTCTCTCAGACAACACAGTCCGCTCCTTTTCTTGTCGCATTGACCGTCGAGTAGCGCACCAGCATCGGGCGGCCGGAGGCCCCCTTCCAAGCAGCACGCATCAGAACCACCGAACCGCATGGCAATCATGACAACGCAACAGCCTGCGAACCAGGAAATCATCAACTTGAAGCGCAAGTGAACGAGTTCCCGGTCGCCGCGCGCTTGACCGAGGCGTCGGTTGTCGATAACCCGGCGAAGGCCAAGCGCAAACGATCTGGCGACACGCCTCGTCAGTCTGAGGCGCAGCCTCGTTAAACAGACATGCGCCCCGGCCCGTGGTCAACTCATCGCCTCAGGCACCTCCCAGCGCGCCTGCCTGGCTGACGACCTTCCGGATGGCGCCACCGACTTGCCGGATGCGCTCCTCATCGGCCAAAAGCACATGCTGCGGAATCCAAACAGCATCCCGACAGACCTGCTCGCACACTGGACAGCAGGTCTGCGCATACTCAGCCGCCCGGTCCGCGAGTGGAGCGCGGATGCCGTGAAGCGCGTCACCGGACGGGTTGCGGAACACGCCGTTTGCGTAAAGCGGACGGTACCAACCGCACGACGCCGGCACACCCTCCGCGACCAGGGCATCGAGGAACCGGTCACGCGCCACCCCAAGCGCGGATTCGTCGAGCCGGAAGATGTACATGTGATAGCTGCGCCGCGTCATCTGTGGGGCCGGGGCAAGAAGGCGGATTCCGGCAAGCCCAGCCAACTCACGGTCGAGGATCGCAGCACTGGCCTGACGGCGGGAGGTCTGTGCCTCGAGCCGCGTCAGTTGCGCCAGCAGAACGGCGGCTTGAAACTCCGTCAGCCGCAAGTTGCTGCCAAGGTAATCGTGGTCGTACCACGCCGCGCCTTTCCGCCGCCCGCAATGGGTGTAGCTGCGGCACAGATCCGCCAACTCCTCGTCGTCGGTGACCAGGATGCCGCCCTCTCCGGCAGTGATGTTCTTCGAGACCTGAAAGCTGAACGTTCCGCACTGGCCAAGCACGCCGGCGCCGCGTCCCTGCCACTGGCTGCCCCAGGCGTGCGCCGCATCCTCGAGCACGCGCAAGTCGCGCGCCCGCGCCAACGCGTTGATCCCCTCCATGTCCGCGATGTAACCGGCCACATGCACCGGAATGATGGCCCGTGTCCGCGGCGTGATCTTGCGAGCAACCTCCGCCGGATCGAGACAGAGCGTGTCGGGCCGGATGTCGGCAAAGACGGGGATGGCCCCGACGGTGACGACGGCGCTGGCGGTGGCGATAAACGAGTAGGGAGGCACGATCACCTCGTCGCCGGGCAACACCCCAAGAGCTTTGAGGCCCATCTCGATCGCTGTCGTGCCGTTGGTACAGGTCACCGCGTAGCGAGATCCCTGAAAAGCAGCAAACTCCGACTCGAACTGGCGGACCCGGTCGCCGAACCACCACTTCCCAGACTCGAGTACGCCGCTGAGCAGGCGCCGCTCCGTGTCGTCGAACACCGGCCAAGGCGGCCAGGACCCGACGCAAGCAGGCGTTCCGCCACACATCGCGAGGACATTCGACGCGTTCTTCATGGGTATTCGTTCCAGCTTCTCCAAAGCCACACGGTGAAGATGCCAGTTGCGGAGATCCGCTTTGGAATGACCCTGCGGCATGACTCCCTCTTACCGCGGCTGGCCGGCGCTTTCAACCGGGAAACACCGGAAAACACCAAGGAAGCAAACCGGCCAGACGACCCGCGCCCTCATTCCATCCCGATTTGGGGCCGCCTTCCCGCGCGCTGGCGGTCGTAGCGGAAGACGAGGAGAAAAGGCACCATGAGAACACAGCAACTCGAAGATCCTGCCAGCCAGACCTTGCCCCAGAGCGTGATTGGTCGCCAGACCTCGCCCGACGTGATCGTCTCGGCGTTCGGGACGCTGAACTGCTCGACCGTCCAACCGGCGATGATCGATCCGACAAAGAAGCCCAGCCCGAGCGTGACAAGCGAGATGAACCCTTGTGCCTTGGTGCGGATCGCCTCGGGCGCCTCCTGATCGACGTAAATGTAGGCCAGCACGAAGAAGAACACGTAACAGATGCCGTGCAGCGCCACCCCCAAGTAGAGCGACCAGGCGCCAGTCCCTTCGTAGCCGAGGTGAAACAGGCAATACCGGACCGCCCAACCCAGCAGAGCCAGAACGAAAACCCATTTCACTCCCAGCCAGCCCAGAGCGAATGGCAGGAGCAACATGAAGATGACCTGCGAAACCTGTCCGATGGTCATGGTGCCCACGACATTGGCCACTCCCATGTCCTGCAGGAACATTGTGGCGAATCCCCAATAAAGCGTCAGTGGAATGCAGAAGAGGAAGGCCGTGATCACGAACACGGCGAACGAAGGGTCCCTGAGCATTCGCAAGGCGTCCAACCCCAGCACCTCGCGTGCCGTCGCCCGCCGCCCGGCAGCCCTGGGCGGCGTGTGAGGCAGGGTCAGGGCATACAACGCCATGATCAGAGACACCCCGGCGGCGAGTCGGAACGAGATGGGCGTGGTCATGGCCCTGGTCTGGAACAGATTGAGCAGTTGGCCCGCTGCGATCCAGCCGACGGTCCCGAGCAGGGCAATGTGCGGGAACTGCTTGCCGGGGTTGCTCATCTGTTTCATGGCCAGCGTGTTCGCCAGCGCAACGGTGGGCATGAAGCAGAGCGTATGGCCGATCAACAGCGGATAGAAGACCTCGAACTGAGAAGCCCGCGACACCGCGAACATGAACCCGGCCCCGACCAGATGCAGGCATGCCATCACCCGCTCCGCCGCAAAGAAGCGATCGGCCACCATGCCGACCACGAAGGGCGAAATCATGGCTGCCACAGCCGTGGCGTTGTACACCCAGCCGATTTGCCTCGGGCTGAACGCGAGCACATCGCGCAGATAGGGCCCCATCGTCACATACCACGCGCTCCAGATGAAGAACTGGAGAAACATCATGGCGGATAGTCGGACGCGCAGGGCCAGCGGCATGCGCCGGTTATGAAGAAGCCGCGTCTCAGGGTCAAGGAGACCGAGTGCCATCGAGGTTTTTCCACGTGACCCGTGCTCCGCGGCGTGGCATAAGCCCCGCATGCCCACGTCCACCGCTGGGACCACTCGAGCGGTGCGGATCAGAGGGCCAATGCTCAAGCGATCACTCAGAGTCTATGCAACACGCAATCGAGTCGTTCCAAAACAAGTTCGGCCGCGCTCCCGTCAGCACCGTCATCGCCCCCGGCCGGGTCGAGTTGTTGGGAAATCACACCGATTACAACCAGGGCCTGATCATGGCGCTGGCGATCGACAAAACCATCACCATCGCAGCCGCGCCCCGCACAGATCATCAGGTCGAGGTGGTGTCCACCGCCTTCCCCGAAGTGGCGCGCTTCCCCCTGGACCGCATCGAAAGAGATCCCGCTGTTCCCTGGGCCAACTACATCAAAGGCCTGCTCCTCCAGTTGCAGCAACGCGGAGTCCGAATCGGCGGGTTCAACGCCGCCCTGCACAGCACCATTCCGCTGGGCGCCGGCCTGAGCAGTTCCGCAGCGCTGCTGGTCGCCACCGCCCTGACCGTGCGCAAGCTCTACCCCTACACTCTCACCGAGACCGGCAGCGGCGCGCCGCCAGCCCGAGACGGACAGGGCGAACTCCCGCCGCTCAACGACGCCGAAAAGATGATTCTCGCTAAGACCTGCCAGGCGGCCGAAAACAAGTTTGTCGGTGTCAACTGCGGTCTCCTCGATCATATCTCATCCCTCTACGGACGGGCGCGCCACGTGATCCTCATCGATTGCCTGCATCTGACGGTCGATTGGTCGCCGATGAAAGGGGACGTGGCGATTGTGGTCTGTCACTCGGGTGTGAAACACGCCCTGGTTGGCGGCGAGTATAACGACCGACGACGCCATTGCGAAGCGGCGGCACAGAAGCTGGGCGTGCCTTCCCTGCGCTTCGCGACCGCCGAGGCACTCGAGGCTGGGCGCCCCAAACTCGATGATCGCGATTACGGCTGCGCCCGCCATGTCGTCGGCGAAAACCAAAGGGTCACCGAAGGAGCCGATTTGCTGCGCGCAGGGAAACTCGAAGCCTTCGGCCGGTTCCTTTACGATAGCCACCAAAGCTCGCGCGAGTTCTTTCTGAACAGTTGCCCTGAATTGGACACGCTCGTCGAGTTGGCGCGCCAGCACCCGGGCTGCCTGGGCGCACGCCTCACCGGGGGCGGCTTCGGCGGCGCTACCCTGAACCTCGTGCGCACAGCCCAGGTCGAGTCGTTCCGCGCCCAGGTCTCCAACGGCTACCGCAAACAGTACAACCGCCCCCTCGAATCGTGGGTCTGCCAGGTCGTCGACGGCGCCGCGTAATCTCTCCCATGAACCGCGACACGGAAAGCCGCGCTGAATTCAGTCAGCACGTAACCGTGCGCGCCGCTGACTTTCTGGGCAACGCCAGTCGCCCCAGACAGCGCGGCGTCCGTCGAGCTACCCCTCGCATACGTGGCTCCCGGAGCATCGGATATCCGAAGGCTTTGGCTGCGGCCTGAGCTGCGCTGTGACTGGGCAGTTCAAAAAGGAACAGTCTGCCAGGCGGCACCGCGCTGCTCACCGCCGCAAAGCCATAGTGTAACGGTAATTCACCGCGGTCGCCCAGTCTTTGGGATCAGGTTCCTGGCCGTACGTGGTGACGTGCAGGATCAGGTCGTGCGTGACACGGTCTTCGAGCAGCGGGAAGTTCGAGAATTGAATATCGCCCTGGCCCAGTTGGCGGTCGTCAATGGCCGTCACGGTAGCCCGCTTCAGCACGGCCTTCTCTTCGTCTACCTCCGCAATCACCAACGGGTGACGCGGCGAATTGCCCGAAGGCGCCTCGGCACTGATGTTGCCGATCCAGTACAACTTCCCCGTGCCGCTGTGACGAAGCGTGCGGTGAAACGACGACGGCGAGTAGAAGGCAGAACCATCGTCGTACTTCCACTCGACCGGCGCACCAAGCGTCCGCCCGCCGTCACTCGACAGGCTGTGAAACTTGCGTCCGGGTGTCTTTGCCACTGTGCCGTCCCAGCCGTGAGTCGAGCCGCGCCACACCACCAGGATCCGCTTGTCCCGCAACTCGGCGAGTTCCGGCTCCATGAGCCCGCGCGCGGAAACTTCAGGCGAAACCTCAACCCGCCCGCCGGGCGTCCACTCGTACTTCCTCGATCCCGAATCCCACGTGCCCAGCAAACAGATCGAGCCCATGCGCCAGGGCCTCGAATCGTTGCGCGAATCGCCCGGCGCATTCGCGTGAGCCAGGCAGACCAGCAGCACACCATCCGACCGGCGCAGGATGTTG
>CAWJWM010000028.1:0-69001 GCA_963846445.1 uncultured Verrucomicrobiae bacterium | reverse complement strand
GGGGTAATCAGTGATCGGTGATCAGTAGACCGGTACTCAGTGAAATCAAAGGGCGTCGAGGTGCTGGGGCAGAAGCGGCTGTCGTGGTGCGATCAAAATTTCACACTGGAACATCAAAGTTGCACACGGGTGGAACATCAAAGTTGCGAATCGACTTGGGCCCCCTTGCGGGCGACTAGCCCCTCGGTTTAGTCTGGCCTGTTGGCCTGCAGGATACGGCTCTGCGGAAGCGCAACCGGAGCGGCACGGTCAACCAGGGTTGAGTCTCCCTTCGACTCCGCCGTGAGGCTGATCGGCTTCACGGCGTTTTTGCTGTGCTCGAAGGGAGGACTCATCAACCCTGCCGGAAAGCGAAAAACTTTGGGGGTTTGGGGGCAAAGCCCCCAAGCTGGGCGGATGCAAAAAGAAATCGTCAACTAATCCACCGACACGGAACTCCCTTCGTCCGCCACTTGTTGGCGCAACTGCGCAGCCACCGGCTGACGGTCGCCACGGTGGCCGAGCAACTGGGCCTCTCGCCCCGTCGTTGTTACGAGCTCTACCACCACTACCTGCGCGCTTGTGGGCGGCGTCAGCAGGGGCAGTGGACGCCCAAGGCGTCCGGAGGAAATCGCCGCCCCGCCTGGGCCCTGCCGGCAGAACAGTTGCTGGGCAAGCTGCTCGGCGCCCGTCCCCCGGCCTCCTACAGTTTTGCCGCCAGCGAGGTCCACCGGCGCTTGGGCCTGAAGCTGGCACGAGCCCAAGTGCGCCGCTGGGCCCACGCAACACGACCTGGCCGTCCATACGCGCCCGGTGCGCCCCAAGGCCCCGGTCAAGCGCTGGCAGCGTCAAGCCATTGGCGAGCTCTGGCAACTGGACGCCTCCCCCCACCCCTGGTTCCCAGGCTCGGACCTTCAATACCCGCTCCTGGACCTGATCGACGATTGCTCCCGCGTCATCACCGGGGCCCGCCTCTACGAACGCGAACTGCTCTTGACCTACTTCGATCTCCTGCCCGCCGCCTTCGCCCAATACGGACTCCCTCTCTCCCTCTACGTCGACTGCCACAGTTTCTTCCTGGCCCAGCAACCCGACGCCCTCACCCAGCTGGGCTGGGCCTTGAAGTTCTACGACATCTCCCTCCTTTATGCGCCAACCCCCCAGGCCAAGGGTAAGGTCGAGCGCTTGCACCTCTTCTGGCAAAATCGCCTCCCCGCCCTCTTCGCCGCCGAAGCCATCACCGACGTCCCCCAGCCAACCCCTGGCTTGCCCAACTCCGTCAGCATCACAACCTCCACGAACGCACCGCGAGCTGGCGCATGACGCCCCAACAGGCCTGGTTCCGCGCCAACGGGAAACCGCTCCGTGCTCCGTCCCCTACCCCCCTGTCCGTGGTGGTCGTATGTCTGGAGCCTGCGGCTCCGGTCAAAGTCGCCCCCGACGGGACCGTCCCGGTGGCCACCAACGGCTCACACTCGCCGTGCCCCAACCACCCACGTCATCCGTTGCCAGCATCCAAACGGCACCTACTCCGTCCTCGCCGCCCCTCCCTGCAAAAAGACCAAACCCTGCTGCTCCTCCGCTACGGACCTTCCCCCAACCCCCCCCCACTGCCACGCCTCTGTGCAATTTTGATGTTCCACACATTCGCAGTTTTGATGTTCCGCAAAAGTGCAACTTTGAAAGGTACACGACACTGGGGCAGAAGCGGCTTTGAACCGGGGCGGGTTTGTGGCATGAGGCGGGGTTGGCGAAGACGAAGAAGAATGCGGTGGCGGTGCTGGATCGGCAGGGGAGGGTCGATGGTGGGAGGAGGGCGCCGTTCGAGGATTGCGGGGAGGGAGACAGGGCAGCCAGTCAATCTTTCGGCATCGTGAAGCGGCACTTCGGATAAGCTGAGCAGCCCCAGAACTGTTTCCCGGCCCACAGGCCCTTGGTGGCCGTCCGCAGGAGCATCTGGCTCTCGCACTTGGGGCAGAACTTACGGGTGTCGCGCAGGAGGGCAAGGACTTCGGGGTCAGAGGCGGCGTCGGTGGATTGCAACAGATGTGTCAGGCCGGTTTCGTTCAGAATTTGAATGCCGTGCTTGTCTGCGAGCTGCTTGGCTTCGCCGGTGTAGCCGCAGAGGGTGATGAGGATAAAGCGCGCGGCTTCGAAGGGGGACACGATGGGGTTAAAGGCTTCGCGGCGTTTCGGGCCGCGGTATCTGAGGGAAATCTCTCGAACGAACGTGGTGGTCATGTTGCTTCCTCCAAAAAAGGCCGGGGGCTTTCACCCCCGGCGGGTTGCTACACCGTCTCGGGCGCCTCTTCCTTGGTCTGGCTTTGGTCGAAGATCCAGGCGTGCGCCTGGTTGGCTACCTTGGCCACCAGCGGCAGGTCGTCGCGTCCAATCGACTCGGTCCGCTTCCAGTTGCGCCGTCCTTGTAGAGGCGGCTGAACGTCACGTTGTAGCGCGTGCCTTTGGTGGTTTCGTTTTCCCAGATGGCGGCCTTGATGGCCCCGATTCTGATTTCGCTAATCGGCTTCGTGTTTGTCATGTTAGTTTCTCCGTTTAATGGGAGGGTTTATTCCCTCTCTTTACCCACCGCAGGGGAGAGGGAATGAAGCCGAGCACGGAGAAACGGTGAGCCTCGCGGGAACAGCGGCCGCAGGCGTTGCCAAGCAGGGAAGTGACAGGGCCTTGGCCTGGCGCGAGCCTGCGCAAAGCCAACGGATGCCCCGAGCGCAAAGCCCAATGACGACCAAGCCAGAACGGAAAGCACGGGGCACATGGCGCGTCTGGGAAAGAACCTGGCAGTGTGCGAGGTCGAAAGCGCTTGTCGACGGCGTGGAAGCGGCTCCTGGCGCGAATGACCTTTGGGCCAAGGTCGAAATGGCGCCGCCCAGTCGGCGGACCTCTCCGTGCGCCGGGGTCGGCGGCGGCCGGGGTCGGTTCCCAGCCTGGAGAGCACCATCGAAGCCGAAGCTCAAGCCCTGGGCCAAGCCCATCACGTGCAGCCAGCATCGCTCCCACACAGATCGCCGCGAGCAGATTCCGGCACCGACTGGAGCAGGTCGGAGCATCTTGCATGGCGAGGATACATCATCATGCCCAGCGCGGCCAGGCGCGGCGAGGAAGACCACCAAGGCAGCAGCTCAAGCACCAACTGATCATGACTTCCCACCGGCTGCAACACCGAGCAGGGTACCTATTTCTCCAGCGATGTCGGCCATTTGCAGACGGCATTGTGAAGCCCAGGTACATACCGCATCACCGGGCACGGGCCGATTTCCGAGGATGCGGACGAAGCGATCATCAACCGCTGCCGGAAATACGGGTGCGCAAACGCATCGCCCCCGCAGCACAGCGCCCCGCTCTGGATCCAGCGTTTTGCCGGTGATGAATCCCGGCGTCGCCGATGACGATCGATAGCGGGGAGGCTCATCACGTAGCCAGCCAGGTCGCCGTCGGTCATACGGACAGCGCGGGCCCAGCCCGAACCAGGCGCGCCAGGTCGCGGCCAGAGCGTGCCGGTAGACCACCGGTCGTCGCCGGTCTGGACGAAGATTTCGTTGGCCGCGCCGATGGGTGAGCCAGTGCGCACAACACCAGCCGTCCACCGCGAGGCGTCCGTCCTTTCCGCGCGGAGCACCCGTCGACGCCGGCTTATCAGCGCACAGCGTATCGCGCCCCGCCGGCCACACGGTTCCCGACGGGTGGATTTTCAAGGCTTCTTGTCCCCGGTCCTGGTGCAACCAGTCCCCGACCGTTGAACAGGGATCTGTTCATAGCTTTTGTGCCCGTCACGCTCTGCGCCGATGCCTTTGAGGGCAGTATTCCTGCTTAACGGGACCCACGATGCAAGCGGCTCCAGCGCAGTCCATGTTTGCCTGCGCTGAAACTGAGGAAGAAGAGACAGACGGCGGCGGTACACTCTTCATGAGAGCACTCTCCTCGATGGGACCTCGGACGAAGTAGCGTTCATCACCAGCGCCATGTTGGAGATCGATGGGCAATCCCGACCAGCGTGCGGCGCAGGGTTCGACATCGACAATCGAGGAGCAGTTGCGCAGGCTCGAGCTTGCGCCAGCAGAAGCCAGTGGCAGGCGTCGAGTTGCTGGTCGAGGGCACCAGGCCATTCAGCTGCAACATCGAGAGCAGATGCCCTTCGTGATCGGCGTCTTCCAGGCGCGGAATTGGTCCGATTGCATCGTTCCCACCTTACTGGGCAACTTTTGACTGCGGCGGCCGCTTTGGTGCGCGAGGCGTAAAGCCGTTGTGCCACCCAGCGTCAGCCTGGCCTCCTCGACAGTTTCTGGAAGCTATCAGTCTTCCACCATGGAGTCAAAGATCTTGCAATGGCGTTCGGTCGTTTCACCTTCTCAGCTTTTCATGTGCGTACGTGCCCCCTTCGGTCCTGCTCGAAAAGTAGTTTTCGTTTCAGCACACACACTTTCGATGTTGTATCGCGACCTCGTCTTCTTTCGTAACCATGCACCAAGAATGGCCACATTTCCCTTCTTGTGAAGAATTACGGTACAGACTGCACATGGCCCTGCTGACCCAGTTCGTAGGATCCCATCTCGCAGGAATGTGCACCGCAACAACAGAAGCTGATCGCCAAGCGGCCAGAAAAGCCTTCGACCCTGACCGCAATGGCCCAGGCCTTCGGGTTTGTCGCCCACAGCTCCAAAAGCCAATCAGCACCGGGGAGACCCCGAACGACTCCTGGAAAAAGACTAAGCGCGTGGCCAACATGCTTCACCCATGCCCGAAGAATATCGCAATATTGTCATTACTGTCGATGGGTGCCTGAGGTGCTGCCGTGGCGCGCCAAGCTGACAGTCCGGCCATCGGAGGTGAGCCTCGTTCTTTCTTGCCCTTCCTGAGGGGCGTCGCGGGCGCTCGGCCGCGATTGAGATTCGGTACCGGGTACGGGAAGGCGGTTCGAGAAGACCGGTGCCGTGCCATCGCAGGACCCCCATCATCGTCTACGGTGTAGTCGATGCGACCGCTCAGCCCACCAGTGGCCCGAATCGTTCATCGAGATGTGACCCCACAGGCCCATATGCGCCCTGCGGAATGCAAAGTGCGTTTAGACAGGGACACACATTCTGCCCGTCAGAACAACTATGCGCTTGGTCAAGTTCGGTTCCTCGATGGTCGGATGGGTGTCGCTCGGCCTGGCATCGGCGACGGGCACGCCATCCGCACTGGCTCTTTCCACCCAATACTTCGTCTACGTCGGGACCTACACAGGACCCCACAGCAAGGGCGTCTACGCCTTTCGATTCAATGCCGAGGAAGGCCGGGCCCAGCCCCCCTTCCTCGCGGCTGAAACCGCCAACCCCAGCTTCCTCGCCCTGGCCCCCAACGGACGGTTCCTCTACGCCGTCGGTGAGTTGGGCGCCTTCGAAGGCAAGAAGACCGGAGCCGTCAGCGCCTTTCGCATCAACCGCGCGACCGGCCAACTCGCCCTGCTGAACCAGGTCTCGTCCG
This sequence comes from uncultured Verrucomicrobiae bacterium, assembly GCA_963846445.1. Lineage (GTDB taxonomy): Bacteria > Verrucomicrobiota > Verrucomicrobiia > Limisphaerales > J093 > MWFF01. The sequence continues at coordinate 63,541 of CAWJWM010000028.1, read as the reverse complement.
GCGGTCCGGCCCCTGCCACCTGACGGTCGATGCCACCGGCAAGTGGCTCCTGGTGGCAAACTACGGTGGCGGGAGCGTCGCTCTGCTCCCGATCCAGGACGACGGCTCGCTTAGCCCCGCCGTGTCGTTCCACCAACACCAGGGATCAAGCGTGAACCCCCGCCGACAGGAAAACCCCCACGCGCATGGCGTCACCCTCGATGCCGCCAACCGCATCCTCATCGTGCCAGACCTCGGACTCGACCGGTTCATGCTCTATCGCCTCGACGCCGCAGCAGGCCGGGCTCACACCCAACGACCCGCCCTTCGCCCAGGTCAAACCCGGCTCGGGGCCGCGTCACTTGAGTTTTGCCCCGGACGGCAAACACGCCTACGGCATCCACGAACTCTCCTCGACTGTCACGGCCTACGCCTACGACGGTTCAACAGGCTCGCTCCAGGAATTGCAGACGGTATCGACTCTGCCGGAGGGCTACCGCGGCGAGACCACGACCGCCGAGATCGAGGTGCACCCGACCGGGAAGTTCGTCTATGGCTCGAACCGCGGGCACGACAGCATCGCCGTTTTCTCCCGCGACCCCCAGCACGGCACGCTCACGCGCATCGCCAATGTCGCGACACAAGGTAAGATCCCCCGACACTTCGCGATCGACCCGAGCGGCACGTGGCTTTGGGCCGCCAACCAGGGATCAAACAACCTGGTCCTGTTCCGGATTGAGCCGGAGCAGGGCCGCCTGCTGGCTGCCGGCGCCGCTGGGCTATCGGCGCGCCGGTTTGCCTGAAGTTGTCCTCGGTGACACCGATCCAGTCGAACAGCGGCTACACCCCGACATCGTTGCCTGATCACCGCGACCCCGTCGGAGCCCTGGAACAGCGGTACGCAGCGGAGGCGTTGACTGTAAGCGACGTCGCGGCGCCGCCTGGCCGTTCTTCGTCGCGCTACCTTCGAGTCAGCAGTTCCCTCAACGCCCGCCGTCGTCATGCGACCACGAGACCTCGAAACCCCAGAGCCTGCGCCAGGACGTGCGACCTCGCTCGCCACGACCACCGCTGCCCCAGGGCCAGCTAGAAGTCGCTCCGGAATCGAGTCCTGCCGGCCGCTGGAAGTGTCCGCGCGTCGGGGCGCGCTCCCCATGCAGATGCAGATCAGCGACGGCTGGAAGAACACTGGTCGCTGGCCGAGCCACCAGCAGCCCCTCCAACAACCTCCCCGCCGGCCCACGGTCCGGCCCCAATCAGAACTAGCTCCTCTGAGGCTCCGCCTGCCGCGCCGCCGAGTCTCGTCGCAGCGACAAGAAGATCCCGCGCGCGCCCCGAAGCGCCAGGCCTCCCGCTTCCTCTCGGTCCGTGACCTCGTCGGAGCGCTGCTGCGACGAACATCTCGCCGGACTCGCTCAGCGCACGCCATCGAACTCTCCGACGCGGCGACCGGCTCGCGCCGCTCGACGATCTCATCGAATGGCTCGAGGACCAGGCCTATGAACCCGAGGCGCAAGTCACGCACAAAGGCGAACTGGCCCTGCGCGGCGGCATCGTCGACGTCTCTCCCTTGACCAGCCCTGGCCGGTCCGTCTCGAGTTCTTTGGCGATACCCTCGAATCGCTCCGTCCCTCGATCCGCAGACGCAGATCTCACGCGAGGAAATCGAGCAGATCACGCTGGCCCCTGCCGGTGAGTCGGTTTCCTGCGTCAACTCCTGGCCCCCTTGCGCATCCCGCCGCTGCGGGCGCAGGAGCAACGACATCCGCCTGAGTCGCGCCTCGCGAGTCTTCTCGGTTATCTCCTGCCGGATGCCCTGCTGGTTTTGTGTGATCCCCCGGCTTTGGCCGACAGGCTCAACGCCATGCTGCACAAGTGCCGCCAAACGACCCTTTCTTCATCCCCTGGGATGGACTCGTCGGATATCGCCGCCCGGAGCATGACCCGAATCGACCTGATCGAGAACGAACTGGGTCCCGAAGCCGTGCCAGGTGGCGACCCGTTGCGGTTCGCCGGTCGACGAAGGCCAGCCGGCCACTGCCCCTCGCGAACCCCTCGCCCTGGGATTCACATCGCTCGACCTTACCGGCCGCTCGGCGAGCGCGCCCCTGACCAACCGGTGGCCGAAGCGCAGCGACGCCAGTTCTTCATTCAACTTCACCGGTGGTTGCGCCAGGGGTTCACGATCGAGGTCTTCTGCAACAACACCGGCGAACAGCACGGCTCGCCGAACTCTGGCAGGAGTTCGGCCTCGGCGAACTGCGGACGCGCCTGGCGCGCTTTCCCGCGGCTTTCTGTGCGATGCCGCACGTGTCGCAGTCGTGACCGACGCCGAGATCTTCGGACGATACCGCGTCCAGCGCCCCCGCCGGCTCAAGTCCCCCACGCCGCCGCCATTCCGCTCCGCCTTCGACATCGACTTCACCGATCTCGCCGAAGGCGATTACGTGGTTCACCTCCAGTACGGCATCGGCCGGTACCTCGGTCTCCAACGCCTGCCCGCCGGCCGGGGCAGGCCGCGACCACGATGCCGCCGCAACCCGGCGCGCCGGGCGGCGAGGAATGCCTCGTGATCGAATACGCGCCGGCAACCCAGGATAGCGCCCCCAAGCTCTACGTCCCCATCACCGAGTCGCACCTCGTAAGCAAGTACGTGGGCGCGGGCCGGGTCGTCCCGCCCCTCAACCGCTCCTGGGTGGCACTGGGGCAAAGCAAAGGCCCAGGCCAGCGCGCCGTCCGCGACCTTGCCGCCGAACTCCTCGCCTCCAGGCCGCCCGCGCCGCCCAGTCCGGCTTCGCCTTCCCGCCCGACACGCCCTGGCAGCGCGAATTCGAGAGCGCCTTCCTCTACGAGGAAACCCCGGACCAACTCCGCGCCATCGACGAGACCAAACACGACCTCGAACCCCCCCGCCCCATGGACCGCCTCATCTGCGGCGATGTCGGCTTCGGCAAGACCGAGGTCGCCATGCGCGCCGCGTTCAAGGTCGTCCTCGCCGGCAAACAGGTCGCCGTCCTCGTCCCCACCACCGTCCTCGCCCAGCAGCACTACAACACCTTCCGCGAGCGCATGGCCGACTACCCCGTCCGCGTCGAGCTGCTCTCCCGGTTCCGCACGCGCGGCCAGCAGAGCCGCGTCATTCGGGACCTCGCCACCGGCGCGTCGATATCGTCATCGGCACCCACCGGCTGGTGCAACCCGACGTCGTCTTCAAGGACCTCGGCCTGGTCGTCATCGACGAGGAACAACGCTTCGGCGTCGCCCACAAGGAACGCCTCAAACAGCTTCGCCAACTGGTCGACGTGCTCACCCTCAGCGCCACGCCAATCCCGCGCACGCTCTACCTGGCCCTGACCGGCGCCCGCGACATGAGCACCATCGAAACCCCGCCCCAGGACCGGCTCCCCGTCGAAACCATCATCGCCCCGTACGACGAACGCCTCATCCGCGACGCCATCCAGCGCGAACTCAACCGCGGCGGCCAGGTCTTCTTCCTCCACAACCGCGTCCACGACATCGATGCCGTCGCCGCAACGCCTCCGCAGCTCGTCCCCCAGGCGCGCATCGCCGTCGGCCACGGCCAGATGCACGCCGACGAACTCGAAGAGGTCATGACCCGCTTCGTCGACGGCCAGGCCGACGTCCTCGTCTCCACCACCATCATCGAAAGCGGCCTCGACATCCCCAACGCCAACACCATCATCATCGACCGCGCCGACCGCTTCGGCCTCGGCGACCTCTACCAGCTCCGTGGCCGCGTCGGCCGCTACAAGCACCAGGCCTATGCCTACCTCCTGATCCCGCGTCACGCCGGCTTGCTCGCCGACGCCCGCAAACGCATCAGCGCCATCCACCAGTTCTCCACTCCTGGCAGCGGCTTCAAGATCGCCATGCGCGACCTCGAAATCCGCGGTGCCGGCAACCTCCTCGGGCCCGAACAGAGCGGCCACATCACCGCCGTCGGCTTCGAACTCTACTGCCAGCCTCCTCAAACACAGCATCGCCGCCCTCAAAGGCGAACCTCTTAAGCCGCACGTGAGCGTCTCCGTGCGCTTCGATTTCCTCGACCTCAGCCCGGTGGGCGAGGAAGTGCCGGGGCCCGATGCCCCGGCTCCCCCTGTCCCACACCAGGTTTCACCCCTCTCGGATCACGGACCTCCCCTCCCCAGTCGCCCCTCGCGAATTGCGCCTCACGGACCGTCCGTGGCCTTTGCATGCCTGCCGCTGCGCTACATTCCCGAGCCGCGTCACCGCATCGAAATGTACCGCAAGCTCGCACAGGTCACCGCACAGGCCGGACTCGAAACGGTCCGGTCCGAACTGCGCGATCGCTTTGGCGCTCTTCCCCCGGCAGTCGAGTTGCTGTTGCAGGTCGCCGCCCTCAAGATCCTCGCCGCAGAACGCGGCCTCCAGTCGATGGAAACGCGCGACGACCGGCTGATGTTGACGCGCAACGGCCAGTTCATCCAGGTGGGCGGGCGCTTCCCGCGCCTGACAAAGCGCACAGCCGGCGCACGGCTCAACGAAATCCGCAAGGTCCTCCTCGCCCTCGAACCTCACGTCGTCGACCAGCATCAGCCCCCGCGCTGGACATCCGCACCCGCACCGTCGCCCGAACATCGGTCGCTTCCGCGGAATCAAGCCCCAACTCGCTGATGAAAACTCCTGGTCGACGTTCGCGGCGGATTACTTCGCCAACTTCTTCACGACCTCGGCCAGGCCGCCAGCCACCGGCTCGATGTCGATGGCACGCTCGTGATGAGACCTGCCGACAGGACCGGGCGCCGCGGGCGCCGCTTTCGGTCGTGAGAGGGCGGGTTGCAGGCCGGCGTCCGACGCGAGCGCCGGCGACGACGGTTCGGGCTCGCTCTCGGGCTCGGTCGTCGCGTCCGCGCTCGGCACATGCCAGTCGCGCCGGCTGTCGAGCCAACGCTGGTAGCGCTGAAACGTCCACATGCCATGGTCGGCGCCGGTCTCGATCATCGGGAGGATCTTGAAGAACTCGCCCTGGCGAACAAAGTTCTTCACGGCCAGGGTCGCCACCAGAGACCTCGCATTCGGGCACGCGCAGTTTGAGTTCCGGACGGAAACGCAAACGCTGGCAGACAACCGCCTGAAGGCAATCCGCCAGAGCCGCTCGAACACCGCTCTGACTTTCCGGCGCAAACGCCGACACAATGCGCTGGAGGGCCTCGGCAGCAGTCGAGGAGTGCACCGTGCCGAAGACAAGATGACCCGTTTCCGACGCGTTCAGAGTGAGCCGCATGGTGGCAGGTTCCCGCATCTCGCCCACCATCAACACGTCCGGATCCTCGCGCAAAGCGTCCAACAACGCCTGCTCGAAGGACGGGGTGTCCCGGCCCACCTCGCGTTGGCGGATGAAGGAACGACGCGGCCGGAACGTGTACTCGACCGGACTCTCAACGGTGACAATGTGCCGGGCCTCGGCCAGGTTGATCTCCTGGATCAACGCGGCCAAAGTCGTCGACTTGCCGCACCCGGTCGCTCCACAGACGAGGACCAGCCCATGCTGCAGCCGCGCGAACCGCCGAAGATCAGGATGCAGGTTCAAACGATCGATCGTCGCAGCGAAGGAAGCCAGCAGGCGAATCGCAAACCCGATCCCCCGCGCGCTGTGCAGCACGTTGATGCGACAGCGCACTCCCGCAATCGACTTGGACGTGTCAAACGAACGCTGCTCCAAAAACGCCGGCCAGTGCCCCTCCCCGATCAATTCGCGCGCCGCGTCCGCCAGGTCCTTGGGGGGCATCGGGCTCCCCTGAACCAACAACGCGCCGTCGACCCGGAACGCCGGAGGCAGGCCCGGCTCAAGGTGCAGGTCGCTGGCGCCCCTCGCTTTGGCCGCCGCGATCACGTCAGTCAGTGTCATACCGTGACTTCGTAACGGATGCCATAGCGCCGCGGCGAGCGCAAAGTTGCGCCCAGCCGGTCCTGTGCCGCTGCCCACCCCAACCGCACCAGTCCATCAAATGTAGAATGTAGAGATGTGACCCTTCCTTGGAGGCTTGCCAGGTTTGGGTGAACGCACCACACTGCACCCCTGGTGCAAATCGAGCTGATCAACACCGGGACCGAGATCATCCTGGGCCACGTGCTCAATACCGACCAACAGTGGCTGGGCCGGCAGTTGGCCGACGCAGGCTACATGGTCGCACGCCAGGTCGCAGTCGGCGATGCCCCCAGCCAGATCGAACAGGCCGTGCGCGAAGCCCTGGGCCGGGCCGACGTCGTCATCACCACCGGCGGTCTGGGCCCAACTTCAGATGATCTCACGCGCGACGCGATCGCCAACCTGCTGCAGCGCCCGCTGATCGAAGAGCCCTCCGTGCGGGCCCGGATCGATGCCTGGTTCGCCGCCCGCAACCGCCCGCAGCCGCCAAGCACGCGCCTCCAAGCCCTGGTGCCCCAGGGGGCGATCGTGCTCCCCAACGCTCACGGGACCGCGCCGGGCCTGCGAATGCGGTGCAGCCCCAACCCCTGCCACCCGGAAAACCACGACGCGTGGGTGATCCTGCTCCCCGGCCCGCCTCGGGAACTCCAGCCCATGTTCGTCGACCAGGTGCTTCCCTGGCTCAGAGCCGCCTATCCGCCGAGCGACCCCTACGCCTGCCGTCTCCTGCGGAGCACAGGGCTCGGAGAGTCGATGGTCCAGGAAACAATCGCCGGCCCTCTGTCGGCACTGGCGAGGGCCGGCCTGGAAATCGGCTATTGCGCGCGACCGGGCGAAGTGGACGTGCGCCTGACAGCCCGTGGACAGACGGCTCACGCGCTGGTGGCCGAGGCGGAAGCGACGGTCCGCGCATGCCTGGGCGAGCGCCTGTTCGGCGCCGGCGACGCCTCGCTCGAACAGGTCGTGGTGCGTCTCCTCACCGAGCGGAAACAGACCATCGCAACCGCCGAATCCTGCACGGGCGGACGGCTGGCCAACCGGATCACCGATGTGCCTGGAGCTTCGGCGGTTTTTGTGGGCGGCGCGGTGGCCTACAGCAACGAACTGAAACAACGGCTCCTCGGCGTGCGGGCAGAGACTCTGGCCTCAGGAGGCGCGGTCAGCGAAGGCACAGCCCGCGAGATGGCCGAAGGCGCGCGGGGCCGGCTGGGATCGGACTACGCGCTGGCAACCACGGGCATCGCGGGGCCGTCCGGCGGCACTGAGACCAAGCCGGTGGGGACGGTCTATGTGGCTCTGGCGACGCCCGCCCGCACAGAGGTGCAGCGGCATCTCAATGGCTTCGACCGGGACACTTTCAAGAATGTGACGTGCCAGCAAGCCCTCGAGATGCTGCGTTGCGCCTTGATATGATCCAGGAGACCGCCGCCATCCTGCGCAACGACCGCGAGGTCGAGTCGTACTATCGGCTGACGGTGCGCGCGCCGCGGATCGCGCCGTTGGTCCAGCCCGGGCAGTTCGCGCACGTGCGCATCCCTCCGTCGCGTGAGGCGCTGTTGCGCCGTCCCTTCAGCGTGTTCCAGGTCGAACACGGAACCCTGTCCATACTGTACAAGACGGTCGGCAAGGGCACGGAGGCATTGTCGCACATGCGTCCGGGCGACCAACTCGGCCTGATCGGGCCGCTCGGCCACGGATTCACGGTCCCGCGCCTGGGCGGGGAAACGCCTCTGCTCGTTGCCGGCGGGTACGGCATGGCGGCGCTGTACCTCTTGGCCCAACGCTCGGCACAAAAAGGCGTCGTGTTCGTCGGCGGACGCCGGCGCGCCGACATCCTGTGCGAGCAGGAGTTTCGCGCCCTGGGATGGGATCTGCGTGTGACCACCGAAGACGGCAGTCACGGCGAGCGCGGCTTGGTCACGCAGCCTCTCGAAGCCGAGCTGCGCCGCGGCGCCGGGCGACGAAAGCTCTTCGCCTGCGGGCCGACGCCGCTCCTCGAAGCCGTTGCTCGACTCGCGGCTGCGTTTGACCTGCCCGCCGAACTCTCGATGGACGAGCACATGTGCTGTGGCGTGGGGGTGTGCCTGGCGTGTGTCATCCCCATCCGGAGGGACGGCGGCTGGGAATACCAACGGACCTGCACCGAGGGACCGGTCTTTGACTCCCGCTCGATCATGTGGCCCGAAAAAGGCGCGCTTCCATGAACCTCTCGGTCAAGATCGGCGGGTTGACACTGGCCAACCCGGTGATGGTCGCCTCCGGGACCTTCGGCTATGGGGTCGAATACGCCGAATTGCTCGACCTGAACCAACTGGGGGCCGTGGTGGTCAAGGGCATCCGGCTGGGACCCGTTCGCGGCAACCCGACACCGCGGACCGCGGAAGTGACCAGCGGCATGCTCAACGCCATCGGCTTGCAGGGGCCCGGCGTGGACGGCTTCATCGTCAAGTACTGGCCGTTTCTCAAGGAACTGAGTGTCCCGACCATCGTCAACATCTGGGGGACGACCGTCGAGGAATACGCCGAGGTGGCGCGGCGGTTCGACGCTCTGGGAGGTGTCGGCGCACTCGAATTGAACGTGTCCTGCCCAAACATCAAAGAGGGAGGCGCGCAATTCGGAACCGACCTGCGGCTCTTGAGCCAGGTTGTGGCGGCGTGCCGGAAGGCAACAGCGCTGCCGCTGATCACCAAGCTCAGTCCGAATGTCGTTCATCTGGCGCCCTACGCGCGCGCGGCGGAGGAGGCGGGCAGCGACGCGCTGTCGATCACGAACAGTTACCCGGCCATGGCCATCGACATCGAGACCCGCCGGCCCAGGCTGGCGAACGTGACGGGCGGGCTGAGCGGGCCCTGTATCAAGCCGATCGCGATCAAACTCGTGTGGGACGCGGCGAACGTTGTGACAATCCCGATCATCGGCATGGGTGGCATTCAGACCGCGGCGGACGCGGTCGAGTTTCTGATGGCAGGGGCGTCCGCAGTCGCGGTGGGCACCGCCAATTTCTACGAGCCGCAGACCGCCTTGCAGGTGATCGCCGGGCTCCGCGAGTTCATGCAGCGCCACGGAATCCAAGAGGTGCGAGAAATCGTCGGGAGCGTGAGAGCCGGGGCGCGATCTGGAGCGGAACGCAAAGAGTGCAACGTGAAGACGTGAGGCGTGAGGGGTGAGGCCTGAGGGGTCATCTGTGAAACGCGAAGGCGTCCTGCGGGATCCCACCGGATGAGCACGGAAACGCAGCGCGGCCAAGCCGCAACCAAAGCGACGGGCCCTTCGCGCACCTCTGCAGCCAGCGAACAGGCCGGTCGCGGCCCTGGGGGATCCCAAACCATGAAAGCCGCCAAGGCGCGCTCCGGTGGTGCCAAGTGCCGCGGACCACTTACAGAGGAATCACCGGGATGCACTCCACCGTCACCCTCACTCCTCACGCCTCACTCCTCACTCCTCACGCCTCACCCCTCACTCCTCACGCCTCACGCCTCACTCCTCACCCGTGACGCATCGCATCTCCCGTCGCACTTCGTGCGGCCCGAACTCGTCGCTCCCGCAGGCGACTGGGACTGCGCGCGGGCGGCCGTCGAGAATGGGGCGGATGCCATCTACTTCGGTTTGGATCGCTTTAATGCCCGAATGCGGGCGGCCAACTTCACCGAAGCCGATCTGCCCGCCCTGATGGCCTATCTTCACCGCCGTGGCGCGCGCGGTTATGTCTCTTTCAACACCCTGGTCTTTTCCGATGAACTGGCGGAAGCGGAGCAATTCCTCCGATCCTGCATCTCCGCCGGGGTGGACGCTGCGATTGTCCAGGATGTGGGGATCTGCCGTCTGATCCGCCGCCTCTCGCCGGATTGCCCCATCCACGCGTCGACGCAGATGACGATCACGAGCGCGGCCGGGATCGAGTTTGCCCACGAACTGGGGTGCCAGCGGGTCGTGTTGGCCCGCGAGTGCACCCTCGAAGACATCGCCCGCATTCAGTCCCAGCCGTCGGGCAAGGGATCCGCGGCGCCCGGGGCGGCTTTGCCGCTCGAGGTCTTCGTCCACGGCGCGCTGTGCATTGCGTATTCGGGACAGTGCCTGACGAGCGAGGCGCTGGGCGGGCGTTCCGCCAATCGCGGCGAATGCGCGCAGGCCTGTCGTCTTCCCTACACGTTGGTGGCCGATGGCCGGTCGGTGCCGTTGGGCGACCGGCGGTATCTGCTGAGTCCGCACGATTTGGCCGGGATCGATCTTCTGCCGGAGTTGGAGGGATTGGGCATTCGCGCGCTGAAGATCGAGGGCCGTCTCAAATCGCCGGAGTACGTCGCCACCCTCACGCGCCTCTACCGGGAGGCGCTCGACGAGTGCGAACGGCGGAGCGCCAAAAGCGGAGGAGTCCATGGCCGCTCGGCCGGGATGGTCGATGCCGTGTCACGCGGGGATCGGGAGGACGCGGCTCGGCGTTACGAGATGGAGATGGCCTTTTCGCGGGGCTTGGGCCCGGGGTGGCTTCGAGGAATCGACCATCAGCATCTGGTGCATGGCCGGTTCGGCAAGAAACGAGGGGTTTTCCTCGGCGAAGTGCGCCGGATCGAGCCGGGTCGCGCAGTCATCCGGCTCTGCGGCCCCGTCAAGGCCGGGGACGGCGTCGTGTTTGACGCCGGGCATCCTGACCAGGCCGAACAGGGAGGCCGGGTCTACACAGTCGAACCGCGGGGCAAGGACACAGCGCTGGGGTTCGGGCAGGGCGACATTGATTTTCGGCGACTCCACGTGGGCGACCGGGTCTGGAAGACGAGCGACCCGGAACTCGAGCGCCGTCTGCGACTGAGTTTCAGCGGCTCGGCGCCTCGGTTTCAGCGGCCGATCACCTTCGAAGTCCGGGGGCAGCCCGGCACGTTCCTGACCCTGATCGCCCGTGACGAGTTGGGCCATGTGGCCCAACTCGACTCGTCGATGCCTCTGGCGGTGGCGCACCACCAGCCCATCACCACGGAGCGGCTGCGCGCGCAACTGGGGCGCCTGGGCGGAACGGCATTCCGATTGGCAGCGCTCGAGAATCGACTGGCCCCGGATGTCATCCTCCCGTTTGCCGAGTTGAACCGGCTGCGGCGCGAGACGCTGATGGCGATCGAGGCGCAGCGGGCCCAGCCGCGGCGCTGGAGTCTTGCGCCGGAAGACCGTGCCGCTTCCCATGCACCGTGTTCCTTCACCCCGGCCCTCTCCCATCGGATGGGAGAGGGTGTCCCGCATTGCGGGACGGGTGAGGGGGCCGTGGCAGGGCGCGACGCCCCGAAGGCGCGCAGCGCGGTGTCTGAGGTGGTCGTTCTGGTGCGAACGCTGGCGCAACTGGAGGCGGCCCTGGCGTCGGGGGTATCCACCGTTTACTGCGAGTTCGAGAGCCTCAGCCGCTATCGTGACGCGGTCGGTTGCGCCCGCTCGCGTCCGTCCCAACTCCCGGCTGTCCGTTCCCGGCTCTACGTTGCGCCGCCGCGCATCACCAAGCCGGGCGAGGAAGGGATGCTGAGGCTGGTGCGGGCCTGCGGGGCCGACGGCTACCTGGTGCGGAATTACGATCAACTCGAGTTCTTTGCGTCGGAGCGCTGTGTGGGTGATTTCTCGCTGAACGTGGCCAATCCCCTCGCCGCGGTGTATTTCCGGGAGCGCTTTGGGCTCGAGCGGCTGACGGTCTCCTACGATTTGAACAACGGTCAGATCGAGGCGCTGCTGCGCGCCGCGCCGCCCGAGTGGTTCGAGATCAACGTTCACCAGCACATGCCGATGTTTCACATGGAGCATTGCGTCTTCTGCGCCTTCCTGACGGAGGGCACCGACCATCGGAATTGCGGCCGCCCGTGCGACCGACGGGAGGTGCGTTTGCGCGATCGGGTTGGCGCGGAGCACGCCGTGAAGGCCGACGCCGGGTGCCGCAACACGGTGTTCAACGCCCTCGCGCAGAGCGGCGCGGAGTATGTCGCGCGCTTCCAGGCCCTGGGTGCGCAGTGGTTTCGTCTCGAGTTTCTGGACGAAAGCCCGGAGGTCGTGACTCGCACCATTGGGATGTATCGCCGGTTGCTGGCCGGGGAGATCACCGGGGCGCAGTTATGGCGCGAACTCAAACTCCGGCATCAACTCGGGGTGACCCGCGGCTCCCTGGACCAGGGCAACCGCCCGGTGACCGTCCTTTAGCCCGCATTTCTCACCAACTTTCGATGCCCTCTGACCGGGCACCGTCACAGTTCACCTGAAATGCGGGCTGTCAGAAACCCGCGCCCCAAACAGATGGACCCAATCTCGATTACACTGTGTCCACGTGCCCGGGTCGCCCAAGCGGCTGGGACGCGTCCCGGCGTTGATGAACCGATGAGCCAATTCTGCTTGCTGGGCGCGGGTTTCATAGACCCGGAAATCTCACCCGCGGACTGTCAGGTATGCCGCGACCGCCCCACTGGTGAGATTTCCGGGTTAGCGAGGCGCGGCATTCTCCGCGACGCAGGAGCGGAGAATTCACGGCGTTTCGTAGTTCAGATACGGGCCCAGCCAGCGCTCGCACTCGCGGAGGTCCATCTGTTTGCGCCGGGCCAGGTCCGCGACCTGATCGCGTTCGAGCTTGCCCACCGCGAAGTACTTCGCTTGCGGGTGAGCGAAGTAGAGGCCGCTCACGCTGGCCCCGGGCCACATCGCAAAGCTCTCGGTCAGGCGAATGCCGGTCAGGCGCTCCGCGTCCAGCAGTTGCCAGAGGGTTTGCTTCTCCGTGTGGTCGGGGCAGGCCGGGTAACCGGCTGCCGGGCGGATGCCGCGGTAGTCCTCGGCGATGAGTTGTTCGGTGGTGAGTTGTTCGTCGCGGCCGTACTGCCACTCGCGGCGGACCCGCGCGTGGAGGCACTCAGCAAAGGCCTCGGCCAGCCGGTCCGTCAGCGATTCCGCCAGGATGGCGCTGTAGTCATCGTGGTCGGCGCGGAACTGTTCGACCAGTTCTTTCAAGCCGTGTCCGGCGGTCACCGCGAAGGCCCCCAGGTGGTCCGGAAGACGCGCCGTCCCGCTGGAGGCCGGCGGGGCGATGAAATCCGCCAGGCACCAGTTTGGCGAACCGTCCTCCTTGACCAGTTGCTGGCGGAGGAAGTGAAACGTGGCCCTCGGTTTCCGGTCTCCGGTGTCCGCGAAGATCACCACGTCGTCGCCCACGCGCCCGGCGGGGAAGAAACCGTACACGCCCCGAGCTTCGAGCAGGCGTTCCTCGACGATGCGGGCCAGCAACTGTTGGCCGTCCTCGAAGAGTTGGCGCGCCTGCTCGCCGTGCCGCGGGTGGTCGAGGATGGCCGGGTAGCGTCCGCGCAGTTCCCAGGCATGAAAGAAGGGAGACCAGTCGATGTACGGCACCAGGTCGGCCAGGGTTATGGGACAATGTGGGATCGTGGATGGCGGCTCGGGGCGTTCCGGAACGGGAGGATCAGTCGGGGGCGGCGAGGAACGGGTTGCAATCGTCCGGAGCCCGAGGAACACGGGCTGGGGAAGGTCGTCATACGACAACTTGGGCGCGCGGGCTCGGGCCTGTTCGAGCGAGAGGAGTTGCGGACGCAGCCCCCGATGTTGCGCGCGCAGGCGTTCATAGTCGTCGCGGACCTGTTGGACGAATGCGGCCTTCCGGTCGGGGTGGAGGAGTTGGCTGACTGCCGGCACGGCGCGGGAGGCATCCAAGACGTGCACCACCGGTTGGGAGAACGCGGGCGCAATCTTGACGGCGGTATGGGCGCGGCTCGTCGTGGCGCCGCCGATCAGCAGCGGGAGGCGGAAGGCTTCGCGTTCGAGTTCGCGGGCCACGTGGACCATCTCGTCGAGCGAGGGGGTGATCAGGCCGCTCAGACCGACGATGTCGACCTGGTGCTCGCGGGCGGCTTGCAGAATCTTGTCGCACGGCACCATGACCCCCAGATCGATGATCTCGTAGTTATTGCAGCCGAGCACGACGCCCACGATGTTCTTGCCGATGTCATGCACGTCGCCCTTGACGGTGGCCAACAGCACCTTGCCCTGGGCGCGCGCGCCCGCCTGTTTCTCGGCTTCGAGGAACGGCGTCAGATAGGCGACGGCTTTCTTCATGACGCGGGCCGATTTGACCACCTGCGGGAGGAACATCTTGCCGGCGCCGAACAGGTCGCCGACGATGTTCATGCCCGCCATGAGCGGACCTTCGATCACGGCCAGCGGACGGCCATATTTCTGGCGCGCTTCCTCGACGTCGGGCTCGATGAAGTCGACGATGCCTTTGACGAGGGCGTGGTGGAGGCGCTCCTCGATCGGCCCGCGCCGCCAGGCGTCGTCGACCACCTCCGTCTTGTCCGTGTGCCGGACCGACTCGGCGAACTTGACCAACCGTTCCGTCGCGTCGGGGCGCCGGTCGAAGCAGCACGTCTTCCACCCGCTCGCGCAAGTCGGCTGGGATCTCCTCGTACACTTCGAGCATGCCGGGATTCACGATGCCCATGTCCAGTCCCGCCCGGATGGCGTGGTAGAGAAAGGCGCTGTGCATGGCCTCGCGGACGAGGTTGTTCCCGCGGAAGCTGAAGGAGATGTTGCTGACGCCGCCGCTCACCTTGGCGCGGGGCAGGTTGGTCTTGATCCAGCGTGTGGCCTCGATGAAGTCCAGCGCGTAGCGGTTGTGCTCCTCGATCCCGGTGGCAACGGTCAGGATGTTGGGATCAAAAATGATGTCCTCCGGCGGGAAGCCCGCTTGTTCCACCAGGAGGCGGTAGGCGCGGGAGCACACCTCGGTCTTGCGCTCGTACCGGTCGGCCTGGCCACGTTCGTCAAAGGCCATCACCACCACGGCCGCGCCGTACTGGCGGATCCGCCGCGCCCGGCTCAGGAATTCGGTTTCCCCTTCCTTCAGGCTGATGGAGTTGACGATGCCTTTGCCCTGGAGGCATTGCAGCCCGGCCTCGATCACAGACCATTTCGAGGAATCGATCATGACCGGCACCCGGGCGATGTCGGGCTCGGACGCGACCAGGTGAAGGAAATGCACCATGGCCTGCTCGGAATCGAGCATTCCTTCGTCCATGTTGACGTCGATGACCTGGGCGCCGTTTTCGACCTGCTGGCGAACGATCGTCAGCGCCTCGTCGAACTTCCCGGCGAGAATCAACTTGGCGAACTTGGGCGACCCGGTCACGTTCGCCCGCTCGCCAATGTTCATGAAGTTCGAATCCGGCCGCAGCGTGAGCGCTTCGAGGCCGCTCAACCGGAGCCAGGGCTCGACCGTCGGAGGGACCCGCGGCGGCAAGCCGCGCACGGCGGCGGCGATGGCCCGGATGTGCTCCGGCGTCGAGCCGCAGCAGCCGCCGACGATGTTCAGCCAGCCGCTGGCGGCGAAATCGCGCAGGTCGCAGCTCATCTGCTCCGGCGTTTCGTCGAATCCGCCAAACGCGTTGGGCAGGCCGGCGTTGGGATAGCAGCTCAGGAACACCGGGGCGATCCCGGACAGTTCCTCGAGGTAAGGCCGCATCTGCTTCGCCCCCAATGCGCAGTTGATCCCCACGCTGAGAAGCGGGAAATGCGAGACCGAATTCCAGTACGCCTCGACCGTCTGGCCCGACAGCGTCCGCCCGCTCCGGTCCGTGATGGTGAACGACACCATCACCGGAACGCGGCGGCCAAGCTCTTCGAAGCATTCCGCGATGGCGAAGAGGGCCGCTTTCGAGTTCAGGGTGTCGAAGACGGTTTCGAGCAGCAACGCGTCGACGCCGCCCTCCAGGAGGCCCCGCGTCTGTTCGCCATACGCCTGCGCCAACTGACGGAACGTCACCGCCCGGAACGCGGGGTTGTGCACCTCGGGGCTCAGGGACGCCGTCTTGCTGGTCGGCCCCAGGGCGCCCAGCACGAAGCAGGCCCGGTCCGGATGCTCGGCCCTGCACGCCTCGACCGCCGCCCGCGCCAGCCGGGCCCCGGCGACGTTGAGTTCGCGGGCAAACGACTCCAGGCCGTAATCGGCCAGGGAAATCGAGGTCGAGTTGAACGTGTTCGTCTCGATCAGATCCGCTCCCGCGTCGAGATAAGCCCGGTGGATGTCGCGAATGATGTCCGGCTGGGTCAGATTCAGGAGGTCATGATTGCCCTTGAGCAGGCGAGGCCAATCGCGAAACCGGTCCCCGCGGTAGCCCGCCTCGTCGAGTTGGCGGGCCTGGATCATCGTGCCCATGGCCCCGTCGATGATGACGATGCGGTCGCGCAACAAACGGCGAAGATCCACCGCGCGAGAATTCTCCTGACTTGAATGGTGTGTCATCGGGTTACAGGCCGGATCGACCACAGCGCCGGTACGGGCCGTGGAAGAGAGTAAACCGCCCGAGCACCCTCAATCAAGGCGGGAACGGAGGCCGAGGTTTGCGGCGCGCAGCGGCGCCACCGAGCGAGGTGTCGGGCGCCGGTGATCGTGGTGGGCACCCGGCGTCCACGAGTCGTTCACACGCTTCGCCGGTCTGAGGCGAAGCCTCGCTCACTCGACTGTGGGAACTCGCGCAGCCACAATTCGAGGCAAAGCAGCGTCCACAGACGCGCGTCATGCCGAGTCCGCCCTGTGGCATGCTCGTCGGCCAGTTGGCGAACGGCTGCCTGATCAAGCAAGATGGCGGTGCGTGCCGTGGGCGCCAGGAGCAGGTCCTCGATCATCGGGCGCAGCGGCCCGCGCAGCCACTCGCCCATCGGAAGATCGAATCCGCGCTTGCGCCGCACGAGGATCGCAGGCGGCAGAAGATCGCCGGCGGCTCGTTTGAGCAGGACCTTGCTTTCCCGGCCATCGAGCTTGAAGCGCGGAGGGACCCGCGCCATGAATTCGAACACGAGGTGATCGAGCAGCGGGCTTCGCACTTCGAGCGAGGCCAGCATGCTGGCCCGATCGACTTTCACCAATCCGTCGCCGGGCAGAAAGCCGACCAGATCCGCGTATTGGAGCTGGGAGAGGTAACCCAGCCTGGCGACCGATTCGAGGATCGCCTGTCGTTCGGCATCGGCATCGGCGGCGCCCACCTGGCTGCGGGTCTCATCGCGGTAAAGCCGGGCGCGCCACCGCCGGTCGAAGTACTCTTGCGCCAATCCCCAACAGGTCGGCGATCGATCAACCACGCCGAGATAGCGATGGATCGTGCCATTGGGCGGGAACACCCGGGCGAGCCCGGCGACGATCGGGCGGAGCGGGCTGGGAATCAGGGCCTGGAGACGCGCGTGGCGGTAGGCCCGGCGATACCACTGATACCCGCCGAACACCTCGTCCCCGCCATCGCCGCTCAGGGCGACCGTCACCTCCTTGCGCGCCATGGCGGACACGTAGTAGGTCGGGATCATCGAGTTGTCGGCGAATGGTTCGTCGTAGTGGCGAACGAGTGTGGGCAGGATGCCGACGACATCGGGCTTGACGATTTCGTGGACGTGCTCGGTGTGGCAGTGCGCCGCCACCGCCCGGGCATGCGGGCTTTCGTCGTAGAGAGCCTCCTCGAATCCGATCGAGAAAGTCTTCACCGGGCGGGGGCTGAGCTGGCTCATGAGGCCGACGACGATGCTGCTGTCAATCCCGCCGCTGAGGAACGCGCCCAGGGGCACGTCGCTCACCATGCGCAGCCGCACCGCTTCGAGCAGTCGCTCGCGCAGTTCGGCGGCTAGTGCGTCGATGGGGCCTCTGTGGTGCTCCGCCGGGGGGCATAGACGGGGATGCCAATACTCCGTCAGTTGCGATCCGCCATTGCTCGTGACGGTCAGCGTATGTCCCGGCGGCAATTTGCGGATGGCCCGGTAGATCGAACGGGGCGCCCGGATATAGCCCGTGCTGAGGTACTCGTCCAGGGCGGCGAAGTCCAAGTCGAGCGCGAGGCCGGGGTGTTGTCGGAGAGACTTCAGTTCCGAACCGAAGACCAACTTCTTGGCATCGAGCGCGTAATACAGCGGTTTCTTGCCGAACCGGTCGACGGCCAGGGTCATGCGCCGCTGGGCGCGGTCCCAGAGGGCAAAGGCGAACATGCCGCGGAAGTCGCGCACACAGTCGGCCCCGCGATCTTCGTAGCCGTGAAGGATGGTTTCGACGTCGCCGTTGGTGCGGAAGGTGTGCCGGGGCGTCAGGCGATGGCGCAGTTCCTGAAAATTGTAGATCTCGCCGTTGGCCACGAGCCGGAGGGAGCCGTCTTCGTTCGCCATCGGCTGGTGGCTGGCGGCCAGGTCGATGATGCCCAGCCGCCGGAAGCCCAGGCCCAGGCTGCCTTCCCGGTGGAATTCCTCCTCGTCGGGCCCGCGGTGGGCGAAGGCACGCGTCATCTGCGCCAGCAGTTCCGCATCCACCGGCTGGTCCGTCGCAAAGTTCCAAATGCCGCAAATGCCGCACATACATTGTCCGTTGCGAAATGCTGCCGAAGGATCCGGGGAAACGCAACAGTGCGATGGCGGGCAGCAGCGCTGCTTACCTTGCGCGCAGGCAAACACCTTAGCCCGCATTTCTCACCAACTTTTGATGTCATCTGACCGGTCACCGTCACAGTTCACCTGAAATGCGGGCTCTCAGAAACCCGCGCCCCAAACAGATGGACCCAATCTCGATCCCACTGTGTCCGCGTGCCCGGGTCGCCCAAGCGGCTGGGGCGTATCCCGGCTTTGATGAACCGATGAGCCGATTCTCCTTGCTGGGCGCGGGTTTCACAGACCCGGAAATCTCACCCGCGGACCGTCCGGAATGCCGCGACCGCCCCCTGGTGAGATTTCCGGGTTAGATAGGTCCAAGCATCGGTCGTGCCCGCCTCTCGACAAAGTGTTCACTCAAGGGCTGACCCTGACCAGATAGGAAGCGCGCAAAACCAGTTCTGCCCAGGAACCTCAAATGCCATCATTCGTTATCTATTGACATTCAATGCTATCGACCTAACATGCCGCCATGAACGTCTCTTTGCCCCAGACGTGGGAACAGTTCGTGGCCAGCCAGGTGAGCGCCGGCGAGTTTGGCAATGCCAGCGAGGTCGTCCGCGAGGCCCTACGGCTGCTGCGTGACCAGCAGGAAAGACGCGCCCTGGAGGAGATGCGCGCCGCCTTCGCGGGCGTGGACCCGCACGGGGGCCACGGTGAACCCACACCGCAGGAACGAGCCTTGGTTGCCCAAGCCATCCAGCGGCATCGCCAAGGCAGGCGCCAGGCATGATTGCCGTCTTCGACACCAACGTGGTCGTCGAAGCCATCTTCTGGCAGCGGAGCACCGCCCGCCGGGCGCTCACGGGCTTGGCGCTCCGACGTTTCAAGACGGCCCTCAGCCAGGACATTCTCGAGGAATACGCCACCATCACCGGCGAAATCCGCGCCCGGTTGTTTCCCCAAGCCCAGGCTTCCGGGGCACTGGCTTGGATCGCCGCCAAGTCCGTGAGAGTGGAACCGATGCCGTTGCGGACAAAACTGAGCCGTGACCCGAACAACAATGTGTTCGTCACCACTGCAGTGGCGGCAAGAGCGGCCTTTCTGGTCACGCAAGACCGCGACCTGCTCGCGCTGGAAAAGCCCTTCGGCGTTCGCGTCGTGACGCCCGTGCAACTGATTCACGCACTCCGGCTCTGACCTCACGCCGCACGAAAGTCGAAGGCTCGTGCTGGGTCTGCGGACACGATGCCCTGGGACGGGTCGTTTCGAGCCCACGGTGCCGGAGCGACGTGAATGGGAGAGCGCACTCGGGATGCGAACGACTCGACGCGTTGGTTTTCGTCAAGTCTCCCGAGGTTCAGGACTGACCATACCTTGGCGAAAAGACGCGTCCTACACCCCCCGTGTCTTTTGGTGAAAACACTTCCGGCAAAAACGGTTGCCCGTCCTCCCCCGCGGTGGCAGCATCGCGCGGTCTGAATCTTATGGAAGAGTTCTATGCCCACACCTTGCAGCGACTCCTGGATGAGGGCGTGCTGCGCCGGGACACCGAGCTCTTGGTGGTGTGCGGGAGCGACCAGGACCGCGACGTGCTGCGTCACCTGGGGTTCACGCGGGCCACGATTTCGAACATCGAGCCCGACGTGACGGAGGACTTGGTGGCCCCGTACGTCTGGAGCCTGCAGGACGCCGAGGCGTTGTCGTTTCCGGACGCGGCATTCGACTTCGTGGTGGCGCATGAGGGCCTGCACCACTGCCATTCGCCGCATCGCGCCATGCTCGAGATGTACCGGGTGGCGCGCCGTGGCATCTTGGTTTTCGAGCCGCGGGACACGGCCCTGGTGCGGCTGGGAGTGCGGCTGGATTTCGGCCAGCAGTATGAAGTCGCGGCGGTGGCCGGAAACCGCATGACCTCCGGCGGAGTCGACAACAGCGCCATCCCGAACTTCGTTTACCGGTGGTCCGAACGCGAGGTCGAGAAGACCATTCGCGCCTGGGAGCCGCGGGGTGTCCCGCGCATTCGCTATTTCTACTCGCTGCGCGTTCCACACGGGCGCATCGAGGCGATGAAGAACCGCTGGGCGGCCGGCACGCTGCGCGCCCTGCTGCCGCTGGTGCGGCTGTTCACCCGGCTTTTTCCCCGGCAGTGCAATTGTTTTGCCTGGCACATCGAGAAGATCCAACTGCCGCGTGACCTGCATCCATGGCTGGAAGTGACCGACGGGAAACTGGTGTTCTCCAGGGCCTGGGCGCAACGCCACTACGGCGAGTTCAGGCGGCCTGACTCCGCCCCGGGTCCGAGCGCGCCGGCGGCTCCGGCCAACTCGCCCCGCGTGTGAGAGCGGAGGCTTCTTGCGCGGTGTTGCGTCTGGCGGAAACGAGCCGATGAAAGCCAAACCCGAAAGCGTGACGGAGTGGCGGGCGCCTCGGAGGCCCGCTCCGCCGCTGCTGAGCGTCGTTCTTCCGACGTACAACCGGGGGCGGCTCCTGCCGCGAAGTGTCGACTCGGTCCTGGGGCAGACCGAGGGCGACCTCGAACTGATCGTGGTCGACGACGGGTCGCCGACGAGACCCGCGAGTACGTCGCCGGGATCCGGGAGCGCGATCCGCGGGTCGGATACATGCGCGAGCAGAACCTCGGTCTGCCGCGCGCCCTGAACAACGGGTTCCGGGTTGCCCGGGGCGAGTTCTGGACCTGGACGAGCGACGACAACCGCTATTTTCCCGAGGCACTCGATCGCCTCAGCCGTTTCCTGCGCGAGCACCCCGAGACCGGTCTGGTTTACGGCGACATGATCCAGCGACGGGAGGCGGGAATGGTCTACAACCCGCCGGCCTACCGGGACACGTTCTGGCGCAACAGCCTTTTTGGCGCGGCGTTTCTCTACCGCGCCTCGACGGCCCGGCAGGCGGGCGAGTACGATCCGTCGTTGCGCATGGTGGAAGACTACGACTTCCTTCTCCGCCTGAGCTACGTGGCCGGCGTGGGGCACTGGCCATATATCATCTACGAGTACGGGGAACACGAGGAGTCGCTGACCAGCACCCGCCCCTTCGAGCATTTGCAGGCCATTGGACGGATGTTCGAGAAGCATCGCCGTCTTGGCCGCGCCTCCCGGCGCGAGCTCAGCGATCTGGCGGTCCAGATCAGCGGGACCAGCCGCCGGCGTGGCCGGTATCGGGACGGCCTGCGGTTCGGTTTCAAGGCGGCCTGCCTTTGGCCGGTGAACTGGCGCGCCTACCGGTCCGCAGTGTTCGCCCTGGTTCGGGGCACGCTCGAGGGCTGGCGCGGCGCTCAACCCGCAGGCCCCGCGCCCGACAGGAGTTCTGCGTAGAGATTCTCGTAGCGCTGCACCATCCGCGTCATGCTGAACGACGCGGCGCGTTCGCGGCAAGCCGGACGCATCGCGTCCCGCCGCGCAGGGTCGAGATGAAGGATCTCCCCCAGCCGGGAGGCCAGGTGCGCCACATCCTCCGTCCGCGCCACCCATCCCGTCACGCCCTCCTCGATCACGCCGGCGGCGTTGGCCGCTTCCGACACCAAGGCGGGCCGCCCGGCGGCGAGGGACTCGAGCACGGCATTCGGCAGGCCCTCCCACAGGGACGCGAGCACGGTGAAGTCCGCCGCGTGCAGCAGCGCTTCCGGCTGCGCCGTCTGCGGCAACTGCGTGACGATCCCGCCTAAATCGTGGCGCCGGACCGCATCGTCGAGTTGGGCTTGGATCGAGTCGCTTTCGTGCTCCCCTGCGATCAGCACTTTCAGGCCGGCAGGCAATGCCTGCCGGCGTCGCAGCTCGCCCAAAGCCAGGGCCAGGAGGTGAGGCGATTTCTGCTTGGTGATGCGGCCCAGCATGGCGACGACGCAGCGGGCGTTCGGGGCGAGGCGCGCGCGCAATCCGGGATCGGGGTTTTGGCCGAACCGCTCGCAATCGATTCCGTTGGGGATGTGGACCAGTTTGCGGGCCGGGATGCGACTGTGCTGCCGGAGCTGGCGTTCGAGGTGGGGGCTGTTGCAGACAATCCGGTGGGCTGCCCAGTGTTCGAGCCGTTCGTACAAGAGCTGCCGCGCCTTGTACTCGGTCCGCACCGCGGTCACCAGGCGGAGTCGGGGCGGCATGAACAACCGGCCCAAACGCGCCAGGTGATTGCTGTGATGGCTGACCGCGTGGAGCAGATCAGGGCGCGTTCGCCAGACTTCGACGAGCAGCCGGGCCCAGCCGGAGGGCACTTCCCGAGGCGACCAACGCAGGTCCAGGACACGCCAGGGGACACCGGCTCGATCGAGGTCCGGCGCAAAATGCAGAGTGCTCCCGTGCCGTTGGGCATGGAGGCAAAGCAACCGGGGCGCATATCGCTCTCGGTTCAACCGCGTGACCAACTCGACCGTCTGCCGCTCCACGCCGCCGGCACCCAGGGTGTCCACGCAATAGAGCACCCGCCATGGTCTGGGATCCCGCGCCGTCCGCATAGTGTCGTGATTGGTTCGCAGAGGCTCTGCGCCCGGTGGCCGCATGCCACCCACATCTGTCGCGAACATCCGCGCACAGGCGAGCGGGAATGTCAATCCAGCCCGCAGCGTTTCTTCGCGCTCGGGCTCAACAAATGTGTTGCTCCGCAGGGAGGTGTCGGCGAGAGAATATCCAGGTTCGGCGGCGGTGGGCTTCCGGCGTGGCGGCCAGGCCGGCTGGCCGTGTGAAGCAGGCGCGGCTGAACGAGCGAGAGATCATGGTATCCGCAATTGAATATCGAATTCGGTTTCACAAGGCCCTCTGGTACGGGGTCATGCTGCTGGCCGCGCTGAGCCTGAGCATCTTTCTGGCCTCGGATCAGTTCATGGTCGCCTTCGTGGTGGGGGGGACGCTGTGGTTGGCCACGCTGCCCTATCACGCGCATTTGGCGATGGTGGCGACGGTCACGACTTTCAGTTCGGCGTTGATCCTGCCCTTCGTGCCGGGGCGCCCCTATGTGTGGGAGGCGGCTGCGCTGCTGGCGTGGACCGGGGTGATCGTGCTTCACATGGTGCGGCGGAGCGCGCCCGATCTGGGCACCACGTTGCGGGCGCACCGTTGGATCTTCATCGGATCACTCATCTATTGCGCGGTGTTGCTGCTGACCATGTTGGTGCGGGGTTTCGGCCTGCGGATTCTGGGGTCGGGCCAGGCGGGAGGCCGCCTCTATCTGCAGCAGTTGCTGTGCGCGATCTTCCCGTTGCTCTTCGCCATGCTGCAGACCAACGAGCAGACTCTGGTGAAACTGCTGAAAATCCAATGGCTGCTCACGGGCACCTATTTGATCGCGGACTTC
This sequence comes from uncultured Verrucomicrobiae bacterium, assembly GCA_963846445.1. Lineage (GTDB taxonomy): Bacteria > Verrucomicrobiota > Verrucomicrobiia > Limisphaerales > J093 > MWFF01. The sequence goes on along the minus strand of CAWJWM010000028.1, from coordinate 39,989 downwards.
GCCTTCACCCTGGGCGGCGGGCTGACTTCCATCCTTTACTTCGTCGAACTGCCGGTCGACGCCGCCAGCTTCGAGTTTCAGTCGCTGCGCTTCGGCATCCGGCGTTTTCAGTCGTTCGCGCTGGTCAGCATGGGCTTTTTCTTCCTGGTTCTCCTCTATAACCACACCCGGGATTTCGTCAGTCGCAAGGGGCTTTGGTTGCTGCCGCTGTCGATCGCGGTCTTGCTGGTCGGCATGCTCAGCGGGCACCGCGTGGTCCTGGTGAGCATCGGGTTTGTGGTGATCTTCTGCCTGTATGCGCAGCGGTTTTTCACCGTGCGCAATCAACTGATTGCGATCCTGCGTTCTCCTCCCGGCGTTCAGCCTGCTCTATTCGTTCGCCAACCGCATGCCGCTGGCGGCGCAGCGCGCCGTCGCGTTCCTGCCCGGCATTCCGATCGACAACGCCGCTCGAGCCGACGCGGTCGGCACGATGACCGCACGGCGCACGATGTTCCGCATCGGCTTCGAGATGATTCCCCAGTACCTGTGGGTCGGGCGCGGTTTCGCTCGGTACCTGGACGAGTACTCCCGCGCCTTCGATCCGACCGGGACGATGATGCACATCAACCAGGGTGTGTTCTACAACGGGTTTGTCGGGTTGATGGTGAACACCGGCGTGTTCGGCACCCTGGGCATGCTGATGTTCATGTTTGGAGGGACGAGCGTGAGTTGGCGAATCATCCGGCACCTCCGCCAGCATGGATGCGAGGACGTCTTTTCGCGGGCCTGTTCCGTCATCGCCGGCATCTGGATGGGCAGCGCCATCAATTTCATCTTTCTGCACGGCGACAGCGAGTATGCCATGAAGACCTTCTCGCTGCAGGCCGGGGTGCTGATCATGGCGCACCGCTTGCTCGAACAGCGCCTGCAGCCCGCAGCACCGGAATCCCCCACCGAAACCGGTCTGGCCAAGGCATGATGCTCGACGCGGTCTCTTCTCGCCGCGCAGTCGAGCCGCGGTCCTGGCGGGGGGCCGGGTGCGCCAAAAGACTCTTCCTGGTGCTGATGCTGGGTGTCGCGGTGGCGGGCGGCGCCGGCTCGCTGTCTGCCGCGGCGGCGGATGTCATCGACCGCGCGCTGCTTGACCGATGGGCCGCTCCTTACCGTGGCTGGCATTACTGGCCGGAGCACGTGATTCCGTCCCAGCCGGGGATTCCCGGGTACGAGGCGTTTCACAACACCGATGTTCCCTGCGTGTACCAACTGCCGGGTCAGCCCGACACGTGGCATATGAGCTTCATCGGGTTCAACGGCCAGGGCTACAACTCGTTCGTCACCGAGAGCGCGGACCTGGTTCGCTGGACCAACCCCCGCCTGGCGATGGGCTTCGGGCCCACAAACGAATTCGATTTCGGCGGGTGCGTCGTGGGCGCATTTCTCTATGAAAGCTACGATCTGAAGGCGCCGCGCGTGCTCAAGCGACAGGACGGCCGATTCTGGACGCTTTACGGGTGTTATCCGCGTCAGGGGGGGTACGAACTGCGGCCCGGCTACGAAGGTGTGGCGACGAGCGAGGACGGGCTGAGGTGGCGCCGAGCCAAGCCGGCGCCGATCTTGGCCGTTGAGGATCCCGATTGCGGCGTTTGGGAAAAGGACTGCATTTACCAGCCGTGGCTGGTCGAAGATCGGGGACGATTTTTCAACTTCTATAATGCGGCCAGCGGCGGGACCGAACAGACAGGCATGGCGTTTTCCTGCGACCTCCTGAACTGGATGCGGTACCCGGCCAATCCGGTGGTCACGGTGCGTCCGGGTGGATTCGATGAACAGTTTGCGTCCGATCCCAAGGTCTTCCGGGACGGCGATCACTGGACAATGTTCTACTTTGGTGTGGGGCGGGGCGGGGCGCACATCATGATCGCCTTCTCGCGCGACCTGGTGCACTGGGCGGCGCACCCGGAACCGCTCTACGCGGCGGGCGGCCATCCGGGCGGGCTGGACAAGCAATACGCCCATAAGATCTCCCTGGTGTACAACCCGAAAAACGAGACGTTCTACCTCTACTATTGCGCCTGTGGACACCAGGGCCGCGGCATCGGCCTGATCACCAGCAAGCCGCTGGATCGCCGCTGAAAGCGGGATTCGCCGCGGTCCGGTCGCCCCGACTGCAGGCCTCCACTTTGAATCCGTGTTTGCTCGGTGTTTCATCCGTGGCTGCGGCTGCCTTGTCGGTCGAACTTTTCCATTGCTCGTCTTCCGCCTCGTCTCCAGACTCGCCCCACAAGCAGCGCCCATGAATGACACCGGATCCGGTCGGCAGCGGCAGCATTCCGGGCTCACGAGATCCGCTGACCAGGCCGGGAGATCCTGGGCGTTGCGCGCGACACATCATTCAGGGATGGAGGCAATATGACGAAGCAATACGCAATCACGCGGCGGTCTTTCCTCGGAACCACAGCAGTCGGTTGTGCCTGGTGCGCGTCCAGGGCCTGGGCACCTTGGGCCATGGCGTCCACTGCGGGCGATTGGCCGAAACTGCCCCCAGCCAAGATCTACAAGGTTTACGCCGGTCGGACGGGAGACATGTACTTGGCTCGTCCCACCGAAGAACTCGCGAAGTTCGAACAGTACTTCGCGGACATGGAGGCGAAGTTCGGGGATGTCAAGTTCGTCGGGGGCGACCTGATTCCGCCGGCCAATGTCGATCAATTGGCCGAGAAAGTGCGCGATGCGGACGCCCTGATGCTGATCCATCTTTCCGGTCACGGTGGCGATGCCCCGGTGCTGGGGAAACTCATCGACGTGGGGCTGCCGACGGTTTTGTTCTCGCAGCCGTTCAGCGGACACGGCTGGATGTACTTTCCGCAGTGGCACAAGCAGGGCAAAAAGGTCGTTCTGCTGCCGAGCAGCGACTGGACGGAACTGGATCGCGCCGTGGGCCTGTTGCGCGTCCCGGCCTGGATGAAGCGGAGCCGCATCATCGCATGGGGGCCGCCGCTGGGGACGGCGGAGGCCTGCTCGGCGGAACAGGTGAAGACCCGGTTCGGAGCGGAGTTGATCTCGGTCAGCAACGACCGGGTGCAGGAACTGATGAAGGGGATCGATCCAAAGGCGGCCGAAGCCGAGGCGGAGGAGTACTGGCTTAGCAAAGCCAGGAAGATCGTCGAACCGACCCGGCAGGAGATCATCGACTCGGCGCGGCTTTACCTGGCGGTCAAGGAATTGATGATCCAGGAGCGGGCTCAGGCGATCACCAGTTCGCATTGCATGGGGAATCCGCGCGGCTGCCTGACGTTCAGCAAGCTCAACGATCTCGGGTTCGTCGGCGCGTGCGAAGGAGACATGGATTCGACGCTGACGATGCTCATGTTCACGTATGCCTTTGGCGTGCCCGGGTTCATCACCGACCCGGTGATCGACAAGGCCAAGGGGGCGATGGTGCATTTCCATTGCACGTCAGCCACCAAGATGGACGGACCCAAAGGCCAACGCCTGCCGTTCACCATCCGCACACAGACCGACAGCAAAGGAGGCGTCGCGCTCGAAGTCGAGAACCGCATCGGCCAGCCGGTGACCTGCGCCAAACTGGTCAGTCTCGACACCATGCTGCTCACCCCCGGCAAAATCATCGAAACCAGCACCAGCCCGATGGCCTGTCGCACCCAGTTCGCGCAAAGCGTGCCCGATGCGCGACGGCTCTTTCTCAACTGGGGCGAGAACGCAATTCAGGGCGGCGTCATGACCATGTTGCACCGGGTTGTTTTCTACGGCGACTATGCCGAGGCGGTGCGCGATCTGGGTGACCTGATGGGCTTCAAGGTCATCGAGGAGGGCGGCGCGGCCCAACGGGCTTAGGGTCTGCCCGCGACCAGCAAAGCATGTCGCCAGATCAACAACAGTTCGAAATCAGACTCCTATGGACTACGCCAAGTTTATCGAAGAGCAGGTCCGCGGCTTGCGCCAGAAGGTCGGGGACGCCCTGGCCATCAACGCGCTCAGCGGCGGAGTGGACAGTTCGGTGGTCACGGCGCTGGGACACAAGGCCCTGGGACGGCAGCTCAGGACCGTCTTCGTCGAGAACGGCTTGATGCGCGCAGGCGAAGCGCAGCGGGTGATTGAGACCTTCGCCGCCCTCGGCATCGCGGTCGAACTGGTCGACGCCCGCAAGGAGTTTCTCGAGGCCCTGGCGGGGCTGACGGATCCGGAGCGCAAGCGCTGCGCCATCACCGAGACATTCTACAAGACCGTGTTCGGCAGGATCGTCCGGCAATCGGGCGCCAAGTTCCTTCTGCACGGGACGATTCTGACCGACATCGAGGAGACGGTGGCGGGCATCAAGCGCCAGCACAACATCCTGACTCAGCTCGGCATCGACCCCCAACGGGTCTATGGATACCAAGTGCTCGAACCGCTCGAGACGCTCCGCAAAGACGATGTGCGGGAGCTGGCCTCAGCCCTGGGACTGCCGGCGGCCATCGCCCAGCGAATCCCGTTTCCCGGCCCGGCGTTGGCGACCCGGATTGTCGGGGAAGTCACCGAAGAACGGCTCGAGACCGTCCGGCTGGCAACAGGCATCGTCGAGGAGGAATTGGCCTCGACGGGCGCGTTTCAGTACTTGGCGGTGCTGCTGAGCGACCGGGCTACGGGCATTCGGAACAACCGCCGCGAGTTCGGCCAGATCGTTGTGGTCCGGTGCATCGAGTCCACCGACGCGCGCACCGCGCTGGTGACGGAGATCAAGTGGCCCATCCTCCACCGCTTGGCAGAACGGATCACCCAGATCCCCGGCGTCAACCGGTGCCTCTACGACCTCACCCCCAAACCCCCGGCCACGGTGGAATACGTTTGAGTATGCAGACGTCAGATGCCGACATCCTGATCATGCCCTGCCTCGATATGCAAAACGGGCGGGTGGTCAAGGGCGTTCATTTCGTCGAGATCCACGATGCGGGCGACCCGGTCGCGTGCGCGCAGGCCTACTGTCAGGCGGGCGCCGACGAGTTGGCCATGCTCGATATTACGGCGACGGTCGAAGGGCGCCGAACCTTGGTCGAAGTCGTGCGGCGCGTCGCGGCCGTGGCCACAGTGCCGTTCACGGTGGGAGGCGGGATTCGAGACGTCGCGTCCGCAGCCGCCGTGCTCGAGGCCGGGGCCGACACGGTCTCCGTCAGTTCGGCGGCGTTCCGGAACCCGGATCTTGTGCCGGAACTGATCAGGGAGTTTGGCGCGAAGGTCACAGTCGCGATCGACGTCGACCAGAATCCCAAGCTGCCCTCCGGCTACGAAGTCTACATCGACGGCGGGCGCACGGCGACGGGCGCCGATGCCGTCGAGTGGGCAAGGCGCGTGGATGGCTTTGGCGTCCCGGTCATCCTGCCCACAAGCAAGGCCGGGGATGGCGCGCGCACCGGCTACGACCTCCCGGTCATTCGGGCGATGGCGCAGGTCGTGCGGGCGCGGGTCGTCGCGTCCGGTGGGGCGGGGACGTGCGAACACTTCGTCGAAGCCGTCAAAGCCGGCGCCACAATCCTCCTGGCGGCGTCCGTGTTCCACTTCGGTCTCATCCAGATTCCGCAACTCAAAGACTACCTTCGATCCCGAGGCGTGCGGGTCCGGGGTTGAGTCTCAAAACGGATTGGACGGCATCATCTCCCACGCCTCGAGAGTCGCCACGCGGGCCGGGCCTCCACGGGCGAACAACCTGACCCCGAGGCTGTCGGCGCGCGACGGATAGATGCGCCGCATCACCGCCTGGCGCCCGCCGTTGGCAAAGACCTCGACGACCGACTTGTCCACGAAGACGCGGAGCTCGAGCGGTTCGTCCGGCTTCGAGCTCGAAGGGGCCGGCCTCGACGCTCTTCGGCCCATCCGTCAGGCTCGACTTGGTCGTGTCCACCTTGAGCTGTCTTCTCGGCGGCGTCGTAATAGACCAGCGTCTGTTCTTCGCCGCCGGGCGAGCAGCAGACCTTGACGCCGCACTGTCGGGCGTCCGGGGCGTTCAATCTCCAGGTTCAGTTCGAGGCTGTTGCCGGCGATGCCGTCGAGCGGCAGTTCGCGCGTCGGCGCCGACGGTCAGGTTGGTCAGCTTCTTTCCGTTGTAACGCAGCCGCTCGATTTCCTCCGGCGGGTTCATGCGCAGCATGCCGTCGGTCGCCGAGCGAGAGGACGCGCGGCAGGCTCATGGTGCCGGACCAGCCGAAATCCGTGCGCATCTTGAATCCGGGGCGGTCGAAGATCCACGCCCACATGATCCGGCGGCCGCGGTCGTCGAGCAGGCTCTCCGGGGCGAAGAACGAGATTGTCCACCCAGCTCATCTTCTCGTGGAACGCGGGATGGAACTGCTCGTCCTTCCAATCGCCGAGATAGTAGCGGGCGCCCAGCCGGTGGCTGATGCACAACAGCATGTGGCGGTCGCCGAGTCTTGAAGAAGTCGGCGCAGGAGACGTCCTCGTTGATGGCGACGCCGGGGACGGTGTTGGCCAGCAGGTCGCCGACATACTTCCACTCGCCTTCGAGGGCGGGAGCCTTGGCGAGGCCAGGCCGTTCCCCGCCGAAGATCGCGTAGTAGGTGTCGCCTTCGAGCCAGCCGTAGGGATCCCAGGAGCGATACTTGTCGTGATGCGGATCGCCCGGCTTGGTCTTGGGGGTGATGGGATTCGATTCGAGTTTCTTCCACTCGTTCAAATCGTCATCGAGGGCGACCGCCATCGCGTTGCCCTGGCCGACCTGGTGATAGCACATCGTGGGCGGCCGTCCTTGTTGAGGAAACAGTTGCCGCTGAACATGCCGGAAACCAGCCCCGTCGGATGGTGCCGCCAGTGGAACAGGTCCGTGCTGGAGACGTGGCCCCAGTTGTGGCCGCGCTGGTCCTGGAAGATGTAGAAGAGATGGTAGCGTCCCTTCCAGTAGATGGCGCCGTTCGGATCGAAGGGCATGCCCGTCCCTTCCGGGATGACGAAGTGGTAGCCCGGGCGATGCGGGTCGCTGAGCCAGCTGCTCCCGGAGCGCGCGCGCCGAGTTGGCAGCGTCGCCGCTCGCCCCTGCGTTCTGCCGCGACTCGAGGGTCTCGCGCGTCGCCATCAGGAACGCGCCCGGCTTGTCGAGGTGGAGCCGGCCATCGGCGATGCGCGCGGCTCGCCGAAGAGCGTCGTGGCGGGAAATGTGTTCATGCGATCCGTCGCCGCGCCGTTCTCAAAATCCCACCACGCCAGCGGTTGGGGATCGGACGGCTGATTGGGCTTCGAGCGCGGCGATCTGCTCGGCCGTCAACGCGCCGGCATAGATGCGGGCATCGTCGATGGACCCGGTGAAGAAGCGGTTCTCGGCCCCGGCGTCCAGGTGCCGCAGCCCCATCAAGACCAGGCTGTCCGAGGGGAACCGTTCCGCACCCTCAGCCGTGTAGTCGGCGGCGAGGCGACCATCGCGGTAGAGCGTGATCTGCCGACCCTGGTACACGATCGCCATCTGGACAAGAGGCGGATTCGCTGCGGTCTCCTTGGGAAACTCGGACTGATCCCGCTGGGTCCGGCGGAAGCCGTCGCTGCCGGGCATCCAGGTCGCAGGCGCGAGTTCGCCGAAGACGATCGCGTCGAACACGGCACCCGGTTTTTCGATCGTCAGCACGCTGCCCCCGCGCTGGGTGAGATTGGCGGGCGACACCCAGGCGACCAGCGTCTTGTCTCGCAGTGGCCAGACGGCGGCTGCATTGGGGGTGGGTGTAAACCCAGTCTGGCTCTCAGCTCCGGCTAGGGCGCATACCGCCACGACCGACGCGAGCAGGGCGTTCTTGCGCGCCGACATAGATCGTTTCATGGGTTGTGTCTACTTCCGTCGCCGCACGTCGAGGTAGACGGCGGCCAGGATGACCAGGCCTTTGACAATGTACTGCAGCGAGAAATGCACACCGGCCTGGTTCAAGCCTTTGTCGAGGATGCCGATAATCACTGCGCCAATAAGCGTGCCGGGCATGGTTCCGATCCCGCCGGTGAAGCTCGTGCCGCCCACGACGACGGCGGCAATGGCATTCAATTCGAATCCCTGGCCCGAGGCGGGCTCCGCCGAATAGAGTTGAGAGGCGTGAATCACCCCGGCCAGGCCTGCGAGCAGGGCGCATAGGACGTAGACGATGATCTCGTTGCGCGCGATCCGGATGCCGGTGAAGCGCGCCGCTTCCCGGTTGCCACCGATGGCGTAAAGGTGTTGTCCGAAACGCGTCCGATGCAGCAGCACGGCCATCAGAGCCAAAACCGCCGCCATCAGCAACACCGGCACTGGCAACACGCCGAAAAGCCGGGCATTCCCCAGGGCCAGAAAGAACCGCTCAGAGTCCGGCACCGGCAGGGGCCGCCCCTCGTGGAAGCGCAGAGCCACGCCCCGCGCCATCAGCATCGTCGCCAGCGTGATGATGAATGGCGGCATCCGGGTCTTGGCCGCGCACACGCCGTTCATTGCCCCGAAGCCGGCTGCCACTGCCAGTCCCCCCAGCAGAGCCACCGCGCAGCCGCCCTCCGGCAGCAATGCAACTGTCACCGTGCCAACGAGCGCGACCACCGCTCCCACCGAAAGATCAATGCCGCCGATCAGAATCACGAGGGTCATGCCGCCTGCGAGGATCGCGTTGACGGCGATCTGCTGGGCGAGATCCACCAGGTTCTCCGGGCTCAAAAACCGCGGCACCCAGAGTCGACACAGCCCCAGGAGCACGGCGACGGCCACCAGCAGCGGCAACAGTTGTCGGAACGATTTCATCTCGGTGCGGGTCGGGCGTTTAGGGTCTGTGCAAAAATGACTTCCGATTTTGGCGGGAGCGCCACCGGGCCAGATGCGAGGCTCGAGGGAGGGAGTGTATCCGCAGCGATACTCGACCGACCAAGGAACGAAGCAGATGGCCCGGTGCCGCCCCGCCCCGCAGGGCTGGGGGGCTTTGGCTCGCTGGTCCCGCGACCGCGGGATTGCTCCTCCTCATCCCGCCATCGCGGGACGGGTATGCTCCCTCGTCGCGCCTCGCCAGCGAGCCAAATCCCCTCCAGCAAAACCGGAATTAATTTTTGCACAGACCCTTAGTTGCGCGTCAGCTCCGCCATCACGTCCTCGGCGGTCACCTGGTCGGCCGCCACTTCGCGCACAATGCGGCCGCGGCGGTAGATCGCCAGCCGATGCGACAAGTTCAACACCTCCGGCAGATCGGACGAAATCAGAATCAGCGCCATGCCCTCCTCGATCAGCCCCCGAATGATGGCGAACATGTCCTCCCGCGCGCCCACATCCACGCCGCGCGTTGGCTCGTCCAGGATGAGCACCTTGGGCGGACGTTCCATCCACTTTCCGACGACCACCTTCTGTTGGTTGCCGCCCGAGAGGCTGCCGACCGGCTGTTCGGGATGCGCGACCCGAATGCCGAAACGCTGGATCGCCCTCGAAACGATTGCCGCTCGGCGCCGGCCGCTGGGCATGGCCCCGCGAATCCAGTGCCGCACCCAGGGAAGCGCCAGGTTGAACGCGACCGAACCGGTCATCACCAAACCGGCGCGCTTGCGGTCCTCGGGGACCAACACCAGCCCGGCCGCCAGGGCGTCGCTCGGACTCTGAATCCGAATCCTCCGGCCTTCGATCCAGATTTCCCCGCCCTGAAGTGGATCGACTCCGAACAGTGCCCGAGCCAGTTCGGTCCGGCCGGCCCCAACCAGCCCGGCCACGCCGAACACCTCGCCGAACCGTACCTCGAAGCTCACGCCGCGAAGCCAGGGGTTGCGCAATTCCCGCACGCGCAGCGCCACCGGGCCCGGCTTGCAGCGCGCGCGAAGGTAATGGTCCTTGAGGTCGCGCCCGACCATCCATCGGATCAGTTCGCGCCGGTTCATCTCCGCGGAAGTCTGGCAGCCGACGGACCGGCCATCGCGCAGGACGGTGATGCGGTCGGCCAGCCGCTGAATCTCTTCGAGCCGATGGGTGATGTAAATCAAGCCCACGCCCTGGCTGCGCAGACGCCGCAGTGTGACGAACAACGCCTCCGTCTCGGCCTCGGACAGCGAGGCGGTCGGTTCGTCCAGGATGAGCAGACGCGCCTTCACGGAAAGCGCTCGGGCAATCTCCACCATCTGCTGCTGGGCAACCCTCAGGTCGCCCAGGCGCGCTTGCACGGAGCCGATCTCGGACAAACCCAGTTCCCGCGTCAACGCCTGCGCTTGGGCCGTCATCCGACGCCGACTCAGCCATCCCAGTCGAGTGGGTTCGCGCCCGAGAAAGATGTTCTCCGCCACCGACAGGTTCGGCGCCAGCGACAATTCCTGGTGGATCACTCGGATGCCCAGGCGGTCCGCCTCGGCCACGTCCCGAATCTGGACTTGCTCGCCACCGACACGAATCGTCCCGGCGTCCGGGCGGTGAATGCCGCCGAGAATGTTGATCAGGGTGGATTTGCCCGCGCCGTTCTCGCCCAACAACGCGTGGATTTCGCCCGCGCGCAGTTCGAAGTCCACGCCGTCCAGCGCCAATACGCCGCCGAAACGCTTCGTGATCCCCCCAAGAAGAAGGAGCGGCGGGGAAACACCGGGACTGTTCATGGAACTGAAGACTGGGTTTGGTCTGAGGCGCGCCTCGTGAGAGTGACTTCCTTTGTGAAATCTGATGTAAATGAGTCAAGTTCTTGCGCCGTGCAGCGGCGCCCCTTAGCGAGGCGTCGGGCGCCGGTGATCGTGGTTGGCACCCGGCGGTCACAAGTCGTTCACACGCCTCGCCGGTCTGAGGCGAAGCCTCGCTAAAAACTCCTCCGCATTGGCGCGGGTGATCAGCCGCACCGGGATCTTGATCTCCTTGGCGACCGGCTTGCCGGCCAGGTGCGTGTATGCCGTCTCGCCGGCGACTCGCCCGATCTCCTCGGGAAACTGGGCGGACGTCGAGTGGAGCTTGCCCGCCTTGATGGCGCCGACGCCTTCCCTCGATCCGTCGACGGTGACCACCGTCACCTTGCCGAGCAGACCAGCCGACTCGATCGCGGATATGGCGCCGAGCGCGCTGGGATCGTTGATCGGAAACACCGCATCCAACTCCGGAAAACGGCCCAGAAGGTCGCGCATCACGGGGCGGGCCCCTTCGGTGGTTCCTTTGCCTTCCTGGGTCTCGAGAAGCCGCATCTCCGAATGCCTGCGCATCTCTTCGCGAAATCCCTCGACGCGATCGATGCACGCCTTGTTCACCGAGAGATGGAGAATCACGACTTTGGCTCGCGGGTTGACCCCGGCCAGGGCCTCACAGGCGAGCCGGCCCGCTTCCACGTTGTCGCTGGCCACCTGGCAAAGCACCAGATCAGGCTCGCTCACGGGCGCATCAACGATGATCGCCGGAACACCCTGGCGCCGCGCTTCGATCAGGCTGCCTTTGATCCCTTCCCAGTTGACCGGGTTGATAAAGAGCGCAGCCGGCTTCTGCTGGAGCAGGTCCGCAATGTCGTTCCTCTGCTTGAGGCTGTTGAACTGGGCATCGAGGGTGACCAGGCGATCGCCGTGCGCTTCGATCACCTGCTTCAGACCCCGGTTGAGATCGACAAAGAACGGGTTGTTCATCGTCTGAAACGTGACTCCGAACAAGCGCCCCCCATCGCCGCCCGCCACATCGGTCGCCGGTTTGCCGCAGCCGGAACCCACTCCCCCCAGAACAAGCGCCAACAGCACACCGAGGCAAAACCGCAGTGGCACCATCACCCTGCGCCCAGGTCCCACGGCTGCCGCCTCGCTCGCCGCCTCCATCCCTCGGGCTTGCACAGGAACAGATCTCTCCGCTCCTGCGTCCCGGAAAGAGGCAGCCCCGCCGCGCGGAGCCCGAGCGGCAACAACAACTCGGCATCGATGCTGCACCGACGAGAAAGTAGACACAGCGTCAGAAGTCGCGCCCCGTGGGGGCACGCGGCCTACAACACCAGAGTCCGGACCCCCATGACCCAGCGCCGCATCATTCATTTCGCTCTCTATAGCCGTCCTGACGGGCGTTGACCAGACAAGGTTTGCGGACGGTAAAACGCCTTCGCCCGCCAGTCGGGCAGCCGCTTCCAGGTCTTCCGGAGCCTGTCCCGGCGAGACGACGGCTCAGACCGCCCTCAGACCCACGGCGCTCAGGGTGTCGCGGAGATGGGCGAGCGCCTGACGGTAATCCGCCGGGCCGACGTATTCGAGGATGAGCGGCGCGTGGGGCACGCGCCGGGCGGCCAGCGTGACGAATTGCCTGTAATCGAGGTCCCCTTGTCCTGCGGGCACGCCGCGCTCGACATGCAACTTGCGGTCTTTGGCGTGGAAACAGTCGATGAACGGCTGCAACTGATCGACCATCTCATCGAGATCATTCAACTCGAGCAGGTTGGCCGGGTCCAATAGCGCCCGGATCCGCGGCGACCCCACCTCTTCGAGGAACCGCCGCGCCCGCTTGGCGCTGGCCAGGAAACCGCCGAAGTAAGGCTCCATCAGAACGACCGCGCCATGGCGCTCGGCCAACGCGGCCAGTTCCTTGCCCGTGGCGATCATCCGGTGCCAGACCTCCTCGCGAAAATGATAGGCCGTGCCCGCCCCCGGTTCCGGAGGGTGATAATCCCCAGCCTCGGTGATAAACACGCTCACTCCCATCGCGCGTCCGATGACCATCATCGATTCGAAGTAGGCCAGGTTCGCCCCCCGTTCGGCTGGATCCGGATGGATCAAGTTGGTGTAGACGCCGATGCTGTGCAGGGCGATCCCGGCCCGCCGATACGTCCCGGCAATGGCCTGACACCGCTCCGGCGTGAGCGCCGACACGTCTGCACGCGAGTTGTATCTCCAGTAATTGCTGTCGGTCTGGCTCAGGAAAAGCTGGATGCTGCGGACCCCGGCCCCGGCAAGTTCCTCGGCCAATTCCGCGTTGCTCAACGTCGGGAAACCAAAGGTCGCCACACCCACAGTGACTCCACCCGGATTGCCAGGCGGCGATTCCGCGGCAGACCCGGCAGTTGGCCGAGTGACAACAACTCCGCCGAGCGCGCCGGCGGCGGCCGTGCGCGCGGCGCGCGCCATGGCTTGACGACGATTCATTTGGTTCATTTAGGTCCTGCTGTTCAAGTGATGGAGGTGAAACTGCCCTTCACCCAGAGTCTGGCGACACAGTCCCACGAGATGCTCGTGGTGCGTGAAAAGCAGGATCTGGGTGCGTTGCGCCAGAGCGGAAAGCTGGGGCAGAACGGCTCCCGCCCGCGGATTGTCGAACGTGACGAGGAGATCATCGAGAATCAGCGGCATGGGCTCGTGCTCCTGCAAATAACGGTCCAGCGCCGCAAGCCGGAGAGCCAGGTAAAGCTGGTCGCGGGTCCCATCACTCATCCCTTCCACCGATACCTTGGTCTGGTCGGGGCGCACCCCCATGAGGATCGGAAGATCGTCGGCGTTGAATTCCGCGATCAGCCCGGTGAAAGCCCCGAGAGTGAGCGCCCGGAACACGGTTCCTGATTGTTCCAGGAGAGGGCCCTGATTCTCTTTTCGGAACCGCTCGATCTGGGCTTCGAGCAGGCCGGCGGCCAGGCGCAGGCGCACGAACCGCGCCGCATCCCGCTTCAGGGCCGCCGCGCACAACTCCGCCTGCTGGCGAAGATCCGCCGCCGCGTCGCCGGCCTTCTCCAAAGACCGCTTCTGCTCTCTGAGCCCGAATGCCGTCTCGCGGACCCCGCGCAGCGTTGCCTCGAGTCTCGCCTTGTCGTCCAGGGCGACCGACTTGCGATGGCCCAGGGTGTCGGCATCCTCGGCCTGGACCCGCGCGACAAAGTCGTTCACAGGCTGTCCGCGGGCGAGTCCCCGCAGGGGGTTGCCCAGGGTCTCGATTTGACTCCGCAGTTCGAGACGCTGTTCCAGGCGGGACAGGAATGGCTCGAGTGCGTCGGCCGAATCGAGACCGGCCACCTGCACCAGGTGCCTCAGCGCTGTCTGCGAGGCGGCTTCGTTCAACTGAGCCGCCTCGCGTTCACCCATGACCCGCTGGATCTCCTCGGAGAGCTGGGCCTGCCTGGCCTGTGCCTCACGGGCCTTGGTGAGCGCCTGCCATAAGGCCGATTCCGCGGTTTCAACAGTCTCAGACGGAGCGCCCAGGGCTGTCGCGATTTGGCTGACGGCGTTCTCGTATCGGGCGATCCCCTCGGCCATCGCCTCCGATTGGCGAGTCTGTCTCCGCCACTCGTCGAATCGGGACAGAAGATCCATCCGCTCCCGCAGCAGATTCAACCCCGACTCCGGCGACGTCGTGGGCGGCAAGCCAACCTCCCGGCACCGGCGCTCCCAGTTCTCCCGGGCCAGCGTCACCGCGTCGGCCAGATGTGCCTCTTTCTCGCGACGCTGGGCGAACTCGCCCTGCAACGCTTCGAGTTGCTTGCCGATCTGGACTCGCTGGCCGGCGGACTGCTCGCCGTCCTGAACCCGCTTCCTCGCTTCGGCAAAGAGCAGCGAAAACTCCTTCCCGGCAGACTGCACCAGAGCGGACGCGATGCGCTTCTTGGCCTGATCGATCTGGCGGCCCTTTCGTTCGAGTGATTCCTGGGCGTGTTCGAGTTGGGCAAGTCGTTCCCGGAACTCGGTCCATTCACGGCGCCATTCCTCCATTTCGAGCGGCGAGCGCGGGGTGATTCGGCTCGCAGACCATTCCGACTGCCACGCCTGTTGGCGAACATCCCGGAGGACCTGAAGATCCGAGAGTCGTTGCCGGGCGAGAGCAGCCCGGTGTTTGGCTTCGCCCAACTGGAATCGCTTCTCTTCCATCTGGGCGATCGCCCCGGCATGAGACCGGAGTTGATCCGCAACGGCGTCCGCCTGGGCAACGGCCTCCGGAAACGCCTTCTCGAGGGGGGAACCGGGGACCAGCTCTTCCTCGGCCCCGGCGCCTTTCCACTCCGCCAACACCAGCTCCCAGCCGTGATCCCGGTGTGCTCTGGCCTGGCGAAGCGCCTCCTCGGAAGGCAGATTGCCGTGCCGTTGAAGCCGGTCGAGCGCGGCTTGCGTGGCCGCAGCCTGCTGCTCGACCTCGTCGAGCTTCTTCTGCTCGGCTTGGAGGTCCCGCTGGATGCCTTCGAGTTCCTCGTGGTAACGCCGCATCGTCGCCAAGGTCGGCACCGCGAGCGCCGCCGTTGCCTCGAAACCCTCCGGCGCGCCGGACACCAGACGATGCTGTTCGGCAGTGACCCGACGCAGGCGCTGGACCTCTGCCTCGGCAGTGGAAAACGTCCGGTCCGCCTCGGTTGCCTCGGCTGCAACGGCCAGAGCCTCGCGCAGATCCGTCAGGTCCGCCTCGGGCAGAGACTGCAACTGGCGGTTCTGGGTCCGGATCCGATGCTCGATCCCGCCGATCTCGTTCGAGTTCGCGGTTTGGGCAGCCAGAGCGGCATCGAGCGCCCGAGCCGCTTCCTCGAAAGCAAGCCGCACCGGGCTGCTGACTCGGAAGCTGCTCAGCTCATCCAGCCCACCGCCGAGCTGCAGGCTCTCCATGCCCGCCCGGAGCCCCGACTCGAGTCCAGCCAGGGAAATCTCCAGTGTGGCCAGAGCTTTCTTGCGATCGCGATAGCCGCCCAGGTCCTGGTGCAACTGATCGAGCCGGTCCGCTTGGTCCAACACCCCCGGCACAACCCGACATTCCGCCAATCGGCTCTCGAGTCTCCCGATCTGAGCCCCGAGGCGTTGAATCTCGAGTTGCGCGTCGGCCACCGCCTTGCGGGCCGCGCGCGTGCGCGGTATGAAATCGCTGGCCAGCTCCGGCAAGCCCGCAAGCTGCGTGAGTTCCCGCTCCTTCTCCTTGAGCCGGCCAATCGTGGGCAGCGCATCCTCACAGCGCGTGAGCCACTGGACCGATTGATCCAGATTGGCAATCTGTTCTTCCAGGCCGCGTTGTGCAGCCTCGGCTTGGGCCAGGTCCTCCTCCATCCGACCCCACTTCTCCGGATCGACCATCGCGTCGCGGCTTTCCCGGAGCAGATCCCGGTAACGGTTGCATGCGGGACGAATCGAGACATTCACCGTCGAGCGGCCTTTGAAAAGCCGGTCCGCCTCCGCCTCGAGCGCCTCGACAACCTTTTGAATGGGCGTGCCGCCCAGGCTCGCCGAGAAGAGCGCCGTTCCAATGTCCCCCTCGCCCCGGAGAATCTGCTGCGCCCCTTCCCGCAGTTCCTTCGCACCGAGGCCGAACATGGCCGAGAAGTACGACCGGTTCACACCCCCGAGAAACGGGAGAAGAGCTGCGTCCGGCAAGGGCTGGCTGGCCGAGTCGAGCAACGTGTTCTTGTTCCCCTTGCGCCGCTGAAACTCGAACGCTCGCCCGGCCCGATTCAGGATTGTCCCCCTGATCCTCAAGGCCCCATAATCATGGAGAAAGCCGTCCGGGGACTGACCCGGGATTCCGAAGAGAAGGTCCCCGACGGCCCGGAGGAGCGAACTCTTGCCCGCCTCGTTGAAGCCGTAGATGACGTGCAGATCGCCCGGATCGCTCGCGAATCGGAGATCCAAGTCGGTGAAGGGCCCGAAGGCGGGGATTTGCAGCCGCTCGAATCTCACGTCGCCCCCTGTCGATCCGCGCCCAGCGCATCGAGAATCAACGCCCGCACGTCGTTCAGGACAAGACCGCGCCGGCCCTCAGCCCATTCCGCTTCCACTTCGCGGCGAACCTCCGCCGGCAAGACGGCGAGCATCTCTGCAATCTCGCCCGGCAGCGCTTCGAGTCCGTCCCGCGCCTGGTCAAGGCCATCGAGAACCAGCCTTGTCAAGGCGTCCCGCTCGGCCAACTGTCGCACCTCGTAGACCGGGGACGACTCGATTTCGATCCGCTCGAGCCAGAGCGCCTCGGCGCCCTGATCCTGCGCGCACGCCAACAACTCGGCCCGCCAGCGCTCGCCATCCCGGTGAAGCGAACCGTGCAACGGAGTGTGGCCGACGATGACCAGCCGCGCGGCAATCAGACGCTCCTCCGCCCGAGCGACAGCGCCTTCCATCGCTTCCCGCACCCGGCGCAGCGCCTCGGACTCATCCTCGATCCCGGTCCAGTCGACCTTCAACTCCTCCCAGCGCACCACGTCGAGCGGACGCATCTCGGCGCGTTCCACCGCCAGATCGTCATTCACCGTGACCAACCTGCAACCGCGGGGGCCGGCCTCGCGCACGTGGCGCCCCTGGCAGTTGCCCGCAAACACAATCCACGGGTCCCGGCTCACAACTTCCGGCCGGTGGACATGGCCCAGCGCCCAGTAACCGTATCCTTTGCCGCGCAGATCCTGCTCCGAACACGGCGCGTACGTGTCGTGGTCGGGCCGCCCCGTCAGGCTGGTGTGCAACAGCCCCAGGTTCAACTTGCCAGCCACCGCCGGCGGATAGTCCGCCGCCAGGTTCTCCGGAACCGCACGGTGGGGAAAACCACGCCCGTGAATCACGACCGGATGTCCCGGCACGTCTTTGGATTCCACGGTCCGGTTGGAGAATCCATGCACGTTCTCAGGCAGATTGAGCCTCCGGGAGATCACCGAAGCCGCATCGTGGTTGCCCGCAATCAGAAAAACCGCAATGCCCGCGTCCCGGAGCCGGACCATCTGACCACGAAAAAAAAGACCCGTGCTGTAGTCCTTCCAGTCGCCGTCGTACACATCCCCGGCAATCACTACGAAATCGACGCGTTCCTCCACCGCCAGTCGAACCAGACCCTCGAAAGCGCGGCGGGTCGCCCCTCGAAGCAACGCGACCGGCGCCCCCTCGCGAGCCTCCAAACCCCGAAGCGGGCTGTCCAGATGCAAGTCTGCCGCATGGATGAACCGTATCATTCTCGGACCCAGAATTCTCGGACCCAGACCGGGCGCAATCCCAACAATGGCCGTGCAGCGTCTCCCGCACACTGCCTCAGACGCGTTCAACGACGCCAGACAATTGTCAAAGATCGAGTGACGAAACGCCGGCGCGGTGCGATCCTCGACGCCATCATGAACGCGTCCCTCATCCCATTGCTCGCCGTCGTCCTGCCGATGGCTGCCGGCCACGCCGCCGATCCCACACCGTTCCCCAATCTCGCCAGCCAATCCCCGCTCCCCCAGGGACAGGGGATCGCGGCGCCCTTTGTGGCCGACGCGCAGTTGCAGGGCCACCCGGACGTCATCTTCGCCGATGACTTCGAAACGGGCCGCCTGGGCCAGGGCTGGGACGAGACAAGCAACAAAGGCGGCAATGTGCTGAGTATCGTCGAGCCCGGGGTGCCCCAACTGGGCCGGCGCTGTGTGCGCGTCGAGGCGCATCTGGGCGAAGACACCGGCGGCGGCCTGACGAAATGGTTCGAGCCGGCAGACCCCGTGTTCATCCGCTTCTACACCAAGTTCGATGCCGCCTGTGACTACGTTCATCACTTCGTCACACTGCGCGCCAATCGGAGTCTCCGTGGCGGCGATAAGTGGAGCGGCTTCGGCGGTGCCGGCCTCAAGCCCGCCGGCGATGAACGGTTCTCGACCGCCATCGAGCCCTGGGGCGACTGGGCCCGGAACCCGGCGCCGGGCCGCTGGAACTTCTACAGCTACTGGCACGAGATGACGGTCTCGCGCGACGGCAAGTACTGGGGCAACTCGTTCGCCGTGCCCGAGGCCCCGGTCATCCCGCGCGACCGCTGGATCTGCGTCGAGTTCATGCTCAAGCACAACACGCCGCACCAGCCCGACGGCGAACAGGCCTTCTGGATCGACGGCCAACTCCTCGGCCACTGGCGAGGCCTCAACTGGCGCAAGACCGAACAACTCCAGGCCAATGCGCTCACCCTCGAAAGTTATGTCACCGATCGTTGGACGAAACACCCTGTCAATGTCGTGTTCTTCGACAATGTCGTGATCGCCCGCCGCTACGTGGGCCCCGCCGGCAAGTGAGAGGCCGGGCCTCGCTCCCGACCACACGACGCCGGCTGGCCGCTCTCTGGGCCGGACAGCAGCCCGCTGATCGGGTTGGGTCGAGTGGCGCGGGCCATCACCCGGTTGACGTAGTGGAGAATGTCGAATTCAGGTGTGTCTTCGAGCTTGGCCACCAGCTCGAAGCGGTCTTCGAACGGCGGAAAGAACGTGTCGCCGTCCACAAAGCGTTTGACGAGAGTCAAGTAAAGGTCCGAGCACCACGGCAGCCCCTGCGCGTACACCTGGGCCCCGCCGCAGAGGAAGAAGTCGCGCGGGTCCGATCGAGGATCAATGAGCGCGAGATCCGACACCGTCCGCACGCCGGGAAACCGAAAGCCGGAACGGCTCACCACAATGGTCTCGCGACCGGGCAGGGGTCTGCCGATCGACTCAAAAGTCCGCCGGCCCATGACCAGGACGTGTCCGATCGTGAGCCGCTTGAACCACTCGAAGTCCGCCGGCAGATGCCAGGGAATCCGATTGGCGCGTCCGATCACGCGGTTCTGCGACATCGCGGCGATTGCCTTCATCATAGGGGTCAGTTCCTGACCCTGCAAACTGTCAGTTTCGTCCTGTATTCGTGGCGACCAGAGTGACTGTCTTTTTGAAATCCGCTACACATGAGTCAAGTTCTTGCGCCGCGCAGCCTTGCTCAACCCGCAGAACCAAAGCGCCAGAGGACTGGCCCAGTCTCCCGCAGCCGCGCATACGCGTCAACCTAAGCCGTAGGAGCGGGGACGTCCTGGTCCCCGACCCATGGGATCGCAGAGTGTGTTCGCGGGCGACGTGGACGTCGCCCCTCCGGCGTCGAGGTTGGCGCAGGCAGTGGTGCGGCGCTAAACCCTTCACCTTACACGCATCTTGGCGAAGGGAATGTCCTCGGACCATCGTCGGTCCTTTTCCCCCTCACCCTATCCCTCTCCCTCGGGGAGAGGGAAAAGCCTCGTCCGCTCTCGGGCCATCCGAGCAGCCCTCGACCCCGTGGCGCCGTCGGGATCCGAAGGTGAATCAGGTGACCGAACAACAAGGATGCACGAATCGAGCGAGGGCGGCCGAAGGGTCTCCCTCTCCCTCGGGGAGAGGGCAGGGGTGAGGGGGAACGTCGTGCCCGCCCGCCCTCGATGCACGATTGAACTCAGATGCGTGTCAGGGGCAGGCTCGAGGTCCGTACTCTCCCGCAATGCGGAACGTCGCGAGACCGGCGCCGAGTTCAGCATGGGCGACCGCCACGACGAACATCGGCCCAAGGACTTGAACGCACACGACGGTGCAGGTTCCAGGAACGACTCTGGATCTCCCGTTAGGTTGACGCGTATGCGCAGCGGCGGGACTGGCGCCTTTTCGGACGTCTGCGGACCGCGCGGAGCGTTTTGGAGTGCGGCAGTCTTCTGCCGCTCTGAGACCCTCGCGAACGATCTGGCAACACGCCGCGTCGGTCTGAGGCGCGCCTCGCTAAGGGTGTGCGCGCGACGTCGGTCGAGCCGCCGCCCAACGCGACTGCGGACGGTCCGGGGCCTCGGTTTTTGAGCGTGCGCCGAGCGGGCCAGCGGCTACAATCCCTGCATGGAACATCGCACTGCCTCGCCCTCCGCCGAAAGCTTGCGCACTCTGCCCGGAGACGATCTGCGCCAGGTGATGTGGCGTTTTGCCGATCGCTATGATCTGCAGATGCTCGTCCAATCGGCCCGCCAGGTCGCCCGCGGCCCCGTCGCCCGCCTGGTCGCCGACGGGGGACGCAACGCGCATGACTGGACGCCTGAGAAAGCCGCGCTGCTGCCCGCTTTCGACGAAAGCGGCATCACAGCCGCCTTCCTCGATCCTGAACACGGGGGGTTCATTGCCGGTCCCAAGAATCTGGCGCTGGCCTTGATCGCGTTCGAGCTATCGTGGGTCGATGCCGGCGCGGCGACCTCGAGTCTGGCAGGCAATCTGGGTCTGGCGCCCATTCACGAGCGTGGCACGCCCGAGCAACGCGCTCGCTATCTGGCTGGCGCGGCGCCGGTGCCGACGGGCGAAAACCGACGCCAGGTGCGCGCCGCCTTTGCGCTCACCGAGCCTCTGCCCTTCGTCGGTGTCGAGACCGGCCTCCTCGCCGGACGGGTGCGCGTCGCGGACTGGCCGACGGGTCAGGCCCCCGTTCTGCAAGTCGAGAAACGGGGCCGGTTCATCACCAACATGGGCTTTGCCAACGTGGTGACGGCGGCGGTGGATTCGGACGATCCGCGCATCAAGGGCAGTTGCCTGGTCATTCTCGAAGAGGGAGATCCGGGAACTTGGGATCGGGGCACGCCCACCAAGAAACTCGTCCACCAGCTTTCCTCGACTACCGACCCCGTGTTCAGCCTTCGCGTGCCGGCCGACCGGATTGTGGGCGGGTACACGGTCAAGGATGGCGTCCTCATGCCCAATTACTCGCACAGCGAGGTGATTGAAGCCGTGTTCCGTCGCACCCGGGTGACGGTGGGTCTGATGACCGCCGCCAAGCTCCTGTCGGCGATCGAGCCAGTCATCGCCTATCAGCGGCGCCGCTTCCGCGGCGGGGAAGGCGCGCCTGGCACGCCACGCTACGAGCACGGTCTTCAGCAAAAGCAGGATACCGTTCAGCGCCTGGTGGACATTTGGGCCGCTGGCGAGGCCAGCGCCTCGCTCGGATTCGCAGCCGCGCGCGTCTTCGACGAACTCGACCCGCTCGAGAAGCAACGTGACGCCTATCTGGCCGAGAACAAGCTCGCCGGACGCGCCGCCTTCAAGGCCCTCGCGGCGACCCACACAGACGCCCTCGAATTCCTCGCCCTCTCCGCTCAGACGACCGACTGTCGCGATGCCGCCCGTTTCGCTGCCTTGCGCGACCAACCCTTGGTGCCATTCGTCCTGCTCGACGCCCTGGCCAACGTGCTCTGCCCCGCCTGCAAGCTCTGGAATACCGGGCATGGCGCCACGATGATGCGCGAAGCGGTCAGTCTCATGGGCGGATACGGCGTCACCGAGGATTGCCCCGGCTTCCTTGGTCAAAAATGGATGGACGCCCAACTCGAAGCCACCTACGAAGGTCCGGAGGCTGTTCAGCGACTGCAACTCTCGATCACCATGACCAATCCGCTCTTCCTGGCCCAATTCCGACAGTGGATCGTCGAGTTACGCCGGCTGGCCTCGGAACGCCCGGGAACAGGCGCTTGTACCCTGGCCACAGCCATGCGGCTCTGGCTCTGGACGCTCGAATACGCCCAGAAAGCCACCGACGCCGACGGCGCCAAGCTCTATCACAAGACGCGCCAAGGGGTGACGTTTCCCCTGGCTGATGCCCTCTGCTGGCTCCTGGCCGCCCGCCAGTTCATCCTCGACACCGTCGAACTCGAAACTCGAGGAGCCGCCAACCCCGCCCTCGCGGCAGGATTGCCCGGTTTCGTCAGCTTCTTCACCGACCTCTGCCACGTCCAAAGCGCCCGCGCAGCCGGCGAAGCAGCACGCCTGGCCACGGAAATCGTGTTTGGCTACAACCGCCATCCGGCCTGGACCGCCGAGGCTTGCCAGGCCTGCTACGCCGACGACGAACTCGCCTCCCTCGAAGCCGTCATTCCTGGCATCGACAGCTCCGCCCGTGCCTACGCAGACGTCACGAAGCCCGGCGAAGGCCACCCCCTCAAAGCCGGGCCGTGCGCAACCGCCCCGAACCTCGAACCCTTCCTGCGGCTCCGGACAGCACTGGACGGCTGCCTCACCGGCTGTCGTCTCGCCAAAGACCGCGCCGCCCAGGCCCTGACCGGAGCTATGATCCCGGAAACGCTCGATTATCCAATCTGATGAGAACACGCGTTGTCGTGTTGGTGGGCTGGCTGCTGCCTGTCGTCCTGGTGGCTCTCGCCCAGGACTCAATCGACCTCGGCACCCGCCGCGAGTTGCTGGTCGATCGGTTCCTGATCGAGCGGCTCGATGGCCTCGAACTGCAACTGCATCACCCCGTGCCCGCCGGGATCGCGTTGCGCCTCGACCAACCGTGGGAGGGAATCGTCAGCGCTTACGTCACGGTAATTCGCGATGCCCCCCGCTACCTCATGTACTACCGAGGACGACCTTCGCCCACCGGCGGCGACGGCGCACCCGAAAGCTGCGAAGTCGCTTGCTACGCCGAGAGTCCGGATGGCATCCAGTGGACGCGGCCCAACCTGGAACTCCACGACGTCGCCGGCACCCGCCAGAACAACGTGCTCCTGGTCGAACCTAAGACCGTCACCCACAATTTCGCCCCGTTTCTGGATAGCCGTCCCGGTGTCCCCGCGACGGAGCGTTTCAAGGCGCTTGGCGGCACCGGGGCCGCCGGCCTGTTCGGCTTCGTCTCCCCGGACGGCGTGCGCTGGACCAAGGTCTCCGAGCGCGCGCTGATCACCGAAGGCGCTTTCGATTCGCAGAACATCGGTTTCTGGTCGCCCAGCGAACAGTGTTACCTCTGCTACTTCCGCACTTTCAAGAATGGCGTCCGTTGGGTAACGCGCGCCACTTCGCAGGATTTTCTCAACTGGACTCAACCCGAAGAGATGTCCTTCGGGGATGCCCCGCCCGAACACATCTACATCAATCAGACCCACCCCTACTTCCGGGCGCCCCACCTCTACGTCGCCACCGCCGCGCGCTTCAATCCCGGGCGGCGCGCCCTCACCGAAGAACAGGTTCAAGCCCTCGCGCTCGAAGACTCGCGCAATTACCGCGGGCTCAAGAACGACGACTCCGATGCCGTGCTCCTCACCAGCCGCGGAGGCACCCGATATGACAGGACCTTCCTCGAGAGCTTCATTCGGCCAGGGCCCGATCCTCGCAATTGGGTCGCCCGCGCCAATTACCCGGCCTTGGGGGTCGTGCCGACCGGTCCCGCAGAAATGTCCCTTTACGTCGTTCGCCACTACGGGCAACCGTCGATCTTCATCGAACGGCTCACGCTGCGCACGGACGGTTTCGCCTCGGCACACGCCCCCTACCAAGGCGGCACGCTGCTCACAAAACCGCTGCGCTTCTCCGGACGCCAACTCGAGGTCAACCTGGCGACCAGCGCGATCGGTTGCCTCCGCGTGGAAATCCAGGATCCCGAAGGGAATCCGCTGCCAGGATTCACCTTCGACGATTGCCCCGAGATCATCGGAGACCAAATCGATCGGGTGGTGACGTGGAAGCACGGCAGCGATGTGACCCCGCTTGTCGGACGCCCCGTGCGCCTCAAGTTCGCTTTGAAGGACGCCGACCTCTATGCCTTCCGTTTCCGCAGCGGCCCTTGAGTTTGTCCGCCCCGGCCTCGCGACAGAGTCCGGTGCCATCTCCTCCCGAGCGAGCCGCCGCGCGCTGTTCGGCGAAGAAGCGTTGCAGCAAACAGCGACACTCCTCGCCCCGAACCCCTGCGGCGATTTCGCAGCGGTGATTGAAGGTGGGATGCTGAAGAATGTTCAGCGCGCCACCCGCCCCGCCGGCCTTCGGATCCCCCACGCCAAACACCACCCGATGCATCCGGGCATGCACCAGCGCGCCAGCACACATCGGACATGGCTCCTTCGTGACGTAGAGTGTGCAATCCGTCAGCCGCCAGTCCCTCACCGCGGCTTGCGCCTGGGTGAGCGCCAGCATCTCCGCATGGGCGGTGGCGTCTTTGAGCAACTCGACCTGGTTGAATGCGCGAGCAATCACCCGCCCTGCGCGCACAACCACCGCCCCCACGGGCACTTCCCCCTCCGCATAAGCCCGCTGCGCTTGACGCAGGGCTTCCCCCATGAAGTGCGCGTCGCTCTGGAGGTCGATCGCCGGACCCGAAGATACCAGTGCGTTCATGCGGAACCGGACCGCCCGGCGTGTCGGCCCTCGAATGGGAGCGATTCCTCGATAATCCATGTGTTCCGCCCTTCCGGGCCGACATGGCAATGCGCAGCGAAGAAACCGCCCCGATGGCGCCAGAACAGTGGCCAAATCTGCTCGCGATCAGTCCGCGGCAAGGTGATTTGCCCTAACGCCGAACGGGTGAAGAACTGAAACCGTCCCTCCCGGATCGGCGTCGGAAGCGACCGCAATCGAGTCCGCACCTCGAAGAGAAACATGAGCCAATGAGCCTCACCCTCGTATCCGCACTCGCTGACCACGCCCGTCAGATGAAGGTCTCCCGGGGTTAACCTCAGGCCGGCCTCCTCCTTCGCCTCCCGGCACGCGCTGGCATAGGGAGATTCCCCCGTTTCAGTCTGGAGCTTGCCGCCGCACGGACTCCACTGGCCAAGGTTGGGGTCCTGGGCCCGTTCGAGCAACAGCACCCGATCCTCGACATCAAAGCAATACAGCAGCGTCGATATCTTGTATGGTAAAACCACGCGCCCATTCAAACAGGCTGGCCGGAAAAAGAAAACACCCCAAAACCGCCCTAGGGGTCAGTCAATAGTAATATAGTATTAGCACATTCTTAGGCGGTTGCCGATGGGCGCCCGGGGTTTCCGGTCCACCAACATTGTTGCAGAAGAAAACAAGAACTCCAAAAAGCATGATACCATTGACTGACCCCATGTGTGTAAGGGGCTATTTCTCCATCGCCCGGTACAAAGTCTCGGCGGCGGCGCGCAAAGGAGCGCGCTGCAGGTTGGCGCAGCGAGCGGCCATGACGCGCGCGACCGAATCGTCCGGATGGATCTGCAAGATCGCCTCGTAGTGTTCCTGCGCCTGGGTGAAGTTCCGGGCTTCGAACTCGGCGAACGCCGCCGTGGTCCTTTCCGCCCGAGCGCGTTCGTCCGGGCTGATTTCCCCATCGAGTCCCACCAACTCCCACACCAACACCCCGCGCCGCTTGCCGCGCACCAACACCCGGCTGACCGGGCGCGCCAGGATCGTGTCGGCGGCGGACGCGCGGGTGCCCTCGCTGATCAGGATGCGGGTGCCGAAATGCTTGTTCAAACCTTCCATGCGGCTGGCGAGATTCACTGCGTCACCGAGGAGCGTATAGTTCATGCGGTTTTCGCTGCCGATGTTGCCGACGATGACCTCTCCGGTGTGCAGACCGATGCGCGTGCGCCATGCGGGTTGGCCCCCGGCCTGACATACCCCGCCCAACAGATCCAACCGCTCCTGCAGCCGCCATGCAGCGCGGCAGGCGTCGGCGGCGTGACGTGGATTGGGCTGCGGGGCGCCCCAAAAAGCCATGACCCCGTCGCCGATGTACTTGTCCACCGTGCCGCGATGGGCCTGGATGACCTCGTTGGCGACGAGCAGATACCGCCCCATCTGCTCGACCAAGGCTTGAGGCGGCAAGGTCTCGGACATGGATGTGAACTCGACGATGTCCGAAAAGAAGATGGTGAGCACCTTTGAGTGGCCGCCCAGGCGAGCTTCGCGCCCCGTGGCAATTAGCTCATGCACGAGATCGGCCGGGACGTATTTTTTGAAGGAGCGCAGGCTGGTCTTCATTTCGGCCATGGATTGCTGCAACTGACGCACCTCGCGAATCGGGCTGCGGGTCGAGTGGATTGTTTCGAATTCCAGGTGTCCCACGGACTCTGCTTCGCGGCTCAGTTCCTGCAGGGGGCGCGCCAGCCGTCGGGCAAACCACAGCGACGCCAGCAGGGCCAGTAGCAGGCACCCCAGCGACGCCACGAGACTCCACATCACGTTTCTCACAATGTCCCCCGTAATCGCCTTGCTGGGCACCATCATGGCGATGACCCAAGGCGGCCGATTCGGGTCATCGAGGCTGCGGAAGCTACCCAGGTGCCAGTGGCCATCCACCCGGAACCGCCGGCCATATTCCTGGCGGCCCAACCGCTCGCGATCTTCGGCAAGACGCGTGACGTAAGTCCGCACCACCGGATCGCCGATCTCGGCCGTGCTTGAAACGAGGTTGGTCTTGTCGGGGCCGAACAAGTGCTCCTGGCGTGGATGGGCGATGAGCCGAAAATGGTTTGGGGACGCTTCCTCGATGATAATGGCGAATCCGGCCAGTTCCTTTTCCAGCGCCGCGAGGAAGGAACAGACCGCCTGCAATTCAAAATCCGCATTCACGACGCCTACCAGTTTGCCGTGAGCGTCGTACCAGGGAGACGCGTAGGAGACACCCAACGTCGGCAATTGCGTCCGGTCTCGCCAGAACGGATAGGCCTTGGTCCACACGGCGGATCCGCGCTCGCGCGCCAGCAGGAAGAATGGGCGCTGACGCGGATCGTACCCATCCCATGGAGGCGTGTCGAGCAACCGGCGTTGCGATCCCTCCCACCGCCAATCGGCGACCCGCATTTGCCCCGGTTGGCTGCGCAGAACTTCACGCACCCGAATGATGCCATCGGCCAATCGCTCCGCCACGACGAACTCGCCCGTCGCTGCCACCGCCACGCCGATGGAACTCAAGCCGGCCTGCACCTCCAGGGATTTGGCCAGGAAATCCTGGAGCAACGCGAAGTCTGCCTTCGAAAGATCGGCCTCCTGAATGAGCCGGAGGGTCTGGTGATTGATCGCCACGGCCTGGTCGATCAACTGCTGCACCCGCAGATCCACCCGGCCCAGTGTCTGCTCGACGATGCGGTCTGCCAGCGTCATCACGCTGCGCCGGAACAACCGAGCTTGGACCAGCAGCAGCACGCTCACGGTGGTCGTGACCAGCAGGACCATCAGCATCGCCATCACCGTGCGGAAACTGCGCAGTCGCATGTCGTTGGATCAGGACAAGAGCCGGTTCGGCTGGGTTAGCCTTCAGCGTCGAGCCCCGTCCGCGCCGGCGCCCACCCAGGCGTGGTGGTCGTTGCGCAGTTGGGCGAGGTGGGCCCTCCCGCCGTCGGTTGGATCCGCCTCGAGTTCGTCCACGGCGTGCCAGAAGGTGTGACCTTCCTCGTCGGCGTGGCTTCGGCGCATGTAGACGAAGCGGGCGGTGTCCGCGAGTTCGCGTGCCGCCAGCGGAGCGGCCAGGGCGAAACGGCCCGACTGGCGGTCGCGGCGGACGTCCCACGTGTTAAGGCGCGCGGCGAAATCCGCCTCGACCCCCAGGTCCCGCAGGTGCTTGACGAGACAGTTGTGTTCAGCCACGTCGGCCAACACGTGGT
Organism: uncultured Verrucomicrobiae bacterium; assembly: GCA_963846445.1. Classification (GTDB taxonomy): domain Bacteria; phylum Verrucomicrobiota; class Verrucomicrobiia; order Limisphaerales; family J093; genus MWFF01. The sequence continues at coordinate 12,070 of CAWJWM010000028.1, read as the reverse complement.
CGGGCGCGGGATTCCCGAGGAGTTGCACCAGCGTCCGCAAGTCGCGCACCCGGAGGCTGCGGAGGACGGTGGCGCGGGCGATGGCTCCAGCCATCCAGGTCAACGGGGAGGGAAGCTGCTCCATAATGAACGTTGTGCCAGTGGACAGCACAATCTGGTCCTGTTGGTCCGACGGGAGAGTCTCCCAACCGGGCACGCGGGCGGCGACATAGGCTTTCAGCAGGTGCCAAACCTCCGAGAAGAGGAGGCGCCGCTCCTGGAGTTGGGTCTTCACCAGAGGCAGAGCCTTTCGCAAGTGAGGAAAGGCCCGCCACACATCGGCGATCTGGGAGTCGCGAAATAGGTAAACCGACGGCATTGCCAGCATTTCGTCAGCGGTATTCGGGTCCAAAGCGAGCCGTGAATGGCCCGTCGCCATCTCGAACAGCGCCACGCCAGCCGAGAAAATGTCCGAAGCGACCGTGAGCGGCACGCCGGCCTGCAGGTTCGAGGCGTCGATCAGCACTTCAGCGTGGTCAGGCGTCGCCGCATAGACGAACTGGCTCACAGCACCGCGGTGCCGCGTGGTGAAGAACGCGCCCAGATCGACCAGTTTGACAGTCCCGTCATCGAGACGGATCACGTTGTCCGGCTTGAAGTCGATCATCAGCAGGTCGTGCCGGTGAAAGAAGTCCAGGATGGCGAAGACTTCGTGAGTGGCGCGCCGGAGATCGTCGAGCGCCTCCGGCCCGTACCCGCGTTCGGCCGCGTCCTCAGCCCACGAACGCAGATTCTGCCCCTGCAGATATTCCATCGCGATGAACGCGTACTTCTCCTCGAAATCCGCATTCGCCCCGTAGTACGCGGGCACGTGCGGGCGCAAACCCTCGATTCGATGGATCTCCTCGAAATTGGCCAGCTCCGACTGGAAGTTCAGATAGGGCCCATACCCGATCTCGTCGGATCGTCCACAACTCAGGTCGAACACCTTGACCACCACACCCGCGCGGTCGGTCTGATAGAGTGTGGTCTCCGGATTGTGTGCCAGGGCCTGGAGCAGGCGAACGGCACCCAGTCCCGGCACGTGAACAACCAGCCCCACGTGTTTCGCTGGGGTTGCCGCCGGATCCGTCATGGTTCAAGCCCTCACGCCGCCCGCCAAGGGACCACCCGCCAGAGGGCGTCACACGTGCTGGGCATGCCCGGGATTCTAGCGAGGCACGCCTCAGACCAAATCCCAATCGTCAACATCATGAACCGCCCTTTCGCTTTCCTGCCCTCCCCTCCCGCGCCTCGCTCCTTAGAATCCTTGCAAAACGAAGGCGATGGGGGTGAAGGCCAAAGTTGACTTGATCGCAACATGTTTGGGATTTCGAGGATTCTATCGGCTCCCCCTGCCCATGCAATGCCGATTTCGGAAGCGTTCCCGGTAAGGGGTGCACCGGCCGCTGCTGCGATTCGCATTTCTCCGTTCCCAGGCTGCTGGCGTCTGGCGTAGACTGGCGTCCAGCGGTTAATGTGACTCTCTTCTTGAAATCTGCTGTCAATGAGTCGAGTTTCTGCACCGTGCAGCGGCGCCCCATAGCGAGGTGTCGACTGTCGGTGACCCCGGCTCGAGCTCAGCGCACACAATCTGGCGACATGCTCCCTTGGTCTGAGGGGGAGCCCCGCTAAATCCCTGACGTTATGAACACGTGGCAACGATTCGCGAACAGCTATCGGTACTTCCCTGCGATCGATCTCGCGGTGGATCTCAGCCGGGTGGATTTCCCGCCAGGTTTTCGCTCGATGATGGCAAATCGACTTGCTGCGGCCTTCCATGCCATGCAGCAACTCGAAGCGGGAGAGATCGCCAATCCCGACGAGAATCGCCGCGTCGGCCACTACTGGCTGCGGGCTCCGGATCTGGCCCCACGCAAGGAGAAGGACCCCGACACCGGCCGGAGTCGCGCCTGCCAGATCAGCCTCGAGATCGCGACCGCCTACGCCTCGATTCAGAGCTTCGCGCGCCAGGTCCACGAAGGCCGCGTCGCTGGCGTCGGCGGCCCGTTCAAGAACGTGCTGGTCATCGGCATCGGCGGCTCCGCCCTGGGGCCGCAGTTCGTTTCCCAGGCCCTCGGCCATCCTTTGACCGACCGGATGCGACTCTTCTTCTTCGACAACACCGACCCCGACGGCATGGACCGCGTTCTGGCGGCAATCGGTCCGGACTTGGGACGGACGCTCTGCATCGTGATCTCGAAGTCGGGCGGCACCAAGGAGACCGCCAACGGGATGGAGGAAGCCAAAGCCGCTTACCAACGCCTCGGGCTCAAGTTCGAACCTCACGCCGTCGCCGTCACCACGCCCGGAAGCGACCTCTCCAACCGGGCGATCAGGGATGGTTGGCGCCGCCAATTCCCTATCTGGGATTGGGTCGGGGGACGCACCAGCCAGACCTCAGCCGTTGGCCTCCTGCCCGCCGCCCTCCAGGGTCTGGACACCGACGGCCTGCTCGCGGGGGCTAGAACGTGCGATCAACTCACCCGCCTCGATCGCTGGCGCCAGAACCCGGCTGCACAACTCGCCCTCGCCTGGTACGCCATCGGAAATGGCTGCGGCGAGAAGGACATGGTCGTCATCCCCTATAAGGACCGGCTCGATCTGATCGCGCGGTACCTGCAGCAGTTGGTGATGGAATCGCTCGGCAAAGAGAAGGATCTCCAGGGCGCCATCGTCAACCAGGGCCTGGCCGTCTACGGCAACAAAGGATCGACCGATCAGCACGCCTATATCCAGCAGTTGCGGGACGGGCTGCCCAACTTCTTTGTCGTCTTCATCGAGGTGCTCCGCGATCGGTTGGGCGAATCGATCGCAGTCGACAGGCTCGGCTCGACCAGCGGCGATTACCTCTCGGGCTTCTTGCTCGGCACGCGCAGCGCCCTTTACGAAAGTGCTATCCCACGCCAGTCCCTCACACTCACCGTAGGCGAAGTCTCCCCTTTCAGTGTCGGCGTCTTGATCGCGTTGTTCGAACGGGCGGTCGGCCTATACGCTTCCCTGATCGGCATCAACCCCTACCACCAACCCGGCGTCCAGGCCGGCAAGGTGGCCGCCGATAAGGTCCTCGAACTCCAGCACCGAATCGTGGCCTACCTGCGAGGCACGCCGGACCGCAAGCCCGAGCCGGCGACAGCCAGCCAGATCGCCCAGTCCCTGCCGCCACCCGCCGACTCCAGGTACGCTGGGCCCGCCGATCCCGAGACCGTCTTCAAGATCTGCGAGCACCTCTCCGCCAACCCCGGACATGGCGTGCGGCGCGTCCGCGGACGCCTGCCCGCCAACGCGCGCTACTCGGGAGACGAACAGGACACCGCCGCCAGCCCGGCATCGTCAGACTGACATCAATGCTGCAGTGCTTAGCGAGGCTTCGCCTCAGACCGAGGCGGCGTGTGAGCAGCTCGTCTGCGCTGAGCGGCCACCATTATCACCGGTGCCCGACGCCTCGCTAAGTGGCGCCGCTGCACGGCACAAAAACTTGACTCATTGACTACAGATTTCAAATGAGGAGTAACTCTAGCGAGGCGCGCCTCAGACCAAATCCCAATCTTCGACATCATGAACCGCCCTCTCGCTTTCCTGCCCTTCTCTCCCGCGCCTCGCTCCTTAGAATCCTTGCGAAACGAAAGGGATAGGGGTGAAGGCCAAACTTGACTTGATCGCAACATGTTTGGGGCTTCAAGGATTCTAGTCCTGAGACGCGGCTTTTCTGGCTCTCGGTTGCGCCCCCCCGCGCGGCGAGACATCAGCCGCGGGGTCCACAAGCCGGAAGGACACAGCGTCCCGGCCGCCAAAACGGACAAGCCGTGGACAAGGCGTTCGATCAACCTCGAGGCCACTCTGAGGGGGGCGCGCGCAGACACCGGCTTTTGAGCCGGCCCAGCAGCAGGCGATTGAGTTCTTTCGCCTGAGGGATCCCCAGCGCGAGCGCCAGGCCCCAATACAGCAGCCCGGCGATCGCCATCGGCACGAAGACCTCGCCCAACTTCAGCCAGAGCGTGGCGTGTCCCCATCGGGTGCGCCACAGGTATTGTCCACCCCAGGCGGACGCCCCCGTCACCACCGCGCAGGCCGACATCAGCAACACCGCCGAGCGCAGCGGCGCGAAATCAAGTTTGGGCATCTTCTTGCGGAGCGCGCGCATCAACAGCCAGACGTTGACCCCCGCCGTCAAGCTGTTCGCCACCCCCAGGCCGGCCTGGCGAAACGGACCGATCAGCCAGAGCGCACAAGCGAGGTTCAAGACCAGACACGCCACGCTGATTCTCATCGGTGTGTGGGTGTCCCCCAACGCGTAGAACGCCCGCGCCAAAACGTTGACGCTCGAAAACGCCACCAGACCGGGCGCCAGTCCGGCCAGCGCCAGCGAAGCCCGGTGCGTCGACAACACCGTGAATTGACCGCGCTCGAACAGCAGCCGGACCATCGGCTCGGCCAAAGCGAACAAGAGCGCCGACGCGAGCAGATTGACGAACAAGAGATACCCCAGCCCATCCCGCAGTGTGGAGCGGAACTCAGGGTACTTCTTCTCGGCCGCCAGACCCGAGAGCGTGGGCAACAAATAGGTGGCGAAGGAAATGCCCACGACCCCCTGCGGAAACTCCATCAGCCGGACCGCGTAATCGAACGACGCCACGAGCGTGCGGTCCACGTAAAATGCGACCCAGGCGATGATCAGGACGTTCAGTTGAAAGGCCGCGACACCGACCGTGGCCGGCAGCATCCGCCGCACGACCTCGCGCACCGTCGGATGACTCCAGGGCGCGATCCAGCGGTAGCGGAAGCCGTCCCTTCGGAGCGCAGGCCACTGGAACCCGAGTTGCGCCACCCCCGCCACGACCACTCCCAGCGCGAGGGCGAACACCTGGGTCTCCAGTTGATCGCCGAACCGCGGCGCCACAAGCAGAACCGTGGCGATCATCACCACGTTCAGCATCGTCGCGCTCATGGCCGGAATGAAGAAATAGCCGCGCGCGTTCAGCACCCCCATGCAGAGCGCCGCCACGCACACCAGCACCAGGTAGGGAAACATGACCTGCAACAGCCTGAGCACCAAGCGGGTGTCTTCCCCCAGAATCGGGATCGGAAAAGGCGGGAACACCGCCCCGCTCTCCGTCGAGAAACGCAGCGACGAGGCCCCAAGAAACAACGTCAAGACCACCAGACACAACCCCACCACAACCGAGGCAAACACGATCAGACCCGACAACACCGCGTTGGCGGCCTCCCACATCGCCGCTTCCCCTTCGGTCTTCTCCTTCTGCTTGAAAATGGGTATGAACGCCGCCGTCAACGCCCCTTCACCAAGGAGGCGACGGAACAGATTGGGCGCCTGGTAAGCCAACTTGAACGCGCTGGCCACCACGCCGTCCCCCATGAAACCCGCGTACACCTGCTCGCGCACCAACCCCAGCACCCGGCTGATCAGCGTGGCCGCACCCATCGCCCCCGACGATTTGAGCATCTGCGACATGCGGGGCGGTGAGGGTCCAAGCAAGGCCCGGTCCAGTCAGCAGGATTCGACCTCGCGCCACTCCCGGGGCTCGGATGGCGAAACGCTCGCCATCGCCGGCAAGCGCGAACGGGATCTTCCCCAAGCCGGCTTGAATCCGCTTGCGCGTGGCCTCGAGGTCCGCTCGCAAAGCGCGGGCCAGATGCACAAACACCACCCGCTTGACCGGACGCTCGGCGAGAAAAGCGGTCAATGGCTCGACCTCGAAATGAGCCAACTCGCAAACCAACAGGTCCACTGGCTCTCTGAGCAACGGCGCCAAATCCTCGACCGCCCCCAAGTCAGCCGAGTGCGCCACCCGCAAACCGTCCCCCTCCAACAAAAAACTGAATGCCTCGAACGTTTGGGCGTACTTCGCCTGGAATCGCGCCCGGAGCCGGTCCAAATGCGTGGTCAGATAGGGCGTCACCTTCACACCCCGGCTCGACACCGCATGCCCAGCACGGATCGCCTCGAACCTCAAGCGGAAGGGCAACAAATCCGGAAACACGCACCCGGCCTCGAGCATCCGCTGGATCGGCACGATTCCCTCCTCGGGCATGTGCACCGGCAAGGCTCGCCGCCTCGCCTCCAGCCAGAAACCCTGCATCAACATGAACAGCCCCCCGAATGGTCGAAATGCAGGTGCGATAGGAAAACGCGATCGATCAGGTCGTAACTCCAGCCCGCCGCCTTGAGCGCCCGACTGATCGGCTCGCCGCAGTCGATCAGAAAGGCCGCCTCGGCAAATCGGTAGAGAAAGGCCGAGTGTGATCGATCCGCACAAGGCCAGCCATCGCCCGTGCCCAGGCAGTTGAGGATCAGAGAACCCATGAGCGACACCAAGTCTCGCAAATCGGCCCGTGATCGCAATAGGAAAGCGGAGCGAACCCAAAGCCACGCGCCTCCGCACCGCAGCGTGTGCCCGCTCGTCGCACCTGCCCACCCTATCACTCCGAGCGGCCGCCGCCTCGCTCGCGACGCCGCGCGCGGCGCGAGCACCGGTCTAAGTCGCTGATTGCCTCCAGTCCGTGACAATTATTGCATTGATCATCAATGCGTTAGATGGATGCTTCAAGAAGAAGATCAATTCTGTTCAAGCTGGCACTGGTAGTGCTGTCAATAGATACGAAAATTCGTTGACACTCGGAGTCGATCCTCTAGAGTGCGCGAACCGTAACCCTAAAACAGTAAAGCAAAAATAAAGATCGTATGAGCCGACTACTTCGGAAGAACAAGAACGGGGCTTTCACGCTGATCGAGCTGTTGGTCGTGATTGCCATTATCGCCATCCTTGCCGGCATGCTCCTGCCCGCGCTTGCCAAGGCCAAGGCGAAGGCGCAACGCATTAACTGCGCAAACAACCTGAAACAGGTCGGGATCGCCTTCCGCCTGTTCGCCACCGACAACGGCGATCGTTTCCCGATGTCTGTGACCACAAACGAGGGCGGCGTTTCGGATTGGCTTGGCACCAGCCCGAACATGCTGGCCGTGAACACGTTCCGAGTGTTTGCCGCACTCTCGAACGAACTCGCGACCCCCAAGACGGTGGTCTGCCCGTCTGACAGCGGGCGTGTTGCCCCCAGCAACTTCGTCGGTATGGTCAACCTGGCCGACTTCGCCAAAGGCGGGAAGAACGGTGGCGTCAGTTACTTCGTGAATCCCGATGCCGACGAGAGCCGACCGCAGGTGATTCTCGCGGGCGATCGAAACATCACGAACACCACCCTCAACCCCGGCGTCGGTGGCGGCACCGCCTACAACAAGCAATCCCCGGGACTCAAGTGGAACCTCATGGACACCACCATGAAGACCACCGGTTGGTCCACCTCGATGCACAACGGCGCCGGCAACGTCGGGTTGTCTGACGGCAGCGTGCAGCAGGTCACCGGAGCCCGTCTGCGCGAGCAGATCAAGAACTCCCAGGAAGATCACCTGCTCCTGTTCCCCTACGTCCCCAACAAGAACAACTGAGCAGTCTCGTCTTTCACACATCCGAAGGCACCCGAAAGGGTGCCTTTTTTTTAGCCAGGCCGCGCCTCAGACGACGCCAGATCAGCGATCGGGCGCCGCTCGGACTGCATCGTTCGAACCCGACCCACCTCCAGAGTCCGCTTCCGCCGTGCGCCGAATGATCTCCGCCAGCGGCGTCGAAGGCCTGAACCCCGTCCACCGTTCGAGTTTCTGCACGGAAGGACGGCGGCGTCGCATGTCCTCGAAACCCGGCCCGTAAGCAACATCGTAGGGAACGAATTCGAGATCGGACGTCGACTGCAAAATGTCTTTCACCAGCAGGGCCAGGTCCCGGATTGTGATCTCTTCGGTGCCGCCCACGTTGAAGACGCCCCCCCAAGCCGAAGGACATTCGCGGAGACGAGTCAGCGCCTCCACGGTATCCCCGACGTATGCGAAGCACCGCGTTTGCTGCCCGTCACCGAAAAGACGCAAGGGTCGACCCTCCCGAGCCGCCGCAATCAAACGGGGAAGCACCATTCCGTATCGGCCGGTTTGCCTGGGCCCCACGGTGTTGAACACCCGGGCAATAATGACCGGCAAGCCGCGCTCCCGCATGTAGGCCAGAGCCAAAAACTCGTCCATGAGCTTCGAGCACGCGTAGCTCCAGCGCCCAAGGTGCGGCGGCCCTATCAGCAGATCGTCGTCCTCGTCAAACTCCTCCTTCAGACTCTTGCCGTAGACTTCTGAAGTGGACGTCAACAAGAGGGGCACTCGATGCCGCCCCGCTGCCCCCAAAATGGCCTCCGTTTCCTCGAGGTTCGTCTCGATGGTCCGAATCGGAGACCGCACCACAAGATCCACCCCGACGGCAGCGGCCAGGTGATAGACCACCGACGCGCTGCCCACCATGTCCGCTAAACCAGCGCAACGCGAGACTCGAGCTTCAATCACCCGAAGCCGGGAATGCCCCTCGACACGACGGAGGTTCTCGCGGCTCCCCGTCGAGAAGTCGTCGATGATCGTCACGCGCTCGCCACCGGCGAGCAGACGCTCCGTCAGGTGCGACCCGATGAAGCCGGCCCCGCCGGTGATGAGCACGTGATCGCCCATGAGCGCGCAACCCCCTACTGCCAGATCATCTCCTTCACCGTCTTCGCCGGCGGGAATGAAAGGCAGCACGTGCTCGGTGTAGGGCGTGATGACATCCAGCAGGTAGGGCTCATCCGAGTCGAGCATGCGCTGCATCGCCGCCCTGCAGGTCCCTCCGATGGATCACTCGTTCGCAGGGCACGCTGAACGCCTTGGCGATGGCGACAAAGTCCGGGTAGATCTGCCCGCTTGTTCTCGGGATCGCCGAGGTAGGTGTGGCCGCGGTTGCCCTGGTAGAACCGGTCCTCCCACTGCATCACCATGCCCAGATGCTGGTTGTTCAGGATCATCGCCTTGGCGGCGATTCCCTCGATGTGCGCCATCGCCAGCTCCTGCACGTTCATCAGGAACGACCCGTCGCCGTCAATGTCGACCACCTGACGGTCCGGAAAGGCCACCTTGGCGCCGAGCGCCGCCGGGTATCCATAGCCCATCGAGCCCAAGCCCGGCGCTGGTGAGAAACTGGCGCGGGTGCTTGAACTGGTAGAACTGCCCGGCCCACATCTGATGCTGGCCGACGCCGGTGGTGATGATCGCTTCGCCCCGAGTCAACTCGTAAAGAAGGGCAATGGCTTCCTGGGGCAGAATGACCTCGCTGGAGTCGCCGCCCATGTGATCGCGCACATGCTGCGACTTGAGCACTTCCTCGGTGACCTGGTAGTGAAGAGGGGCCTTGGCCTTCCACTCCGCCACCTGCCGGTGCCAGGCGGCGAACGTCTTCCGCGAGCGGACGCTTCGCCAGCCGGGCGTTGAGACCGCGCGAGCGCATACTTGATGTCGCTGATGACCGGCAGATGGACCTTGCGGTTCTTGTTGATCTCCGAGGCGTCGATGTCGATGTGCACGATCGTGCCGTGCTCGCAGAACTTGTCGACCTTGCCCGTCACGCGGTCGTCGAACCGCACGCCGAACGCCAGCAGCAGGTCGGCTTCGGCCACCGCCCAGTTCGCGTAGGCCGTGCCGTGCATCCCCAGCCACTTGAGCGACAGCGGATCGTCTCCGGAAACGCCCCGCAGCCCATGAGCGTGGTCGTCACCGGAATCCGCGTCGCCGCGACGAAACTGCCGCAGTTCGTCGGCCGCCCCGCCGGTGATAATGCCGCCGCCCGCGTACATGACCGGGCGCTCGGCCTTCTCGATCAGAGCGAGGACCTCGTCCAGCGCGGCATCGTCGGCCCGGCGGTCCGGATTGTAGCCGCGCAGCGTCACCGTCGTCCGGAAAGACCGGCTGGGCCCGCTGCTGCTGGACGTTCTTGGGGACGTCGATCAGCACCGGACCGGGCCGTCCGCTCTGGGCGATGTAGAAGGCCTCCTTCACGATGCGCGGCAGCTCCTGGATGTCGGTCACCAGATAGCTGTGCTTCACCACCGGCAGCGTCATGCCGTAAGATGTCGGTCTCCTGAAACGCGCCCTTGCCGATCATGGCCTGCGGCACCTGGCCGGTGATCGCCACGATCGGCACCGAATCCATGTAGGCATCGGCGATCCCGGTGACCAGATTCGTCGCGCCGGGGCCGCTGGTGGCCATGCAAACCCCCACCCGGCCCGTCGCCCGCGCGTAACCCTCGGCCGCAAACACCCCGCCCTGTTCGTGGCGGGGCAGGTAAACGCGAATCTCCTTCGGACTTGGTCAGAGCCTGGTGGATCTCCATGCTGGCGCCGCCCGGATAGGCAAAAATCGCCTCGCACCCCCTCGCGTTCGAGGCATTTGACCAGGATCTGGCTCCCGAGCAGAGCGCCGCCGGCGCTGGCCGCCGCCTTGCCGATGGGCGGCACGCCCTCACGTTCGAGACATTGGACCCGGTCGGCCACGGCCTGCCTCCCGAGATCAGGAGTGGCAGGTTCGGACGATGTCTTGGCGCCGGGGCGGGCCGCAGCCGTCTTGCGAGACGGTGTCTTGGGGCTGTTGTTCATTTGTCTTCTACGATAGAGTGGCGACCGGGTGCGGGTAACAAAAAACCCACGACCGTCGGCCAGCCGTGGGTGGTTTGTCAGAATCCTCTTACGCACGACAAAACCCCGCGGCCACGCCGCCTACGACGACGAGGACCAGCAACAGGTTCTGCCTTGCGATCCGGAACATACAGCGCCGACGCTAGGCGCATCCCCAAGCCAGGTCAAGCAGCGATTACCATGGGGGTCAGTCAATAGTATCATAGTATTATTGATCCTCTCTCAGCGCGCCTTAGCGGCCGCGCGTGGAGACTCATCCCCCGTCTTTCGCACATCTTGAGTGGAAGAACTCCACAGGGAGAATAGCATAATACTATTGACTGACCCCCATAGTCGACAGAGTGCCGGAGCGGACTTCCCACCGCTGGAGCCGACGGGCGAGCTCGCGCGGCCAGTTCTCCTGTGTGCAGGTCATGAAGACCTGCCCGCTCGCCTGGTGAGACCGCTCGAGCAACGGCAGCAGACCGTTGCGGCGCGCTGCGTCCAACTCGCCCATCACATCGTCGATCAGCAGAATCGGCGGCGTCCCGTACAGGCCTGTGACATACTCGGCCTGGGCCATCTTCAGGGCGATCGCCAGTGTGCGCTGCTGTCCCTCGCTGGCGAATTGCGCCGCCGCTTTTCCGTCCAAGAGCAGCCGCAGATCGTCGCGATGCGGGCCGCATACCGTGGTGCGAAACGCGCGCTCTTTGGCCCGGGCCTGGGCCAAGTCGACAGCGAAATCCCCTTTGGCGCTCGGCTGGTAATCGAGTCGCAGTTCCTCGGCGTCGCCAGCGATCTGCCGATACGCAAGCGCGACCAACGGCGACACCCGGGGCAGCAGGTCGCGGCGCCAACGCATAATCTCGTTGCCGGCGGCAACCACCTCCTGGGTGAAGCTGGCCAGGGCTGCCTCATCGAAAGCCCGCTGCTTGAGCAGAGCGTTGCGGGCGCGCAAGGCCCTCATGTATCGCTGCAAGAGCGGCAGGTAGGCCGGCGCCGTCTGCGACAGCAGCAGGTCGAGGAATCGGCGCCGCCGGCTCCCCGGGCCCTTGACCAACTGCTGGTCCTCGGTGCAGAAGATCACCACCCGCACCACTCCGAGATAGTCGGTCAACCGCCGCACCGGCTGGCCATTGAGGGCGATCCGCCTTTCGGCCGCCGACCAGTAGAGCTTGATCTCGCTGGTTCCCCGGCCAACGACGGTGGCGCCGACGAAATAGCCTTTCTGCCCGTGCCGCACCATCTGCGCGCCCCCGACGCCGCGAAAGGAGCGCAACGTAGCCAGCAGATAGATGGCTTCGAGAACGTTGGTCTTGCCCTGGGCATTGTCTCCCGTCAGGAGGTGAAAACCCGGCGGGAAATCCGCATCCAGCCGCGCGTAATTGCGGAAATCGCGCAAACGCAAATGACCCAGATGCATGACGAGCAGCTTAGCGAGGCTTCGCCCCAGGCCGAGGTGGGGCGTGAACAACTCGTCTGCGCTGGGCGGTCACCACCATCACCGGCGTCCGACGCCTCGCT
>CAWJWM010000027.1:0-339036 GCA_963846445.1 uncultured Verrucomicrobiae bacterium | reverse complement strand
GGCCGGTCGGGCTCTGGCCTCCGAGTGTTCGAGCGACAACGGGGCTAAAGGCGCCCGCTGGTCGAGCTGGTTGATCGACCGCAAGCCGACTGTCTGCGACACGTTCGGCAGCAGACACCCCACGCCAGCGAAGTCGTTCGCGGATTTCTCGGCTTTCGTGGCCTTGTTGCCCGACCTCATAGCCGGCCCCATCATCCGCTCCAAGACGTTTGCCGGGCAACTGACCGCCCGCAGCCACACGCTGTCGCGCTTCGCCTCCAGGGTGCTCGTTTCTACGATCGTGTTCGCGAAAGCAATCCTGCTTGCCCACGTGTTCCTGTTCCCGCCGCGGGCGCTCTGCGCGCTTGCGTGGTCCTGCCTGTGCTGGCGGTTCTGGTAAGACCCTGTGGCCGCAGACCACCGCGATGAATTCGCAAACGAGAAACACATGAAATCACGAGCCCTTCCCAGAGCAATGCTCACCCTGGCCATGGCTTTGTTCGATGATGTGAGGGTCCAGCCCGGTGCGTCGGTCGCCGTGGTTGGCCCGCCGCTCGAACACCTCAAGGTGCGCCCCGATCACGCCTCGCCGCACCGATTCCGTTCGCCGCGCCTCTGCGCGACACGCCTCCTGCCCAGCGCGGCGAGGTCGCCAGCGTGTTCTTCACCCGAATCGATCTCACCGGTGCAGGCCGGGCCAGCTTCGGTATCCGGTTGGCCACCGAAAACACGAACCGCCATCCCGAGTTGCGCCAGGTCGGTGGACGCTCCTGCGTCGTGGACCGTGAGACCGGCGCCGTGTGGCTGATGATCGAACCGGACGCAGGATGGTCCGTGCACGGACGCTCCCTCACGGCCGCCGGAGGAGGATCGAGCCTCGAGTTCGATTGCACGGGCCAGCTTGCCGCCGGAGCGCGCCTTCGCCCGCGCCAGCGTGCGCTCCCCTGTCGTGCAACTCGCCGACGGCACCTGGAACAACTACGTGCCCTGCGACGCGCTGACGCCCCGCCGCCTGCTGGATCAGTGGTATCCGACCGACGTGGACACCGGCGCGCTGCACCTCTCCCGGCTCCTTGCCCTTGACCCACATGGCTGGCTCACTACCGCACTCGTGCACGACCACGAGGACAATCTGTTCCTCAACCAGTGGGGCATGGCCAACGAGCCCGTGTACAACCAACAGGCCACGGCCTACCTCCGACGCGACCGACCGGAGGCGGCCATCCGGGCCTTTTACAGCATGATTGCCTGCGCCTTCTCGCACCATCAACTGACGCCACTGGAACATCGCTGGGCCTGGGGGCAGTACTCTATGCCACCGAGCACCGACGGCGCATGGTTCGAACTGTATCGAAACCTGCTGCTTCACGAACTGGACGACGATCGCACGCTGTTCATCGGCCCGGCCGTCCCGCGCGCCTGGTTGACGGACGGTAAGCGCATCACCATCGAGCGAGCGCCCACGTACTTCGGGCCGGTTCACGTCCAGATCGCAAGCGCCGCCGCGAGCGGCAGGATCACGGCGAACGTCGAGTTCCTCAGCAGCCGCCGCCCTCAGACGTTGCTGGTGCGCCTGCGGCATCCAGAAAAGCGGATGCTCCGCTCCGTGACGGTGAACGGCGCCAATGCGACGGCCTTTGACACGGCGAAGGAATGGCTGCGCATCCGCAATCCTGCGCCCGCGCAATACACCATCGTGGCCCGCTACTGAAGAAAGCCAATGGGGTCGCATCTAAATAGTTGACATATTGTTCCTGCGCTCCGTCGTGAAGAGTTCGTATTGAGATGCGACCTCATTGCCTTTTCCAAACTGGCCCTTCCGTGTCTTCGGTGAGGGTATTCCGTGGTTGTTCCCGCCGGCTTTGGCTCGTCTACGGTTTGACCATCAAACCCGCCGCGGTGGCGAGGGCCTTCTGGCGGGTATCGAACGTGCAGAATTCCTTCACCCCAAGCGCGAGGGCGGCAGAAACGTGGAGCACGTCGGAAGCGCGCGTGCCGAGTTGTTCGGTGTGGTTGGTACTAAGGGTTTCCGCTTGAGCGTACACGTCCGCCCAAGTCAGGGGACTGCCCGCCAAGGCGCCGGTTTCAACGTCGGCTTCAATCGCCGCAATGACCTGCTGACGTTCGACCGCCGTGATTTCCTTGCGGAAGACGGCGAGGCGGATGGCATTTCGCGCCTCGTGCCGAAGCAAGGGCGTGAAGGCGAGCGGGACCTTAAGAGCTGCGGCCATCTGCTGCGCCGGCGCGCTGTTCGCATCCCGCCCGTAAAGGGACACGAGAAAGCTCGTGTCGGCGTAGGCTAGCATCGGCTGGCCTCCCGTTCCTGAAGCACGCCGTCTGAAAAATGGGTGCGTTTCTTCCCGAAGATGGCCTTCGCGCGGGCGGCGAAGTCCGGCATTTTGACCTTGGCGGGGACTTCGGGGCGTGGCGGCAGAATCCGCGCGACGGGCCGCGTCCGGTTTAAGACCGTGACTTCCTCCCCTTGGGCCACCCAAGCCAGGACCGCGCTGAAATCGTGGCGCACTTGTCGGATCGTTGCTGTCTTCATGTGAAACAAAATGTGTCACAACTGCCCATCCCGTCAAGGCTTGTGCGCCGCCGCCCCCCCCCGCCCCCCGCGCCTGCCGCGCTGGAAGGCCGAAGGGGTCGCATCTAAAGAGTTCATATATCGTTTCTGCGCTGCCGCAAAGCGCTCTTGTTGAGATGCCACCCCATTCAACTTCGGTCTTTCGGTTTCGGTCCAGTCTGCGAGGATTCTGCGAGGATTCTGCTTTACACCAAGAAAAGGGTGTGGTGTAAGAAAAGATGTGACCACGAGGACCATGATGATGGCCCTTGCGGCTGGGTAAGCGGTGGCAACGCTTGAGGAGGGAGGCAGCACTGCCCATAAAGCTGGACAACAACAATATGAACAGAAACTCATCCGTTATACTGATCGCACTCGGTTTGGTGTTGGCGGCAGCCGTGACTTCAGTTCAGGCAGACGTGTTTCAACCGGGGACGGTGATTCACAAGAAGTACAGTGGATTCTCATGGCTCCAGCCGGAGATGGAAGCGCAACCGTGGTACTTCGATCTGGCTGCTCCGCCTCAGCCGCTCTTTGATGACCCACGTTTCCCGGATGACCCGGATCGGGTGGACGCGCTGGCGGCGTACGAGTATCCGCCCAACGGGGTGTGGCGCGACCTCTCCGTCGATCCTGATAGACAGTATTTTGACACAATCGAGGGTTGTTTTGTCCCGCCCCAGACGGGCGACTATGTGTTCTTCACCGCCTTCGCGGATCGAGTCTGGATCTACCTGAGCACGGATGAAGACCCTGCGAACAAGCAGACGGTCCTGAGCGTGATGGGCTGGAGCAGTGGGTCTCGCGCGTGGTTTACAAGCATGGACTACGACCTCGATTTGGGCCGTTCCGATAAGAGTCCGTATAATCAGTGGAGCGGGCCGATGTCTGTGGTCGATGGCAATAAGTACATCTCGTTGGAGGCAGGCAAGCGGTACTATTTGCTGATGGCTCACTTCGACCCGCCTTGGGCCGGGGGTGACTGGTTTGCTGCGACTTATAAAATGTTCGGTGAACAAGACCCCGGTGACGGCTCAGAGCCACTACTGACGGGTGATGTTATCGGCTCCTACCAAAAGGAGTGGGAGCCGGCATGCACCACTCCGGTGGCCATTTGCACGCCATCGACGAAGGTGTCCAACAGTTCGCGGTACTACCGCGCGTTGACCGGGACGAGCGATTGTTACCCCTGCAGCGCCCTCACGTTTTACGTTGGGGACACGGCGACGCCCGCATTCGTGGCTGGGCCGTACGCCTGCGAGGACGTGGTGCGCGTCAGCAAGGCGACGGTGGCCACGGTGAAGCCAGGCAAGTATGGAACCGCCGCCATTATCACGGTCCGCGGCAGCGCAACGGTCTGGGCTGTCGACCCGGATGGGCGCGTGGGTGCGGTCGTGGTGTGCCCATAAGAGCTTCAGGGCGACGTCGCGAGTTGCGTCGAGATTCCGCAGGGCCTGCGCATCGAGCGCAGGCCCTTTTCGTTGTGCGCCCGGCAGGCCGCACACACTTGGGAAGGGCCGAAGGGGTCGCATCGAAAGAGTGGACATATCGTTCCTGCGCTCCGTCGTAAGAAGCTCGTGTTCAGTGTCCTCTCGCGGCTTTTGCGCCAAACGCTTCAGCGCCTGCGCCTTCCCCTGGAGGGCGGTCGGATTTCGTAAGATGTCTGCAATGCGGGTGAGTTGCGCTTGCCCTTCTGCCGGGGATCTCCCAGGGTTCGCCCATGCACGCTCTTCCGATTGCCCACAGGATCCGAGGGTCGCTGGCCGGGCTGTTGGTGTGGGGAACGGTTCTCAAGGCGTCCTCCCATGCGGACCAGATTCTGAGCATCTGTTGCCTCCTGGCGTTCTTGGTCGTCGGCGCCATTCCTGCCGTTTCCGCAGCGGACAAGCTGAACGTCGTCTTCATTCTCGCCGACGATTTGGGTTGGGGAGAGGTCGGCTGCTACGGCCAGCAGAAGATTCCCAACACCGAACATCGACCGCCTCGCCGCGCAGGGGATGCGCTTCACGCAGCACTACAGTGGCGCGCCCGTGTGCGCTCCATCGCGCTGTGTGCTGATGACCGGCAAACACTTGGGACATGCCGAAGTCCGGGGCAATCGACAGGCCCGCTTGACTTTCCCGGAGTTCACCGAAGGGCAGCATCCGCTGTCCGAAGCGGCGTTGACCATCGCGCAGGTGTACCAAAGGGCCGGCTACGCCACGGGCGCGATGGGCAAGTGGGGACTCGGCCCGGTGGGCAGCACGGGCGATCCGAACCGCAAGGGCTTGGATCTGTTCTTCGGCTACAACTGCCAGGCTCTCGCGCACAGCTACTACCCGCCGCACCTGTGGCGGAACGCGGAAAAGGTCACGATCAATACCAAGCCTGTCCCCGGCCACGCCAAGCAACCCGAAGGCGAGGTGAAGCTCGAAGACTGGATCGGCGAGACCCATGCGCCGAAGCTCTTGGTTGCGGAGGCCGAGAAGTTCATTGCCGCGCACGCCTCGCGCCGGTTCTTCCTCTACCTGCCCTTCACCGAACCGCACGTCGCCATCCACCCGCCGCGCGCTTCAGTGGAGAGGTTCCCCGCCGAATGGGACAAGGAGGGCTATCGCGGCGGGAACGGCTACCTGCCGCATCCGCGGCCGCGCGCCGGCTATGCGGCGATGATCAGCGACCTGGACGGCTCTGTGGGCCGCGTGCTCGCGGCGCTCGACCGCGCGGGCGTGGCGGACCGCACGCTGGTTGTCTTCACCAGCGACAACGGTGCCACGCACGAAGGGCGCGCGGAATCGCGTTTCCATGTGGGCGGCGCGGACCCGAAGTTCTTCAACAGCACCGCCGGCCTGCGCGGCTACAAGGGCAGCGTGTATGAGGGAGGCATGCGCGTGCCGATGATCGCGCGTCTGCCCGGCCGCATCGCAGCCGGCGCGGTGAGAGACACGCCAGGCTATTTCGCCGACTGGTTCCCGACGCTGTGCGATGCCGCGGGATTCGAGAAGCCCGGAGGCCTCGATGGCCAAAGCCTCTGGCCGGTGCTTACAGGCCAGTGCCAGAGGCTCGACTCGCGCAAGCCCATGATCTGGGTCTTCCCCGAGTACGGCGGCCAGGTTGCCGTGCGGATTGGCAACTTCAAAGTCGTCCGGCAGGGACTGAACACCAGGAAACCCGGCGCGTGGGAAGTGTACGATTTGGTTCAAGACCGGGGTGAGACGGAGGATTTGGCCGCCACGCGCGCCAACCTGATCCAACAGGCCAGGGAACTCCTGCGCCGCGAGGTCGACGAGAAAACGCCGTCTTCCCCGTGCCCATCCCCGGCATCAATGAAAACGGCGAATGACCCGGAAATCTCACCCGCGGACTGTCAGGTATGCCGCGACCGCCCCACTGGTGAGGTTTCCGGGTTAGCGAGGCTTCGCCTCAGACCGAAACGCCAATGGGGTCGCATCTAAATAGTTGACATATCGTGCCAGCGCTCTGCCACAGCGCGGCTCAGGCCGCAACCAAAGCCTTCGGATATCCGATGCTCGGGGAGCCACGTATGCGAGGGGTAGCTCGACGGACGCCGCGCTGTCTGGGGCGACTGGCGTCGCCCAGAAGGTCAGCGGCATGCAACGATGTCATGGGAGAGCGCTGTGAGGAGCCCGTGTTCGGTGCCGTCTATTTATCAACTATTTCGATGCGACCCCATTGCCTTTCTCCAGGCTCTTTGTAGCTCGGGTCGGTTCTCGGCTAAGAAACATTCGACTGCGGGGTCGTATAGAAGGAAGCTCAATGCGCGCCTGAGTGGCCTCGGCACGAGGATGAGCATCGCGACGCGTTGTCGAATATGAAAACAAGGTTGTCTGTTGGGTGTATTGCCCTGATGGCCTGGAGCATTTCAGCCCAGGAAATCGGTTACCTCGAGACCTTCAGCCTGGCCGACGACCGCGCGGCCGCGCTGAAGGAACTCGTCCCGGGGACGGACGATTACTTCTACTACCACGCGCTCCAGGCGCAGAACACCGGGCAGCGCGCGCGATTCCAGGAGGTCGTCGACCGCTGGCTCCGCGAGCGCAACGGGAACGTCGTGGACGGGCTGCGCGAGCTGCTGAACCGCCAGGCCCTGCTGGACTACGAGAACGACCCGCCGCGGACACTGACGTACCTGCGCGAGCAGTTGGACCTCCACTTCGACCACGCCCGCAAGACCGGCGAACGCCGCAGCGACGCTCCCACCAAGCTCGACAACTCCCTCATCCGCAGCGACGCGCTGCTGAAGCGGGCCTTGGCCGCGGAGCCGGGCAATCTGGAGAGAATCGAAAACGCCGGGCTCGAGCTGGCGGCCGTGCAATCGCTCACGCGAGGACCAGCGCCGCAACCTCCTGGCGCGCCTTCAGCGTCCGGACTGCCCGGGTCTGGTGGACCTGATCGTCGCCGACCTGAAGTACCGCGACAGCCGCGGTTTCGGCAGCCTGGAGATCCACCAGCGCCTGACCCTGGCGCAGATGGACGAACTGCTGCAGAAGGAGCCCGCCCTGCGGAACCAGATGGCGTTCGTCAACCTGTACCTCGCCAAGCTGGCGCCGGAGAACGAGGTGGAACTGGAGACCGACGCCGACGCCCGCGAGGCCTACCTCGAACGGCTCTGGGCGTTCGTGAAGACGCTCGATCCCGTCCACAATTCGCTCAAGGCCCACGTCCTCTACCACCGCCTGCGTCACGACCAGAAGCAGGGCGTGTACGACCACGATCGCGTTCATCGAGTACGTGAAGCTGCCGCGCGATGTGTCCTACCTGCGCGACGAAATCCGCCAGCAACTGCCCCGCGGCGATCACCTGGCGCGCCTGGACCAGGCGTTCGGGCTGATCTCGCTCCCGCCGATCGCCAACGAGGAGCCGCTCGTGCGCGACTTCCTGCTGCATTTCTTCCGAGGACGCCGCAAACCACGACGAGTACAGGCCGTGGATCCGCGACGATTTCCTCAAGCGCCTCTTCGCCGAGGCCAAGATCGTCCACGGCGTCGGCGATCCGCAGCAGTGGTCGCCCCTGCTCGCGCCGGACGAATACCGGCGCCTCAAGGAACGGGTGGACATCGATTTCGCGCCCGACAACCCGGACGTCATCGGCGTCGACGACCCCGTGAAGCTGGCCGCCTTCGTCAAGAACGTGCCCGTCGCTGATCGTGAAGGTCTACGAGATCAACACCTTCAACTACTACCGCGAAACCGGCCAGCCGCTGAACCTCGCGCTCAACCTCGACGGGCTGGTGGCCTCCTCCGAGCGGCGCGTGGAGTACCAGGAGCCGCCCGAGCGCCGCGTCGGCCCGGACCTTCGAGTTCCCCGAGCTCAAGGCCCGCGGGCGTCTACGTCGTCGAGCTCATCGGCAACGGCAAGAGCAGCCGCGCGCTGGTGCAGAAGGGGCGGCTGGGCGTGCTGCAGGAAGTCACGCCCGCCGGCCACGCCTTCACCGTGCTCGACGAATCCAGCCGGCGCCTGCCCGACGCGCGCGCCTGGCTGGGCGGCCGCGAATTCAGCGTCGGGACCCGACGGGCGGATTCTGGTGCCGTTCAGCACGGCGCCCCAGTCCGAGACGCTCATCGTCCAGCACGACGGCTCTGGCTACGCTCGTGCGGTTCAACCACCTGGCCGAGAGCTACGAGCTGAACGCGGGCATCTACGTCGACCGCGAATCGCTGATCCGCGGCGAGAAGGCGCAGCTGGCGGTGCGGCCCGTGCTGCGCGTGAACGGCCAGCCCACGAGCCTCAAGCTGCTCGAGGAGCCGCGCCTGGCGATCCGGTCGGTCGACCTCCAGGGCATCGTGACCGAGAAGGAAATCCCGGCCCTCGAGCTGCGCGAGGACGCGGAAACGGTCTGTGAGTTCCTCGTTCCTGCGAACACGGTCCGGCTCGCCGTGACGCTGAAGGCCCGGATCCAGAACGTCAGCCAGAACAAGAAGCAGGACCTGGCCGGCAGCGCGACCTTCACCCTGAACGGCATCGACCGCAGCCCGGCGGTGCAGGACCTGCACGTCAGCCGCACGAGCGCCGGCTACATCGTCGAGCTGCGCGGCAAGAACGGCGAGCCGCTGCCGGGCGAACCGCTCGCCTGTGCCTTCAAGCACCGGTTGTTCCGCGACGAGGTGCACCGCCGAACTGCAGACGGACGCGCAGGGCCGCGCCTGGCTGGGCGAACTCGCCGGGATCGAGCGGTTCCGCGTCAAGGAGCCGGGCGGCGCTGAGCACCAGTGGTTCACGGCGCGCGGAGCCTGCGCCTACCCGATCGCTCTGCAGGGCCGCGCCGGCGAGACGTTGCGCGTGCCGGTCGCGTTCGAGGGTGCCGATCTGCTGTCAGAGGTCTCGCTGCTCGAGGTGCGGGGCGGGCAGTTCGTGAAGGACTGGCGCGCGGCCCTGGCCATCGAGGGTGGTTCGCTCGAGCTTCGGAACCTGCCCGCCGGGCGACTACTCGCTCTACCTCAAGCCCGCGGAGCAGGAGATCGCGATCCGCGTGACGCAGGGAGAAGACCGGGACGGCTTCACGTTCTCGCCGCGGCGGGCGCTGGAACGTCCGCGTCTCGCATCGCTCGAGGTGGCAGCGGTCGAGGTTGGGGCGGATGCGGTGGCGATCCGCCTCGCGAATGCCACGCCCTTCACGCGCGTCCACGTGTTCGCGACGCGCTACCTGCCGGCCTACGACGTGTTCGGGAGGCTGGGTTTCACGGGCGCGCCGGCACCGCTCCAGCAGGTGTGGCGGTCCGCGCGGACGTTCTACGAATCCGGCCGGGATATCGGCGACGAGTACCGCTACATCCTCGACCGGCGACTGGCCAAGAAGTTCCCCGGCAACATGCTGGACCGACCCGGCCTGCTGCTGAATCCATGGGCGATGCGCGACACGGACACGCAAGGCGAAGTGCTCGCAGGAGGAGGCGCCTACGGCGAGTCGCCCGGCGGCCGCCGCCCAGGCCGCCAGTGCGGCGCCCTGCGCACCGAGTCAGCTCCACCCGAGCCGCCCGAGGGATACGCGTCGCTCGACTTTCTGCAGCAGCCGGCGGTGGTGCTGTGGAACCTGGTGCCTGACAAGGACGGCCTCCTGCGCATTCCGCTGGCGGACCTGAAGGGCAAACCGCAACTGCGCATCCTCGCCGTGGACCCGGTGACCACCCTCCTGAAGGACGTGTCGCTCGCCGACACGCCCGTCGAGACCCGCGACCTTCGCCTCGTGGCGGGCCTGGACCCGGCCAAGACGTATGGCGAGCAGAAGCTCATCACGGCCGTGCCGGCAAAGGGGAGCCTCGCCATCGCCGATGCGACCTCGGCCCGCTTCGAGACCTGCGACACCATCGCCAAGGCCTACCACCTGCTCGCGACGCTCGGCGGCAACCCGACCTTCGAGGAATTCGCGTTCATCACGACCTGGCCCGACTTGGACCAAGCCGAGAAGCAGCGGCGGTACTCGAAATACGCCTGCCACGAACTGAGTTTCTTCCTGTACCGCAAAGACCCGGAGTTCTTCCAGACCGTCATCGCGCCGTACCTCAAGAACAAGAAGGACAAGACCTTCATGGATCGCTGGCTGCTCGGCGAGGACCTCACCGACTACCTGGAGCCGTGGCGTTTCGGCCGGCTGAACGTCGCGGAGCAAATCCTCCTCGGGAAGCGCCTCCCCGCGCAGCAGGCTTCGGTCTCCCGCGACGTGCGCGAACGGGCCGACCTGATCCCGCCCGACCTCGAGGACTTCAACCGGCGATTCGACACCGCCGTGCAGACCGGCGCGCTGGAAACGCCCGGTGGCGTGACGCGGAGCCATCGAGGAACTGCGTCTGAAACTGGACGAGCAAGAGAAGGTCGCGCTCGGCGATCGGGTCGTCCTCGGGAAGGAGTTGCAGACGAACCTGCCGGCGCTCGCCGCAGCTCCGGCCAGGCAAGCGGCGGGGCTGGAGCGGCGGAGCGCTGGCTGGCGCGAGTCTGGCTGAACCGGTCCGGGAGGAGAAGTGGATCTCGCGAAGGGCGCGACCGAGGCAAAGCCGGCGACAGCGGCCTCTGGCCTGTTGCGGCAGCGCGTCACGAAGCGCGACGGCTGCCGGCAAAGACGCGGCAGGCAACGAGGAAGCGGAGCAACTGTTCTTTGCCCAGGAAGCCCTGGGACGCGGCGCAGGCGCGACGGTTCTTCCAGAAGCTCGACCAGACCAAGGAGTGGGCCGAGAACAACTACTACCACCTGCCGATCGAGCAGCAACTGGCCGACCTGGTCGCGGTGAACGAGTTCTGGGCCGACTACGCCGAGCACGACGGGCCAGGCCCCGTTCCTGTGCGATCGTTCCCGCAGGCCACGCGCAACTTCACGGAGATGATGCTGGCGCTGGCTGTGCTCGACCTGCCGTTCAAGGCGGGCGCCACACGAGGAGAAGCTCGAGGGCCGCCAGTACACCGTGCAAGCCGGCTCGCCGCTGCTCGTGTTCCACCGCGAAATCCGCGAGACCACGAAGGTGGATGAGTCCGGGCGGGGTGCTGGTGGCCCAGCATTTCTTCCGCGCCGACGACCGCTACCGTCACGAGAACAACGAGCGGTTCGACAAGTACGTGAGCGAGGAATTCCTGCCGCACGTCGTCTACGGCGCGCAGGTGGTGCTGACCAACCCCAGCGGCAACCGCCAGAAGCTGCAGGTGCTGCTGCAGATCCCGCGGGGCGCGATCCCCGTGAACAACGGTTTCTACACCCGCGGCGTGTACCTGTTGCTCGAACCCTACAGCACGCAGACGATCGAGTACTACTTCTACTTCCCGGCGACCGGCCGGTTCCCGCACTACCCGGTGACCCTTTCGCGCACATGACCAGGTGATCGCGGCCGCCGCGCCGTTCGTGTTCAACGTCGTCGAACGCCTCTCACAGATCGACAAGACCTCCTGGCCGTGGCTCTCGCAGAACGGCACGCCGGAGCAGGTCCTCGCCTTCCTTGGCCAGGCCAACCTCCACCGCCTGGACCTGAACGAGATCGCCTGGCGCATGAAGGACCGGGACGAGTTCAAGCAGATCACGTCTCTGCTCGAGTCCCGGCATGTCTACCACGACACGCTGTGGTCCTACGGCATCCTGCACAACGATCCGGCGACGATCCGTGCTTTCCTGCGGCACTCGCCGTTCGCGGACCGCTGCGGGCTGTACCTCGTGTCCCCGCTGCTGGTGCTCGAGCCGGTCGAGCGCCTGGACTACCAGCACCTCGAGTACGCGCCGCTGGTCAACCCGCGCGCCCACCAGGTCGGCGCGAAGCGGAAGATCCTGAACAACCGGTTCCGCGAGCAGTACCAGCGCTTCCTGAAGGTGCTGAGCTACAAGCCCGCGCTGACCGATGTCGACGAACTGGCGGTGGCCTACTACCTGACCCTGCAGGACCGGGTCGAGGAGGCGCTCGACTGGTACGCCCGGGTCGAACCGTCAGGCGGTGCCGGAACAGCTCCAGTGCGACTACCTCGAAGCGTACCTCGCCTTCTACCGCGGCGACCTCGACCGCGCGCGCAAACTGGCCAAGGCGCACGCCGACACGGCGGTGGACCGCTGGCGCACCCGTTTCGCCCAGGTGCTGAGCCAGATCGACGAGATCGAAGGCGGCGCGGCCGAGGTGGATCGACAGGAAAACCGCGACCAGGCCCAGGGTGCGCTGGCGGCGAGCGAGCCGGCGCTCGACCTTGCAGGTCGAGGCGGGCCGCATCCGGCTCGATTACCGCAACCTCGAGGGCTGCACGCTGAACTTCTACCCGATGGACATCGAGCTGCTGTTCTCGCGCAGTCCGTTCCTGCAGGAGGGGACGGCGCAGTTCTCGTTCATCCGGCCGGTGCTGCAGCCAGCCTGTCGACCTGCCGGCCGATCAGGACACGCAGTCGGTCGACCTGCCGCCGGAGTTCCGCGCGAAGAACGTGATGGTCGAAGCCCTGGCCGGGGGCCTGCGCCAGACCCAGGCCTACTACGCCAACACGCTGAAAGTGCAGATGATCGAGACCTACGGGCAGGTGGTGGTGACCCACGCCGAGTCGCGCAAACCGGTCCCGGGCGCCTACGTCAAGGTGTACGCAAGAACGAGGAACGGGGAGGTCAAGTTCTTCAAGGACGGCTACACCGACCTGCGCGGACGCTTCGACTACGCCTCGCTGAACACCAACGAACTCGAGCAGGCCGATCGCCTGGCCCTCCTGATCCTGAGCGACGCCTTTGGCGCCGTCGTGCGCGAAGCCGCCCCGCCGAAGCGATGAGCTTCCACCGCGGCGATGACTGGCGGAAAAAGTCATTGGCTTCTTTGCTGGTTCGGGCTCGCCGCGATTTGACAGATCGTCGGTTCGGGTGTACCAATCAATCCGTTCGCCAAGGAGGGCGATCGCGCAGGCTCCCATGGCAGGTGGATGCGGGTTTCCGGAAGGTCGTGGGCCCCGGTTTCGGAAGTTCCAGACCCTGGGCTGCGGCTGGTGAGTTGGAGACTCAAAGACACCGTTCCAGAGAGGAGTCGCCGCATCGCACGAAGTCCATTCAAACCAAGGAGTCGATATGTTCGGCATTCGCTACATCAAAGTCCCGCCCACCACCTACCTGTTGCAGTATCGCCAGGGCCGACTGGCCCGCGAGGGGCCGGGATTGGCCTTCTTCTATTACGCGCCGGTCACGTCACTGGTCGCCGTGCCATTGGCCAGCACGGATGTACCGTTTATGTTCGAGGAGCGGACAGCCGATTTCCAGACGGTCACCATCCAGGGACATGTCACCTTCCGCGTCGCCGACGCCAAGCGTTTGGCGGAGTTGATGGATTTCACCCTCGCCGCCGACGGGGTGACCTACCTCTCGCAGGATCCGGCCATGCTGCCCCAGCGCATCCTCCACGTCGTCAATGTGCTGGTCCGCGCCCGGCTGCAGACGCTCCCGTTGCGCGAAGCCATCAACGCATCCGAAACCATCGTCGCCACCGTCCAGGCCGGCTTGGCGGCATCGACGGAGTTGGCCACACTTGGGCTCGAAGTTCTCGGGCTGTCGGTCCTCGCGATCCGTCCCTCGCCCGAGACTGCGCGCGCCCTGGAAGCGGGGGCCCGCGAGCGGTTGCTGCGCGAGGCCGACGAAGCCATCTACGCTCGCCGGAACGCCGCGGTGGAACAGGAGCGCGCCATCAAGGAGAGCGAACTCAACACCGACATCGCCGTGGAAAACAAGCGACGCCAAATCCGCGAAACCCAGATGGACACCGAACGCGCCGTGCTCGATAAGCAGCACCTCCTGCAGCAGTCAGACCTGACCGCCCAAATCGAACTCGAGACCAAACGACAGGGCTTGGTCAGCCGCGCCACCCAGAACGCCCGGGCAGAGGCGGACGCGCGCGCCTACGGGGTGGCAGCCACCATGCAGGCGCTGGCGGCGGCGGATCCGCGCGTGATCCAGGCCCTGGTGGCCACCGGCATGAAACCCGAGCAACTCGTCGCAGCCGCCTTTCAGGAGTTGGCCGGCAAAGCCGAACGCATCGGGCAACTGAACCTCTCGCCCGATCTCTTGCGCGAGTTGTTGGATAAGGAGAGAGAACTCGCTAGGAATGCAACCGCACACAGAAACCAAAATCGTCCTGGTCATCCGCCCGAGCCGCCTGGCGGAATTGACTGCGCGTTTCAACACGGTGGCCCAGGCCCGATTCTATGTGGAACATCTGGGGGCCGATTTCACCGATTATGAGCGCGAGGATCAGACGTACGGGCTCGCCCGACGCGAAGCCGAGCGGCTGCTGGCCGAGTGGGGGCGGGTGCAGATCCTCGAACGTCGTTTCGTGCCCAACTTCATCTTTGGGCCGCGGGACGTGGTTGTTGCCCTGGGCCAAGACGGCATGGTCGCCAACACCCTCAAGTACCTCGACGGCCAGCCCCTCATCGGCGTGAACCCGGACCCGCATCGTTGGGACGGACCGTTGCTGCCTTTCCGCGTCGGGGACCTGGCGACGCTCATGCCCGAGGTCCTGGCAGGACGGCGTCCGACCCGAGCCGTTACTCTGGCTCAGGCCACCCTCAACAACGGCCAGGTCATGCGTGCCGTGAACGACCTGTTCGTGGGTGTCCGGACGCACGGCTCGGCCCGTTATCGCATTCGGTTCGGGGACGCCGCCGAGGACCATTCCTCGAGCGGCGTCGTGATCTCGACCGGGCTGGGCTCGACCGGCTGGCTGCAAAGTCTGTTGGCCGGCGCCACAGCCGTCAGCCGCAGTGCCCAAGCGACCTTTTACGGTTTGGGCGCTGCCGCCGGCGCCGAGGCTCGCGGTCCGGGAGAGTGCCCACCCGGAGCCGGAGGCGCGGTCGCGCTGGCAATTCCCCTGGGACGCGGACTACCTGTACTTCACTGTGCGCGAACCGTTCCCGAGCCGCCGCACTGGGTGTTCGCTTGTGTTCGGGCGGATCGCCGCCGACACCTCGTTCAGTCTGGAATCCCTGATGCCCGAGAACGGTGTCATCTTCAGCGACGGCATCCAGGAGGATTACATCGAGTTCAATTCCGGCACGCGCGCCGTCATTGCCCTGGCGAGTCGGCAAGGGCTGCTTGTGGTGTAGTCTGGCGCGCTTTCCGAATTGCCAAAGGGCTCGGCCCGCGATTAACGTCTGCCACGTCATCATGCCCGCCACTGCGCTTCTGACCGACTTGTACCAGCTCACCATGGCCTATGGCTATTGGAAGACCGGACGCGACCAACAGGAGGCGGTGTTTCATCTCTTCTATCGGCACAATCCGTTCCGGGGCGGCTTCGCCATTGCGGCGGGTCTGGCGGACGCTGTGGACTACCTGCGAAACCTGCGATTCACCCCGGAGGACCTGGGTTATCTGGGATCGCTGACCGGGCGGGACGGGCGGGCGTTGTTCGAGGCGCGATTCCTCGAGTTTTTGGGGAACCTGCGGCTGACGTGCGACATCGACGCGGTGCCGGAGGGCACGGTGGTGTTCCCGCACGAGCCGCTGCTGCGCGTGCGCGGCCCGATTCTCGAAGGGCAGATCCTCGAAACCGCGCTGTTGAACCAGATCAATTTTCAGACGCTCATCGCGACAAAAGCGGCCCGCGTCTGCCTGGCGGCTCGCGGGGAGCCGGTGCTCGAGTTCGGCCTGCGCCGCGCACAGGGGATCGACGGCGCGCTGACGGCCAGCCGGGCAGCCTACCTTGGCGGTTGCGATGCGACATCGAACGTGTTGGCGGGCAAGATCTACGGCATTCCGGTGCGCGGCACGCACGCGCATTCGTGGGTGATGAGCTTCGACACCGAGCGCGAGGCGTTCCAGGCCTACGCGGAGGCCATGCCGCACAATTGCGTGTTCCTGGTGGACACGTACGACACGCTGAAAGGGGTTCGGGAGGCGATTGGTGTGGGCCGCTGGCTGCGCCAGCACGGGCACGAGTTGGCCGGCATCCGGCTCGACTCGGGTGATCTGGCCTGGCTGAGCGTCGAAGCCCGCAAGCTGCTTGACCGCGCCGGGTTCGCGCCAAACCGCCATCGTCGCGAGCAATGACCTCGATGAACACCTCATCGAGAGCCTCAAGAACCAAGGGGCGGCCATCGGCATCTGGGGGGTCGGCACCAAGCTGGTCACCGCCTACGACCAGCCGGCTTTGGGCGGTGTCTACAAGCTCAGTGGCATCCGCCGCCCGGACGGCACTTGGGAACCGAAACTTAAGCTCTCGGAACAGGCCGTCAAAGTCTCCAACCCCGGCATCCTCCAGGTCCGCCGATTCCGCTCCGAAACGGAATTTCTGGCGGACGGCATCTACGACGAGGAACTCGGCGCGCCGTCCGATTTCATCGCTGGTCGATCCCCTTGATCCGACGCGCCGCAAGCGGCTCGAGTCGACGACTCCGCGGGAGGATCTCTTGACACCGGTGCTGCGCGGCGGCCAATGCGTGTGTGCGCTGCCGCCCCTGCCGGCCATTCGCGAGCGGGTCCGCCAGCAACTTTCCTTCTTCCACGCGGGCATCAAGCGCTTGGTGAACCCGCACCAATACCCGGTCGGGCTCGAACTCGGCCTGCACGAGCGAAAGACCGAACTCATCCTGCGGGCTCGAGGAGTGTCGTGACATGAAACTGGTCAAGGTCGCCGCTGCCGTCCTCAATCAGACGCCTCTCGATTGGCGGCATAACGTCGCCAACGTCCGCGCCGCCATCCAGGACGCGCGCGCCGCGGGCGTCAGCGTCCTGTGCCTCCCGGAGCTGTGCCTGACCGGCTATAGCTGCGAAGACGCCTTCCACGCGGCGGACACGCACGGACGCGCCTGGAGTGCGCTTGTCGAGTTGTTGCCCGAGACCCGGGGGCTGGTGGTGTCGTTTGGCCTGCCGGTGCTGCACCAGAATGCGCTGTTCGATGCCGCGGCCCTGGCGGTGGATGGCTGTCTGGCGGGCCTGGTGGCGAAGCGATTCCTTGCCGGCGACGGCATCCACTACGAACCGCGCTGGTTCAAGCCCTGGCCTGCGGATCTCCGGGATCAGTTCTTCGCCCCGGAACCGTGTGGCGGCCAGCAGGAGTTCCCGCTGGGCGACCTCTGCTTCGAAGTGGGCGGGGTGCGCCTCGGATTCGAGATCTGCGAAGACGCCTGGGTGGCCAACCGCCCCGGAGCCGCGCTCGCCCGGCGCGGGGTCGACCTGATCCTGAACCCGAGCGCCAGCCATTTCGCCTTCGGCAAACTCGAAGTCCGCCGGCGCTTCGTCATCGAAGGTTCACGCGCGTTCGGCGCGACTTATCTTTACGCCAATCTGTTGGGCAACGAAGCCGGACGCGCCATCTTCGACGGCGGGGCGCTGGTGGCGTCGGGCGGACGAATGCTGGCCGCGGGATCGCGACTCGGTTTCCGCGACCGGGAGTTGACCAGCGCCGTCGTCGATGTCGAGGCCACCCGGATGAACCAGGCCCGCACGGGGAGTTTCCAGCCCGACCTTCCGGGGGCGCAGTCGTTGCGGGTGCGCGTCGATTTCACTTGGCCCAAACTGATGCCGCGCCAGGCCGCCCCAGGCCAGGCGGCGCCGACACCCGGAGACCGTTGTGAAAGGGATGCGACACCGGACTCCCAATGCCCTCGCGGCCCGGGAGCGGTCTCCGCACTTGCGGTGCAGGGGCAGGAACCCCACTGCAGAGGCGAATTCTGGGAGCCGAGTCCCGCGTGGAAGGAGGAAGAATTCACTCGCGCCGTCGCCTTGGCGCTGTTCGACTACCTGCGCAAGAGCCGGTCCCAGGGATTTGTGGTGTCGTTGAGCGGCGGGGCGGACTCGGCGGCGGTTTCGTGTCTCGCCTCGATGTCGTTCGAGTTGGCCCTGGCTGAACTGGGGGCTGAGGGCCTGCGCGCCAAGCTGTCGCACACGCGAGGTTTTCCGTCTGCGCCGACGCCGCGGGCACTGACCGTGCGCTTCCTGACAACGGTCTACCAGGCGACCGAGAACAGCGGGACCGTCACCCGGACCGCTGCCCGCACCATCGCCGAAGCGATCGGCGCGCGCCATCACGAGATCGATGTGAGCGAGTTGCATCGCGGCTATGTGCGGTTAATCGAGGAGACCATCGGGCGCCGGCTCGACTGGGCGCGCGATGATATCGCTCTCCAGAATATCCAGGCCCGTGTCCGCTCGCCTGGGGTCTGGATGCTGGCCAACCTCGAAGGCGCACTCCTGCTCTGCACCAGCAACCGCAGCGAAGCTGCTGTCGGCTACGCCACGATGGACGGCGACACCAGCGGCGGCTTGTGCCCCATTGCCGGCATCGACAAGGCCTTTCTCCGCCGATGGCTGCGGTGGCTCGAGACCCAAGGCCCGCACGGCCTGCACCCGATTCCCGCGCTGGCCGCCATCAACGCCCAACAGCCCACCGCCGAGCTTCGTCCCGCCTCCCAATCCCAGACTGACGAGGCCGATCTGATGCCCTACCCGGTGCTGGATGCCATCGAGAAAGCCGCCATTCGCGACAAGCGGTCGCCGGTCGTGGTGTTCCAACTGATGCAGGCCCGATTCCCCGATGCCACCGCGACGGAACTGGGGGTGTGGGTGGAGCGTTTCTTTCGCCTCTGGAGCCGCAATCAATGGAAACGCGAGCGCTACGCCCCTTCGTTTCATCTGGACGACGAGAACCTCGATCCGAAGACCTGGTGCCGGTGGCCAATTCTCAGCGGCGGATTCGAAGTCGAACTGGCCGAGTTGCGCGCATACTTAGCGAGGCTTCGCCTCAGACCGAGGCGGCGTGTGAGCAACTCGTCTGCGCTGGGCAGTCACCACCATCACCGGCGCCCGACGCCTCGCTAAGTGGCGCCGCTGCGCGGCGCAAGAACTTGACTTATTTGCAGCGGATTTCGAAAAGAGAGTCACTCTAGCGAGGCGTGCCTCAGACCAATCCAAATCCTAAACATCATGGACAATTCCCGTGTTTCTCGCTCACCCCTCCCCGCGCCTCGCTCCATAACTGCCCTGATTCTCGTCGATATCCAAAACGACTTCCTGCCCGGCGGCGCTTTGGCGGTGCCGGAGGGGGATCAAATCGTTCCAGTCGTGAACCGGCTTCTGCCGCGATTCGCACTGGTCGTTGCCACCCAGGACTGGCATCCGCCGGATCATGGGAGTTTTGCGGCGAACCACCCCGGTCGAAAGCCCTACGAGCAAGCAGACCTCGATGGCCTGCCGCAGACCCTCTGGCCGACGCACTGCGTCCAATACACGGGCGGCGCCCTCCTGGCTCCGGGCCTCGACACCCGTCATGTGACCCGTGTTTTCCCGAAGGGGACCGATCCGCGCGTCGACAGCTACAGCGGACTCTTCGACAATGGGCATCGGCAATCCACGGGCCTGGCCGAATGGCTGCGGGAACGATCCGTGACTGAGGTTTCGGTGGCGGGGTTAGCCACCGACTATTGCGTGAAATTCACCGCCCTCGATGCCCGGCGCGAAGGGTTCCAGGTCAACCTGATCGAAGACGCCTGTCGCGGGGTGAACCTGGCGCCCGGCGATGTCGCCCGGGCGCTCGACGAGATGCGGCAGGCAGGCGTGCGGGTGGTCCGGAGCGGAGATCTGGCTCTGCCGTGAAGGCGTCGTCGCGAACCAGCAACGCTCGGGCATGAGTCCCTTCACCCCCTGCTTGACTGGGGAAGCCTGCGTGACATCCTTCAAGAACCTTGGCCGTAACGACCTGGGCTTCCGGGTTGCCCTTGTTGCAGTTCCATGAGGCTGGGCGGTCTAGCCTGCTCCATCTGCCCAACATCTGAACAGAACAGTCAAGCTTTCCGCGAAGCGGAACGGAGGATTCCAACGAAGCTCCGCGTTCGGACGGCCCCATCAGTACCCGCAGAATCGAAAGCCCAGGCTCGCTCGTCGGTTTGAGGCGGAGCTTCGTTGGAATCCTTGACCGGTGAAATGTGCTGTAAACAAGTCAAGTTCTTGTGCTGCGTTCAAGGGGTCAAGGATTCTAAGGGGCGAGGCGCGGGAGAAAGGGGCGGGGAAACGCGGGCGACTTTTCATGCCTATCAGGACTGGGATTTGGTCTGAGGCGAAGCCTCGCTATACACGGCGTCAGAAGTCGCGCCGCGTGAGGGCACGCGGCCTACAGGCTTGTAGGCCGGGTCCCCTGACCCGGCGCTGCATCATTTATGTCGCTCTGTATAGAGTGACTTCCTTTTTGAAATCTGTAGTCAATGAGTCAAGTTTGTGTGCCGCGCAGCGGCGCCCCTTAGCGAGGCGTCGCCTGCCAGTGACGAACGCGAAGGCCCAGCCCAAACGATCTGGCCACGTGCCTCGTCGGTCTGAGGCAGAGCCTCGCTAAGTCTTCGAACTCAGCAAATTCTCGGCAATTGTTCGCCGCTGAGCAGATCGAGAATCCGTCGGGTCCCGATGCGGCTTTTCAGTGTGACCAAGCCCGGCGTCTCCGAAAGCACGGTCCCGATCTTGCAGGCGGCGATCCCCGCCGGCTGGGCACGCATGACCGCCAGCGCGCGCGCGGCGTCGTTCTCGGCCACGAAGGCGACCATCCGGCCTTCGTTGGCCACGTAGAGCGGGTCAAACCCGAGGATCTCGCAGGCGCCGCGCACCGGCTCGCTGACGGGCACGGCGTCTTCGGCGATGTCGATCTGAACGCGCGCGGCGGAGGCGATTTCGTTGAGGCCCGCCGCGAGGCCACCGCGGGTGAGATCGCGCAGGCAACGCACCTCGATTCCCGCATCGAGCAGAGCGAGGACCAGGGCGGCCAGAGGCGCGCAGTCGCTTTCGATCGGCCCCTCGAACTCGAGCCCCTCGCGCACCGATTGGATCGCCATGCCATGGCGACCGACATCGCCGTTGAGCAAAATGGCGTCACCGGGCTGCACGGCGCGGGGGTTGATGCGCACATCGTGCTCGACAGTTCCGATGCCGGCGGTGTTCACGAAAAGGCCGTCGCCTTTCCCCTTCTCGACCACCTTCGTATCGCCCGTGACGAACTCGACACCGGCCGCCGCGGCGGCTCCCTGCATCGAGCCGACGACGCGGCGCAGCGTCTCGATCGGCAGGCCCTCTTCCAGAATGAAGCCGGCGCTCAGCCAGCGCGGGCGGGCGCCGCACATCGCCAGGTCATTGACCGTGCCGTTGACAGCGAGCGTCCCGATGTCGCCGCCGGGGAAAAACAGAGGATGCACCACGTATGAATCCGTCGTGAACGCGAGCCGCTGGCCGCGCGGGTCCAGGACTGCGCCGTCATGACGTTCGTTCAACCGGGGATTCGCGAAGGCTGAAACGAAGACCTGGTCGATCAACTGCTGCATCAGGCGTCCGCCACCCCCATGAGCCATGAGGACGTGCGAGTATTGGCTGATCGGCACGGGACAACTTGCGGTGAATTCGGAGGTCATAAGCGGGTGCTTAGAGTTACTCTTCGTTTGAAATCTGTAGTCAATGAGTCAAGTTTTTGCGCCGCGCAGCGGCGCCACTTAGCGAGGCGTCGGGTGCCGGTGATCGTGGTGGACACTCAGCGGCCACGAGTCGTTCACACGCCTCGCCGGTCTGAGGCGAAGCCTCGCTAAAGGTCTTCGCTCACCCAGGCTGCAGGATCCCCGCTCCCCCGTTCGGAGCGAGGGAAGAGGAAGGCGTCATGGGAAGCAAAGTCCCTTTTTTCAGAACGCATTGAGACCATGAACCAGAAACGTCAAACGTCCAACTCTCAACTCCCAACTCTCAACTCTCAACTCTACGGTAGCGGTAGTAAGCGGCGCAGGCTCCTTCATTCGAGACCATGGTGGCCCCCAGGGGATGTTCCGGGGTGCAGCGGGTTCCGAACGCGGGGCACTCGATCGGTTTTCGGATGCCCTGGAGCACCAATCCGCTGATGCACTCCGCCGGTTCGTCAGCGTGATAATCCGTGAGTCCGAACCGCCGTTCGGCATCGAATTCCTCGTAGGCAGGGGTGAGTCCAAGTCCGCTGCGCGGGATGGCGCCGATCCCTCGCCATTTTCGGTCGACGACCTGGAAGACGTCGCGGAGCACCTTCTGGGCGGGGAGGTTTCCCTCGCGTTTCACGGCGCGGGCGTATTGGTTTTCGACCGTGGCTTGCCCCGCCTCGAGTTGGAGCACGCACCGCCAGATCCCCTGCAGGATATCGAGCGGCTCGAAGCCGGTGACGACGATGGGCACGTGGTACTGTTGCGCCAAGGGTTCATACTCGTGGTAACCCATGACGGCGCACACATGGCCGGCGGCCAGAAAACCCTGAACGCGGTTGTGGGGTGCTCCCAGGATAGCCGACATTGCGGGCGGCACCAGCGCCTGGGAGACCAGTAGGGAGAAGTTGGGGACGCGCTGCCGGCGGGCCTGGAAGGCGGCCATGGCGTTCGCCGGCGCGGTGGTTTCGAAGCCAACGGCGAAGAACGCGACCTGGCGATCCGGATGTTCGCGGGCGATCCGGACGGCATCCATGGGGGAGTAAACGATGCGCACGTCGCCACCGCCGGCCTTCACGGACAACAGATCGGTTCGGCTGCCGGGGACGCGCAGCATGTCGCCGAACGAACAGAAGATCACCCCGGGTGTCGACGCGATGGCGATGGCTTTGTCGATCAATTCGAGCGGCGTGACGCAGACGGGACAGCCCGGACCGTGGACCAGGGTCAGGCTCTGGGGCAGGAGCTCGTCGAGGCCGAACTTGACGATCGCGTGGGTCTGCCCGCCGCAGACCTCCATGATTGTCCAGGGACGGGTGGCGCAGCGCGCGATGGCGCGCGCGCATTCCTGCGCGCGAGCGGCATCGCGGTACTCATCGATAAACTTCATCGGCACACCCACGGTCGCGAACCCGAGGCGCCGCCGTCAAGCGCAGACAGGGTCAGCCCTTGCTGAGGAATCACCGGGATGCACGACACCGGCACCCTCACCCATGCTCCGGGCACCCTGAGTCAGGTGTTTGCGCCGTGGACGAGGCTGCGCCGTGGGAGGGTCGAGGCGCACGGGGCCAGGATGCGGGCGCGAAGAATCTTGACAGGCGCTCCGGTATTATGTATTGCGTAATACATGATGCGGAGTAGCACATGATCGAGGGCTGGATCACCCAGTTGCGGAAGGGGCTGCTGGAGTACTGCGTGCTGCTGGTGCTGCGGCGGGGGGAGAGCTACGGGTACGAAATCGTGCAGGCGCTGAAGCGCATCGAGGACCTGTCGGTCTCGGAGAGCACGGTGTATCCGATCCTGGGGCGGCTGCGCGACGAGGGGTTCCTGAAGTCGCGGGATGTGCCGTCGGACGCGGGGCCGCCGCGCCGCTATTTTTCGCTGACGCCGCGGGGCAAGGTGCGCCTCGCGGAGATGAACGCGTATTGGCCGATGTTGACGAACGCTTTGGAACAATTGAAATCCGACAAGGGGAAGGAATCGCAGATCATGAAGTGGAACGAGGCGGCGGAACGGCGGGTCGAGGACGTATCTGCGCCGCGGTGGAGAAGCATTTGGCGCACAAGCCGGCGGCGGCGCGCCAGGAGGTGGTGGCGGGGCTTGCGGGACCACATTGCCGAATCGATGCGGCGGCTGGCAGAGGAGGGCGAGATCGGTCTCGAAGTCGTGGAGCGGATCCTGGCGGAGATGGATCCGCCGGAGACGTTCGCGGAGGCGGCGCCGGCGGGCGCGTCGGGGTGCGCGGCCGCGGCGTCCGTCGAGCGCGGAGCGGGCGGGGCGCTGGTTCTGCGCTGGGCGTGGCATTCCTGCTGGTGAACGCCTACGGGGTGTGGAAGTGGACGGCGCAGTGCCGTCGCGGGTCGAGCCGGTGCCGGTGTCCGGTGCCGGTCTCCCTGGAGGAACCTGCCAAGCCGGTAGACAAGATCCTGCAGCTTGCGGAAGCGTGGAGCAGGTCGAACGTGTCGCCGGAGCGGGAGGTGATCTCTGGTGCTCGAGTTCAGCGAGGCGCCGGACCGTGAGCAGTTGACGCGCCATTTCCATCTGTCGGCGGAGGGACAGGGCGAGGTGGAGTATCGGCTGGCGGGGGCGATGGGGCCGAACACGGTGATGGTGGAGACGGAGCCGGTGCTGGCGGAGAAGCTCGAATATCGTCTCGACCCGGGGTTGCCGTCCGTATCGGACGCGAAACCGATGGACCGCGAGGAGCGCGGAGTCGCTGGCGATGGAGATGAACATGGTGCTCCGGGAAATCGAGGCGGAATGCCCGTCGTTCGAGCCGCCGTCGCTGCGGGCGAATTTCAACGCGTTTCCCGACGTGAACGGGCTGAAGGAGTTCGTGTCGGTGGAGCCGGCGGCGGACTACACGGTGGAGGCGGTGGACGACTGGGAGGGGAACGCGGGCTCGTGCTGCGGGGGGATTTCAAGCCGGGCGACATCTACGAGGTGACTGTTCAAGAGAGGGCCTGCCGGCGGCGAACGGGTCGAGCCTGCCGAAGACGGTGAAGCGGTCGGTGCAGTTTCCGCTGCCCTCGCCGGCGGTGCGGACTGGAGCAGCCGGGGCGGTATCTCGTCGCCGCGCGGCGACGCTGTGCGTGCCGGTGCGGGCCGTCGAACCTGAAGGAATACGTGGCGGGCTGCGGCCGGTGTTCGCGAACAACCTGGTCGAACTGGCGCGGCGCGAATCGGATTATTACGGCTATTACGGGGCGCTGACGGCGGATTTGGCGGGCGCGCGGCGGGCGGCGACCAACGCGCTGCCGGCGTCGACGGACGGCGCAGCCGGTGCGCGCGGCGGTGGACCTGCGCGCGCTGGCGGGCGGCGAGCCGCGCGGCGTCTATTGGCTGCGAAGTGGACGGCAAGCAGGCGCGCGGCGACAGCCGGCTGCTGGTGGTGACGGATCTGGGCATCGCGGCGCGGGTGTTCCGGGGCGGGGCGCTGGTCTGGGTGAACTCGCTGCGGACGGCGGAGCCCGCGGCGGGGGCGGCGGTGACGGTCTTCGCGCGCAACAACCAGGTGCTGGCGCGCGGCACGACCGACGAACGCGGGTTGGCGCAGCTGGAGTGGCCGGCGGACGAGGAGATCGGAGCCGTTCCTGATCACGGCGGAACTGGAGGGCGACCTGTCCTACGTGGATCTGAGCCGGCACGCGCGTGGAGCAGGGCGAAGGGCTCGGCGGGAGCGCGCTATCCTGGAGCCGGCGAGGTGGAGGCGGCGGTGTTCAGCGATCGCGGCGTGTACCGCCCGGGCGAGACGGTGTTCATGCAGGCGCTCGTGCGCGACGGCCAGATGCGCGCGCCCGAGCCGTTCCCGGCGCTGCTGCGCGTGCGGCGGCCCGACGGGCGCATCTTCCAGGACATTCCCGGTCGAACTGGATGACTACGGCTCGGCGCAAGGCGGAAGCGAAGTTGCCGGACTACCTGCCCACGGGGCGCTACGGGCTCGAACTGGCGATGCCGGGCACCTTCACGGTGCTGGGGCGAGACCTCGGTGGCGCTGGAGGATTTCGTGCCGCCGCAGATCCGCGTGGACGTGGAGCCGCCGGACGGAGCGCGGCGAGGCGGGCGACGTGCTGGCTTCGGCGTGCGGAGCGCGCCATCTGTTCGGCCGCGCGGCGAGCGGGCTGAAGGTGAGCGGAGCGGCGACGTTCAAGGCCGGCGCCGTTCGCGCCGACCAATTGGCCGGGATGGCAGTTCGGCGACGAGCGAAAAGGACTTTTCGTCCGTCTATCGCAATCTGGGAACGGCGACGCTGGATGAAGATGGCCGCTGCGGAATTCGAGGCGGAAAGCCGCGCGGCCTGGCGTCCGCCGGCGGCGCTGCAGATGGTGCAGCAGGCGACGGTGATGGAAGCCAGCGGGCGGGCGGTGACGGCCTACGGCACGTCGCTGCTGGATGCCTATCCGTTCTACGTCGGGCTTGAAGCCGGCGTGGGAGGGCGCGGTGCGCGCGGGCGAGACGCAGCGCGTGGCCGTGGTCGAAGTCGCGCCCGACGGTTCGCCGGTGGCGGAGGGCAAGCCGCTGGTGCTGACGCTTGTCGCGGGTGACGTGGAATTCGGTGCTGCGGCGCAACAGCCGCGGCCGCTACGAGTGGAAATCCGAGCGGCAGGTCGTCGAGATCCGCCAGGACACGCTGGCGGCGGGCGGCGAGGCGCACGACTGGGCCTTCGCGGTGGACGGCGCCGGCGACTACATGCTGGCGGCGGCCGATCCGGCCTCGGGCGCTTCGACGCGCCTTTCGTTCTACGCGGGCTCGGCGGATCCGGAGTGGCTGGCGTGGAGCCGCGAGAAGCCGGGCCGCGTCGAACTGGCGTGGGACAAGGAGCGCTATCGTGCCCGGCGAGACGGCGCGTCTGCAGGTGCGCGCGCCGTTCGCCGGGTCCGGCGCTGCTGACGGTGGAGACCGACCGCGTGCGCGAGGCGCGCGTGGTGACGCTGGACAAGAACACCGCCGAAATCGAAGTGCCCGTGGAGCGCGAGCTGATGCGCCCAACGCGTATTGCACGCTGACGCTGATCCGGCCCGCGCAGGCGGAGGCGGTCTGGAGCGCGCACCGCGCCATCGGGCGCCATCGCGCTGCCGGTGGACCGGCCCGGCCACGGCCTGCAGGTGGCGCTTCGACGCGCCCGCCGTGGCGCGTCCGCAGACGAAGCTGTCCGGCGACGGTGACCGTGCGCGACGAGGACGGGAAGCCCGCGCAGGGCGCGGTGACGGTGATGGCGGTGGACGAGGCCATCTGCATGCTGACGGCGTTCGAGACGCCCGATCCCGCGAAGATCTTCGCGGCGCAGCGGGCGCTGGGCGTGGACGCCTACGATCTGTACGCCGAGCTGATGCCGGTGACCGAGGAGCAGGTGGAAGGCGCGCCCGCGCCGGGCGGCGACGGCGAGGACGGCTTGCGGCGAGCGGCTGAATCCCATCAAGGCCAACCGGTTCAAGCCGGTGGCGCTGTGGCAGGCGGCGCTGCCGCTGGATACCAACGGCCAGGCGGCAGTTCCAGATGGATCTGCCCGAGTTCAGCGGGGAACTGCGGCTCATGGCGGTGGCCTACAACGCGGCGCAGACCGGATCGACCTCGACGCCGGTGAAGGTGAAGCGCGATCTGGTCGTGCAGCCCGCGCTGCCGCGGTTCCTGGCCATCGGCGACCCGTGCGAGGCGTCGGTCTCGCTGCACAACGAGAGCGGGGCGGCCGATGACGGTCAAGGTGCGCGCGACCTGCGGCGGGCCGTTGCGGGCGGACGATCGCGGAGCAGACGATCGAAATTCCGGCGGGCGGTTCGGCGCAGGTGGCGCTGCCGCTGGCGGCGGGCCCGGGCCCGGGCAAGGCGCTCTGCACGATCGAGGTCGAGGCCGGCGCGAATCGTTCCGCGACACGATCGAACTGGCGGTGCGTCCGGCGGCGGGCAGTCGCGTCGAGGCCGTCAACCGCGTGCTGGCGGCGGGCGAAAGCGCGACGATCGACGCCGCCGGCGGACTGGCTGCCGAAGCGTCGCTGTCGGTCTCGGGTGCGATGTCGGCGATGCCGTCGCTCCAGATGGGCCGCGCGCTCGATTACGTGGTGCATTATCCGTATGGCTGCCTCGAACAGACGGTGTCGGGCGCGTTTCCGCTGCTGCACGCCGGCGAGTGGGCCGGCACGTCTGTTGCCGTCCGACCGGGCGATCGGCGACGTGTCGGCCTGGGTGCCGGCGGCGATTGCGCGCGTGCTGTCGATGCAGCAGGAGAACGGCGGCTTCGCGCTGTGGCCGTTCTCGCGCGGCGTCGGCGCAGGACGCCTCGCTCTATGCCGTGCATTTCCTGGTCGAGGCGAAGGCGGCGGGCTTCGACGTGCCCGCCGACCGGCTCGACGTGGCGCTGGACTGGGTGCGCGGCCGGCTGGATCGCGCCGGTGTCCAGCCGACGCCACCGAGAAGCGACTGGACTGTCGCGATGCAGGACCGCGCCTATCTGTGCCACATCCTCGCGCTGGCCGGGCGTCCGGATGCCGGCTGGAATGCGCGCCTGCGCGAGCAATCCGCCCGGCTGAACTTCGCGGCCCGCGCGCACGCGGCCGCCGCGCTGCTGCTGGCGGGCGAGCCGCGCCGGGCGCTGCCGCTGATGGAATCGATGGTGCTGCCGGCGACGCGGGCGCGCGTGCCGGGGCGGCTGCTGGACAGCGACGTGCGCGACGCCGCGCTGCTGCTTGCCGCCTGGCTCGACGTGGATCCGGAAAACGAAGCCGTGACGCAATTGGCGCAATACCTGCGCGACCGCCAGCGCGACGGACACTGGGGCAACACGCAGGACAACGCCCTGGCGCTGCTGGCGTTCGGCAAGCTGGCGCGGCATCTGCCCGCCGAGGAACAGCCGTTTGCCGGAACGCTGACGCTGCCGGACGGATTCGGTCCGCGCGTTCTCGGGCACGAACGACGTGACCTGGTCGCTCGGCGCCGGGCGAGGGCGGCGCGGTGACGGTGAAGAACGACGGCCCCGGCAAGCTGTATCTGTTGGTCGCGGCACGAAGGCGTCTCGTCCGCGCCCGAGGAGGCGTCGGAGCAGGGAGTCTCCATCCGGCGCGAATTTCTCGATATCGGACGGGCGAACCGATCGATCCCGCCGAGCTGCCGCAGGGCGAGTTGATCGTGGTGCGACTGACGGTGGACACGAAGGGCCGGATGCCTCGACCAACTGGTGATCGAGGATCTGCTGCCGGCCGGGTGGGAGATCGAGAATCCGAATCTGGCCACGTCGCAGCAATTCGGCTGGCTCAAGCAGAAGGAGGAAGCCGACCGGCACCGCGACGCGCGCGACGACCGGATGCTGGTGTTCACCGGGCCGATCCAGGGCGACGGCCAGCTTCCACTACGCCGTGCGCGCGGTGACGCCGGGCACTCTATGCGTTGCCGCCGGTCGACGGTGTCGGGCATGTACGAGCCGGAAATCCGCGGCGTGGCCGCGGGCGGACAGGTGCGCGTGATTCCGTGAAGCGAACGGCAACGACACCGCGTTGTCAACGCGGCCCCGACAGGAAACGAGCGTGGGCGTTGCGGACGGTCTTGGCCGGAGCCGCCTGCGCCGCGGCTTTTGCCGCGGCGGTGCGCTGGGTGCCGTTTCCCGAGGAAACGTGCTGGCGCGGCTGCCTGCCTCGGTGGTGCTGACCGATCGCGACGGCGAGCCGCTGCGGGT
This sequence comes from uncultured Verrucomicrobiae bacterium, assembly GCA_963846445.1. Lineage (GTDB taxonomy): Bacteria > Verrucomicrobiota > Verrucomicrobiia > Limisphaerales > J093 > MWFF01. Next base: position 309,995 of record CAWJWM010000027.1, on the reverse strand, counting down.
GCGGCTGGCCGCGGGCGGGCTCGATTGCCGCCCGGGCTACGAACCTGAGCCGGACCACTGGATCGCGAAGGCCATCGTGGCGGCGGAGGATCGGCGCTTCTGGACGCATCCCGGCGTGGATGTGCCTGGCGATCGCGCGCGCGGTAGCCCAGAACCTGTTGTCCGGACGCCGCCTGTCGGGGGCCTCGACGATCTCGACGCAGGTGATCCGGATGATCGAGCCGCGCCGGCGCACGCTGCCGACCAAGGCGATCGAGGCCTTTCGCGCGCTGCAGATGGAGCGGCGGCTTGAGCAAACGCGAGATCCTGGCGCAGTATCTGGACCGCGCGCCGTTCGGCGGCAACATCGTCGGCATCGAGGCTGCCGCGCGGCGCTATTTCGGCAAAGGGCGCCGAGCAACTGAGCCTCGCCGAGGCGGCGTTGCTTGCCGGGCTGCCGCAATCGCCCTCGCGTCTGCGGCCCGACCGGCATCCGGAGCGGGCCAAGGCAGCGGCAGGCCTACGTGCTGGAGCGCATGGAAGCCTGCGGGATTCATCACGGCGCGCCAACGGGCGGAGGCGCTCGCGCAGCCGCTGGAGGCGCGCCCCGGGACCTATCCGTTCCGCGCGCCGCACTTCTGCGATCTCGTCGGCGTGCCCGCCCCTCCCGCGGGGGGTCGACGTGCGCACCACGCTGGATGCCGGACTTGCAGCGCCTGGCGGAAGGCATCCTGCGGCGGCAGTTTGCAGGGCGGCCCGGTGGACGGCGGCGCCGTCGTCGTGATCGAAGTGAAGACCGGCGCGGTGCGCGCGCTGGTGGGGTCGCCCGACTACGCCGCGCGCCGCGCGGGACAGGTGAACGGCGCGGTCGCCGCGCGCGCGGCGGGCTCGACGCTCAAGCCGTTCGCCTACGCGCTGGCGCATCGACCGCGGGCTTGTCACGCCCGCCACGGTGATGGCCGATGTGCCGGCGCGCTTCCGCGATTTCGATCCGCGCAATTTCTCGCTGGATTTCCGGGGGCTGGTCAGCGTGCGCGACGCCTTGGTGCTGTCGCTGAATCTGCCGGCCATCGAGATCGAGCGGCGGGTCGGGCAGGAACGGTTTTACGCCACCCTGCGCGACCCTGGGGTTCTCGACGATCTCCAAGCCCGCGGCGCACTACGGCCTCGGGCTTGTGCTGGGCAACGCGGAGGTGCGGCTGCTGGATCTGGCGAACGCCTATGCCTGCCTGGCGCGCGGCGGCGCCTGGGCTCCGGCGCGATTCGTGGAGTCCGCCGGACGCCGCCGGCGACGAAGCCGATTTTTTCGCCCGAAGCCTGCTGGCTGATCAGCGACATGCTGGGCGGCGAGGAGCGCGCGATGGACACGACCGGACATGCCGCCGACGTGCGCCTGCCGCCGATGGCGTGGAAGACGGGCACCTCCGCGGGTCTGCGCGACGCCTGGACGGTGGCGTGGAATCCGGACGTCGTGATTGGCGTCTGGGTGGGCAACTCCGGACGGATCCGCCTCGGACGATCTGGTGGGGCGCAAGATCGCCACGCCCATCGCGTGGGATTTGCTGCGGCGGCTGTATCCGGACAACCAAGGGCCGTGGTTCGCGCGTCCGGCGGGGATCGTGCCACGCACGGTGTGCGCCGAGAGCGGCTGCGCGCCGGGACCGCATTGCGAGCATCGGATCGAGGACTGGGCCATCGCGAAGGTGTCGCGGCACGAGACTCTGCCCTGTGCATCGCGAGCGGCACTCGAGGCCGGCCTGGCCTCCGTCGGTGGCGTCGTTCCTGAACGCGTGCGCGCGGCACCGGCACCGGCGGAGCCGGCCGACTCGGTGCGCATCCGGCTCGCCCGCGCGCGGACAGCACGTACCGCTGGATGCCGGACCTCGAAGTCGATGCCCAGCGGCTCGCGCTCGACGCCGCCAGCGACCGCGCGGGCGATCCCCTGCATTGGTTCGTCGACGACCGGCCCGTCGGGAGGTCGCGTGTCGGACGAACCCCTGTTCTGGCCGCTCGAGCGGGGCACGCACCAGATCGTCTGCAGCACGCTCGGGGGAGTGAGCGACTGCGTGCGGATCGCGGTGGAATGAGCCGGGACGCGCGCCTTGACTTGGTCCAACGTCGCTCGGCGCCGACGCTGCCATCGCTGGCAAAACGCGCGATCTTGAGCATCGTCGCGTCGGCGTCGACTCGAAAGACCGTCGCCTTGACCATCGACGGCGCGCCGCCGATGAACACCGGCCATTGAAAGCCGCGACTCTTGTCCGGACAGGGCTCGATGACGTCGGGGGTATGGGTGTGCCCGCTGATGACCGCGCTGATCGCGCCTTCGTCGAAGAGGGGAGCGAACCGTTCCCGCACGCGGCGCTCGCCGTGCCACAGCTTGGACTCCTCTTTGCGCCAGTCCGGCGGGATGTGCATCACCACCAGGCGCCAGGTCGCCTGACGGAATGCCTCGCCGGCAATCTCGCGTCGGAGCCAGGCCAACTCCTCGTCGATGTACGAATCGAAATCGACCAGACCGCTGTATTCCGCGCTTGTATCGGGCTTGTCTTCGCCCGTGTCGAGGAACAGCACCCGCGCGGCGCCGAACGTCATGGCGGTGTAGTACCGTCCTTCCGGCAGGACCAGGTACTCCTTGAGTCGTCGGGCGAAGGCGCCGCGTGTTTCGTGATTGCCGCGCAAAAAGAAGCAGGGGATCGACCTCGAAGCGAACCAGGCCATCGGCAGGAGCAGGCAGTCCGTCAACTCCCGCTCGGTTTGCGGATCGTTCAACACGTCTCCGTTGAACACCGCGAAATCCACCGGAGCCCCCGCTCGCTCGGTGAGCACAGGATACATGGACACCCGGTTGTGGATATCGTTGAACACCAGGAAGGACACTGCGCCGTTGGGGCGTGCCGCCGCGGGCAAGCGGCGCTCCTGCGAGATCGCAGGCTCGCCGAACGCGACGCTGTAGGGTTTGAACGCGGTGATGGCGCGCGACCGGGCCCGAAATCGAATCGGCTTCGTCGGGTCGTATCCGGCAATGATCGCGCGTTGCACGGTGGAGTATGCCTGACGCAATCCGTCCTCCGAAAACCACGCCTGCTGCCATGAGTTCCCAGCCTCCGATTGCGTCCAGTCCACCACCCCGTCGGACGGGTGCGCGGTGATCCAGCCCACACCCAACCGGCCCGCGCCAAGCAGTTGGGTCCAGGGTTGCACGGCGATCAGGCCGTCGGTGCGCTGCGCTCGGATCGCCTCGAGCGCGTTGGTTTCAACCTCGGTCAGAGATTGCTGGGCCTGAGCCACGGCCGCGAGCAATCCGCAGCTCACCAGTGTCTTCCCAATGTTCATGATCGGAAAACTCATGCCTCATCGGACTGTCGGAAGCAATCCCGGAGGCGATCCTCCGAGTATCGCCTTAGCTGTCTGGGAACCACTGGGATTCACCACGAAGACACGAAGAACGAAAGATCCGCGCTCAGCCAACCCGATGGCCGTTCCAGCGACAAGAGCCGAAGCGCCCATTCTGCCCCGTCGCTCGGCTTCGTGGCCTTCGTGACTTCGTGGTGAGCTTCGGATCGGAATCGGATTGACGCTTGGCGGGCCGCGGCGTAGCACAGACCCATGATTCACCTTGGTCTGCACACCGACAATTGGAGGCCCCTGAGCGTCGGGTTCGAGGGCGCCTGTCAGAAGATCGCGGGCACCGGCCTCAAGCACCTCGAGTTCGCGGCCATCCATGGCCAGAACTTCATCGCCGCCCTGGGGTACGACCCGGGCGTGTCGTTGCAATCGAGTCCGCGCGCCATCCGCCGCTTTCTGGAAGGTCTGGGCCTGGAAGTCTCACAGATCGATGGGTCTTACCCAATGATGGGACCTAACGGGTCTGCGTTTGGGGTGCAGTATGTCACCCAGAGCATTCGATTCGCCGCCGAGTTGGGGTGTCCGATGGTCGATACCGTCGATGGCGCATTCGAGACGCCCGGTTTCAGCCGGAAGGAGGTGTTCCGGATCACCTGCGACAACTATCGCCAGTGCCTGTCCTGGGCCGAGGACTACCGGGTGGTGATCAATGTCGAACCGCACGGGCCGTACACCAACGACCTCGACTTCATGCAGCGCCTGTTCAAGCATTTCGACTCCGAGTGGCTGCGCTGCAATTTCGACACCGGCAACACGTTCATCGCCGGCCACGACCCGCTCGAATACTGCCAGGCGCTCCGCCCTTACATCGTCCATTGCCACATCAAAGACGTCAGCGCCGACCTGGCGGCAGCAGCCCGCGGCGAAGAGACCGGCATCGGCAGTTCCATCGTCCCAGTCGGCGGCGGCGTCAACGCCGAAAACATCCGACGCTGCATGGACTACCTGCGCGAGACAAAATGGGACGGTGTGGTCTCGATCGAATGCTACGGATCGGACGAGAACACCGACGCCAGCGTGAAGTTCATGCGGGACATCACGCGCGCCCGCGGCCCACGCCGGAAGAACTGACGGCCACCGGCCCCGGACATCGAGCGGCTCACGAAGTGAAGCCTTGAGAGGCTCACGAAGCTGCGTGCTGCTGGAGAACTGCCCATGAACCGGCTGGTGAGTTCAGTAGAAGGCCACGATGGTCCATGGACGTCCCGCTTCCGCTTTCGGGAGTTCGACCCACTCTTTGTCCGGATCGAACTTTGACCAGGGCCGGCCATCGAGTTCGACACGTTGGATGGGCTTGGTCTCGGGATGACGAAACCGGAGCAGGACTTGTTTCGGCGCCCGGCGCGTCGGCGGCTCGACAACCGCCATGATCGAGCCGCTCGTGGCCTTCGACTCGTACCGCAGTGTCATTGGACCGAAATGCGTCGCGGCCTGTTCGATGGCGGGGTTTTGGCCATCCGCCAGCCAGGTGCGCGGCAGGGCCATCCCCAGCCGCAGCACCTCGTCGCCCCGGTCGTCCTCGATGAACATCAGGCGCAGCCAGTAGGTCGAGTTGGACTCGTCGCTCGCCTTGTAGTGGTCGCCCCTCCAATCGCCGAGATCGGGCAACGGATGCTCGCACATCATCTGCGTGTCCGGATAGTAGCAGGAAGCGAACGCATTGAAGTAGGCGCGCAGGAAGTGCTTGATCTCGTCCCGCAGCAGGTACGGATGAGGCGAGCAGAGCAGGTTCGGCTGCATCGAGATGCCCCCCCGACTGAACCACTGCGCCCCGTGCTTTTCCCACGAGTAACCGTAGCGCTCGGACAGATACAAATTGTCCTCGAAATCCTGCATAATCGGCGCCGCCATCGGATCGTTGGGCGCCATCAGCCCGGTGCGGAGGAAATAGATCGGCCCTTCGAGCGTGACCGTGATCCAGCCGAACGTCCGCCCGCGTCGATGGACCTCCGAGGGGATTTGCGGGATCCAGGTGCCGTCCCGCAGCGGGACCAGTGGCGATCGCACCATCGCCTCCCCGAACGCCTCGAGAATGCCACGTCGATAGGCCTCCGCCTCCGCCTGCAAGGCTTTCGCCTCCGGATGACCGATGTCATCGAGGGCGCGCGCCACGGCGTCCAATCCCCACCAGCTAAAGCCATTATTGGACATCCAGCAGCGCCAGTCGCCGATGTCTTCGAGCGAGCCGGGCGGCAACAGGCCGCGCTCGATCCGGCGCAGGCCATCGAGGTTCCTGGTCCGGACGCGCTCGCCCGTGATCCAGTGGCAGGCCTTGACGAGCTTGTCCGCGTGCCGGGCGAGCCAAGGCTTGTCGCCGGTGAACCAGTAGTGCTCGGCCATCGCCCACATGATCCAGCCGTGATGCTGGTTGTACCCGCCCTGTTCCCACCCGAACGCACCGTTGAAAATGCCGTCCTGGGCCGAGTAGTCGCCCGGCAGTTTCACGGTCCCTTGGTAGTGCAGGAACGTGTCCAGACACCGCTCGGCCTCCCTGTGCAACCCGCGGCGATCCAGATCGGTGATCATCATGCACGATTCGTTCCCGAACACGCCGTAGGAGAAACCGCCAACCCTCGCCGCCAGCCGATCCGCCCCCGGCTCCCGTCCGCAGTTGATGAGCAGGTGCGACACGTGGGCGCGGTAGAAGTGGTTCAACTCGGGAATTGGGGTGGCGATCCGGGTGCTCGCCGAAACGCGGCTGTTCCAGAACTTCTTCACTCGCCCGAATTCCCGGTCAAACTCGAGGTTGCGCAGACGCTCGATCTCCTCCGGTTGGTCGAGGGTGATGAACGGAATCTTCACCACAATGAAGCCGTCGGTGCCGGGCGGCATGTTCCCGAAGTACTTGATTTCGCCGTTGATCTCGGGCGGGTTAGCATGGCCCTGGCCTTCGATCAAGGCACGGATGACCTCGCGCTCGCCCAGCTTTGCCCGGACCACGCCCTCTTCGAGGCGAAGCGGCACGCGCCGGCCATCGGCACGCAGCGTCAGTCCCGCGTGAGCGGCCTTGTACTCCTGGCTGACGTTGCGCCCGGCGATCTTGACCATGAGGACCGTGGTGTCGTCGGCCTGCGTGTCCGGATAACCCAGTCCGCCCGTGTCCAGCCGCGTGGCAAAGGCCGTCTGACTGTAGCGGATGCCCTCGTGTTCCCATTCGGTATGTTGGATCGGCAGGCAATCGTCCTCGATCCAGCGCCTGCGTCGGGGCGGACTCGGGCAGGTCAAAGTCGTAGTCGAGCCGCTGAGCGCCCCAAGTCCTCCGCGCTGTGTCCTTGCCCGGCGGTTCGTCAATCCGGTCGTTGACGCAGAACACCGAGCCGTCCGGATCGATACCAAACCGCTGGCGCCCGCCCTCGAGCCCGACGGGCAGGTACATGCGACCGTGCTTGGGCGGCTGCTCGGCCAGCGCACGGGCGAGTGATTGCTCCGGTTCGTCGAACACCCGGGCATAGAGGGTGGGCGTGCCACTGGTTTTGGCTCGCTCGGCCGCGGCCCGAAAGGCGGACCAGTCGACCGTGCCGTCTGTCCGTCGCTTGCGGTGTTCGAGGAGGATCTGATCGGCGGGTCCCACAACGACGTGGTGCATCGGGCACAGAATCGTTGTGCCCTTCGCCACGGACGCCGGGTCGAAGCTGAAACTGCCCGACGCACCGCGAAGAGTCACCACGGTCGAATCGAACGTGTTCACATTCGGACTCTGGGCGAACCAGACCCGACAACGAACGTCCATCCGGCACATCGCGCACGCTCGATTTCCACTGCGTCGGCCCGGTGATTTCGACGCGGCTTCCTGCCAGGACCCGTCAGCAACGGGGCGAGCGTCTCGACGTGACCATTGAAAATGCTGAGGTGTCCGTCCCAGGTCTGGTCGCCGGCGGATCCACTGCCCCATTCCATGCCAACGTCCACCGATCGCCAGACCGAGTCGGTGAACGCCTCGATCTTCTCGACCGTGGGCGCCTGGCCTGAAAACAGAAGCCGGAGCCGCATTGTGGTGCGGTACTGAGCCTTGAAATCCTCGAGTCGTTCGAACTCCTTCTCGTCGATGGGGCGGAACGTGTACGTCCAGGTCTTGCCCGCCACCTGCACGTCCGCGTCGGCCTGGCGCCACCGGCCCTGATAGAGGTCGCCCAGGTGCCCCCACCCGGACTCGCCGGCGCCGGCGGGTTCATCTCGCGGAACCCGGTGCTCCGGCCATTGGGACTGCCACCATTCGAGTTTGGCCTGGTCGTGCGGCGGCGGAGTCTCGGCAAACGTCACTGCCACCGGTGAATGTCCCGCGGATCCTCCCACCAGAGGCCGGCGTCGCGCCCGTTCGCCCAGGAAGCGCGTTCGCCCCAGGGCGCTACATCGACGTGTGCACCCGAGACGAAGCTCGAAGATGGCTGCCCAGGTTCCCCCGCCGATGTCGCCATGGCGAGGATCAGGCAGGGGAGTGTCCGGCCCAGCAAAGGAAGCATCGTGGTCACCCCGGCATTAGACCACGCATCGAGACAACGGGCAATAGAGGCGCGCAGCCACAGCGCGGCTCGGAGCCGCAACCGAAGTCTTCAGATGTTCGATGCTCCGGGAGCTCCGTCTGCGAAGGGGAGTTCGATGGACGCCGCGCTGTCTGGGGCAACCTGTGGTCCGCGACCTCGATCCGCCACGGCCTCGCCATAGGCCCCGAACACAAAACCGCGACACCTATTTGTCAACTCTTTAGATGCGACCCCATTGCCTTTTTCCTGGAAGAGGCACATTGGATCGAGCAGCTTCGGCTGTCTGATGGAACTGCCGCTGATTGCTTCTGCTGGCTGTGGCCCTGGTGGCGACCCACCTGGGCTGGCGCCGCAGGCTGGAACGTGAACAGACGCGCGCGCAGGCGGAACTCGATGCCCTGCGACAGCGCCACGCGGAAGCAGCGAGACGGGTGCACCGCCAGCAGCAGGCCCTGCTGGACAGCATGGTGGACGGGGTCCTGTTGCTCGATGCGGACGGGCGCATCCGGCTTGCGAACGATGTGTGCGCCAGTCTCTTGGGCTTCACCGGTGATTTCCGCGGGCGCCTTCTGATCGAGGTTGTTCGATCGCACGAACTCGCCGCCCTGGTCGAGCGCCTTGCCCATGAGCCCGTGGTCCGCGGTCTCGAACTCAAGCTGCCGGCCGACGAAGAGCGTTGGATCACGGTCAGCGCCGCCGCCCTGTTCGAGGGCGGGGACGCCGTCGCCGGTTTGGTCTTCGTGTTCCAGGACCTGACGCGACTCAAACACCTCGAGCGCACCCGGCAGGAATTCGTGGCGAACGTGAGTCACGAACTTCGCACCCCGCTCTCATTGATCCAGGGTTTCGTGGAATCGCTGCTCGATGGCGCCAAGGACGATCCCGCGCTCAACGAGAAGTTCCTCCGCATCATCGACCGCAACGCCCAGCGCCTGGCCCTCCTGATCCAGGACCTGCTGACGATCTCGGAACTCGAGTCTGGTCGCTCGCGACTGAACCTCGAATCCGTCGACCTCGCGTCGTTGGTCGCCGAGGTCTTCGAGGAATTCCAGGCTCCCGCGGCTGCGAAACAAGTCAGTCTCACGAGCGTTCTCTCGCCGCTTGTCGTTTCGGCGGACCGCGACCGGCTTCACCAAGTGCTTTCGAATCTCGTCGACAACGCCATCAAGTACGGGCGCGCCGGCGGCACCGTGCGCGTCGGTGCGCGGGCTGCGTCCGCGGGCGAGGTCGAAGTGCACATCGCCGACGACGGTCCGGGACTGCCGCCTGAGGCCGTGCACCGTGTGTTCGAGAGGTTCTATCGAGTCGACAAGGCGCGCTCGCGCGAAGAAGGCGGAACGGGGCTGGGCCTTTCCATCGTTAAACATATTGTCCAGGCCCACGGCGGGCGCGTCTGGGCCGAAAGTGGGCCAGGTGGGGGGGCGGTCTTCAGGTTCGTGCTTCGGCGCGAGTCAACAGGTTGAGAGAGCCGATCGACGTGCCTTCGCGCATCTCGATCCGCGGCGGCGTGACGGGCGCCCGGGTTCGCCGTTCAGTCGCAGCAAGGAAACACCTCCGCACGCGACGGCGGCAACCGGGAGTTCGACGGTGAATTCCCCGATGCTTATCGCAGATCTTGCAACAGCAGCCGGCTGCTGATGCGCGCGGATTCGAAGATGACGGGCAGTCCGCTACCGGGGTGCGTGCCGCCGCCCACCAAGTACAGACGCTCGACTTCCTCGAACCGGTTGCGCGGTCTGAGGTGCAGCATTTGACCCAGGTTGTGCGCCAGGTTGAAGGTCGCGCCGCGATAGATCCCGACCTTCTGTTCCCAATCCACGGGAGTCACGAGCCGCTCGAATCGAATGCGCTTCTCGATGTCGGTCAAACCGAGTTTGGCCAGTTGCCGCAAGGCGACCTGGCGGTAGCGATCGCGCTCGCGGTTCCAGTCGATGTTCGGATGCTGGTGGCTGACCGGCAGGAGCACGTAGAGCGCGCTGTGGCCCGGCGGCGCCATGGTCTTGTCGAGGCGGGACGGGTTCTCGACGTAGAAGGACGGGTCTTCCGTGAGGACATGGCCCTGTTCAATGTCTTCGAGATTCTGGCGGTAGTTTCTGGCGATGTAGATGTTGTGGTGCTGGAGTTCGTCGCATCGTCCTTCGACGCCCAAATAGAGCATGAAGGTCGAACACGAGAACCGTTTCCGGGCGATCGCGGTGTCCGTCCAGCGGCGACGCAGCCGGTTCGGCACCAGTGTGGTCATCGCGTGCCCGAAATCCGCGTTCACCACCACTGCATCGGCGCGGTGTTCCCCTTGCGTGGTCCGCACGCCGATTGCCCGCCGGCCGTCGAACAGGATTTCCTGGACGGGTTCGGCCAGCCGGATGCGGGCGCCCAGCTCCTGAGCCACCCGCGCCATGCCGCGCGTGAGTTCGTTGCACCCGCCGGTCGGGTGCCAGATGCCGTGTTCGTATTCGAGATAGGAGAGAATCGAGAACAGACTCGGGCATTGAAAGGGCGACATCCCGAGGTACTTGGACTGAAACGTGAAGGCCAGTTGCAGGCGCGGATCGCGGAAGTACCCGGCCAGCTCGGCATGGAGCGACTTCAGCGGCTTCAGATACGGCAGCACGGCAAGCAGGCGCGGCTGCACGAGATCTGTCCAACTCAGGAACGGCGACTGCAGACACGGCGCGAATTTCTGGAGCTTCACCCGGTTGTCGTTCATGAACCGGCGGAACTGCGGAGCGTCCGCCGGGGCCAACTTGGCGATCGCGGCGACCATGCGCTCGACATCCGTTGTGCAGAGCAGCTCCCCGCCTGCCCCGAAAACGAGCCGGTATTGCGGATCGAGCTTCTGCATCGGCACCTCGCGATGCAGGTCGCGTCCCACGTCCGCAAAAATCTCCTCGAGAATCTGCGGGTAGAGAAAAAAGGTCGGGCCCAAATCGAACCGGTAGCCTTGTCCCTCGATGAGCGAGGTGCGCCCTCCCACGCGCGGCTCCTTCTCCACCACCGTGACTTCGTGCCCGGCCTTGGCCAGCAGCATGGCGGTGGCAAGACCTCCCGGACCGGCTCCGACAATCAATACGCGTTGCGGCATGCCGATGTGCATACCTGAAACTGTGTCGCCTGACAATCCCCGCCGCCATCCTCGCGACCAGGGTGCAACGGAATTCGCTCGTCTCGGTGGACGTTCCCGGGCAATAATCGGGCGATCGCCGCGCCAGATTGTCAACCGGCGTGACCTGACCTATGAAGCGAATCTTCTGCCTTGTCGCGTTGCTGGTGGTCTGCGCTGGCCAGAGCTTCGCCGCCGGCCAGCCCAACATCGTCGTCTTCCTCGTCGATGACATGGGCGTGATGGACACCTCGCGTGCCGTTTCTCACCGACGCGTCCGGCCAGCCGAAGCGCTATCCGCTCAACGACTACTACCGCACGCCGAACATGGAGCGACTGGCCGCGCGCGGCATCCGGTTCAACAACTTCTGCGCCATGAGCGTCTGCTCGCCCACGCGCATTTCGACTCCTGACCGGCCAGAACGCCGCGCGCCATCGCACCACCAACTGGATCAACCCCGACCAGGACAACGCCGGCCCGAACGGCCCGCCCGATTGGAACTGGCGCGGCTTGAAGCGGGCGACGTCACCCTGCCGGCCTGCTGCGCGGCGCGGGCTACCGCACGATCCACGTCGGCAAAGGCCACTTCGGCCCGCGGGATTCCGAGGGGGCCGAGCCGCGCAACCTCGGCTTCGACGTCAACGTGGGCGGCGCCTCGATCGGCGCGCCCGGCAGCTACTACGGCGACCATGAACTACGGGCACGGCACCCCGCGCGCCTCAGCCGGCCGTGCCGCATCTGGAGAAGTACCACGGCACCGAGACGTCTCCTCACCGAGGCGCTGACCCTCGAAGCCAACGCGCGCGTCAGCGACGCCGTGGAGGCCGGCCAGCCGTTCTTCCTCTACTTCGCGCACTACGCCGTTCACGCGCCGTTCGACTCCGATCCGCGTTTCGCCGCGCACTACGCCGACTCCGGCAAGCCGCCCCAGGCCCAGGCGCTTCGCCACGTTGATCGAGGGCATGGACAAGTCGCTCGGCGACGTCCTCGATCATCTCGACCGACTCGGCGTCGCGGAGAACACGCTCGTCTGTCTTCCTCGGCGACAACGGCTCCGACGCCCCGCTCGGTCATCCGCACGAGGTCGCCTGCGCCGCGCCGTTGCGCGGCAAGAAGGGCGCGCATTACGAAGGCGGCATGCGCGTGCCGTTCATCGCCGCGTGGGCGAAAGCCAGCGCCGGCAACCCGCACCAGAGACGCCTGCCCGATCGCCGCCGGCGCGATCCAGAGCCAACAGGCCGCCGTGCAGGATCTGTTTCCCACCATCCTGCAGCCTCGCCGGCATCGCCTCGCCGCCCGGCCATGTGGTCGACGGGGTCGAGCTCGACACGCTGCTCGCCGGGAAGCGCGATCCGCAGCCGCAAGGAACAGTTCCTGATGCACTACCCGCACGCGCCGCATCGCAGCGACTACTGGACGAGCTTGCGCGACGGCGAGTGGAAGGTCATCTACCACTACTTCCCGCGGCTCGCGTCTGAACCGCGCACTACCAACTCTTCAACCTCAAGACCGATCCGTTCGAGCAGAACAACCTGGCCAGCTCCGAGATCCGCCAGGTGCGCCGCCTCTTGCGGAAGCTGATCGCCTCCCTCGAACAGCACCAAGCCGTCTATCCGGTCGATCCGGACCGTCGCACGCCGCTTCAACCAAAACTTCCCTGAACCATGAAACGACTCCGCTAACCCGAACGAACCGCTGCTCGGTTCGCCTGCTGCCTGGTCGTCGTCCTGTTCTCCCTGGCCGTCGCGTCATCCCGCGCCGCCGAAACCGGCTGCGCCCAACATCCTGTTCATCTTCTCCGACGACCACGCGCAGCACGCCATCTCCGCCTACGGGTCGAAGGTGAATCAGACGCCGCACATCGATCGTCTGGCCCGGGAAGGGGCGCGCTTCGTCAACTCGTTCGTCGTCAATTCCATTTGCACGCCCAGCCGCGCCACGCTGCTCACCGGGCAGTATTCGCACCTCAACGGCGTGCCGGTGTTCAACCGCTTCGACGGCGCGCGCGACCACGTGGCCAAGCGGCTGCAGGCGGGCGGCTACCACACCGGCATGATCGGCAAGTGGCACCTCGGCTCCGATCCCACCGGCTTCGACCGCTGGATCGTTCTGCCCGGCCAGGGCGCTTATTGGAATCCGGCCTTCCTCGTCCCCGGGCGCCGGCTCACCATCCAGGGCCACTGCACCGACATCACCACCGATCTCGGTCTCGAGTGGCTCAAAACACGGCCGCTGGACAAGTCCGTTCTTTCTCATGCTGCATCACAAGGCCCCGCACCGGGCTTGGGAGCCGGATGAGCGAAACCGGGCGCTCTTCAAGGACAAAGTGATCCCCGAGCCGGACACGCTTTGGGACGACTACGCCACGCGCCCCGCCGCCCTGCCCCGCAACGAGCAGACCGTCGCCCGCGACCTCACGCGCCGCGACCTCAAGCTCGAGCCGCCCGCCGATCTCGAAGGCCCCGCTCGGAACCAATGGCTCAACGTCAAGCCGATGGAACTGGACGTCGACGGCAGAAGGCTGACCGGCAACGAACTCGTCCGCTGGAAGTACCAGCGCTACATGCAGGACTACCTCGCCTGCGTGCAGGGCGTGGATGACGGCGTCGGCAAGGTGCTCGATTACCTCGACCAAACCGGCCTCGCGAAGAACACCATCGTCATCTACTCCGCCGACAACGGCTGGTATCTCGGCGATCTCGGCCTCTACGACAAACGCTTCATGTACGAGCCCGGCCTGCGCGTCCCGCTGCTCGTCCGCGGCCCCGGCATCAAGGCCGGCTGCCTCCCGGCGCAGATCGTCGCCAACATCGACCTAGCCCCCACATTCCTCGATCTCGCCGGCCTGCCCGTTCCCGCTTCGATGCAGGGTCGCTCGTTGGTCCCGCTGCTGCGCGGCGACGCGCCCGCCGACTGGCGCACGAGCCTCTACTACCGCTACTACCACGACCCCGGCCATCACAACACCGCCGCCCATCTCGGCGTCCGCACCGCCACCCACAAGCTCATCCACTACTGGAAACAAGACGCCTACGAGATGTTCGACCTCACCCAGGACCCCGCCGAACAGCGCAACCTCCTCCATTCCCCAGCCGATGCCGCGAAGCCCGAAATCGCCGCCAAATTCGCCGAGCTGAAAGCCGAGATCGCCCGCCTGCAAAAGGAATACCAGGACGACGGCCAATACGCCGACCCCGCCACCTGGCCCGGCGAGCAGCGCCGACGGCCCCTTCGACGGCAAACAACCCGCGGGCATCAAGACCGTCGCCGAAGCCATCGCCTTGAGCGGATTATGAACCGCCTCCTCCGCCTCCTGATCCTGACCCTCGCGCTCGATTCGGCAGGCGCTGCCGCCAAGCCGAATGTCCTCTTCATCGCCATCGACGATCAGAACGACTGGATCGGGCACATGGGCGGGCATCCGCTGGCGAAGACGCCTCACCTCGACAAGCTCGCCGCGCGCGGCACGACGTTCCTCAACGCGCATTGTCAGTCGCCGCTCTGCAATCCGTCCCGCACGAGTCTGATGCTGGGCGTGCGCCCGTCCACCACCGGCATCTACGGCCTGGCGCCCTGGTTCCGCACGCTGCCGCAGTGGAAGGACCGCGTGGCGCTCCCGCAGCACTTCGCCGCCCACGGCTACCGCACCGCCGCCACAGGCAAGATCTACCACGGCGGCACAGGCACGGGCGGCGGTGGCGGACGCGCGAGCGCCGCAAACACGGGGCCTTTGGCGTCCGAATTCCAAGTGACCGCCCCCTACGGCGGCGTCGGTGTGCGGCCGCCGAAGAAGCTCATTGGCCCTACGCCGATGGGCGACAACCCGCTCATGGATTGGGGCGTCTGGCCGCTCGACAACGACGACACCGGCAAAGGCGATTACCAGGTGGCGTCGTGGACTGCGGAACAAATCAAGGCCGCGCCGAGGAACCAGCCCTTTTTCATCGCCGCCGGTTTCTTCCTGCCGCACGTGCCGTGCTACGCGACTCAGAAGTGGTTCGACCTCTATCCCGATGACGACAGCGTGCTGCCGCAGATCCTCGAAGGCGATCGCGAAGACACGCCGCGGTTCTCCTGGTACCTCCACTGGGAACTGCCCGAGCCGCGGCTCAAATGGGTCCAGGATCATGGCCAGTGGCGGAATCTGGTGCGCAGCTACCTTGCTTGCACGAGCTTCGTGGACGCGCAGATCGGGCGCCTGCTTGCCGCTCTCGAGGAATCGGGCCAGGCCGACAACACCCTTGTCGTCGTGTGGGGCGACAACGGCTGGCACCTTGGCGAGAAAGCCATCACCGGCAAAAATACGCTCTGGGACAGAAGCACCCGCGTTCCGCTCCTCTTCGCCGGTCCGGGCGTGAAGGCCGGCCAGCGCTGCACGCAGCCTGCCGAACTGCTCGATCTCTACCCGACGCTCATCGAACTGGCCGGGCTGCCACCCCGGGACGATCTGGATGGTCTCAGTCTCGCGCCCCAACTCCGCGACGCCACCGCCCCGCGCGCGCGTCCCGCCATCACCTCCCACAACCAGGGCAACCACGGCATCCGGAGCGAACGCTGGCGTTACGTCCGCTACGCCGACGGCAGCGAGGAGTTCTACGACCTCGAGGCGGACCCTCACGAATGGCACAACCTCGCCGGTCAACCCGGCTCCGCCGCTGTCATCGCCCAACACCGCACTTGGCTGCCCCGCGTCGACCGCCCCCCGGCGCCTCAGAGCGCCCATCGCATTCTCACCTACGACCCCGCCACCGACGAGGCCGTCTGGGAAGGCAAGGTGGTCAGACGCAGCGACCCGATCCCGCAATGAGAAATTGACTCATTGACAACAGATTTTACAAAGCAAGTCACTCTAGCCCGGAAATCTCACCAGTGGGGCGGTCGCGGCCTACCTGACAGTCCGCGGGTGAGATTTCCGGGTCCATGAAACCCGCGCCCAGCAAGCAGAATTGGCTCATCGGTTCATCAACGCCGGGACGCGCCCCTGCCGCGTGGGCGACCCGGGCACGCGGACACAGTGTGGTCGAGATTGGGTCCATCTGTTTGGGGCGCGGGTTTCTCAGAGCCCGCATTTCAGGTAAACTGTGACGGTGACCGGTCAGATGACATCGAAAGTTGGTGAGAAATGCGGGCTAGCGAGGCGCGCCCCGGACCATTTGCGATCCTCGACTTCACGAACAGTCGCCATGTCTTCCCTTCCCTCTGTCCCGCGCCTCGCTCCTTAGAATCCTTGACCCCTTCAACGAGGCATAGAAACTTGACTTGTCCGCAACATATTCGACCAGTCAAGGATTCTAGCGAGGCTTCGCCTCAGACCGGCGAGGCGTGTGTGTCGTGTGTCTTCCCGACGAACCAGTATGAGAAACAACATCACCCTGCTGGCTGTGCTGATCGTGCTTTGCGCTGTCCCCGGCGCGAGCGCCGCCAGACCGAACCTGATCTGGATCATGGCCGACGATCTCGGCTATGCCGAACTCGGCTGCTACGGCCAGAAGATCATCCGCACGCCGCACCTGGACCGGATGGCGGCGGAAGGGATGCGTTTCACCCACTTCTATGCCGGCGCCACCGTCTGTGCGCCGTCACGCAGCGTGCTCATGACGGGCCTGCACCACGGCCACACGCGCGTGCGCGGCAACGCGGGGCGATCGAATCCCGGCGCCCAGGCCCTCCAGCCCGGCGATGTCACCGTGGCGGGGCTGTTGCGGGGCGCTGGCTACCGCACGGCGCTCGTCGGCAAATGGGGTTTGGGGGACATCGGCGCCGCCGAAACAGGGCTGCCGCGCCGGCAGGGCTTCGATTCCTTTTTCGGCTATCTGAACCAGCGCCATGCGCACAATCACTTCCCCGAGTTTCTTTGGCGCGAAGAAGAGCGCGTGGCGCTCCCGAATGTCGTCACGCGCGTCGGCGAAGACGGCGCCGGTTACGCCACCGAAGCAAAGGTGTACGCCGACGACCTGTTCGCCGACGAAGTGGTCGAGTTCGTCCGCGAAAACCGGAGCGCCCGTTCTTTCTCTATTGGAGCCTGGTCATCCCGCACGCGAACAACGAGCGGGCGAGCGCTCTCGGGGACGGGGCGCATGTCCCCGATTACGGGCCCTACGCCCAGGAAGATTGGCCTCCCCAGGACAAAGGGCACGCGGCGATGATCACGCGCCTGGATGGCTATGTGGGCCGTCTGCTCGAGCAATTGCGGCAACTCGGTCTTGGCGGAACGGACGCTCGTCCTGTTCACCAGCGACAACGGTCCGCACCGCGAGAGCCGGCACAACCTCGCGCGCTTTCACCCGAGCGGCCCGTTCACCGGCATCAAGCGCAGTCTCACCGACGGCGGCATCCGGGTGCCGTTGGTGGCGTGGTGGCCCGGCAACGTGAAGGCCGGCGCCGAGTCTGGGCATGTCGGCTATTTCGCCGACTGGCTGCCGACCGCCGTCGAGCTCGCTCGAGCGCCCGCGCCGGAGCGAACCGACGGGCTGAGCCTTGTGCCCACGCTGCTCGGCAAGGCAGGGCAGCAACCGCAACACGAGTTTCTGTACTGGGAATTCCACGAAGGCGGGTTTACGCAAGCCGCGCTCTATCGGGGCCGGTGGAAGGGCATCCGCAGTGGCGGGCCGGAGGCGCCCGTGCGGCTCTTCGATCTGCACAACGACATCGCCGAACAATCGGACGTCGCCGCGCAGCATCCCGACATCGCCCAGCGGATCGGCGCCTACCTCAAGACTGCGCGGACGCCGCTGCCCGAGTGGGAGCCACGCTGGCAATCCGGCGCGGAGAGTGGGACGAAGTAAGCGGTAGGAATTGCGGACTTTGAGCGAGGCGCGCCTCAACCCAAATCCCAGTCCGCATCGGCATGAAAGGTCTCCGTGTTTCCCCGCCCCTCTCTCCCGCGCCTCGCTCCTTAGCGCGCATTTCTCACCAACTTCTGAAGAACGCGGAGCCGATGTCATCGAAAGGTGCACTCATGCGCGCTAAGAAAGCAAAACCGCGCCGGGGTGGAGGAAGGGACGAAGGCAACAGAGTGTCGGTGTCGCGACTGCGTTTTCCTGCACGACCAGATCCTCATTTCTCCCTGTCCCGGCGCGGTTCTGCCACAGCCCGGATTTCAGATGATTCCTTCAGGTGGTGATAAATCCGGGTTAGAATCCTTGACCCCTTTAACGCAGCGCAAAAACTTGACTTGTTTACACCATGTTTCACCGGTCAAGGATTCTAGTGCCGACGTTGCGATGGGCGACGGCATGACCGGACATCGGCCTTGCATTCCGCGTGCGCATCGAAGGAAAGTCCCTCCATGCACCCCATGCGGCACCTGAAGGTTTTTCTCCTGTGGCTTGGACTCCTGACGCTTTTTTGCGGCCCGTGCTTTGCCGCAACGCGCCCCAACGTTCTGTTCATTCTCGCCGACGACATGGGTTACTCCGATCTGGGCTGTTATGGGGGCGAGATCGAGACGCCGCACCTCGATTCCCTGGCGAGGAACGGCCTGCGATTCACGCAGTTCTACAACACCGCGCGCTGTTGGCCCACGCGCGGCGCCCTGTTGACCGGTTATTACGCCCAGCAGATTCGTCGCGACGCCCTTCCCGAGGTGGCTGGGGGCGGCCAAGGAGTGCGGCCCTCGTGGGCGCCGCTGTTGCCGCAGTTCCTGAAATCAGCCGGCTATCGGTGCTATCACAGCGGCAAGTGGCACATCGATGGTCGTGTGCTCGAAGGCGGCTTCGACCGTTCGCTGCAAGTCAGGAATCACGGCAACTATTTCACCGCCAAAGGCAACTTGCGCGACGACCGGCCGGTGACGCCCGCCGCCGACGAATCAGGCTACTACGTCACCACCGCCACCGCCGATCACGCCATTGCCTGTTTGAAAGACCACGCCGCGAACCACGCCGGCAAACCGTTTTTCCAGTATCTCGCCTTCATTGCCCCGCACTTTCCGCTTCACGCCCTTCCACAGGACATCGCGAGGTACCGGGACCGCTATCTTGACGGATGGGAAAGAATGCGCGCGGCCAGGTTCGGGCGGCAGCAGGACATGGGGATTGTTCGCACCACGCTCTCGGCGCTCGAGCCCGAGGTGGGTCCGCCTTACGCGTTCCCCGAGGCGATGGCGAAGCTCGGCCCCGGCGAGGTGAACCGCCCGCTGCCCTGGAGCGAACTCACCCTCGCCCAGCGCCGATTTCAAGCCACCAAGATGGCTCTTCACGCGGCCATGATCGACCGCATGGACCAGGAGATCGGGCGCGTCCTTGGCCAACTCAAGGAGATGGGCGTATGGGACGACACGTTGATCTTCTTCGCTTCGGACAACGGCGCCAGCGCCGAGATCATGGTGCGCGACGGCGGCCACGATCCGGAGGCCACGCCCGGCAGCGCCGCCACTTACCTTTGCCTGGGCCCCGGTTTCTCGAGCGCCTGCAACACTCCTTTCCGCCGGCACAAGACCTGGGTGCACGAAGGCGGCATCAGCACCCCGCTGATCGCGCACTGGCCGAGCGGCATCCAGGCGAAGAACGAACTGCGCCATACCCCCGCGCATGTCATCGACATCGTGCCCACCGTCCTGGAACTGGCAGGCATCGAGAAGCCGAGTCGCTTGGATGGTCAGCCCGTTCCTCGAACGCCCGGCAGGAGTCTGGCAGGCGCTTTCGCCAAGGACATCGGCATCGCCCGCGACAGTCTCTGGTGGCTGCACGAGGGCAACCGCGCCGTGCGTGTGGGCGACTGGAAGCTCGTCGCAGCCAAAGGCGATCCCTGGCATCTCTACGATCTCGAGACGGACCGCGCCGAGCAACACAACCTGGCCGGGCAAATGCCGGACAAGGTGAGCGAACTCGAACGCGCCTGGCAGGAGCAGACCGATCAGTTCACCGACCTCGCCCGGTAGGCAATCGGGTTCGAGGAGATTCTTCGTGGCTTTATGGCTCGGTTTCTGGCACACACAGCCCAGCCTATGAAGCGAAATCACCTGTTCACTCGGCGCGACTTCGTCAAGACGTCGGTCGCAGCGATCACGACACTGAACATCGTGCCCCGACACGTCCTGGGCGGAGCGGGCGATACACCCCGCCGAGCGAAGTGCTGACCAAGGCGGTCATCGGCGTCGGCGGCATGGGGCAAGGCCATCTGAAATCATCAACCCGCGAAGCGAAACTGCTCGCCGTCTGCGACGTGGATGAGAACCACCTGAAGGCCGCGCTGAAGATCGGCGGCGAGGGGGTCAAGGCCTACAAGGACTTTCCGCGAAGTGCTGGCCCGGAAGGACATCGACATCGTCCACATCCCCACGCCGCCGCACTGGCACGGGCTGATCTCGATCGCCGCCGCCCAGGCCGGCAAGGACATCTGGTGCGAGAAACCCATGACCCGCACCATCGGCGAAGGGGAAGCCGTCAAGGCCGCGATCGCCAAGCATGGCCGCATTTTCCGGCTCAACACCTGGTTCCGATTCGAGGGCGGTTTCTACGGCATGGGCATGACCGTCAAACCGATCAAGAAGATCGTCCAGGCTGGGCTTCTGGGCTGGCCGCTCAAAGTCACGCTCGGTGGTCCTACCGGCTTCGACTGGAAACAGAATCAGTGGTGCGGCCGCACCGATCTCACTCCCCAACCGGTGCCGCCCGAACTCGATTACGACCTCTGGCTGGGGCCCGCGCCCGTGAAGCCGTATCACCCCCATCGTGTGCACGCCACCTTCCGCGGGTATTGGGACTACGACGGCGGCGGCTTGGGCGACATGGGCCAGCACTACCTCGACCCGGTCCAGTACATCCTCGGCAAAGACGACGAAAGCCCCGTCCAGATCGAAGCGGATACCGACCCGCAGCATCCCGACGCCGTCCTGCCCTGGCGCCGCGTTCGGTTGAAGTACGCCGACGGCTGCGAGATCATCCTGGACGGTGAGAACAAGGACACCGCCCCCTTCCTTGCCGGCCCGAAGGGCAAGCTCAGCCGCGATTTCGAGAGCGATATTGCCGACCTGGAGAAGAAGCTGCGCGAATTGCCCGATCCTGAGCCGCAACTGACCGATTTCATTCAGGCGGTCAGGTCGCGGAAGAAATTCGCCTTGAACGAAATCAACGGTCACCGATCCTGCACCCTGGTCAATCTCGCCAAGATCGCGGTGCAGACGGGTCGTCCCCTCCGGTTCGACTCCAAGACGCAGCGCTTCGCGGACGACGATCAGGCCAACGCTTACATCTCCCAGCCCATGCGTGCGCCGTGGAAACTCGACGTTTAGCGAGGCTCTGATTCTATGAAACATGCGGGCCAGGCGGGGAGTGGCGGTGCACGGTGGCGGGCACGCCAGGCACGTGGATCCAGATCAGGCCCGCCGCAGTCACCGCCGACCCGTCCAGCGGCACGATCCCGGTCGGGTACTGGGTGTGGAACGTCACCGACGGCGCGGTGAGGCGCCAGGCGGGAGCGGACTGGTGAACCCGGCATCCTGCCAGGATGGCGCGCCTTGTCGGACGCGTGCCCCTGGCGGGCCGTTTCCCAAGAGCAGACAGGCTGGCGGCACAACCGGCGGTCGACGATGTCTCCCATTGACTCTCAGAAAAACACGGCCATCTTGGAATTGGAATATCACCGCATGTCTTATGAAGATTCCAATTGCCGTGGGTCTCTGTGAGCTGCTGGCCGTTGCAGTCAGCGCCGCCGACGTGACCATCACCTCGTTGGACTGCCACGGCCAATTGACGTGGACCAACACCGTCAGGAACGCGACCTATCGGGTCGAATGGGCCAGTTCGGCCACCGGCCCCTGGCAGCAGTTCGAGGCGCTCACGAACCTGTCCCGGGTCCAGGCCAGCAACGCGACCGTGACCGTTACCGTGCCCATGTTCTACCGGGTCGTTTGGACGGATGCACCGCCGCAGCCTGGGCGATTCGCCTATCAGGGCTTCAACCCGGAGGGTATCCTGTTGGTGACAGGGCAGCTTCACCTTGAGTGGGTAACCAACGTGGTTTCAGGCACGTGGGCGTTTGATTATGTGGGGCCGGGCAGCCCGGAGACGGCCGGTCGCGACATCGGCCCGCAAATCGGGCAAGGTGAGTTGGAGGGCCACTGGGACGGCAGCCGATTGTCGATCAACCTGAATAGGGGTTGGGCGGACAACAACGTGTTTCTCGACGGCGTCTACGACGGCACCATTTTCCAGGGACGTTGGGGCTGGAGCACGTTTGGCGGTGAGCGCACCAACGGCACGTTCGTCGCCCACCGGATCACGCCGTGAACCGACAGTCGCGTGTTCGAGTACGGAATCTCTACCCTTCAGGAACGCAGTACCTGTTCGACTGGACATTCTCGATGCCGACCAACGGAGGTGTCGTGTGGAATGGAATCACAGGTTGGGCAGGCGGACACGCCTGGTACGTCACCATCTCCAACATCACTCTTGTGGCGCTGCCGCAGTTGAGCGTCACGCAGGCAGGAAACGGATCGCTTCGCGTTGCGTGGGCGACGCATTTCACCAACTGCGTTCTCGAGTTTGCCGCCGCGTTGCCCGCCGCTGGCTGGAGCGCCGTTACGAATGCCGTGACCGCCGCCGGTGACGACTTTTCTACCACGGTGGACGCGGACGGTTCGCACCGGTTTTATCGCCTGCGCGATCTGCTGTATTTCGGCGTGCGGCCAACGCTGCGCCAGTGCGGATTTCCTCTCGAAGTCATTCAAGAGCTGAGCAAAGAGCGGCTCATTCAATTGGAAGACAAGAAGTTTGGCGATGAGCTGGATAGATACTGCATCGAAGCGATCTCGCCGGCGGGAGTTTCCCATATCGCGCAGCAACATGCGCTGTGCGACGGGGTCATTCTGAGCCTACCGCATCTACGGTGATGTGAGGACCCGTCAACGCGGGCGCAGGTCCGGGCGATCAACAATGGCCCAGCCGCCGAAACCGCCAAGCGAGTCGTCACCTACCAGAACGGCTCGCCCACGACCGCCATCGGCCCGCCTACCAACGGGACGCATGTCCTCGATGAGTTCTGGCGCGATGCCCAAGCCCGGATCCTTCGCAGGGCTTCGCGCAGTCTGCGATCTGGGTTGGCCCGCATCCATGCCTCCGTCGGAGTCTGCAGCCTCGCGGCGGTCAAGATTCTATGAAACATGCGGGCCAGGCGGGGAGTGGCGTTGCACGGGAACCGGCACGCCGGGGACGTGGATCCAGATCCGCCCGGCGGCGTTGACGGCCGATCCCTCAACCGGCACCGTCCCGATCGGCTACCTCATCCTGAACGTGATCACCGGCCACATCAAGCGCCACGCCGGCGGGTACTCGTGGGAAATCGCGGTCAGCGCGAACGCTACGGCAAAGGACGGATTCCACGGCCAGACTCCGACGGCTCAGCGCGCCGGGGGAACCGGGCCGCGGTCACCTGCTGCACGCAGACCATCGGCGCCCCGCCGACGGAGGCGCAGGAGGTCGAGGACGGGCTCGTCGGCCAGAGACCGCTACGGGTATCCTCCCTCCTCGTGCCTCGCCATCATGCCTTTGCCACGAAAACAGAACCCCATGCTGTTTTCAGACACGCTGTTGGACCGAACTGACCGCTGCCACACAGGCATCATTTCACGGCTTCTGGCTTGCGCTGCCGCACGGTGGCCAGCAAACCAATGGCCGCCATGACCGCGAAGACGGCACCGGCCAGAAACGTGGCCGACGGCCCAAGAGCGCTCCATAGAGCGCCGGCAATGACACTCGCCAACAGCAACGTGCTGCCACTCACAAGATTGAATATCCCGAAACCCGTCCCGCGTAGCTCTGCGGGGGCAGTGTCCGCAACAAGTTTCGACAACAGCCCTTGCGTGAAGGCCATGTGTAGGCCCCACAGCGCGGCACCCCCGAGCACAAACAACGGCGATGCGGCAGAGGCGAGCATGAAATCCGCGGCAATCAGCAGAGCCAGCCCGAGGAACAGCAATGTGCGCTGGCTGACTCGGTCGGCGGCGGCCCCGGCTGGGTAGGCGGCTCCGGCGTAAAAGACGTTCATCACGATCATCACAAGCGGCACGTACCTGAGTTCGAGCCCGGCATCCTGGGCGCGCAGCACAAGAAACGCTTCGCTGAAGCGCGCTAGTGTAACAACCGCCCCCAGCAGCACAACCAGCCAGTAGCGCCACGGCAAACGTCGGACATTCGCAACCGTGAACCGGGCCGTGGGGCCGTGCGCGTGTGCGGGCTCGGGTTCGCGGACATAGATCATCAGCAACGCCACTGCGGTGAAAGCCGGCACCACCGCAGCCCACATCACTGCTCTGATGTCATTGGCGAGCCAACTCATGAGCGCGACTGCCAGCAGCGGGCCGACCAACGCGCCAACCGAATCGAGCGCCTGGCGCAGCCCGTACGCCGCGCCTCGCAGTTGCGGCGGCGTCATGTCGGCCACCAGCGCGTCGCGTGGTGCACCGCGGATCCCTTTGCCGACGCGATCGACAAAACGCGCCGTGAATACCCAGCCGATTGAGGTGGCGAGCGGGAAAACCGGTTTGGTGAACGCCGCGAGTGCATAGCCGAGAACCGTCAGGAACTTGCGTTTGCCCAAGTAATCGCTGAGGGTGCCCGAGAAGACCTTCATGACAGCGGCGGTCGCTTCCGCCACGCCCTCAATCACGCCGACCGTCACCACGGAAGCCCCCAGCCCAGTGACCATAAACACCGGTAGGAGGCTGTGGATCAGCTCCGAGGAGGCATCCATGAGCAGCGAGCCGAAGCCCAACGCCCAAATGCCAGCGGGCAGAGCCCGCCAGGCCGCAGGCGGGCTGTTGGGACACGGCGAACCACCTAAATGTCGGGAGTGCACGTTCAGTGGTCGCCTCTCGTAAACTGGCACAGGACGCCAGTCAAGAGATGCTGAACCCACAAGGAACGAAGGCTTGGGATCATTCAGGTTCCTTGTGTCTCAGCATGGCACACCACCGATTGTTCGGTCGTTGGTGCCCCACCTACACCACCGGCCAGAACTTGGTCGTGCAGTGGGACCCGACAAGCGACACGCGCAGCTTCACCCCACCGACCGAGACACTCGCCCCGTCCACCCACCACACTCTGTTGGTCATCACCACGACCGGGGGAGTTGAACTGGCGCAAATCACTGTGACGGGTGCGTCGGGACTAGCCACCATCGCCAACGCCGACCTGGTCGCGGCGCTTGGTTCCCAGATCACCTTCAGCCTGCGGGCCTACTCGCAAAGCAACGGGTTCCGCAGCCTCGACTATGATGAAATCACCGTCCGCAAAACTTGACCTGTCGCTACCATCCCTCCACACCCACGACTGAAAGATGTCGAGAACGCCGCGAACTTCATGGCGCTGGTCCAGGACAACTTCGAGGTCCTGGCCGAGGGAGTGCCCAAGCGAGTCGCTACCTATCAGAACGGCAGCCCGACGAAGATCATCGGCCCGCCAACCAGCGGGACGCGGGTCCTAACGAGTTCTGGCGCGACACGCTGGGCGGGGAGTGGGCCTGCACCGGGGCAGGGACGCCGGGGACCCGCCAGCAGGTCAAGCCGGCAGCCGTCACCGTCGATCCCGCCAGCGGCACCATCCCGACCGGGTACCTGGTCTGGAGCGTCACCGACGGGGCGGTGAAGCGTCACGCCGACTGTCCAGCAGACCGCCAGCCACGCAGCTACCCGATCCCCGCCAGGCCGCGCCGGGGAGGCTGGCACACACACCTTACTGAGCAGCAATTCCGACCGTTTCGCTTTGAATGCCACCTTCCGTTCCGGTACGTTCCTACAAGATTACAGAAGGATTATGGCGATGGCTCGGAGGTGCACTTGCAGAGCGGAACATCAGAACGAATGAGAGTTGCGAAGTTCCACGGGTGGCTTGGGGCGTTGCTCCTCCTTTTGATCATTCCCGTCAAGGCGGCGCGTGGGTTGGGATTGAACGGCAGCGGCGCGTTCCTGGTCAGCGTCGCGCCGAGTCTGCTTGGCCCGGCGGGCTTTTTGTTCCTGTGGCTCTCCAGCAAAGGCAGCCTGACGCGGCGCTCCCTTCTCCAGACCACTTTGCTGATCCTGGCGATGGCACTCGCACTGGAGTTCGCTCAACTCCTCCCCCGACCCGGGATCTTGGCGAAGGTCCGATACAGGTTTGACAGGTGGGATCTCGTGGCGAGCGTTTTGAGCGTGTGCGTGGCCTGCGGTGTTGCCGCCATCACCATCGGAAGGCATGGTCACAATCACCACGCTGGGCCGTAGTCATGGCCTGCGTCCCGCTTCCTACCCAATCTCACAGATCCTCACCGACCCGCCGACGTGGGAGCAGGCCGTGCCCACCGTCACGCTGCGGAGCGAGAGCCGGGCGGCGCCGGTGCAGGAGCCACGTCATCGCAGGTCCCGCTCGGCGGTTTTTCGGCGGCCCTCAGAGGCCTGATCCCGTGCCCAGCCATCCGGCGAAGTCCCAAATGCCTTGCCGCGAGGGCCGCATCGAGATACAGTCGGACCATGAAGCGAAGAGCTGGGCGGTCTGCGACGCAGGGCGTTTCCGCGTTCCCCCCACCCGCGTGTTCAGCGCGTCTCCTTCCCGGCACCCTCCGGCCAACCCCATGAAAACCCACTCAGCTAGACCGACGGTTCTGGCGACGGCAGCCATCGTGGCCATCGGCCTCACCCCTCTGGCCTCGTGGCGCTCGGAAGCCCAGGAACTGCCCCCGCCGCCTGAGCCAACCCCGCCGCCTGTCCTCACGCGCAGCCCGGCGATGCCCGGTGGTAGAGCCGGAGTGCCCATCGAGCGGGTTCGCCCTCCCGAGATGAACCCCATGCGGCAGTCGAGACCGGCATCGCAACCCCCGGGCCAAATCGCTCCGGCTCGTCTCGAGGTAACGGTCTTCGAGCTTCAGGTTCCCGAGCACCGTATCGCCGATCTGGACGCGCAGGCGCTCGAAGCCAAGGCCGCCACCGCCCAAGATCTGGCGAAAGCCCTGGCCGAGTTCGGCAAGACGAGGGTGCTCTACAAGATCGATCAGACCGTCAACCTCTATGACGAGAGCATCATGCTGGGCACCAGCGAACCGATGGTTACCGGCTCAATGGGCAGGAACTCCGGCCCATCGATCAACTCGATCACCTACCAAGACACGGGGCTGATCGTTCATCTCTCTGCCGGTGCGCCGCTGGATCGCCCACCCCCGCCCGCCCGGGAGCTTTGCGTCCAGGTGAACTTCGAGTTGTCGGTTCTGGCCGAGAGCGGTGTGGAGATTTCCCCCCAGCGCAAGGCGACCCGCACGCGAAAGATGGAGCTCCGCCACAGCGAAGTGCCCCGGTTCGGCAAAGCCCTGGTCCTGCTCAATGTCAGCGCTTCGGGCAGCGACGACGAAGCGCAGCCCGTCGCGTATGTGATCCGCTACGTGTTCAGCGAGATCAAACGCTGAATCACGGCGCGACGGTGGCGGTGGCGCTCCTCCGCGAGACCCAGACGGCGCTCGTCGAGGGGGGGCGTTGTCAACGGAGGGGCGTAGGCTGGCGCCGCTGAGCCAAAGCCGGCTTGCCGTCAGACCCGGCTCGGGCTTAGAGTCGCGGCATAAAGCCAGCACCCCGGCTGTTTGGGGCAGGTCGTGCTTGCCGTCAGGCGGCAAGGCGTCCGGGGCGAGCTTGCCGTCCCGAGAGCGAATTTCTGTATACGAACCGGCAGTTCGTATGATCAACGATAGACGTGAAGAAGTTCAAAGAACTAATCCTGAGATTCAACCGAGAGCTTCAGCTTTACCGGAACATTCTTGGCAGACCCACGGACGCCAAAGCTGACGAAGTGGTTGCTCGGCTCGGCGGTGGCCTAGGCCTTTTCGCCGGTGGACATCATCCCCGATTTCATTCCGGTAGTAGGGTATCTGGACGATGCCGTCATCGTTCCCACTTTGGTCTATTTGGCGCTCAAGACGATTCCGAAGCCATTGTTGGAGGAGCATCGGCGGGCGCTTGTATCATGAGCGGGTCTAACCCTGTGCGAATTGAGCCAACGGCATCGCCGGCCCGCTGCCTCTGCGCCTGTGATTCCCTCCCGCGGCCCGACGGATCGTGACTGATTCGCTCGGCGTTCTCCTCGCGCCAAGGCACCGCGAGGCGCTGCCAAAGCGCCCCGGTGGCGGCGTTCTGTCCTTCCTGAAAGTCGGCGGGCTTCTCGACCTGTTCTCGCAGGAGATCACGATCGGCGCGGGTACGTCGGCCAAGGTCGGTTTCGACGGCGCGACGCCGACCGCCCAGCGGGCCGGGCCGAACCAAGGCGCCGCCACCTACGCTTCGCAGACCACCGGCGGCTGCCCATACGGGCGCAGGTACGCTTGGTGGACGGACCGGTGGCCGCTATCAGGCTCCTGAACGCGATGTGCCGCACACCGTCTACGTACTGATCCGGGATTAGTACGGCCCGAAACCTGATTTCACGTGCCGCGCCGGGTCGACAGCGTTCGCAGTGTCCCTGTGACCTTAACGACGACGAGCACATTGCCGACGCGGGTCGGTATACCGCAGTTTCGCTTTGCGGGCGTGTCACCAGGGTTTTTGCCGCCCTTCGCGGAGATCAACTGCCTGCCACAGATACCAGGATGCGGTTGTTCGATATGGCCTCCACTTCTGGCCGTGTTTCAGGATTTGCTTTGGCTCCGGCAGCTTGCGCTTGCCGAACGCGATGGCGAAGCCCTGTCGGATTCCGTAATCATCAGCCGGCAGAATATCGGGCCTGCCCAGGCTGAAGATCAACAGCATCTCGACCGTCCAGCGGCCCACCCCTTTGATCTGCGTGAGCCGGGCGATGATCTCGTCGTCCGACATGCGGTTGATCTGGCGATTGCCCGGCACCACTCCTTCCAGCGCCAGGCGGGCGATCTCCCTCACGTACGCGGCCTTGGCCCGCGAGAACCCGACACCGGTCAGGGCACTGGCGTTCAAGTCAACAATCTCTTTGGCCGACGGGAATCTACCATGCGGGAACAGGGCGATGAACCTGGCAAGGATGGTGTTTGCCGCCTTGCCGTTGAGTTGCTGATGCGCCACAGCTTGAACGAGCGCCTGGAACGGCGACTGGACGCGGTCTGGCTTGAGGTCGCATGGCTTAACTTTGGCAATCAACGCCCCCAGAATCGGGTCGACGGTCGAGAGATGCCGGATGGCGGCGGCGGTCATTTTGTTCAACGTGAGCCGCAGAGTGCCCAAACACGGGGCGGGAGTCGAGTGTTTCAGCCAACTCACGCTGGAAGCCGCAGATGTTGTTGAACAGCGTGGCCATGCAGCGAGGGTACCTGAACGGTGTCGAAGACGGTGGCATCGGTGGTTGGCGCGAGCCTGCCATGCACAACTCCCCCGATGGACTGTTCATTGGTGCTTGTGTGTCTTCGGGGTCGGTGGGCTACGGGATGGTTGGTGGGCTGGATGAAATCCGATTGTGGTCCCGCGAGCGTGGGCTGAACGAGATTCGATCGACGATGCGTCGACCCGTGAGTCACACGGAGCCGGGCTTGGTGGAGTACTGGGACTGCAACCAACCCAGCCTCTACCGCCTTGATGGGAATCACCACACCGGTGAGCTCGTTGGCGTGCCGCGGTTTGACACGTCCGGCGTGCCGTTCGGACCGACAGGCAGTACGATGTCCGCCCCAAAAATCACAAGCACCTCTGCGGAGCTGCGCGGCGAGGTGACTGCCTGGGGTGCCACAACACAAGCCTGGTTCGAGTGGGGTGGGGGCGTCTACTACGGGAATGTGACGGCCAAGGTCAATATGGGGGACTCGACGGTGGCTATACCTCACAGTAGCGTCTTGCCGGGTCTCCTGCCGTACACCGAGTACCACTTCCGTTTGATAGCCGAAAACGCCCACGGCCTGAGCCGGGGCGATGACCAAGTTACTCGGACATTAGCGGCACGCCCATTTGTCACAACCATATCTGGCGGACAGGTCGAATCGACGTCAGCATTGTTGTATGGCCGCATCGCGCTCAATGGGATGAGTACGATAGGGTGGTTCGAGTGGGGAACCACGACGTAAAGGGGTCAGTCCCGGAATTCAGGAACGTCAGTATTCAGTTGCCTCCGGCTGCGTTCGCGATGCACGGACTGTGGTATTCCCACGAGCGAACGCAGCATCACCGGCGGTGCTTACTGGAATCGAGTGCAGAGGCACATTCACGAATTCAGCCGCTCCAATCGCCCGCGCCACGCCAACACCTCGCGATCACGCGTGCGCCTCACCGCCGCCACCGCCTGGGTCACCCGCGATTCGTCCCCCATCTCCAAACGCCGACTCACCCACCCCCGCGACACCACCGTGCGCTTCCGCAACCACCACGCCAGGACTTGCTTCTCCTTCGCCCCTTTGGCTATCCCGGCCAAGTCCCCTTCCTTCAACCCCACGACCTCCAACCCCAGCCCCAACAACCTTTCCGCCGCCGCTCCATCGTGTGCCCGCCGCGCCTCGCCCGAATGCGACCCCCGCGCTTTGCCCGCCAGCGCCTTCTCCAGCAAGTCCTCCAACCGCCGTCGAAATCGCCCTTGCCCCAGGTACCACCCACGCCGGACCCGCCTCCATTCCTGATTCAGCGCTTCTCGGCTCTGTTGCTTCCCCAACTCGAGCACTCGCCCCTCGACATACGCTTCGTACCCCTGGCGCCCGATCCTGTCGTCCGCCCCAATGCCCACACTGCCGAGCACCCGAGCCACTCGCAGCCAGGGGGGCCGACACGACGGTCGAGACAAGTAGCTGGGGTAACTGCTCCACCGATACACGCTCAACGCGTCCTTCCCGATGCGGATCAAACCCGCCCGCGCCGGGTTCAGGTGAATGTACGTGCTCACCACCTGGAAATACTCGTCCGCGCTCCCGTCCACGATCAGCGCCTTGTACCGCCCCTGAAACAAATGGCCGAAGATCCGATGCCGCCTGTTGTACCGCTGCGTATACGTCCCCTGGAACCATTTCATCCCCGCCGCCAGGTTCCCTTCCGGGGTCTCCACCAAGAGGTGATAGTGATTGGCCATCAGGACATAGGCGTGAAGGATCCAGCCCGTCTTCTCGCAACCTTCACCCAAGGTATCCAGGAAGAGCTTGCCGTCACGGTCCGCTAGAATCCTTGACCGGTCAAATGTGTTGTAGACAAGTCAAGTGTTTGTGCTGCGTTAAAGGGGTCAAGGATTCTAAGGAGCAAGGCGCGGGAGAGAGGGGCTGGAAAACACGGGGACTTTTCATGCCTATGAGGACTGGGATTTGGTCTGAGGCGCGCCTCGCTAGGAAAATGGCGTGGCCCTGATTGCCCCGGCTCATCACCTGATAAACCGCGCCCGGATATTCGACTCGCACCTTTCGCGCCATGACCAACAGCAGCGACCTCGTCAAAGAACCAGCGTCAAGCCGAATATTCCTGTTTTCCGGGACTGACCCCTTTTCGTCCGCCACATCCATCCTTACCTTCTTGCCGCTGCGTTCTCGTTCCTTTCGGGTCAGCGTTCGGGCCTTTCGTTTGCCAGGGTTCATTCTCACCCCCCGGGTCCCCTGCCCTGACCCGTTCCGTTCTTGCAGAACTTGCCGGGCACTATCCGCCACGGGCGTTCCTCGTCACCGGAGGATTCGCCTGACGCTTGCGGTCACACTGGCTTTTCCGTTACAAGGGTGCCGCAGCCAAGTCCTTGACGGCAGGTGAAAGTGACACTCTATGATTAAGCTCAAGATCCGCTCCTTCGCCAGCGCCGGCGTCGTCTTGTGGGCCATCGCAACTCATGCGCAACCTGATGATGCCCGCCGGTCAGCCTTCTGCGCGGCGCTCACTAATGAGTTTATCGTCAGCACGAGCGGCAAGACCGAGGCCACCGATCTGATCCAAATGGTGAACGAGAAGTGGATCGACTCGGCGGCCGGCAACCAGGCCACGCAGCCCTATAAACGGTTGGAGGTGCCCATGCATCCCTGGGGGCCGCCTGACAACCCCGTGGACCACGCCCTGGACATGTTCCGGCTGCGACCCGACGAGGCGGTGCTGTACCTCGGTCCGACGCCGCCACCCTGTGACTATTTCAGTTTCACCCTGTTCCTGTTTGTCCGGAACACGAACTCGATCGTGCCAAGGGGCGATTGGTTGTTCGCGTCGATCCGGGACCCGCTGAACAACGCGCGGATCCAGACCGAGGCCGGGCCAAGCCAGCCGTTTGGCGTCAACACCATGGTGATCTTCACCGCCGACCAGACGACCTACGCGGCGGTCACGAATGCCGCGCAACGGGCAGGTTACCCGGCCTCGATGCTCAACCTCTATACCCTCCCGGCCAGCGAGCTCTACCTGGGCGTGGAACCGGGCACACGCCCCGACACGTTCGTCGGGGTTCTGCGCACGGCGAACTTTACTGACGCCGCGGCCGGTCGGGCCTACCTGAGTAATGCAAACTACGCTGCCGTGTACCGGGTGACACCCAGGACAGCTCGGGAACTGAATGCCCTGCCAACGCCCGCTTGGCGGGACTTGGAATCGACCAACGAGTGGGAATTGATCGCGCAGCGCGCCCCCGGATGGGACGTCACGAACACGCTGGACCAGTTGAAGCAGGCGATCGTGAGCCGCACGCCCCATGTGGCGGTGAAGTCCTTCAACTCGACCCGCTGGTTCGTCAACTCCCGCGACGTGCTGGCGGACAAGCCCGCGTCGCCGGCCTATCGCCAGTTCGCTGCCGGCGAGAGTTCCGACACCACTTACCTGCGGACCGCAACCGAAGCCGGCCTGGCGACCAATTTCAACCTCGGCACCAACGATGCCATCATCGTTTACGGCGTCAACCACGCCGCTTCGGGTCTCGCCACCTACGCCAACTTCGCGGTTTACGGCGACTGGAAGCTGTCCTCCTGCACCGCACAGTTCGGCGACCCGGATTTCTACACGTTCGGCTGCGGCGACCCGATCTGGAACGGCGTCGTGGGCCTCAACAACCGCTCGTACGCCGGCAGCGCCGCGCAATACCTGCCCGACGACCCCGTCGCCACCAACCTGCTCTACGCCGTGATGGTCGTGCGCAGTACGCTCGTCGCCCAGCGAAGCGGTGACGGGCTCGTGCTGGGCTGGAGCTACGGAACACTCGAAGCCGCGGATGACGTGAGCGGACCTTGGTCGGCGGTCCACGGCACCGCGGCCCCGAGCTGCGTCGTTTCCTTCGACTCGGCGCGCGCATTCTACCGCGTGCGGCTACCCGACTTCTGCGTCCCCTTGCCGAACCCGCCCGACCCGCTCCCCTCGCCTTACCAGCTGGCGGATTGGATCCCGTTCGACTACCCGGCCTTTGTGGGCTATCGCGCCTATCTTAATCCCGCCACCCGTTCCGGCCCTTCCTATAACAACATCATCCCTGATCGCGTTCTCTGGTTCAAACTCAGATAAGGATCCTGTGGGTGGCAGAAACTCCGTCGGCAAGGATGTCGTTGATTCCGGGTGACTTGTCGCCAAGCTGCTCGGGCGTGTTCGCTATTGCGTCGCTGTTTCTGCGCTCCCTTCTGTCTTGGCTCCGAGCCCGCCATGAGCTTGGCTTGGAGAACATCGCGTTGCGGCACCAGCACACCGTGCTCCAGCGCCAGGGCCACAAGCCTCGACTCAAAGGCCAGGACCGCGTCTTCTGGATGGTCCTGAAACGAGCGTGGCCCAAATGGCGCAGCGCGCTGATGATCTTCCAACCCGAAACGGTCATCGCGTGGCAACGCGCCGGATCGCGGCTGTAAAGGGGTCAGTAAAGGGGTCAGTCCCGAATGGCAGTTAGTTAAGCCCTCGAAGATTTGCGGTATTTCCCGGCGTAGGGACTGTTCTTGTAGTAGCGGTTTTGATGTTGGATTTCCTTGAACTTACTGCGGTGACAGGTCAGTCGCGGGTAGGGTTTGGGGCGGCGTTTGACCGCGCGGGGTTCGCGGCGACCGGGACGATCGGGGAGTAAGTCGGCGGCAATGCCGCGGAACAGTTCGTCGAGCAGTTCCTGACGCTGGCGCTGGGAACGGGCCTGGAGCAGGGCTTCGCCACAGCGGCGACAGGCGGCCAGTGCGCCGGCGAAGCTCAGACGGTTCAAGGGGGCGCGGTGACGACGGGCGGCTTCGAGCATGACGCGGCGGACCAGATTGTGCATGAGGAGGTGCAGGCGGATTTCGCGTTCGAGGTTCTCCGGGGTCTTGCAGCTCAGGTGGTCCATCTGGAGGGTGACCTTGAGGTGACGCAGGGTCAGTTCCATCTCCCAGCGGCGCAGATAGAGTTCGGAGAGAGCGTGTAGGGGGTAAGCGTCGCGGTCGAGCAAGGTGGTGACCAGGATGACTTGGCGGGTGCGAAAGCCCCGGACGTTGACGCGGCAGCGGACCAAGCGCAGACAGAGGACGTCGGGCAGACGTGGCCCATTCCTCGGCGGTGACGGTCCTGGGGCGCTGGGTGGGTTTGGCCCAGCGGACTTCGCGTTCGTCGCGGCTCAGGCGTTTGCCGCGGCGGAAGTCGCGGCGGCGGGAACCGCGGACGCGGAAGACGGCGTGGACCTGACGGGCCTGGCACTGGGCCAGCAGGCCCCAGGTGCAGAAGCCGCGGTCCCCCAGCAAGCAGTTCGCCCGGGCGCAGTTCTTCCCAAAGGTGCTGGAGCAGAGCCAGTTCGCTCTGGCCATAGGCCCCGTGAATCCAGCCGGTGATCATCCCCGTGGCCAGGGCGAAGAAAGCGACCAAGCGCAGGATCGGGAAGCCACAACCCGGACGTTGCCCTTTCTGTTGGGGAAAGGCGTGCTTGGTTCTCTGGGGTGTCGGGGGCGGTGAGGGTGGTGCCATCGACGACGAGAGACGCGCAGGCCGCACCAGAGGTCGCGGGAGGCGCTGGCGGCCTCGGCTTCGGTGACGACGGCTTGGTGGATGTCATCCAGACGTTCGAGGGGGAGTTGGCCGCGGGCTTGGCAGTAGGGGCTGGTCTTGTCGGGGGGCTGGGGACGTTTCTGGAGGTGGCAGAGGTTGCGGGCTTGGTCGATGGCCTCGCGGCAGGAGGCGCCGGCCTGGGCGATTTGCCACAGGAAGGTCCAGAAGACCAGGCGGAGGTTCCAGCAGCGGTTGCGGGAGTGGGGACCCTCGTCTTGCTGGGCCAGGCGGTAGTGGGGCGATCCAGGGTTCGAAGAGGGCCTGGAACTGGTGGAGGGCGGCCTGGGTGGCGGTGCGGAGCTGTTGGAGTTGCTGGGCGAAGAGGGGGGCGAAGGCGGGGAGGTCTGGGGTCGTCATGTGGACAGCGCTTATACTGTCCTATTGACACGGTGTCTATACTTTTCTGCATGAAAGTGAAATCCGCTCCGCCGCCCGAACTGCCGGCGGCCTATCGCCGGCTCCGCGACCAACTCAGCCAGGTGGGCTGGATCGCGCTGGGCAGCGTCTTGGAACGGAGCCGGCCCGGCCAGGGTGGCCCCCGCTACCAGTGGTCGCGGCGGGTGGGCCGCAAGACGGTGACCGTGGCCCTGAGCGCCGAGCAGTTTGCCTGGCTCAAGGAGGCGATCGCCAACCAGCGCCAGGTCTGGGATATCCTCCTGGAAATGCAGCGGCAGACCGTCGCCTACATGTGGAAGAACCTGCCCAGCACCACCCGACGCAAACGACTCTCCAAGAAAACGTTAGGGCTTAACTAACTGCCATTCGGGACTGACCCCTTTTTCGCTGGATTTCAATACATAAACCGCTCGTCATACAATCAGAGTTCGGCTCGAGCGCGCGCGCTATGACAACGTCACGATTCTCTGAGTGGTTTGCCTTCGGCGCGCTTACGTGTTTGATGGGTCTCGGCCTGATGCGTGCTCTCATGTTGCGGGCGCGCGGAGTGTCGGTCTTCGTGGGCGATCGGCAGCGGACCGGCTGGCAGATGCTGGCCGATACGGTGATGGTTGCGTGTCTGCTGGCCTTCGCCTACGAGATCATTGCGTATGCGTGGCAGCTTCGTTTTCACATTGGACCATCGGTTCTGGACACGGTTCGGTGGTTGATGGGCTAGCCAGCCAGGCGTTGGGAGCCCTGATCGTTACCGGGGCAGTGATACTCTACGTCCTCGCGCTCCGCGACCTCGGGGCGTCGTGGCGGCTGGGTTTCGACCGGAGTGCGCCTGGACCTCTGGTCACTGGAGGCGTCTACCGCTGGACACGGCATCCCATATACGTTGCCTTCGACCTCTGGTTCATGGGGACGTTCTTGCTGATCGGTCGGCTATGCCTTCTTGGTGCTCGCCTTGGTTTGGGTGCCGCTGCTACATGCAATCATGGATCGAGAGGAGCGGTTTCTCACGGGACTTTACGGTGATGCTTATCGAGATTACTCCAGACGCGTCGGGCGCTATTTCTTCAGGCAACGACATGAATAAGCACCGCATGCCGCCTAACCATAACGAATTGAGCCAACGGTCGTCCGCGTTACGCTGACACAAACGGGCGTGCGGCTTGAGTGGCTTGACTCGGCCCTGGGGTCAAAACTCCAACGGACCAGTTCGGTCATCAACCCTCTCTGGCAAGACGTTCCTGGATCGGAGACAGCGACGACTATCACGCTTCCAGTGGCCAACGCGGCGGAGTTCTTCCGATTGGTGAAACCCTGATGCAGGTAAGCGAGAGGGACGACCAGGCGAACCAGGCAATCCCCAAAACCACTATGGCCTGCGGCAGCCTTGAGCTATTACCCTGCCCCCGAAGCATGACGTGGATGCGGGGATTGACTCGAACGGCTTCACCCGCCGGTTTATACCTGCGGCTCTTCAGGCGGTGACTGACGATCCTTCCGCGATCGTCGGTTAGGCGAGCAGAGCGAGGGCCAGGGTCGTGAGAGCGAGTACGGGTCGGTCGCGGCGAGCGCTCGATCAACACCATGTCCCCACGGCTTTTGAATTCAGCCAGCAAGCCCGATCCCTTCCAGGATGGCCCACCTGGCTGAACCGAGGGCCGTGGCAGGCCGTTTCCCGAGTTCTGCTCGTTCGGGAAGGTGAGGACAGCCGGGCTGCCAGCGGACACCTCAAAACACCTCGCCACAAGTGTTTTCGCAGATGAGAGGTCGGCCAGTATCAGTCCAACGCCCGTCCGTGACCCTCATCCCTTCGGGCCGGTTCCGGGCGGGGACCGACCTGAGCGGACTGGACCGGCCAGCGACGGAATGACAAAGGACCAGGGACGGGCGGGCAAAGACGGGTTGGTCGCCCCTATTCGCCTGCGCGATGAAATCGGCGCCTTGGTGATCTGGAGCGCGGGTGCTCGGCGTGGCGATGACCTTCTGACAGTGTCTCTGAGAACCGTGCAGCAAGGCTGTCGAGAGAACGGTGAGTGCTGAAGGAGTAAAAGCTCGAATCTGCCAGCACATCGGTCCAGCCTGAACCCGGCCCCGGTGGCGAGACGCCCCCGCGATGCCGTGCCGAAGTGATCGAGCAGACCAACAGGAAGGAACGACGATGACAACGCCAAACTACCAGTATGAAAAGCGCAGCAGGGAGCTAGCGAAACAGAAGAAGCAGGAAGCGAAGCGCCAACGTAAGCCTGGTAAAGAGGGGCTGCAGCCCATAAGCGCTCCCGATCAGCCCTCGACCAAAGGCACGGCGGCAAAGACGTGAGACCATGTTGACGTCTGTGAGCGGCAGGCGGATACTGTGGCAAAGTCCTTCGCCGGCTACGTATCAGAAGGATGTGGGCCGAGTCCGGTGGGTAGGACTCGGTCTGCCGAACCCATGAACGACAAGGACAAACGGGTAGCTCTCATTCGCCTGCGCGATCTGCTGTATTTCGGCGTGCGGCCAACGCTGCGCCAGTGCGGATTTCCTCTCGAAGTCATTCAAGAGCTGAGCAAAGAGCGGCTCATTCAATTGGAAGACAAGAAGTTTGGCGATGAGCTGGATAGATACTGCATCGAAGCGATCTCGCCGGCGGGAGTTTCCCATATCGCGCAGCAACATGCGCTGTGCGACGGGGTCATTCTGAGCCTACCGCATCTACGGTGATGTGAGGATCCGTCAACGCGGGCGCAGGTCCGGGCGATCAACGATGGCCCAGCCGCCGAAACCGCCAAGCGTGAAGGCACCTACCAGAACGGCTCGCCCACGACCGTCATCGGCCCGCCGGCCAGCGGGACGCATGTTCCTCGATGAGTTCGGGCGCGACGCCCAAGCCCGGATCCTTCGCAGAGCTTCGTGCAGTCTGCGATCCGGGCTGGCCCGCATCCATCCCTCTTTCTGAGTGTGCGGCTTCGTGGTGGTCAAGAGTCTATAGAGCATGCGGGTCAGGCGGGGGAGTTGCGCTGCACGGCGGCGGGGACGCCGGGGACGTGGATCCAGATCAGGCCCGCGGCCGTCACGGCCGATCCGTCGAGCGGCACGATCCCGACCGGGTACCTGATCCTCAACGTCACCACCGGCCACATCAAGCGCCACGCCGGCGGGTACGTGTGGGAGGTGCCGGGGGCGTAGAGGCTGCACTCGCACGAAATCGCGACCGCTGCGCGGGGCTTTCCTTTTGCCTCAGACCGTCGCACGCGCCTGTCAACACCCCGCTACGCTGCCCCTCCGCAGGCTCGGCTCCGCGTCGTCCCTCGCT
Organism: uncultured Verrucomicrobiae bacterium; assembly: GCA_963846445.1. Taxonomy (GTDB): domain Bacteria; phylum Verrucomicrobiota; class Verrucomicrobiia; order Limisphaerales; family J093; genus MWFF01. The sequence continues at coordinate 271,513 of CAWJWM010000027.1, read as the reverse complement.
CCGCCAGCCTGCTCCGGACAGCTCCGCTTGACCGCCTGGCTCACTGACCTGGGGCCAGCACGGACCCGGAAACCGAGGTAGTCGTACCCGCAGCCCGGGTCGTAGCTGTCGCGGTACGCTGACCGGCAGTGCCTGGCGCTGCCGTCCCAGCCGAGCCAGTCGTCCCAGTCGCAGCCGCCGCGGATCACACGGTCCGAGCCCGTGGTCGGCCCCTGGGGGTCAACGACCATCCCGCCCGGGATAGGATGTCCCAGACCACCAGTCCTGGCACCACTCCCACACGTTCCCGTGCATGTCGTACAAACCCCACGGATTCGGCAGCTTCTGCCCCACTCGGTGCAGTTGCCCTCCGAGTTCCCACACCACCACATGTACGAATCCAACAGAGCACAGTACTCACATCCGTCATCGCACCCCAGCGCGTCCCCAAAGCGAATACCGCGTCGTCGTCCCCGCCCGACACGCATACTCCCACTCCGCCTCCGTCGGCAGCCGATACACATGCCCGGTCGGCAACCGCCCCGCCGCCCGCTCTTGCTCGGTCAGCTTCGCGCAGTACGCCACCGCATCATCCCAGCTTACACAGCTCCACCGGCCGATCCAGGTCGCCCGGGTTCTCCGGGGTCGATACGACGACGGGTTGTTCCCCATCACCGCCAGGTACTCCCGCCGCGTCACCTCGTACTTCCCCATCCAGAACCCCTTCGTCAACGTCACCCGCGTCTGCGGACCTTCCCAGTCCGCACCGCCCTCGCTCGCCCTCCGGGCTCCCCATCACGAACCTCCCCGGCGGAATCCACACCATGTTCGGGATCGTCTGCACCACCGGCTTGGTCACCTTCACCGCCCGGTAAACCCTGTCGCGGCGAGTCCGTCGGCACCGGGTCCATCCACATCGCCGTCGGCGTCGTCAGCTCGATCCACCCCCGCGTCAGCCAGAAATCCCCCTCCACGTCGGTCGTGCTCTCGATCACGTACGTCGCCCCGACCTCGCCGGTCACCCGGATTCCGGGATACAGAGCGATCTCCAGGACCGGGGCTTCCTGCGCCCAAGCCGGCGGCCCCGCCGCCCAACCGGCCAGGCCCAGCACCAAAGCGAGTCGAGTCGACGTTTCCAGGATCGTGTCTTCATAACGGCATCAGTTGATGGTTGTTTCCCCAGTTCTCCTTGCACGCGGGTCGTTGGCTGAACCGAAGCGAGTCAGCGGCTCGTGGTGGCAGTGGCGGACCTATCGCACAAACGAGGCGCGTCAGCAAGTCTGGCTTTCGACAAGAGAGCCACCACGAAGGCACCGAGAGCACGAAGTCCGGACTCCCATCTGTCGCTGAGGTCTGGCCACGGCTTGCCGCTCCACCCCCTTTCACGCCAGCCTTCGAGACCTTCGCGTCTTCGTGGTGCATGGTTTCAACTTCACCATCCTGGCCGAGGAAATCGCCAAGCGCGTCGCCACGTACCAGAACGGCAGCCCGACCACGATCATCGGCCCGCCGACCTCCGGGACGCTCGTCCTGGCCGAGTTCTGGCGCGATGCGCTGGGCGGGGAGTGCCGGCTGCACCGTGGCCGGCACGCCGGGGACGTGGATCCAGATCAGGCCGGCGGCGGTCACCGCCGATCCGTCGACCGGCACGATCCCGACCGGGTACTTGATCCTGAACGTCACCACCGGCCACATCAAGCGCCACGCCGGCGGGTACGTGTGGGAGGTGCCGGCGGCGTGAGGTGTGTGTCACTCCCCCCGCACGCGGTAGAACCGGGCCGGGTACTTCGCCCACTCGGCGTCGGTGAAGTCGACCCAGCCATCGGTCAGGGTGTTGGTGCTCACCGGGGACCAGGTTGGGCTGGCGAGGTCCGCTGAAGCTTCGACGACCACGTTGGCGTTCGTGGCCCAGGAGACCCGGAAGCCGAATCCATTGGGCTGCACGCCGAAGCTCGGGCCGAAATCGAGGATCGACTGGGTCAGGGCGCACCCACGGGCGCCGTCGGACGTTCGCTGTACGTCGTTCCCCAACCAGTGGTTCCCGGCAGGTAGTAAATCGTCGCCGGACACTCGGCGAATGTCCCCCAATCCTCGGGCGCGTTCCCCTGGAAGTAGACGTTCCCTAGGCCGGTGCAGCCTGCGAACGCGCACCAACGATGCCGGTGACGTCGTTGCCAATCGTGACGTTGGTCAGACTGGTGCAGTTCTCGAACGCCGAGTCCCCGATGCTGGTGACGCTGTCGGGGATTATGATGCCGATCAGGCTGGTGCAACCAGAGAACGTCCTCTCTGCGATGCTGGTGATGCTTTTCCCGGATCGTGACGTTCGTCAGGCTGGTGCATCCCTCAAACGCGTGGCCCCCGAGGAGCGTAACGCTGTTGGGGATGGTGATGCTTGTCAGGCTGGTGCAGCCTGCGAACGTCCAACCCTCAATGCTAGTGACGCTGTTGCCGATCGTCACGCTGGTCAGGACGCTGCATCCTTCTAGCAATCCTTGTCCATAACAGCCACCACAAAAAAGGAAGCACCACCTGCCTGGGATTGCGGTTACACCGTTACCGATCTCGATGCTGATCAGACCGGTGCAGTTCGCGAATGCCCCGTCCCCGATGCTGGTGACGCTGTCGGGGATCGCGATGCTGGTCAGGCCGGTGCACGAAGAGAACGCCCCGTACCCGATGCTGGTGACGCTGTTGGGGATCGTGATGCTGGTCAGGCTGGTGCAGGAAGAGAACGCCATGCCCCCGATGCTGGTGACGCTGTCGGGGATCGTGACGCTCGTCAGGCTGGTGCAGCCAGAGAACGCCGAGTCCCCGATGCTGGTGACGCTGTTGGGGATCGTGACGCTGGTCAGGCCGGCTGCAGTCATGAGAACGCCGCCGTTCTCGATGCTGGTGACGCTGTCGGGGATCGTGATGCTGGTCAGGCCGGTGCAGTCCCTGAACGCCTCCTCCCCGATGCTGGTGACGCCGTTGCCGATCGATGACGCTGGTCAGGCTGGTGCAGCCATAGAACGCCCCGCCCCCGATGCTGGTGACGCTGTCGGGGATCGCGATGCTGGTCAGGCCGGTGCAGCCACGAGAACGCCAGGTCCCCGATGCTGGTGACGCTGTCGGGGATCATGATGCTGGTCAGGCCGGTGCACGAAGAGAACGCCCCGTACCCGATGCTGGTGACCGGCAGGCCCTCGATCGTGTCCGGGATGGTCACGTCACCGCCGGGGCCGGTGTATCCCGTAATCGCAACCTTGCCCTGACTGACGGTGTAGTTGCACTGGGCCTGCACCGTGGCCGCCAACATCAAAAGCAGCAGCAGCGGCAGGAGCCGCCAAGCTCGGCAGTGTGAATGATTGGTTGGCGTGTTGTCCGGTTTCGCTGACCTCTTGATCGCGTTTCGCGTCTTCATAGCGGGATCAGTTTATGGTTGTCTCCCCATTTGTCCTTGCGCGCGGGTCGTTGGCTGAACCGAAGCGAGTCAGCGGCTCGTGGTGGCGATGGCGGACGTATCGCACAAACGAGGCGCGTCAGCAAGTCTGGCTTTCGACAAGAGAGCCACCACGAAGGCACCGAGAGCACGAAGTCCGGACTCCCATCTGTCGCTGAGGTCTGGCCACGGCTTGCCGCTCCACCCCCTTTCACGCCAGCCTTCGCGACCTTCGTGTCTTCGTGGTGCATGGTTTCAAGTTCACCATCCTGGCCGAGGAAATCGCCAAGCGGGTCGCCACCTACCAGGACGGCAACCCGACCGCGATCATCGGTCTGCCGATTCCTCCTTCAAGATCGGTGGCCAATACCCGAGCTGCTGGCCACGACGTCAACTGCGTGGCCGGTACGCAGCAGGCCGAGTCCGAACCGTCGCCTGCCTCATGTCCCGACCTGAGCCTGAAGACCATGTGTTCAATGCGCTCACTCAGGCTCACCGCCTCGATCTTGCAGGACGCGGCCTGTGGATTGCACCGCGCCCTCTCACGGTAGCTTCCGGCTCGCGGTTGCGATCTGATACTGAGATTTGATACTCGAGCCGCCAAAGTGGGTCCATCGGAGTCCGTTTCGGTTCTCGCCGAGTCCCATCCAAGATGTCGTTGGCGAGGCATCTGTCCTCGTTGGTCTCCGCAAGGGCAAATCGGTCCATTCGCACCTTGTCAATTATGAGGCACCAGGCCTGACTCGCCTGCGCGACACCGCAAATGGTGTTTGACTGCCGGCAACCGTGCCTACGGGTGGCAGCGGCATCGTTCAAGGCAGTGCTCGCTCGATCACGTCAGCACTGGCGCCGATCAGGTAGACCGGTTCGCGAGTGCGCCCTGCACGGCAACGCTTCCGCCGGAGTGCGCAGCAAGCTTGATCCTCGGTTCGCTCCCAAAGACTCGCTGATCGAAGAAGTCCGTCAGCACCAGTCGACCGCGGACCTCCGTCGATGTGTCAGCATCGTTGAACGCGTGCACCGTGAACCCGCAACCTTGGGGCACGTTGGTGAAGATGTTCCCCGTTGCGTGGGACTCAAGGAACGATTCCGCCGGTTGGCGTGGGTGGTAGGCGGTAGCTTGCGCCCCCCGCTCCAACTGAACCGCATCCACCCACAGGCTCGCCGCGTCGACTTTGGAGGCCTCCAAGTCAAGGCCGACGGCGACGAACAGAAAGGGCTGTGACGGGACAAAGCTGAACTCCTGCCGCGTCCACTCGCGCCCAACGACAGCAGCCTTGCACAGGTTGCGGTCGCCGGGTTGCACGGCAGCGAGTTGCGCGGTCACCGCGTCGACATCGGCCCGCAGACAGGCCGACAGCGTGAGCCGCTCACCGGGCTTCACCCGGAACCAGCCGCGGTTGGCCGCCAAGACGCGGCGCACGGGTTGGCGAACCGGCTCGTAATAATCGAACCAGAACACAGGCAGTGTTGAAGCGTTCAGCGAGATCCGAAGCGAGTGCCGGCCATTGTTGGGCCACGGCACCATCGAGTACGCCTTCGAGCCGGTACAGGTTGCCCGCCCAGCCGCTCAATCCCCAGGTGTAGCTGCCCCAGTTTCCCGCCCCGCACTCGAAGCTACTGTTCGGCACGAAATTCTTCACGCCGTCGGTCGCGATTTGCGGAAACCACTGCTGGCCCACCCCCGACTCCACGAGTTCCACGTCGTCCATCCAAAGCGCGCCCGTTCCTTTGTACCAGACTGGCAGATCATCGCGTGGTAATCCGGGTCGTCGCCGCTGAAGTCGGTGCATTCGAGCTTGGCGCAACGCTGACCGTCGCGGCCCGTGTCGAAGACAAGCTGTTGCTTCACGGCGGGATTGCCTGCGGACGACCAGCCGTCGGGGGCGTCCGAGTTGGGCGCGCTGGATTCAAACGAAGCGTTGAAGACCACGTTTGTTTGAGCCGCCGCACCCGCAGCAACCGCGCAGAACACGAATGTCCAGATCCGCCACCAGATTCTCATGAGCAGAGACCGGTCTCAAGCCGACCCTCAGTATCGTACCGTTCCAACAAGCCGCGCAGTTGGGGGAAGATCGGGATGGCATAGCCGGTGTCCGTCTTGCTTCGGAAAAGCCAGATCTTGCCCCCCTCGAAGTCGATTTGCTCACCCTTCAAGTTGGCGCACTCGGCCAAGCCCACGCCGGCGGAATACGGCGTAGTAGGTTTTGCTGCTGGAATACCGGTAAAGGTTCTCGGCCACCCGGACGAATCGTCCACTGCGCGCGTGCTGTTTCATGACTCCGAAAGTATAGAAGCACAGTATAGAAGCGCATTGGAACTGACGTCAAAAAATCGACGCAAGTGGCTGGTAGAGAATGGAGCGAGCGAAGGGATTCGAACCCTCGACATCAACCTTGGCAAGGTTGCGCTCTACCAGACTGAGCTACGCTCGCTTCCCGAAAAAGCAGGAGCGACAATAGACCTTTTGCGGTCGGATGCAAGGTTTCATTTCGTTCTTCATTTCGTTCTGGGATCGAGCTTCCCTGCCGGCCGGGAATCGGCTAGAATGACTCCCTCGATGAAATCTGTCGTCATTGAGTCAAGTTTTTGCGCCGTGCAGCGGCGCCACTTCGGTTGGTCCGGGCCAAGGCCGCCGCATGGGGCATCGACCCGCGGCGCGTCGGCATCATGGGTTTATCCGCCGGAGGGCACCTGGCCTCGACGCTGCTCACGCATTTCGACGCGGGCCAGGCGGATGCGAACGACCCCATCGAACGGGAAAGCTCGCGCCCCGACCTGGGGATTCTCTGCTACGCGGTGATCACCTTCGGCCAACACACCCACCAGGGAACCAAGCGAAACCTCCTGGGCCCAGACCCTTCGCCCGAGTTGGTCCGCCTTTTGTCAAACGAGTTGCAGGTCACCCCCGAGACGCCGCCTTGCTTCGTCTGGCACACGTGGGAAGACGCGGGTGTGCCGGTCGAGAACAGCCTCGAGTTCGCCGCGGCGCTCCGCCAGGCCAAGGTGCCTTTCGATCTGCACGTGTACCAGAAGGGACAACACGGCATCGGACTCGCGGACAAGCCGCCTTTCCACAATGTCCACCCATGGGCGCGCGACTGCGTGTTTTGGCTGCAGGCGCGCGGCTTCGTGAAGTGACCCGCGCTGGAATCCTCGAAGCCCTGAGCTGGGTGTGATCAATTCACGGTCGAGCCTCGCTAACCTGCTCCATCTGCCCAACATCTGAACAAAACAGTCAAGTGTTCCGCGAAGCGGAACGGAGGATTCTAAGGAGCGAGGCGCGTCTGCGCCGGGTTGTTTCGAGGCGCAGGAGCGAAGAAATCGCGCAACCAGTCAGGCGGAGCGATCGGCGCGTTCGTTGACTCGATCATGCTGCGCAGGGCGCGCGACGGACGGGTCGCGCCGCCGGTGGCCAGGTAAAACCACCCGTCGATCAGTCCTGCATCGATTGTCTCTTTCGCCTCCCAACTCGCTCCGGACGCGGTGAAGCGCGCTTTCGCCAGCGGGGTCCAGCCGCCGGCGCCATCGCGGACCCAGCCGCGGCCATAGCGCGCACGCCGTGCTTCGAGGGCGCTCTTGCCGTCGCGCCGAAAATCCTCGACGAACGAGTAATATCCTTTGAGCTTCTGTCCACCGGTCTGCGTTCGGAAGGTTGCCAGCTTCCACCACGCCTGTGTCTCAGGGCGGAAGATCCAAGCCGTGTAGGCCGTCTTTTGGTCCTGTGCTTCTGCGCTGAGGAGAAACTGATTGGTCCCGCCGAGCTTCCAGGAGAAGGGCGCCATGCATTGCCCGCCTGTGCCCTCGCCGCCAAAGCGTTTGATCCGCACGCCTTCGCCTTCGTGGAGGACCTCGACCCGGTCTTCGGCCTTGACCACGCCGGGGTCGTCGCCCTGTGTTGGATCCCAGACCGAGAAGATCACCACCTTGTCCTCCGGCTTCCAGAGTTGTTGAAGGCCGAAATAGCCCGTGTTCCATCCACACGCCATGAAGTAACTGCCATTGACCGATTCCTCGATCACCATCTCGGTAAAGAACAGGTCGCCTTCGGGCGCCGGGTAGCCCAGGTGCACAGATCGCGCGGCGCGGTAGGCCGGGCCGTCGGCGGCCCACAGGCACGCCGGCATCAGGACTCCGATCAGACCGATGAGAATGCGCATGAGTGCAATGGTGCCCTCGGATTTCTTGGATCGCAATCTCAAGTCTGGCCTGGAGATCGGTCCTTCGGGTTGAACACGGGCAGGGCGAGCTTCCACTGGATGCCCGCCAGACGCACCAGGAGGATCGCCGCCACCGAAACGACCATGTTGGTCAGGGGATCGATCTGCATGAACCGCAGGATGACGTAAAGCACCGCTCCGGCGAAGGCGGCAGTGGCGTACAAATAGATGTCCGGTCGAAAGACCAGGGGAATCTCGTTCAACAGGAGATCGCGCAGGATGCCTCCCGCCACCCCCGTGGTCACCCCGAGCATGACCGCGATGGCCGGCGGGACATGAAAGCTGTAAGCCTTCACCAGCCCAACGATCGTGAAGAGCGCCAGCGCGAACGCGTCGGCCACCTGCAACGAGCGCAGAGGGATCTCGTGCGTACGCGCCAGGAAGAACGTCACGACCGCGGCTCCGGCCGCCGTGTAGACGTAATGGGCGTCCTTCGCCCAGAACACGGGATGATCACCGATTGCCACGTCCCGGATGGTGCCGCCTCCGAAGGCCGTGACCAGGGCCAGCACGATCACCCCGAAGAGGTCCACCTGCTTGCCTCGCGCGGCCATGACGCCGGTGATCGCGGCGATACCGACACCACACTGTTCGAGAACGTAACGACTCGTCATGGCGGGAGCGGCTCTATCACAGCCCGCGAAATAATCGATGGAAATTCTCCTCGACCCGCGCCGCCAGGGTTTCGACCGGATCGCCCAGCATCCGGGCGGCATACTCGTACACGGCGGCCAGGTTCGCCGGGTGGTTCAGCCGACGCGGCGGAACAGACAGAGTCTCCACCGAACTCTCGCCAGGCGGAATCGCCGTTTCCTCGGCGCTACCGGCGCGCAGCGGAAACTGCGTCAGTTCATCCGGCAAACACTGGTCCGGCGCGTCGGTCTCGATCAGCAACCGTTCCGGGGGCACAGCCCGAAACGCCTGCCGCTGCCGCTCCTTTCCCGGTCGCGCGAAATAGCCGGGAAAGCTGAAATAGGCGCCGAGCCGCGCTAAGGACGCCACCCTCTCCAGCGGCCCCCCGTAACTGTGCAGGAGAAATCCGCACGCCGGACGCGGGTTTGACTCGAGCAAGGATTCGAGCCGCCCCCAGGCCTGCAGGCAATGGATGCTCGCGGGACGGTTGCGCTCCGCGGCCACGCGCAGTTGGTCGGCGAATACTGCTTCTTGCGAGGAATAAGCCAGTCCACGTTTCCACCGATCGAGTCCGATCTCGCCCACCCCGGAAGGAACCGCATCCAAAAACCGCGCCAGGTCCGACGTCCAGTCGGACGTGCGCTCGCCGACATACCAGGGATGATATCCGAAGCTGGGAATGACTTGTGGGTGCTGCCGTGCCAGGGCCAGAACGCGCGACCAGTCGCCGGCACACGAACCGTTCACGACCATGCGCCTGACTCCGACCCGGACGCAATCGGCGATCAGCGCCGATTGCCGGCCTTCGAAGCGTTCATCCTGCAGGTGGTTGTGGGCGTCGTAGAAGTTCACTCGCCCTCAGGCCTGCCCCGGCTTGTCCCCCGCCCTCCAGATCCCGGGGATCACCCGTCCGCAGCGCGGACAACATCCGCCCGGGCTCAGCCTGTCCTGGATCACCTGGAATCCGCGACGCCGCACCAGCAATTCGCCGCATCCCGGACACCGCGTGTCTTCCCAGGCACCGACACGTCCGTGCAGGTTGCCCGCGTAAACGAAACGCAGGCCCTCCGCTACGCCGATCTCCGCCGCGTTCGCCAGGTCGTCCGCCTCGGTGGCGCGCGGCCCTGTCATCCGATAGTCCGGATGAAATGCCGTCACGTGCCACGGAATATCCGCGCTCACCGAAACCAGGAAACGCGCCATCGCGCGCAATTCCGCCTCGGTGTCGTTGAACCCGGGAACCACAAGCGTCACCACCTCGACCCAGATTCCGCGGGCATGCGCTTCGCGGATCGTCTCGGTGACACGCGCCAACGTGCCGCCCAGCGATCGGTACCGGCGGTCGTCGAAGGTCTTCAGGTCGATCTTGAGCGCGCCCAGCCAGGGCCGCAGAAAGTCGAGCGCTTCCGGCGTGGCATTGCCGTTCGACACGAAAGCGCACACCAGGCCCGCCGGTTTGGCGCGCGCGAAGACCTCCGCCGCCCACTCGGCCGTGATGAGCGGTTCGTTGTAGCTCGACACCATCAGCCGCGCTCCCTCGCGTTGCGCCGCCCCGACCAACTGTTCGGGGGTCGTTGGCTGGATCCGCGCCCCGGCGGACTCGTCGCGCAATGCCTGGCTGGTGATCCAGTTCTGACAGTAGGAACAGTGGAAGTCGCAGCCTAACATCCCGAAAGTCAGCGCGCCACTGCCAGGCAACACGTGGAAGAACGGCTTCTTCTCGACCGGATCGCACGCCGCGCTCGAGACGTAGCCGAAGGGCACGCGCAACTGCCCGGCGTCGTTGTAGCGCACCTTGCACACGCCCCGCCGGCCCGGCGCGATCAGGCAGCGGTGACCGCAAGCGACACATCGAACCTTGTCGCCCTCGGCCCGCCAGAGCCGCCCAACCGTCGTGTGCCGGTCCAATGCCTCCGCCAGCGGGCTCTCCGGAGTGCGCAAAACCCGACCGCCGCGGTCGCGCGTCGTGGCGACCCACACAGGCTGCGGCGTCTTCATGCGCACACGGTTCTCAGTCCGGCCGCTCACGCACGTGCCCAACGCCGCCTGCGTCCAAAACAGATCGAATGCCGACCCGCAAATCTCGGCCCGAGTCATGGGCAAGACATACCCGCGCCAAGCCGCTTTCGCAACTCGATTTGGAGTTCAGACATTCTTGATGCTTGTCGATGTGGTTGCAGGGTCTTCATCGCACACCTCATCACGCACTTCATCGTCGGGCAGGCTCTGTTCGATCAGCCCGAGACCAAGCCACGCAGCATCGATGCAATTGGGTCCAGAGAAGCGCGCAACAACTGATCGGTCACCCCGTGTCGTTTGTCCCAGGACTGGGAGTGCTGCGCCAGACATACCGCGTTGTCGAGCGCTTGTCGTACACCCTCCCATCTGTCCAGGGAGACCCTCCTCGCTCTTGGTGCTGTTCGCCACAGATCGACGAACTGTGCAATCATGGGTCGCGAGGAAGTCCAACGCGAAACAGGTCCAAACTCCAGAGCGCTGCGGGGCGGGGCAGACACCGGGCTCATTGACAACAGCCTCGAGAAAAGGGAATCACTCTGGCTCGCGATTTGCTCAGAACAAGCGTTTTTTGATTCGCCACATGATCATGCGCATTTTTTCGTCTGCCGCTCTCGGGCTCTTCCTGGCCCTGGGGGCTTTGTCGGTCGTCGCTCAACCGCCGCCCTACGGCCTGCTGCGCGAGGTCTGGGAGGGCATCCCGGGCGAGAGCCTTTCGATGTTGACCACTGCGCCGGACTTTCCGGACCGCCCGACCAGCACCAACTACGTGACCGACCTGTTCGAGTCGCCGACCGACGTCCTGGAGTGACTACGGCCAGCGAATGCACGGCTACCTGCGTCGCGCCCCAGACGGGCAACTACACGTTCTGGATCGCCAGCGACGACAACGGCGCGCTCTACCTGAGCACCGACGAGAATCCGGCGAACGCGCGGCCGATCGCGACGGTGAACGGCTGGACCGCCTCGCGCGCAGTGGGACTGGGAGCCCAACCAGCGGTCCGACGCCGATCGCGCTCGACGGCCGGCAAGGTCTACTACGTCGCGGCGCTGATGAAGGAAGGCGGCGGCGGCGACAACCTGGCCGTGCGCTGGCTGATGCCCGACGGCACGGACCAGGCGCCCGATCGTGGCCACCAACCTCCTGCCCTACGGCATCAGCTTCGGCCCGCCGGTGATCGCCGAGCACCCGACCAACACCACGGCGGTCGAAGGCGGCAGCGCCCGCTTCGCCGTCAAGACCGCGAGCGTCGGCCTCTACAGCTACCAATGGCAGCGCAACGGCGCCAATCTGGCCGGCGCCACCGGTCCGGAACTGCTCTACGGGCCCGTCCGGATGGCCGACCACAACGCGCGGTTCCGCTGCGTGGTCAGCAACAACCTCGGCGTCGGCCACCAGCGACGGAGGCGGTGCTGACCGTGACGCCGGACACCACGCGTCCCACGCTGGTGGTGGCACGGAACCTCGGCCTGACGCAGGTCGAGGTGACCTTCAGCGAGCCGCTCGCGGCCCCTTCGGCGACAACAGCCGCCAACTACCGAATCGAGGGCCTCGATGTCACGGGCGCGGCGTTCGGAGCGAGTCCGCACATCGTCCTTCTCACCACCTCGCCCCTGACCCTGGGCATCGGTCTACACGCTGACCGTCAACGACGTGCAGGACGCCGCCGGCACGCCCAACACGATTCTCGCCGACTCCCAGTTTACCTTCATCGGCAACGGAGTTCACGGCTCAGGACATCGGCAGCCCGCCGCTTGGCGGGGGCGGCCACGCCGGTTCCGGGCGGCGTGGACGTCCGCGGCAGCGGCGACTTCGGCGGCACGGCGGACGCTCTCCAGTTCGCCTGGCAGCAGCGGACGGGCGACTTCGACGTGCGGGCGCGGCTGGCGGACTTCGATCCGACCGATCCGTTCGCCAAGGCCGGGTCTGATGGCGCGCGAGAACTCTGAGCGCGAACAGCCGGTTCGCGGCGGCGCTGGCCACGCCCGGCGACCGTGGGCTGTTTCTTCTTGGTCGCGGACCACGGCGGGCACGCGCCGCGACGCGCTCGGGCTATCTGCCCGGCGAACTACCCCGAGACCTGGCTGCGTTTGAAGCGCGCGGGCAACTCGTTCACCGCGTACGCCAGCCACGACGGCCAGGCCTGGGTCGAGCTCGGCATCGATCCAACTGGCGCTGCCCGCGACGGTTTACTTCGGTCTGGCGAGCGGCAAGCCGGAACAGCGCCGCGCTGGCGACCGCAGCGTTCCGCGACGTCGGCGCGGCGACGGGCGCCACGACGACGACCTACGCGCCGCGCGGCGAACGGCTCGGTCCGTCGAGCCGCCAGACGCCCGCTGGTCTTCAGCGAGATCATGTACCATCCCGCGCGAACGCGCCGGACGGGCGCGACGGCGAGTTCATCGAGCTGTACAACGCGGATCTGATTGCCGCAGGACCTGACCGGGCTACCGGATTTCGGGCAGCGTCGACTTCGCGTTCCCGGACGGATTCGTGCTGCCGGCGGGCGGGTTCGCGGTGATCGCGCGGGACCCGGCCGAGTTCCAGTCGATCTACGGGCTGACCGGCGTGCTGGGTCCGTTTGCCGACGACGAACGGCCTGCCCAACGACACCGGCACGGTGCGCCTCCGCAATCCGCAGGGCGCCATCCTGCTCGAAGTCGAACTACGGCATCCGGCCCGCCCTGGCCGGTGGCGGCGGACGGCGCGGGGCATTCGCTGGTGCTGGCGCGGCCTTCGTATCGGCGAGGGCGATCCGCGCGCGTGGGCGGCCAGCGACGTGGTCGGCGGCTCGCCCGGCCAGCATGGAAGCCGTGCGGGCCAATCCGCTGCGCCAGCGTGCTCATCAACGAGTTCCTCGCCCACACCGATGATCCCGCAGCTCGATTTCATCGAGCTCTACAACCACGGCAACCAGCCGGTGGACTGTCGCCGGCTGCATGCTGACCGACGACCCGCACACGAACCGGTTTCGCATCCCCGAGGGCACCGTGATTCACGCCGCGCGGCTTCGTCGCCTTCGACCAGAACCCAGCTCGGCTTCGCGCTCAACGCCGCGGGCGAACGCCTCTTCCTGCTCAATTCCGAACGGCACGCGCGTGCTCGATGCGGTGCGCTTCGGCCCGCCAGGAGAACGGCGTCGCCAGCGGGCGCTTCCCGGACGGCGCGCCGGAGTTCCGTCGGCTGACGCAGCCCTACGCCGGGCGCGGAGAACGAGCCGTTCCTGGTCAGCGACGTGGTGATCAACGAGATCATGTACCACCCGATCTCGGGCGATGACGACGACGAGTTCGTCGAGCTGCACAACCGCAGCGCCGACGCCGGTGGACCTGTCCGGGCTGGCGGTTCACCGACGGCATCGACTTCACGTTTCCCGACCGGCGCCACGCTCGCCGGCCGGCGGCTACCTCGTGGTCGCGAAGGACCGGCTGCGGTTGCTGGCCAACCATCCCGGCCTCGAGCCCGAACCTGGTGTTCGGCGACTTCGACGGCGCGCTGGCCAACGGCGGCGAACGGCTCGCCCTGGCCAGGCCGGACCGATCATCGTCACGAACGAGTTCGGCCTGCTCGAGACCAACCGCGTCTACATCGAGGTGGACGAAGTCACCTACGGCACGGGCGGACGCTGGGGCCAGTGGAGCGACGGCCTGGGCAGCAGCCTCGAACTCGTCGACCCCGCACAGCGATCACCTCGCGCCCGTCGAACTGGGCCGACTCCGACGAGACCGCCAAGGCGCCGTGGGGCACCATCGAGTTCACCGGGCGCGCTGGACAACGGCGACGGCGGCGCCGTCGAACCGGCTGCAGATCATGCTGCAGGGCGCCGGGCGAATGCCTGGTGGACGATGTCGAAGTCATTCCCAGCGGCGGCGCGAACCGGCTGAGCAATCCGGCTTCGAGTCCGGCCTCACCGGCTGGACCATCCAGGGCAACCACCGCAGCAGCGACTCGCAGACCAGCCGGCGGGGTCGGCAACAGCCGCTGTCTCCACGTCCGCGCCACCGGGCCGCGGCGACACCGCCTGCAACCGCATCTACACCCCCATCACCCCGGCGCTGGCGCAACAACTCGACCGCCACCCTGCGCGCCAAGGTGCGCTGGCTCAAGGGCTGGCCCGAGTTCATGCTGCGCACCCGCGGCAACTACCTCGAGGCCGTCGGCCGCATGGCTCTGCCCACCAACCTCGGCACGCCCGGCGCACGCAACAGCCGCGCCGTGGCCAACGCCGGTCCCGCCATCTTCGACGTCGCCCACACGCCCGTCCTGCCCGCCGCGAACCAGGCGGTCGTCGTCACCGCCCGGATCACCGACCCGGACGGCGTCGGGCTCGGTCCGCCTGCGCTACCGCGTCGATCCCAGACGGCGGCACAACCAACGTCGTCATGACAGGACGACGGCACGGCGGGCGACGCGGTGGCCGGCGACGGCGTCTACTCGCGGCACGATCCCCGGACGGTCGTCCGGGACGCTGGTCGCGTTCTATGTCGAGGCCACGGACAACGCCGGGCAAGGCCCGCGACCGCGCGGTTCCCCGCCGACGCGCCCGGCCGCGAATGCCTCGTGCGCTGGGGCGAAACCCAACCGGTGGGGAACCTGGGCGTCTATCGCCTCTGGCAGCGCCAGGCCGATTACGACTGGCTGCGCTCGCGCGAACCGCTGGCCAACGACAACCTCGACTGCACGTTCGTCTATGACGACGGCCGGGTGATCTACAACGCCGAGATGCGCGGCAAAGGCAGCCCGTGGCACGGCGGCAGCGTCGGCGGCGATTACGTGTTCGCGTTCCCCGAGGACGACCGGTTCCTGGGCGCGCGCGATGTCGCCCTCGTGACCGTCGGCAACCTGGGCAACGACGACAGCGCCCAGCGCGAGCAGGCGGCGTTCTGGATCGGCGGCCAGATTGGGCATGCCCGACCCTCCATCGCCGGCACGTGCTTCTTCTTCGAGAACGGCGCGCGGAAGCAGACGGTGTACGAGGACACCGAGGAACCCAACGGCCAGTATGCCGACCGCTGGTGGCCGGACGGGCCAGGACGGCGATCTGTACAAGATCGAGGACTGGTTCGAGTTCGACGACGCCGGCAACAGCTTCACCTTCAGCCGCGACGCCACGCTCGAGAAGTTCACCACCACCGGCGGCGCCTACAAGCTCGCCCGCTACCGCTGGGCCTGGCGCAAGCGCGCGGTCGTCGATTCGGCCAACAACTACACCAACTTCTTCAACCTCGTCACCGCGGTCAACACGCACCGGAGCCGCCTCGTGCCGCAGGTCGAGAACCTCGTGGATGTCGAGAACTGGATGCGCGTCTTCGCCCTCCAGCACATCGTCGGCAACTGGGACGCCTACGGCTACAACCGCGGCAAGAACGCCTACCTCTACAAGCCGGTCAACGGCCGGTTCAGCATGATGCCGTGGGACATCGACTTCGTGCTCGGCTCGGGCAGCGACGGGCCCACGCACCGACATCTTCGGCGCGAACGATCCGACGATCACCAGGCTGTGGAACACGCCGGCCTTCCGCCGCGTCGTATCTGCGCGCCTACCTCGACGCCATCGACGGCCCGCTGCAGAGCGCCCAGTTCGATCCCATCGTGGACGGGCGCTATCGCCGGCCTCACCGCCAACGGCGTGAGCGTCGCCAACTCCGCGCCCCATCAAGAGCTGGGTCACTCAGCGCCGCACGTACCTGGCCAACCGCGTGGCCGCGATGGACACGAAGGACTTCGCCATCACCAGCAACGGCGGCAACGACTTGAGCACCGACCAATTGCTGGTGACCCTGGCCGGCGCCGCTCCGCATCGCGATCAAGACCATCGACGCTCAACGGCGCCCCGATGCCCGTCACGTGGACCAGCACCACGAACTGGACGATCGTCGTCGCCCTGGGCGCCCGCACCAACGTGCTGAACCTCGTCGGCTGCGATTCGCGGGGCCGCCCCGTGCCCGGCGCGCACCGACACCATCACCATCCGCTACACCGGCGCCGACCTGCCCGCCGCCGACGGACCAGGTGGTCATCAACGAAATCATGTACCACCCGGCCGGCGCCCGACGCCGCATTCATCGAGGTCCAGAACACCTCCACACCGCCAGCTTCGACCTCTCGGGCTGGCGACTCGACGGCGTCGGCTTCACTTTCCCGCCCGGGACCGTGCTCGGCCCGGGCGCCTACGCCGTCGTCGCATCGAACCGCGATGGCTTCGCCGCCGCCTACGGGTTCGGCGTGCTGCCGGTCGGCGAGTTTCCCGGCACCCTGCAGAACGACGGCGAACGCCTCCGCCTCATCAAACCCGGCGCCACCCCGGAGCAAGACCTGCTCGTGGACGAAGTCCGCTACGACAGCGAGCCGCCCTGGCCGACGCAGGCGCGACGGGCTTGGGCCTTCGCTCCAATTGATGGACCCGCGCAGGACAACTGGCGCGTCGGCAACTGGGCCGCCGCGCCATCACGGCGACGCCGTGCTCGCCACACCCGGGCAAGGCCAACTCCGCTGGCCGACAACGCTCCCGCCCTTTCCGCCGGTCTTCCTCAACGAAGTCCAGCCCGAGAACCTGACCGGCCCGGTCGACCGCGTCGGCGACCGCGATCCCTGGATCGAACTGCACAACCCGGGCACCACCGCCCTCGATCTGTGCGGCTTCTACCTGACCAGCGACCTACGCCAACCTCACGCGACTGGGCGTTCCCGGCCGGCACCAGCATCGGCCCCGGCGAGTTCCTCGTGGTCTGGGCCGACGGCGAACCCGCCGAATCGACCGCCGGCGAACTGCACACCAGTTTCCGCCTCGCGCCCACCAATGGCGCCATCGCGCTCGTGCGCGCTGCAGCTCGGCGCGCCCGCCGTCACTGATTACATCAACTACCGAGCCCAGCCCGCCGGTCTGTCGTTCGGCTCCTACCCGGACGGTCAGCCGCGCGAACGCCGTCTGTTCCACCTTCCCACGCCCGGCGCGGCGAACGATCCGGGCACGCCGCCGATCGCAGGTCTTCGTCAACGAATGGATGGCCAGCAACACGGGCGTCGTGCTCGACCCGGCCGACGACGACCCGGACGACTGGTTCGAGCTCTACAACGCCGGGGCCGACGGCGGTCGAACCTCTCCGCGTACACGCTCACCGACGACCGCCACGGACCCGGCCAAGTTCGTCATCCCGAACGGCACGGTGATCCCCGCCGGCGGCTTCCTGCTCGTCTGGGCCGACGAAGAAACCGGTCAATCCGCGCCGGGCCAGTTGCACGCGAACTTCAAGCTCGCCGGCACCGGCGAGACCATCGGCCTCTTCACGCCCGACGGTCACCCGGTGGACCTCGTCACGCTTCGGCCCGCAGACCGACAACGTCAGCGAGGGCCGCTTCCCCGACGGCTACGCCGAGCCCTTCGTGTTCATGGGCATCCCTTCCCCGGGCCGGCCCAACGTGTTCGCCACCGTCGAACCAGCCGCCCGTCCTCAGCCGCCATCGGCAACCGGACCGTGGACGAGGGCCAGACCGTGACCTTCACCGCACGCGCCACCGACCCGGACGCCGGCCAGCGACTGACCTTCTCGCTCCTCGGCGCGCCGGCCGGGGCGCAGATCCACCCCACGACCGGCGTGTTCTCCTGGGCCACCACCGAAACCGATGGCCCGGGCGATTACCCCTTCGTCGTGCGTGTCACCGACAACGGCACGCCGCCCCGCTGGGACTCCGAGTCCGTCACGGTCACGGTCCGCGAAGTCAACCAGGCGCCCACGCTCGACCCGATCGCCAACCCGTCGGTGAACGAAGGCGAGCGCTCTGAGCTTCCGCGCCGTCGCCACCGATCCGGATCGCCCGCCCAGGGCCTGCGCTTCACCCTGAACCCCGACGCCCCCGACGGCGCGTCCATCGGCGAAGCCACGGGCAGTTCACCTGGTCGCCGACCGAGGACCAGGGACCCGCCAGTCACCCGTTGACCGTCCGGGTCACCGACAACGGCACCCCGGCCATAGTCGCCAGCCGCAGTTTCCAGGTCCCGTCAACGAGGTGGACAATCCGCCGGTGTTCACTCCCGTCGGCCTGCAAACGGTGGACGAGTTGGCCCGTTCTCCCTGTGGCGGCAGCGATCCCGACCCAGATCCCGCCGCGCGCCCTGGCCTATCGCCTCGAGACCGGGCCGTCGGGTCTCACCTTCAACCCCGCCGCGGGCCTCGTGACTTGGACGCCCACCGAGGTGCAGGGGCCCAGTTCCTACAACGTCATCGTGCGCGCCACCGAGGTCGGCGGGACGCAGTCCTCGACGCTCGCCTTCTCGATTGTGGTCAACGAGACGAACGAAGCGCCGACCCTGGCGCCCATTCCGGATCGCACGCTGACCGAAGGCACCCTCGTCTCGTTCGTGAACAGCGCGTCGGATACCGATCTGCCCGCCCAGAACCTCCGCTTCAGTCTCGATCCGGGCGCCCCGCCTGAGGCGAGCGTCGATCCGCAGAGCGGCGTGTTCACCTGGCCCATCGGCGGCGATGTCGGTCCGAGCACCAACCGGATCACCGTGCGCGTGACCGACGACGCCTCGACGCCAAGACCGCCACCCGCACGTTCACCGTGGTCGTCGTGGCCCAGCCGCGGGTCGTCATCAACGAAATCATGTACCGTCCGCCCGCAGCCGGCGCCGAGTTCGTCGAACTCCACAACGGTTCCACCAACACGGCCTGGCGTCTCGACGGCTGGCGACTGACCGGCACGGCGTTCACCTTCCCTGCCGGCACCACGCTCGCCCCCGGCGGGTTCCTGGCCGTCGCCCGCGAGTCGATGCGTTCCAGGCCGCCTATGGCACCGCCGCCCCGGTGGTCGGCAACTATGTCAACGAACTGGGCGCGGACGGCGGCACCATCGCCTCTGCGCCCCGCAGCCGGCGGCGGCGAGGAGACGGTCGACGGAGTGACGTTCCAGACGCGCGCCCCCTGGCCCACCGCCGCCAACGGCAGCGGGCCGTCGCTCCAGTTGATCGATCCGCGCCAGGACAACCGGCGCGTCGCCAACTGGGGCGCGGTGTCGGGCATCACCACCAACGCACCCGTCAACGTCGTCCCGATGACGGCACCTGGCGCTATTGGCAGGACGCCGCCGACCCGGCGCCGGGCTGGACGAACCTGGTCTACGACGATAGCCTGGCCCGCCGGCGGCGCGCTCTTTATGTCGAGGGCGACGCGCTCCCTGCCCCGAAGAACACGCCGCTTGACGCTCGGTCCGATGAGTTACCTCTTCCGCACGAGCTTCCAATTCAACGGCAACCCTGACGGCGCCTCGCTCCAGCTCCACACCGTCCTTGACGACGGCGCGGTGTTCTATCTCAACGGCCAGGCCGTCTTCTGGCTGGGCATGAACGACGGCGTCATCCCCGCCCGCGACGACATCGCCAGCCGCACCGTCAGCGACGCCACCGAGGAAGGTCCGTTCGTCCTGCCCGTCGACAACCTCCGCGTCGGCGAGAACGTCCTGGCCGTCGAGGTGCACCAGAACAGTCCCGGCAGCTCGGACATCGTCTTCGGCACGGCAGTCGAGGTGATCGAGGTCCGGCGGGAGAGCGCACCCCGGGTTACGCCAACTCCGTGCGCGCGACGCTCGATCCGTTCCCCGACCTGCGGATCAACGAAGTCCTGGCCAACAACCAGACCGGATCACCGATGGCCGCGGCGACCGCGATCCGTGGATCGAAATCGTCAACCCAGTCCGCGCCGACCGCGCTCGATGGCTTCTATCTCGCCAACACCTACGCCAATCTCGCGCAATGGCCCTTCCCGGCGGGCTCCGCACTGACCGGCGACCACTACCAGGTCGTCTGGGCGGACGGCGAACCGGCCGAGACTGGCCCTGACGAATGGCACACCAGTTTCCGGCTCCAATCCCCGGCCGGCGTGGTGGTTCTGAGCCGGCTGCAAAACGGGCAGCCGGCAGTGGTCGATTTCCTCGAGTACAGCGGACTGAGCGCCGACCGTGCATTCGGTTATGTCGAGCCGCGCATGGCCGATGCCGCACCGGGTCTGCTGCCGCAGCCCTCGCCTGGCCAGCCCAACCTGGCCGTCGACCCGCCCCAACCCGAGATCGTGAGCATCGCCACCAGCGACGCCGGGCAGGTCACGCTGGTCTGGACGACCGCGCCCGGCTGGACCTATCGCGTCGAAGCACGCTCGACCATCGACAGCAGCCCGTGGGAACTGCGGGGCACAATCGTCGCGTCTTCCGGTGAGGCCGAGTTCACCGACGTCCCGCCCGCCGATCTGGAAGCCTGCTATTATCGGGTGACCGTGGCGCCTTGATGCCGTCGGGAGTTTGCCGCACCCTGCGATTCCAGCGAGGCGCGCCTCAGACCAGTCCAATGCTCACTGTTATGAATCAGACCCGTGTTTTCCCTCACGCTTCTTTTGCGCCTCGCTCTGGAGAATCCTTGACCCCTTCAACGGAGCACACAAACTTGAGTTGTTCACAGCACCTTTGACCGGTCAAGGATTCTAAACATGATCATACAATGCAGCGCGCCGATCCGGATTTGCGATCTGGGCGGATGGACAGACACGTGGTTTGCCGGCTCGGGCAAGGTCCTCAATATCGCGGTCTTCCCGCCAGTCGAGGTGACGGTGGTGGCCGGATCAAAGCGTCCGCGCGATCCGCAAATCACCATTCACGCCGAGAATTACCGGGATACCTATGCGCTTAAACGGCGGGCGCGCACGTGGACCAAACACCCGCTGATCGAAGCCGGTTTCCGCCTGTTCCGATTGCCGGCGGGCTTGCATTTGGACGTGACGATCTTCTCGGCTGCGCCCGCGGGGGCATCGACCGGTACGTCGGCGTCGGTGTCGGTCGCGTTGCTGGGTGCGCTCGACCTGCTGGGCCGGCGATCGCTGACCAGCTATGAACTCGCCGCCAAAGCCCATTACATCGAGTCCGCCCTGCTCAAGTTGCAGTCCGGCATCCAGGATCAACTGTGCGCAGCCTATGGCGGCATCAATTTCATCGAAATGAGCCGTTACCCCGAGGCCTCGGTGTCCCCCGTTGTCCTGCCGGAAGAACTCACATGGGAACTCGAATCGCGGCTCCTGCTCATTTACCTTGGTCGGCCCCACAGTTCGTCTGCGGTGCACGAGACGGTCATCCGCCGCCTGGAAGAATCACCCCGGTTTCGACGTTACCTCGATCCGCTGCGGGAAGCCGCCGCCGCAGGCAAGGAAGCCCTGTTGCGCTGTGACTTGACTGCGTTCGGCGAAGCGATGATCGCCAATACGCGCGCCCAGCAGAAACTGCATGCCGAACTGGTCGGGGACCGGGCCCGGCAGGTGATCGACCTCGCGCGCGCCCACGGCGTTTCCGGCTACAAAGTCAACGGGGCCGGCGGGGCCGGAGGATCGGTCACCCTCCTGCTCAAACCGGGCGCGCGCGATAAGCACGCCCTGATCGCCGCGATCGAGTCTGCCAATCCCGATTTCCGCAACCTCCCGATCCGCCTGGCCCCCCACGGTTTGCGCCGCTGGCGCACCGATTAGCGAGGCGGCGTCTCGGATTTACGGGGCGCTCTCAGAACTCAGTTTCGCTCGATTCCAACCTTCGCCATCGGGACTCCGCGCCTCGCTAAGCGGCGCCGCTGCGCGGCGCAAGCATCTGACTCACTGACTCCTTTCCTTAAGACAATCCGCTGTCGCAAGGCGGCGTCCCCATCCAGATCAGACCCCGAGGATCATGGACAGCCCCCGGCGGCTGTTCTTCTGAGTGCCGTTCTCTTGAGTCGCACTCTTTTGAGTTGCACTCGTTCCCCTGCAAAACCAGATTGCACCGGACGATACCCTGCCATTTCATGTCGAGAACCTTGAGAAACAACGGGAACAACGGACCGGGATTGGCGTTCACGCTGATCGAACTCCTGGTGGTGATCGCCATTATCGCGATCCTCGCCGCGCTGCTCTTGCCCGCGCTCAGTTCCGCAAAAGAACGGGCCAAACGCGCCGCGTGCAAAAGCAACATGCGCCAGTGCCTGGTCGCCATTCACCTCTACGGAAACGATTTCGAGGACCGCGTGCCCACAGCCAGGGAAAATGCCGATCAATGGCACGCGATCCGCATCTCCCATGCCACCTGGACCAATCTGGTTCGCTACTCGGGCAATGAACGCATCCTGGACTGTCCCAATTTCCGGTTTAACCCCAACTTCCTCAATCGCACCAACGCGCAGTGGGGCTACCTGATCGGTTACCAGTACCTGGGCGATGCCATGGTGCCGCCGACCTACCGACAGTACCCGTGGTTCTCGCCCACACGCCTGAGCGAATCCGGGACAAACACGATTCTGGCGGACGCCAATCACTGGGGCGAGGACGGCTTGAAGGCCGCACCCCACACGCGGGGGGGACGATTCTCGAAAAACAAAGCTCGCTCACGCGCAACCTGCCCGGGCGAACCGCCGCCGACGTCGGAGCCGAAGGCGGCAACGTCGGCGCACTCGATGGCTCCGTGATCTGGAAGGGCATCCGGCAAATGGGCGTCCACCAGGCCTCTTCCTACGTCTTTTATTGGGGGAATTGGTAAGGGTCACTCGCCTTTCCCGAATCCGCAGCAGAGGCGTTGAGTTCTTGCGCTGCGCAGCGGCGCCCCTTGACGAGGCGTCGAGTGTCGGTGATCCCGGCTGAAGCTCAGCCCAAGCGATCTGGCGACCGTGCTCCGTTGGTCTGAGACGGAGCCTCGCTAACGGGACTGGCGGACTCGCACGGTGTATTTCTTGGCCTGATTGTTCATCGAGGTAAAACGCACCGTTTCCTGCCCGTTCTCGGTCAGGATCAAAGTCTGCCACGGCACGGTGTCGACGACATATCCCTGCTCGTCCTTGAACTCGCAATCCACCTGGACATCGAGCCGGCGGTTCTCCCGGTTCCGGATGTTGGCGGCGACTTCCAGGCGTCCGTCTGGCAGCGTGGTTTGTTGAATGCCGGAACAGGTGACGGACCGTTGAGCGCCTTTGTCCATGAGAACGAAGTTCGACCGGTTCTCTGTGTCGAATTGCGTCGCGTTGACAGGGGGCAACGCGCCGGTTTCGGTCTTGCAGCCGGTCAGAACGACCGTCAGGGAGGTCAGGGTCAGAACGGTAAGGAACCAGGTTTTCATAGGACTTGGGGAGTTGTGGATTTGT
This sequence comes from uncultured Verrucomicrobiae bacterium, assembly GCA_963846445.1. Lineage (GTDB taxonomy): Bacteria > Verrucomicrobiota > Verrucomicrobiia > Limisphaerales > J093 > MWFF01. Next base: position 248,102 of record CAWJWM010000027.1, on the reverse strand, counting down.
CGCTGACGTACAGGACGGTGTCTCGCGGACCGGGCGGGACGGTGAACGTGATGGTTCTGGTAAGGCCGGCAATCGTGCGCCGCTGCGGATCCAGGAAGTCGATCGTCGCCGTGTGCTGGCCAGGGGCCAGGCGGAAGGTGGCGAAGCTCAGGTAAAGCGGAAGGCTCTCCCATGTGCGGGTGTCCGCCTGGGGAGTGGTGGCGGCCGAGACGATCTTGCTGAGCATCCCTGCAATCATCAAGCCGGCACCCACCTCGTTGGCCGAGCTGTGGCGACCGCCGGAGCCGGCAATCACGGCCCCGGTTATGAGCGCGGCGTTCCCGACAGCGTCCGTGCCCGACTTAAACACTGCTTTGTTGCCCAAGATATGGTCCATGACGCGTCCGCCGCGCGTGGTCGCCTGAAAGTTGAGATCGTCGTACGGGCCGGCATGGGCCGTCTGCAAGCCGACGTGGATCTTCACTTCCTGGACCTGGGAAGAGCCGGGATGGAACTTGAGTTGCTCACCGTATTGGCCAGCGGCGAATTTCGTCGGCCCCTGGCCGTACTCGATGAAGCAGAGCACATTGTGCGTGGGGCTCGGGTCGGGGGGAATGGCGAGCCGACAGAACGAACGGGCGCGATGAAGGGCGTCGGCGCCATCGCCGTTGAGCTTGAGTGTTGCCAGGCCGTCGAGATAGTCGAGCAGCACGTAGTCGCTGGCGTACGTCTTGTCCTCGGCGTCGGCGTCCTGGAATTGAGCCGACCGAAAACAAGCGCGCGCATTGTCGGGTTCGCCATCCATCCAATAGAGAATGCCGCGGTAATAATAGGCCATCACGCGCTCGTAGGGTTCGCCCAGGAAGGTCTTCTTGGCTTCGGCGGTGAAATAACCTCGAGCGCGCCGCGCCGCAAGGTCCGGACCGACGATCGAACCCACCCGAGCCAGCGCCTCGTCCAGTTGTTGCCGCGCCTCGGCATATTGAGCGCGCCGCATCGCCGCAGACGCCATCCGGTACTGCCAGAGAACACGGTCCCGCACCGGCCCGCTCTCGATCGCCTGGGGAGCGTCCACCCACGCATCGCCGGTGGGGCGGAAGGCCGGTTGCGGCGAAGAGCAACCCAGCACCACAAACACGACCGGCCACATCCGCACTCCCAAGGCGCGGAGCGGCACCCGCTGTCCACCCCGGCACAAGAGGCCGCATCTTTCCGCGACGCAGGAGCGGAAAGACTCAGAATCCTTGAACGTCAAAATACGGAGCAGACAGGTCAAGTTTCCTCCCGCCTTCTGATGGGTTCACGGATTTTTCTGAGCGGGGCGCGAGAGAGGGGTGAGGGACAGCAGAAAGCCAGTCATGATGCTGAGTGCTTGGACTGGCCTGAGGCGCGCCTCGCTACCGATAGACCGCGTCTTCGAGTCCTTGGCGCTTGATCTCATGGTCGCCAGCCCAAACGATCGCGCTGGTGCGCGCATCGATCATCTGGAAGCTGTACAGAACGTAATCGCTCGTGCCCTGCGAGGTCCGCGTCGAGAGCCCCTGAAGCTTGCCCGTCAGGAAGAAATCGGCCCCTTTGAACTCTTGAACATTCGGGTCGGCGGTGGCCGTGACCTGCCCCTGACGCTTCAGATCGCGCTCCTTCTCGAGCGTTTCCATCCGCTCCCGCGCCAGGAAAATCACTTTCCCGCCCGACCGCGACGTCAATTGCGTCATCATGCGCGTCAGGAAGATGTCCTTGTTAATGGGGAATCGCGTTTCGTTGAGGACCGGATCCAACACCACGTAGGGAGGCGTTGGCGCCTGGCTGATCTGAGGCAGCGCCATCAGGCCGCGCGCCATCTTGTCGGCCACCGTGACAATGTCCTGCGACTCGATCCCGGTCCCGACAACGAATCCCCGTTCGTCAGCCTTCATCTCCGTGACCCCAACGCCTTTCGGATTCTGGACACCCGAAGAAGCGCACCCAGCCGCGAACGCCACCAGCAAAACCGACATCGCCGCGATCCCAAGTTGTCCCGGCGTTTTCGCTGCTGTGTCGCCCAGCGACGCGGCACCCCCGCGCAGCGCTTGCCCGAAAACGACCCCCACGTGTCGTCCGGAGCCAGACAAGAAATAAGTCAGGTTCATACCAAAACAGTGTTCCTTCCGCCCGCCCCGCGCCACCACGGTCGCCGAGCCGGCTGGACGCGCGTTATAGTGGACGCACCCAGAGCGGAATGCAACCCGGACAATCGCGCCACCCCGAGGCTTGACACGACTCTCGATTTCCTGAAAGGAATGCGCCCATGCAAAACTTCACGTTCAAAAACCCGACCGAAATCCTCTTCGGACGCGGCATGATCGCCGAACTGGCAAGCCGCGTGCCGACGAACATGCCGGTTCTGATGCTTTACGGGGGCGGCTCGATCCGCCGCAATGGCGTCTATGACCAGGTCCAGGCCGCGCTCAAACGCCACCGGGTGATCGAGTTCGGTGGCATCGAACCCAACCCGCTCTACGAGACATGCTTGAAGGCCGTCGAAGTGGCGCGAACCAGCCAGGCCGGCTTCATCCTGGCCGTGGGCGGCGGTTCGGTGTTGGATGCGGCCAAGTTCATCGCCGCAGCGGCGCGATTCGAAGGCGCCGATCCCTGGGACATCCTTCGGACCCACGGCCAAGTCATTCAAGCGGCGCTGCCTCTGGGCGCCGTCCTCACCCTCCCGGCCACCGGCTCGGAATCCAATGGCAACGCCGTGATTTCCCGCAAGGCCACGCAGGAAAAACTCGCCCTGGCCTCGATCCTCGTCTTCCCGGTCTTCTCCGTGCTCGACCCGGAGACGACCTTCAGCCTGCCGCGAAAACAGGTGCGCAACGGTGTCGTCGACGCCTTCATGCACGTCATGGAACAGTACCTCACCTACCCGTCGGACGCCCCCTTGCAGGATCGCTTTTCCGAAGGGATTCTACAAACGCTCATCGAGACGGGGCCGGTGACTTTGGCTGAGCCGAAGAATTACGAGGCGCGCGCCGCCTTCACGTGGAGCGCGACCATGGCCCTGAACACCCTGATCGGTTGCGGCGTCCCCCAGGACTGGTCCACCCACATGATCGGCCACGAACTGACCGCGTTCTACGGCCTGGACCACGCCGAGACGCTGGCCATCGTGCTGCCAGGTGTCTGGAAGCACGAGTTCGAGCGCAAGAAAACCAAGCTCGCCCAATACGGACAGCGCGTCTGGAAGGTCGACACCGCCCAAGCCGCGATGGCAAAAACCGAGGATTTTCTCCATTCGCTCGGCATGCCAACACGCCTGGGTGACTATCGAATCGACGCCGGCGAAGCCGCCGAAAAGGTGAAGGCGCGTTTCGCCGCGCGCAAGACCCTGTTGGGCGAGCACGGCGACCTCGGCCCCGACGCCGTGGCGGACATCCTGCGATCCCGCGCCTGACCGCTACCGCCAATCCCGCCACACCTCGACGGCGGCGCGACGCAGTTTCTCGATTGTCCACGCCGTCTGGTTCGGCAGCGGCGCCGAACTGCCGGGACACGCCACCAGGAACACCAGTTCCCGCCGACCGCGCGGGGGCAACGCGAGATCGTACTCGACTCGGCCCCCCGTGTGCAGCGATTGGTCGTTCTCGCCGCCCACGTCGACGTACCGCGCGGCCTGCCCGTTCATGTGCCCCGCGACGACGCGATCCAGAGCGGGCGCAGATCCGTCCGGAAAGATCCAGATCACGTTCAGGATCGGGTTCAGATCAGGCGCGCCCGCCTTCGGGAGTACGGCCAGGTCGAGGAACCCGTCCCCGTTGGCGTCCTTCGCGGCAAAGAGCAAGCCCACCAGGTTGGTGTTGGCCCCAGCGCGCGAGCGGATCGATTTCCTGCGACGCCGCGCCTTCGACCTGGCACACCACCGGTCGTTGGCCGGATTGAGACCAGTGGCTCTCACAGAAACCGAGCACCACGTTGAAGGCAGCCTTGGGCTCGACCTTAAAGCGATATTCGATCGACACGCCGCCCAAACCGGCGCGAATGTTCCGAAACGCAGCGTCAACTGCCCCCTCCGGTTTGGCCCACCCCGGCAAGGAAACCGCATCATCCTCGTAACCCCAATCCCGCGTTTCCTGAGTCACACGCGGCGTCGCAGGCAAGGTCACGACCGGACGCCCCCCCTGCACGACCGTTTTCGCGCCGATCCGCACGCTTCGGGGGCAGGTCGAGGGCGATCTTGCAGGCGCTCTCGCGTCCGCCCCCTTCTTCCACGGCAACGGTCAGGACGTCCAACCCGCTGGGCCAGACCGGCGCGCGGAACGCAGTCACCGTGCAGGTGATGGCGCCCTGTCCCTGCCGCGCATCGGCGGCGGGAACCCGGTCGTCGAGTTTCACCTCGCTGACCGCGAAGGCCTGGCTGCCAGGAAAACCCTCGCCGGTCAACCGAATGCCAATTGCTCCCCAGTCCTCAACCAGGCGCCCCTGGTCATCCATGCGCGAAGGAGACAAGCCGGGGGAACTGAGCGTGACCTCCGCGCCAGCGCCGGGCAGCACCAGCAGGCCAAGCAACAACCCCGTGGTCAATCGCTTCGCCAAACTGGGCAAGGCGGACCGCCGGTTCGCTCTCGGAGGAATCGACGTGTTGTCAGACGCCGCGTTCCCCCTCACCACGGCCCTCTCCCTTGGGCAGAGGGGGAACCCTCGTCCGCGGCTGGCCAAATCGAGAGCGCGCGTACCACCCGCCGCGCCGAGAGTGCGCCGCACGGTTGAGAATCTGACTTGCTTCATGGCGTCCTCACACTTTGGCGTGGGTGGTATGCTCGGGCGAATGCACGACCCTGATTCCCATCAACTGGCAGAAGCCTTCGACCACCCGCCGATGATCACCCAGCGTCACGACCTGATGGAAACCGAGCACGTCGCGCGCATCCTCGACCCGGTCCATCCGGACCTCGACCGAGGTGCGGCACCCGCCCGCGGCGGGGCGTATCGACGTTGCTGACAACGCGACCGGTGTCGAGGATCAATTCGTTCGTGTTGCTGAAGCGAATCAGGCTGATGGGATCGCCGATGGGCCAGAGCACCTGCACCGCAACGCCCAAGCGAAGACTCGGAATGGTCGCGCAGGATGTAGGGCGCCTTTGGCTTTGCTGAAGCCATTCAGGCGGGTGCCCGACGTGCAGTGCGAGCGCGATCAGAAGGTTCTTGGCCGTCTCGGCCACCGGATCGTTCATGTAGCCAGGGCGATCCAGCAGGTAGCTGGTCAGCATCATCGAGGTGGCGCCGTGAAGATCGGCCTCGCAGCCGGCCGTGATGCCTTCGTCCTGGAGCATGGTCCAGGCGCCGCAAGGCGGGGTGGGCACAAGCTTGGCGCTCACCATGCCCAGACAGTCCATCGACAGGGCATTGGCCTGTTCGTCCGCCAGCAGCCGCTTGGCGGTCGTGTAGGCGCGCGCGGAGTTCAGGCTGTCCTGCCAGGTCGGCTCGACCACCTTCTTGGCCCCGCGGCGGAAGCTCGACGCGATGTCTTTGACTTCCTCGTTGGCGGGCATCTTGTCGAAAAGCTGGTTGAAGGCGTCGCGCGGGATGGCGCGCACCTTGGTGCCGAGACGGTCAAGCACGGTCTCGTGGCGCTTGTCGCCCTGAATCCACAGAATCCGGCTTTCCTCGAACATCCGTCTGGCGCGGATCATCCGCAGACCGTCCTCGACCGCAGACCATTCGAGGGACGATACCAGGTAGACACCGGGACGACGCGAGATGGCCGCCGACGTGGCCTGTGAACGAAGTGCCGATCGGAGCGAACACGATGAGCGGACAGCCCGCCTCCTTGGCGAGCCGCTCCGTCCACCCCCAACACTCCATGTGTTGCAGGATCACCAGCAGGGCGTCAGGCCGCCGCTGGCGAACACCCTCGATCAGCGAGACGCACGCCCGGGTCGGCCTGGATCGGCGCACTCTCCTCGTGCAGGTCGATCCCCAGCCGCTGGCACGACGCGCGCAAACGCGCGCGATACTCCGCCTGATGCTTGCCCAGGTCGTACGTGGTGCCCGGCCAGCCGAGCCAGTACGGACGCGGCATTTCGAGGATCGCGGCGTCGATTCGCACCTTGGGCCGCGGACGCAGGCCCGCCGGATCGACGAAGTCAGGGGCCGGTTTCCGCTGCTTTGCCAGGGCGGGCCAAAGCTGGCCGCTCAAGCCGAGCCCGGCTGCTGCCGTGGTCACCAGTTGAAGACAACGACGGCGAGACAGACAGCCGGAACAGTGATGAGGCGCGTGGGTCTGGATCATGGGTGTTTGTGGGTGACTGCCGCGCTCTGCCGCCGGACGCGGCTCTCAGCGCGATGGTTTGCAGGGCGATACAAATTCTCTTTCGGTCCCGTGACGCGAAACCTTGCGGCCCCGCTGCCCAGGGCCGCCTCGATCCCTAGAATCCTTGACCTCTTTAACGCAGCACACAAACCTGACTTGTTTACAGCAAGTTTCACCGGTCAAGGATTTTAGCGAGGCTTCGCCTCAGACCGGCGAGGAGTGTGAACGGCTTGTGGCCGCTCGGTGTTCACCACGATCACCGGAAGCCGACGCCTCGCTAAGTGGCGCCGCTGCGCGGCGCAAAAACTTGACTCATTTACTACAGATTTCATCGAGGGAGTAACTCTAGCGGCGAAACAAGTTCTTGAACATCGTGCCGGCCCTCCCGGGTTCGCGATTGATGTAGCGCCCTACCAGGTACTGGCTGCGCGCAGCATTGAGCGCCATGATGAAAGCGTCGTAAGACTCGAACCGATCCGCCGGCTTCTTGGCCATCGCCCGCAGAAGGGCGTCGCTCGTGGGCGCCGAGATCTCGGGGACCACCCGGTCGGGCGGCGTCAGCGGCGTGTGCACATGCGCCGCCACCACATCCTCGACCGTCGGAGCCTCGAAGGGGACATGTTGCGTGATCGCATGGTAAAGCGTTCCTGCCAGGCTGTACATATCCGACAGGAAATTCTCCTGCTCCCGACGGATCTTCTCCGGGGCGATGTAGTACGGTGTCCCCAACACCGTCCCGTCGTGGTCGGATTCCGCGTCCGTCCGCCGGGCAATGCCGAAGTCCACCAGCTTGGGTTCGCCGTCCGCATTGAACAGGATGTTGCCTGGTTTGATGTCGCAATGCAGCAGGCCGTGCTTGAGAGCCGTGGCGAGCGCCGAGGCCACCTTGATGCCGATATCGAGCACGTCCAACTCGGGCACCGGGCCCTGTTCGATCCGGTTGTCCAGACTGCCGCGATCGGCCAGTTCCATGACCAGATACGGCTGCCCCTCGAAGTCATCGAACGTATAGATGTGAATGATATTCGTGTGGTTGAGCTGCCCGCAGGCACGCGCCTCCCGCAGAAACTGGTTCACCCCGTCCTGATCCCGCACCAGTTCGGGATGCATGAGCTTGACAGCCACATCGCGCTGCAGGGTCGTGTCGAAGGCGCGGTACACCGTCGCCATGCCCCCCTTGCCGATCACCGCCTGCAACTCGAATTGCCGCAGGCGCATCGGAATCATCACCATCTCGCCGCACTTCGTGCAGGGCACTGTGCCCAACGGCGGGAGGTCCCCGTCCAGAAAGAGCCTCACTCCGCAGTTCGGACACGGCACCATGCGCAACTGCCTGCGATCGCCATTCGAGTCACTGACCACGGGTGCATTGATAGCACGATTCGTTCCCGCATCAAGCGTTCACCACGGCCAACCCGATCCCAGCGCGCCCGCGGGCCGCACGAGATTAGCTTCTAACTTACTGGTGAGTGGGGAGGATACACTACGCGGAACCCTCACCCCGGCTCTCTCCCATCCGACCTGCCTGCCGAAGCCTCGGCGCAGGCAGGTGGGAGAGGGTGCCCCCGCGACTGCGGGGGCGGGGGCGGGTGAGGGTGACGGTGCAGAGCATCCCGGTGGTTGCCGTGTAAGGGCTATCCCCGACACCCTGGGCGGGCCAACTTCCTCCTCGCTCCGCCGGGGGCGGTCTGGTACCGTCCCCGCATCTCTATGAGCACAAACCCACGAATCAACGTCGCCGTGGTCGGGCTCGGCTTCGGCGCGGAGTTCATCCCCATCTGGCAGAACCACCCCCGCACCCATTGCGACGCAATCTGCCAGCGAAGGCCCGCTCAAGCTCGACGCCGTGGGCGATTATTTCGGCGTCGCCAAACGTTACACCGACTACCAGGCGCTGCTGCGCGATCCAGACATCCATGCAGTCCACATCAACACCCCGATTCCCGCGCACGCCCAGATGTCCATCGCGGCGCTCAAAGCAGGCAAACACGTGGCCTGCACCGTGCCCATGGCCACCAGCATCGCCGACTGCCGTAAGATCGTCGACCTGACCCGCCGGACAGGCCTCACGTACATGATGATGGAGACGGTCGTCTATGCGCGCGAGTTCCTCTTTATCCGAGAGCTCTACGAGAAAGGTGAACTGGGCAAGATTCAGTTCCTCCAGGCCAGTCATCAGCAGGACATGGACGGCTGGCCCAACTACTGGCCGGGCCTGCCCCCAATGTGGTACGCCACCCATTGCGTCGGCCCGGTCGCCGGCCTCCTGCGGCTGGATGTGGAATACGTGTCGTGCTTCGGGTCCGGCACGATTCGCCCGAAATTGGTGACGTGTTATGACTCCCCGTTCGCTGTGGAAACAGCACACCTCAAGTTCCGAGGCTCGGACCTCAGCGCGCGCATCTACCGCTCGCTGTTCGACGTGGCCCGCCAGTACCGTGAAAGCTTCGATGTGTACGCCACCAAAAAGAGCGTCGAGTGGCCACTGGTCGAGCACGAACCGCTGATCCTCCACACCGCCAAACGGGCCGAATCCGAGATCCCCCGTCCGGTCCGTTGCCCCGACTATGCCAAACGACTGCCGAAATCCATCGCCCGCTACACAACCCAGGGCGTCTACGACGCCAGCAAAAAGACGCACTTGAGTTTCACCCAGGGGAGCGGACACGGCGGGAGTCACCCGCACCTGGCGCACGAGTTCGCCACTGCACTGGCCGAGGACCGGGAGCCGTTCCCCAACGCCCGACAGTCAGCCAACTGGACCTGCGTCGGTCTGTGCGCCCACCAGTCGGCTCAGCGCGGCGGAGCGATTGTCAAGCTGCCGGCATTCACCCTGGGTTGATGGCTCGCCCACGGCGACCTTCTCGTGGCGCAATGGCGGACGCCGGGCACGGCGCTAGCCAAGGGAGCCGTCTATCCCCCGGCGACAATCCGGACAATCTCGAGACGGTCTCCGTCGCGCACGGGCCGCCGGGGGAATTCCGAGGGCGCCACGGCCTCGCCATTGTGCTCGATCACCACACCGCGCGACGGGAGCTTCCGGGCCGCCAGGAACTGATCGAGGGTGCAGGGCAGCGCCACTGTCACACATTCTCCGTTGGCCACCACCGAACCAGTCTTCATGGCTTCACATTCCAGCAGCCCTTCCAAGCTCACGACGCGAGCGCGGCGTCCCAGTCCTTCCAGACCGGGTCATAGCCCAAAGAGCGGAGTCGGGCCGAGACCTCCGACGCGGAGCGCGCATCGGCAATCGCGAACTGGACCTCCGCGTCCGTGGCGCCGGGGTGGGGCGAGGCCGACCGACACGGCTCGTCCCCCGAATCCAGCACGCGTCCGCGCCGGGTGATATGCGTTTTCTCGCGCCCGGCGCCGGTGTAACCGCCCGGTTCGGTGTGGCTGCCGGCGCTGATCAGAGTGATGCCCAGGGGAATCAAACCATCACGCAGCGCGGCGGGTTCCCGCGTTGACAACACCAGACCGGCGTCGGGCAGCAAGAGGCGGAACGCACACAGCAGTTGCGCCAATTCCCGATCCGCAAGATGGGTCAGCGGCTGAAAGGCCCCGGCGCAAGGCCGCAGCCGCGGCAGCGAAATCGTGAGAGACGCCTTCCAACAATGACGCAGCAGATGAAGGGCATGGGCGGCCACGCACAGCGCCTCGGCCCGCCAATCCGCCAGTCCGTACAAGGCGCCAATGCCCAGACGCCGGAACCCCGCGGCGTAGGCCCGCTCCGGTGTCTCGATGCGCCACACGAAGTCCCGCTTGGGCCCCGCTGTGTGAAGCGCGGCGTACAAACTGCGATCGTAGGTTTCCTGGTAGATGACCAGCCCGTCTGCTCCCGCTTCGACCAACGACCGGTAGGCGTCGGTGTCGAGCGGGCCGATTTCGAGCGACAGGCTCGGCACCTCGGCGTGCAGCGCGGCGATGCAATCGCGAAGGTAGCGCCGCGAGATCAACCTGGGATGTTCACCCGCCACCAGCAGAAGGTTCCGAAAGCCCTGCTCGCCCAACGCTCGCGCCTCGCGCACCACCTCCTCGACCGACAGGGTCACGCGGCGGATCGGATTGTCGCGGGAGAAACCGCAGTAACAACAGTTGTTGATGCACTCGTTGGACAGGTAAAGCGGCGCGAACAGCCGGATCACACGGCCGAATCGCTGCCGTGTGAGCGCTTGCGAACGGCGTCCCATCGCTTCCAGATGCTCGGACGCGGCAGGCGAAAGGAGATGGGCGAAATCCGCCAGAGACAGCGCGCTCTGCCCAAGGCTCGAGCGCACCGCATCATCCGTCGCGGCGCGTGCCCGCTCCAGCAGGCCTGCCAGCGGCAACGCCTCGAGAGCAGTCGCGAAACTCACGTCTTCACCTCAGAGGTTCAGTTCCGCCTTGACCTCGGCGAAGGCCTTCAAGGCAAAGGCCAGATCGTCCTCCGTGTGCGCCGCCGAGATCTGCGTGCGGATGCGAGCCTTGCCTTTGGGAACAACCGGATACGAGAACCCGATCACGTAGACGCCTCTCTCGAGCATCGCGTCGGCGAAGCGCGCGGCGAGGGCGGCGTCGCCGAGCAGCACAGGCGTGATCGGGTGGTTTCCGGGGAGCACCGGGAGCCCGGCCTGCCCCAGTCCAGCGCGGAACAGCCGGGTGTTGCGTTCGAGGCGGTCGCGCAACGCAGTCGATGCGGTGAGGAGTTCGAGCACCTTGAGCGTGGCGGCGGCGATGGGCGGAGCCACGGAGTTCGAAAAAAGGTACGGTCTCGAGCGCTGCCGCAGGAGTTCGACAATCTCGCGGCGTCCGCTGACGTACCCGCCGCTGGCGCCACCCAGCGCTTTGCCGAGGGTGCCGGTGAGGATGTCCACCCGACCGATGACCTGATGGTGTTCGTGGGTTCCGCGTCCGGTTGCCCCCATGAAACCAACCGCATGGGAATCGTCCACCATCACCAGCGCGCCGTGCTGCTCCGCCAGGTCGCACAGGCCGCGCAGACTGGCCACATAACCGTCCATCGAGAAAACACCATCGGTGACGATCAGCCGGAAGCGGGCTTTGGCGGCGTCGATTAACCTGGCTTCGAGGTCGGCGAGATCGTTGTTGCGGTAGCGAAACCGCTGCGCCTTGCAGAGACGGATGCCGTCGATGATGCTGGCGTGATTGAGTTCGTCGGAAATCACCGCGTCGTCGGGGCCCAGCAACGTCTCGAACACGCCGCCGTTGGCATCCCAACACGACGAGTACAGTATGGTGTCCTCGGTCCCGAGAAAGACGCTCAAGCGCGCTTCGAGTTCCTTGTGAATGGCCTGGGTGCCGCAAATGAACCGGACAGAGGAAAGCCCGAATCCCCACCGACCGAGCGCCTCCCGCGCCGCTGCGACCACCTCCGGGTGATCGGCCAAACCAAGATAGTTGTTCGCGCAGAGATTCAGCACCGGCCGGCCGTCGCCGACGGCCACCGTGGCCCCTTGCGGGGTGGTGATGATGCGTTCGTGCTTGTAGGTGCCGCCGGCGCGGATGTCGCTCAACTGCGCCTCGATATGCGTTTGCAGGGATCCGTACATGAAGAGCCTCCTGCGGTCCTAGCGCCAGTGCAGAATCACCTTGCCCGACCGGCCGGAGAGCATCGCCTCGAAGCCCTCTCGAAAATCGGCGCACGGAAACCGGTGAGTGATGACAGGCTTCAGATTCAGGCCGCTTTGCAGCATGACGGTCATCTTGTACCAGGTCTCGTACATCTCACGTCCATATATGCCCTTAATGGTAAGCATGTTGAAAACAACTTTGTTCCAGTCAATCGCCATCTGGTCTGGGGGGATCCCCAGCATGGCGATGCGTCCGCCGTGGCACAGATTCTCGATCATGTCGCGAAAAGCCGACGGGTTGCCGGACATTTCCAGGCCGATGTCGAATCCTTCCTTCATTCCGAGTTCGCGTTGCACGTCGGACAACCGGCCCTGGCGGATGTCCAAGGCAACGGTGGCCCCCATCTGCCTGGCGAGATCCAGGCGGTATTCGTTGAGATCGGTCACCACCACAAAGCGCGCCCCGGCGTGGCGGGCCACCGCCGCCGCCATCACGCCGATTGGCCCAGCGCCCGTCACGAGGACGTCTTCGCCCAAGACCGGGAAGGACAACGCGGTATGCACGGCATTGCCAAAGGGATCGAAAATCGCCGCAATGTCCAGATCGATGCCGGGTTGGTGATGCCAAACGTTGGTCATCGGCACCGCAATGTACTCGGCAAACGCCCCCGGCCGGTTGACGCCGATGCCCTGGGTCTCTCGACACAGATGGCGTCGCCCTGCCAGGCAGTTGCGGCAGCGCCCGCAAACAACGTGGCCCTCCGCGCTGACGATGTCGCCAACATAGAAGTCCGTCACGTTCGCTCCCACCGAAACCACCTCGCCGACAAATTCGTGTCCGACCACCATGGGAACAGGGATGGTCTTCTGCGCCCAGGCGTCCCACTTGTAGATGTGCAGGTCGGTGCCGCAAATGCCCGTCCGATCGACACGGATCAGCACGTCGTTGACGCCCACCGAGGGCACGGGGACATCTTCGAGCCACAGACCAGGCTCCGCTTTACTCTTCACAAGGGCTTTCATATCAAAACGTCGCCGATCATCGCTTATCAGCCGGGCCTCCGGCCAGCGCAAACGATCTGGCAACGTGCCGCGTCGGTCTGAGACCCTAACCCGCCCAATTGCGGGTTCATTGTGCCCATGAATCCGGAATGCGCAACTGCTTCGAAATCGGCGTAACCATTCGACGGTTTATGGGAAGCGTTGACAATCAACGACTGAATGCGCATTGGGACCATGAACCGAAGTTTCGCTCTCCTAATCGTAATCATAATCGTAATCCTCTGTCGCCGATTAGGATTAAGATCAAGATTAGGATTAGGACCAGATCCCGGTTCATGGAGAGCATTGATATTCAACGACTGAATGCGAATTGAACCCATGAACCAATCCGTTCCGTTCGGTGTACACGCTTTAGCGTGCTCGATTGCACACCCTGAAGGGTGGACACCGAACAGCGCGGTTCATGGGCAGGCGCGCCTCGCTCGAGTGACTTCCTTTTCAGAATCTGTACTAAATGAGTCAAGTTTTTGCGCCGCGCAGCGGCGCCACTTAGCGAGGCGTCGACTGCCGGTGATCGTGGTGGGCACCCACCGGCCACGAGCCGCTCCGACGCCTCGTTGGTCTGAGGCGAAGCCTCGCTAAGCCTGTCCCTGCCAGCGCGTCAGGCGTTCGCGGAGCGAGTCGGCGTGACTCGCTTCCAGGCACAGGCCCGGTAACTCGGACAGCAACCGGTCGGTTTGCGGGATCTCGCCCCAGGCGGTCACCGTGAACACCTCCATTGCGTGTGGAGAGCGGATGTTGAGTTCCCGGTTCTTTCGGTCGAACCGGCGTCGCAAGGTGGCCTTCCACTCGCCTGCGTCACGAGGCACATCCATGTGATGGCGCCCGACCCACGGCAGCCATTCCTTGATCTGGGACTGGTGGCACCAGGTCATCGCGCAGACGGTCTCGAAGGCCTCTTCGACGTCCACCGCCAGGTCATGGGTATTGGCGCCGAACATGTAACCGTCGTAAACGGCAATGATCACCGGCACCGGACAAGGCGCGGACACCGTTTCATCGGCCGGGTATTCCGGCGTGAAGGCGTGCGGGACGTTAATCATGTAGGCAACCTCGCGGACTGCCTGGGCGACAACCAGATGGTCCACGTGGACTCCGGCCAGCGGGTCTGCGGGCAGCGGCGGGCAGAATAGATAGTCCGGTTGGAAGTCGCGGATCGCCTTCCAGAGGGCCGCCAGAAAGTCGGGTGTCACGCGCAGACAGGCTTCCCGCGAGACCAGACCGTTGGGCAGACGGAGCAACTCGAACTCGTAACCGCCCGCTTGGGCGGAAGCAAGCTGCTCGCGCAATCGGAGCCGGGCGGTCTCCTCGCGCGTCCGGAAATGGTGGCCGGCAGCGCCGTCGGTGCAGACCAGGACTTTCCCACGGAACGATTCCCCAAGCCGCCTCCGCCAGACCTCGAATGTGCCAGCGGCGGTGAACTCGTAATCGTCGAAGTGCGCGTGGATGTACAGAGCCTTCATGGCGAACGGACGAGCCGAAAGAATCGCGCCGGCCCGGCAGGTGTCAAGGACGACGGACTGGCGAGTTCAGGTTCGTCCCGCCAGGGACCAAGGGGCGAATCACTGGATTGCAGCGTGCCCGGCCCCTCCCAGGCGACGGTGGCGCTCTTCTGGTCGAAGTTGATCCAGAGAGACGGGCGCGCCGCGCTGGCGGATCGGAACCTCGCGAGTCCCTGTCGGGGTTGGCCGTCGACGGTGGTGAATGGGCCGCCGATGAGGATGTTGCCTTCGGCATCGGCCGCTACCGCCAAGCGCCCACCAGTCCATCCAGCCCTCGGGGTGAAAGCCGGGATCCAGGGAACCGTCCGCGTTGAGGCGGGCCAGATTCAGGCGAGGCTCGCCGGCGAAAGTCTCGAACTCGCCGACGAGGACAGACTGGCCGCCGGGTTCCAGAGCCACGCCATACACGGTCGGCAGTTCGCCACCCGCAACCCCTGTCCCCGGCTGGAACGTGCGATCCAGTTCCCCCTCGGGTCCGAGTCGGGCGATGCCATTCCATGGCTCGCCTGCCACCAGGTTGAAGGTGCCGGTCACGAGCAGGCGGCCATCCCCCTGAAAGGCGAGCCCGGTCACGATCGGAAGATCGCCATCGATCAAGTCGACTCCCCCAAATCCGAGGTCGACCGAGCCGTCGTGCCGCAACCGTGCCAGCCCCGTGCGGGATTCCCCGTTCACTGCGTCGAAGTAGCCACCGATGATCACCAGGCCATTGGCCTGCGCCGCCAGTGCATAAACATCGGGCGTGTCAACCCGCGCACTCAGGCGGGGAACGAATCCGGAGTCCACGACGCCAAACGGATCCAGCCGGGCCAACCGGTCGCGGGCGACCCCGCCAACCACGTCGAACTGTCCTCCCACCACCAGGTGCCCGTCGGGTTCGAGCGCCAGGCAGTAGACCTCGCCGTTGGGACCGGCATTCGGATCGAACGTCGGATCCAGGTGTCCCTCCGCGGTGAGCCGAATCAGGTTTTCCTGCGATCTGCCATGGACGGCGAATCGGCCACCGACGATCAATTCGCCGCCCGGTTGGAGGGCGAGAGCGTTGACAATGCCGCCTTCGATAAGGTGCGCATTGAAGGGTTCGTCCAGAGTTCCGTGCGGGAGAATCCGGGCCAGGGCTTGGCGGGGCTCGCCCTGAACCCGCTCGAAATCCCCGCCGACCACGATCCGTCCATCGGCCTGCACCACAATCGTGTTCACCGCGCCCACCCGCTCGACCAGGCCATCGGCGTTCGAGTATCCCGAATCCGCCCCCCCGTTGGGGAGCAGGCGGGCCAGGTGCTGGCGATGCACATCCCCAATCTGCAGGAACGCACCCGCCACCAGGATGCGTCCGTCGGTCTCGATGGCGATGGCATTGCCGTGCCCGGTCGTTCCGTCCCGGCCCAGCAGACCCGCCCCCGGATCGAACTCCTCATCCACGGCACCGTTGGCTTGAACCCGCGTGATCCCACGGTGGAGAGCAGCTCCGACCTGCACGAAATCGCCGGCCAAGACGATGCGTCCGTCGGGTTGAACCGCCAAGTCCCGCACCGCGTCATCGGGCACTCCGCCCCAACCGCCGCCGACCTCGAAGTCTCTATCGAGGGCTCCTGACTCCTGAAGGCGAGCAAGGCCGATCCGCGTTTCGCCCTCCAACTGATCGAATCGCCCGGCGACGAGCAGGCGACCATCCCGCTGACGGCGCACCAGGGAGACGCTGACCAGTCCCTGGCTCCAATACAGCGCAGGCGCAAACTCCGAGTCGACACGACCTTGGGCGTCCAGTCGCACCAAACCTGGGCACGCAAGCCCGTCGAACTTCGTGAACAGACCGGCGACGACGACCCCGCCGTCCGGCAGCGGCGCCAAGTCCTGTACTACCCCAAAGCCGTCCTCGACCGCCGCCCCCGGGTCGAAGGTCTCATCCAGGTCGCCGTTGGGCTGCAACCGCGCCAGACAGGCCCGAGGCGTCGATCCGACCATGCGGAACTCGCCTCCGATGAGAATGCGGCCATCCTCCTGGACCCGCACGACCTCGATCGTCGGCGTGGGGTGTCCACCTACCCGCGAAACGAAGGTCTCGTCCAGACTCCCGTCGGCGTCGAGCCGCGCCAGGGTGTGACGCACCTGCCCGGCCACTCTCACAAAGTCGCCCCCGAGCAGGATCTTCCCGTCCGGTTGGACGGCAACGGCGTTGACGGTGCCCTGAATGCCGGGCCACAACGCGAAACTCGCATCCACCGCCCCGTGGGTGTCGAGTCGGACCAGGCCGTTGTAGGGGTGTCCATGAAAGAAGTCGAACCGCCCTGCAACCAGCAGTCTGCCGTCCGGCTGCAGCACGATCGCCCTCAGGACCACATTGGCGGTCGCAGTGAAGGACGGTCGAAAGGCTGGATCCAGGGCCGGTGCCGGGTCCGGGTCGGCCAGCCCCGATGAGGCAAGGCACACCGCAAACCACAAGCTCAGCCCGCGGGCTGTCGGCTGGGCTGGCAGCTTATTCTGGTCTGCAAAGCGCATCAATTCGACGAAGTCGAGCGCCAGGGCCACACGCCGTCGTCCGCAACGACAATCGAACGATGGACAGGCCCGGACGAAAAGTGAATAAAGCAGTTGTTGTGCCGGAAGCCTGCCTGACACCATCGTCCCTTGTCACCACCGAGAACCTCCCGCAGACTCTTTTCTGATTATCGCGTCCTCGATCTTCGTGGACCTGACCCAACGAGCGCACCATGCCGATGTCCCACCCGAGCGCGTGCCGAAGGCATTGTGGGGCATGGAAGATCAAGTGCCCTTCCTCTTCAACATGTTTGTAACGCATGTTTGTAACGCTGCGGGCGATTGCCTGTGAGAACCTAACCCCGATCTACTCACTATGAACTGACAGGCAACGACCCCAAATCACACCCAGGACACGAATCTGGACCAGTGAGCGCACCTGCGCTACCGGGCCTTCCGGTCGGCCCAACTCGCCGCGCTGACGCATGCCCGCGAGACCTACGGCTCGGGCCACCCGTTCTGCATCAGTTCGCCTCGATTCGCGGTTGCACGACCCACAAGTCAGTCCCGATCGGACCGTGATTCTTCGCGCGAGGTCCTTTGCCCCCTTTAGCAACCGCAGAGCGCAGCGCGGCCCAGTCCATGCGCGCCAACCTCAGACGGGTGAAGCGACCGATCAGTACGCCGAGCGACGGTGGCACGACGGTTCCGAACGGCGCGAAGCGTTTGGAAGGCGAGATCTTCTCCGGTCCTTTCGGCGGACAGTGTGTTCCTCGCCAATGCACTGATTCTGGCTTCCGCGAGGCTCGCGGGCTGTGCCACCGTTTACTCGGAAGACCTCGATGACAACCAGGACTATGGCGGGGTCCGGGTCGTGAATCCCCTGCCGCCCTGACCTGGTTGAAGGTTGTCGCGTTGGCTCTTGGCGATCGGACGAGGGATTTGCTCAACCTCGCGGAAGTGTCGGCCAAGCGCGGCCGGAAACGGACCTCGGAAAGCTGAATCGGCGCGGCCTCGCTGACCTCGAATCCTCAGGATCCGGACTGCAACCGACGGAGTTCGCTTGGTCGATAGATGCCCCAGCGGCGTGATGATCCCCGTGATCAGGTCCGGCGGCGTGACGTCGAAGCCCGGGTTCCGCGCCCCGCTGGTCGGGTTGGCGATGCGCACCCAGGTCCGCCGTCCGCCTTTGGTCACCCCCCAGGCCCCGAGGACTTCCTGGGGATCTCGTTCTTCGATCGGGATGTCGCTGCCGGAACGGAGTTGCCAATCGATGGTCGACAGCGGGATCGCCACGTAGAACGGAATGCCATGCTTGCGGGCCAGGACCGCTTTCGTGTAGGTGCCGATCTTGTTGGCCACCTCGCCGGTCCGGCCGAGCACCCGATCACTCCCGACAAGGACGAGGTCGATCTCGCCCCGCTGCATCAGGTGACCGGCGGCGTTGTCCGCAATCACCTGATGCGAGATGCCCTGCTGGGAGAGTTCCCACGCGGTCAGCGACGCCCCCTGGCAACGCGGGCGGGTCTCATCGCAGAAAACGTGGAATGTCCGGCCGGCCGCTTGCGCCGCATAAATCGGGGCGGTCGCGCTCCCGACATCGACGAACGCCAGCCAACCGGCGTTGCAGTGAGTCAGCACCCGCGCTCCCTCGCGGATCAGCCCGAGGCCGTGCTGTCCGATCGCTTCGCACTGCTGCACGTCCGTGTCGGCGAAGGCCCGCGCGGCTTCGAGCGCGAGGTCTTGCTGTTGACTCACCGTCGCGCCGCGCGTCATCCGCCGGCGCACCTCGTCGAGGGCGTTGACAGGGTCGACAGCGGTTGGCCGGGCAGTCCTCAGAGTCTCGCAGACGGTGGCGACGTGGGCGGAGAAGCGCGCAAGGCTCCCTCCCCGGAACGCCCTCGCGCCCTGGGCCAGACCGAAAGCCGCCGTCGCTCCGATCGCGCCTGCGCCTCGCACGGCCATGTCGCGGATGGCGGCGGCGGTGGCTCGGTAATCGGGGGTCGCGATGACTCGAAAACGATGCGGCAGCAACCGTTGTTCGATCAGGCGCACACGGTTGCGACGCGGATCAAAATCGACGGTGCGATAGTGGCGGGTGCGGTGCCCGATCGTGACGTTCATTCGGGGGTCAACAGTTCGTTGCCGCTACACCGTCTTGGTCATCATGGCTTTCACACGCGCGCGGAGCTTGCGCCAGAGCGGATGCTTGCGGAACGCAGCCAGATCCGGATCCCGCGCCAGCCAGCGGAAGTCGCGGTAACCGCGGTCGATGGCGAGGTTCAACTCGGCGTAGGCCGCCTCGTGCCGCCCTGTCAAGGCGTAGCTGCAGGCGAGATTGTAGTGGGCCAGCGGGTCGTCCGGACGCAAGTGAGCCACCTGTGTGTCCACGCGCAAACCGTCCTCGAACCGGCCCCGCCGGGTGTAATCGTCGGCAAGCAGTTTGAGGGCGTCCGCGTAGGACGGATCGCGGCTGATGAGTCCTTCCAAAAACCCGATCTCGATATCCAGATTGCGCCGCTCGTCACGGCGCAGTTTCCCTTTGATGCGCTCGGCCATAACCGGACCGCGATCATGCCAGCCGTTTTCCTCGCGTCAAGGGGCCCGCGTTCCCCCTGATCATCGCATCCTGTTCCTCATCGTCATCCTCGGCCGCCAGTTGGGATTAGGATTGGAATTAGGACCACCTCCCGGTTTACCGGAGCGGCTTGCGCCTTCTTGAACTGCTCAGTGAACAAAACGTTCAACGTTCAACGCGCAACGCTCAACGTTCAACATCGCGTTGGACGTTCTTTTTGAAGGTTCTGTTGATTACAAACGGGTTGCGCAGACGGTTCATGGGGAGCGAGAACCCGTCAAGGAGAACCAGTCCCGATGCGCCAGATCGAGGCCACCAGGAAGGTGACCAGAAAACCGAGAGCCAGCGGCAAAGCGGCGGACACCAGCGTCCACTTCACGCTGCCGGTTTCTTTGTAGATCGTATAAAGCGTTGTGCTGCAAGGGTTATGGAGCAGGCTGAAGAGCATCAGATTCACGCCCGTCAGCAGCGTCCAGCCTCCCGCGTTGAGCAACTCCCGGATGGCCTGGCTGGATTCGAGCTCGAACAGGACGCCGGCGCCTTCGCCCACGCCCGAGGCCCCGGTCATCGTGACCGTGAGCATCAGAACTGTTGGAATGACAATCTCGTTGGCCGGGATGGCGATGACGTAGGCAAACAGGATCACCCCGTTCAGCCCCATCAGGAAACCGAGCGGGTCGAATAGACGAACACAATGGGCAGCCACGCTCGAGCCGCCCACCTGGATATTGGCGCTGAGCCAGATGACCGCGCCGGCTGGCAGTGCGAACACGACCGCCCGCCAAAGCACGAACAGCGTGCGGTCGATCAGGGATGTGTAAAGGGCCTGCCAGACGCGCGGCGGCCGGTAAGGGGGGAGTTCGAGGCTGAACGTGCTCACTTCGCCCTGGAGAACCGTGCGCGAGAGCGCCCAACCGACCACTAGAGTGAGGAATACGCCCAGCAGCGCCACGCAGGTGACGGCGGCGGCCGCAACCAGACCGGCCAGGGGGGCCGGCGCGAGCGTTCCGATGAACACCGTGGCGATCAGAAACTGCATGGGCCAGCGCCCATTGCAGAGCGCGAAGTTGTTGGTGAGGATGGCGAGCAAACGTTCGCGCGGGCTGTCGATGATGCGCGCCGCCAGCACGCCGGCGGCATTGCAGCCGAAGCCCATCATGGTGGTCATCGCCTGCTTGCCATGAGCCCCCGCCTGCTTGAACAGCCGGTCGAGATTGAACGCGATCCGCGGCAAGTAGCCGAAATCCTCGAGCAACGTCAGGAGCGGGAAGAAAATGGCCATCGGCGGGAGCATCACGCTGACGACCCAGGCCGTCGCTAGGTACATGCCATCCACTGCCACACCGGTCAGCCACCACGGCGCGCCAAAGTCGTGGAAGATCCCTCTCAGCCAGGGATGCGCGGTGTCGACCAGCAGTGAAGCGAGCAGGCCGGAGGGAATGTTCGCGCCCGAGATGGTGAGCCAGAACATGCCCGCAAACAGCAGGATCATGATCGGGAAACCCCAGACCCGGCTGGTCACCAGTCGATCGATGGTGCGATCGAGCGTCGGCCTGGCGGCCTGACCGGGTCGGGAAACGGCGCGGTCCGCCAGGTGAGCGGCCCGCCGGTAAAGGGCTTCGACGACCTGTTCGTGCAGGTCGCCGGCGAGTTGGCGCCGCCATCGTTCGGCGGTGGCCACAATGGCGTCGGCTGACGACCGCGGCTCAGATGGGATCAGGTCCGAGTCCATGCGACGGGTCAAGGTGCGACCGGGGGCGCGCCGACGCGCCAAGCTCGGCAAGTTGGCCCTTCTTCAACGCCGCGACGATGGTGTCGTCGCCGCCCAACAGGCGCACCGCCACCCAGCGCGGATTGGGAAGCTGGGGATAGGCGGCAGTGAGTTGGGCCACCAGTTCGGTCAGTGCGGGCTTGAGGGCGTCCGGTTCGGTCTCGAGGCGCTTGGGTTTGCAGACGATCTCGCCCGAGGCGACACCACCGATGGCTGCGAGCAGCTCCGGCAGTCCCTTGGCGTATCGGGCCGAGGCGGCGACAACCGGCACACCCAGATCGCGCGCCAGTTGCCGAGCGTCTACGCGGAAGCCATGACGCTCGGCTTCGTCCATGAGATTGAGGCAGACGACCGCCCGGTCGGTGATCTCGAGAACCTGGAGCACCAGGTTCAGATTCCGTTCGAGCCGGCTCGCGTCGGCCACGATCACCGTCACGTCCGGATGGCCAAACAGGATAAAATCGCGGGCGATCTGTTCGTCGAGGCTGGTGGAGAGCAGCGAGTAAGTCCCGGGCAGATCCACCAGCTTGAAGCGTCTGCCCTCGTATTCGTAGCCGCCCTCGGCGCGCGCCACCGTTTTCCCCGGCCAATTGCCAGTGTGCTGGCGCAGGCCGGTCAGCGCGTTGAAGACGGTGCTCTTGCCGGTGTTGGGATTGCCCGCCAGCGCCACGAGATAATCCCAACGGTCGGGCGCGACTCGGAGCTTCTTGAGCCGCGCGCCGCGCTCCGCGCGGCACACGGCACACGCCGCGTTCGCCGGTGCGACGGCTCGAGACGAGGATCGCGAAACGGGGTGGCTCATCGCTCTGGCACATCGCGCGAGCTCACGCGGATCAGGTTGGCCTGCTCGCGCCGCAGCGCCACGACCGTCCCGCGCACGCGGTAAGCCGTCGGATCGCCGCCGGGGCTCACCATCTCGATCTCGACGCGCGTTCCGGGCACAAAGCCCAGATCGAGCAGACGCCGCCGTTCGGGGCCGCGGCAGGCGGGCGAGAGGCCGAGCACTTTCGCAGGCACGCCCGGTTTCAGGCCCGAAAGAAACTCCTCCTCGATCAACTCCTCGGTTCGGAATTCCGGCAACAGCTCGATGGACACGTTTTCGGCGAGCACCGGCGCCAGGACATGTTCGTTCCCATCCGCCCAGAACCGGATGCGGGCGGGAGACTTCTCGATCACGAAAGCCTTCATGCCGGGGCGCAGGCCCGTCGCCATCAGTTGGCGGTACACGGTGTCCGGCTCGTCCTCGATGTGGGTGATGACAGTCGGCGTGTCCGGATCGACGCTGTTGAGGGTGCGCCCCTGTTCGCCTTCGAGCGCACCGTTGGGCTTGGGAATCACGTCGCCATGCGGGTCGCGGATGGGATGACCCAGGCGTGCGGCGAGCGCATCGGTCTCTTGCGGGCTCAGGAAATGCTCCTGGCGCTCCGCCCGCAGATGCCATTCCCCTTCTGCCACACTGGTCTGCTCGGCCAGGTAACTCTCCCACAAACGATGGGCGCGGACAATGTGCAGCCCGAGTTCGCGCCCGGCCGAGCGCAAACGAAGCCGTCCGCCTTCAAAGGTCAGGAGCGCGCCAGACTCGAGTTCCCCCAACAGGCGCGCCGCGGCGCCAGTCGTGATCTGCAAGACCCCGGCCAGGCTGTCGAGCGTGGCAACCCGCCCGTTGGCTTCGCACTTGAGGATATGCTTGAGGGCGTCCTCGCGGCGGGTGCGCCGGGACAGGTCCCGCGCCTGCCGCCACCTGGCTGCCAACCCGTGACGGGGCCAGACCACGAGGGCGATCAGCGCCACTCCGAGCCCGATCACGAGTTCGTGAGACATGGCTCAAGGCGGCCCTGCAACCGGCAGGTTACCGTTGGATGCGCGCCGAGCCGCCCTGGGCGAACGCCCGGACCTGATCGAGGGTTGCCATGGTGGTGTCGCCGGGGAAGGTGGTCAGCAGCGCCCCGTGCGCCCAGCCGAGCTTCACCGCGTCTTCGGGCGATTCCCCCGTCAGAAGGCCGTAGATGAATCCCGAGGCGAAACCGTCGCCCCCGCCCACCCGATCCAGCACGTCCAACTCGCACGTCGGCGACACAGAGTTCTGTCCGTTCACCCACGCCACCGCCCCCCAGACGTGCCGGTTGGTCGAACGTACCTCGCGCAGAGTGGTGGCGATCACCTTGACCTGAGGCTGTTGCTCGACCACGCGTCCGATCATGCCGAAGAACGCGCTCGGATCGAGCTTCGACCTGGCGGCGACCTCGGGTCCGGGAATGCCCAGTCCCTTCTGAAGATCTTCTTCGTTGCCGACCAGGACATCGACATTCTGGACGATGCGGCGGAGGACCGCCACGGCCCGATCCTGGCCGCCGGAGATGCGCCAGAGTTTCTCACGGAAATTGAGATCGAACGAGACCACGGCGCCCGCCGCCTTGGCCGCTTGCATCCCTTCGATGATCACCTCGGCGGTGGTCTCCGACAGCGCCGCGAAGATGCCGCCGCTGTGGAACCAACGCACGCCGCCAGCGAAGATGCTGCCCCAGTCGAAGTCGCCCGGCTTCAGGCGCGCACAGGCCTCGTTGCTGCGATTGTAAAACACCACCGGCGCCCGCACGCCCCAGCCGCGATCGCTGTAAACCGCCGCCATGTTCGGCCCTTGCACTCCGTCATGCGCGAAATGCTTGTAGAACGGACGCACTCCCATCGCCCGCACCCGCTCGGCAATCAGGTCGCCAATGGGATAATCCACCATCGCCGTCGCAATCCCGGTCCGCAGCCGGAAGCAATCGGCGAGGTTGGCCGCCACGTTGAACTCGCCTCCGCTGACATGAATCTGGCAGGCGGTCGCCTTGCGGAAAGGAATGATGCCAGGATCGAGTCGATGGACGAGGGCGCCCAAGGCGAGGAGGTCGAGCGCGCCTTCCGGGCGGATTGTCAAGCCATATTGCATGGCAGACATTAGACCAAAACAGCCCCATGGCGAGAAGCTTTGTTTGCGGCCGACGCCAAACCCGCGCCTGCCCGCGCGTCGCCAAAAGCGCCGTTGACACGTCTCTTTCCTTTGTTAGCGTCCCCCTCACCTTCGCATTGAATGAACCAGCGAAATTGAGAAAAACGACACGAAACAGATTATGGCAAAAGCACTGAAATCAGCGAAATACGTCTACCTCTTCGGCAATAAAAAGGCCGATGGCGACGGGACCATGAAACCCCTCCTTGGCGGCAAGGGCGCCAACTTGGCCGAGATGTCCCGCATCGGCTTGCCGGTGCCCCCCGGATTCACGATCACCACCGAGGTCTGCACCCATTACTACGCCAACAAGCGCACTTACCCCAAGGACCTGCAAGCCCAGGTCCAGAACGGCATCGCTTTCATCGAGAAAATCATGGGGACCAAGTTCAACGACACGACGGCCATGCCGCTGCTCGTCTCCGTCCGCTCCGGCGCACGCGATTCCATGCCGGGCATGATGGACACGATCTTGAACCTGGGTCTGAACGACCAGACGGTGGTCGCCCTGGTCAACGCCACGAGGAACGAGCGGTTCGCCTGGGACTGCTACCGCCGCTTTGTGCAGATGTACGGCGACGTGGTCATGGGCGTCCAGAAACGCCCCAACGAGGACCACGAGCCGTTCGAGGTGGTGATTCACCAACTCAAGCACGAGCGTTACCACGCCGACATCGAAGATACCAAACTCAGCGTGGACGACCTCAAGGAGTTGGTGAAGCGCTTCCAGACGCTGATCAAGGAACGCACCGGCGGCCAGGAATTCCCCCAGGATCCGTGGAAGCAACTGCAAGGCTCGATCGGCGCCGTGTTCGGTTCCTGGATGAACGACCGCGCCATCGTCTATCGCCGCAAATACAACATCCCCACCGAGTGGGGGACCGCCGTCAACGTGCAGGCGATGGTCTACGGCAACACCGGTGACACGTCCGGCTCGGGTGTGGCGTTCACGCGCAACCCGGCCAACGGCGCCAAGGAGTTCTATGGCGAGTTCCTCATCAACGCCCAGGGCGAAGACGTTGTCGCCGGCGTCCGCACGCCCGAACCCGTCGCACAACTCGCGAAGGAAATGCCCGCCGCCTACCGTGAGCTCGACAACATCCGCGCCACCCTCGAAAAACATTTCAAGGATGTGCAGGACTTCGAGTTCACAATCCAGGACGGCAAGGTCTTCATGCTCCAGACCCGCAACGGCAAGCGCACCGCCATGGCCGCGCTCAAGTTCTCGATGGATATGGTCAAGGAACGGCTGATTGACCGGGAGACTGCTGTCCTGCGCAATCCAGCCGACCAACTCGATCAGCTCCTCGCCCCCATCTTCGAGTCGAAAGCCGAAAAAGCCGCCAAGATTATCGCCACCGGCCTCCCGGCCGGCCCCGGCGCCGCGTGCGGCAGGCTCTACCTCAATGCCGATCGCGCCGATGCCGCCGCCGCCAAAGGCGAGAAAGTGCTGCTCGTCCGCAACGAGACCTCGCCCGAGGATCTCCGTGGCATGATCGCGTCCGAGGGCATTCTGACCGCCAAAGGAGGCGTCAGTTCCCATGCAGCCCTGGTCGCCCGCCAGATGGGCAAGGTCTGCGTCTGCGGCGCTGCGGCGCTGCAGATTGACTACAATACCAAGACCGTCACCGCAGGAGGCCAAACCTTCCAGGAAGGCGACTTCCTCTCGATCAACGGCACCGTCGGTCATGTCTATGCCGGACAAATCCCGACCGCCCCGTCCGAGATTGTCCAGGTCTTGATCGACAAGACCCTCGATCCGAAACGGAGCGAGACCTATCTGATGTTCAAGACGCTGATGGATTGGTGCGCCAAGGCCACACGCCTCCAGGTCCGCACCAACGCCGACACGCCGGAACAAGCCGAGAACGCCATTGCCTTCGGCGCCACAGGCATCGGCCTTACCCGCACCGAACACATGTTCTTCGAGGGCGACCGCATCAAAGCCATGCGCGAGATGATCCTCGCGGACAACGTGGCGGACCGCAAAGAAGCGCTCGCCAAGCTCCTCCCCTACCAAAAGGGAGACTTCGCCGGCATTTTCCGAGCCCTCAAAGGCTACCCGGCCACCATCCGCTTCCTCGATCCGCCCCTGCACGAGTTCCTGCCGCACGACGACAACCCGAAAGGCCAGCAGGAAGTGGCCGACGAAATGGGCGTCTCAGTCCAGAAAGTCAGACAGCGCGTCAAGGAACTCCACGAGTTCAACCCCATGCTCGGCTTCCGCGGCTGCCGCCTCGGCATCGTCTACCCCGAGATCTCCGAAATGCAGGCGCGCGCCGTGTTCGAGGCCGCCGCCGAAGTCCAGAAGTCCGGCGTCAAGGTCAAACCGGAAGTCATGATCCCGCTCGTCGGCTTCAAACGCGAACTCGACCTCCAGGCGGAAGTCGTTCACCGCGTCGCCAAGGAAGTCATGGCCGAGCAGAAAGTCCGGCTCAACTATAGCGTCGGCACCATGATCGAAATCCCGCGCGGCGCCCTCACCGCCGACGAGATCGCGCAGACGGCCGAGTTCTTCAGCTTCGGCACCAACGATCTGACCCAGACCTGTCTGGGCATGAGCCGCGACGATTCGGCCAGCTTCCTCGGGCCCTACACCGAGGCCGAAATCGTGAAGAAAAACCCGTTTGCCTCCATCGACCAGACCGGCGTGGGCCAACTGGTCAAAATCGCCGTCGAGAAGGGCAATCAGGCTCGCCCTGGCATCAAGCTGGGCATCTGCGGCGAACACGGTGGCGATCCCGATTCGGTCAAGTTCTGTCACAAGGTCGGCCTGACCTACGTCAGTTGCTCGCCCTTCCGCGTGCCGGTCGCCCGCCTCGCCGCCGCCCAGGCGGCGATCGTCGACAAGCAGGCCGCCGCCAAAAAGTCGGTGAAGAAAAAGTAGGAGTCGCAGCGGCGCCGTTCCAAGGGGCGGGTTCCGTCCCCAACCGAACGCAGGAACGCCGCGTCGATTCCTCGCGCGCATGCGTCAGCCGCTCCGGTTCGCCGGGGCGGCTTTTCGTTTCCTTCCTCCTCAGCATCCGAAGCGTGTTACCGCACGATCAACGTGTAATCGCCGATTTCTGCGCCATACGATGTGGATGCCCGCAGAAGATACTGCCGCCCGCTCTCGACCACGAAAGTGATCTCCGCGTTGGTGCCGTCCGTGTCGTCATTCGATTTGAGAATGTCGCCCGTCTCCGCATCCAACAAATAGAGATAGCTGTCGACCTGGCTCGAGTTCATTTGCACCGTCACCGACTGGAAGGGAGCGAGCTTGTCGAATAGGTACTCGTCCATGTAGTAAACGGTTGTGTAGCCGGGGTCGATATTGTCACCGACAATGAGAGACCGGCTGAGCTGCGCCGGGACGGTCAGGGGTTCGACGATGTGCACCCTGACATGATACCCGCCGGTTTGGGTTTCCGAGGCGGAACTGGCTCGGACCCGATACTGAATTCCGGGGAGCACGGTGAACAGCAAACGCGCGTCGAGAGAATCCCCGTAATCGTCGTTGTCATCGATCGTCCTGCGCGTGGCCCTATTCAGGAGTTCCAGCCACGGATCCACCGCTTCGGAGACCATATCGATGGAGACAATCTGTCCGGCAGCGACCCCCGACAAGTCGTATTGGTCCATGTAGTACGTGTCCGAATAACTGGGATCCAGCGGATCGCTGGAAGCCAGTGAAGCAGCCACATCCTGCGGCGGCGTCATCCGAACCACAGGCACCGTCTTTGTCTGCAGTGTGAAGGCACCGGTCGCACGCTGGTAGACAGTCGTGGCCCGAACAAGAATGCTGCATCCCGGCCGCACCGTGGCGACGCAGGAGGCATCGGTGCCTGGCCCTGAATCGTCGTTCTGGTCGAAGATGCGTCCGGTCTCCCCGTCGATCAGAAAGAGATAAGGGTCAAAGGCGGACGAGGACAGAACGACCTGAACCTCGGCCTCAGAGTCGCTCGCCAGTTCGTAATCCTGGATGTAATAGCTCTCTCCAGGAAGGAAGTTCGGATCCAGCAGGTTGGTGGCGGAGAGGGATCCGGCAAGGGTCTGGGCCAACCCAATCGCCGGCAGGCCCGCCACCGCCGGGAACGCCGCCAGGACGTACCCTCCCGAGGCGGACGCGACCTGGGTCGTGACCCGGCACAAATAGTTCAAACCCGGTTGCGGGGTGAAATCGAGACGTTCATCCGTGCCACCTCCGGAATCCGCGTCGGATCGCAGAAGCAAGGCTCCCGTGTCCTCGTTGAGAAGATCGAGTTGCGCGTCAAAGTCGTCCGAACGCAGGGTGACGCTGACCACGCTGTCCGTGGGCAGTCCTGCCAAACGATAGTCTTTCACCAAGCGCGACCCGCCATCGGGATGCGTCGCGTCTGTGCTCTCCAAGGCATGCCGTGCAGCGTGCCGATACTCGAGGGGCCGGACGCCGGGGACATAGAGACGCGACGGCGTGACCGCGGCGCGGAAGAAGCCCTCGCTCGAAGTCGAAGGCTCGATGGCGTTGGGACCCAGGACGGTCCGCGCTTCCATACCGGTCTGGCCCGGAACCGGATTGTCGAAGACCACCGTGCCGGCGGCATCCATGATCTGCCAGTCGCCGAGCACGCTGGCAAATTCATATCGATACGCGACGTCGTCCGACTGAATGGGCTTCTGGAATGTCAAGGCGGGATAAGACTTGGATTGGTAGTCCATGATGGCCGCTCGCACTCCGCCTGCCTGAGAAGGATCAGCCGGATCCTGAGCAAACCCATACTCACCCAGGTTAAGCAGATGGTCGGCATCGGGATCACCCAGGGGCGCCCCGGCAGCGCG
The DNA here is from genome assembly GCA_963846445.1 of uncultured Verrucomicrobiae bacterium. Classification (GTDB taxonomy): domain Bacteria; phylum Verrucomicrobiota; class Verrucomicrobiia; order Limisphaerales; family J093; genus MWFF01. Next base: position 219,087 of record CAWJWM010000027.1, on the reverse strand, counting down.
CGCCACATTCCAAGCCTGGTAGTAGGGCATCGTGTATGTCTGGATGAAATCGCGGTAATTCCACACGCGGGTGTAGATCCCAAAGTTGCCCGGATCCCCAGGGTCAAGGTCGGGGTGCCCAAAACTCACAATGCCGGCCAGGCGCCATTCCAACCCCGACGCGCTCGGGACCATGAGCGGCCCGCCGCTGTCGCCGAAACTCGAGTCTTTGCCTCCTTGTTCGTAACCAGCCGCCAGCATGTTTGTGGTGAGAATCCCGTCGTAGAAACTGGGACCGTTGGCGTAATCGAGGGCCACGATGGGAACTTGCACGTGCCGCAGTTTGTCCGGAAAGACCGTCCCGTCGCCAGCGGTGTCGCCCCACCCCGCGACAGTCGCCAGAACCCCCGGATTCTGCAGCGCGATGTCCTCGACCAAGGGCAGGCACGGGCGGCTTTCACTGGCCGGTTCGCTCAGGCGCAGCAGGGCAATATCGCTGTCGTCCGTCAACGCATTGTAATCCGGATGTCGAATGATCTCGACGACATGAATCCGCTGGACGGAGGTGTCGGTTTTCAGATTGTGAACACCGAGGACCACGTCCAATTCCGCCGGGAGCAAGTCTTCCACCATATGAGCCGCCGTGACCACCCAGATCGGGTGGATGAGCGTGCCTCCGCCAAACTGGCCATCGTAGAGGTCCGCACGCTCGCGGCGCACGAGAGCCGCCATCCAGGGCCATTGATCCGGCCGAGATTCCTGGCCGCCAATGATCTTCACCGCGCGTGGACGGGCCTTTCCGGAATCCGGTTGAAGCGGTTGTTCCGGCCACGGAACCGAGGAAATCTCGGTTTCCTTCAATCCGGCGCTCCAGATGGCGGGCGCCAGACGACAACCCGCCATCAGGATCATGAACCAAAAGAGGTGCGTGCCTCGAAATCCAAATACACCATCCCTGTCGCAGGAAGAAACGCGCGCGTGAGACATGAGGCCGACAATGACCGGATCGATGCCATCCATCAAGGAAATGAACGGCCGACGCCCAATCGCCGCCCGCCCGCCCGCTGAGCAAAAAATAGTTTTTGGCTTGGCGTGGTGATTCCGCTAGTATTGCCGATCCGACTATGAGTGCGCACGAAGCTGTCCATCAGCAGACGAACTCGTCACGAGACCTGTTGATCACGAATAGACTGGGCATCCACGCCCGGCCAGCTTCCATGTTTGTGCGCCTGGCCAACCAGTTCAAGTGCCAGGTGGCCGTCGAGAAAGACGGGGAAACCGTCAACGGCAAGAGCATCATGGGACTGATGATGCTCGCCGCCGGGCCCGGGTCGAAGATTCGGGTCGTGGCCGAGGGGACGGATGCGCCGCAGGCCACGGAGGCGCTGGCGGGCCTGGTGAATGCCAAGTTCAACGAGGATTAGCGAGTCTCACTATGACCGCTTTCCACGTGGACATTCACAGCACTGCCTCCCTGGCCCGGCTCGCCCTGACCCCCGAGGAAGAAGAGCGGTTCGGTGCGCAATTGGGCGACGTGCTGGCTTACATGAGACAGCTCAATGAAGTGGATGTCCACGGGGTCGAGCCGATGGCGCATGCGGTGCCGCTCAGCAACGTGGCGCGTTCTGACGTCGTCCGGCCATCGCTGCCGAGCGAAGACGCGTTGAGCCAGGCGCCAGCGCGGTTGAACGGCCTGTTTATCGTGCCCCGCATCGTCGAGTGAAGAGCGCCCCGCTCATGCCCAATCGCCTGACCGTGACCGAGTTGGCTGAGCGGCTCTCCCGCCGGGAGATGAGCTCGCGGGAGGCAACCGAGGCGTGCCTCGATGCCATTCGGCGACGCGACCCTGTGCTGCATGCGTTCCTCCACGTGGACGTCGCCGGGGCCCTGTCGCAAGCCGATGCCGCTGATGCCGCGCGACGAAACGGCCAAGGCCCCGACCACCAGCCTCTTCTTGGCGTCCCGCTCGCACTCAAGGATGTCATCGCCGCCCGCGGCCAGCCGTTGACCTGCGGCTCGCGCATCCTGGCGAATTATATCTCCCCTTACGACGCCACGGTGACCGCCCGGCTCCGGGCGGCGGGTGCAGTGCTGCTGGGACGATTAAACTTGGACGAATTCGCGATGGGCAGTTCGACGGAAAACTCGGCGTTTGGCCCGACGCGCAATCCGTGGGACACGGAGCGGACTCCCGGAGGCTCGTCCGGCGGAGCCGCCGCCGCCGTCGCCGCAGACGAGTGCCTTGCGGCTCTTGGATCGGACACGGGTGGCTCGGTGCGCCTGCCAGCCGCGTTCTGCGGCGTGGTGGGCCTCAAGCCCACTTACGGACGCGTGTCACGGTACGGGCTGGTGGCGTATGCCTCTTCTCTGGACCAGATTGGGCCGATGACCAAGACGGTGCGCGATGCCGCGATCCTTCTCGAAGCGATCGCCGGCCATGATCCGCTCGATTCGACCACGGTGTCCCAAGCCGTGCCGGCGTATACCGCGGCGCTGGATCGGCCCGTGGCAGGACTCAAGGTCGGCTTGCCGCGAGAGTACTTCGTCGACGGCGGTTTGGACGCGGATGTGAAGCACGCTGTCGAGCGCGCCATCGCGCACCTCGCGTCCCTCGGGGTTGAACTCGTCGAGGTTTCCCTTCCGCACACCCGTTATGCTCTGGCTGCCTATTACCTGATCGCCCCGGCCGAGGCCAGCGCCAACCTCGCCCGGTTCGATGGGGTGCGCTACGGCCTGCGGGTGGAGGGGGCAGACCCGATCGAGATGTATGCCCGCACCCGCGGCGCGGGTTTCGGAACTGAAGTGAAGAGGCGCATCATCCTGGGGACCTACGCGTTGAGCAGCGGCTACTATGACGCCTATTACCTGCGAGCGCAGAAGGTTCGCACACTCATTCGCCAGGACTTTCTCGACGTCTTCCGCCGGGTCGATGCGATTGCGACGCCGACCGCGCCCACCCCTCCGTTCAAGATTGGGGAGAAATCCAACGACCCATTGCAGATGTATTTGTCCGACGTTTTCACAATCTCCTGCAATCTGGCGGGCATTTGCGGCTTAAGTCTGCCATGCGGTTTCACGACGAATCCTGTGCTCCCGATCGGCCTCCAGTTGCTCGGCCCGCCTTTCGGGGAGAACACCTTGCTCCAGCTCGCCCACGCCTACGAGCAGTCCACCGATTGGCACAGTAGGGTCAGATCTCTAGATTCTGCATTTGTGGAAACAGGCGCAGATGCTCATCCATCGGTTGGACCTCCCTGATCCTGCTTGCCCGGTGGCTCAGCGCGGCCCGCTCCCGTCCGCCAGGCGCGGCGAGATGCCGCCGGTCGCGCTCGGATCGATCGCTGCGCCCTTCCCAGGTGATTCCGCGCATTCACTCGGAGACCTCCTCGGTGAGGGTGTTGCCGCGGCGAACGTGGCGTCCGAGCCGTGCTTCCGGCAGCAGCAGGAGGCTGGCGATGGCGATCAGCCCGGCGCAAACCCACCCCAGCGTCGGGAGGGATATCACGTGGACGGCCTGGAAGGCGATCACGGGCGCCAGCACTCCGCGGACGCCGGTGAAGAAGGTGTGCACGGCCATGTAGTCGGCAACCCGTTCGGGCGTGGCGAACTTGGTCACCCACAATCCCCAAGCCACATCACCGCCCGCGTTGGCGATGCCGAAAACAATGCCGCCCATGACCAGGCCCGTGAGCGAATCGCTGAGAAAGAACGTCAGGATCCCCAGCGCGAAGCCGATGTTGAGCGTCACGCGCAATAGAAAGAAGTTCATCCGGTCGAACAGCCAGCCCCAAATCTGACTGAGGACCAGCCGCGCCAGGTTCGGTATGACGCTGACCACCAACGCGATTGTCCGCGGATCGAGGGTGAGCCCATAATGGGGGTTTGCCAGGTATTCGACACGCATGGGCAACATCATCAGGTTCGCGAAGCCCATCAACATCCAGCAGATCAGCGTGTGGCGAAACAGCCGGTCTTGTCGCACGAACCGCATGGCACCAAACGGATGCGAGCCGCCGGCGTCGTTGAGGGGGGTGGACGGGTATCGGCGGAGCCACAGGCTGGCTGAGGCGAACGCGGCCGCGAAGACCAGCAGCAGCCAGCGGTAATGCGCCAGATTCGCCGACAAGAGGCGCCCGCCGAACTCGCTGAACGCGGCCGCGGTCGCGATCCGGACCATCACCGTCCGCGCAAACAGCTTGCCGCGTTTTTCCTCGGGGTAGTTGTCCTGGTAGATCTGCGTCATGAGCGGCACCGCGGCCGACGCGGCGGCCATGGTGACAATGCTGCCCAGGACATAGACCGGCACGCACGGGACCAACACCATCAGCAGGAACATGCCAGCCCCGACAGCCGCGAAGCGAGAAGCCGCAATCGCTGACGGCCAACCCAGGCGTGCCACCTGTGACACCACAAGAGGCGTGAACAGCAAACCGACGCTGCCCCCGCTCGCCACCAGCGCCTTGGCGAACGAGCCGGCGTGAAACCAGCGCACGGCGATGAGCAGCAAGAACGTGCTGCCGGCGGATTCGAGAATCCCATTGGCCACCGCCCGGCGCAGTTCGAGCCGGTAGGTCTGGCGAGTCAAGTTCGAGGGTGACACCGCGGCAGCGCAGCCAATCACTCCGGATAGCCAGTTGGGTGAGCCCGGTGCCACGCCCAAGCGGTAGCGACAATACTGTCGAGTTTGGGGTAGCGGGGTCTCCAGCCGAACGTCCGGGCCGCTTTCTCGGCTGCGGCCACCAGACGCGGCGGATCACCCGAACGCCGCGGTCGCTCGATCGTCGGGATGCTCCGTCCAGTCACCTTCTCGCAGGCCTGGATCACTTGGCGAACCGAGTACCCCTCGCCGTTGCCCAGGTTGTAGAAGCCTTGTTTTCCGGGTTCCAAGGCGCGGATGTGGGCGTCGGCCAGGTCGATGGTGTGGATGTAGTCGCGGATGCAGGTTCCGTCAGGTGTCGGGTAATCGGTTCCGAAGATATCGCAGTGAGTCGAATGGCCCAGCGCCACCTTGAGCACATTCGGGATGAGATGGGTTTCGATCCGATGATGCTCCCCGAAGGAGGCGCTCGCTCCCGCGGCGTTGAAGTAGCGGAACGCGACGAACTCGAGTCCGTGGATTTGGCGGAACCATTCGAGCAACGTTTCGAACATCAGCTTCGATTCGCCATACGGGCTGATCGGACGCTGGGGGAGATCCTCGGTCATGGGTAAACGGTCGGGGGGGCCGTAGGTGGCGCAGGTGGAACTGAACACGAACTTCCGCACGCCGCTTTCGACCGCCGCATCGAGCAGATTCAGGCCGTTGGCCACATTGTTGCGGAAGTACTTGGTCGGATTGGTCATGGACTCGCCGACCAGTGCGTTGGCTGCGAAGTGCAGGATCGCCTCAGCGTGTGTTTGGCGCAGGGTGTTCGCCACGGCAGCGCGGTCGCTCAAGCATCCCTGCACGAAGCGCGCCCGCGAGTCGACCGCCGCGCGGTGGCCCTCCGTGAGGTTGTCGAATACGGTCACCGCGTGGTTGGCATTCAGGAGTTCCTCGACGCAAATCGAGCCAATATAGCCGGCGCCGCCGGTCACCACGACGTTCATCGCGGGCGACTCTAAGAGCGGATGGCGACGGGGCAAGGAGGAAACGGCACGCCGACGGCCTTCATCGCTCACTGCGTCGAGCGCCGATTCAACTCCGCCCGCACCAGAATGAGCCAGTCCTCGTCCGGATCAGCCGGCGGATCGCCCAGATCGACTTTCGCGCCGGCGCGGACGGCGGCGCGCGAGCCTCTCGATAGCGCCCCGCCCGTCATTGGGTTAAACCACGCGACGGCGAACTCGCCGTGCGCCCCATTGAGATCGAGTTCGGCTGAGCCGCCTTGGGGCAGGTAGACCAGATAGACCTGGCCGGACTTGACCAGGCAGTAGCGCATGTTGTCGTGTGTTGGATTGCCCACCAACTCGTCCGCGTTTGTCATCTCCCAAAACGGAACCGCTTTGGCATCGAAGAACTCGAGCGCGATGCGGCAATAGTCCCAGCTCCGGTCGCGGCTCCGCCAGTCTTCGCACGTCAGGTCATTCTGCGGCAAGCTGTAGCCAAAGTAGTACTCGACGCCAGCCCCGCCGGCCATGAGCGTGCCCCACAGACAGAGCTTGCGGATGTCGTGGAGATCCTAGTCCTGGTCGCTGCCCCGTTTCGCTTTGCCGGTGAAGCCCCCGTAACCCGGGTCTGGAGGCACGCCCAGGCTGGCGTCGTTTTGTTCGTCGCTCGCCACAACCCAGGGGCGGCCTGCGGCCGCCGAGGCCCGCAGCCACTCGAGCGTCCTTTGGTGCGCCGCGTTCCAGGCGTTTTGCAGCGAGACGCCCGTCAGGGGAGAATTGGTTCCGAGCAAGGGCTCATAGACCTTGTCCTGCTGGTGCGGATAGGTGTGGATGACGATGGGGTGCCCATAAGGATCGGTGTCGTGAATGTAGGACCCCATGTCGACGATCTCGTCGGTGGATTGGGTGTTCTCCTCGCCGAGATTCCAGTTGAGCGCCAGGTTGTGGGCGAACCTTGCGATCAGTTCGCGGCAGTAGAGCCTGCGCTCGATTCCGAGCGCGCCGCCATCAAGGGATTCCGGCACGGGCGAGCCCCCGCCACCCGCTCCGTGGCGGTTGTCGTCCATCTCGGTTTCCTGAAGTTTGAAATGCAGATAGAGCCCCAGCGCGGTGGCGTGATCGAATACCACGCCCCACTGATCCAACTTCGAGCAGTCGTAGTGAAGCTTGTCGGACGGATCGGTGAAAGGCCAGACGTTGTCGCCGTCGCCCCCGCGATTGTAGGTCAGGAAGGAGAAGGCATTGACGCCCTTGGCGGCGAGATAGTTGAGGGCGCCGATGAGGCCCTTGCCTTTGCCTTGCTGCCAGGTCGGATCTCCCGTTCTCCAGTCGCGCAAGTGCGGCTCGAAGCGATGCAACCCCTGGGTGGGCTTGGCCTCACCGTCGCGCGCCGTGCGCCTGCCCCCGGCTACGGTGCCGTCGAAATCCTCGTAGGCAAGAAGGGTCTCGGGCGCATCGGCACCGGCCTTGAGGAAATACCCGCCCGTGCCGGCAAACTGAAGGTGGTGGCGTCCGACATAGCGCAGCCGGCCTTTGCTCCGGAAGTCGCGTCCCACCTTGTCGGTCACGGCGATGTCGATCGCGCCGAGCCGGCCGTCAAACGGTTCCAGCGGTTGGCCTCCGCCGCCGAGGGCCGCGTGTGGGCCTTTCAGGAACGACACGATGTATCGCCAGCGACCCGACTTGTCGGGCGAGAAGTGCGCGCGCCACCGCGAGCCCGATTCGGCCGACGTGTGGGCCGCGTCGCCATCGGCAGCGAAATAGCCGGGGACGACGTAGCGTGGCTTGCCCGATTCGTGGCGGAACGTCACCGTGAGCGCGTAATCGGTGTACGGGTTGGGGTCGGTGTCTCGCTCGCGGGCGAACGGACCATCGAGGGTGAGGGTGACGTTGTGCCACTGTTTGAGTTGGCCGCTGATTGTCACGTCACCGTTGCCGTCCGGGGGGCGGGCGCAAGCGGCCTGATCGTTCTGGAGATTCACCTCGATCCATCTGGCCAGAGTCGAGCTGCCCAAACCGTATCCGCCGGGCAACTGCCGGCGGTCCATCGTCTGGATGGGAGGCGGCGTCCCCCAATGAGCAGGGAAATGACCGGTTTCGGTAGGGGTGGCTGGTGGCGGTGTTGGCAAGGGTGGGCGGGGTGGCTGTGCGGACACGACCGCCGTCGTGCACGAACAGCAGCATGCCGCGATGATCAAAGAACAAGAGGGGTCAGTCCCGGCTATTGATCAGACTAAGTTTGAAAGGCAAAAAGGGGTCGGTCCCGGCTATTAATCAATCCGAGTTTGACAGGCGTTGGACGCAGCACGATGGTTGCACTGCCATGGCCCGCAAACTTCGCCTCGAATATCCGGATGCCCTGTACCACGTCATGAACCGCGGCGATCGCCGCGAGGCGATCTTTCGTGACGATATCGATCGGCAGCGATTCCTGGACACATTGGGTGAGGCATGCGACAAGACGGGTTGGCAGGTTCACGCATACTGCCTGATTCCAAATCACTTTCACCTCATCGTGCAGACACCCCAGCCCAACCTTGTCGTTGGGATGAAGTGGCTTCTGGGGACTTACACCGGGCGGTTCAATCGCCGTCACTGCCTGTCTGGCCATGTGTTTGGCGGTCGCTACAAAGCCCTGATCGTGGACAGTGAGACGCCGGGGTACTTAAAGACAGCCGCCGACTACGTGCACTTGAATCCGGCGCGGGCAAAGCTGCTGCGGCCCGAGGATCCGCTGCGGGTTTATCGGTGGAGCAGTTTCCCGGAGTATTTGCGGAAGGCCTCACGGCGGCCGCTCTGGCTGCGGGTGGACCGTTTGTTGGGGGAGCATGGCATTCCCAAGGACAGCGCGGCCGGACGGCGCGTGTTCGAAGGACGGATCGAGGAAAGGCGTCGCTCGGAGGAGAGTGCCGAGGTTTGGAAGCCTATGCGACGCGGATGGTGCTTGGGCGGAAGCGCCTTTCGCAAGGAGCTGTTGGCCCAGGTGAGCGGGCGGCGAGGAGCACACCATTATGGTGCGGAGATCCATGAGAGTGATGAGGAGATGGCGGAGCGCGTGGTGCAAGAGGAACTGGCTCGGCAGGGGTGGTCGGACCAGGATCTCGCCGAATGTCCCAAGACGGACCGGCGGAAGGCGTGTGTTGCCCTGCGGTTGAGGCGGGAGACGACGATGACCTTGGCCTGGGTGGCGCATCGGTTGCGGATGGGGAGCGTGAACACACTGAAAAACACGATGCGATTGATGAATAGCCGGGACTGACCCCTTTGCCAATGTCGATCCTCGAACGCGAGTTGCAGGTGCAGGCTCGACGCCCGTTCACCGTGGGGCTGCGGGTGGGGGTCGGGCTGGTGGCGAGTCTGACCGGACTGGCGGGTCTGCGCTGGGCGGAGAGCGGCGTTCTGGGTAACCGGGGTGGACAGCAACTGCTCCAGAGCCTGGGCTGGAGTGCCCTGGTCTTCGGCCTGGTCGAGGGCGTGCGCCAAACCGCCGACAGCGTCAGCCGGGAGAAACGGGAGGGGACGCTCGGCCTGCTGTTTCTGACCGATCTTCGGGGTTGGGATGTGGTGCTGGGCAAGCTTGCCGCACACGGGCTCAGCCTGTTCTACGCGCTCATGGCCGCGTTCCCCATTCTGGGCCTGGCTTTGGGTGCCGGCGGTGTGACGGTGGGAGAATTCTGGCGTCTCCCGTTGGTGTTGCTCGACACTCTCTTCCTGGCTGCCGCGAGCGGTTTGTGGAGCAGCGCCCGATCCTACGGAGACCATGAGGCGCTGCTGCGGGCGTTGGCCCTGATGGTGGGACTCACGCTGTTGCCCGCTGTGGCATGCTCGGTTCCACCGGTGCAATGGATGCCGAGTCCGAGTCCTGCTATGCTGATGGTTTTTTCGGGCGATGTCCCCTACCGCGCGAGTCCGAGCCGGTTCTGGTTGTCGCTGCTGGGCGTTCAGGCAATCGCATGGGGACTGCTAGTTTGGGCGGGCAGCACCGTGCAACGACGCTGGCGCGAAGTACCCGAGCCGAGTCAGCCGGCGCGCGCCCGAATCCCAGACGAAGCCGTCTGGCCCTATCGGATTCCTTCATCGCTCCATTCCCGCCGGCGTGTCCGCGGCAAGGCCCCGGCGCTTGCCGACAATCCGGCGGGTTGGCTGGCTGAGCGGCGGGCGCCGTCTTGCTGGCTGTTGTGGGTGGCCCTGCTGCTGCCGCCCCTGGGCGGAATCGGGACATCGCTGATCTGGCGAATGCTGGGGCCGTCGGCGGCGGGGGGCGCGATGGGGGTCGGCATGGGGATGCGGGTGTTGACCGCCCTGTTGCCTGTCGTGTTGTTGGGCCTGGCGGCGTCGCGGCGCATGACGGACCTGCGGCAGTCGGGCGCTCTCGAACTGCTGCTCTGCACGCCGCTGTCAGGAGTCAGGCTGCCGCTGGCGGAATGGAACGTCCTATGGTGCGCAATGCGTTGGCCGCTGGCGGTCCAGGGGCTGCTCGGTTTGCTGCTTCTCTTCCTGTACGTGCAGGGGGCCAGGCCGGCTGGCGGTGTCGTGTTGGACGCGGCGACGCAACTCGCCGGCATTGCCAAGACGATGCTCAGTGCGGTGGCGACGGTTTGGTTGGGGCTCTGGTTTGGTTTGCGGACGCGGACGCCTGCCCTGGCGGTGGGGCGCATTGTGTTCTGGGTTGTCCTGGTCCCGTGGCTGAGCATGTCGGCCCTTGGTTTGCTGAGCGCTTGGACGAGCCCGGCGGCGTGGAGGAGCGTCGCTGCGGTGTGGATGTACGCATTGCACGCCAGCGTGTACGGACTGGGGACTGTATACGCGGTGGCGCTGATCCTCTGGGCGCGGCGGAGAGTGGTCACCCGGTTTCGCGAGGTGGCGACCGAGCAGTGACAGTGGTCGTCGCAATTCATCAACCTAGCGAGGCTTCGCTAAAATTGATAAATAGCCGGGACTGACCCCTATGGTGGAGTCGTTTCCTGCCTCCGGGAGGGCAAGCGCGGCCCACCAGGGGCAGGGTGTCGATGATCCGCACTGCCGGTTCTGGGCTGCTGCTCGTCTTGCAGCCCTTGGCGGAGTGCGTTAGTGTTCGGGCATGAAGCTTTGGCCCATGTTGGTTGCCGGCTTGCTGACGGTGCCCATGACCGGCGGGCGAGCCGATGCCGAGATGAGCGTGATGCCGGCCAAGAAGAAGGCCTACATCTTGCCGATCCGCGACGACATCATGCCGCCGCTGGTCTATCTGGTGCGGCGCGGAGTGAAGGAGGCGATGGACGCCAAGGCCGATCTTCTTGTCTTGGACATGGAAACGAACGGCGGGCGAGTCGATTCGACCGAGAAGATTATCGAGATACTCGGCCAGTTCAAGGGGGAGACGGTGACGTACGTGAACCGGAATGCGTATTCCGCCGGCGCGTTCATTGCGGTCGCCACGCAGCGCATCTTCATGGCTCCCGAGAGTGTGATTGGTGCGGCGGCGCCCATCATGCTGTCGCCGGGGGGCACAGGGGTCGAGGCGATGCCGGAGACGATGGAAATCAAGGCGACTTCGGCGATCAGCGCCAAGATACGGGCGCAGGCCCAGAAGAACGGCCACAACAGCGATGTGATCGAGGCCATGATCGACCGGCAGAAGGAACTGGTCCTCGACGGCAAGACGATCAACGCGAAAGGCGGCATTCTGACGCTGACGAACAGCGAGGCGGAGCGTGAATACGGCACGCCAGCTCGACCGCTTTTGTCCTCCGGCACGGTGGAGAGCCTCGAGACGTTGTTGTCCAAACTGGGCTATGCGGATGCCGGACGGCATGAGATCGAGCCGACCGGGGCGGAGAAGCTGGCCACGTGGATCAACGCGCTGAACTGGCTGTGGTTGATCATCGGGGTGGCCGGCATTTATATCGAGTTCAAGACACCGGGATTCGGTCTTCCTGGCATCGTAGGCGTCTGCGCCTTCGCGCTTTACTTCTTGGGCAGCTATATCGCCGGGCTTTCCGGATTGGAATGGCCGGCGTTGTTCGTGCTGGGTTTGATTCTGGTGGGGCTCGAGTTGTTCGTGTTTCCGGGCACCGTGCTGCTGGGTTTGACGGGGGCGGTGCTGATGTTGGTCACGATCGTGATGGCGATGGTGGACATTTACCCCGGGATGCCGCGGCTTCCGAATTTGCCGCAACTCGCGCTGCCGTTACGCGATCTGACGTACGCGGCTCTGGGGTCGGTGTTGGTGCTGGCGGTGCTGGCGCGGCTCCTGCCGAAGACCTCGATGTATGGGACGCTGGTGACCCAGGCGAGCAGCGCGATGGAGTCGGTGGCGGCTGATGCGAGGGTGCGGGCCGGGCGTCTCGGTCTCGAAGGGGTGGCGGTTTCGGTGCTGCGTCCGGGCGGCAAGGCCCAATTCGGCTCGGATCTGATCGATGTGATGACTCAAGGCGAATTGATCCCCAAAGGCACGCGCGTCCGCGTGGTTGGGCACAGCGGGCGCGAGGCGATTGTCGAGGCGACAATATCGCAAGCGGGCAAGATTGAGCCTGGCGCTTTGGGGAAGCGGGGCTTGGCCTGAGTCGAACAGGCGACACCCCAGCGAGCTGGGCCAAGCTGACTTCACCGCCTGCCGCCTGGCGTCTGTCGCACTTCGTAGAAGCGCCTTTCGGCGGTCAGGGGGACAATGAGCTCGAGTTCGGGGAATCGCCCGGCCTGCTGGGAGACGATTTCGGGCGACTCAGCGACGCCTGACCTCATCCAGACCTCGTAAGCGAACTCTTTGTTGGCGGGCCAACTGAGCCGGCCTCGTCGTGCGTCCCAGAAAGAGAGGTCGAGTTGGAACGGTCGATCGGCCACGGCCGGATTCCGCCCCAGGATTTGCTCGCGCATGTTGTTCCAGCCGTCCTGGTCTGGATCGGCTTTGGGGCCTTGGTCGAGAGAGCCGAAGCAGGTCGACTCCCAAGGATCGTGTAATCCGTCGTGATCCGCGTCTTCGATGGCCGCCCCGTACACTGTGAGTTCCAGCGAGCTGACGCTTCCGGTCGAGCCGGCGTTTTCGTCGCTGACGTCGACCTGCCAGACACCGGCGCTACTCTCGAAGAAATGGTGGGTGGAGTAGAAGGTCCAGTCCGTCAGTGCGGACGACGCATCGTTGTTGAAACGGTGGAGGACGCTCCGGGTGCCTGCGGGCGAGAGCAAGGTCACGCGGACGTCCGCTCGGCGCGGATGGTCGAAGGTGGCCCGGAGCTTGACGTGTTCGCACAGCAGCGTGCTGGTGATGGTCATGGGGCAGGACGCGACCGTTAAGCGGAGTTGGGCGGTTGCCTCGGGGTTGGAGGCGAGGTAGGTCTGCAGGGCCTCGCCGTGGGTTTGGTCGATGAACACTGCTGGAATCGGCTGGAACTGGATATCCGCCCCGGCCATGAACACGCGCCGGTCGGCGTCGACGTTATTGTAGACGATGGCGAAGCGGGCGCCAGCGGCCGCCGCATTGGCGATTTTATCGGCGAAGTAGTTTACTCCTCGCCTGATGAGCGCCGCCCGTTTTGTCAGATCCACGGCAAGGGGTTCGAGGGCCTGGCCGACATCGACCAACTTGACTGTCGCGGTCCGCGCATCCGGGTGGAGGCCGTCGGCGGGCCAAGCGGGGATCGACTGCAAGTCCGCAGGCACCTCGCCGCCCGCGATCACGACGCGCAAGCCATCGTCGGGAATCTCGGTGCCGGTGCTCTGGCGGAAGACGGCCGTCGCCTTACTGCGGGCGGGTCGATTCGTCCATGCGCGGGCCAACTCGACGGCCAAGCCGGCATCCGGGACGCCGAACCCGACGTTGTGACTGACCCCGAAACCTGCGCCGTTGAGACTCAAGTCCGGATCCGCTGGATCGAGTTGCCGCGACGAGAGGATGAGGACTTGCTGGACGTCGCGATAGGTGAGCGCGGGGTTGGCGGCGAGGATCAGGGCGCAGAGGCCGGCGACCTGCGGCGACGACGCCGAAGTCCCCGTGAATCCCGTGGTTTGGAATCCGTAATCCGGTTCCGGTCCGGACACATTGTAGCCATAGCTGCCCTGTCGATCCGTGGTGGCGACTCGAGTGTAGTTGGTGACGGAGTCGTTGGAGGTGCTGACTCCGTCATCGCCGCTGAACGCGGCGACGAGCACCGGCGCGCCTGGGGTGCTGAAGCTGGTGGCGCGTCCGTTGAGACGCACTGCGCCGACGGCAATGGCGCGCGGGTCCTGGCCGAATCCGTCGTCATTGAGGTCGTTGAGGTCGAGGCGTCCGTTGCCTGCGGAACGGACGATCACCACGCCGCGGCCCTGGCGTCCCCGGTCGACGGCGTCGGCGATTCCCTGGTCTTCGAGCGGGCTCAGGCGCAGCAGGCCGACATCGGCATTGCCCCAACTGTGGTTTTGGACGCTGACCAAGTTCGATTGATAGCGGAACATGTCCATCATCGTCTCCTCATCGGCCAAGCTGTCATATCGATCGAAGACGATCCAACTGGCCAACTGGGCTTGCGGGGCGACTCCTGCCACGCCTCGGGTGTTGTGACCCCGGGCGGCGACGAGGCCGGCGACCGCGGTGCCATGCGCCTGGGCTGTGGCGACCGGGTTTCCGTTGGTCGAGCCCGTGATGAAGTTACGGTGAACTCGGTTTGTGACATTGGCGGCCAGATCTGGGTGGGACAGTTCGACGCCGTTGTCGCCGGTGGCCACGAGAACGCCCTGGCCCTGGTTGTCCGACCAAGCGGACCGGGCGTTGAGATCAAATCCGAGCGCAGCAGCGGTGTTGGGATCGCGGTTTTCGAGGTGCCATTGGTAGCGAAACAAGGGGTCATTGGGCCGTGGGGAGTAGGGGCCGTGCAACTTGGCGGGCCGGCGGCGCACCGGGTGACAGACGGTCACTGCGGGATGGCGTGCCAAACGCGCAGCCTCCGCGGACGCCACCCAGGCGTTGGCGGCTTCGAGCACGACCAGGTTCGATGTCACAATCCGGCTCAGCGACAGAGTGGTTTCACCGAGAACGGTGGTCAGTGCCGCCGCCGACTCGGCCTGCAAGACGACGCGGCGTCCCAGCCAGGTTGTGTTGGTCGATCCCCCCTCGGTCCGGGCCTGCAGCCATTGGGGCTCATCGACCGCCGACAGGCCGGCCTGACGGCTGGCATCCAGAACCCGATAGACAACGGGGGATGGATCCCGAAACTCGAACCGCGCCGGCGCTGCGACGCCATCGGCCCGGCACATCGAGGCCGCTTCAAGGACCACCAAGACGGAACAAAGAATGACAATCTTCACGAGATCGGGGTGGACACTACCACCGTGCCTCCATCCTTGAAACCCCAAACGTGTTCCGCAACGCTGCTCCCAATCCCGGTGACGTCGGGCCAAACACAGATTCACGCAGCGCGGCCAAGCCTCAACCAAAGCGACAGGACCCTCGCACACGTTTAGCGGGGCTCCGCCTCAGACCGACGCGGCACGTTGCCAGATTGTCTGGGTTGGGCCTTGACCTTCGTTATGGGCGCCCGACGCCTCGCTCTGACGAGATGAACCACCAGCGATCGGTGAGCGCCAACGCACCTCAGACGCGGGAGCATCCGCGATGGGTTTGCGTCTATATCAGAGCGACATGAATGCGCAACGACTGTCGGTTCATCTGGTTGTTTTGAATGCGATGCTTTTCTCTGGCGCAGCCGTCGAGAGCAAGGTCTCGTTGGGCGATCCGGCCACTGCGGCTCGGGCTATCAACGCCCTGGGTTTGGACCTGCTGGCCAAGGGAACGGCGCCCGGCGCCAACGCCCTGTTGTCGCCGTACTCGATTCAAACGGCGCTGGCGATGGTCTTGGCTGGGGCGGCGGGCGAGACCCGGACCGAGATGGCCAGGGTCCTGCGTTACTCGGGCGACGAGGCCGCACTGCACCTGTCGTTTGCCGCTCTCGATCGAGCGCTGGATCAAGTGGTCCGGAGCACGCTGGCACGGGCAGAGGACGCCCGCGCGTGGGGCGGGCCCACCGACCCGGTCACACTGACGGTGGCCAACCGGCTCTTCGGTCAGGAGGGTTATGCATTTCGGGGTCCGTTCCTTTCGCTGCTGAAGGAGACGTACCGGGCGCCGCTGCAGCGCCTGGACTTCGCGCGTGAGCCGAAGGCGGCGACGCGAGAGATCAACGCGTGGGTCGAGCGACAGACCCGCGAGCGCATCCGGGATTTGATTCCTGTCGACGGCCTCGACACGAACGCCCGGTTGGTTGTGGCGAACGCAATCTACCTGAAGGCGCCCTGGGCGATGGAGTTTGTGGCATCGGGGACCCAGCCGAGGCCGTTTCACGTCAGGGGCGGGCGGGTGCGGAACGTGCCGACGATGGTGCGGTGGGCCAATTTCGGCCACCGTCGCCGGGACGGTTTCACTGCCGTCACGGTTCCCTACATCGGCGGCGAGATTCAGTATCTGGTTTTGCTGCCGGACCGGACGGATGGACTGGAGGAATTGGAGGCGAGAATGACGCCAGCGATCCTGGCGAGTTGCGGGAATGCGGACGCGGTCGAAGTGGTTTTGTACCTGCCCAAGTTCAGGATCGAGCCGCATCTCTTTCGGCTTGGCTCCGTGCTCCGATCGTTGGGGATGCGCTCGGCGTTCGACGAGCCGCGTGGCACGGCGAACTTCGACCGCATGGCGCCTCGGCACGGTGGCGATTCCCTATGCCTTTCGGAGTTGTTTCACAAGACGTTTCTGGCGCTGGACGAGCGAGGGACCGAAGCGGCGGCGGCTACGGCGACGGCGATGGCCCCTGCCAGCGCGCCCGCGCAGGGGCGGCCCAAACCGATCGAAGTGCGCGTGGATCGTCCTTTTCTGTTCGCCATCCAGCATCGGACGAGTGGGGCGTGCCTATTCCTGGGACGGATCACGGAGCCTGACCGGGTCGGTTTTGATGCCAAGGGGCATCCCTGAATGGGATGGGGGATTCGAGGGCAAGGACACTTCTGGGCGCGTGTTGCCGGTCTGCCGTTGAGGGTTCAGCCTCGACGGAGGGAGTCCTCTCAGGTAAAGGCAGGCCAGCGAATGGCCATGGACCCGCGTCCGCAAACTGCCGAACTGTACCCGTTGGTGGGGAAGACCCTCGGGTGGTATCGCATCGAAGGGGTATTGGGTCGGGGGGGGATGGGCATTGCGTATCGGGCGCAGGATCTGAAGCTGCAGCGCCCGGTTGCGGTCAAGGTGTTGCCGCCGGAAGTGACGGCGGACTCCGAGCGTCGGAAGCGGTTCCTGCTCGAAGCGCGTGCGGCGGCGCGGCTGCCGCATCCTGCCATTGCGCAGGTGTACGATGTAGGGGAGCACGAAGGGGCTGTTTACATTGCCATGGAGTTGGTCGAGGGCAGGACCGTGGCCGACATGGTCCAGAGCAAGGAGTTGGATCTGCTCGGCGCGATCGACGTTGCCATCGAGGTGGCCGAGGGCCTGGCCCAGGCGCACGAGATGGGGATTGTACATCGGGACATCAAACCGGCCAATGTGATGGTCACGCGGGGTGGGCACGCCAAGATTCTCGACTTCGGTCTTGCGAAGCTGACCGATCCGACCGAATCGACTCTGACCACGGCGGGGACCGGGGTTGATGTCTCGACCATAAGCCGGTCGCAGGACGGCATGGTGAAGGGGACGCCGGCCTACATGAGTCCCGAGCAGATCAAAGCCGGGCCGGTGGATGCCCGCAGCGATTTGTTTTCACTCGGTGTGATGCTGTTCGAGATGGCGACCGGCGAGGCGCCCTTCCGCCGGGGGACTCCTGTGGAAACGATGCATGCGGTTGCCTTCGGGGACACGCCCTCGATCCACACGCGGCAGCCGAACCTTCCGGTGGACTTGCAGCGCATTCTGACCCGGTGTTTGCAGAAGCGGCCTGAGGATCGATATCCTGCGGCCCGAGCGCTTGTCCAGGATCTGGGCCGGTTACGGCGGCAGATCGAGTCGGGCCGCGCGCGTCCGCCGTCGTTCCAGGAGCGGCTGGCCGACGCGCTCGGAGGCCTCAGGCGCCTGAAGCCTTCGCAGTACGCGTGGTGGGGCAGCGCGCTCGGCGCGATGGGTGTCGGCGTGTACCTACTGGTCTCGAACGTGAGCGTGGGATCGCTGGTGTTCATGGCGGCTGTCGGATTGCTGGCGTACCGATACTTCCGGCATCACGCGCAGCGGATCGTGAACCGGTTCGTGAACAGAGTGGCGCGTATCCCGGAGGTGCGTGTGATCGTCTGTCACGACCGCCTGATCACCGTGGTCGTGGACCGTGCGATCAGCCAACTCTACGGACGGATTCAGACGCAGTTGGACGAGTGCAATCGCAGGCTCTTCTACGGGTCAGCCCTGGTCCGTGGCGATCCGGCATGACGTGCCCGACGAGGAGCTGAATCAACTCCTGAGCGGACCGGGGGTCCACTATGTCCGCAGCGAACCGGACGGCGAGCCGGCTCCTAACCGGATCGCTGGCACAGGACCTTCCGACCTATGGTTCCCGCCTTCATCGCTGCCTGCTTGTTTTCGGCTCTCGATCATTGCCGCCGACCGTTCGGCGCGGCTCTTGGGGAGTCACGCGGCCAATTTCTGGCGTGTGGTGGTGGCGGTTCTGCTGCTGGGGTTGTGGGCGCACGGTTTAGGGCGGCGGCCTGGGTGGCGGCGCCTTTTGGCTGTTCTTTCTGAGTGGCTGCGTCGGATTCGGTTTTGGGGACATGGCGTTGTTTCAGGCGTTGCCGCGGCTCGGGCCGCGGCTGAGCGCTCTGATGATCAACTGCCTGGCGGCGCCGTTCGCGGCCGGGATCGAGTGGTTCTGGCTCGGCACGAGCCTTGTCCCTGGGCCAGAGCGTGTGCGGACTGCTTGATCCTGGGCGGGGTGGCATTGGCCTTGCTGCCGGAGCGGCGTCAGCCGATTCCCCGAGGGGCGCGCGGCGCTGGCATCTGGTTTGGGACCCTTGCCGCGTTCGGCCAGGGCTACGGGGCGGTGCTGAGCCGGAAGGCCTATGCCGCCGCCGCCGCAGTGGGCGAGCAGGTCGATGGAGGGACCGCGGCGTACCAACGGATTCTGGGCGGTCTTCTGATTGTGATGATTCCGATGTTGTGGGCGGTATTTCGACAGGCCCGCAAGCCCCGTCCCAGCGGTGGGGGCGGTCCAGGGCCGGGCACGAGAGCGGCGGCTGCGAGATGGGTGGTATTGAACGGCCTTGCGGGTCCGACGATTGGCGTCGGTTTTTTTCAATGGGCGCTGAAGACCACGCCGACCGGGATCGTGCTTCCGATCACGGCGATGACGCCCTTGTTGGTCATTCCGTTCACCTACTGGTTCGAAGGGCGATCGGCCTGGGGCGCGTTCGCTGGCGGGGGCGGTTGTGGCGGTGGTCGGTGTCATCGGGCTGACCCTGGCTATGGGCTGACGGCCAAGCGTTCTTCGTTGGTTTCGCGGCGCATCAGCACGCCCAGTTGCTTGTAGGGTCTGAGCATGAAATGCGTGGCGGTCGAGAGCACGCCCTGGATGGTTGCGAGTCGTTCCGAGACGAACATGGCCACATCCCGCAGCGAGTCGCCTTCGACGACGACGAGCAGATCGTAGGTTCCGGACATCAGGTAGCAGGAGCGGACCTCGGCGTACTTGGCGATGCGTTCCGCGATGCGGTCGAACCCGCCCTCGCGTTCGGGGGTGATCTTGACCTCGATGACGGCGCGGACGCCGTCGACGCCCAACTTGTCCTCGTTGAGAATTGCCTGGTAGGCGAGGATCACGCGGTCCCGCTCGTAGGCCTGAATGCGCGCGGCGACCTCGGCTTCCGTCAGGTTCAACATCGGCGCCAGTTGGGCGGGTCGAAGCGCGGCGTTATCGCGCAGCAGTTTTAGCAAGGCATCCATGCGTTGTTGTTTACCTGCCCTGGCAGGGGGCGCAATAGCAAAACACTCCATGGCTGTTTCGTCGTGGGGGTCCAACCACAGAGGGTCAGGTCCAATCGTTCCTGTAAAAGCGGAGTCGCTTTCTGCAACTCTTGCTCAGTCTGGGTCCTTCTTCAGGGAACCGACACCGCCCGGTAGAACAGGAACGGTTCTTCGTCACGGTTTCGGATGGGCGAGGAGCCAGTCGATGACGCGGGGCGAAAACTCCGAGGAGAGCGTCGGAGTGTGGCCGCCGCGATTGATCGTCCACAATTCGACCGCGCCGCCGGGCAGGTATGCTGCGTGTAGCGGGTGACCACCGTGTCGAGCCCCGGCACATCCAGAGTGAGATCCACTGAGGGTGCGGGATCGGTGAGCGGATCTTGGGCGCCGTTATGGACGGCCCACATCTGGACGAGTCCGCACTGCGCCGGGACACATAAGGCGTATTCACGTGGTAGCCGTCGGCGATGGTAGGGCCGCCGCCCCAGTAAACACCCGTGGCGTCGTCGGTGCCGCCGGATGTCGAGGATATGGACCGGTTCGGAAGGCAGGCAGAGGCTGGGATCGACGGCTTGCGAGCCGGCCAGAGAGGCGATGCCGGCGATCAGGTCCGCGCACTCGCAAGCCATGCGGTAACACAAAAAGCCCCCGCTGGAATGGCCGATCAAATAGACTCGCTTGCGGTCCAACGCGAAGCGTTGGGCGGTCTCCTCAATCACGTCACGCAAGAAACCGGGGTCATCGACGACGGGCATACCCCAAATCCGAAAGCGGATCCAAACTCACGTCGGGCTCACTCCAGGCCAGCCAACTCCTCAAGAGTCAACCGTGGCATCCGGGTAGCAGTAGAGAAACCCACGTGCTTCGGCCAAGGGACGAAACCGCATCCAATCCTCCACCCGCCTGCCCGCTCCAACCGGCCCCGTGCAGGAGGATCACCAGGGGCATGGGCGTCTGGCCGTCGTAGCTGGACGGAATGTAGAGCGTCGCCGGCCGGGGGTGTTTAACCCGATAAAAGGTGCCCGGAACCGGTGACTGGTTGTTGCACGGACTCCGCGCCGCCGCGAGCGTTGTCCATGGCCCCTCCACCCGGTCGGCTCGCTGGAGCTGTCCGCCTCCCGTCCAAGTGAGGAGGTTCACGCCGCCGTCCCGCCGGATCGCCAGTTTGGAATCGAACGGGAGCGCCAAGGTCTCGTAATTCTCCAGGATGTTCACGGCGGTGGTCGCCGTCCCCAGCGTGACTCCGCCGGTCGGCTGACTCAGGATCACCTCGAAACGCTCCGTACATCTCAGCCACCGCGTCGGGAAGGATGGGGATCGTGAGACTCTGGATCGTCTCATCTTCCTTGAACTCGAGGGTCCCGGCAACCGCCTGGTAGTCTTGCCCCGCCTTGGCCGTCAGATCGCGCGTCGCATAGTCCACCGTGAAGGGGCGCAGGTCCCCGTCGTGGCCGCGCAAGACCGGCAGGGTGATGGCGCCCGCCTTCTCCCAAACCGACTGGCTCGTGAGTCCAAAACCGACCCCGGGATCGTTATCCTGAATCGAAACGGTGGTGGTCGCCCGAGGACCCAGCACGGCTCCGCCCATGGGACCGCTCAACGTTACCTGAAATGACTTGATGGGCTCTTTGACCCCGTCATTGAGGATGGGGACGGCAATCCGCTTGAGCTTCTCCCCAGGCGCGAAGGACAAGGTCCCGTTGGTGGCCGAGTAGTCCAGGCCGCTCAGCGCGGTCAGGTCGGTGGTGGCGAAGTCCACCGTCACGACGGAGTTCGTATCGTCGCTGCCCCGCAGCACCCGGAGGAACACCGCGCCCGCATCTTCGGCCACGGAATCGGTGGCCGACTCGAATTGAAAGCCTTGATCGTTATCGACAATCGTGACCGTGGTCGTCTTGGTGCCGCCCAATGTGGTGCCGGTCGGATTGCTCAAGGTCACCCGGAAGGTTCTGTTCGCCTGCTTCAGGCTGTTGTTGAGGATCGGGACAGTGAAGAACTTCAGCAGCTCGTTGAGCCCGAACGCCAGCGTGCTGGCCACGCCGGTGTAATCGACTCCGCTGGTCGCGCTCAGGTCGCTGGTGGCATAGGCCACCGTGACGGGGATCTCCCCATCGTCGCACCGCACAACGCCGATCCGCACTGCGCCCGCGTCTTCGGCGATGGAGTAGCTGGCGAATCGGAATTGCATTCCAGAGTCGTTGTCGGCGATGGACACGGTGGCGGTTGCGCGCGCACCCAGGACCGCTCCGCCAGTGGGGTTGCTCAGGATGACGCGGAAGTTCTTTTGGCCATCGGCGAAGCCTTCGTTCAAGATCGGCACCAGAATCGTCATGTTGGTCTCGCCGGCGCCGAAGGCCAACATCCCGGCGACCGCCGTGTACTTCACTCCCGCGACTGCCGTGCCGTCGGCGGTGGCGTAGTCCACGCCCACACCCGTGTCGAGATCACCCTGACGCTGGACCGTGAGGGTCACCGCCCCGGCGACTTCGTTCACGCTGAAGCTGTTCGAGGTGAATTGGACGGTGGGCTGGCCCCAAGCACCACTGACGGCGGCCAGCAGCCACCCCAGGACCGTTGCCAATCCGGTCGCCCGGCAGTTCAGTATGGTTCTTGCGGTGTGCTTTCTAACCGTGATTGCATTCATAGGGCTGTTTCAAATGAGGTCATTTCACAGCGGTACAGAAGCAAACGGGAGAAAAGGTGACACCCCATGAGCTTAAACTTGCCGCCGCGCGGCAGAACGGCGGCCCGATGGGCGCCGGAGGAGCGCGGGCAACAGGAGGGAAGCCAACACAGCGATGATGGCGATGATTGCAGGCAGTTCGATCCGGGTGAAGGCAGAGTGGCCGACCCGTCGCGGGTATGGGTCGAGGGGCTTCAAACCGTCTTCCTCGTTCGACAGCGCCAAGCGTCTGGAGTGCGGCGCTTGAGTGCTTGAGTACTGCTTTGGCCGGCGGACGCGCCGGATGAACCCTCTGCGCCTTCCGGTTGCTGGACGCCCAGCGAAAGCGGCGACTCCGCTCCCGCTGCGTCGCCGCACTCCAAACGCTAACGCGACTTCCTCAGACCGAGCGGGAATTGCTGATCACGCTACAACGAAGTGGTGTCGCCGGTCTGATCCGGCGGAGATTGGTACCGGTCGGTGGCGGCGCAGTTGAAAGAAAAACGGGTTTGACCGACCCGTAGTAAGACACTATCTTACCGCGCATGACAACGACCGTTTCCAGCAAAGGCCAGATTGTCCTGCCGGCCGAACTCCGGCAGCAGGACGGCATCCGGCCGGGCCAGGAATTTGACGTCGAGCGGGTTGACCAAGGGGAATACCTCTTGAAACGAAGGGCACGCCGGCGAAACGAGGGCCTGGTGAAGCTCCTGCTCGCCTGTCCGGTCAAAGGCTGGTTCAAGGCGTTGGATCGGACGGAGACGACCGACGACATCTCTGTGCCAAAACTCGGATGACCTACCTGGTTGACGCCAACGTGCTCAGCGAGCCGACCAAACCCGCTCCGGATGCCAAGGTCGTCGGCTGGTTAAGCGCCCACGAGGGGAATTTCGTCGTGGACGCCATCGTTCTGGGCGAGCTATGCCTCGGCGTTCTCGCCTTGCCAGCCGGACGCAAGCGTGCCGAACTCGAGGCGTGGTTCAACACCGTGGCGCAGAGCATCGAGTGCCTGGCGTGGGATGACGCCGTCAGCCGGCGCTGGGCGCGGTTGGTCTCGGAATTGAGGCGGAAAGGACAGGCCATGCCCGTGCTGGATGGCATGATCGCCGCCACGGCGTTGGAGCATGGTCTGACGGTCGCCACGCGCAACGTCCGCGACTTCCAAAAGTCTGGCGTCAGGGTGCTCGACCCCTTCGCGTAAACTGTGTGGGCGAGCCAGCAGCGGCGCGCTCGTCAGCGCTCCGTCCCTTCTTCCCGGTCAGCGGTTTCCTTTTGATCCACGCCTCACTCCCTGACCCCCCGGTAGAATAGAACCCGCTCCGTGGCGGCTGCCGGATCGATCAGCGTCTGCCCACTGGCCGGGATCGGCACCGTTGCCACAGGTTCCCAGTTCGCCAGGTTGCGACTTCGCTCGAGGCGCACCGATTTGCCCGGCTCACCCCGGATCGTGAACATCAGCCCGTCGGCGGTCAGCTCCAAGACCGGCTCGAACCGATACGGGTTGAACTCGTAAGCCCCCATGTCCACGCGGGCGATGCTGTCGCCGTTGCCGTCCATGGCTCGGGGCAGTCCGAGGATGTCGGTCGAGATGAGAGCGGTGAGGTTGGTGCCCGCGTCGATGCAGGGCGAGTCCGGGCGCAGTCGGAAGTCGCCGGCGGCGGTGTTCACGAACCGCGGATCGGCGTCGATGTTTCCCACGCCGTTGGTGGGCCGTGGCGTGGTGCAGGAATGCTCGAAACGGATTGAGTCTCCCGAGTAGTTGGCGCCAGTGGTCGCTCGATTGGAATACACGATGCAGTTATAGAGCGTGCATGCTTCAGTCCCACCGCCTGACTGTTTTGCCGAGTTGCCTGCCACCGTGCAGTTGTTAAGCGTGCTTTCCGCCGCCCCGCCGCCACTTCCAGAAGCCGAGTTGCCCGTTACCGTACAGTTGTAGAGCCTGCTCCTGAAAGCCCCGCCGGCACCGCCAGCCGAGTTGCTGCTCAGCAAGCAGTTGAAGAGTGTGCCGCCTTCGACGCCGCCACCGTTCCAGGAGGCGTAGTTGCCAATCAGGACGCAGTTGGTCACCACCCCGAACAATTCACACTCTACTCCACCGCCGCCCTCATTCGAGTTCCCTTTGGTGAGCGTGAATCCGCTCAACACCGATCCATTGCGCACGCTGGCACAGCGCATCCCATCCGCACCCTCGATCACCGTCGCCCCCGGTCCGTTCACGCTGCGCACCTGCACTTGGTTTGTCAACGCCACCAGGTGCTGGCTCCAGCGGTCCTCGACCGTCCCAACCCGATACACGCCGTTCGTCACCAGCACCAAGCGACCCGGCAAGGTCCCCGCAGCGATCGCATCCTGAATGCTCGTCGCCGCTGTCTCCCAGCTCGCATAAGGGAACGCCGGATTCGGACTGCCTTCGTCCACGTAATACACCGTCTCGCTCACCGTCATGACTATGATTGCGGTGACACCACCCGGATGGCTCTCGTTGTACCCGGTCAACCCGACGGGATATACTCCCGGCACAGCCCAAGCGTGGCGGGGAAACGCCTGGTTGGTTACGGTCGTGCCATCCCCAAAATCCCACACGCATCCGAGAATGGGACCCGTGTTCCAGGCGGTGAACGAGACAGCGTAGCCCGTGGCCACATTCGTGGAGTCGGCGTCGATCCAGAGGCGGAGCGAACCGGTGGCTGGCCCGGGCTGATCAACTCCCATGGCGGGCGGACTGGCCCATGGCTCCCCATCCACATCCACGCCCGCGGTATAAGCGGGATTACCGGCGCCGATGCAGGGAGAATGGGGCAATAGGTGTGAAGCGGTGACCAGTTGAGGATCTGCCGCGATGTTTCCTGGCCCCGAGGCCACCGGCGTGGTGCATGAATACGCCAGGGTGGCATACGCATAGTTGTCACCGTCAGGCGCACGATTGAAGTAGACGATGCAGTTGTGGAGCACGCCGCCACAGGCTCCGCCGCCAAAATGGCCAGACGAGTTGCCGGTCAGTGTACAGTTGTGAAGCGTGGCTCGGTATGTTCCTCCACCCATGTATGCGGCTGAGTTGGCTCTTAGCGCACAGTTGTAAAGTGCGCTTAACGCAGCCCCGCCACCGATGCCGTCGAACCAGCCGCCGCCGACCACCACGTTGCCGGTCAACGTGCAGTTGTAGAGCGTGCCGCCACAAGCCCCGCCGCCAACTTCAGCCGAGTTGCGGGTCAGGATGCAGTTGGTCACCACTCCGAAAGTCTCACACCAAACCCCGCCGCCGAACATGGCCCAACCCTGGGTCAACGTGAACCCGCTCAACACGGACCCATCCCCCACGTAGGCACACCGCACGTCGGATTCCCCCCAAGTCTCAGGGTCTGATTTGGTTCCCTCAATCACGGTCACGTCCGGCCCGTTCACGCTCCGGACCACCACCGCATTCGTCAACTCCATCCCGGCCCGTGCGGATTCCCCCAGCACCGGTCCGATCCGGTACACCCCATTCGTCACCAGCACCACGCGACCCGGCAGTGTCCCCGCCCCGATTGCCTCCTGAATGTTCGTTGCCGCTGTTGCCCAGCTCGCATACGGAGAGACTGGATTCCCGCTGGCCGGGCTTACGTAGTAATACACTGGCTCGCTCACCGTCACCGCCACGGTAGCCGTTACCCCAGCCGGATGAGCTGTCGTTGTAACCGGTCAACCGGACCGTGTAGACGCCCGGGAGCGCTCCAGGAGTGAGTGGCGAAGGGCTGGTTGGTCAACTTGGTCCCATCCCCAAAGTCCCACACGCTATGCAGCATGGAGCCGCTGTTCAGGCACGTGAACGAGATGCCATAGCCGATGGCCACGGTCGGTGCACCTCAGCGTCGATCCACAGACTGAGTGGACCGGTCGTCGGCCCGGGTTGATCGGCGCCCATGGCGGGTGGAGTCGCCCATCGCTCACCGTCGATGTCCACGCCCGTGGCATATGCCGGATGGCCGGCACCAATGCACGGCGAGGTGGAGGAGAGCTGCGAGGCGCTGGCCAGTTGAGGATCAGCCGTCGATGTTCCCCGACCCCGGGGGCAGTGGGCTGGTGCAGGAATACTCGAAGCGGATGGAGTTTCCCGAGTAGTTGGGCCCTTGGGGGGCTCGATTGAAATATACGATGCAGTTGTTAAGCGTGCCGCCAAATGCCCCGCCGCCCTCATCAGCCGAGTTGCCGGTCAGGGTGCAGTTGGACAGTGTGCTCTCCGAAATCCCGCCGCCCTGACTACCAAATAGCCAACCGCTCGCGCGATTGCCGGTCACCGTGCAGTTGTAAAGTGTGGCACCATTGGCCCCGCCACCCTTCGTTCCGGCGGAGTTGCCGGTCAGAGTGCAGTTGTAGAGTCGTGGCGCCGGGGGGACCCCAACCGCCGTGCCACTCCGCCACCCGTCCATTTCGGCCGAGTTGATGCTCAGCGTGCAGTCGTAAAGCGTGCTGCCCGAGGCCCCGCCGCCGTACCCAGCCGGAGTTGCCGCGTCAGCGTGCAGTCATCGAGCGTGCCGCCAAATGCCCCGCCGCCTGCCCCAGCCGAGTTGCCGATGATGACACAGTTCGTGAGAGCCGCGTTCGTGGAGTCACACCACACCCCGCCACCGATCGTGTCCTCGCCGTCACATCCGCGTCGCCCCGTTGGTCAACGTAAACCCGGACAGGCTGGCGCCGTCGGTCAGATACACGCACCGGATCGCGCCGTCACCGTTGGTGGTGCCGGGCACCTGGTAGCCCCGGATGATTGTGAGTTCTGGACCGTTGACGCTGCGCAGCGTCAGCGGCTTGTCCACCGCCACGCGATTGACCAACAGGTTGGTTCCCACCGCCCGCCCGCCGGTGGCGTAGGTGCCGTTGGTCACCACGATCTCGTCGCCCGGCGCGGCGGCGTCCACGGCCTGCTGGATGGTGGTGGCGGCGGTGGCCCAGTGTGGTGTAGGGCGGCGTCGGCGTTGGTGCTGTTCGCGTCCACGTAGCGCACGGCGGCGAAGGCGCTGCCGGCGGAAAGAAGGAGGAGAAGGAAGGCCGCGAAAGAACACAAAGAGCGCAAAGAAAAGAGCACGAACCTCGGCTCGATGCGTTCCTTGCGTTCTCTGGCGGCGATTGAGGCGTCTTGCCCACGGTCTGGTTTCGTTGGATTCGTTTTCATGGTGTTTTCTTTGTCGGGTGAGGGGTTCAAGCGGACCGCAAACCCTTTCCACAGAAGCGAACGAAGGGAACGAAGACTCTTCCCACGCTTCGTTTCCTTCGTTGCCTTCTGTTCAGCCGGGAGCTGGAATCCGGCTTTCATGGAAACGGTTCTGCTTCACGGTTTCGGATGGGCGAGGAGCCAGTCGATGACCCGGGACGCAAACCCCAAAGCCGAGGGCGCGCTGTAAAACGTCGGGCTGTGGAGGCCATCATTGATCGTCCAGAGTTCGACCGCGCCGCCCGGAGGATGCTGCGTATATCGGGTGACCACCGTGTCGAGCCCGGGCAGACTCCAGATCCAGATCCAGCGTCGGCGCTACGTCCGTGACCGGATCAACGGCACCATTATAGCCCGCCCAGGTCTGGATCGCCTGCACCGCTCCGGGTACCCGAGTCGAGTTCGGGCCGCCCTCGACGATGGGACGAGCGCAGCCCCAGTACTGCGCGGCCTCGTCGGCGGTGCCGTTGATGTGGAGGATACTGACGGGTTCGGACGGGGCACACCGGTTGGGATCGAAGAACATGGGGCCGGCCAGGCTGGCGATGCCGGCAATGAGGTCGGCGGAGTGGCAGGCCATCCGGTAAGCCATCATGCCCCCGTTGGAGTGGCCGACCAGATAGACCCGCTTCCGGTCCACGGCAAAGCGCTGGCCAATCTCGACAATCAGATCGCGCAGATAACCTGCGTCATCCACGATGGAGCCCCCCCAATCGGTCGCAGGATCGCTCAGAGCATCGGTGGCGTTCCAGCCAGAACCAGAGAGTGCGAAGAGCGGCGTGCCTTCGGGGTAGCAATACAGAAACCCCCGCGCTTCGGCCAGAGGGAGAAAACGCAGGTAACCTTCCACCTTCTCCCCGGTCCCACCGCCCCCGTGCAGCAGGATGACGAGGGGCACAGGTGACTGGCCGTCGTAGTTGGACGGGATAAACAGGTTCACCGGTCGGGGACGCTTGATCTGGTAGAACGTTGCCGGGATCGGAGGCTGAACGTGATGTGGACCTTTCGTGACCGTGAGCGTTTGCCAAGGCCCCGTCACCCGATCCGCCCGTTGCAGTTGTCCACCTCCGGCCCAGGTCAGGATGTTGAGACCTTGCTCACGCCGGATCGCCAGCAGGGAAGCGGACGGCGGCGCCACCGCGCAGTAGTTGTCGCGGATGGCCACGGTGGTGGTCGCGGTCCCGAGCACAGCCCCGCCCGTGGCATTGCTCAACGTCACCCGGAAGGTCTCCGTATTCTCGACCGTAACGTCCGGCAGGATGCGAATGGCGATCGTCTTCACCGTTTCATTCTTCCGGAATGCCAGGGTTCCGGAAACCGCCTCGTAATCCTGCCCCGCCTTCGCCGTCAGGTCGCTCGTCGCATAATCCACCGTGACCGCTCCCAAGGCTCCGTCGTTGCCGCGCACAACCGTCAGGACGACCTCCCCCATCTTCTCCCAGACCGCATCGCTGGACAGCCCAAAGCTCAAGCCGGGATCATTATCCTGAATCGTCGTGGTGGTGGTCGTCCGGGCGCCAAGGACGGCCCCACCCGTCGGATTGCTCAGGGTCAGTCGAAACGACTCGGCGGCTTCCTTGACCCCGTCATTGAGGATGGGGACGGGAACCACTTTGACCTTCTCCCCGGGTGCGAACGACAACGTCCCGCTGGTGGCGGCGTAGTCCACTCCGTTCGTGGCGGACACGTCGGTGGTGGCGTAGTCCACGGTGACGGAAGCGTTCGCATCATCGGAGCCCCGCAGCACCCCGATGAGCGCGGCGCCCGCGTCTTCAGCTACCGCATAGGTGGCGGACTCGAATTGAAAGCCCTGGTCGTCATCCGCAATGGTGACCGTGGTCGTTCGCGTACTGCCCAACGTGACACCGGTGGGATTGCTCAAGGTCACGCGGAAGGTCTTGTTCCCGTCCTTCAGGCGGTCGTTGAGGATCGGGACGGACACAAACTTCAGCGGCTCGGTGGGGGCGAACGTGAGCGTGTTGGTCAGGCCCGTGTAATCCAATCCGCTGGTCGCGGTGAGGTCAGTGGTGGCCCAGTCCACCGTCACGGGCTGGTTCCCATCATCGCCCCGCACGATGCCGATGACCACCACGCCCACCCCTTCGGTCAGGGCCGGATAGTTGATGATGTGAGCGGGCGGGGGATAGCTGCGGAACCGGAATTGGATTCCCGTGTCGTTATCGGCGATGGACACGATGGCGTTTGTGAGCGCGCCCAGGACCGCGCCGCCGGTCGGGTTGCTCAAGATGACCCGGAAGGTCTTGGTGCCATCGGCGAAGCCGTCGTTCAAGACCGATACCACCAAGGTCCGGTTGGTCTGGCCGGGGCCGAAGGCCAACGTCCCGGCGACCGCCGTGTACTTCAGTCCATTGGTCGCACGTGCCGTCGGCGGTGGCGTAGTCCACGCCCACCTCCGAGTCGAGATCACCCTGGCGCTGGACCGTGAGCGTCACCGCCCCGGCGGCTTCGTTCACGCTGAAGCTGCTGGCGGTGAATTGGATGGTGGGCTGGGCCAAGCCAGGGCTGACGGTGGCCAGCAGCCACCCCAGGGCCGTTGCCAATCCGGTCGCCCGGCAGTTCAGTATGGTTCTTGCGGTGTGCTTTCTAACCGTGATTGCTTTCATAGGGCTGTTTCAAATGAGGTCATTTCACAGCGGTACAGAAGCAAACGGGAGAAAAGGTGACACCTCACGGGCTTGAATTCGCCGCGCGCGTCGGTTCGCCGGCGCTTTGCGTTCAGCGGGGTAAACACACAACACTGGGCCGGTCCTGGGTTCCGGATACCAACCGGGTGGAGCCCTGCACTACGCCTTCGGCCCGTCGTCCGCAGGCGAGCCATCCGGGCTACGGCTCCGGTAGCCCGGCCTGTAGCCAGCCCAGGTCTTCCAGATCCAGTGCGTTTGTCGCCGGGGTGCTCCCGTGGGCAGGTCCCAACTGCTTCGGCCAACGCCACTGCTTGAAGACCACGTGTCCATCCGCGAAAGATAGATTGGCGCCCCGGTTGTGCCGGTCTGACGGCTGATGCAACCATTCTCGGTTCTGGTTGGCTTGGGCGATGGGCCAAACCCAGGCGGGTCCGCCCAGGATCGTCCCCTCGCTGCCGTCCAAGAATGCCCACACCTGCCCGGGCGAAGGGCGGTCGATCCGGGCGTAGGTCGTGCGGAAGATGGCGACGACTGCCGGGTTTGAACCTGGGTCGTTGCCATTCAATGCTCCATTGAGCATGTAACTGCGCATGCGGAGGAGTTGCGGCCGGTTATCGACTCTGGATTGGTCGGCGGGACAGCGGTAAACCTGGACGGCGCGGAGGTAGGCGAACAACGTGCCGCGCTCGACGTTCGTGGTGGTCGTGTCCGTGCGCGCATTGCCCACGACCCACGAACCCGGCGGACTCCACCAGTCCCCGGAGGGACCGTCCGGGTCCAGCCGATTGAGCGGCAAGCGGTCGTCGTGGTCGGTCGTGTAGCTGAACCAGGCCAGTTGAAGCTGCTTGAGGTTGTTTACACAGGAAATGGACTTCACCTTGGCCTTGGCCTTGGTCAGGGCAGACAGAAGCAAGCTCGCCAGGATGGCGATGATCGCGATGACGACCAGTAGTTCGATGAGGGTGAAGCCGGATCTCCGGACCGGCCTCGGGCACGTGTTCAGTCGCGGCGCACCGTCCGCGGCTTCCGGCGGCTGGACACCCGGCGAAAGCGGCGACTCCGCTCCCGCTGCGTCGCCGCACTCCAAACGCTGGCGCGACCTCGCCCGCCCTGCTCCAGAACGGATGCCTAATTGCCTTCTGCGAGCATTCATGGAGAACTCTGTCTCCCCTCGACCGCACGGCATCTCCGTTGACGACGGCGCGCTCCAGATCAGGAGGTCACCCGCTTCGTTGCAGCCCAGCAACCGGCTACCGTCCGCCGTGAACGCCAAGTGCCACAAGACCCCCCCAGGGGCTTCCAGCGTCAGCAGTTCCGCGCCACGTTGAGGTGTCCCAAAGCTCCACGGCCTCCTGCGCTCGATTCCCAATCGCCAGTCGCCGGCCGTCGGGCGAGAATCCCAGCGAGTCCGCCCAGCTTGGCAGGCTCAGGCGGACGGTCTCGTGCCAGGCACTGGTTTCCCAGACGATGACTGAAGCATCCAGACTCGAGGCCGCCAGGAGTCGACCATCGGCCGAGAAGGCCACGCGCCGGGTGGCCCGTTCGCCGTGCTTGAGCACGCGGACGAGGCTTCCGGTCCGCGGGTCCAAGACTCGGACGATCCCTCCGCCGAGTCCGACCACCAACCGTTGGCCGTTCGGGGAGAGGGCAGCCGGTGGGCTCGGTGCAACATCTGGTTGCCAAGCCGCCTCCCAGACCCGAGCTTGCCACGTGTCGGTGTGCCAGACATGAATTCGGGCCGATTCATCGATCGCCACGACAAGCCGGCCATCCTGGCTCGTTTCGGCCCACCAAACGTCCACTGCTTCCGCCAGTTGCCGAACGACTCGCTGTTCCGATTGATTCCAGACGAAGAGGTCGCCCGAACGTTTCGCGACGAACAGCAAACGTCCATCCGCGGCAAACAGAACGCGGCGGTTGTCGTTGCCCAGACCGGGCAGCCCGTCGAGGACTTCGCCGGATGCCACCTCGTAAATGCAGGCCACGCCATCCCGGTTAACGGTTGCCAGGCGTTTGCCGTCGGGCGACAAACTCAGATCGTCAAGCCGCACGGCTCGCTGCTCGGGTGACATGCGTCGGGGGTTGCCTTCCAGTCCCCAGACACAGACCAAGCCATCCATTCCCGAACTGTAGAGGCGCTGTTCGTCGGGCGAGAGTCGCACGCAGATGATCTCTCCCTTGTGCCCCAGCAGCCGGCGAACCTCCTTACCGGTGACGCAGTCCCAGACCCGGACGGTGTGGTCCGCGCTGCCGGAAACCAGGAGTCGGCCGTTGGGCGAGAAACCCAGGGCCGTAACGCACCCGGCGTGGCCAGCCAGGGCCGCGAGCGGCTGACGCGTCTCGAAGTCCCAGAGCTGGATGCGGGTGCTGCCCTGCGCTTGCGCCGTCGCCAGGGTCTTGCCGTCCGGGGAAAGGGCGAGCCCGGAGATGGCATTCTCGTGAGCCGCAAACTCACCCCGCAACTCCAGCGTCCTGCTGTCAAGGACCCAAATCCGCCCGTCCACCTCCCCACAAACGAAACGGGACCCATCCGCTGTGAACGGGAAATCAAGGCTCCCGTAGCGTTGGAGCGGATCTTTACTTATAGCGCACGTCGCGGCGATCTGACCGGCCTGGAAATTCCACAGCGCCAGACTGCGCGCACGGTCCGACGTCGCTATCCGTCCCACAACCACGGCCGGCGAGCCCGGAACAAAGGCGAAGGGAAGCAGGACGGCGAAGTTGGTGCCGACCAATTCCGCGTGTCGAGCCTGAGCGTTCACGTCCCAGAGCACGATTTTGGGCGGCTGACTTCCCCCCGACTCGAGAAAGGCCAGGAATCGTCCGTCAGCCGAGACCGATGAATACCCCGTGTTAGCAGGGGATTCCCGACCCAACGAAGCGACCAAACGGCCCGCCGTGAGGTCCCAGAGATGAACGCTCCCGTGGCGGGAGGCCACCGACAGAAACCGGCCATCGGCCGAGAGGTCGAGCCGGCATTGCGACGGCATTCGGTCGAGCACGAGTTCGACTTCGCTTCGAGCCTGGCCCCAGAGGTAGCGCCATTCCCAACCGCGCAAGTCAGGGGCGAGTGATGAGTGATGAGTGACGAGTTCGATTTCGGATTTTGGATTTCGAATTTCGGATTCTACGGCACGCCCGTGCCGGCCCAGTAAGTCGAGCGCCTGGCTGGAATAGCCGTCCTTGAGGTAGTGGTAGGCCCCGTTGATGTCCGCCGCGTAGAGGTTCAGCTCGGCGCGGGCGCGCTGCGATTCCGCCCGGCGCCATTGCCAGGTCACGCCGGCCAGCCCGATCAGCAAACTCACCAGCACCGCGCCCGTCGCGAAAGCCAAACGCGGGTTCCGCTGGCACCAGCGCCCGGCCTTGGCCAACCGGCTCACGGGGCGGGCCAGCACCGGTTTGCCTTCGAGGAACCGGCCCAACTCCTCGGCCACCAGTTGCGCCGTGGCGTAACGCTTACCCGGTTCCTTCTCCAGGCACTTCAGACAGACCGTTTCCAGATCGGCGGGCAACCGGGGGTTGAGAGCGCGCGGCGACACCGGCTCGACATTCAGCACCTGCTGCACGGTGTCCGCCAGGCCTTCGCCCACAAACGGCGGACGCCCCGTCAACGCGTGATACAGGATCGCGCCGAGCGCATAGACGTCGCTCCGCCGACTCACCGTGCCCCGCTTGCCGGTCGCTTGCTCCGGCGGCATGTAGTTGGGTGAACCCAACACCTGGCCGCTCACCGTCAGTTCCGAGTCGCCCTCGAGACGCTTGGCCAGACCGAAATCCGTCACGCGCGGCTGGTCGTTCGCGTCGATCAGGATGTTGGACGGCTTGAGGTCGCGATGCAGGAGGCCGTGCTCGTGGGCATAGTGGATCGCCTCGGCGATGGTCTTCAGGTAGCCCGCAGCCCGGCTGGAAATCCGAGATCCGAAATCCGAAATCCGCAATCTACCGTGGCCAGGCTGCGTCCCTCGACGAAATCCATGACCAGGAAATGCTGCCCCTCGCAGACGCCGACTTCGTGGATGGCGACGATGTTCGGGTGCTGGAGTGCGGCGGTGGCGACGGCCTCGGCACGGAAGCGTTTCACCGACTCGGGCGGCGCATGCAGCCCGAACAAGAGCAGCTTGACGGCGACGATCCGATCCAGGCTCTTCTGGCGAGCTCTGTAAACCACGCCCATGCCGCCACGCCCAATCTCCTCCAGGAGTTCGTAGTCGCCGAATTGAGTGACGAGTGACGAGTGATGAGTGATGGGCTGGGCCTGACGAGTGCCGAGTGCCGAGGCGTCAGCATTTGGTCGATCGGCGGTCGCGCACCTCTGGCTTCCCTCTGACTTCTGACCTCCGACCTCTGTCCTCCGTCCTCTGTCTTCTCCCTCTGCGGCCGCCAGTCCCAGCCCGAGGAGACAATTGGGGCATTGACCCGGTGCGGTCCCCGCGGGCAGTTCGGCGCCACACTCCAGACAGGTTCTGGCCGGATCGGTCGGCATAACGTTGCTCAGTCGTTACAGAAGCTTTCCTGGCGGAAGGTGACAGGGATCATCGCGCCGCCACCACGCTTCGCAGGTAGCGGATTTCCTCGTCCACCTCGGCCGGGTCGCTGACCGTATGGGCGATCTCCTCCCGCAGCAGCTCGCCGTAACGCCGTCGCAGGCGCTCGACCGCTTTCTTGAGCGCGTCGAGGCTCAAGCCCAGTTGGTCGGCGGTCTCGCGGTACGGGGCCAGGCCTTTGTCACCCGACAGATAAACCTGGAGGACATTGAACAGCGGGCCCTTGCCCGCGGCCTCGTAGTCTTCCTGCAGGCGCGTGGCCACCTGGGCCAGCAGCGTCACGGCCCATTGACGCTCGAAGATGCGATCGGGCGACAGGTCCTCGCTCGGTTCGGCCCGGTAGCGCGTCTCGGCCGTGTCCAGGGGGATGGCCGGCTGGCCGCCGCCGCGCTTGAGCGTGCGGGCTTTATCCCATTCGTTGGCGAGAAAGTGATTGAGCGAGGCGAGCAGGAACGAACGGAAGCGGCCTTTGGCCGGATGGACGTTGCCCAGCGCGTGCGTGGACAACAGGCTCGCGAGGAATCCTTGCGTCAGATCCTCAGCGTCTTCGGGAGAGTATCCGCGACGTCGGACGAAGGCGTAGAGCGGATACCAGTACGTGCGGCAGAGCTTCTCCAGCGCTGTTCGCGCGTCAGGCGCGTCGCCTTGCTTTGCCCCCAACACCACACTCCAGTGCGTCGTTGTGAACAGCCCGGAGCCCTTCGCCGAAGGCTCGACACCATCGCTGGGGCTGTTCATGACGGAATCCTAGCCATCCGGAGCAGAGTTGAAAGCACTTGTTGGCGGAGCCGTTCTCGTCGCAAGAAGACGGTCCCCGCCGCGGGCCACAGCGCCTAGGCAGCCAAGCGGTTTGTAGCCTGCCTCTTTGAATGTCGCGCTTCATCGATTCTCGGTCATTGCACTCCGGAGAGCGCAGGAGATCCGATCAAATGGCTGTTTCTCGGCCGACGGCTGATTGGCTCTCACGATCCCCTCAAACGCTGACTCGCCCCGACGCGGGCGATGGGGTTCAATGCGCGCGTGAGCATGTCCTCGGATTACGAACTGGTGCGGTTGGCGAACGGCGCCTGCAGCATTCGCGACCGCGCGGCCGGGGAGACTTATCACCCCGTGATCGGTCCGCGTGCGGAGGCGGAGGCTTTGTACGTGAAGCCGCTGCGGTTGCGGGAGCGATTGTCGGCTGAGGCCGGCGAGTTCGTGGTTTGGGACGTTGGCTTGGGGGGGGCGGCGAACATCGCGACTGTGTTGCGATCGGCGCAGGACCTGGCGGGCCGGCTGCGCGTGGTCAGTTTCGACCGCACCCTCGAGCCGTTGCGGTTTGCCCTGGGTCACGCGCGGGAACTGGATTACTTCAGCGGTTGGGAGGACGCTGCGTTGGGGCTGCTGCGGGTTGGTCTGGTCACGGTTGTGCGGCGCGCCCTGAGGCTCGCCTGGGAACGGCATGTGGGGGATTTCCCCACGTTGCTCGGTCGGTCTGAGGCTGCGGCATGGCCGAAGCCGCACGGCATTCTGTTCGATGCTTTTTCGCCTGCGAAGAACCCGGAGATGTGGACTGCGGCGCTCTTTGCGAGGCTGCACGGGCTATTGGATCCGGGGCGTCCCTGTGTGCTGGCGACCTATTCGCGCAGCACGCTGGTGCGTGTGTCGCTGCTGCTGGCCGGTTTCCACGTTGGGGCGGGGGGTGCGACGGGCGAGAAGGAGGAGACCACGATTGCCGCGAACAGTGTGGATCTGATCGAGCGGCCTCTGGACCGGCGCTGGCTGGGGCGTGCCCGGCGGTCACGCAGCGCGGAGCCGCTTTGGAGTCCGAGCTACCGGCAGGCTCCGCTGAGCACGGAGACGTGGGACCGGCTATTGGCTCATCCGCAGTTCCGGTGACCGAGGACGATGGGAGAGGCGAGCAAGGGACGCGTGCGCGTTTTCTCTGGCTTGGGAGTTGTCCTGGGAGGCGGAATCTCGCTAAGCCTCCTGTGTTTCGCGCACGATGTAGCCGCCCGATTTCTCGTCCGGCTCGAGTTTGAGCAGCCCGCGTTTTTCCGCTTCGCGCAAGAGGTCGTTGAAGCTGCGGAAGCCGTGGGCGCGTTCGTTGAAGCCGGGATTCCGGCGTTTGATGGCCTGTTTGATCATCGAGCCCCAGACGGGCTCGTCCTCTTCCCGTTCCTCGAGCACGGCGTCGAAGGTCGCCATCAACTGTTCGAACGCATCGTCGGGCGGGGGGCCGCCGTCGGTTTCGGACGGCTTGGCGGCTTTGGCGGGGGCAACTGGCGCGCGGCTGCGCTGGCGGGCCTTGGCGGTGTCGGCGCGGATGAAATCGTCGTAGTAGAGGAACTCGTCGCAATTCTTGATGAACAGGTCGGAACTCGAGCTTTTGACGCCGACGCCGATCACGGTTTTGGCGTTCTCGCGCAGCTTGCTGACAAGGGGCGAGAAATCCGAATCGCCGCTGAGAATGACGAAGGTGTCGACATGCCCCTTGGCGTAACAGAGGTCGAGCGCATCCACCACCATGCGGATGTCGGCGGAGTTCTTTCCAGACTGGCGCAGGTGGGGGATCTCGATCAGTTCGAAAGCCGCCTCGTGCAAGTCCCGTTTGAACTCCTTGTACCGGTCGAAATCGCAGTAGGCCTTCTTGACGACGATGTGGCCTTTGAGCAGCAGCCGTTCGAGGACTTTGCGGATATCGAAGCGGGGATGATGGGCGTCTCGGGCGCCCAGCGCGATGTTTTCGAGATCGAGGAATACCGCCATTGTGGCGTTCGCATCGGGTGTGCTCATGTCGTAATGTGCCCGGCACTGTAACGCAAACCGGACGGCTGTACACTCAGGAATCGTGCCGGCGGCGAGCCGGTGGATTGCGGGTGAGAACAGGCCTGACCGTCCGGCGCGGCAAAGCCGAGCCGCACGGTCGCACGCCGGAGGTTTCGAGCGTGGGGCGGAGCCAGCTTACAACTGCGGCCAGGCGGTGCGGGCGAGGCGGGCCGGGTCTTCGCCTGCGGCGATCGGACGGAGCCGCAACTGATAGCGATGCGGCGCGCAGGGGATCAGGTATTCGGGGAGGGGCCAAGCGCCCCAACTGTCGTTGCCCCCGACGCCTTGCTGCCGTGTGTCCAGGTTCAGGACAACGGTATTGCGACGCGGCAGATCGCACGGATGCGCGACGGCCTGGAGATCGTCGGTTGTGTGGTGTGACGCGTTGACGCTGAGCGGCTGGTCCGGTCCGGCGATGGCGAGCAGGCCGGCGCCGCGGCGGTTGGTCAAGGCCACCCAGCGCACGTCGATCTTGTTGCCGCTCTCGCCTGGTTCGACGTAGTCGCGGCAGGGCTGCTCGCGCACCGTGCCCTGGTAGCGCCCGGCTCGGGCGTCCTTGCGGTCGCAATATGTTTCCTGAGGGCCGCGTCCGAACCAGGCGATCCGGTCGAATCCGGCGGGAAGCACCATTTGCATTCCGAGCCGGGGGATTTTGGGCAGGTCGGACTTTGCGGGGGTGAACTTGACGTCGACGAGAATCTCGCCGCTGGGCAGGACGCGGTAGAGGTTTTCCCATGTCGCATCGACCTTGGGGAGCCGCAGGACGGCCTGGACGGTGACGGCGCGGCCGTCGGGCTGGGGCGTGACGACAAAGCTGGACAACTGCGCGTCCTCGTGGGCGCGGCGCCACACGCCTTGCGACTTGAGCATGTCGCGTCCGCGGTCGTTGTCGGTGGGTGCGCGCCAGAAGTCCGGTCGCAACGGTGATGCGATCAACTCGTTGCCCTGGTGTTGGAGGGAGGCCAGCGCTCCGGTTTGTTTGTCGAATCTGGCCGTGAAGTCGGGCCCCGTCACACTTGTTTCCAGGTCGGTCTCACTGACCGCAAGCCTGGGGAGAGAATCCCAGTTGGGGGCGGGTGCGGGGGCGGCGTCCGGCAAGCGGAACTGGTCCCAAGCGATCTCGTGGCCGCGGCGGGCCCAAGGCGTGTCGCGCTGCAGCCGGAAGCTCAAGTCGAGGAAGTACTCGATGCCGGGTTCGGGTGTGAACGGGCGGACGGGGATGGCGAGTTGAGTTATGGCGCGGGGGGCGAGGTCGGGTGCTGGCAGGACGCCGTGCTGTGTGAGGCGGCCGTCGCCGAGCAGGCGCCAATGGACAGAGACGAGGTCTTTGGGGTTCAGGAAATCGAACCGATTCACGATTTCGATTGTGCGAGTGGCGAGGTTGGCGGGTTTGCAGTGGAGGTACTGATAGATGTGTTTGACTTCGAGCAGGCCGGGGTGGGGCTGGCGGTCGGGGGAGACCAGTCCGTTGCAGAGGAAGTTCTGGTCGCTGGGCGTGCCGGGCGGGCCGTAGTCGCCGCCGAAGGCCCAGAACCACGGTTCGCCTGGCCGCACGGGCTGGACGGTGAGCGTGGCGTTGCGGCGCACGGGTTCGCGCAGGGCCTGGTCGACCCAGTCCCAGACGAAGCCGCCCTGGAGGTAGGGTTTGCTGTAGATCAGGTCCCAGTAATGCCACATGTTGCCGCTGCTGTTGCCCATTGCATGGGCATACTCGCAGAGGATCATCGGGCGCGTCCGTTCGGCCTGGCTTCGAGGGTGAAGTCGGGTCCCCAACCGCCGTCGACGCGTTCGCCTTCGGCGTACTTGCGGAGCTGGGACGGGTGCGGGTACATGGGGCAGTAGATATCGGTGTTGGGGGCGAACCCGGCGCGTTCGTAGTGGACGGGGCGGCAGGGGTCGCGCTGCTTGATCCAGTCGTAGGTGGCCTCGAAGTTTGGGCCGTCGCCGGCCTCGTTGCCCAGGGACCAGATGATGATCGAGGGATGATTCTTGTCGCGTTCGACCATGCGGATGGTGCGGTCGATGTGGGCGTCTTTCCACTCGGGGGGATTGGCCAGCGACTCGCGTCCGTAGCCCATGCCGTGGCTTTCGATGTTGGCCTCGTCGACGAGGTAAAGTCCGTAACGGTCGCAGAGATCGTACCAGGCGGGGTGGTTGGGGTAATGGGAAGTGCGGACGGCGTTGAGGTTATGCTGTTTCATGACGAGGATGTCTTCGAGCATGCCGGCGACCGTGATGGCCTGACCCCGGTCCGGATCGATCTCGTGGCGATTGGCACCTTTGATGAGAATGCGCTGGCCGTTGACGAGCAAGTTGCCGTCCCGGATTTCGACGCTGCGGAAGCCGACGTTCGCGGGAATCACTTCGAGAATCCGATCGGCGCCGTCCTTGAGCGGTGAGCAGCAGCCTGATAGAGTGCGGGCGTTTCGGCGGTCCACTTGAGGGGATTGACGATCGATTGCGTGATGGTTCCCTGCCCGCCGCTGCCATCCGGAGCCACGCGCAGGATGAGTTTCGGTGAGGCGATCTTACGGTTGCCGGGCGATCGAGCAGTTGGCATTCGACGTGGCATTCTCGGGCTCGCCGCGGGTCTTGTTTTCGACGGTGAGCGTGACGCTCAGCGTCGCATCGCGATAGTCCGCATCGAGTTCCGTTTTCACCTCGAAGTCGCGGATATGGAGGTCGGGCGGCGACCACAGGTAGACGTCGCGGAAGATGCCGCTCATCCGCCAGAAATCCTGGTCTTCGAGGTAGGAGCCGTCGCACCAGCGGAAGTTCTCGACGGCGAGCAGGTTTTGGCCGGGCTTGAGGAAGGGGGTGATGTCGAACTCGACCGGCGTGCGGCTGTCTTTGCCCAGTCCGACCTTCTGGCCGTTGACCCAGAGATAGAAGAACGAATTGACTCCGTCGAAGGTGAGAAGGACGCGCCGACCGGACCACGCATCCGGCACGGTGAAGGTTCGGCGGTACGAGTTGACGGTGTTGTTCGGATCGTTCTCCGGAACGAACGGGGGCTTCCACGGTTTGGGCCATGGGTAGTCGATGTTGACGTAAATCGGGATGCCGTAGCCGTGCATCTCGACGTTCGAGGGCACGGGGATGGTCACCCAGGACCGGTCGTCGAACTCCGGGTGCCAGAATTCCGGGACTCGTTCGGTGTGGTTTTTCCCGTAATGGTACTTCCAGTTCCCGTTGAGCGAGCGGTAGAACCGTGACCGAACGCGTTCGGTATTGGACGCCGGTCCGATCCTCAACGCTGTTCCGGCGTCGGGACACACGACCATGGTCGCGTGCGCCGGCAGATTGTTCATACCGGTCAGCCGGGGATTCTGCCAGTCGGGCGGCGGTGCGTCTTCGGCGGACGCCAGGGCGAGTGTGGCTGCGAGAAGGAGGAGCGTCTGGGGCCAGCGCGGCAGGAAACCGTGATTCATAGCTGGGGCAGTCGTACGCCGATTCCTGTTTGGAGTCACGCCGGGAATTTCAGCCCCTTAGCCCGGATTTCTCACCACGGGGAAGATGACAACGAAATCCGGGCTGTGGCAAAACCGCGCCCGCACAGGGGACAATGAGGTTCAGAGCGCTTCCGAATCCTCCCGGGTGCAGCGACACTCTGTTGCCCAGTTCCCTCCATCCACTCGGGCGCGGTTTTGCTTTTCTAACCTGCATGCTGACTTCTCTTGAGGACTCCGGCTTCGCGGTGGAAAAAGTGGTGAGAAATGCAGGTTAGCGAGGCGTCGACTGCCGGTGATCGTGGTGGACACCCAGCGGCCACGAGCCGCTCACACGCCTGGCCGGTCTGAGGCGGAGCCTCGCTAAGACTCGTGATTCCCCACCACCTGAACGTGGGGTGGTGTGGGGGGCAACAGGCTCTGGTGGACGAGGGCGGGCAAGGCGCCGTCGATTGCTGCTGCGATGCATGAGCGGTCGGAGGCGGAGAGCTTCAGCGAGTCTGCCGCCGCATCCAGGAAACCCCCGAGCGTTTGGCCGCCGTAGTAGAGCAACCCTTGCCGCACGGGGATGGAAAAGGCCGACAGTTTCACGCCGTACACCAGCGGGTGCCAGGCCGAGGCGCGTCCGGCCTCGACCGCGTCCCAGTAGCGGCGGACGACTCGGAGGTCGCGCAGCGCGAGCAGGCGCCGCAAGTGGCTGCGGCCCACCGCCTGGCTTGCGGCGGCGAACCGGGTCAGGCGGTTGTCCCGGCCCAACTGACAATCCAAGTCCAGGAGTTCCCGGATCTCATGGCGAGCGGCGTGCTGGTAAGCGCGTTGGATGGCGGTCAATTCCACCGGGCCGAGGATCTCGGCCTGGTAGGTTTCGAGGAACCGGGTCAACGAGGGCGCATCGACGACCCGCTCCCGGGCAAGGTCGGCCAAGAGGGGAGAGAGAACGCGGGAGTTTGGGGGGCTGAGGCGTGCGACCAAAGCACGAATGTCGCCCGTTAATGACGGGCGAGCCTCTTCGATGACTGGTCCGAGTTCGTGCACGCGCTTGACTCCGATCGCGCGGCGCGGAGACGTGTGCCCCGGACCAGCGCAAAAAGCGGGGGTCACCCTAATGGGAGCCGCTCAGGCCTGCCAACTGGAAAAGCGAGGTAACAAACGTGTAGCTGCAGTCGAACCTTCGTCCCGCGAGGGGCCGATGGATGCTGCCGGCACTTTCCTCTCCTGAGCGCCGTTGACACCCGACACCCATTAGTTGGGCCAGACATTCGGGTATCCCACATCATCTTGTGGTTTTCAGCTTTACACGCTGGATATTTCGCCAATAATCCGGCTCGCGATGTATTTGAAGAATTTGGCTGCCTTCGGTTTCAAGTCGTTTGCGGAGAAGACGACTCTGGCTTTTCAGCCGGGGCTGACGGCGATTGTGGGGCCGAACGGGTGCGGCAAGTCGAACGTAGCGGACGCGATCCGCTGGGTTTTGGGGGAGCAGTCGGCGAAGGC
Organism: uncultured Verrucomicrobiae bacterium; assembly: GCA_963846445.1. Taxonomy (GTDB): domain Bacteria; phylum Verrucomicrobiota; class Verrucomicrobiia; order Limisphaerales; family J093; genus MWFF01. The sequence goes on along the minus strand of CAWJWM010000027.1, from coordinate 176,853 downwards.
ACTGCGGGGCGGGGAGATGACGGACGTTATTTTCAACGGGACGGACGGTCGCAAGCCACTTGGGTTGGCGGAGGTTTCGCTGACTCTTGGGGGGGTGGACCAGGAGCATCTGAAGGCGGCGGGGGTGGAACTTGGGTATGACGAAGTGACCATTACGCGCCGCGTTTTTCGGAATGCCGGGAGCGAGTACTTCATCAACAAGACACCGTGTCGGCTCAAGGACATTCAGCAGCTCTTTGCCGGGACGGGCGTGGGACGTGCGAGCTACAGCATCATGGCGCAGGGGAACATCACGCAGATCTTGTCGAGTCGTCCGGAGGATCGCCGACTGGTATTCGAGGAGGCGGCGGGCATTACCCGATTCAAGGCGCAGAAGCGTGAGGCGCTGCGGAAGCTCGAGGGGACGGAGCAGAACCTGGTGCGTGTGGCCGACCTGATCCGCGAGGTGAAACGGCAGATCATCTCGTTGCAGCGGCAGGCTGGCAAGGCCCGGCGCTACAAGCAGTTCATGGCCGAGCTGCAGCATCTCGATACGCAACTGGCGCGGCACCAATACGACGTGGCGCAGGGCGAAATCCGGGACGGTCAGGAACGCATCGAGCAAATGCGGGCCGAGATCGAGGCGTGCAGCGGCGAAGTGGTGCGCGGGGAAGACGAGGTGTCACATTTGCGGAACCGGCTGGCCGAGCTCGATCACGATATTTCCGAGAGTCAACGGCGCGGCCTCGAATTGAAGGCCGAGGCGGAGCGGCACGAGCATCGGATCCAGTACAACGAAGAGCGTTTGCGGGAGTTGGCCGATCAGAATGCAAAGGCGCTGGCGGACATTGCCGAGGCTGAGGAACGGCGGCAGACGGCGGAGCGGGATTTGGCAGCGGCGGCTGAGCGTTTGGCGTTGGCGGAGTCGAGGCTGGGCGACTTGCGGCGGGAGTTGGACGCGCGGCGCGAGGCGTTGCGGGTGGTCGAGGAGGACCTGCGTGGGAAGCAGGAGGCGTTGCGTCGGGCCCAGAGCGATGTTTTCGAGGCGGCGCAGCAGTTGACGCGCGTGCGCAACGAGATCAGCACACTCGATTCGCAGAAGCAGGGGAACGTGATCCGCCTCGAGAAGCTGTCCGCGGAGAAGATCCAACTTGAAGAGGAGCGCATGCGGCTGGGGCAGCGGCTGGAGGAGTTTGCGCGGGAGTCGGAAGCCGAGCAGGTTGTTTTGCAGACCCGCCGGCTGAGTTACGCCGAACGGCAGGAACGCCTGCGCGGAGTGCAGCAGGAAATCGGGCAGGTGGGGCATGAGTTGGACCAATTGCAGCGGCGGTTGGCCGAGCACCATTCGCGTCGGAACGTGCTGCAGCAGTTGGTGGCGAGTCACGAGGGGTTTGGGGCAGGCGCTCTGGCCGCGTTGCAGGACACGCAGCAGGTGCTCGGGTCGCTGGCGGATCGTCTCCGTGTGCCCAGCGAGTTCGTCCCGGCCATCGAGGCTGCGCTGGGTTCGCAGTTGCAGATCGTCTTGACCGATCAGCCGGAAGCGGCGCAGCAAATCCTCTCCGAACTGGCCGCACAAAAGAGGGGACGCGCCAGCATCGCGTCCCTGGTGCTCGGGGCGGCGCGGAGGGCTGCGGCGGCTGAGCCCGGCGCGGCGTCTGAGGCGATGCCGGCGGATGCTGCCGGGCCGGGGGCGGGCCTCGAGCCTCAGGAGCGCCTTCGGGCGCTGGGGTGCATTCCCGCGCTTGGGGTGGTCGAGGCGGAGGCGGCGGTGCGGCCTTTGCTGGAGAGCCTGTTGGGGCGGACGTATGTGGCGCCCGATCTGGCGGCAGCCACCGTTGCCTGGCGCGCGAGCGGGGGGGAATTCGATTTTGTCACGCGGGAGGGCGAGTTGCTCAACCGCCACGGCGTGTTCACGGGCGGATCCGCCAACGGCCCGAGCCGCGGTCCGTCTTCGATCCTGGGCCGCAAGAATCAGATTGCGGAACTGGACCGGGAGTTGGCGGAGACGCAGAGCCAGGTCGACGGTGCGAGCCGGCGCAAGGGCGCGTTGTTGAGCGAGCAGACGGCGTTGCAGGCGAGTTTGCAGCAGGCCCAGTCGGAGTTGCAGGCGCAGGAAGTGGCGCTGGCGACACGCCAAGGCGAGTGGAAGGCGCTGCAAAACGCGCAGCGCGTGCTCGATCAGCGAGTCGACACTGTGGTTTACGAGATTCAGACCCTGGCCGGCCAGCAGCGCGAGGGCGACGAGCGGCGGACCGCTCTGGCCGCGCGGGTGGGTGAACTCGAAGCGCGGGACCAGGAGGCACAGCGCGGATTGACGGAGCTGACGACTGCAATCGAGGAATTGCGGGTCCGGCGGGATGGACTCAACACGGCGGTGACAGAGGCCAAAGTGGCGGTGGCGACCGAGGAGCAAATGGCGGCCTCCTTTCGGCAGCAGCAGGCGCCGCTCGAAGAACGAATCCGCGAGCTTACGCAACTGGCCGAAACGCGGCGGCGGGAGATTGCGCAGGTGCTCGATCGCCGTGGCCAGGCCGAGGTGGAAATCGAGGACTCGCGCGGGCGCATCGGCGGCCTCCAGCACGAGCGCGACCAGTCGAGCGCGCGCGCGGCGGGTTTGCAGGCGCAACGGGACGCCGAGGCCGGGGAGATTGCCACGCGCGAGGAGGCCCTGCGCGGCCATCGCCGCCGCCTGGCCGAGCAGCAGGAACTGCGCAGCGCCGCCGAGGTGGAACGGGCGCAGAAGGAGATGGCGCTGCAGAACATCGTCGACCGGATTCAGCAGCGGTATCAGGTGAACCTGGCCGACGTGCGGGGCGAGTGCATCACCATCACGTACGCCGCGGATGGACCGGCGCGGGTCGAGACGTTGACGCCGGAGGAGATGGCGGCGGCGGGGGTTTCGACGGACTGGGACGCCGTGGCGGGGCAGGTGGCGGCGCTGCAGGCGAAGATCGACGAGATGGGGCCGGTGAACCTGGTGGCGATCGAGGAATACGAGGAGACTGAGCAGCGGCATCAATTCCTGAGCGCGCAGCACGATGATCTGGTGAAGGCCAAGGCGCAACTTGTCGAGGTGATCAACCGCGTCAACACCCAGACGCGGGAGATGTTCACGGAGACGTTTCACAAGATCCGGGAGAACTTCCGTTCGATCTTTGTGGAGATTTTCGGCGGCGGTGCTGCCGATCTGAATCTGGTGGACGAAGGGGATGTGCTCGAGAGCGGGATCGAGATCATGGCGCGTCCCCCCGGCAAACAACTGCGCAGCATCTCGTTGTTGTCGGGTGGCGAACAGACGATGACCGCGGTGGCGCTGCTCTTCGCCATCTACCAGGTGCGTCCGAGTCCGTTCTGCCTGCTGGACGAGTTGGATGCGCCGCTGGACGAGTCGAACATCAATCGTTTCATCAAGGTGCTGCGGCGGTTTCTGGCGCATTCCCAGTTCATCGTCATCACCCACAACAAACGCACCATCGGGATGGCGGACGTTCTGTACGGGATCACGATGCAGGAGCAGGGCGTCAGCAAGATTGTCAGCGTCAAGTTCCACAAGGCCGATGAGCCGGTGTCCGACCGGGCTTCTGCCTCGATCGAGACGCCGGTCGACGGCCCGCCGCTCACCGACGAGGAAGACCGGGAGACGGAACGGGAGGAGACCCTCGAGGTGGCGGTGGCGGAATAGGCTGCCGGTTGCCCCGGACCGCTGCATGACCGGACAAACGCTTCTTGCGATCTGGCTGGCCGGGTCGGTTCTGGTTCAGGCGTCCCAGGCGCCGGTCCATCAGGCAGCGGGGCCGCGGGGGGCGGTGTCGTCCGGGGCGGCCTTGGCGACCGAGGCGGGCCTGGCCGCGATGGAACGTGGCGGCAACGCGATCGATGCGGCCATCGCGGCGGCGCTCGTGCTCGGGGTGGTGGACGGCCACAACTCCGGTTTGGGAGGCGGTTGTTTCCTGCTGATCCGCGCGGCCGACGGTTCCCTGGTCGCGGTGGACGGGCGCGAAACCGCGCCGCAGGCGGCGACCGAAGCCATGTTCCTTCGCGACGGACGGGCAGATCCCGAGTTGAGCCGGACGGGCGCGTTGTCGGTGGGGGTGCCGGGGGCACTCGCGGCGTACGATTATGTCGCGCGGCGCTACGGGCGCCGTCCGTTGCGCGAGCACTTCGAGCGGGCCGCGCGCCTCGCCGACGCGGGTTTTGTTGTGGATGCCCGGCAGGCCTCGGTGTTCGAGGAGACCGCGCCGGAACTGGGGCGATTCTCGTCGACTCGTGCGGTCTTGCTGCGCCGCGACGGCTCGCCTTGGCAGGCGGGGGATCGGTTGCGCCAACGCGACTTGGCCCGGAGTTATCGGGCGCTCGCGTTGGAAGGGCCGTGTTGGTTCTACCGCGGGCCCTTTGCGCAGGCGACGGCGCAATGGATGCGGCAGCAGGGCGGTCTGCTGACGGAGCAGGACTTCGCGCGCTATCGCATTCGGTTGCGGCAGCCGATCCGCACTTCTTACCGCGGCTGCGAGATTGTCGGGTTCCCACCTCCGAGTTCAGGCGGAGTTCATGTCGCGCAAATCCTGAACATGGTCGAGGGGTTTGATTTGCGCCGGATGGGAGCGGGATCGTCCGACAGCGCGCATGTGCTCGTGGAAGCGATGAAGCGGGCGTTCGCGGACCGGGCGCACTGGTTGGGGGACCCCGCTTTCACCTTTGTTCCGGGCGGTCTGGTCTCGAAAGCGTATGCGGAGCGGCTGGCGCGGGACATCCGGCTTGACGCAGCGACTCCGGTGGCGGGCCACGGCGAGCCGGAGAGCGTGCTGAGAGGCCCTTTGGGCGGTCACACCACGCATTTTTCGACGGCGGACGCCGCCGGCAACTGGGTGGCCGGCACGGCGACGTTAAACACGGCCTTCGGATCGAAGGTCATCGTGCCAGGGACGGGCATCGTGTTGAACAACCAGATGGATGATTTTTCGGCCCAGCCGGGCGCGACCAACTATTTTGGTTTGGTGGGAGCAATGGCCAACGCGGTGGCGCCGGGCAAGCGACCGCTGTCGAGCATGAGCCCTACGATCGTGTTCGAGGGCGGGCGCCCGATCCTGGCTGTCGGCGCCTCGGGTGGTCCGACCATCATCAGCCAAACGGTGCTGGCGTTGGTCAACACGCTCGATTTTGGGATGGACCTCGAGACCGCTTTGCGACACCCACGGTTCCATCACCAATGGCGGCCGGACGAACTCCGGGTCGAGCCGGGCGTGCCCCGCGAAGTGCGCCGCGAGTTGGAACGGCGCGGTCATCGCGTGGCGGAGGTCCGATCGCTGGCGGCGACGCAGGCCGTGGCCGCCCAGCGGGAGGGCAGCGCGTTGGTGGCCGCGGCCGACCCTCGATCCCGCGGCCAGGCAGGGGCGCGGTGAGAACCGCGTCCGAATGCGCTTGGCAAACGGGGCGCCTTGTCGTGACCATGGTGTGCGATGCAACGATGCCCGTTCATGGCGGTGCTTTGGCTTTTCGCCAGCATGGCGGCCAGCGTGCCGGTTGTCCCGGAGGCCCGGCCTGATCCTGCGACGGTGGGCCGGCTCCTTCTGGCTCATTGGCCCTTTGACGAGGACGGGGGCGCCATTGCTGCGGACAGCGGAGGCAACGGGCGCGCGATCCAGATCGAACTCGGTGCAGGCGCTGCGGGGAGGCGCGTGCCGGGCGTGTTCGGCGCCGCGCTGCGGCTCTCCGGCCAGCACCGGCTGTGGGTGGCGGGCGGGCTCGGCATGGAGGCATTGCAGCGGATCACCCTGAGTGCGTGGGTCCAGCCCGCTGCATTCGACCGCTACAACGAGATCTTCCGCAAAGAGGACGGAGAGAAGAGGGTGCTCTTCTCGTTCCAAGAGAACGGCACCATCTTGTCACTCGGCCTCAACGTGAACGGGTATGTGGAATGCGACGCGCCGATCGATCCCGAGCAGGTGCTGGACGGGCGATGGCATCACTGCGCGGCGACGTTCGACGGGCGTTGGATGCGCGTCTACCTCGATGGCCGGGAGATCCGCGCGCTCGAGCGGGAGGGCCGGCTGGCCGCGGGCGGTGGCGCCCCGAGTTGTGTGGGGTCGATGGACGGCAGCGAGTGTTTCCAGGGCGCCCTGGACGACGCGCGCCTCTATGGCGAGGCTTTGACTGCCGCGGAGGTCGGGGGATTATTTGCCAGCGGACAGCCTGCGCTCGAACGATTCGAGCGAGAGTTGGAGGAGCGTTTGGCGGGTCTTCTCGATCCGGGACCGACTTTTGCCGAGACGATCGCGCGGACGCGCGCGCGACTTGCCGGTCTGTCTGAGGGTCCGGACGCGCAGACCGTGGGGGCCCTGGTCCGGCGCGTGAAGGGCCTTCATCCTCGGGAGTTTGACGAGTTCAGCCGCCTGAGGGGGCCGAGTGTGGCGGACCTGTTCGAGACGCGCGACGCCGGCATTCTGGCCCGTGAGGGTGCCCGAGTGCGGGAGTTGCTCGTCGAATACAGACCGCTGACCAAGGGACAGTGGGGGCGGCAGACGCCGGAGGCCTTGCGCGCGTGGGAAGACATCGAGGCGATCGAGCGCGAGTTGGCGGCTCTCGAAGCGCAGGGAGACGCCGCGGCGTGTTCTCCGGCGTGGATCGAGGTTCTGGTTGCGGCTGGCCGTCGGATTCAGTTTCGCCCCCAGGCGCAAGAGGCGGTGGCGCCTTACGTGCGTCCACACACGCCTGCGGCTCGGACCCTGACCGAGGCGGAGGCGCGGGCCGCGCTCGAGCGCGACTGGCTGCACCAGACGGGTGGCGCGCCCGCACCGGAGCGGATCCGTGAGGAGATCGCCTGGACCCGGCAACTGGCGCGGCGGTTCGCGGCAGGTGACGAGTACGCCGAAGCGTCCGATCCGGACGATCCGAGTGATCGGCCCAATCCGGCTGATCGGTCCATTCCATTAGGACGTTTCGTCAAGTCGTGCTTGAACGCATTGTCCGAACTCGAGCGTCGGGCGATGGCGTTGACGGCGCCCGACCGTGGTCTGTATTTCGAGGTGCGTGAGTTGAAACGCGGCCTGATGTTCCGCAACCCGGCTGTGGATTTTGATCGGGTCTTGTTTGTGGACATGCCTTTTCCGGAGGGGAGTGAATGGCAGCACGAGACGCGGCATCGGCTCGGGTACATGGCGGTGCCTGGGGGGCGCTTGCTGGTATTGGAGGGGCTTGGGCCAGGGGGCCAGCTCCGACAGCTCATGCCGCAAGCTCCGCTGCATGGCGCCTTTTGGCGACCCGATCTTTCCTGGGATGGGAGCCGGGTGCTGTTCTGTTACAAACCGCACAACGAGAAGTCCTTTCATCTATACGAAATCGGGATTGACGGTTCGGGGTTGCGCCAGTTGACGGACGGCCCGTACGACGATTTGGATCCGATCTATCTTCCGGACGAGCGGCGGGTGGTTTTCACCACGACACGCGGTCACACCTATGTGCGCTGCATGCCGCCCACCAGCGCGTTCGTGCTCGCGCGCTGCGATTTGGATGGAGGGAACATGTACCTCATTTCGGCGAACAACGAACCCGACTATCTCCCCTCGGTTCTGGCGGATGGCCGGCTGGTGTACACGCGCTGGGAGTACACGGACAAGCCGCTCTGGCGCGCCCAGAAGCTCTGGACCGTGCATCCGGACGGAACGCAGGCGAGCACGTTGTGGGGCAACCAGAGCGTGTGGCCGGATCTGGTCAAGGATGCGCGCGGCATCCCCGGCAGCGCGCGTGTGATGGTCACCGGCAGCGCCCATCACAACTGGTTCGCCGGATCGGTTGGGATCATCGACCCGAACGCAGGGCTGAATTTTCCCGACGGCCTGACCAAGGTCACCGCCGACGTGCCGTGGCCCGAGTGCGGGAACGGCCCGGTCGATCCGGTGGAATCGCCGCAGTACCATTCGAGCGGCGAGTACGCCGCCTATTACTCGCCCTACCCGCTGAGCGAACGCGACTTCCTCGTGTCCGCGAACCGGGACGGCAAGTTCGTGCTCTACCTGATGGACGTCGATGGCAATCGCGAATTGATCTACGAGGGTGCGCACCACGTTCTCCACGCCCTGCCGGTGAGGCCGCGGCCGCGGGCGCCGGTTCTCGAAGACGCCGTCGTGTGGCCCCTGGCGGGCCGGGAGGATTCTCCACAGCCTGGCGTGCTCTACAGTCGCGATGTGTATGCCGGTGCGCCCGAAGTGCTGCGCGGCAGGGCGAAGTTTTTGCGCGTTCTGAGCATCGACCACAAGACCTACACCTATTGGCACAAACGCCCCTATCTTTCGACCGGCCCGGTGGTGTCGGGGGTGCAATCCGATGGCGTCAAGCGCCTGCTGGGGACCGTCCCCATCGAGGACGACGGCTCGGTTTTGTTCGAAGCGCCCGCGGGCATCCCCCTCCATTTTCAACTCCTCGACGCCGACCAGTGCGCGCTGCACACCATGCGCAGTTTCGCGAACCTGATGCCCGGCGAAAGACGCGGGTGTCTCGGGTGCCACGAACGCCACAGCCGCGCTCCGTCCGTCAGTGCGGCCTACCGCCGCCCGGCGTCCCTGCCTCGGACGATCACGCCGCCGCCGTGGTCCGACACCACAGTGAGCTACGCGCGCTACGTCAGACCGATCCTGGATCGGTACTGTGTCGAATGCCACGCAGGCGAAGGGGCCGGGCGCCAGACGCTCGACCTCACGGCGCGTCCTGGGTTTCTGGGGTTTGACGAGCCCTACTGGGTTTTGACCGGCCGTCCGAGTTGGGGAGCGCCCTACAGCGCGCCGGAGCCTCGTCCGCCCGGATGGGGGATTGCGGACATGCTGATGGTCGAGGCTTTTGGGACGACGGACCCGGCGGGCTACCGCACGCCGGCGCCGATGTCCGGCCTGTCGAGTCGGAGCCGGCTCATCGAGTTGGTCTCGCACGGCGGCCACCACGACACTGTCATCGATCCTCTGAGCCGGCTGCGACTCATCGTGTGGGTGGATGCGATTTGTCCTTATCTGGGCGACGAGGAGATCCGCGACATTCCCGACCCTGAGTTCCAGGGGATCGACTGGCTGGCGGTTCGACCCAGAATCCGGACCGCGCCCCGGATTGCGCGCCCGGGGCCAGTGAACGAGTCCGCGGCGGCTGTGGCGCCGGGGTTCTGAGGATTGCGCCGGAGGATGCCGAATCGGGATTAGGATTGCGGCGGTGAGGTGTGACGGTAGCATCCGGCGGCGTGAAAGACCGCAGCCGATTACTGCTCCGCGTGGCGATGCTGTGCCTGCTGTTGTCGGGCATGGCCGGGCTCGTCTATGAGATTGTCTGGGCGCGGTATCTCGCCCTGTTCCTGGGTCACACCAGCTACGCGGTGATTGCGGTGTTGGTCGCGTTCATGGGCGGGCTGGCGCTGGGCAACGTGTGGATTGGTGTCTGGGCGGATCGGACCCGGCGCCCGCTGGCCAGCTATGCGTGGCTGGAGATTGCGATTGGCGTCTACGCCCTGGTTTTTCCGCACTACTACGAGGTCTGCTACAACGCGTTTCTTGGCCTGGCGCGTTCGCTGGCGCCGGGCTCGGCGGGGTTGCTGGCGTTGAAGTTCGTTTTCAGCCTGCTGACCATATTGATCCCCACCGTGCTGATGGGCGGCACGCTGCCCCTGTTGACGCGGCTGCTCACGCGTTCCCTGGGGGAGATGCGCGAGAAGGTTGCGGCGCTTTACTTCATCAACAGCGCCGGCGGGGTGATCGGGATAGGGCTGGCGGACTTCTGGTGGATCGAGGCGATTGGCCTGCAAGCGACGGTGATGGTCGGAGCCGTGCTGAACCTCACGGTGGGCGCGCTGGCCTTGTTTGTCAGCGGCTTCATTCGGGAAGGTCAAGCCGGCCCCGTCGCGAACGCCTCGCCGGTCGCCACTGCGTCCGGTGTGGTGTCGGACGCGGAATGGGAGACGTACGCGCCTGTGGATCTGCGGCTGGCCGTTCTCGGGATTGGTTTGTCGGGTTTCGTGGCCATGCTTTACCAGGTGGCCTGGACGCGGTTGCTGGCGCTGGCCCTGGGTTCGAGCACGCACGCGTTCTCGCTGATGCTGATCACGTTCATCACCGGTCTGACGGTGGGGGCGTGGATCGTCTATCGTTGGCGATCGTTGCGGCGCTCGCTGGCGGCGTTTGCCTGGACGGAGCTGGCGCTGGCGGTCACGGTGGGGCTCTCGCTGTTCTTTTACGAGTTTCTCCCGTATTGGTTTGGCCGGCTGGCCGACCTCCTGGCGCGGCGGCCTGAGGCTTACGGGCTGTACCAGGGCTTGCAGGGATTGCTCTGTTTCGCCGTGATGTTTGTGCCGACCGTGTGGTTGGGGATGACCCTGCCGCTGGTGACGCGCGCCGCCACCCCGTCGATCGAGCGAGCCGGCCGCACGGTGGGGCGCGTCTTCGCGGTGAACACGCTGGGCACTGTGCTGGGCGCGGCGCTGACCGGTCTGTGGCTGCTCCCGAGGCTGGGTTTGGCCGGCACGTTCGTGCTGGGTGTGGCTTTGAATGTGTTGATCGGACTGGCGATCGTTGTGCGTGTCGAGCGCGGACGTCTCCGGCGCATTGCGGTGGCGGGTTCGGCTGTGTTGATTGTGATGTTGGCGGTCCTTTCCCCTTTCCTGAGCCACTATTGGCGGAATGCGCTGACCTTGGGTGTCTTTCGGCAGAGGGATCTGGCCACGAACTGGCGCGAATACCACCAGGGCGTGAAGGACGGCACACTGCTCTTCTATCGGGATGGGGCGGGCGCCACAGTGAGTGTCCACACAGGCGAGAATCCGGCCACCGATTTTTTCCTCAAGGTCAACGGCAAGACCGACGCGAGCACCTTGGGTGACATGACCACGCAACTGCTGGCGGGGCACCTGCCGATCCTGCTGCATCCGGCGGCCACGAACGTGCTGGTTGTTGGCCTGGGGAGCGGGGTGACGGCCGGGGCGGTTGCCGCGCATCCCAGCGTGCAGACGATCGACGTGGTGGAAATCTCGCCTGAGGTGGTCGAAGCTGCGCGGCTGTTCGCGGCTTACAATCGGGACGTGCTGCGCGACCCGCGCATGCGCCTGGTCATCGACGATGCGAAGTCCTATCTGTTGCTCAACCAGCGACGGTACCAGACGATCATCAGCGAGCCCTCCAACCCGTGGATGGCGGGTGTTGCCGGGGTGTTCACCCTCGAGTTTTACCAGCAGTGCCGCGCTCATCTGGATACCGGCGGCGTGATGCTGCAATGGGTGCAGCTCTACGAGTTCAGCGATGCGGGGCTCGACACCGTCGTCGCGACGTTCAGCCAGGTTTTTCCCCACGTGAGCATCTGGCACACGGACGCTGCGGACATTTTGCTGATTGGCACGGTGGAGCCGCGCGCGAACGATCTCGCCCCCTTCGCGGCGCGCCTGGCCGAGCCGTCCGTGAAGGCTGATCTGGAGCGGGTGCAGCTCACGAACCTGCCGCTCCTGCTCTCGCACGAGTTGATTTCTTCGGTCTACGGTTCCCTGCTGCCGCCGCCCGAGGCTCGCATTCACAGCGACTACTACCCTGTGCTCGAGTATCTGGCGCAACGGGATTTCTTCGTGCGGAAGGGGGCGAGTCGATTCCGGCAGATCGACGAGAACTTCTCCCGCCGGCCCACCACGATGCTGGGCGAGTACCTTCGCGCACCACCCGCTGACTTGGGAGGACTTCGAGGCCTTCGCCCAAACCTATGTCCAGGGCGGAAAGCCCTTCCTTGATATCATCACGTCCGTGTTGTTGCGCTGGCAGCACGATTTCCCCCAGGCCTGGGAACCGCTCGAAACCGCATCCCGCTTCACCTTCGTGAATGCCCCTGGCGAGTTGGACGTTCTCCGCCTTGCCCCTCGCCGGGACGGGTTGATCGACCGGGCCCGGGTGAACCCGGCTCTGCTGCGGCAGTATGGGTTGGGTCTGATGCGCGCCTACAGCGAACAGCGCTCGTGCTTTTATGGCCCGCCGACGGACGAGTTGATTGCCATTCTCGAGCGCCTGATCGAGTTGGACCCCGACAACCAGCGTGTCTACCAGGTTTACCTGGCCGAGTTGGCCTGGGACCGCGGCGACGACGAACTCTGCCTGCAGCACGGGCGCGGCGCGCTGACGGCAGACCTCCCGCGCGGCTCGGCGAAATTCAAGATTGATCCGGGAGCGCCGCTGCGGGTGATCGCCCGGTTGGCGGATGTCATGCGTCGCCGTGGCGAACTGAAGCCGGCGGCCGAACTGTGCGAGTCTGCGGTGCAGGGCGGTTATCTGACCGACAGCGCGAGGGCAGGGAGCCTGGTGTTCGAGGTGACCCAACGCCTCGTGAAGGCCGAGATCGAGCGGCAGAATACTCGCCCGGCGAGGTAAGTGTTCGAATCCAGCAAGCCCCGAACATGTGGTCATCAAGTCAGGTTCCGGGCATCCCTCTCCCGCCAGGCTTTAAGGATTCTGTGTGTGTCGAGTTTCACCGTCCTCGGCGGCTGCGCGCAAGCCGCCCTCGTGGGCTGGGCCCGGCCGGCGGAGCCGCGGGCGCAACGGCCGCGGCGGCTGGTCTGCTGGTGTTGCTCGCTGGCGGGGCGTCTGCCCAGACGCCGAGCGATGCGGATTGGCGCGTGTATAAAGCGGCGGATGGCCTCACTGAGTCCATCACCACCGCGATTACCGTGACGCCGCGCGGGAACCTCTGGGTCAAACACGGCGAGGTGGATGCGGTGAGTTTTCTGGATGGCTATGGGATCCGGCACATCCCGGCCCCCGGCGAGCGCAACTATCGCATCTACGAAAGCCGGGCTGGCAGGATCTGGTCGGTCTACACGCACGGACTCATGGAATTCGCCAACGACGAATGGATCCGTCACCCGATTGCCGACGTTCATCTGGAAGGCGAGTCGAGCCTGGCCCGGTCCATCCGCCAGATCCCCCTGCTCCCGGCCGAGCAGGATCGGGTGCTGCTGCTGCTGCCCGATCGCCTGGCGGAGTATCGAGCGATCGCCCGCGAATGGCGAGTCCTGCGCTGGGCCCGTGAAACCAGCCTCGGGCGGTTCATCGACATGGTGCCGGCGTACGACGGCGGGGTGTGGATCACCGGGGCCGCAGGTCTGGCGAAGCTTCCGGGCCCCCTGCGACAACTGCGCGCCCAGACGCCCTGGGTCGAGCATCCGCTGCCCGCCGCCATGCGCACTCGGGATGTGCAGCGTCCGTTCGAAGACGATGCCGGCGGGATCACCGCTCTCGCCGAATCCAACGCGTTGAACCGCCGGGTGTTGGTGCATTTCGACGGCACGAACTGGATTTCGCGAGCGTTTCAGAACGGCAGCCTGCGGTTTGCCTGGCGCGATGTTGAGCCGGGTCGCTTCTGGGGCGTCACGATTAACGCCCTGGTGCGGCTCGGACCCGACGCGGAGGCGGTCGAGCGCGTGGCCGTCACGCCCAACCAGTACTACGACGTCGCCGTCCAACCGCGCGGCGTGTTCTGGCTGGCGACCCTCGATGGGTTGATGCGCTATGCGCCGTCGGCGTGGCGGACGCCGGCCGGCGCCGCCGCTTTCGACTCCGTCGTCTACGCCGGCATTGAAGACAGTCAGGGACGACTCTGGTTTGCGACCGGCGCCGGTTTGCTGGTGGCCCAGGACGGCCAGTGGCGCCAGCATGCCTGGCCTGACGGTTTCGAGCCGCTGTTCCGTGTTCGGGACGGGTTGTTCCTGGTAGGCGAGAACCAGATCGCCGTAAGCGTCGCCGAGCAACTGTGGGTCTTCACGCCGGACACCGGCAAGCTGAAGCAGGTCGAGCACCCGTCCGGACGGCATCTCCGGCGGGTGCTCCGCCAATGGTCGAACTCGACGCTGTGTCTGGAGACTGCGGCTCCCGACGCGTCCGCCAACGAGTATCAATTCGAGCTTTACGATGGCCACGGCTTCCGGGACTGGGTGGGCGCGCCTCCTGCGGTGGATCTGGGCAGCGAGCTTTTCTTTCTGGCGGAGGCGCAGAACGGGGATGTGTGGCTGGGGGGGAGCAGCGGGGCAGCCCTCTGGCGCGACGGGCACTGGCAGCGATTCACCACATCCGACGGCTACCCGGCGGAAGGAGCGCTTTGCTGGGCTGAGCTTGGCGACGGACGAGTCTGGTGCGCTGGCCTGGGACGGATTGTCGAGTTCGACGGCAAGACCTGGACCACTGTGTTGAGCAGCCTGGATCGGGTCAGCTCGATGGTCCGCGCTCACGACGGCACGGTCTGGGTGGCGACGGCCAGCAGCCTCTACCGACAGTACAAGGAGGCCTGGGCGTGGTTGGGCGAAGACGATGGGCTGCCCGCGGACGCCTGTTTCGCGCTGATCGAGGATCGTTCGCGTCGCCTCTGGGTCGGAACGTCTCGCGGGGTCGCCGAGTACTTTCCGCGTGCGGACATCGATCCGCCCCGGACGCTCTCGGTGTCTGTGGAGCAGGCGGGGGGCGGTCGCCCGGAGAACACGATTGAGGTCCTCGTGCGCGGGCGGGACCGCTGGCAGCAAACCCCGGATCAGCGCTTGCTGTTCTCGCATCGGCTGGACGGAGGGAACTGGTCGCCGTTCGCATCGGGAGCGTCGGTCGTTCTGCGGGACGTGCCGCCTGGCAAGCATCGACTCGAGATGCGGGCCCTGGACCGAAACTGGAATTTCGAGCCGAAGCCGTTCGTCTCCCAGTTTCAGGTTGTCGTGCCGTGGTACCGGGAGAGCCGGGTTCTTTTCGTTGTGATCGTCGGCGCTGTCGTCGCGCTGTTTTTCGCCGCTTTGGCCGTCAACCGTCATCTGCAGCTTCGCCGGAGTTATGCCGAGGTCGAACTGAAAGTAGCCGAGCGAACGCGCGAACTCGAGCAAGCCACCCAGGCGTTGGTCCACAGCCAGAAAATGACTGCGCTGGGCACCCTCGCCGCAGGTATCGCCCATGACTTCAACAACATGCTCTCGATCATCCGCGGCTCAGCCCAGATCATCGAGGCGAACTTGAGCGACCGGGACAAGGTGCTGACCCGTGTCGCCCGCATCAAGACGATGGTCGATCAGGCCACAGGCATTGTCCGCGCGATGCTCGGCTTCGGACGCGTTGGCGAGACCGGACTGCGCGCCTGCGACCCGGTCGGCATCATCGACGAGACGATTCGTCTGCTGGGCGAGAGGCTGCGGCGCAGCGTCCGCATCGAGCAATCCGTCGAATCGGGTCTGCCCGCCGTCCGAGCAGCGCGCGACCTGATGCAGCAGGTCTTGGTGAATTTGATCCTCAACGCCGCGGACGCCCTTCAGCCCGGCGGTGAGATCCGCGTGCGCGCCCGACGGCTTGACACCCTCCCTCCCAACCCGATTCTTATGCCGCGCCCCGCAGACGGCTACGTGGCGATTGCGGTTGAGGACAACGGTGCTGGGATTCCTGCCGACATCCTGTTGCGGATTTTCGAGCCGTTCTTCACCACCAAGGCTTTCTCTTCGCGCCGCGGCACTGGTCTGGGGCTCTACATGGTGTACGAGTTCGCCAAAGAGATGGGACACGGCCTGGTCGTTTCCTCCGAGATCGGCCAAGGCAGCACCTTTACCATCATTGCGCCGATCGCCGAGGATCCGGACGCCCATTCGAAGGGTTGAGGCCGGCATGGCAGGACCGTTCGAGCCCACGATCGCAGGTTGAGTTTCCGGACACGGGCGCGTACACTGGTGTCATCGCACGTCACAACACCGCAACACCGATCAACGCCTATGAATCCCAACCCCACTTCAGCCGAGGGCCGCTTGCCCGAGGGAGAGGCCGCGACGCCGAACGCCAGTCCCGGTTCGGTTTTGGAACTCGGGCGGATCCTCGTGCCCTTGGACTTCTCGGCCCATGCGATGAAGGCCCTCCGCTATGCGGTCGCTTTCGCGCGACTTTTTCGGGCACGACTCATCCTCATGCACGTCACGGAGCCGATCGTTTACCCCTCGGATTTTGGGTATGTGCCGCTGCCACCCAACACACTCGAAGAGAATTTCCAGCGGGACGCGCGCGATCGCCTGGAGGCGGTCGCTGCCGAGCACGCCGCGTCCGGGGTGACGTGCGAGGTTGTCTTGCGCCTGGGCAAACCGTACCAGGAAATCGCTGCCACTGCGCGCGAGTATCAGGTTGATCTCGTGGTCATCACCACCCACGGCTACGCCGGCCTGACGCACGTGTTGCTGGGCAGCACTGCCGAACGCGTGGTACGCCATTCCCCCTGTCCCGTGCTCGTGGTGCGCGACCAGGAAGCCGAGTTGATCCGCAAACCTGGCCACACCCGCGATACCACGGCGTGAGCCCGGCACAGCCCTCAACCCGATTGGTGCCGGCGGAGGGGGTCGAACCCACACACTCTTACGAGTACCAGATTTTGAGTCTAGCGCGTCTGCCAATTCCGCCACGCCGGCCACCGTTCAGCGCGAGTTACTATGCCCGCATTCAGCGCCGCGGCAAGACCATTCGCCGCAGTCAACTATTTGGATGCGACCCCATTGTCTCTATTTCGGTGTCTCGGGCGGAGCCGTCGAGGGGGTGGGTGCGGGCGGCGCTGGCAGCGCCGGCGGTGCCGGCGGGGTGGGTGGATCGGTCGTTATCCCGTTTGTGGTTGCAGGCACGGGTGGCGCGTCGGGAACGGGCGGCGTGGGCGGCGTGGGCGGCGTGGGGAGGGGCGGGGGCACGGCTTGCGCGGGGAGCTTTGGCTTGAGCACGTCGGTAGAGGCAGGTGCGGGTGCGGGCGGGATTGGCGCCAGTTCGGGGACGATCGAGGGCGGAGTGACCTCGGCAGGGGTGGCGGTGTCGGAGGGAGGCGCGTCTTTCTTTTCGGCCAGCAGGGAATGACGGTCTTTCAAGAGGGAGTCGAGGGTATATTTCGAGACCACGTAGGTCCATTTCTCGAGGGCCTTCTCTTGCTTGGAGCTTCTCATTGAGTTTGTCGGTCTTTTCCTTGAATTCCTTGTCGAGCCGTTCCTTGTCCTCGGGTTTCTCATCCTCGGCGGGCGTCCGGGCTTGGGGGATATCGGCGGTGACGGCAACGGTCATGTAGTAGGATGTCTTCGCCTTCCTTCTTGGCCGCCTTTACGGTGTAGGCGAAACCGTCGAAGGTTTCGAGGACGGCGACGGTGGGCGTGATCGAGGCCGATTGTCCCGGTTGAGGGTCGACCACCACGTCATTGAAGCTGGGCCAGGAGAGGGCGTTGGCGAAGCTGGACGTCTTGGTGCTATCGAGCTTCTCGGTCGGCTGGGCGTCGGCGAGAGTCCATTCGCCGGTTTCCGTCTCGCGACTGACCTTCCAGGAGTTGGTGGCGACCGGGTAAGTGACCGCGACGGACTTCACCTTTTCGACTTTGAAGAAGTCCTTGTTGAGCCACTGTTCCGGCTTCGGTTCGAGGTTGCTGAAGGTCTCGGAGACAAGGCTGACGCTTTCGGGGTTGTCTTCGAGCATGACGTAGCGACCGTCTGGCCAGCCCTCGTCGCCGCCGAAGGGCGAAGGGCTGGCGGACTGGCGCATATGTTTCTTGCCGAGGGCGACCGTGCGGACCGTCTTGCCGTCCTTGTCTTTGAGCACGACGAGTGTGGCGCTGTTGGTGTTGTCGGAGGCGGTCAATTCGAGGCGGGCGAGTTGGGATGGGCCGATGCGGATTGGCTGGACGACCTTGAGTTCCCAGAGCTTGCGGAGGGTTTCGCTGACCTCGGCGAAGTTGGCCGGGTAGCCGCCCCGCTGTTGAACGATCCAGCGATCGTCCTGCTGGACCAGGTTGAGTGTCGTTGGTGGCCTGCTTGATGGTGATGCTGCGCCACGGTGTTGAGGTCAAACTCGCCGAGGACCTTCTGGCCCATCTGGCCCTGGGTGGTCTTGTAGGACGCGCGGTCGCGGTTGCGCAGCCACAGGCCGAGGCCGCCCAGCACCACCACGGCGACAAGAACGAGGGTGAGTTGTTTGCGATTCATTTGGCAGCGGTCTTCTTGCGTTTCACCACGGCGAGGCCGATCCATCCCGACCGTGACCAGCAAGGGCATGGCGGCGATGTTGACCCACTTCAACCGGGTCTCGAGAGCGTCGATGTCTTTGCGCAACTGTTTGCGGACCTCTTTGAGATCGCGCTTGGTCTGCGCCTCCTTCTGCTGGAACCGCTTGATCTCGTCCTGTACCTCGGGAGGCAGGATGAAGCGCTGGCTCTTGTCGTCGCGTGTTGCGCTGCAGTTCAGTGATCTTCTGTTGGGCCTCCTCGAGGTCTTTCTCGAGGCCCTTGATCTTCGTCTGGTACTGCTGCTCCGCCTCGGCCTGAATCTTCCGGACGCGGGTGAAGGGCCGGTTCTGCACCGCGCGGCTGCGGACCTGGATCAGGTTGCTGTCGCCCATGAACTGTTCGACCACATTCTGGAGCAGGCCGAGGTTGCCGTTGAACGGGGAGATCAGTTTCTGGCCGAAGAAGTTCTGCACCTGGACGCAGAACTGGTCGTAGATGAAATCCGAGTCGCCGACGAGCAGCACGACGCCGTCCTTCTGCGATTCCTTCAGGGACATCGGCCTTGGCGGCGCTCTGGTCGGCCTGCGCCTTCTCCTTGTCATCGTCGCTGTTCTGATCGCTGGCAGCGGGCGGGCCCTCGGGGAAGGCGGTCTTGAACTTGCCGGTGAGCAGCAGGGCGAGTGGGGATTGTCTTGCCTGAGGGTTTGAAGTCCTTCGAGGTGTCGGCGCCGAACTGGGCCATCATCTTGTCCACCGCCATCGGAGTTGGGGGACGTCTTGAGCAGCACGGTCTTTTGCTTCAGGCCCTCGGTCGGGGTGCCGCTGAAAACGCCGGCGCCCGCCAGCAGCAGGCTGTCGATCTGGCTGGTGACGATCTCGTCTCCGGTCGATGGCTTCGGCGGTCAGCGAGAGCCACGTCGGTTCGGGCGCCGGGTCCGCCGCCCGTGCCGCGGCGCACCATGGTCACGTAGTTCTTGTCGGCGATCACCTTGTCGACGTCGAACTTCAGTCCCCAGGCCTTCGAGGAGCTTGGGCAGGTCGCGATCCGCCCGAGGCCGCCCGCTGCATCATATTCTGCGGGTTCATCGCGTTGCGCGAGTCGAACACGGAGAGCGGATCCAGGAGGGCGATCAGTTTGCCGCCGCGCAGGACGAACTGATCGATGGCGTACTGGGTCTTGTCCGTGACGTTCGACGGATGAACCACCAGCAGGACGTTGATGTCGTCGTCGATCTTCGTCGGCGGTCATTTCGATCTGCTTGACGTTGAAATCGCGCTTCAGCTCGTTGAGGAAGACCCACGGTTCCTGTTGGGCCGCCCCCCATGCGCGTCATCATCGGGTTCATTTGGCCGAAGATGGGCAGGCCGCTCATGACGCCGAGGTTCTGCTTTTGGGGGTTGACGACCTGGGCGATGGCGCGGGTGAGATCGTATTCGAGCAGCCGTTCGCGGGAGGGGTCGAGGAAGGGCAGAGCCACTTTCTGATCGACGCAGGTGACCGACAGGCCCAGGTAGACCTTGTCGCCCAGGCCGATGATGCCGCCGTCGCCGATGCTCTGGCCTTCGACGCCGTCGAGTCGGGCCGAGTCCTCGGCATCGGAATCGGGTTGGGGATCGAACTTCTTGATCTCGATTTTGCCTCCCGAGCGCTGGCGATATTCGGCCAGCAGATCCTCGACCCGTTTGGCGTAGGTCTTCAGCGGGACGGGCATCTGGTTCTCGGACTGGGTGCAGTAGAAGTTGATTGTGACGCGGCGTATCGAGCTTGCCCAGGATCTTGCTTGGTGCCCTCGGAGAGCGTGTAGACGCGGTCGGCGGTGAGGTCGAGGCGGACTTTTGCGGCGCCCGCGATGACGCCGATGGCGACGAGGATGAGGAACATGGCCGCGACTCCGAGCCCGGAGTAGAGCAGCGGCTCCCATTTATGTTTGTTCGTGTTCATGGTGCGAGTACGGCGTTAGCGAATGGTGGCAGGAGCGGAGGCGGGCTCAGCCGGCGCGATGACTGCGGATGATCACGCCGGTGGTGAACAAGCTGAACGCGATCACCGAGAGGAAGTAGATCAGGTCTCGCGAGTCGATCACGCCCCGCTGAAAGCTCTCGAAATGGGGCATGACGCTGAACGCGGCGACGCCTTCGACCAGCCAGTTGGGCGCCCACTGAACGAGCATGTCGGTGACCGGCGGCCAACCCGCCAGGATGAGGAACAGACAGGCGACGACGGACAGGATGAAGCTGATGACCTGGTTGCGGGTGAGCGCGGAGGTCATGCAACTGATCGCCAGGTACGCTCCGGCCATCAGCAGGCTGCCGAGGTAACCGCAGAAGATAACGCCATAGTCCGGGCTGCCCAGATATCCCACGGTCAGCACCAGCGGGAACGTCAGCGCCAGCGCGATGGCCAGGAACACCCAGGAGGCGATGAACTTGCCGACGATGGCCTGCCACGGCGTGATGGGCATGGTCAAGCAGCAACTCGATCGTGCCCGAGCGACGTTCCTCGGACCAGGCGCGCATGCCGACCGCGGGCACGAGGAACAGGTAGAGCCAGGGGTGCCAGATGAAGAACGAGATCAACGAGGCCTCGCCGCGTTGAAAGAACTTGCCCGACCATGAACGTGAAGAACCCGCAAAGGAGCAGGAAGAACACGATGAACACGTAGGCGACCGGGGACGTGAAGTAGGCAGACAGTTCCCGTTTGGTGATGGTCGTGATATGGCGCACGGCGCTGGTGTGCGCGCCGGTATCGGGCAGGCTGGCGGTCGGACTGGCCGCAAGGGCTTCTGTGGTCATCGGGTTTCCTCCTTCGTGGCGGCTGGGGTCTCCGGGATTGTGATATTGCGGAACACCTCGTCGAGCCGCCCTTCCTCGGCTTTCAGTTCGAGGAGCTTCCATTGCTCACGGACGGCGAGTTCATAGAGACTCTGATTGAGTTCGCCGTCCCGTGCGCCCTTGGCTCGCATAGGCGCGCGCCCAGGCGGCGCCGGGCTCGTCTTTAACGATCGTGCAGCGCTTGACAGTCGGGAGTTGTTGCAGGCGTTCACGCAGGAGCGCGCCGCTGACGCCGGCGACGCGCAGGGAGACAGCGCCGGCGAGGTCAGACCGTTGTCGCAACTCGCGTGGGGTGCCGTTGGCGACGATCTTGCCGCGGTCGATGATGATGGCGCGAGTGCAGGCCGCGTCGACTTCTTCGAGGATGTGGGTCGAGAAGACGATCGCCTTCTTCTCGCCCATGCGGCGTATCAAGGTGCGCACCTCGTGCTTTTGATTGGGATCGAGGCCGTCAGTCGGCTCGTCCAGGACCAAGCATGGCGGGGTCGTGGATGATCGACTGGGCGAAGCACGTCCGGTGGCGGTAGCCCTTCGAGAGGGTATCCACGCTCTGGTAGAGCACGGATTCGAGGAAGCACATTTCCACCGCGCGGTGGACGGCCCGTTTGCGGGCGTCGCCGCTGAACCCGCGCAACTCGGCGGCGAAGTTGAGGAACCCGAAGACGGTCATGTCGGCGTAGGCGGGGGCATTCTCGGGCAGGTAGCCGATCAGGCGCTTGGCCGGAATCGGGTCGCCGATCATGTCGAAGCCCCCGACGGTGATGCGTCCTGCCGTGGGCGGGATGAAGCCGGTCACCATGCGCATGGTGGTCGACTTGCCCGCTCCGTTGGGCCCGAGGAATCCGAGCACTTCGCCGCGCTCGACCGTGAACGACACGTCGTTGACGGCGAGCTTCGAGCCGAAGGCCTTCACCAAGTTGTCTACTTTAATCATGCGTCACTCTCCACCTGCTTGCGCCCTGTGCGCGACGGAACCGAGGAATGCCCCGTTAAGCTCCGCCTGCGCCATCTCGGACAGTGCGAGACAGTGTTTTACACCCGCTGTCAAGTGCCTGAGTTCTTCCGCTCCTGCGTCGCGGGAGAACATGGCCCCGCTGCGCAGGGCTCGAACGGGAACGACACTATCTTGTCGATCACGGCCACACAAGCAGCTTAGCGAGGCTGCGCCTCGGACTGGCGAGGCGTTCGAACGACTCATAGCCGCCGTGAGTCCGCCACGATCACCGGCACACGGCGCCTCGCCGAGGGACGTTCCGGTCGGCGCCGGATGTATCCGATGTCGGGTCGATCAAACAGGCACGACTGGCTGTTTAGACCACGATCAGCGAAAACGTTCGAACTGGGCCTGTTGCGGGAGGACAGGTGCATCCCGATCCCGATGCGGCGATGAACAGGAGAGATCTCCGCGTGTTGACCCAAAGGATTCGGACCCTGCGGGTCAGGGTTTGGCGTCGATTTTCTTTTGGACGCTCGGGTTGGGCTCGATGGCCAGGGACTCGCGCCAGGCCTGTCGGGCGTCTGTCCAACGGTCCAGGGCGGCATAGATATCTCCCAGGTGATCGAGCAGGGTGGCATCGGGTTTCTCGGAGAGCCGGATGGCCTTGAGCATGGGTTCGAGCGCTGCGGCGGGCTGTTTGAGCTGAAAGAGCACCCAGGCGAGGCTATCGAGGATGGCGGCGCTCTCCGGTTCGAGTTGGATCGCTTTCTCGATCATCTGGCGGGCTTCATCGAGATTGAGTCCGCGCTCTGCCCACATGTAGCCGAGGGAGTTGAGCGCCTCGGCGTTGTCCGGCGACAACTCGATCGAGCGTCGGAAGTTGCGCTCGGCTTCGGCGAAGTGGCGATCGCCGTCGCTCGGGCGGTTCTCGGTGAAGGCGGCATTGGCCAGGCGTTCGTAAACCGACCCGACCTGGAAATAGAAGATGTGGTTGAGCCGCGACGGCTCGGAAGCACGGGCCTGCAGTTCGGCCGAGGTGAAGTGTTTGAGGGCTTCCACGTAGTCTTTCCGCCCGGCCTGGGCCACGCCCGCGTAGAACTCGACCAGGAAACTCGATCCGAACTTGGCTCGGGCGCGGGCGAGAGTTTCGAGCGCATCGTTTGGCCGGCCGAGGACCAGGTGCATCGCCGCGAGTTCGTAGTAGGCGGGTTCCAGATCCGCGTCCAGGAGGAGGGCTTTTTCGTAGGCTTCGGCGGCTTCGGCGTACTTCTTTTCTTCGGACGCGATCGCGCCGAGCAGCATGTGTGCCTTCGGCGCGGTGGGGGTGTCGTGGAGGATTGCCCTCAATTGGGTCGCCGCCTTCTCCTTGTTGCCGTCGGCCAGGTAGAGTCTCACCAGTTGCTCGCGGAGCAGTTGTTCATACGCCGGGTTGCTGTCGGCGCGGCGCTGCAGCAACTCCTCGTAGAGGACGGCGGCTTGGGTCAGTTCGCCGACGGTCTTATAGGTCTCTGCCATCCGCTGGAGCACGAGCGGTTGGGCCGGGGCCGCGCGGGCCGCGCGTTCGAGCCAGGCCAAGACACGCGGTCGCGCCTCGTCGGCTGGGAGGCTTTTGGTCCGGTAGGCGAGGGCTGCGAACTCGGCGAGGCCGACGAGGAAGCCTGGGAGGGCGTTGGTTTGTCCGGCGGCCTGATCCAGAACCTCGAGCGCCTTCGGAACCTGCCGGGCGTTCAGATGGAGTTGGGCCAAACCGTGGTAGCCGAGGAGGGAGGCGGGCGCCTTTTGGATGGCGGACCGGAAGGCGGCCACGGCACGGTTGGTGTCGCCGACTTGGGCGAGCGCCATGCCGAGCCAGCCGTAGAGCAGGCCGGATGCCTCCGGTCGCGCCGCGCTGCGGGAGAGCAGGTCGACGGCGCGGGGCGGCTGTTGCTGCTGGAGGCAGCGCTGCGCCAACTCGATCGCCAACTGTTCGTTGGCAGGGTCGGCGGCGGCGGCGAGCGCGAATTGGTCGAGTGCCAGGGAGGGTTCGCCGCGCACGTCGTGCACGACTCCGGCCGCGAAGCGGGCGTGGGCCTCGACACGCTTGCGGAGTTCTTTTGTTTCAGGGGGCGCGACGGATGTTGCCGCCGCGACCGTTCCGCGAGAGGGACTCCTGGGCCCTGTCGGGGTCGTCCGCCAGCCCCGGGAGCAACCGCTGGCGGCGACGCCGATGATCAGGGCGCCGAGCAGGAGGACGCGGTGTGCTCCGGTCGGATGGATGGTCGGAGGCATGAAACAAAAAGAAAAAGCCCTCGCAAGAGCAGCGCGAGCGCAGCACGCCCCGGAGAGGTGGCTGCGCTCCGCAACTCGAGTCGATCGGACGGCGTCCGGCAGGCTACTTTTGCCAGGTGCGCTTCTTATGGCGATGAGCGCGCAGCTTCTTGCGCCGTTTGTGTTTATTGATCTTCGTTTTCCGTCTTTTCTTTAATGAACCCATATGAGTTGTTTGGTTGCGCCGCTCAGTATACCACCTTGTTCAGTGGATATTCAATAATCCCTTCCGCCCCGGCGGATTTCAGTCGGGGGATCAACTCGCGCACGACGCGTTCTTCGATGACCGTCTCGACCGCCACCCAGCCTTCCTGGCTCAGCGCCGAGACCGTTGGATTGCGCAGGGCGGGGAGGGTTTGCAGGAGGCATTCGAGTTTCTGGCGGGTGACGTTCATTTTCAAGCCCACCATCGCCTCGGCTTCGAGGGCGCCGCGGAGGAGCAAGGCCAGCGTCTCGATCTTGCGCCGTTTCCAGGAGTCGCGCCATGCGGCGTGATTGGCGATCAGCCGCGGGGTCGAGACCAAGAGCGTGTCGACGACGCGCAGTTTGTTGGCGCGCAGCGAAGATCCCGTCTCGGTGATGTCGACGATTGCGTCGACCATCTCGTGCGCCTTGACCTCGGTCGCGCCCCAGGAGAACTCGACCTCGGCCTTGACGCGATGCTGGCGCAGGTACCTTTTGGTGAGATTCACGACTTCCGTGGCGATGCGGCATCCTTCGAGGTCCTTGACGGATTTGACGGGCGAGTCTTCAGGAACGGCCAAGACCCAGCGGGCCGATTGGCGGGTCGCCTTGCTGAAGAGGAACTCGCCGACTTCATGCACGCGCGAGCCGTTCTCCTGGATCCAGTCGTACCCCGTCAGACCGGCGTCGAGGTGCCCGTGCTCGACGTAGCGGCTGACCTCCTGGGCCCGGATGAACCGGATGTCCAACTCGGGATCGTCCACGTACGGGATATAGGAGCGACTGCTCAGGGTGATGTTGTAACCCGCCTTCGCCATCTTCTCGATGGTGGCCTCTTGGAGACTGCCTTTGGGCAATCCCAAGCGCAGAATCGGTTTTGGTGTCGGACGCTGCTTCCTGCTCTTCATGAAAAAAAGTGTCTGCCCGGGCCGTGGGCCGTGCGGCATTTCGGGGAGCGCCGCACGGCCGCGGGCGGCTGGCGTGTTATTGCTCCAGGTTCGCCCCGCGGCTGCAAGCACCGAATGGACCGGCGAGGAACGCCGTGACGGCGGCGGGATAGAGAGTGTGTTCGACCTCCTGGATGCGGGCGTGCAGGGTGGTCGGGTGTGTCGTCCTCGCGCACCTGCACTGGCGCCTGGGCCAGAATGGGGCCTGTGTCGATCCCCTCATCCACCAGGTGCACGGTGACGCCCGTTACCTTCACCCCGTAATCGAGCGCCTGTTTCCAAGCCTCGAGACCGGGGAATGCCGGCAACAACGAAGGATGGATGTTGACCACCCGGCGCGGAAAGGCGCGGAGGAAGCCGGCCTTGAGAATGCGCATGAACCCTGCCAGCACGACTAGGTCCACACTGGCCGCCCGCAACGCCTTCACGTAGGCTTGCTCCGTCTCCTCGTCGAGACGGGTTCGAAAACGCCCCGGCGGGAGGTACTCGGCACGAATTCCCCGCTCTCGGGCGCGATCGAGGATGCCGGCGTCGGGCACATCGCTCAGGACCAGGGCGACGGCGGCCGGGACGCTCCCGGCGGCGCAGGCGTCAGCCAGCGCTACGAAATTCGAGCCTTTGCCCGAACCCAAAACGCCCAGGTTCCATCGCGTGGACGGTGTCATCCGGGCGTCTTGGTAGCAAAGCGCTGCGCCAACACAAGCCCGAAACCGCTGCCGGTCCGCCGACACCGCGTCAGGCGATCACCTCCCGCCGGTGTTCGAGCGTCGTCTCCTGTTGCTTGCGCCTTTCCTCGAGCAAGCCCTTTTCGGCGGCCTTGATCGCTTCGAGGATCTCGGATGCTTCCAGCAGGCGGGGGATGGTGACGTAGGTCACGCCTTCCCGGTACAGCCGGGGGACATCTGCCAGGTTCTCCGAGTTCATGATGATTTGGGCGGTGGGATTGAGTTGCCGAAGGCGCCGCGCCAGCGTCACGGTGTCCGTCCCTTTGAGCAGGGAATTGGGAAGCGTGCAAATCAGCAGGCGCGCCCGATCGGCGCCGGCGTGCCGCAGGAGATCGAGTTGCGTGATGTCACCGTAGACCACGGAAATGCCCAGACGCCGCAGCCGCTGGTACGCCAGGGGGTTGAAATCGACCACTCGCACATCCTCCAGGATCGCCGGTTGCCCGCTCCGGATCGCCTCCAAGAGCGAACTCGCCGTCCAGGAGCAGCCCAGGAGGAAGATGCGCGGCGTCCGGCTGTCGGCCGTGGCGGTCGCAGCCCTTCGATCGAGGTCGGGCATGCCCAGCCGCGTCAGCCAAGGGCTGACCACTCTCAGGATGGCGTCATTCCACTGAATCCCGTAGGTGGACAGCACTGCGGTCAGGACGAATGCGAATCCGGCCCGCGCCAGCGTCGCATCGGACACATCGCCGGATGCCCGTCCGAGAGAGAGCAACACGAGGGAGAGTTCACTCATTTGAGCCAGATTGACGGTTGGCAAGAGTGCCCCCCGGTGGCCCGCGCGCGCGATGTAGAGCGGGACGAACACCGTCCCAAGACGCGTCACGACCAAAAGGCTGCCGAGGACCGCAGCCCAGCCGATATCGGCCAGCGTGGCCCGCGGGAACGTCATCCCCAAGGTCACGAAGAACAAGGTCACGAAAAAATCGCGAATGCCGGTCACTTTCGTGGCCACGTCGAGCGCGTAGGGGAATGTTGACAGCGCCACCCCCGCCACCAGTGCCCCGATCTCATTGGAGAGCCCCAGCAGCCCCGCCAGGCTCGCCAGCGCAAAACACCAGGCCAGCGCGCCCACCAGGACCAACTCCGGCAGCCGCGCCACCGACCGGAACATTGCCGGCAACAGATATCGGCTCGCCAGGAAAGCGGCGGCGATCAACGCCGCGACGCGACCGAGCGACATCACCACGATCCCGAGGGTCGGATGCTGAAGATCCGGCTGGATCGCCAAGAACAAGATGGCGCAGAGGTCCTGCAGCACCAGCACCCCCAAGGTCAGCCGGCCGGCCCAAGTCTCCAACTCCCGTTTCTCGTACAGGATCTTGACAATGATCACCGTGCTGCTGAGGGCGACCGCGACGCCCAGGTAGAAACTCTCGAGCCACCCTGTCGCCGGCCCGATCACCGCGAAAAATGCCGTTGCCACCAGGCAGGAACCGACGATCTGCACCAGCCCGACCACGGTGATCTCGCGCCCTGCGCTCAGGATCTTTTTCATGTCGATTTCCAGGCCGATCATGAAGAGCAGCAGCATGAGGCCGAGTCTCGACACCACCTCGATCGCCTCCCTGTCGGCGACCCACGCAAAGCCGTGCGGACCCAGCGCAAAACCGGCCGCCAAATAGGCCAGCAAAACCGGCTGCTTGAGCGCATGAAAGCCCACCGCCAGCACCCAGGCGGCGATGACGCAAAGGATGATTTCAGTGATGAGGGCGTGGCCCATTCGAGGTGGGGATTAGCGAGGCTTCGCCTCAGACCGAGGGAGCATGTCGCCAATTCGTTTGCGCTGGGATTTGGATCGGTCTGAGGCGCGCCTCGCTAGCCAAGGATCTTTGAAATTCGAGATTTCAAATCTGAGATCCGAGAGACGTTTTGCAGAGACTTGCGCAAGCAGAATCTACTGACCGGGAGAGATAGCCCGCGGTTGGCCTGGCTGTTTCTGATACTCCGCGAATCGCTTGCGACTCATCGACTGAACACTGCCGTCCGAGAGGACCGCAAGGACGCTGCCATCCGGCATCCACGCCTCCATCAACAGACTCTGCGGACGGCTTTCGTCCGCATCGGTGTGAACCACGACCCGCGCGTCCTCGAAGGGCTGAAGATCCGCCGGCTGCAGATGCCCCGAGCCAACCAGGCTTTCGAGTGCGATCGAAGGCGGCACCGGTTCGCCGCGAGCCGCGAGATCGCGGACATACGCCTGCAATCCCGTGACGAATCTCCCGCCGTCAAAGCGTGGAGCTTTGCCAGACCCGCGTTGGACGACCAGCACCGCGCCGAACAAGAGCGCCAAGGCGGCAGGAACCGCCAGGCTGGAACGAGAGAGTCTCATCGTCCGCCGGCATCGTGCGCATTAGACAACCCAGTGCTTGCCGCAGGCTGCATTACCGCACGTATGATAGTTGGGTGTCGTTCCCGTGTGCCCGCAGCAGAACCCAGCGGAACAGTGAGGGCACTGGGCGCTGCATGCGGCTTTCGTCAGGGTCTGTTTCTTCGCCGTCGGCTTTTGGTTGGACGATTCCTTGTTCTTCGGGCTCATGGATTCTCCTCTCCGTTTGTCGGGTCGATTGAGGTCAATGGATGTGATTCTCTTCCGGTCAGGTCTCTTGAATCTATCCGCGTTGACATGCGGCGTGGGAAAACAAGTGCGGTTTGGCGACCCTACGGGGATTCGAACCCCGGCCGCCACCGTGAAAGGGTGGTGTCCTAACCACTAGACGATAGGGTCGTCACCGGACTGCGTCGCACTATAGGGTCTGCGAGACTCCTGTCACGCGGAAAACACGTGCGACCTCATGACTTCCCGACTTGGTCTGCGGCGTCTGGGCTGCGGGGCACTCTGGCGTGCCGGGTGGGCGTGTCGGGCAGGGCATCACCGCGCAGCGGGCTTCAGATCGTAGCAGAGCAGGACGTCCTGGTCGCGCACGTAGAGGCGGCCGCCGGCGACCACCGGATGCGGCCAACTGTTCTTGTTGCTGCGGTCGGGCGGATCGAATCGACCGGTTTCCTGAAAGCCCTCCGGCGTCGCCTTGATCAAGGCCAGGGTGCCGCCGCCGGATTCGGAGCGCAGAATCAAATGGCCATCGGCGCACGTGAGCGATCCTTTGCCCAGGGCGCGTTTCTCGGCCCAGACGGTTCTTCCGGTCGTGAACTCCTGGCAGATCCAGCCTTTGCCTTCCGAGTATCCGTAGAGGTGGTCGCCCACACGGAGGACGCCACCGTGGTGATTGACCATGTCACGATTTGCGTAGATCTGGTTGGCGGCGAACGTGTCGCCGGTCTTGGTCACTTTGAACAGGTTGCAGCCCACCCCGTAGCCCGACGTCACGTAGACCTGATCGTCGTGGCAGAGAGGGGTGGGGATGACAGCGGTCCGACCTGCACGGGCTGCCCGCCAGAGGACCTTGCCGTCGGCCGGGGACACGCCGAAAACGTGGGCGTCCGTGATCTGAACGCACTGCCGCATCCCGGCCAGAGTGGCCATGACGATCGAGGAGTAGGCGGCTTTATCGGTGATCTCTTTGCTTTGCCAGATCAGCTTACCGGTGCGGGTGTCGAAGGCTGCCATGGTGCCTCGGGCGCCGCCCGGAGTGACGATCACCCGGTCTTTATCCACAAGGGGCGACTCCGAGTAACCCCAGCCGGACATCATTTGTCCGCCGTGATCTTTGGCGAGGTCGACCTGCCAGACGAGCTTGCCGCCGGCTGTTTCCAGGCAGGCGAGGTTCCCGCCGGCGCCCAGCACGTAGAGGTGGTCTCCGTCGACTGTCGGGGTGCAGCGCGGGCCTTCGGCGTAGCCCATTCCCGTGTGGGCCTGGAGGGTTTTCGTGCTCCAGATTTCGTTGCCGTCTTTGGCGTCCAATGCCCAGACCACCTCGTCGGCCTCGCGGTAGCCCAGGCTGTAGATGCGGCCGCCGGAGAGGGCGGGGCCGCTGTATCCGCCCCCTCGTCCGGTGGACTTCCAGACCAGGGGCGGCCCGGCGTCCGGCCAGGTCTGGAGGAGACCGGTCTCGGTCGACACATTGTCCCGGTTGGGGCCGTGCCACTGCGGCCAGTCGGCAACGGCAGGCCACAGCGCGGTCAAGACCATCGCCAGACTCAGGGAACGCATCAGCGTCTTCATGGGCGCAAGGCTTTCAATTGCGGGCGCGGGTGTCCAGCGCCAAGTGACGGTCGCGGAGCGGTGCGATGGGTGCATAGGGAGATGTGGCTGTGGCCATCGGGCAGGGCGGGATCAGCCTGTTTTGGGGCTGCGCTTTCGAGTTGGGCGGCGGCGATCGCCGGCGGTGGCGGCTGCGGGGAAGGCCCAGGGAAGGGAAAGCCGGCGGCGCAAAGGTTGCAGTAATCGTTGACGCGGTGCGGGGGCGATCCGCACACTTCGGCCTGGAATTGAACATGACCAAGCAACGGCGAGTCCTAGTGATCCTGTCGAACCGGCTGAACCGGTTTCAGAAATCGCGTTTCGTGGAATTGGAGTGCGATTCAAAAGGCAACATCCTCAAGGAGACCGCGCTGCGTGCGGAGCCGCGCCGGGCGGTTTATGACGAGGTATGGGAGAACGATGAAGGCCGCACGAGCCTATCGTCCTGCTACCGGATCAAGCGGCGGTATCGGCACCCTCTGGCGCGATCGAGCACATGATTTGAACTCGGCGGGCGTCCAAAGGTCGAATGGCATTATGCTTTGTAATGCAAAGTCGAATGGCTTGGTGTTGGGCGTTTCGTGCGCCGCGTCGGCTGACCGGCGGTCCACCGCGCTGACGTGGGCCGTGGTCGGGGTGTTCGCTGTCGGGATGGCCTGGGTCGAAGCCGCGTGTGTGTTCTACCTTCGCACTCTGGTGGACCGCATCGAGCCGTATCAGGCGCTTCCGTTGCCCGATTCCGCCGCTCTGGGCAGCGCGGAACTGGCGCGCGAGGCGGCCACGCTCCTGATGCTGGCAACCGTCGGTTGGCTGGCTGGAACCACCTGGCGCAGCCGTCTGGCCTTCGCCACAATCGCGTTCGGATGGTGGGACATTTTCTATTACGTGTTCCTGCGGCTGCTGACCACCTGGCCCGGGTCGATTTGGGACTGGGACCTGCTGTTTCTGTTGCCGCTTCCATGGTGGGGACCGGTTCTGGCGCCCGTTCTGATCGCGCTGTTGATGATCGCGGGCGGCACGCTGGTCGTGAGTCGCGACACGCCGGATCGCCCGTGGTGGCCCTCGTGGTGGGCGCTCGCGCTGGGCCTGATCGGCACCGGACTGGCGCTTTACGTGTTCATGGCCGACGCGCTGCGGGTTGCCGGCCAAGGCATCGACGCGCTTCGCAGGCTGTTGCCCGCGACCTTCCACTGGCCGCTGTTCCTGACGGCCTGGGTTCTCATGGCAGCGCCGGTTCTCGAACTGGCAATGCGGCTCCGTAAGCCCGCGGATTCCGGCAACTGCGTCGTCGGTTCATGACACGGCACGAAGGCAGGCACAGGGGTGCAAGTCCGTGGCCAGGTTGAGAATCGCTGGACAAGCCAAGAGAAAGCTGGCTTTGGGGGGCTCGACGTGCTGGACTGGCGTCGTCGATTTGCCTCGGGCGATTCCGGCATTGGGCAGTCGTCCGGGGTTCGGCCATGAATCACAACCTTCAGCGTGAGGCGCAGGTACGGGTTGACCGGATTTCCGCTTTCCGGTCGGAGTTGGCGGAATTGGAGCGGGAGGAGGCGCTGCGGCTGACGCCGGAGCAGCGCGCCGGGCTGGAGGCGCATCACCAACGGTTGCTGGGGACGTTCAACCGCGAATACGGCATCGATCTGGACGATTCGGCCAAGCGGATCTCGTGGGGCATGCGGATCGTCTCTCTGCTGGGGGCTGTCGCTTTCTTTGCTGGATTTGTCCTGTTCCTCCATCGCATCTGGGGCCTGCTGCCTTTCGCGGCGCAGGCTGGCGTGCTTGTGGTGGTGCCTTTGATTCTGCTGGTCGTGGCGGCGTGGTCGTTCCGACGGTGCGGGTCGAGCTACTACACGGCCCTGTTGGCGCTTGCGGCGGGGGCGGCTTTTGTGATGGGCCTGAGCGCGACGGGTGCGATTCTCAACCTGGCGCCCTCCCCGCACGCGCTGTTGGCGTGGGGCGCGTTCGGGGTTTTGACTGGGTACGCCTGGAATCTGCGGCTGATGCTTGGGGGCGGCCTGGTTCTCCTGGGAGGCTACGCAGGGGCATGGGGCGCAATGGCGGAGGGGGCATTCTGGGGATCGTTCATGGAACGACCACTGTGGGTGCTTCCGGCGGCGGCGGTGTTTTACATGATTCCCGTGTTGGCGCGCCAGGAGCGGTCGCGCGACTTCGAGTTCGTCTACCGGGCCTGTGGCGCTGGGTTGGCTCTGACCTCGCTTTTGGTTTTGTCTATGCGGGAACATGCCTGCTGTTCGGAGAGCCTGGCGTCCACCGTCCAGATGCTCTACCAACTGGTCGGGTTGGGCCTGAGCCTCGCGGTGGTTGGGCACGGCCTGCATTTGGGCAGGGGCGGCTTGGTGAACCTTGGATCGGCGGGATTCGTGGTTTTTCTGCTCATCCGCCTGCATGCCTGGTGGTGGGATTGGATGCCGAAGTACCTGTTTTGCCTGTGCATCGGGCTGACGGCCATGGCACTGCTGGTTGCATTCCGAGGCGTGCGCCGCAGGCTCGGACGGCGGCCGGACCTGGAAACGGTGATGGCGGCCTGGGGCAGTGCGCCCCGCGGCGTCCCGAACGGTTCTGGCGGCGGGGCGCCTGGGTGGTTGTGGGTGGCGGCGGCGGCGGTGATGGTCGCCGCGAATCTGGGGGGTGTCGTTTCCGGCTTTCGCAACCGCAGCGGAGCGCCGGGAGGCACCCTCGAACTGACGGAGCGCGAGCTGCGCTTGCCGGGGCTTTTTGGGGAAAGCACCGTTCTCCTGCTCGGGCTGCAATGGGCAGTCCACCCGAGCGAACCGCACGAACCGCACGTGCCGGCCTGGCTGACGGCGGCAAAGCTCGAAGAACTGGGATTCGACTGCCGCGAACCGCTCACCAACTCCCACGCGCCCAAGCACTACAACTCGATGGCTGCGCGGAGTGCGTATCTTGTCCTGGAATTGGATGGGCCGGCTTCGGAGGAGGCGAGTCGCCCAGCAAAGCCTCGCACCCATCTGTTGGCCGTGGACGTGGGTCGGGCCCCGGCCACCCTCCGGGAAAGGTACCCGGACACGGGCCGCCATGCCATTGTGCGCGCATTGATCCGTCCGTTTTTTCAGACTCACCATCCGGTGGATCACAAACCGCTGGCCGAGCCGCGTCTTGGGGCGCAGGTTCAAGAACTGTTGCCGAGCCAGGTTTTCGTGCCGCGGCCTTTCAACGCGGTGCTACAGAGGCTGGGCGTTCTGCCTGGCGAAAGAGGAGACGATGGCGGACTTCCGCCGCGCTATGTCGTGACGGTGTCGTGGGGTGCGCATTACGAGCCTTGGGTGCGGAGTGTGCGTCTGTTGCCCGCGCCGTCTTCGGGAAACTGAAGTGTTGCAGGGCGGAGGGTGGGCGCGGCAGGACCCCGCACAGCGGCGTCACTTAGCGAGGCGTCGACTACCGGTGATCGTGGTGAACACCCGGCGGCCAGGAGCCGATCACACGCCTCGCCGGTCTGAGGCGGAGCCTCGCTAAAGCCTTATGCGCCTTTGGCGCCGACGGGGACGCGCCGGTCGCCGCGCTGCCGGCCTTACTCGGAGCTGAGGTCGCGCAAGCGCGACTCGAGGAGTTGACGAAGTTGTTCCCGCTCCGCTGGAGCCGCGTCGCGCGGGACGCAGACGGACTCGCCCACGCAGAGGCGACAGGGCGAGAAGGGGAGGGGGATCTGAAAACGATCCCAGCTTCTCGCCTGCCATTTCCATGCGACCTGGCAGCTTGCGGGCACGATGGGCAGGCCGGTGACCTGGGCCAGAGCGATGACACCTTCCTGGGCGACGTACCGTGGCCCGCGCGGCCCGTCGGGCGTCACGGCGAGGTCGTATCCCTGTTCGGCCCAAGTCACCATCTCGAGCAAGGCCTGATGGCCGCGGCGGCTGCTGGAACCGCGCACCGGCTGGACTTGGAATAACTCGAGGATGCGTGCCAGCAAGCCGCCGTCTCTGCTGGCGCTGACCATCGCAGCCAGGCGCCGGCGGGAGCCCGGCGGTGCGCCGAAGCGCCGATAAAGGCAGAGGGAGAGCGCCAGGCGATTGTGCCAGATCGCGAAGATCCTGGGTTTTGACCCGGGTTGGCTGATCGAGTTGCTGGGGTCCGAGAGCCTGTACCGCAGCGTCGCGTCCACGATGCGAATCAGCCCGTAGATCGCGGCAGCGGCCAACCGCCCGCGCCAGCGCGCCTGCTGGGGCACGACCAGTGCGGAACTCCGAGGCCGTCGCGCGGGAGGGTTGGCCGGCTCGGTGGACATCAGTCTCCCTGCTTGAGCGCGAGGCGGACCAACTCTTCGACGGTGGCCTGCGGGCCCAACAGAGCCTGGGCGGCGCGCACCGCCTCGTGGGCCTGTGGCGGTTTGACGTCGAGGGCGATCAGCGCCAAGATGGCGTCGTTGGCGCGTTGGTCCTCGGGGCTGAGGCCCCTCTGGCGTGCTTCCAGCCTCCCAGGCCCCCGCGGCACCGATCTTGTCCCGCAGTTCGACCACAATCCGTTCCGCGGTCTTCTTGCCGACGCCATTGATTCGCGACAGGGCTTTCACGTCGCTGGTGGCGACGGCGCCGCGAAACACCGTCGGCGTCATGCCGCTGAGAACGCTGAGGGCGATCTTGGGGCCGATGCCGCTGACCGTGTTGATCAGCAGCCGGAACAAGTCGCGTTCCGCCGCCGTCAGGAAGCCATACAGAACATGCGCGTCTTCTCGCACGACAAGGTGGGTCAGCAAGCGGACGTCGCTGCCGACTGGCGGGAGGTCATTGTACGACGACAGAGGGATGAGCGCTTCGTAGCCGACCCCGTGCACGTCCACGGTGACTTGGGTGGGGAGACTTTGGGTGAGGATGCCGTGCAGGAAAGTGATCATACGCGTTTCAGCGGTGTCAAAGAGAACCGCCCGTGTTCCTGAGCCAAGGCGAGGGCGAGGGCGAGGGCGTCCGCCGCGTCTGGCGGCGGCAATTCGGCAAGCTGGAGGAGGCGTTGCACCATTTTGGCGACGGCTGACTTCTGAGCGGCGCCGTATCCGACGACCGCCTGCTTTACCTTGCGCGGGGCGATCTCGTAGATGTCCAGACCGCCTTCGGCCGCCGCGAGCAAGCTGGCTCCGCGCGCTTCGCCCATCAACAGGGCGGTCTGGAGATTCTGGGCGAAGAACAGGCCTTCGATGGCGCAGACCGCGGGGCGGTGTCGTGCAATCACGTCGCGCAGCAGGGCGGCGATCTGGACAAGGCAACGTGAGCGCGGCCATGCGGCTGGGCAGCGGATCACTCCCAGGGCGAGCGCTTCCGGCCCCGGCCGTCCCGTGCGGATGACTCCGTATCCTGTCCCGCGCAACGAGGGGTCGATCCCCAGGATGACGCGCGCTGGATCCGAGCGGGTGACGGTCGAGGAGACGATCGTAGGCACGCCCGAGCGGCGCCCCGAAGTCAGGCGGTGGCGCATTCGTTCGAATTGCTTTTTGCTCACACCCACGGGGAGAGCCTGCCAGACCGAGGGGGTGGCTGTCGAGGGTCGGGGTCCCCGCCGGAAAGGACCTCTGTCGACGGCCATGCGAACCGGGTTCTTTGGCGATCGTGTTGGATGTTCATGGACCTGCATAACATATTGTGGTGACGAAGATTGTGCGATGCGAGTGAGGCCTCTGCCCTGTGTTCGAGCGTGTGGCAAGCTCGGTAAATCCGCTTGACTCGTTGCGGGCAATCCCATAGTTGCGAGGGTTTCAAACCGGTTCTGATGAACCGGACGACTGGTGATTTGCCCTCGTCGGGCGGACGCCGAACCCTAAACCGAACACTATGTTGAGACGAAGCCAAAGACTGTTCGGGCTGCTTTCCCTGGCCGCCCTGAATCTGAGTACCGCTGGCGCACTGGCGGGCGAAGCCGAACTGAAACTGCCGCCGCTGGACAGCGTGCATTTCCCGGCGCTGGGCGGGGCCAGCGGTTACACGCTGATGCTGCTGGGGATCGTCGTGTGCGCCCTGGCGGCCGTTTTCGGCATCTGGCAGTACAAGCACACCAAAGCCCTGCCGGTGCATGATTCGATGAGAAAGGTCTCGAGCCTCATCTGGGAGACCTGCAAGAGCTATCTGTTCCAGCAGGGCAAGTTCCTGGCCATCCTCTGGGTGCTGATCGGCATCTGCATCGCCTACTACTTCGGGTTCCTCACTGAGCATCAGGATGCTGCGGGCACCGTGACCAAAGGCATGCCTTTCGGCAAGGTCGTGGTCATCCTGCTGGCGTCCATCCTCGGCATTCTCGGTTCTTACGGTGTGGCCTGGTTCGGCATGCGGATCAACACGCAGGCCAACAGCCGGTCCGCCTTTGCGGCGCTGACGGGTCTGCCCTGGGGGCCGCTGGCCATCCCAATGCGCTCCGGCATGAGCGTCGGGATGTTGCTCATCACGGTCGAGTTGTTCTTCATGATCTGCATTCTGATCTTTCTGCCCGCCGACCTGACCGGCCCATGCTTCATCGGATTTGCCATCGGCGAATCGCTGGGCGCGGCCGCGCTGCGCATCTGCGGCGGCATCTTCACGAAGATCGCCGATATCGGGTCCGATCTCATGAAGATCGTCTTCAAGCTCCCGGAGGATGACCCGAAGAATCCCGGAGTGATCGCGGACTGCACGGGCGACAACGCGGGCGACTCGGTGGGGCCGACGGCGGATGGCTTTGAGACGTACGGCGTGACCGGTGTGGCGTTGATCACCTTCCTGGCTTTGACCCTGGGGATGACGCCGCTCTGCGCGACGCTGATCACGTGGATCTTTGTGATGCGCATCCTGATGATCATCACGTCCTTCCTGGCCTATGTGATCACCAACAAGGTCTTCACGGCCAAGTACAGTCAGGCCAAGGACTTTCATCCCGAGCTTCCACTGACGTGGCTGGTTTGGCTCACCTCGATCATCTCGATCCTGGTGACTTTCGCCATCAGCAACCTGATGCTCAGGGACCTGCAGGTCAACGGAACGCCGGTCCCCGATCTGTGGTGGGTGCTGGCGATCATCATCTCGTGCGGCACCGCGGCGGGCGCGCTCATCCCGGAGTTCACCAAGATCTTCACCAGCACCGAGGCGCGGCACGTCAAGGAAATCGTGACCGCCTCCAAGCAGGGCGGCGCCTCGCTGAACATCTTGTCCGGGTTTGTGGCCGGCAACTTCTCCGCCTTCTGGCAGGGCCTGCTCATGCTGGTGCTCATGCTCGTGGCCTATCTCATGACGCTGCCTGCGGTCAGTCCTGCGCTCTCCCAGACCATGCCAGCGGCGATTTCCTTTGCGGCGCCGATCTTCGCCTTCGGCCTGGTGGCCTTCGGTTTCCTTGGCATGGGGCCGGTGACGATCGCGGTGGACAGCTTCGGGCCCGTGTCCGACAATGCCCAGTCCGTGTATGAATTGAGTCAAATCGAGTCCATCCCGGGCATCGAGAAAGACATCGAAAAGAACTTCGGATTCAAGCCTGATTTCAAGGCTGCGAAACACAACCTCGAGAAGAACGACGGCGCTGGGAACACGTTCAAGGCTACCGCCAAGCCGGTGCTCATCGGCACGGCGGTCGTCGGAGCAACCACGATGTTGTTTGCGATCATCCTGCTGCTCGACAAGGAATTCGGCGGCGTGATCGCCAAGCTCTCGCTGGTGCAGCCCACGATCCTGCTCGGCTTCCTGATGGGCGGCGCGGTCATTTATTGGTTCACGGGCGCCTCCTGTCAGGCGGTCGTCACCGGCGCCTATCGCGCGGTGGTGTACATCAAGGAGAACATGGACCTCAGCGCCAAGACAGCCTCGATCGAGGACAGCAAAGAAGTCGTGAAGATCTGCACCATCTATGCCCAGAAAGGCATGTTCAACATCTTCGTGGCGATCTTCTAGCTTGTCGCTCTCGATGGCGTTCTTCGATTCGTATTTCTTCATTGGGTACCTGATCTCGATTGCGTTCTTCGGTCTCTACCAGGCCATTTTCATGGCCAACGCCGGTGGTGCCTGGGACAACGCAAAGAAGATTGTCGAAGTGGATCTTCGTCAGAAGGGCACGGAACTCCACGACGCGACAGTCGTGGGCGACACTGTCGGCGATCCGTTCAAGGACACCAGTTCGGTGGCGATGAATCCGATCATCAAGTTCACGACGCTGTTCGGGCTCCTGGCGACCGAGATTGCCGTGGCCATGCAGAAGGCCCAGCAGACCGGGCTCAAGGCGGGCATCGCCGTTGTGCTGTTCGTCGTCGCGCTGGTCTTCGTCTATCGTTCTTTCTACTGCATGCGCATTCCGGAAGAGAAGTGACCGGCTTTGGGAAATCGCGAGACGAGCGAGCCGCCGCACGGCGGCTCGCTCCGCCTTCAGGAAGCAGGTAACCGGACTAGAATCCTTGAAACCCCAAACATGGTGCGATCAAGTCAAGTTTCGCCTTCACCCCTATCCCTTTCGTTTCGCAAGGATTCTAAGGAGCGAGGCGCGGGAGAGAGGGAACGGAAGGAATAGGGACTGTTGATGAAGTTGACGATCGAAAACGGTCTGAGGCGCGCCTCGCTTGGAAACGTTTTGGGTCGGATTTGTGGGCCGGCGGGGCGGAAGGCCGCGTTGCTGGCGTTCGCGGTTTTGCTGGCGGGGTGTGGCACGAGGCACTACCGCAAATCGGCAGACAAGGATGTTTATCGGATCATCGATCAGGTCGAGACTCAGATTTTCAAGCGCACCAACGCGTTCACCATTGACACCCCCTACTCGGCGCGAGATCCGAAGACCATTCTGCCGGGCGAGATCATCGAAGACCGCCTCGCCACAAATCGTCGGGTCATCAACCTTCGGGAAACGCTCGACTTGGCCGTCCGCACGAGCCGCGAATACCAAAACCAGAAAGAGCAACTCTATCTGAGGGCGCTGGCCTTGACCGGTCAGCGCCACCGGTTCACGCCGAATTTCTTCGGGAGCATCAACCCCTCTTGGAGCGGCGATGGCAACGGGAACGTCGACCTGGACGCGCTGAAGCCGGAGGCCGGCTTCAGTCAGGCCTTCAAGAGTGGTGGCAGCTTGAGCGTCAAGCTCGTCAACGATCTGATGCGCTACTACACGGGCGATCCCGGGACGGCGGCCCTGAGCGTGATGTCCGTCGACATCGCCCAGCCGCTGTTGCAGGGTTTTGGCCGGAACAGCGATGCGGTCGAGGCGTTGACGCAAGCGCAGCGCAGTGTGATTTACAGCATTCGCAGTTTTGACCAATACCAGCGGCAGTTCGCGGTCGATATTGTGAATGACTATTTCTCGCTCCTGGGCCAGAAAGACAGTGTGCGGAACAATTACACCAACTATTTGCGTCGCGTGGAGACCCGGCGCTACACGGAAGCCCGCGCGGTTGATCGGGTGCGCCAGAGCGAGGTGGACGACGCGCGCACGCAGGAGTTGAACGCGCGGATCATGTATGTGAACTCGGTGGCCCAATACATGAGTCAGATCGACGCCTTCAAGGTGACCCTGGGCCTCCCGCTCAAAGAAGACCTCTATCTGGACGACGGCGACTTGCGAGAACTCAGCACCGCCGGATTGGGGGCTGTCCCGATTGACCGCGACGCGGGCTTCCGCATCGCCGTGTCCAAACACGCCGATATTCTCAATGCGATCGACAGCTTCGAGGATGCGAAGCGCCAAGTCCGGCTGGCCGCCGACAAACTCAAGCCCGGCATCCGCTTCCAAGGGAGCGCGAGCTATGCGGTTCAGGATTCGACCAATTCCTGGTCGTACCACTACGCCCGATTCAACCCGGATCAGTTCCGGTACAACTTCGGCCTGCAGATTGATCTGCCGCTGGACCGGTTGGCCCAACGGAACGACTACCGCGGAACCTTGGTCGATTTCGAGCGGGAGTTGCGTCAACTCGGCTTGACCCTGGACACCTTCAAAGAGCGGATCGATCGGGGGCTGCGCACCCTCGAACAGCGACGCCTCAATTACATCAGTCAACTCGATGCCCTCGAAGTGGCGCGGCGGCGGGTCGAGAACGACACCCTCCTGCTCGAGGCGGGGCGCACAGACGTGCAGAAGCTCCGCCAGTCGCAGGACGCCCTGATCCAATCTCAGAACGATCTGGTCTTCACCATGGTGGACCACCTGCAGGCCCGGTTGCAGGTCCTGCTGGATCTTGGGCTCATGACGACGGATCATCCGTCCTTCTGGCTGCAAGATCCGCTGGCCGGCAAACTGGACGACAGCCAGCGCGGACCGCCGCCCCTGCAAATGCCCGACGACAATCCGATTCCACCCGACCAGTTCCTGGAACCCTCCTCATGAAGTCATTTGCCCCGCCGGATCACCCGACGCCGCTCGTGCGACGCCGACTCTTCCAGATTGGCGCCGCGGTTTTCGTCGTGGCGTTGCTCTACTTCGCCCTGCGACCGTCCAAGCGCAACGACACCAGCACAGAGTCCTACGTCGTCAAGCGGGGGGACTTCACCGTCTCGGTCATCGAGCCGGGCACGCTCGCGGCCGTCAGCGAGGTGGTGATTCGGAGCGAAGTCGAAGGCACGGCCCGCATCATCTCGATTGTTCCCGAGGGATCCTACGCGCGGAAGGGCGATCTCCTGGTCGAATTGGATTCCTCGCAAGCCCAGGATCAGGTCAACCAGCAGCTCATCGCAGTCGAGAAGGCGCGCTTCGCCGTCACCAACGCGGAGGCCCAACTGGATATCCAGCGCAGTGCCACCAACGTGGATTATCTCGCCGCCAAGTTGAAGCTCGACCTGGCGATCATCGATCGCAACAAGTACCAGCAGGGCCAGCGCCTGGTCGATCTGCTGGAAGCCCAGAACAAGGCGCTCCAGGCATCGAACCAACTCGTGGTCAACCTCGAAAAATACAGCAACTCGGTCAAGCTCGCCGAGAAGGGTTACGAGACCAAGCAGCAGGTGGATGGGGATCGGCTCACGGTGCTTGCCAACGAGAACGCATTGATCGCGGCCACCAATACCCTCTGGATGCTGGACCGGTTCGATGTCGAAAAACAGCTTAAGAAGTTCAACTCCGACGTGCAACAAGCCGAGGAGCAACTGCAACAGCAGATCAACCTGAACCGACGGAAGATGGCGCAATACGAGGCGGACCTGCTTTCACAGATCAGCACGCTCGAACTCAATGAGCAGAAGCTCGCGCGGGACCGGAAAAACCTCACCAACACGACGATCTATGCCCCGCAGGATGGCTTGGTGGTCTATCAAGTCAGCGAGAATCGCTTTAGCAGCGAGTCGTTGGTCGAGGGCGGCGCCGTCGTTCGCAACCGGCAGGACTTGATCAAGCTGCCGGACCTCTCGCGCATGAAGGTCGTCGTCAAGATCCACGAATCCCACATCAACATGATCCGACCGGGTCTGCCGGCGTTCGTCGTCCTGGAATCCGACCCCGATCAGCGCTACGCGGGGGTGGTTCAGAAAGTGGCTCCGTTGCCCGACACCCAGGCCCGCTGGGGCAATCCGAATCTCAAGGTCTACAACACGGAAGTGTACCTGGCGGAGACTCCCCCCAACGTCAAGCCCGGCATCTCCACCAAAGCGGAGATCATCATCACCAACATCGCCGACGTCCTGTCCGTGCCCATCCAGGCGGTCACCACGTACAAGGGCAAGCAGGTGGTTTACCTCGTCAACGGCAGCAAATCCGAACCGAAGCAGGTCGAGGTCGGCATGTTCAACACGAAGTTCATCCAGATCGTTCAGGGAATCGAGGCGGGCGATCGCGTGTTGCTCTCCCCGCCCTTCGACAGCCAGGAGAAAGATCTCGAAGGCCCCGTCCTCGCTGACGAGGAAAAGGCGAAGGTCACCTTGACCAACCTCCCGCCTGTCGAGGCGG
Source organism: uncultured Verrucomicrobiae bacterium (assembly GCA_963846445.1). Lineage (GTDB taxonomy): Bacteria > Verrucomicrobiota > Verrucomicrobiia > Limisphaerales > J093 > MWFF01. The sequence goes on along the minus strand of CAWJWM010000027.1, from coordinate 134,998 downwards.
TGTCCCCGAACGGACTGCGCGATCAGGCTGGATCCGGGGCCCCACTCAACGGCACGCCCGGAATGACTGCGGCGGGCGCCCGAGGCGCCGACGCCGATCCAGGCGCGCGCCCGGGAGGCGGCCCGCCCGGCAACTTCGATTTCGCGGAGATCGTCAAACAGTACGACAAGAATGGGGACGGCGAGCTCGATGAAACCGAGCGTGAAGCGATGCGCGCGGCGATGACAGCCCGATTCGGCGGTCAAGGCCCGGGCGGCGCAGGACCTGGCGGCGCGGGACCTGGCGGCGGAATGCGGATGAACCGCGAGGAGATGCTGAAGCGTTTCGACAAAGACGGTGACGGGCAACTCGATGACGCGGAGCGTGGGGCTATGCGCGAGGCGATGGGCAGCATGCGTCCTAACCGCGCCGAACGCCGCGGTGAAGACGAACGGGGCACGCGCCCTGCGCGAGACGAGGCCGCCGGGTCACCGCAGCCCTAGCCCGCATGTTTATTGGAATCGTGACTACCGCGAAGCCTTATGAAGTATCCGGGCTAACTATGCCAGCCGAGACGGCAATCATCAGGATCCAAGGTGTCGAGAAACGCTACGTCCTGGGGGGCGAAGCCGATGTTCTGGCGCTGCGGGGCGTGGACCTCGATGTCGAAGCCGGTTCCTACGTGGCCATTATGGGGCCGTCCGGCTCGGGCAAATCGACAATGCTCAACATTCTGGGTTGCCTGGATCGTCCCACGGCCGGGCAGTACTTTCTGGGCGGCGAGGATGTCTCCCGAATGCCTGATGACCAACTCTCGGAGGCGCGCGGGCTCAAGATCGGTTTCATTTTTCAGTCTTACAACCTGATCGCGCAGCTCACGGTGCTCGAGAACATCCAGGTGCCGCTGCTCTATCAAGGAAAGGACGTCCGGACGCATTTGGACACCTGTCTCGAGTTGGCCAACCTCGTCGGGTTGGGCGACCGTCTTCATCATCGCCCCAGCCAGTTGTCGGGTGGTCAGCAGCAACGGGTGGCCGTGGCCCGTTCGCTGGTCAACAACCCACTGATGATTCTCGCAGACGAACCGACGGGGAATCTGGATTCGAAGACCGGGCAAGAGGTGCTCGAGCTCATCGACCGCCTCAACGACGCCGGCAAAACCATCATCCTCGTGACGCACGATGACCGCGTGGCCAGCCGCGCCCACCGGGTCATCCACATGAAGGACGGCTCGATCGACCGCGAGGTTGTCAATCGCCCGCTCCGGGCCCGTGCGTCGGCGTCCTCGCCGTCACTCTAGAATCCTTGAAACCCCAGACATGTTGCGATCAAGTCAAGTTTGCCACCACTCCTACCCCCTCCGTTTCGCAAGGATTCTACGGAGCGAGGCGTCGATTGCCGGTGATCGTGGTGGACACCCAGCGGCCACGAGCCGCTCACGCGCCTCGTTGGTCTGAGGCGCAGCCTCGCTAAGGTTCCGCATGCTGACCTTCCAATTCGTAAGCACCGTCCGCTTGGGCATCAAGAGCCTGATGCTCCACAAGCTGCGATCGGCCCTGACCATGCTGGGCATCATCTTCGGTGTCTGCTCCGTCATCGCCATGCTGGCAATTGGCGAAGGCGCGTCCTACGAAGCCCAGGAGGCCATCAAGAACCTCGGCAGCAACAATATTCTCCTCCGTAGTCTGAAGCCCCCGGACCAGAGCCGCCAGCAGGGAGGCAGCAGTTCGCGCGGCATGCAGCTCAACTACGGGCTCACTTACGAGGATGGCGCCCGGCTCCAGTCCACGATCCCGGGCGTTTCCCGCGTTCTGCCCATGCGGATCATTCGGGAGAATGTCCGGTTCGACCGCAACGAGGTTCCCTGCCAGGTGATTGGGACCCTGCCCTTTTACACCGAGGTCACTGGAGCGGCGGTTGTTCGCGGACGGTTCCTTGCGCATCTGGACGAACAGCACGCCGAGAACATCTGCGTCATCACGACAGGCCTGGCGCGCCGCCTCTTCCCGCACCTCGACCCGATGGAGCGCGCGGTGAAGATCGACACATTCTACTACCGCATCGTTGGCATCCTGCAGGAGCGCAGCCAACCCGAGCAACGCAGCCAGGCCGGCGCCATGGAGGGACAACCGCTCGACAACAACGTCTATATCCCGTTGAGCGTCTCGCGCACGCGCTTTGGCGAAACGCTGATCCGCAGGTCCGCCGGCAGCTTCGAGGCCGAAGAAGTGCAACTCCACCAGATCACCGTCCAGATGCAGGACCTGGCCGCCGTCGAAACCGCCGACCCGCAGATCAGAACCCTGCTCGGTCGGTTCCACGATCAGAACGACTACGAGATCGTTGTGCCCCTCCAACTTCTGCGCCAGGCCGAACAGACCAAGCGCATCTTCAACATCGTGCTCGGCTCGATCGCCGCGATCTCTCTGCTCGTGGGCGGCATCGGCATCATGAACATCATGCTCGCCACCGTGACCGAACGGACCCGGGAGATCGGCATCCGCCGCGCCCTCGGCGCCAAACGCCGCGATATCACCACTCAGTTCCTCGTCGAGACCGTCGTGCTCTCGGTCGGCGGCGGCCTGATCGGCGTCGCCGTCGGAGTCCTTACCCCGCTGATCGTCTCTCACCTCACCACGATGAAGACGATCGTCACCGTGTGGTCGGTCCTGCTCGCTTTCGGCATTTCCGGCGCCGTGGGGATGGTCTTCGGCCTCTACCCCGCCACCGCCGCCGCCAAGCTCGATCCCATCGAAGCCCTCCGTCACGAGTAGCGAGCGAGGCGCGCCTCAGACCGAATCCCGATCCTCGACATCATGAACCGCCCTTTCGTTTTCCTGCCCTTCTCTCCCGCGCCTCGCTAAGTTTCATTGCGTAGATGCCTGGCACGGTCCTAAAGAAAATTTTTATTGTCGGTAATCCGAGACGACTCCAACACTGAGGCTCCATGTCCAATTGCAGATCGGGCAGTGTTTTTGCCCCGACAGCCTACGCCCGAAAGCGGGTTGCCTGCCGGCGCGCCATCGAAAGCCTTTTGCGGCCCTGGCGCGAGCAGCGTGCGCTCATGGCGCATCCTGTTGCGACACATGAGCGAACGGACTCAGACGCCGACAGCCGTTCCGGTCGGGCTGGCCTGCCTGCGTGCATTCTGCTCGTTCTCCTGATGTTGGCCCCGGCTGCGAAGGCCATGCCTTCCTACGACGATGTGCTGGTGGTGGTCAGAAAAGACAACGCCGAATCCGCAGCCGTGGCGCAGTACTTCGCGGATCAGCGTCACATCCCGGCCAGGAACGTCCTGACGCTGCCTTTGGACGGGACCATTCCGACCGTCGCGGCCCGAGACGCCTTCATTCAGGGAATCAAGACTTACCTGAAGGAGCAGATGCTCGAAGACACAGATCAATTACATTGTCTTGAGCGCCAACTTCCCCCGCGAGTGCAAGGACATCGCAACCTCGACCGAGAACGCCATTTTCGACTCCTACCTCATGTGGGCGCTGTCCGACAACTACGGCAAGTATTCGCCCCTGGACGCTTTGAATTGCGTCCCGCTGCGCCACAACCCGTACTACTACATCCGCACGCCGAACTACGAAGATCGCACGGCGATCAAGTTCACAAGGATTAAGTATAAGTATTACATTATCTCACGCCTCGATGGGGAGGGTCTGGCCGTTACCAAGCAATTGATCGATAACTCCGGGCACGTGGCGTACGATCAGTACGAGAAAGGAGTCAATTTCCTCGTGGACGATAGTCCGTATAACTGGGAGCAGTACGGATACGAAGCCGAGCGGGCGGAACTGAAGAGCCGTGGCGTCAACATCATCGACTGGGATCCCGCGGTGTCCGGGACGGTCCACAACGTCCAGGACCTGAGCTTTGCCTATCTGGACTGGGTCAATGGCACGTCCGACGCATTCATAAGCTATAGGAATATACTGAAACACCTTCAGTTCAATCCGGGAGCCCTTGTCTACTGTTACCGGTCCTTTCCGGCCCAGGTCTTCAAACGCCCGCGGTGTGGCTTGAGTGCCTACGATTTCGCGACCCCAGCCGTGAAGTCGTTCATGCAGACCGACGCGTCGGATCTGCCGGTGCGGCACATGTCGGACGTGGCGTATGTGACGTGAAGCGAACTCGATCTGGTGCGCCCTCGGGCAGGACCTGCTGAAGATGTACTCGACAGCCAACGCCAGCAGCGCCAATCACTTCCGCGGCAACGGGGTGGCGGTCTACTCGGCGGACGGGACGCTGGTCGCACCATTTCACGGCCGACAATACCGGCGGGGGGTTGCTGAGCGACGCGGCGTATCGCGTGACCTATGACCCGTACAACCACAAGGTATGGGTCGGCACCTTCAAAGGCGTCTGCGCTTACGACTTGAAGACCGGCAAATGGGAACAACCGTCCGGGCTGAGCAGCGCAGGTCCGGCGCCGGTCTCCCAGATCTACGTGGATCCTACGACCGGCGGGCAGTCCCTGTACGTGACGTTCTCGGCTGGGGCGACGGGTTGCACTCCCGCGATCAGCGACTACCGCTGTGTCATCGAGTACAACGTCTCCACCGGTGCGATCAAGCGCTACAAGTTCCACGGCGACGACATGTACAACGCGTGCGTGGCCAAGACGGCGCCGAACACGATCTGGGCGGTCTATTGGCGGCAGTCCACCGCCCAAGCCCTGGTGTCGAAGTACCGCACCGACACCGCCCAACTGGTCAGCACCGTGAATCTGGGCAGCATATCGGGCACGAGCTACAAGCCCACCGCGACCGGCAGCAAGTTCGCCTATCAAATCGCGAATGCTCGGGTCGACGGCGTCGATCAGCTTTACGTCACGATCCGCGACGAAGCGACCCCTTTCAACGGCGTGCTGCGCATCCGGGACACCGGCGATCAGCCGAGTGTGACCGTCTGGGGGCACGCGGTCACGGCGTACGGCACGGACAAGCGTCCCGCCCGGCTGATTGTGCCGCCCCAGGCGCCCGGGACTGTTTATTGCATCATGACAGGCGTGTACGATACCGACGCCGCGTCACGGATCTACCGCTTTGGCGATGGCGAACCTGCCGGGACGCTTCTGACTCAACCCAACTCCTCGTCGGCCCTGACGGGGGCGATCAACAGTGGGGCGTTCGGGCCCGACGGAACGACTCTTTATTATGCCCAATCGTTCACGGGGGTTTCGCACGAACCGGTTGTGGACTTTTTCCCGTCCGGGGCGATCGGCGGTTTGGGAGGATTCAACCACAACACTTACTTTTACGGCGGGTTTTCTTACGGCTTCTTGACGATCTACTACACGGGAGACGTGATCGACCCCGCCACGTCGCAAGAACACGCGCGCGATGCCGACCTGTATGCCAACGGATCGGCTATGACCTCCGAGGTGCCCTTCAGCACCTCATTGCACTTGATGAACGGGTTCTACCTTGCTGAGGCCAGGATGGGGACCCTGCCCGGCTACCCCGCAGGGGCCGGCCTGGGCCACACGGGACACATGTTCATCTTCGATCCCAAGGCCTGTCCCTACGCCCCCCGGGTCGATGAGGGGGGGACGGTTTGCGAAATCGCCGACGGTCGTACCCTGCGCGCGCGGGTATTCTCCCCTGGCTTTCCCCAAGCCTGGGCCAACCCGAAGAGCCGGGAAGGAGGGTTCATCGCCGCGACGGTCAACCCGAACACCGTTGGCCTGACCGACGCCGGCGGCGCGGCGGTGCCGATCGAGTCGGTCCGGTACAACGAGTTCGAGGATAAGGTGACCGGCAACCTCGTGTGCGAGGTCGTCGCGCGTGCCGCTACGGATCTGGCGCCTGGCGCAACTTATCACCTGACGCTGGCATGTGGTGTGAACGGCATCAAGAACACCAAGGGCGCATCGCTGGTGAACACACGTCCGGGCGAGTTCGTCGACGAGATCACGCTGGCCTACACAGTTCCGCCCCAGGAGGGTGCGCCGCCCTTGATCATTCGGCAGCCTGGCGGCCAGACCGTTGGCGAGGGCCAGGATGCGATCTTCAGCGTAGCGGCGGTCAGCGCCGTTCCCCTTTCGTATCAATGGCAGATCGACGGCGTGAGCATCACCGGCGCCACCAGCGCCACGTACGTGAGATCTCCCGCTACGGCCGGTGACGATGGCAAGCGCTTCACGGTGAAAGTGAGCAACCAGTGCGGAACCGTCACGAGCGCCCCGGCGGACCTGACCGTCCTCGCCATTCCACCTGCGATCACCGACCAGCCGGCCGCGCAGATCGTCAGCCTGGGCGAAGCGGCGACTTTCGGCGTATCGGCCGTCGGGACCGCTCCGCTCACGTACCAGTGGTTCAGGAACTCGGTCGCGGTGGCTGGCGCCACCAGCGCCACCTACACCACTCCGCCCGCCGTCGCTGGCGACCACGGCGCCGTGTTTTCCGTCACCGTCAACAACGCGCTCGGCGCCGCCACCAGCAGCGCTGCCGCCAGGCTGGGTGTGATTCTCGCGCCCAGGATCGTGGCCCAGCCCTACGACAGAAGCGTCAGTGTGGGTTCGACAGTGATCTTTTCCGTGGTGACCACGATGGTCAATCCCGACGAGCAACTCGCCTATCAATGGCGAAGAAACGGCCAGGATATTCCAGGAGCCAACAGTCAGAGCTACCTCCTTCCTGCCGCGTCCCTCGAAGACAACGACGCGCTGTTTTCGGTGGTGGTGAGCAACGCGGCCGGCGCCGTCACGAGCGCCGACGCCCGACTGACCGTCTACATCCCTCTCTCCATCGTCCAACAGCCGGTCAGCCAGACGGTCAGCGAAGGGGACAGGGCCACTTTCACCGTGGCAGCGACGGGGACCGAACCGTTGAGGTACCAGTGGCACCGCAATTACACGAGCATCGACGGCGCGACAGACCCCTCGTACACCACGCCGCCCGTCACCGCTGCCGACAGCGGCGCTGTCTTCGGTGTCAATGTCGGCAACGACTATTACTGGGTGTCCAGCGCGACCGCCACATTGACCGTTGGGCGCAGACCCACAGCCGTCTCGCTCGATTGTGCCGCCGTGGACGAAAACCAGCCGGCCGGCACCACCGTCGGCACTCTGACGGCCACCGATCCGGATTCCACCGGGCCCTTTACCTACGCACTGGTTCCCGGCGATGGCTCCGATGGCAACGAGTTCTTCGACCTCGCCGGCGATCAGGTGCAGACACGAATCTCCTTCGACCGCGAAACCCAGAGCAGCTACACTATCCGTGTCCGCGCAATCGACCCGGACGGCCTTTGGCTCGAGCAATCGTTCCGGGTCCAGATCAACAACGTCGCCGAAGCGCGCGTCTTGGGCCGGCACATCTTCTACAATGTGTCGCGCTGGGACAGCCGAGACGCCGCGGCCAATGCCCTCGACGACAAGGCTGTCGCCACGGACAAACAGGCCCTGCTCCCAGGCCAGAAAGCCGCTTTCGCCAATTACACCAGCTACAGTCGCGGCATCAACGGCATCATGGTCGACATCGCCGCCTTGGGCGCCACCCCCACCGCCGACGATTTCGCCGTGAGGGTCGGCAATAACAACGATCCAACGACATGGACGACGGGTCCAGCGCCCTCCGTCATCGCCGTTCGAAAGGGGGCCGGCGTCGATGGTTCCGACCGCGTCACCCTCATCTGGCCCGACTGGCCGAACGAGGGCTCGATCGCCAAACAATGGCTCCAGATCACCGTCCAGGCCACCGTCAACACCGATCTGCCAAATCCCGACGTCTTCTACTTTGGTAACGCTGTGGGCGAGACGGGAGATAGCGCCGCCTCAGCATTGGTCAATGTCATCGATTATGACCGGATTCGGTCCAATTACAATACCCCGCTCAATTACGCGTCCGTTACCTCCCCGTACGATTTGGATCGTGATAGACTCGTGAACGTCATCGACGTCGATATTGTCCGCGCGAATTGCACCACACCGCTCACCGCCTTACGCCTGATCACCGTCCCGCCCACCGGTGCAGGACTGGCGATAGCCTCAGGCGATCAAGTGCCCGGGGTGGCTGACCCCGCCTCAGAGGTCACATCGGGCGACCTCCCAGGCGAACGGGCCCTCGCGGTTGGGCTGATCCGAGATCATTCGCTAATAGTGAACGGTGGGACCCTCCAGGTTTACCACAAGACGACGCCTGGAATGAAGTGTCGCCTGCAGGCAGCTTCGGCCGTCACAGGACCATGGCGAGACGTGCCTGGCTCGGACCGTGAAGCCGGCGCAGACGGAATCCTCAGACTCCATATGCTCGCCAGAGATGCCGACAGCCAGCAGTTCTTCCGCTGGATCGAACTGAAACCGCGTTTAGAAACGAAACGCTAATTAATCTTACGTAATCCCTGGGAGCCGTTGGTCCGGCGGACGACGTTGTGGCGTCGGTCTGGCTCAGGATCCTCCGATGCTTATTTGCGTTCCGGGCAATCTGGCTTGCCCAGCATTGTCATCGTCGGAATTATTGCACTAACAATCTATTCTGCTCCAATTACTTACAGCATATTCTAGATGTTCTGAGTCCGTCACGATGGCTCCCGACCAGCGTCTCTGCTGCAGCGCTGTTCGTGACGCCATCGGTGGAAGCAAAACGCCCTGTTTTTTTTTCTTGTCATGTTCGTCGGTCCATGCATAGACTCCCCTTAATGCCGATGCTGTTGGTGATGAAATGCATCGGGTGAAGCGGGCATGAGTTTAGGTAAAGCTAGTGAACAGCATGCATAAAATAATCAGGCCGGTGCTTGGTTTGGTCATCTGGCTGGGGTGCTCAGGAGTCGTGCGTGCAGACATCCTGCTCGAGGAGAACTTCGACTACGGCCCCGGTCCGGCTCGTTGACGTTTCGAACAATGCCTGGGTGGTGCATTTTGGAGAAACGCCGTTGATGGTGGACGAGAACGGCGCCGCGTTCCTGAACCAACCCGATTCCGTGAGCGGAAGGGAGGATGTTCATCGAGTGATGTCTGTGCCAGTCAACCCACTCACCGACAACATCACCAAACTATATGCCGGTTTTACTGTGAACTTCGCGAGCTTGCCCGCCGGAAGCGGCACGCGAAGCTTGATCGGCTCGTTTTTTGCCCACTTCAGACCCAGTGATGCGAGCGAGGCCTACGCACGTGTCGGGGCCACGCTCGAAGGTGCAGCGCCTGGGGAGTTCCGGCTGGCAGTTTCCAACGAGTCGTGGAGCTCAGCCACCACGTTTGAGCATCCGATGCCCTTACATCTGAACGTGAGCTATAGGGTGCTCATCGGGCTGGATCTCGCCACGGATCGGGTGACACTCTGGGTGGATCCCGAGGATGAAAACAGCACCAGCGTGACTGCGACCGATTTTATCTCGTATGGTGACGGTCCTATCGCCTCGTTTGCGCTTCGCCAGGGCTATACGGGTGGCACTACGGATTTCGGTGCCTTTGGCGCCTTGAGGTTCGACGACCTGGTGATCGCAACTCAATTCTCTCAGGCTCTGGTGATCCCTGAACCCACGCTCTGGGCTTTGTTCGGTTTTGGCCTGATGGCCATCGGCGGTTCGCGAAGATTGAATCGAAAGTGAGTCGCATGGCGACTGAAAGGCATCTGAAGGGCTACTGCTGCCGTTCGAGCAAGAGTGAACGTGTGACGGCGTCGAGTAGCTGATTCGGCAGTCTTTTGTCGGTTTATTCGATCTAGTGATATGAAAATGAAGATCCTGTTGGTCGGTTTGGGCTTCGCACTGAGCACCGTGGTTGGCAGGGCCCAGTTCGTGTTGACCGCTGGTGAGCACGTAGTGCCGAGTGGCGAGCACTGGATTAGCGTTTATATCGAGAATAATACAGGTCGTGCAGTGACGCCAATTGGGTTTGTTTTTGATCTCGTTATTGACCCTCTCGGGAGTCCAGAGGGTCTGCGCCCCCAATTCCTAAGTTTTGACGTGACGGGATTGTTGTTTGCTAGCATGGAATTCCCGGACAGTTTTTTTACATTGTACAGCCTGAATTCCCACCCTGAGGAACCACCTTTCACGGGAGTTTACATCACTGAAACTGGGGGTGAGATTCCAGATTTCCCACAAGACTCGAGTGTGCTCATTAACCTCAAAGTGAGTACCACGGGTGTGCTCGCTGGAGAATATCCTCTGGACTGGATTAGTGCATACATATCTGGATCAGACTATCCCCTTGGGTATCCGTTAAGCGCACACGACGGACTCCTCATCGTTCCCGAGCCGGCCTCCGCTGCTCTGCTTGGCGGCCTGGGTTTGCTGGCGTTTGCGGGGTGCCGCCGGTATCGGAAGTGAGTTGAACTCTTTCTCTTTAAGCGCGCAAGCGACTGCGGCGCCGGGGTTATCCCGGCGCCGTTTGCGTTTTGCGATCACAACCCGCGCCAGGGCTGGAAGCCCAAATCCTTAGCGAATTGTCCTTGCGCCGCGTGAGGGCACGCGGCCTTCGATCTGAGCATCAACAGTTTGTTGTGGGCCGGGTCTCCTAGCTGCCGGCAGGCAGGCCTGACCCGCCGTTCACGCTGGTCACACCTTCTTACCCTGTTGCATAAGGGATTCAGGCTGGAAACCATGCGTCCGGAAACGGATTGAGTCGGAGGTGGCAACTCTCTAACTTCGCTCGCGTGACGCAACCGCCAACGACGCTCGGACTCATCGCGGGGAACCGTTCTTTGCCCCTGGCCTTTGCACGTCAGGTGCGGGCCCAGGGCACGCACCGCCTCGTCGCGGTGGCGTTCGAGGGAGAGACCGATCCGGCCCTCGCCGAGCTGGTGGACGAGATCGTCTGGCTGAAGGTGGGGCAGCTTTCGAGGCTCATCGCCGCTCTCGCCGGCCGTGGCATCACGCAATGCGTCATGCTTGGGCAGATCGCGCCGCGGAACCTCTTTGATGTGCGTCCGGACCTGCGAGCGTTGACCATCCTGCTTCGGCTGAAGGAGAAGAACGCGCACACGATCTTCGGCGCGTTCGCCCACGAGTTGCGCAAAGAGGGCATCGAGTTGATCGAGCCGCTGCCGTGGCTCGAGCCGCTGATGCCCAAGTCGGGTTTCCGGCTTGGAGCCAAACCGTCGGCAGACCAGCAGGCTGACCTCGAGTTCGGTTTGCGTCTGGCCAAAGAAGTTTCCCGGCTCGAGATTGGCCAGACGGTCGTCGTGAAAGGGTGGCACGGTCCTGGCTGTCGAGGGTTTCGAGGGCACTGACCAATGCCTGGCGCGCGGCGGGGGGCTGGCCGGGCGTTCAGGGGGCGCAGTGGCCGTCAAAGTCGCCAAAGAGAATCATGACATGCGCTTTGACATCCCCTGCATCGGGCGCCAGACGGTACAGACATGTGCCGAAGCGGGGATTGCTGTGCTGGCGTTCGAGGGGGGACGCAGTCTGTTGCTGGAAACCGACGAGGTCGAGAAACTGGTCCGAGCCCACAAACTGACGGTCCTGGCGCTGTGAGGTCGAGGGATTTCCGTGGTTTACCCAGCCCATTCTGCCCATGAGCCCCGATATGAAAAGCGGCGGTCAACCGCCGCAGTCGACGCGCTCTGCAGTGCTATCCCATGACATCGTTGCATGCTGAGAAGATTTTCTCACGCTGCAAGTGCCGTGAGTTGTTGGACATCGGCTTGGCGCGCCGCCAGTAGCGCGGTGATGATTCTGCATCCGCTTTCGGTCAGTACGTAACGGTGCGTGCCGCTGATTTCCTGGGCGACGCCAGTCGCCCCAGACAGCGCGGCGTCCGTCGAGCTACCCCTCGCATACGTGGCTCCCGGAGCATCGGATGTCCGAAGGCTTTGGTTGCGGCCTGAGCCGCGCTGTGATCTCGCCACTCGCGCTCGAAGGCGCGAAGCGTTTGGAGTGCGGCGGTTTACCGCCGCTCTGGGAGAGGAGTGAGCGAGAGCGCGGGGGCCATTCACAATGCTGACGATTGGAATTCGGTCTGAGGCGCGGCCTCGCCAGAATCCTTGAAACTCCAAACATGTTGCGATCAAGTCAAGTTTGGCCTTCACCCCTATCCCTTTCGTTTCGCAAGGATTCTAGGGAGCGAGGCGCGGGAGAGAAGGGCAGGAAAACGAAAGGGCGGTTCATGATGTCGAAGATTGGGATTCGGTCTGAGGCGCGGCCTCGCTCGATGGTCACTTCTTGAACTTGCGGACGTAAGCGACGAGGTCGTTGATTTCCTGGTCGGTGAGCAACTGGGCATAACCGCGCATCCGGTTTTTGCCTTCCTTGGTGATTTTGAAGGCCTCTGCGTCCTTGAATGAGGCCTGGACCCGGGGATCGGTGTAGTCTTTGGCCTTGAGCCTCTTGCCCGCCGAGGTCTGGCCTTTGCCATCTTCACCGTGGCATTTTGCGCAATGCTTCGTCCAATTGTCCTTGACGTCCGCCGCCTCGACAGGCGCAACCCCAGCCGCCAGCAAAGCGAATATCAACAGAGGCGTTTTGTTCATGTTAGCATGCGTTCACTTCGAGCATTTGGGCGAACCGCGTGCGGTTTTGCTTTCTAGCGCGGATTGCTCACCACCGGAGAATCTGCCTCGCGTTGCAAGCTCTGGTGAAAAGCGCGCCCGAACCTTGGAGCCCCAAACAGGATCGATCACAGTAAGTCGCGCCTTCACCCCGACCCTTTGTTGCCCAGGATTCCTCAATGCACGCGAGGCGCGGTAGTGAATAGCGCGCATGGATACCTAAAGGATGGTTCTGATGTCGCGATTGGGACTTGGTCTGAGACGCGCCTCGCTAGCCCGGTCACTTGTTCATTCTCAGGGGCCGCCCAGCGCTGCGACGGATGATGGATCGACACTCGAGTCTCGCCCGACCGTGTTCAGGACAGACGGCTATCTGCCGCGTGGTATTCAGGCACGGCGACGGCAGGCAGGGCGGTCAGTCCCCTGACCGCCGCCAATTCCATGCCTTAGCCCGCATTTCTCACCAACTTTCGATGTCATCTGATCGGTCACCATCCCATTTTACCTGAAATGCGGGCTGTCAGAAATCCGCGCCCCAAACAGATGGACCCAATCTCGATCACACTGTGTCCGCGTGCCCGGGTCGCCCAAGTGGCTGGGGCGCGTCCCGGCGTTGATGAACTGATGAGCCACTTCTGCTTGCTGGGCGCGGATTTCATAGACCCGGAAATCTCACCCGCGGACTGTCAGGTATGCCGCGACCGCCCCACTGGTGAGATTTCCGGGTTAGTGTGGCGCTCACAGAGTGGTCGCCCTACCTTCACGTCAAAATGAATTGCTGCCCGACCGGCTGCCTGCTGGACAAACGGGCGAACTGGCTGCTAGCGTCCTGTTCCATGCGGATCGTGGGGGGAATGGCCGGTGGACGGCTGCTGAAAGTGCCGAAGGGTCTGGCGGTTCGGCCAACGCCGGACCTGGTGAAGCAAGCCGTCTTCAACAGTCTGGGAGATCGGGTTGCGGGTGCCCGAGTGCTTGAGTTGTTTGCCGGGTCGGGCGCGCTCGGACTCGAATGCCTCAGTCGCGGCGCACTGCGCGTCGTGGCGGTCGAGAGAGCCGCGCGTCATGCGGCGATCATCCGCGAGAACCTCGCCGCTGCCGGTCTGCCCGCCGGGCAGTTCGAGATGCGAACGCAGGACGCGTTCGCCGCGCTCGCTCAACTGCGCGAGGCGGGCGAGAGGTTTGATTTGATCCTCGCTGACCCTCCGTTCGGCGACAAGAATGTGGGGTACCGTTCCCAGTCGCTTTCGCAGCAACTGCTCGATCATGCTGAACTGCCGCACCTGGTCGCGTCCGGTGGTCTGTTCATTCTGGGCCACGCCAAGCGCGATACCCTGAGCCTGACGCCGTCGTGGACCGAGTGGAAAGTCTTGCGCCACGGCGATTCGGTGATGCGTTTTCTGCGGGTTGCCCAATGAACAATCCGGACACGTTCGACTGACACCTATGATTTGCCCCCACATTCCTCGCCTTCAGGCAGCCATTGCCCTTGTTGTTTTTGTCATGACCACTCACGACGCGTCGTCGGCAGGGTTCGACACTTCTTCCTCGCCCCGGCTGCAGGCCATCGTAGACGGGGCGGTGGGTGTGGCGATCTCGAAGTTTGAAGAGCAAAAACTCGAGACGAACCAACTGGCGGTCACGTTGGTCGATCTGCGCGACCCGAAGAGGCCTGTCCAGGCGAGTTACCGGGGACAGGAACCGATCTATCCGGCCAGCGTGATCAAGCTGTTCTACCTGGTGGCGGCGCAGCAATGGCTGGAAGCGGGCCGGCTTGCCGACACCGAAGAACTTCGGCGCGCCATGCGCGACATGATCGTCCAATCCTACAACGAGGCCACCCACTACATCATCGACCTGCTGACGGGCACGACCAGCGGTCCGGAACTGCCTCCCGACGATCTGAAGCGTTGGTTCTACAAGCGCGACGCGGTGAACCGCTATTTCGCTTCTCTTGGCTACACCAACATCAACGCCAACAAGAAACCATGGTGCGAGGGGCCGTATGGACGCGAGACCCAGGCGATCAAGGCATTCGATCCGAAACGAAACGCCCTCACCACCGACGCCACAGCGCGGCTCCTGGTCGAAATCGTGACGGGTCAGGCGGTGTCGGCGTCCCGTTGCCGGCAGATGCTCGAATTGATGAAGCGCGATCCGCAATCCCAGTCCGAGGATGCGGACAGTCAGGCGCGATTCACCGGACCAGCCCTGCCTCCGGGCGCCCAACTCTGGTCGAAGGCGGGCTGGACGAGCGAGACCCGCCACGACGCCGCGTGCATCGAGTTGCCCGACGGCAACAAGATGTGTGCTCGTCACGTTCACGGTCGGCCACGCGAACGAGCCCGGCATCATCCAGACCATCGCGCGCGAAGTGATCCGGGGGATGCAGGAGCTTGACCGCACAGAGCGACAGGAATGACGCAGTGCCGCCTGAGGGAGAGGAAGGGCGCGCAATTCCCTGCGCGCCGCCGGAAACCGAGGGAGAGGCAGGAGTCTGACTTAGGCGGCGTAAATAAATAAGTATAGCAACTATAAAGGAGGTGTGGTATGGTTGCCGGGCATGAGTTCTATCGCCGCACTGAAGCAGAAGTTTCGGCTCATCTGGCCACTTTTGAACGAGCGGACCCGGCGTCTGACCGCCGCCAATGAAGCTATGCAATTGGGCTATGGTGGGGTCTCTTTGGTTCACCGTGCCTGTGGGTTGTCGCGTAATGCGATCGCCAGAGGGATGAACGACATCGAGCAAGGCGACACTTCACTGGTCGAGCGCATCCGGCGCCCGGGAGCCGGGCGCAAGAACCTCACCGTGACGGACGCGCAATTGGCCGGCGCGCTCGATGAGATGATCGCCGGCGCCACCCGTGGCGATCCCGAGTCTCCTCTGCGGTGGGTCTGTAAGAGCACGCGCACGCTGGCCGCCGAATTGAGCCAGCAGGGCCATCCCGTAAGCCATATGCGGGTAGCCCAACTCCTACACGAGCAGCACTACAGTCTGCAGAGCAACCGGAAGCTGGAGGAGGGGGAGGACCACCCCGACCGGGACGCCCAGTTTGAGCATATCAACCGGTGCGTAAAGCGGGCCTTGGCGGCGGGTTGCCCGGTCATCTCGGTGGACACCAAGAAGAAGGAACTGGTGGGCAATTACGCCAACGGCGGTCAACAGTGGCGTGTGGCCAAGCAACCCCGACCGGTCCAAGGGCACGACTTCGCAGGGCCGGAGGTGCCGCGGGCCTATCCGTATGGCATCTTTGATTTGGGGCGGAACGCTGGCTTTGTGAACGTGGGGACCGATCACGACACCGGAGCGTTTGCGGTGGCCTCCATCCGCGGTTGGTGGCGCTTTGAAGGCCGAAAGCTCTACCCAGAGGCCCGGACGCTGCTGATCACCGCCGACGGCGGGGGTAGCAACGGTTGGCGGTTGCGGCTTTGGAAGTTGGAGTTGCAGGGATTTGCGGATGAAAGCGGGTTACGCCTTTCGGTCTGTCACTTTCCCCCGGGCACCAGTAAGTGGAACAAGATCGAGCATCGGCTCTTTTCGTTCATTTCGTCGAACTGGCGGGGCGAACCGTTGCGAGATTACCAGACGATCGTGAACTTGATCGCCAGCACGACGACGGCCAAGGGACTGACGGTGATTTGCCGACTGGATCGACGGAAGTATCCGACAGGCCGGAGGGTCTCAGCCGAGGAGATGAAGCGGGTCAACCTCAGGCCGAACGAATTCCACGGAGAGTGGAACTACACCATCGAGCCCCATGAGTAACCTGGAGCACAGCCTGTAGTAGGGTCATGGCAGCGACAGTGGCAGATGTTGTATGTTGCAAGAGATTCAGATGCAGGCTAACCACTTGACATCTTTATTTATTTACGCCGCCTTACCTTCTGGTCCGAGATTCGGGGACCACTTTTAGCGAGGCTTCGCCTCAGACGGCTGTCTTCGAGCTAGACGGGTTCCGATGGCGTCTCGCTTCGCTTTCGGCTGGTGTGATTCTGTGGGGACGTGGCAGCCCCCGAGAGGATTGCGGTCAACTGATCGAGGTTTTCCTTGAGGACGTACGCGCAGGCACCGGCTCGGGCAGCTTCGGCGCGCAACTCGGGGTCGTCATATTGGGAAACGATGATGATGCGCGCCTCCGGGAAGCAGCCCAGGATTTGGGCGGTGGCCTGCAGGCCGTTCATCGGTTCCATGCGCAGATCCATCAGAACCCAATCGGGCTGGTGGGCAGTGTACAACCGGACCGCTTCGGCTCCATCGGAAGCCTCATCGACCGCGGAGGCAAGGCCTGCCACAGTCTGCCTGAGCATTTGGCGCATGCAGGCGTTGTCGTCGGCGATGAGGATGCGGGTCATGAGCCTTTGCGCCGGGCGGCTGGCGGGACGTGGCTCGGACCTTTGCGGACTCCGGTCATCATGATCGGTTTGCTGGTGCTCGAACTCGCCTCGCGCGTCTGGTCGATTCGCGGCAAGCCGCGTTAGCCCGGATTTCTCACCACGGGGAAGATGACAACGAAATCCGGGCTGTGGCAAAACCGCGCCCACACAGGGGAGAATGAGGTTCAGAGCGCTTCCGAATTCTCGCGGGTGCAGCGACACTCCGTTGCCCAGTTCCCTCCCTCCACTCGGGCGCGGTTTTGCTTTTCTAACCTGCATGCTGACTTCTCTTGAGGACTCCGGCTTCGCGGTGGAAAAAGTGGTGAGACATGCAGGTTAGCGCTCCGCGCCCCGGACGCAGCGCAGACCGAGGGTTGGCGGGGCGAGGTGCGGATAGACTGACTGGCGCGCGGCGAGGCGCAGGGCGTGCGGATCGTCGTACCAGGAACCGCCGCGCACGATCCGCGGGTCGCCGAGGTCTGGACCGCGCGGATCTGTCTGGGCTGTGGCGGCGTACGGTCCCGAGCGGTCCCAGCAAAGTTCGGCCACGTTGCCGCAGACATCGTACAGGCCAAAGGCATTCTGCACGTCGAAGCCGCCGACCGACTGATAGCCATTGTAGAAGCCGACCGGGGTTGTTCCGTTGTCGTACGGATCGCCACTGTTCCAGAAGTTGGCCAGCTCGCCGAAGATATGGAGCAAGTAGTTGGGATTGCTGCCTAGCCAGGCAAAGTGCACATCGACCAGGAGCCCGCGTGCGGCCCGCTCCCATTCGGCCTCGGTCGGCAAACGATAGCCCTTGACGCCCCAATCGACGCAGCCGCTGGTCAGATCAACCGACTCGGTTCGGTAAACGGTGGTTTGGGTGCTGTCGGTGTAATAGGCGGGGGCTAAGCCTTCCTTCTCGGAGCGTGCGTTGCACCATTTGACGGCGTCATGCCAGTTGATTGCCTGGACAGGATGATCCGGGGCGGTTCCCGAGCCCGGGTTCTCGAACTGGTAGCCCTGCGTCAGCGCCCACGCGTGGACGTCGTCCCACAGCTCTTTCGAGACCTCGAAGCGGTCGATCAAGAAGGGGCTGAGAGTGACGGTGTGAACCGGCAGGGCGGATTCGGCGAGTCCGAGGGAGTCGCCCATCCCGAAGGCGCCTCCCGCCACATAGCGCATCGCTTCCGGGACGGCCACCGGCGTGCCACGCGCCACGACACGGTAGAACATCGGGACGGCGACCGTGACGTTGCCAGCGACCGGTTCGGTGACGCTCAGGCTGTCCCAGGAGGTGTTCCATGGGCCGTTGACGGTGGGCGCCCATTCGACCACGTAATTCGTGTAGCCAGGCACGGTCGAGAACGTCACCAGTCCGTTTTGAGCAAACGAGGCGATCCGGATGTCCGGGGGTGGCGCCTGTCCCAGGGCGGCAAGCGACGAGACGCTTCCGATGGCGATGGCGAGCCAGCGAGCGAGAGCGGGTGTCTTCATAGTCAGAGTGGGGGATCGATCGGGGTTCGCGGCGAAACGATTATTGCACCACGAGGCGGTAGAACCGGTTCGTCTCGGTCAACTCCAGAAAAACCGAGACGTAGTATCCGTCACCCACCAGGGCGTCGTGTGGGAACGAGGCGTTGGATTCGACCAGGCCGAATCGCTGGGGTTGCCAGACGGTTTCCTCGCCGATCTGGCTGCTCGCCAGCACCTGGTAGGTGATCCCGCTCGTGGTCAGGAACCGCAGGCGCAGTCGGCCCTCAACCAGCGCAGCCATCTCTTCGATAGCGAGAAAATCGCCTGCGAGAAAGGCATAGGTTCCGCCCCGGTACTCGTCCAGGTTGCTGACGCTGTCGCCGTCGAAGTCGTCTTCGGGATGAACCTGCCAGATGTCAGCAAGCTCACCATTCGAATTGTCGATCAGCAACTCCTCCCATTCGTCCGGGAGACCGTCGCCGTCGGCATCGGTGCCGGTACTGACATGAATGCCGATCAATTCACCTGGTTGGCCGGCGGCGAGGGCGCGGGTTTCGAGAATCGGGCGTTCGTGGCCCTGAGTTCGCACGGACAGGCGCACCACCTGGCCTGGGCGTGCGGCGTAGGCGGCATAGGGTTCTCCCGTGCCCTCGTCCAGTTCGAGCGGCACCTTGAAGTTCACACCGGGCGCGAGGATGCCCATGATGGGCCACCGGCTGCATTCCCGTCCCTCGACGCGGAGAATCACTTCGGCGTTTTGGATGTATGGCACGCCATACTCGTCCCGGACCTCGCCATAAAAAACGCAAGAGGGATGGGGAAGGCCGCTCAGCGCTGCGTGCTCGAGACCAAACGCCGCCAGCAGCGACAGCGCGGCAACCTTGAGTGAATGGCGGAGTCCATTGGGATTGGGCCCGATCGATTTCGCTCGCGACTTCATAGGGAGCCATCTGTTCCTTGCGGGACTGCTCAGTGAACATGAGCCCAAAGCGGCGGTAAACCGCCGCACTCCAGACGCTTCGCGAGGTTCGAGGCCGCACGCGACGCCGCGCGAGTCCCGCAATGCGGGAGACTGCGGCGCTTCAGCGCCGCATTTCATGTCGAGGTTCATGGCAAGACACACCGCACGGTTTTTGCGGTCGTGGCAGGGGCGGTTAGTTGCCGGCATAGGAGTAGGTCTGGAAGAAGATCTTGATATCCTTGACGCCGTTTTCATCCCAAACGTCTGGGGAGATCTCCGTGCCGTGGATAAAGCGCTGGACGCCTTTGGCGCCGTCGCTCAGCAGCGTGCGTCCGGGGATGATGAGCAACCACTGGGTGTTCCACACCGAGCGGCCAATCAACCGCGAGTTGTAGGTCATCTCCGAGACGTCGAACCCGGCGTCGTGATAGGCGCGCAGCGCGGCGTACTTGCGCAGCGTGGCAAAGCCGCCGGCCACCGAATCCTGGAGCGGCACCCAGTTCGGATTCAGCAGGTCCTCCTGGGTCAGGGGGTAAGGCACGGGCAAGGCTTGATCGAACACGGTCCAGGTCCGCACCCTGGCATTGTCCGCCGAAGGCACGCGCGCAACGTCAAGCCCGACCGGAATCAAGTACACGCGCGGCATGTTGGCCAGACCGCCGCCGTTGGTCGTGCTGACATTGAAGGCGTTGTTGAAGTTGTCGAACCAGATGCCGACACTCCGAATTTTGGTCGCGAAGTGGCTCGAGTCATACGCGTTGTCCCCGGCGGCCAAGTCCAAGCCGAAGAAGTTCTTGCCGAACTGGACCGTGCTCGAGAAGGGAATGACCAGGCCGGGTTCGGTGGCTGCGGTCGGCGCGAACGGGAGGCAGTACCGTTTGAACTCCGGGATGGCCAGCAGGTTGGTCACGGTGCACTTGGCCAGTTCGGTCCGCCAATCCTCATCCCAATCCGTTCCGGGCGGGACGCGGAACAACTCGGTGCGCAGCGAGAAGCGTCCCGTTTCCGTCTCTGGGTTGTTGAATCCGTAACGGCCCTTGAGCACGCTCCAGTTGGCCTTGAGCCGCGCCAGGACATCGGCCAGGCCCGGGTCGCCGGTGGTGCCGCTGGCCAACGGCTCCGGCAGGTTGAAGCTCTCGTTGACGATCGTGCACCGGCCGAGCGAGCGTGCCCGCATGATTTGCGCCATCAAGTTTCGGCCGGAGAGGCTCGCGTCGGCGCTGACCGGCAGGGCGGTCTCGTAATCATAGGCCTTGGCCGCCATGTAGACGTACCGTGCCGCCAGGTCGAACGCCGCCGTGTAACGCTGGAGGGCGTCGTTGCGGAAGATGCGGAAGGCCATATTGCGGTACCGTTCCGCCTGGAGCGGCCCGGCGGTGTGCATGCGGAAGGTCTGTTGCTCGAGTTGGAGACGCTGGCCCTCCGCCAGCACCGACTGGTACTCCATCCGGGCCTTGTCGGCGGCCTCGATGAGCGCCTGCAGTTCCCACGCCTTGGCCTCCTGGGTGTTGATGAGCAACCGCAATTGGGCCAGGTCGTCTTCGAGTTCGAGGTTGTGCTCGTACTCCGTGATCTCGCGCTCGCTTTCCATCTTCCTTTCCTCGCCATAGAGCTCGAACGTTTTCTCGAGGGACTCGAAGAGCGGGCGCGTGAGGCCAATCACCGAATACCAAATGGCGCCCGATAACTTGGGTGCGGCGGCGGTAAACGTGAACCACTCCAGCGTGTCTCTGGGAAGCTCATCCCCCATCGCTTCGCCCCACTTGGCCGCCGCCTCGGCGGCGACCTCGGCGAGCACGCCCGCGGCTTTCATCGCGATGACGGCTCGGTTGTAGTCACGCACGTAGTCTTCCGCGGCGATCATGTTATGGGTGATCTCCGCGAACGTCGTGGATTTAGCCGTGAGTAATTCTATGTGGGTCTCAATCTCCTCGTTGAGATGATGGAACTCGTCCAGCGAACGGCGCATCTCCGCGAACGCCTTGACATATTCCTTCAGGGCGATCTGGATGCGCCCTTCGGCGCGCCGCTGGCCGTGGAAGGTGTCCGGCTTGCCCGGAAGTCCCTGCGGGCCGATGTAGAACGGCACGCTCTTGGTCTCGATCTCCAGATCTCGCGTGCCCTTCTGGAGCTCAACCACGTTCGTGGTGATGCTCGTCTCGCCTGAGATTTCGTTCGTCGTGTAGGTGATGTTCGTCACGTAAGTGAGGTTCGTGATGAGCACCAGCGTGAGGTTGGTCATCGTCAGCGTGATTTCTCGCCCTTGCTCGGCCAAGCCTGTCAGGTCCTGGAGGTCCACGTAAGCGTAGTGCAGCAGATCCGGTCCCTGGTAGCCCTGCGGATACGGCTTACCCGGCCCGAGATCATCGGCATAAGGATAGCCGTAGACTTCCACCAAGCGGTTCGTGAAATCGATCTCGGCTTCAACCACCGTCTTATTGAAAGCCTCGGCACTTTCCGCCTGGTTTCGCAGGGCCTGGGCGTTGAAGCGGACATGGTCAAACACCCCCAAAGCGTTGCGCCAGGCTGCCAGCGCCCGATCATAGATCTGCTCGAAGTGTGTCTCGCCCTCGTCGACCCCCGCCGGGCTGATGTCGAACGGCACGACGCCCCCTGCCAGACCGAGCGGGTTCATCCCACCATCTGCCTGGTCCACCTGCTGCTGGATTTGGCGGTAGTGCGCCGGGATTTCCAGCAGATCCGGGACGGTTTGGCGGTCAATGAGGCTGATGCCCGAGTGGTCTGGGTTGGGATCGTGATCCGGCAGCAGGGCATTGCCGACCACCCAGTCGAAGTAGGCGCCCTGGCCCGTGCGGCTGGCCCACTCGGCCACGCCCCAGCAACGGTTGGTGTTGGCGTCGCGCATGGCGCTCCAGGTGTCCGCCCCCTCGCCCGCATAGAGGCCGCGGTAGGTGTCGCTCACGATCAAGGCGCCGGTGCGTGCTTTGGCGGCGGCGGACTGGCAGAACCGCTGCTCGTGGAGATAGGAGACGCCCACCGGCTCGGTGCCGACGTTGATGGCCTCGGACTGGGGGATCCAGACGAAGTTGGCGTTGTGCAACAAGGTATAATAGCCCTGAATCGCGGTCAGATAGTGGCCCCAGGCGTCGCCGTGCCCTTGCGGATAGAGCACCTGGGCATCGGCGGCGTCGATGAAACCGTCGAGTTGGCCGTTGGCATCCCGAAGATCATAGTTCAATGCATAAGCCACCTCGCCGCCCGTGATGTCCGAAGTGAAATTCCAGAACAGCCGGTTCTCGACGGGATAGGTGTCCACCGGGGGCGACTGGGAGTCGTCGCGTCCCCGCAGGAGGACGAGTTCCTCGTCGAGCAGGGTGGGCACCTGGTTCATGAAAGAGAAGATGGAAGGGGCCAGGCTGCCCCACGCCGGGTCGGACGTGCCCAGGCCGATGGTCGGGTCCAGTGCGTCCGCATAGGCTTCATTCCCGAGCAGCATGTACAGGTCTGAGATACGCCCTGCGGCCAGGAGCAACGCCAGGTTGGCGTCAGGATCGTTGATTCCGTAGTCGATGCTCAGTCTCTTGGACTTCTCGAGCACGGTCTGGTAGATCTGGATGAGACCGTTCTGATTGAGCGCCTCGATGTTCAGGGGCACGTCGCCGATGTACGGCGGGCCGGCTTGGGCGATCATATCCCGGGTCGTGAGGAGGCCATGTTGGAAGTCTTTGATTCGTTGCTCGTAGGGCGTGATGGCGGCCATCACGCGCTTGACCCAACCTTCGGCGAGTGCTGACGGCGTCGGGTCGCTCCAATCGGTGCCCACAATCTGCTGGACCAGGGGATCGTAGGCCCGGTACTGGCAGCGAATCCAATGGTCCGATAGGCCGAAGATGCCCGCGTCACCGACCGTCAGGCAGTCCAGTCCCTTCGTGGGGCGGCCATAATTGTCCCAGGCGTCGGGGCTGGTGCCGGGCGCATACTGCCATTGGAATTCGTACAACTCGGGCTTGCCGGCGAAATCGGCGGTGTAGCGCAGGTTCAACTGTTGATCCAGCGGGTTGGATGAGAGAATCAGGTCCAGCTTTCCGACGTACTTGGGACGATCGACTCGGATCACCTTCATATCGATGACATCGCTGTCGAGGACCATGTCACGGTTGTCGCTGTCGTTAAAAATGAGGGTGACGTAGCCCACGCCCTTGCCAATTCCGGCGGACAGGGCGATCGAGTCAAACGCCGTGTCGTCATCAGGCAGGATGACTGGGTCCGCCGGGAGCGCGTCGAGGGCGGATTGCCAGGTGTCGTCAGCCCCTGGCACATTGTGCGCGGCAACTCGGTTGGAACTGGTGAGGACATTCAGGATCAGGTAATTAAACCGCGAGTCGGTCATTTCCTTGTACTTGCCAATCAACTGAAGCTGGTGGCCCGGCAGCGCCGTGGGGTTCCAATACAGACGGTCGCGCAGGTCCGGGGGCAACTCGCTGAAATAGGTGTAACCGCTCGCCGGGTCGATGTAACTCTGCATGCCTGGGGGCACAACCGCCAGCGACGCCGTGCGCGCGACCGTCGGGTCGATGAGTTCGACGCAGTTGTTTGTGGTGCGAGCATACGATTGCTGATAAACAATGCCGACGCTCTTCTGGCCGCGGATGGCCGGCAATCCGTCGCGGGCTTCGATCAACGTGCCGACCACATTCAGCACGGGCGCCGCGTCCGGCCAACGCACGGTGCAAGCGTAGTCAACGGGTGGTTTGTTGGTGTTCGCGCCGCTGAGCCAGGGGATATGGGTGCCGACGGCTGGCGGGTCCCCGAAGCCGGGGAAGAAGAAACCCTCGTGGACAGGGTAGAAGTACTTCATCGTGATGCTCGAAGTGTTCGTGCCGTCATCGGCGGCGTTGCGCGCCCAGGTATAGTCCTTGCGATCCAGCCAGGCGGCCTTGTAGGTCACGTTGGTGGAATAGTTCTCCGGGCAGTTGGCGGGCGCCATCAGGCTCAGCGGCAGCGGCGGTTGGAGCATGGTTCCCGCCACGACGTCCTTGTGGAAGGAGTAGATTTCATTGGTCTCGAGCACCTTGAACACGGCCATCGCCAGGCGCGGGCGCAACTCCGGCGGCGAGTACTCGACCAGGACGTAGGGGGGATCGTTCGTGGTGTTGAAATCGTCCCGCAGGGCGTATACGCGGTCGCCGATGACGACGGCATGCTCCTCGTTCGGGTTGTAACCGGAGGCGGTCGGGTCATTCTGGTAGTAGACCTGAGGTTGTTGCTGGGTAAACGCCTGGCCGGGCTGCAGGTAGGGAACACCCGGCGTCCATTGCGTGGGCGCGTTGATCACTTGGGCATGGTTGG
Organism: uncultured Verrucomicrobiae bacterium; assembly: GCA_963846445.1. Taxonomy (GTDB): domain Bacteria; phylum Verrucomicrobiota; class Verrucomicrobiia; order Limisphaerales; family J093; genus MWFF01. Next base: position 110,479 of record CAWJWM010000027.1, on the reverse strand, counting down.
CGTAGCCGCTCGAATCGGTGATGGTGCCATCGGCAACGTCGCCTGCATCGAAATGATAGCAGAGGCGCAGGTCCGGATCGCCGAGATCCGCGGGCGCGAACATGTGCTCCTGGACTTCGAGGCGGGTGAGCACCCGATCCCAGATCCGCACTTCATCCAGGAAGCCGGCGTACCAGGAGGGTGTGGTGTTGCGCCGCCCGACGTAAAGCGGGCCGTCATTGGCAGCGAGCCCGCTCGTTGGGGCATTGCCCTGTCCGACCGGTTGCCCGTTGAGATAGAATCTGATGCCCTGGGCGCCGGCCGAGAAGGTGACCGCGACATGCGACGCCTGGTTGGTCGGCACGGAGGCTGTCGAGGAGACGTCCACGCCGGAGTTCTGGCTGTAGAAGCGCAGTTTGCCGCCCGTCAGCATCAGGGTGAATCGGTCATCCCCCTTCGAGAGCAGCGCCCCCTCGCCAGTCGACGGACGGACCCAGCACTCGAGGCTGAAATTGTCGGTGAAATGCAGGCTCGCGCTGTCGGCTGCTTGCAGGGAATTGGTGGCGCCGTCGAACAGCAAGGCGGTCGCGGCTTACGTCTTCCAGGTTGGCCGACTCGTTGCCCAACTCGGAGGCGATGACGATGGCTGGCGGCGCGCTTGGCCACCGGTTCGTATAGAGATTGACCAGCGACGGCCAGAAGACGGGCACGTCCATGCCACAACGTGTCTGGTTGGCCCACCAGACCTCGAGCCGGCCGCGGTTGACAGCGAAAACCTGGGAGACCGGCGGCGTGCTGCTGGCATTGGCGGGGTAGTGGTACAGGTTGACGTTGTATCGGTTACCCGTGGTGTACTGGAGGTAGCCGGGCCACTGGCTGTACGGGGCAGTCAGGCTCGGATCCTCATAGAGGCGGGCGTCGCTGGCCTGCCAAACGACATTGCCGGAGAGGATCCCGGGGTAAACCGACCCATAGCACCCTCGCCCGATGGTTCCCACGCCCGTCTGCTCTTCGAACCGGAACTCGGCAGTCAAATCGCGATAATAGGCATGGTCAGAGGTAATCGGGTATCCCATCCAATCCATCACTTCCCGCGCGGGCAGGGCCGCTGCCCAAACGCGGACCTCGTCGATCACGCCGTCGAAGGTCTTGCCGATGCTCAGAGGATGAGCATCGTCGGCATAGGAGAAACCCGAGGTTGGCCCGTCCACGGCACCGGCCGGTTGGCCGTCAATGTAGAACCGCACGGAACCGAGGGCATTATTGGTTGAACTGCTCTGCACGGCCACCGCCACGTGCGACCAGCGGTTCGTCGATACCAGGCCTGTCGAGTAGCAAGGCGTGCTGTTGGTGCCCCCGGGCGCGTAACACAGCCGGTTCGTTCGAATGCTCAGGCTGTAGCCGTAGTCCCCTTTCACCATGACGGTCTGGCTGCCCGCGCTCCGGGGCCAGACCCAGGCCTCCATCGTCAATGCCCGGGCATTCGACACGTTCGTGGTAAACGCGTCGGCGCCTCCTACGGACACATAGCCACCGCGGAAATCGATCGCCCCGTGCGTTTTCGGGAGTTCGGGTTGCAGTTCGCTGCCGATGTCCCACGTCCAATCAACGAGGTCGAAATAGCCCGAGTCGGTGTTGTAGACGGAGTGGACGGCGTCGAAAGCCACCTCGGTCCCCTGGACGTACTTGATCAGGCAGAAACCGGGTTGGGTAGTCGAAAAGCTCTGGCCCTGGAGGATCGCGTGGGCGGGCGGGTCCTGATAGCTCATCAATTCCACGCTCAGGTTGTCGGGGAACACCACATCGGGACCGAGGTTGCCGGTCTCGGGCGCGCCGCGAACGTAAAGCTGCGTGTCCGGCGCCCAGTCGATCTCGTAGTGGTCGACTTCGAAGGGCCAGACGACATCCAACAGGCTCTTGGCCATCCAATAAACCTCGACTTGCCAGGGGGCCTCGGTCTTGCGCAGGGCGTAGAGCCAGCCGTTTTGCCGGCCTTGGGAGTGTTGGTAAAGGAACTCGGTGGTTGGGTCCGTGTTTCCCGGTTCTTTGAAGCCGCGGACCACGCGTGTCTGGAGGTCATCGGTTCCGTATTCGGCCACGCTGGCGGGGAACAGGCGTTGCCCGATGCCCACCGACTGCACGGTGACCAACGGTTCGAGCACCTCGACCACCTCGGCCCCCTGGAGCATTTGCACGCCTTTGGCGTCCTTGGAGGAATAGGTCAGGAGGAACTTGCCGCGGACACCGGTGGCCACATGAAGGCTGTTGGCCGTGTCGAGCCAGACCTGATTGGTGCCGGGGATCTGGTAGTTGTAGTAGATGGTGGGCAGGATCGGCGCGGCGGGGAGCGCGACCACGGGCGCGCTATACGGCGGCTCGGTCCAATAAAGCCGGACCGGGCGACCCACCGGATAGTCGGAGATGGTGTAGGTGATCGTGCTTCGGTTGGTCGTACCTTGCATGTACCAGTTCACCCTCACGGCGCCCTGATCGATTGCAAACAACTGCTGCGCATAGTCCACCCAGGCGACGCGGTTGGTGCCGTCGCCGAGGATCTCCGGTTTTCGCGTCGTGTCGGCCAACTGCGGGGCGGGCAGGACCTGGCCCAGGTTATAGTTGGCGTCCAAGGTCCCGCACGGCATGCCAAAGCGGGATTGGCTGATGCGCACTTTGGGCGCGCTGCTGGTGGGCGCGTGGTTCGCGGCGTCGGTGCTGAAATCGCTGCCGCCAAAAGCCATCGTGCTGGTGGGCGCCCAGTTGGTCACCGCGGCGCCGCGGGGATACCAGACGTTCTGGTACAGCGTGCGGGCGGAGCCTTGGCCCAGGGCATGCGGCACCAGGGCGGCGACGCCGATCCAGAGCCAGAGAATCTGCATTCGCAGGGGGCGATCCGCTTTCATGTCAGCCTCCGATTCACCATGCGCGCACGATAGGAACGCAGCGCGGCAGAGCCGCAACCAAAGCGACGGGAGACTCGTGCGTCTCTGGTGCCGACGAATGCGCAGGTCGCCGCGCTGCGCCTGCGCTGCTGCGCAGCGATGGGCGGCCCCAGAGAATGAACAAGTGACCGCCCTGGCAGCGTGAGAATCTTCTCCAGACTGCACGAAGTGAACACATGGTAACACATACACTTAGCGAGGCTCCGCCTCAGACCGGCGAGGCGTGTGAACGGTTCGTGGCCGCTGGTTGTCCACCACGATCGCCGGCGTCCGACGCCTCGCTAAGTGGCGCCGCTTCGCGGCGCAAACACGTGACTCATTTGCTACAGATTTCATCGAGGGAGTCACTCTAGAATCCTTGAAACCCCAAACATGTTGCGATCAAGTCAAGTTTGGCCTTCACCCCTATCCCTTTCGTTTCGCAAGGATTCTAAGAAGCGAGGCGCGGGAGAGAAGGGCAGGAAAACGAAAGAGCGGTTCATGATGTCGAAGATTGGGATTTGGTCTGAGGCGCGCCTCGCTAGCCAGTTGGCCGAAGACCGGCTCATGCTTATTGACCCAGCTTCATCCACCAGACATCGATATACCCACCGGTCTCGACGGTCGTGGCGTGGACTTCAGCCTGTCCGCCCTTGGGAAGGGGGACACTGCTGAAGTGAGTGTCAGAGTTGGACGTGAGGAAGAAGAGAGGCGGGTAGAGTTCCCCATAGTTATCTCCGTTGAAGTCAAGCCACACCTTCGCGTTGCAATTGTACCCATAGATGATCAGGAAACCATCGCAGTCGCGGGTCGGAATTCTGATCACACTGGCGGTCGATGAGGTCGTCCCAATTTTCGAGACGCTTCGGTTGAAGAGGCCCACGTTGCCTTTGACGGTCGTCCCGTTGGTGCCGGCGTTGACGGTGACCGCGTTGTTGAACGTGGCGGGCTTTGCGAACGTGCTGTTGTTGTTGAAAGTGGCGTCCCCATTGACCGTCGCGGTGCTGCCGAAGGTCGCGGCCCCGCTGACCGTCGCGGTGCTGCCGAAGGTCGCGGCCCCGTTGAAGGTGGCGGTGCTGCCGAATGTGGTAGCCCCGATGTTGGTCGTGGTGCCGCGCAGGGTGGTTGTACCGCTGACTTCCAACCCGCCCGTGAGGATGGCCGGCGCGTTGCTGACGCTCAGGCCGTTGGCGAACCAGGTATTGCCGGCCACCTGGAGGCCGTTTTGGAGGACGGCCTTCGCCCCGGTGACGGTCAAGCCCGCGCTTCCCGCCACGGTGAGCCCGGCGTTGGCTGTGAGCGTGTCGCCGGACACCGTGAGCCCCTTGTCGGCATAGAACTTGTTGGTGGCTTCGTTGGCATACTGGGAGTACTGGGACTGGAAGGCGAAGGCGGCAGTGAGCAACTGTTGGCGGGGCGTGCACTCGACCGGGTTGGGGACTGCGGCGTGGTTTTCGTCCTGCTTGACGGTGAGACCGAGGTAGCGCCCGGTCTTGCCGGACGCGGTGCGGAAGACATCGCGCAAATTGTTGAACTGCGTCACGTTGGTCAGCGCTTGGCCTCCCTGGCCGAGGACGACATTGAAGTAGCCGTCTTTCACATAGACGCTGTACTGCTGGCCCCAGAGCAGGTTGGTCGCGGCCGTCGCCGTTGGGTCATTCCAAATCTTGAACTGGATGTCATAGAGGCCATTGGTGTACGTCCTGGTGCCGTCCAGGGTCGCCAGCACCCCTTGGTAGTTCAGCAGTTCGGGCACCAGGACTGTTTCCTGGGCGCGGAGGTCCGGCGCGAGGCCGGTCAGGAGTGCCAGTCCAACGAGCACGACGGCGAAGCCGGCCGGGGCCGAGCGCTGCCGAGGCGCCCTGTTGGAACCGGGCTGGGGAGGAGACGCGGGCAACGTTTTGGGGTCCGCCTGGTGTGGGGAGGTGCGGGCCATGAGGGCGAATTGCTTGCTCAGTTTCATAATGTGCTTAAGCGGTCGAGTTCAATCCAACTCGCCAATCGTCGTTAGGCGCTGGAGCCGGAACCGGCCCTGGACTTGGACCGGCCGGTAGAGGCCCTCGATGGTTTCGCGGAACTCTCCGCCGTTCTGGTCGACGCCCCATCTGGGATTGGCGGGGTTAGAAGGGTCTTGAGCGGCAAACTGGAAGACGAGGTTGCGGACGATGGTGAACGACTCGACGCCGTCCGGGAGCTTAGTCTTGAGGGTGTTCTGGACCCGGTAGTTGTCATGGAGCGGCGCGTAAGCGTGGACGAACGGGTTCACGGGGTCGTCATAGGGGATCGTCACGGTGCCGTTGAGCGTGTTGCTGCCGCCAAACTGGCCGTTCAGCACTTGCGGGGAGAACAGTGGGAAATTCGCGGAACTGATGCGGGTGACCTGCGCCTGCGGATCGCTTTGCCGCACGGTGGCGGCAGTCGATTCGTCGGTGAGCAAACGATAGGCGCCGTTGGTTGTTACCTGCCCGGTGATGGCATTGGTCACCTGCGCGTCGTTGTGGGTGTAGGCCAGCAACACGCGCTGGAGCAGCCGCGCCTGACCGTTCGTGTCCACATGAATGATGACTCGATAGCCAAACGAATTGGCGGCCGGGAGGTTGGTGGTTGTGTCCCAAGCGGCGGAATCGGGACCGGGGCGGTTGACTCGCCCCACGACCACATCGCCCACCCACAAGCCGCTGTTGGCGTCGGCGGCAAGTGCCAGGGCGGGCAGGGCGAGCCCCAAGACAGCGCCGGCTCCCAGGATGAATTTCGCGAGTTGCACACTTCCTCCTTCGATCATTGGGCCTGGACGCCAATCCACTGGCGAACCGCCGCCCCGTCGGTGACCTCCAACAAGCTTTGCCAGCATGCACCCGCAGCCGCTGCGCCCATCTCCTGCCGGCGGACCGTCAGTTCGAGTGTCCAGGTTTCGCCCGGCGCGAGCGCGCGCGAAGCTGACGGAGCAAGGACCTGGTAAATGTCTTTGGGCAGCCCTTGGCTCCAGTCCTGTTCCCGGTAACTCAACGGGACGTCGCCCGCCACGGGTGCGGAGCCCGGCGGGGCGGCCTCCGAAGACCGCGGGCGGACGGTGACCGTGCTGGGGGTGCGGCTGTCGTTGCTGAGTTTCAGGCGGCGTGTCCATACGCCGCTGCCGAACTCGAGCCTGCTTCCGTAGTCCAGTTCGACGCGCAGCGGCCCGGCGTAGCGGGTTGGGTCTTTGCAGCGGATCCAGTAGGCGACGCCCGTTTGGATCCTGGTCCGCGAGGGTTCCCAGATTCGCGTTCCCTGTCCCGAGGTGTTGACCTGGTAGAGCTCGCCGCCGTCGGTGCGCGAGATGCCGATGGCGGTCGAGCTGCGGAAGAAGTCCTCGAACGTAGTGCGGTCGGGGCAGGCGGGCAGGCCGGTGAGGTTCATCGCATGGGGGAGCCATTGTCGGCGGAACACGCGGGGTGTTCCCTGGATTCTCCACGCGACCGGCGCCGCGTCTGGCGCCAGCCGGATCAGATAGCTCTGGCCTCCGTGAATCGAGAACAGAGTGTGGAGCGGCTCCTGAGGATGCGACGGCGGCAGCCAGAACAGCCAATCGGGATTGCGCGGCAGCAGTTGGTTCGGGTCCGTGGTAAACTGGAGGTGCGCGATGCGTTGGCTCCACATCCAGACGCTCTGCACGGGGAGCCCGGCGAAGACCGACGCGCAGTCCGCGCGTGCCGGTTCCACATCGAGATAAACCGAGTTCCATCCGGGATGCAGAGGGATTTCCTGGGTCAACCATTGAGCGTGCCCGAGCACTGTGCCTGCGACCAGAGCGAGCGCAGCGCGCCTGAAACTCCCCTGTAGGTTCGACTCAGGGTGTGCGCGTGTCCTCCTTCGGGCCGGCATGAGCCACGGGTTCATGTGGAAGTTCATCGCATGGGCTCGGCTCCGTGGGAATACGAGTGAATACACAGAAACGCCTGCGTGGATACACGTAGTCTGCAACAGGCGGCCCGCGCCGACGGCAACAGGCGGGTTGATCGCCACGCCGCTCTCGAGGCACGTCACGCTTAGGCGCGTGGGCGGACGCACCACCCCATGGGCCGTGTCCCGGCTCGTGCCGTCCGTGACCGACCCTGCGACGTGTCGGGCGTTGTCCCGCGGCACCTTTCTGTGCGCCACGCGATCTTATCCCCGGGATGACTACCGGCTCTGGACAGCGGAATCGTGGCGGGCGCCGCAGTCGGACGCCGTGGTGCAGGAAAGCCAAGACGACTTATTGGCCGCGGACGCGGCGGCTCGGGAGGCCAGTGCAAGATGGCTGACTTCGGACGGGCCGTCCACCACGCTGGGGCGACAGCCGGCTCTCCGAACGCGAACGTCAAACACGACTCGTTTCACCTCGACGACCCCGATTTAGGCGAAGCCCCGCTACAGTTCCGCTTTATGATCGAAGGCGAACCGGAGGAGGCTGTGGGTGCCGGATAAATCGAGCTTGTGGGAGATATTCTGTCGGTGGGTCTCGACGGTGCGGGCGCTGCACTGAAGGGTTTCAGCGATCTCTTTGCTGGTGCGGTCGGCGGCGATCAGTTCGAGAATCTGGCGCTCGGTCGAGGTGAGTTTGTTAAGGCCGGGTTTGCGCTCGCGCAAGGCCTCGCGCTGCGTGTTGCGGCGCACCAACGCTCCCGAGAGCGCCGGGCTGATGTAGCTGCCGCCACCGGCGACGCGGTGGATCGCCTCGATCAAATCGCTGGCGGCGCTTTCTTTGAGCAAGTAGCCGCGGATGTCGAGGCTCAAGGCTTCGTGCAGCAAGCCCTCCTCCGAGTCCATGGTGAGGATGATCAGTTCGACGGGGATGCATTGTATGGACAGGCGTTGGGCGATCTTGAGACCGCTCTGCTTGGGCATGTAAATGTCCAGCACGGCCACCCGCGGTTGGAGTTCCCGAATCAGGCACCAGGCCTGCTCGCCGTCGGACGCTTCGCCCGCCAGGCGCAGCGTCGGATCGGCGGCGATGATCTCGCACAAGCCGCGACGGAAGATCGGGTGGTCATCTGCGATCAAGACGGTAATGGGCGACGGGGCAGGCATGGTGGGTGAGCTTTGGGGGATGGGTCGGGGGTGTTCGAGCCCTGCAGCGGCACTTCGACGGCGACTCTCGTGCCGTGGCCCGGTTGTGACTGGAGGTCGAATCGTCCCCCCATCATTCTCGCGCGTTCGGCCATCTGCCGCAGGCCGAAGCCAGGCTGGTCGGCCGAGGGCGATTCCCGTCGATCGGGTTCGAACCCCTGGCCGTTGTCTTCAACGATCAGGCGGAGGCTGGCGGGTTCCTGGGTCAGCGTGAGTGTGGTCTGGGACGCGCCGGCGTGTTTGAGGACATTGTTGAGGGCTTCCTGGGCAATGCGGAAGAGGTTCACCTCGAATTCGGGTGGCATCAGGCCATCGACGTCGGCCACGTTGACGTCGATCGAACGACCCGACGCTCGCGCGGCCTTGTGCGCACTGGCCTGCAGGGCCTTGGCCAGCCCCAACTCGTCGAGCAACCCGGGACGGAGATTGTGCGCCAGGGACCGGGCATGCTGGAGGGCGTGTTTGGCGGTCTCGGCGATGTCTTTGAGCCGCGCAGCGCCGGCGGGCGAGTTCTCCTCACACGAGAGACTCAACTGGGCATGGCTTGCGATGATCAACAAGTCTTGTCCGATCTCGTCGTGCAATACGCCGGCCAGCCGCCGACGTTCGTTCTCCTGACACGCGACCAACCGGCGGGAGAAGATCTCCTGGGCGACGCGTTCCCGCCGCACGCGGTGGAGCCGCAGTTCGTATCCACCGAACACCAGGCCCACGGTGCCGACTGCCATCAGTGCCCGAAGCCACCACGCCGCGCGAGGGTGGGCTAGTCTGGTATCTGCGCCGAACCGTTCCCACGAATCCTGCGGATCGAACCGCGTCAGGCCGTTGGACGTTCCCGTCCAAAGATAGCCACCGGGGGGTTGGACCTTGGACGTGACCGACATCTGAGGCAGGTCTTGATCGACCTGCCAGTCTTGGACGGAGGAATTGCCGATAGAGGGGACCGGTTCATCTCCCCAACCGACCCGCACCCCGGCCTCGAGTGCCGCCAGCCAGCAGAGCATCAGGGCAGGCGCCATTTCGAGCGCGGCCCGTTTCGATGCAAAACTTGCGAGCATCTTCCGCGAAGGTTGGACCGAATCGCCCGGCCATCCTATTGCCCCCGTTGGGCCAATCAAGCCTTAGAGAGGCGTCGACTGTCGATAATCTGGTGAAGGCCAAGCGCAAACGATCTGGCAACACGCCTCGCCGGTCTGAGGCGACACCTCGCTCATCCATTCACACCTCTCATGCCGCGTCGACGTCGAAGCCCAGTTCGCGAAAGCGTTGGAGTTTGTAGATCAGCGCGCGGCGGCTGATGCCGAGGGCTTTGGCGGTTTCGGTCCGGTTGTGCCCGTGCTTGCGGAGAGCGTCGAGAATCGCCTGTCGTTCGACTTCTTCGAGTTGCTGGCCTTCGGGGGCAGGCGTCGGCGCGGTAGACACGGTGTCAGCCCGCACGCGGGTGGGAAGATGTTCGCGCAGGATCAGTTCGCCGCCGCAGAGCAGGGCGGCCCGTTCCATCGCGTTGCGCAACTCGCGCACGTTTCCCGGCCAGCCATATCGTTCCAGGCATTCGACGGCGGGAGTCGACAGGCGGGTTCGTCCGCCCGTGTGCTCCGCCAGGAAGGCGCGTGCGAGCGGCAGAATATCCTCGATCCGCTCGCGCAGCGGAGGCAGCCAGAGTTCGACCACGTTCAGCCGGTAGAACAGATCCTCCCGGAACCGTCCTTGTTTGACCTCTTCTTCGAGGTTGCGGTTTGTCGCGGCGAGAAGTCGCGCCTGCGTGACCCGATCGGTATTTGATCCGACTCGCTGAAAGCAGCCGTTTTGAGTGACGCGCAGGAGCTTGGCCTGCAGTTGGGGCGACATCTCGGCGATTTCGTCGAGGAAAATCGTGCCCTCGCCGGCCATCTCGAACCGTCCGATTCGCTGGGCGTGCGCCCCGGTAAACGCCCCTTTCTCGTGTCCGAACAACTCGCTTTCGAGCAGGTTCTCCGGCAGGGCGGCGCAGTTGACCCGCACCAGCGGCCCGGCCGATCGCGGGCTCCAGGCATGAATGACCTCGGCCAGCACCTCCTTGCCGACGCCGCTTTCCCCGGTAATGAGGATTCGGCTATCGGACGGGGCGATGAGCGAGGCATCGCGAAAGACTGCCTGCATCAGCGGGCTGTGGGCCACGACCTGAGGCGGCAACTGATGCCGATCCCCGAAACGCATCGGTGCCGCCTGGGTCAGGCCGATCGCCTGCCGCACCGACGCCAGGAGTTCGTCGAGATCGATTGGCTTGGCCAGGTAATTCAAGGCGCCATCGCGCATGGCGCCGACCGCCTCCCGGATTTCGGCGTACGCGGTCACCAGGAGCACGGGCAGGCGCGGGTGCGCCTGGCGCGCCAGGCGCAGCGTTTCGAGTCCGGTCAGACCGGGCATGCGCACATCGGAGACCATCATGCTGACGGGCTGGGCGCGCAGCGCTTCGAGAGCTTGTTCGCCTGACGCCGCCACGACCGTGTCGAAGCCCTGGCCGCGCAGAAGCGACTCGAGGAGGCTGCGTTGGCCGGGATCGTCATCGACAATCAGAATGCGGTGTCGCGGCGGTTGGTTCGTGTCCGGTTTGACAGGCATGAATGGTGCGGAGTTGCGCGCAGGGAGTGTAGTCGGGCCCGCGGGTGCTGCAATCACGTTCCTGAATGCACGTTGGTGAAAAGAAAGGGATCCGTTCCCCCGGCGCTTCCGCGGACGTCGGAACCGAGCTGTGCTCGCATCTTTGCGTTTGCCTCGATGCGTTCGTCCGGGTTTGATCGGGGGCGCGCGCGGCCGATGCGCCGCCTGCGTCAAGCACTGCCATGAATGCCAAATCGATTGTGCCTCCTTCGCCGCAGCCTTCGAGTCCCATCACCCGACGGCAGTTCCTTGCCGGCACGGGCGTTGCTGCGGCGAGCTTCACCATTCTCGCCCCGGAAACGAGCCAGGGCGCCGAAACAGCCACCCGGATCAATCTTGGGCTGATCGGCTGCGGCGGACGCGGCAAGTGGATCACCGATCTCTTCGTCAAGCACGGCGGCTACAGCATTGCCGCCGTGTTCGATTATTTCCCCGAGCGCGCCCAGGAGGCTGGCGAGAAGTTTGGTGTGCCGGCAACGGACCGCTACACGGGCCTGAACGGCTACAAGAGGTTGCTCGAACAGAAGGGCGTCGATGCGGTCGCCATTGAAAGCCCGCCCTACTTCCATCCGGAACAGGCCGCAGCGGCAGTCGATGCCGGCAAGCACGTTTACCTGGCCAAACCCGTCGCCGTGGACGTCCCGGGCTGTCAAACCGTGGCCCAGAGCGGTCAACGCGCCACTGCGAAGCGGTTGGTTTTCCTTGCTGATTTCCAGACGCGCGCCCATCCCGCCTACCAGCAGGCTGTGCGCAAGGTCCACGCCGGCGATATTGGCAAAATCGTCTGCGGCGAAGCCGCGTACCAGTGCAGTCTCATGTTCGCCACCATGGACGCGGAGTACCGGAAGCGCGCCGGCCAGCCTGAAGCCCGGCTGCGCGCTTGGGCCATCGACAGGGTTCTTTCGGGCGACATCATCACCGAGCAGAATATCCACGCCCTGGACGTGGCTTCGTGGATTCTGGATGCCGAGCCGATCAAGGCCTACGGCACGGGTGGGCGGACGCGTCCGTTCCTGGGGGATTGCTGGGATCATTTCGCTGTGATCTTCCACTATCCGAACGACGTGACGCTGAGCTTCTGCTCGAAGCAGGTGGGCACTTATTGGGATGACATTCTGTGCCGCGTCTACGGCACTGCGGGCACGATCGACACCCATTATTTCGGCGAGGTCAGCGTGTTATGTGACGATCCGTTCAAGGGCGGTCGGATGCAGAACCTCTACACCGACGGGGCCGTGAACAACATCGCCGCCTTCCACAAGTCCATCACGAGCGGTGATTTCTCGAATTCGACCGTTGCGCCGAGCGTCCGCAGCAATCTGGTCACGATCCTGGGCCGAACGGCCGCCTACACGCAGCGGGAAGTGACTTGGACCGATCTGCTCGCGAAGGGCGAGAAGTGGGAATTCGACACCAAAGGCCTAAAAGAGTAGCCCGCATTTGTACAGCTCTTGGAGTGCTCGGTTTCGCAGTGGTCAAAACTCCGTAAGAAATGCGCGTTAGCGAGGCTGCGCCTCAGACCAACGAGGGGTGTGAGCGGCTTGTGGCCGCTGCGTGTCCACCACGATCACCGTCGTCCGACGCCTCGCTAAGGGGCGCCGCTGCGCGGCGCAAGAACTTGACTCATTTAGTACAGATTCTGAAAAGAAAGTCACTCTAGCGAGGCGCGCCTCAGACCAAATCCAAATCCTAAACATCGTGAACGATTGCCGTGTTTCTCGCTCACCCCTCCCCGCGCCTCGCTCCTTAGCCCGGATTTCTCGCCACGGGGAAGATGACAACGAAATCCGGGCTGTGGCAAAACCGCGCCCGCACAGGGGAAAACTGAGGTTCAGAGCGCTTCCGAATCCTCCCGGGTGCAGCGACACTCTGTTGCCCAATTCCCTCCATCCACTCGGGCGCGGTTTTGCTCTTCTAACCTGCATGCTGACTTCTCTTGAGGACTCCGGCTTCGCGGTGGAAAAAGTTGGTGAGAAATGCAGGTTAGAATCCTTGACCCCTTCAGCGAGGCATAGAAACTTGACTTGTCTACAACACATTTGACCGGTCAAGGATTCCAACGAAGCTCCGCCTCAAACCGACGAGCGAGCCCGGGCTTTCGATTCTGCTGGTACTGATGGGGCCGTCCGAACGCGGAGCTTCGTTGGAATCCTCCGTTCCGCTTCGCGGAAAACTTGACTGTTTTGTTCAGATGTTGGGCAGATGGAGCAGGCTAGAGCGGTCTGACCTTGGGCCATTCGAGTTCGCATCCGGCATTGCGGAGGGTCTGCTGATAATCGGCAAGGCGTGTGGCGTCGCGACGCACTTGGCGGGGCGGCTCTTTGCGCCGCACGCAGGAGGCGACGAGATACCCCACCGCTTCGCCGATGTTCCATTCGACCGGGTGCAGCCTATAGGCGCCGTTGGTAATGTGAGTCGTGCCGATGTTCTTGGCGGCGGGGAGCAAGTTCTCGATCCGTTGCGGCAGCAACGCGCCGAGGGGAATCTGGAACGGAAGCGAACTGAGGTCGACGTAGTTTTCTCCCGAGGCGCTCGGGTGCAAATCGATCCGGTAGGCGCCGACACCCACGGAGTCCGAAAAGGGCTCGGCTGTCACGTCCTCGCGGGGCTTGCCGGTGGCCTGCATCCGGGCGTCGGTGCCGATGTGCTGTTCCGTGACTGTGAATTCGGCCCGGATGCGCCGGGCCTCACGGATATAGGGGAATTTGGCGAGGCCATCCGTGGTGCCCACAATGTCCCGGCGCAAACGCAGCCCTCTCCAGCCAATGCCGCCATCGGGACGCGGCGCCTCAGTCTGCATCCAGTAGAGCAGGGAGAGGCTGAGTTGTTTGGCCCGCTGCACGTGTCGGGCGATGTCCTCCGGCGCGTTCTCGATCAAAGGCGCGGCCCAATAGTCGTTTTGCGGCCAGTTGACCAAAGAGATCCCGCTGGGGTAGCTCCCCGGAACAAAGTTCGCCGCGTCCGCAATGCGGCGATAGGACCAAAGGTTGACGCCGGCGGCCTTCATCGTCGGATCGAACATCAGAGTCCGGGGCTTGAGCGTGTGCGGGTGTGTCGAATCCCAACTGAGCAGGCGTCCCGTCCAGCCAGGCTTCAGGTCGGGGACGTAATCGCGCCAGAAGGCATACTCGTCCGGGCGCTCGATGGTGTGATCCTCTTCCGGCAAATGATCGACGGCGAAGCAACACGTGATGGCCTGCTGACTGGCGGGATCGGCCACCTCGACCGCGTGCGGCTCGTCCGTGTCGCGACGCGCCTCAGCGCCCAGCACATACTCAGTCCGGGTCAAAGGCAGCAGGTCGCCCAACTCGGTGGCGTCGACAAAATAGGGGGCGGTCAGCACGATCTGGCGATCCAAGCGGCGATCGCGCACCGTCACAGCCTGGACACGGTCGGCATCGACCGCGGCGGCGATCGGTTCGTGTTCGAGCAGAACGCGCAGGCGGCCCCCGCTGAGATGCGGGGCGAGCATGTGTTCGAGCACAGCGAGGGCGACGCGTGGCTCGTGGCACAGCCGGGACACCCAGCCGTTGCCGGGGTTGAGCCGCGAGTTGGCCCGCGCTTCCGGTGTGAGCGGGTAATGGTCTCGGTAGTAGGCCCGCACCGCATCGCGGAAATGGCGATAGGCACGCGTGCATCCGAAGCTCTCAATCCACGGATGTTCATCCGGCGGAACGGCTTGGGAGGTGAGTTGCCCGCCGATCCAATCCGTTGGCTCGGTCATGATGACCCGGCATCCGGCGCGGCAGGCGGCCAGCGCGGCGGCACAGCCGCCCAGACCACCGCCTACAATCACGAGATCGGCCGTCCATTCACGATCTTTCCCCGGCTCCTGGGCAGCCCACAAGGGAGACCAGGCGAACAGGGGCAGCGTGCAGGTCGTGCGCTGGAGGAAAGATCGTCGATTCATAATGCTCGGATGAGCCAAGCGTAACGATCAAGACCAGTCATGCAAGGTTGGCTTCTTCCCCCTGGCTTCCACGAGTCGCCTTCGCGGGTTGGCCGGCATGTTCTGGTTATCCATTGTCGGCTCGCAGAGCTCACACACCGCGCACAGGCACGCCTCCTTGACGCGATTGCCAGCCGGGGGAATCGTGAGTTGGCGCGTCACTTCTGCCGGACCCGGTAGTAGGTTTGGCTGGCGGTCGAGAGCGGTTCGATCCACTCGACGAAGCTGTGGGCGGGAATCGACACGGAAGCGAGGGTTTCCCAATGGCTCAGGTCGTGGCTGCGTTGCCATTCGCAGATCTGGCCGACCCCGCCGGAATAACTCAGGCGAATGGAACCCGTTTCCACAGCGGTCACCAGTAGGTTGCGCGAAGGCAGTGGGCCCGCATAAACGAACACGGAAACTTCGCACGCGCTCGACAGACCTTGAGCATCAACGACGGTGTAGGTGAAACGATCGCTCCCCCGGAAGGCCGCGGGGGGCGTGTAGCGCACCTGGCCGGACACGACCGCGACGCTGGCTCCGTAGAGGCTTGTGGGGCTCACACTCCCAAAGGAGATGTTGTCGCCGTCCGGATCTGAGTCGTTCGAGATCAGGGCGGGAATGCTCACAAAAGCCGCCTGAGCCCGGGGCACGAGAATTGCATCAGCCCCGGCCACCGGCGGGCGATTCGTCAGGGTGAGCATCGCGGCCTGGCTCGTGGTCGAGCCGATGGGGTTGCTGACGACGAGCCGGTAAGGGCCGACTTGGCCGGGTTGCACATTCGAGAGTGTCAGGGTGGCATTGGTGGCCGCGGCGATCGGGATCTGGTTGAACTGCCATTGGTAGCTCAGCGGGCTGATGCCGCCGGCCCAGGCGGTGAAGGCGACGTCCGCGCCGCGCGCCACATCCCGCGGTTCCGGGTGCGTGAGCAGCACAGGGGCCATCAAGAGGCGCGTGCCCGCAAGGGCCAGGTCGAAGCTCAGATCGCTGCTGTTGGGTGAGACCTGGTGTGACTTCCACCGCCAGCGTGTTGGCCCCTTCCCGCAGGTGAGCGGGGGAAACCGACTGGGTGAACGACGAGCTTTCCTCGACGCCGGACACGGCGACCATGGCGCGCGTCTGGCTGTCGATCGTCCCGTCGGGGAGGTTGCTGCGAAACACCTCGGCGCCATTCAAGTGCACGACGGCTCCGTCGTCGCGGAGCAACCCGACAGTCAGATCCTGCAACGTCGACACGTTGGTCAGGGTGAACGTATGCCGAAAATAGGTGGTGACGTATTTGATCGAGGCATTCGGACCATAGTCGATGACCGTCGCCTCGGGCCGGCCTTCGCCCGCGTCGCCGTACCCGAGTTCGGCAGGGCCGGATTTCCAGGCTGTATCGTCGAACTCGGCGCCCACCCATTTCGGATCTGGGGCCGAGCCGTCATCGAGGTATTTCCATCCTGAACCGGTTGGCACCAGTGTGGATGCCGCGACAGTGCCAGGTCCCAGGCCAACCCGCGCGACCGTGGACGTGCTGGCAGATCCGAACGTGTCGAGGGCCACGGCTCGCAGCGCATAGGCGCCAGCCGGAACGGCGGGCCAGGAGAACCGGTAAGGAGGCGCCAGGAGTTCGGCCAACAGGGTGGGACCCGCAAAAAAACAGACGCGGTCGATTGGGCCTGCGGTGGGTTGGGCATCGGCGGCGACTTCGAGTGTGCTCCCCGCGAGCAACACAGCGCCGTCGTCCGGGGCCACCAAACGGACGAGCGGGGGCGGCGCGATGACCGTGATCGTCGCCGCGGCCGAGGGCATCGAGCTCAGCCGGTCATCGATGGCCACCGCTCTGAGCAGGTGCGTCCCGGGCGGTGGATTGGTCCAGACGAAGGTGTACGGCGTGTCGGTCAGCGCGGCGAGCTTGAGGTCGCCCTGGTAGAATTCCAGGCGCACGATCTCGCCGTCGTCGTCCTGGGCGGTTGCGGCCAACAGAATGTTCGTGGGCCAGTGAAACGAGTCGCCCTGAGTGGGCGCGACCAGTTGGACGCTGGGCAACTCGTTCGGTCTGTTGACTGCGCCCGCGGTGGGCGTGGAAGCGAACCAGTGGGCTGGATCGTTGCCATAAGCGGAGAGAGTCCTCCGCTGCAAAGATGCGCCGGATCCGTCGGCGCCCTCCGGCCACGGAGCGCGGTCGAGGTAGTGCACCTTGTCGATGAGGACGTAGGGTGCATCCTCGGTATCCGCAGCATCCGGTCGGGCGAGTTCGATCAGGTCCTCGTCGTTGGCGAGCCGGCCTTGCCAAGGCCCATACAGCGGGATGCCGGGTGGGACGTTGTAGAGATGGACGAAAGCGGCCAGGGCCGCAGTGTCTGCCGTGGGATCGAACCCGACCACCAGAAGACGGTCGCCTGCGGGCAACGCGACGCCGGGGGAAACTCGAATCGGATTCCCTGCTGCAGCCGCCAGGTGTTGCCCGGCGCGGCCGGATCGAACAACAGGACGTTGGTGGAGGCGATGTTGGCGAGTTCGATGAAGCTGGCCGGCAGGTTCGCAGCATCGGTCGGGGCGGGGTGATACATGATCTCGGAGAGGACAACCGGACCGACGAGCGGCGGGCCGTTGACCCCGCCCAGGGTCAAATCAGTCAGCGCCACATAGTCCACATCGCCCACGCTATTGGTGTGGCGTCCGAGACTGATGCCGTTGGCGGTCGCGCCAAACCCGAATCCCTGCACGTAGCCGGTCAGGCGACCCGCCGGATCAGCGCTGAATAGCCAGATGTCGTCGCCATCGGCGCCCAAGGCGAAACTGGGAGGCTGGCCGGGGACAGGGTTGAAATCGGCTTCCGTGAAGACGGTGTAACCGTGTGCGGGAACGACGCTGGGGGAAGGCAGGGAAAACTTGTGGGGAAGGGCGAAATCGTCGGTGAGCAACCAGCCGCCGATATCGACCGGGGCATCGGTTGGATTATGGAGTTCGACGGCGTCCGATTGCGGTGCGGTGGAGTGGGCGAGCATTTCGTTGATGACGACGGGGGGAAAGGCCGACGGTGGCGGGTCGGCTTGGCCCGGGGTGCCGTTGGGGGTGCCATTCGGGCGCCAATTCTCCGGATCGTTCCACCGGCGCCAGTCGAGCGTGTCGTCCACGATGGCCAGGGAGAAGCCGTGGCCGTCGGTGATCGGGTGCCAGTCGTCGTCATAGGTGAACTCGAGGATCTTCTCGCCGAACGCCGTCTTCGAGGCGGAGCCGTTCGCCGCCGTTGTCCAACGACCCGGTGTACTGGCCGGCCACCGGCAGGTCCGGCGCCGTAGCGCAAGGCGAACGCGGCGGGATTGCGCACGAGCAGGACTCGGGCGCCGGGGGCGAGGTGCGTGATGGACGCCGGCGCTGAAATCGAAGTCGATTCCCTGCGGTGAACCGCACGCCGCGCAAATCGAGCGCGACGGGCCCGATGTTCACGCAGTTCGACGAACTCGAATTCGGCGGCATCGAGGTCGGGTTGCTCCGGCACGGGCGCCGGATGGTACATGATCTCGGTGATGCGGAGGTAACGCTGGGCCGGGCTGGGGTCGCCGGCGAAGGCCGTGGCGTGCACGAGCCGGCCGCCTGATCGTCAGGAGTCGTCACGGTCTCGCCCCAGGCCGACAGGTCGCCTTCATAGGGACCCGACGACGAGCCTTCGTTCCCCGCCTTTTGGGCTGGCGGCGCGGGCGCGGAACGCCCGCACGTCCGGGGAGACGATAGCGGCGGAGCGCGCGGGCGATGACGGTGCCGGGCTTGAAAGATGAAGCGGACGCGCGCCCTCGAGTCGCCAGCCGGAGACGTCGACCGCGTAGGCAGTTCGCATTCGTGACCGCGAGCCATTCTTCGAGCGGGATTGCCGCTGGCGGACCGGAACTCGAGGGCGCCGAACCTGGAGCACGGCGTCGGCGGGTTGGGCGAGCGGGATCTCGCCGCCGTTGGTGACCGACAGGGTGCGAAAGAGATAGACCCGGCGTCCGGGGAGGAACTCGTTCCAGATGCGGTCGACGGCCTGGGTGATGGTCTCGCGGTTGCCCCAGGTGCCCCACTTGCGCCAGATCGAGGGCGGCGTCCGGAGCGATCTGATCCCGCAGGGCGCAGGGTCTTGATGGCGGTAGAGATCGTTGGCGGCGGGCGTTGCCCGGCGGTTGGAGCAGCTGCATCCATGAGGGTGCGCAGGCGGCGCAGGAACATCTGGCGGGTCGCCGGCGTGTTGTAGATGCGGCGTGAAGACCGTGTTGCCGCTGCCGATGAAGATCGACTGGTTGGTGTAGATCGTCTCATCGTAGTAGCGAACATGGGTCGCCGCAGGTCCAGACCCGGCCGAAACTCAGGTCGACATCCCAGGGCATGGCGCTGCCATTCGCCGCGTGCCGTCGCGAGTCCCGGTAGAGGTAGTAGTTCTTGTGGCAGCAATCGGTGTCGGCCGTGATGATCTTGGCAGCGAGGAAGTTGACCATCTCGCGGCACGTCGAGGTGGTCGAACAGGAAAGTCTGGCGCGCGGTCGCGTTGGCCTGCGACATGCCCTGCGATGAGGCCCTGGCCAGGTCGGCGTCCCCTCGTTCTTGCGGGTCTTCTTCTCGCTCCCGGCGACGCTCTCGGCCGAGTTGTACATCTTGTAGAGGGCGCCCTCGCGGATCGAGCCCCAGGCGTTCGAGGAAGTTGTCGTCGCCGTTCTCGACCACGTTGGCGACGCTGAAGAACGCGCCGTTCTGCTGGACGCGGACCGCGAAGGCGAAATGGCTGTGGGCGCGCCGGCGTCCCGATAGGTCTCGTGGGCGAGCACGTTTCGCAGGTGGGTCTTGTCCGCCCAGGTGGTCAGCAGATTCAAGTCGTCCACGCCGCGGCGCATCGGCGGACCAGCGGAACTTGTAGCCGGGGTTGAAATCGAAGTCGTAGCTGCGCTTGGGGAAGCCGCGGGTCGATTGCCCGTGGATCGTCGCCCCCGATGTTGTCGTAGAACTCGCCGGCGAAGAACACCGAGCAACTCGCCCGCGTGTCCGAATTGGCGGCGTTCGGGTTCTGGATGAACCAGTGCAGGACCGGCAGGCGCGTGCTGGCCAGGGACGGGTCCTCGACGATCGTGCCGTGGTATTGCGGGCTGCGGGCCGGGTCGGCGTCGGCCGGCGACCGGCTTGTTTGGCCCTCGTTGTCCGTTGCGATGAGGGCGTAGCGGATCATTTGGCCGGGGCGGGCAGCGGCGGCCGGGATGCGCCCCGTGTAGACGCCGTCTGCGGGCGCGCCGTCGCCGTGCGCGCCATCATCGTGCATCGGGGTGGCCACTTCGTTCGTGTACATGACACGATAACGGAGGGTGACGCCCGCGATGGGACGGAAGCTCGGGGTGACGCGGGCGCGAATGAGGAGGTCTTCCGCGTCGGACGGCACCAGGGGAAGATGTTCGACCTCGCTGATGATCGGGCCGAGTGTGGCAGAGCCGGAGTTGTTTTCGGCGCCCGGCGTCGGTTTGGCAAAGTAGACGGGCTGGCCTGGGTCCAGGCGCAGGGATTCGCCGATGAGTTCCGGAGCCAACAGGAAATCGGCGTCGTCGGGGCTCGCGTTCAATCCCTGGAGCGCCAGGACGTTGGTGCCATGAACGAGCAAGTCCCTGTAGAGTTTCAGGTCGAATTCCTCGGCCACCATGGTCTGCTCGGGGAACGCGCGCCAGTGGCTGCCGAGTTCCAGGTGGCGCCCTGGGCGGGGACCTGCTCGATCACGGCCGAGAACGTGAGTCCGTCGCAGCGGTCACTGAGGCTGCCGTCGGTGCCGAGCGGATCGAGCGCGAAATCGAGCGCGTCGCCGGCGACGAGATCGGCCAGGACGAGGTTGGTGCGAATACCGGTGATGTCATCGAAGGCGAGGGTGACGCGGCACTGCTCGGCGCCGTTGAGAAAGACGCGGACAGTCGCGCCCGAACCGCAGGTCGGATCTTCCTTAGCGCAGGCGAGTTGGCAGGTGAATGTTCCGGGCGCTTCACAAACCCAGCGGCGAATCACCCAGTGCACCCCGCCGCTCTCCTGTCCGTTGGGGTACCAACCGCCCTGGGTGATCGTGTCGAGAGGCGGGTTGGCGGGTCCCAACACCCATGCGCCGCCATTCCACGCCCATTGCGGGTGCGAACTGACGAAGTCGCGTTCCGCGTCGTATTGGCCGTCTGCGTCTGCCGCTCTGTTGTAGAAGCCGTAGTACCAGTTGTTGACACCTTGCTGGCCTATGAGGGACCAATCCGACTCGCTGTTGGCATAAACGCCGCCGGGGGCGAACACCGGGGCGTTGCGGTGGGCGACCGGGACGCCGTTCAAGTAGGCCACAAAACCGTCGTTGTACCGGAGACGCAGCTTGAGGGCGTTCAAGTCGGCGAGGCGAGTGACGATAAACGGGAGACGCAGGTACGCCGTAGGGTTGACTCCGCGCATAAGGGTCTCGACATTGCTGCCGAGCAGGGGATTCGAGACATTGAAACCCACGCCGGTGGTCACCGCTGCCCACGCCGTATCGTCAAACTCAGGCTGCATCCAATGGGTGCCCAAGACGTCATTCCGAGGGACGAAGAACCTGCCGGCGGCCTCCAGTTCAAGCAAACAGGCGTCGACGGGCCGAATCGGCAAGCCATAACTGATGTCGTTGGCCTGGGGCGGATAGGCCGGTGCGTACTCGGTGGCGGGGGTCTGGCGATCCGGTTTCACCAGCGCGAGGTAATCGCCGGAAGCGCTGAGGCCGAAATCCGTGTGCAACGGATGTCCCGGCACGCGTCGGTCTTTGCCCGAGGCAAAGACGATCAGGAACTGGCCAGGGCCGATGTTGGTCGAGGGAAACACCCACTTCGAAGGGCGGTCGGCCTCGTCCGTCAACGACCATCCTGCCAGGTCGACAGGCAGGTCGCCGGCGTTGTACAACTCGATCCAGTCCTCGGAGTGGCCATCCTCATCGTTGAGCGTGCGGACATTGGCCGCTTGGAATTCGGAGAGCAGCACCTGGGCATGTCCCGGGCTCGAGACTGCCAGGATTGCGCCCAACCAGACGATTCCAGCCAAACACCGTTTGCTCATGGCATGATTTGTTGGCAAGGAGCGTACCATCCTGACTCGCCAGGGACAGCACGAACCGCGCGGCAGGCTGTGGAACGGCAGGCTTGCCGCAAGACTCAGAACGCGGGACAGTCTCTCCCTCATGTCAACCGAGACACCGGTTCCTGAGCGTGCGCGCCTGGACGTGGACATCGTTTGTGTCGGGTTCGGTCCGGCGACGGCGGGTTTTCTGGCCGCGCTCACGAAGCAACTCGTGAATCCGGACGGCACCCCGGCGGTCGAGAGCGCAGTCATGCCCGGGCTGCCTCCTCAGATCCTGTGCTACGAGCGCGCAGACGACATCGGCTTCGGGGTGTCGGGCGTGGTGACTGGGGCCCGCGGCCTGCGGGCGACCTTCCCCGACCTCGATCGCTCGGGCATCCCGATGGCGGCGCCGGTCACACAAGAGAAGGTGCTCTACCTGCTGGATCCCATCGGCGCCAGCCGGCGTTCGGCGGTCTTGCGGGCGGCGGACAAGGCGATGCGGCTGTTGAAGGGGATCCTGCCGCTGCGCCACGAGGCACTCGAACTCCCCTGGACACCCGCCTTCCTGCACAAACAGGGTGGGATGGTGCTCTCACTTGGGCAGTTCATGCAGTGGGTGGGCGCCCAGATCCAGGGCACGGGCACTGTGCAGATCTGGCCTGGCACACCGGTGTCCCAAGCCCTGATCCAGAACGACAAAGTCGTGGGCGTGCGTCTGGTGGATCAGGGAGTTGACAAACAGGGGCGCCCCGGTGACGGCTTCCTGCCCGGCATGGATATCGGGGCGGCGCTCACCGTCGTGGGCGACGGCCCTGTGGGGCCCATCGGCCAGCAACTCGACGCGCAGTTCGGGTTGCCCCCGGGTCATCACATTCGGGATTGGGCGGCGGGCATGAAGTTCGTGGTCGATTTGCCGGAAAGCACGCCGCTCGAGCCCGGCACGGTGCTGCACACCTTCGGCTATCCGGAGCCGGAGATCTTCGGTTTCTTCTATGTGCATCCCGATCGCGTGGCGTCCCTGGGCATTTTCGTGCCGTCGTGGTTCGACAGTCCGATGCGGACGGCGTACCGCTATCTTCAACACTGGATGCTGCACCCGTATCTGTGGCGGTTCCTCGAGGGGGCCAAGCTCCGCTCCTGGGGCGCCAAGACCTTGGGCGAGTCGGGCCGGCGCGGCGAGCCGCGCCTTGTGGGCGACGGATACGTGCGCATCGGCGAGGGCAGCGGCAGCACCAACGTTCTCACCGGTTCCGGCGTGGATGAAGCTTGGGTGACCGGCACGCTGCTGGCCGAGGCCGTCATCGAGCTGTTCAAGGCCAAACGACCGTTCACGAAGGCGAACCTCGAAGACACCTACGTCAAGCGCCGGCGCGCGAGTTGGATCGAGCGCGAGGCCCTCATCGCCGAGAAATCCCGCGACGGTTTTCAGCGGGGCGTCGTCCGGGGCATGGTGGGCATGGCGCTGGCGGGGCTCACCAGCGGGCGTTTCTCCCTCGATGGCGATCCGGTGCCGCCTTGGAAACGGATCCCGACGATCGAGGCTTATTACAGCGGGCGGGTTGTCACCGGAGGAGATCGCTCGATTGCGCGAGGAGACCCTCGCCAAGGGCGGGTCCTTGCATGCGGCCTTGATGGAGAAAGTCGGCTGGCCGCCCATCCCGCACGATGGAGCGCTGCTGATCTCGCATCAGGACGCGCTGCTGATGGGCGGCAAAGTCCAAGCGCCGGCTGGCTACGCGGATCACGTGGTTTTTCTCTATCCCGAGTTGTGCGCCCGGTGCGGCACCAGGATCTGCATCGAGGCCTGCTCTGGCCAGGCCATCACTTCCGGTCCAGGCGGGATGCCGACGTTCGACCGGGAGAAGTGTGTCCATTGCGGCGTCTGCTACTGGAACTGCGCCCTGTCTGCTCCCGGCGACCCCGACCGCATGAACATCGGCTTCCGCGCCGGCACGGGCGGCCTTCATTCCGCAGAGAATTGACCGTGGCCGAAGACGCCGCGGCGGCTCAACGTTTGAGCGGTTTGGCCTGGTAGGGCGGAAAGGGCAGTGTGTTGGGCGTGACCCGGACATCGGTGGTCAGCTTGAGAGGTGTCGGCCCGCCGAGGGGGTAGGTCAACTCGACCATGAAAGCCGTGTATCCCTGGGCTGGCGAAGTGACGCGCCCGAGGAACTGTCCTTGGCTGTCGGGCTGGAGCGGGGTGCTTTTCCAGGCTGCACCGATGACATCGAGCCGGAAGTCGCGTGCCGAGGGATTCGTGGCCTGCCAGAGCCGGACTTCCGCGGGTTGGTCAGTGACGCGGACGCGGATGGCGTCGTCGCCCTCGTGGTTCCAGGAGAAGCGCGGCAGAGGTGTGCGCTGGAGTTGCGCGTGGTGCCAGGCCAAGAGCGTTTCCCCCGCATCGCTGTTCTTGAGGGAATGATCTGCATTGGGGACGTAGCGGAGGTATTTCACGCCCGACAACTGATCAAAGTAGAACTGCGAGGAGTCGGGCAGGAAGAACTGGTCCCCACACGCGTTGAGCATCAGTTTGGGCAGGGTCAACCGATCACGATACTCGAATGGATCGACGATTTTCATGAGCTTTCGAAACTCCGGCGTGTCGATCCAATCCATGATGCCCGTGCCGACGTAATCCTCGACCGCCGGGGCAAAGAAACCGTAGGCGCGGTAATGATGTTCGAACGACGGAACCACATTGAGCAGGTCGATGACGATGGGGCAGATTGCGACGACGCGCCGGTCCACGATCGCCGTCGTCCAGGTCGTCCAGCCCCGCTTCGATCCGCCTGCCACGACAAAGGTGTCCACTTTCGCGCCGCCTCCCGCCGGGCTGGCGCAGAAGGCGGTGATCGTGTCCATGGCGCGAACGGCGGCCTTGGTCATCGGCAGCCGGGCCGGCCAACGGTCGTCGCCTGTCCGCAGGAACTTGTCCCATGTGTAAGCGATCAGGTCATCCTCGACCCGCTCGCGTCCGTCCTGTGCAAAGACCAGCGGTTGGTTGGGCACCATCCGCAGTTCGGCGGCGACCGAGTGGGTCTGCTTGGCGACCTCGATCAACTGTCCGGACGGTTTGGGGAGCCGGTCATCTTTGTTGTTGCCGCCGCCGATCATCAGCAGGGCCGTCGAATGTTCGAGATTGTCCGGGCGCGCCACAACGAGCCAATGGCGCCACAGGGTCCGATCGACCTCGTTGGTCGTGAGCCACGATTGCGAGGTGAGATCGATCACCGTCACCGACACGCCGTCGAGGCGCGCGTTGGTCACCGCTTGCCAGGCGTAGGCGGGGTCGGGCGCGGCGACGTACCGATCCAGGGGCGTTTCCTGCGCGCGGGCGTGGCCCGGGGAACCCGAAAGCGGTTTCGCACCGGCGCATCCGGCGATCAGGCCCGTCAGGAGGAGAGCGGTGGCGCCGTCGCGCAGCAGCCGGAGAAGCGTCGTCCGGGGCGAGGAGATCGGCATGGGGGACATGGGTATGATGGTCATGCGGCTTCTTAAGAAAACGAACCGGGCGAGACTGTCAATGCCGCGGTTTGGGAGTGGCGCGGCCTGCGGGCTACCGGAAGCAGATTTGGCGGACGCATTCCTGGAAGTCTTTGGCGCCGCGGACGATCTTGATTTCGACGCGCATGAACAAGACGGGGAGATCGCGCCGGTCGAGCTTGGGGAAACGGACGGCGTCTTTTTGGGTGGTGATGACCATGGAGGCCTGACGTTTCTTGCTGCGGTTAATGACGTTGAGCACTTCCTGCTGAGTGAAGCGGTGATGGTCTGCGAACCGTTTGGTGTAGACCAGGTTGGCGCCCAGTCCAATCAAGCTGGACTCGAAGCTCTCCGGCTGGGCGATGCCGCTGAGGGAGGCGATCCGCCGTCCCTTGAGCAAATCGAGTTCACGGCGCTGGCCGGTGAACACGTCCTCGAAATAAAGCGGCTGGTGTACGCATTCGACAACCCGCGCGGCGTGATTGAATCGGCTGATTCGCTGGCGCAACTCGTGGGTTTGACCATCGCTCTTGGTGATGAAGACCGTGCGGGCACGGGCAAGGTGAGACGGCGGCTCGCGCAGCGTCCCCCGCGGGAGCAGATGCTCGTTGCCGAACGGCTGCTGGCAGTCGACCAGCACGACGTCGTGCCGCCGGCCGCGCAGCCGCCAATACTGAAACCCATCGTCGAGCAGCAGAGTGTCAGCCCCGAATTTCTCGATCGCGTACAAACCGGCCTTGACCCGGTCTTTGTCCACCAGCACGACCACGTCCTTGAGATTGGACGCGAGCATGTAAGGCTCATCGCCGGCCGTCTCCGAGTCGAGCAACAACGATTTGCCGTCCGAAACGACTCGAGGCGGTGTCTTCTCTTCTCGGAAGAGAATCTTGTTGACCAGGCGAGTTGCCAGGGGCGTTGGCTTCGAGCGGTACCCGCGCGACAGGATGGCGACGTTGCGACCCTGGTCCTTGAGTTCGCGGGCGAACTTCTCGACGACGGGCGTTTTGCCGGTGCCACCCACGGTCAGGTTGCCGATGGCGATCACCTGGACGCCGATAGTCGAGTCGCGCAGGATCCGCACGTCATATAGGAATCGCCGTGCCTTGACCGCCAGGCCGAACAGCTTGGACAGCGCGTAGAGCAATCCGCGGAGCGCCGTGGCGCGTTTGCCCCGGCGCTGGCCGAAAATAACTTCGAGGGCGAAAGTCTCAGCGGCTTCCGTCCAGGCTCGCACCGTTTCGCGCATGGAGGGCCATCATGCCGGGCAGCGGGGCCAAGAGCAAGCCGGGGCGCCACACCTCGATCATCGCCTTAGCGGTTTGGGAACGACTGGGATTCACCACGAAGACCCGAAGAACACGAAGGAACGGCGCTGAGCGAACCCAATGGCCGTTCTATAGAGAATAGCCGAAACGCCCATTCTGCCCCGTCCCTCGCCTTCGTGGCCTTCATGACTTCGTGGTGAGCTGAGGCGAGGATTTGGGCCACAGCATTTCTCATTGGGATCAGGTTCAGAGCGCCGGCTCGGGTGGGGCGACTTTGTCGTTGTCCGCCGGGCGGTCCAGGGGCTTCAATTCCGGCACTATGAAACAGATCTGGACATGGACGTGCCGCGCGGGCCTGGTGCTGTTCTCATTGCTGGTGGCGTGGCATATCGGCGCGGCCGTCCTGGAACCGGAAACCGGTCCTTCGGAAGAGGCTGAGGCCGCCCCGGCCGCCGCTGGTCCGGGCGCGTTTTCTGCGGCCACTGAAGACGTGCTGACTTTTGGTCTGAACCGCATCGAGTGGTTGCAGGCCCCGCTCTTCCAGCAGCCTTTGTGGAAGTACATCGCGTCGCTGCTCTATGTCTTTCTGGCGTTCGCGAGTTCGCAGATCATCGACTGGCTGGTTGTGCACTGGTTCAGACGCTGGGCTTCGAAGAGCGCGACTCCGCTCGATGATCTGTTGGTCGACGTGGCCCGCGGCCCGATCAAGGTGGTGGTTTTCGTGGTTTTCCTGCACATCGGTCTTCGGCTCGTGACTTGGTCGCCGTGGCTTGGGGAGTACCTGTCCAAAGGTCTGCGCATCATGGTCGCCTGGTCCATCACGTACATGGTTCTCAAGGGCGTGGGGTTGGGACTCGGCTACTGGCGGAAGCGGAGTCGGGCGGATGAGGAAACGATCTTCAGGGAGCGCCTTTTCCCTGTGCTCCATCGGGCTCTCCGGGTGCTGATCATCGTCGCAGCCGTGCTGCTGACCGCCGACAACCTCGGTTTCAAAATCACGAGCATTCTGGCGGGCCTGTCGATCGGCGGTCTGGCGCTTGGTCTGGCCGCGCAGGACACCGTGGCCAACCTGTTCGGCGCGGCGGCTATTTTCGTCGACAAACCTTTCCGGCTCGGCGATCGGATCGTCCTCGAAGGGGTGGATGGCGTGGTGGAGACGATCGGCCTGCGCAGCACGCGGATCCGCAGCCTCGACGGCCACCTGGTCACCGTCCCGAACAAGACGATGGGCAATACCGTCATCACGAATGTTTCTGCGCGACCCAACATCAAGACGACGTTGAACATCGGCCTGACGTACGACACTCCGCTGCCCAAAATGCAGCGGGCGCTGACGGTTCTCGATGAAGTGTTCCGGGGGCATCCGAAGACCTTCGATGTCATCATTGGCTTCAATCGTTTCGCGGATTCGTCACTCAATATCCAGGTCATTCACTGGTGGGCAGGCACCGACTACAAGGCCTACATGGCTGGTCTGCAGGAGTTGAACCTGACGGTGATGGGCCGGTTCGCCGCCGAAGGCATCTCGATCGCTTTTCCCACACGCACCTTATACGTGAAGCAGGACTCCCCGTGGCGAGTCTCGGAGGGCGCAGACAAACCGTGATCCCAGGTTCCGAAACCGCCCTGGCTTCGGTGTGCCGCGCAGCGATTGTCATGTTGACCTTTCCATGAATCCCCGATCGCTGGGATGGGGGATTCACGGGCAGGCGGCTGCTTCATGGCGGCCCTTGACACGGCTCGATTCTCGGGCGACATAACACGCCAAGGTGGCAGTGTTACCCGAGATTCAATACTGGCAATGGCGCAGGGCGCGCTCTGATCTGGCCGAATTGCACGAGACAGAGCCAGGGCAACCGCCTCGCGAACGGTTGCTGCAGCACATCTGGTTGCACCAGCGGCTGCGACGGGACGACTTGCACACCATCGATGGCCGCCCGTTGGCGGTCTTGCACCCGGGATTCTGGAACCGGGAGGCCGGCCCGGACTTTCGGCAGGCCGTGATTCAAATCGGCGAGCCGCCGGCGCGGAGCGGGGACATCGAGGTGGACGTTTGTTCGAGCGGTTGGTCGCAACATCATCACCGGCTCAACCCTGCCTATCGGAACGTCATCCTTCACGTCGTCTGGGAGGCTTCGGATTCCGGTCCGGACTCGTTGCCGACACTGGCCTTGCGGGACTGGATCGAGGCGCCGCTGGCGGAAATCGAGGGTTGGCTGGGTGGATCGAGTGTCACGGCACTGCCGGCGAATCTGCGCGGTGCGTGTGTGGAACCTCTCACTCGGCTTGCCGCGCAGGACTTCGGACAGTTGTTGCGGCAAGCCGCCAAGGTGCGCCTCGAGTCGAAGGCCGCCCGATTGCGGTCGCGGGCCCGCCAGGCCGGCTGGGACCAGGCGCTTTGGGAAGGGCTGTTTGCGGCTTTGGGCTACAAGCAGAACGTCTGGCCACTGCGCCGTCTGGCTGAGTTGCTGCCCCGCCTTCGTGCTGCGGAATATGGCCGGCCTCTCTCGGCGCACCGCTGGCAAGTCATCCTGCTCGGGGTCGGGGGGTTGCTGCCGTCGGGTTTAACCCGTCCGTCCCGGGGCATGGATCCTTACCTGGTGAGTCTGTGGGACGAATGGTGGCGGGAGCGGGCCCGATTTGACGATGAACTGATCCCGCGCGGTTTGTGGCTGTTTCACGGCCTTCGCCCCGCCAATCATCCAGCCCGTCGCCTGGCCCTCGCCGCGCATTGGCTGGCCGACGGGGCATGGCCGAACCGGTTGGAGGAATGGTTGGCGGAAGACATCCCCGACCGGCGATTGCCCGGGACGCTGGTCGAGCGTTGGCAGGCGGCGCCTCACGATTTCTGGTCATGGCACTGGACGTTTCGCTCGGCGCGCCTGGCCCGGTCGCGTCCCTGGCTGGGAGTCCAGCGCGCCACGGATCTTGCGATGAACGTCGTATTGCCGTGGTTGTGGAGTCGGGCGGGCAGCGGAGGTGACCCGGCGCTGGCGGGTTGCGCGGAGCATCGGTATTTTGCCTGGCCGGCGGCTCAGGACAACGCTGTCCTGCGCCTGGCAGGTCAACGTTTGCTGGCTGGGCACTCTCTGCCTCGACCGTATCGGGCGGCCGACCAGCAGGGCTTGCTCCAGATCGTCCGCGATTTCTGTGATCACGCGGACGCGCTTTGCCAGGAATGCGTGTTTCCGGAGTTGGTCGGCGGGATCGGGGCGCCGGGCTGACGGGGCTAATTCACTCGGCCTGTGGCGGCCCATTCGCAGCCGCGGACGATCAGGGTCCGAATCGAAGGATGGGCGAGCGCCTTGCGGTCGTGTCCGAAGGCCTCGTAGAAGACGCGTCCCTTGCCGTAATCGAGAGTGTAGACGAGCGGCTCGGTCCGCTTGCTCCAGTCCGAATCAGCCTCGGCAAGCACCTGGATGGGGGCGTCGCCTTCGAGTTTCGCGTAGAGTTCGTCGTCTGCCTCGAAGTCCTCGAGCCCTTGGGTGATGGGGCTCGTTCTGTTGGTGATCTTGACCTTGAACGGCGCGCGCTGGCCGTGTCCGGACTTGCCCATCACCCAGACGCGACCGCAGAGGTTTCGGAACTCCGGCCACTCCTTGAAAGAGGCGTTGGCCAGGTGAGCCACGGTGAATCCCTTGCCCTCTTTCACGAAGTTGAGCAGGTTCTCCTTCGCCGTGTCGGACAGCGTCGGTGTCGTCGCATTGTACATGGCG
Source organism: uncultured Verrucomicrobiae bacterium (assembly GCA_963846445.1). Lineage (GTDB taxonomy): Bacteria > Verrucomicrobiota > Verrucomicrobiia > Limisphaerales > J093 > MWFF01. The sequence goes on along the minus strand of CAWJWM010000027.1, from coordinate 80,409 downwards.
AGGAAAATCAGGTCGTACCGCGCCAGGCTCGCCGCCGAGTCGAGGATGCCTGCGTCCTCGCACACACGGACCTCGAATTTCCCCGACGAAACAAGGATCTCGCGCGTGGCGGCCGAGACATCCGACCAGTTGTGCGCAGGCATCACGTCGTCCCCGGTGATCAAGAGGACACGGGCCTTGGGCGGAGTCTCCGCCGCATCGGCGGAGGGACTGAACCAGGTCAGGACGGAAGCGAGCAGAAGAAGGGGGAGGAAACGCATAGGAACGGCTAGGTCTGAATGTGTTGTCGCAAGCGAACGACTCGAGGTTTAGGCCCTTCACCGACGCCGGTCAAGTGGCATGTCGGTCGCGCGCAGACTTGCGGTCTCGTGGATCGGCGGGCTAGGTTGTGGGCATGCCGATCTACGAGTTCCATTGTGCCTCCTGCGATCGCGAGAGCGAAGTGCTTGTCCGGTCCAGCGAGCAGAAAGAGACAAAGTGCCCGCATTGCGGTTCGAGGCGGATGTCGAAGAAGCTGTCGGTTTTTGCGTCCGGCTCCGGCAGTCGGACAGAGGCGCCGAGCTGCTGTGGCCAACAGAGCGCGTGCGGCTGTTGCGGGAGCGGGCGCCCCCACTGCCACTGACCGGGGGGACCGGGCATCCTCGAACGCGTTCGCTGCGAGCGTGGAGGCGGCGGCGCGCGATCAGGTGAGAATGCGGCGCGCCTCGTCGAGGAAGATGCCTTTGAAGTTCATCTCGAGCGCCTGGGGGTTGGTCGCCTTGGCGAGGGCTTCCTTCTCGGTGACTTTTCCCTGTTTCACCAGGTTGAAGAGCGCCTGGTTGAAAGTCTGCATGCCGTCTTCGAGGCCGGTTTCGATGGCCGCGGCCAGCTTCTCGAGTCGGTTTTCTTCGAGCATCTTCCGGACGGTCGGCGTGTTGATCATGATTTCAAGCGCGGGCACCACGCCGCCGCCGACTCGTGCGGCCATGCGCTGACAGACAATCGCCTGCATCGTGGAGGCCAACTGCCGGCGGACCTGGTCTCGCTCGTCCGGCTTGAAAGAAGTCCAGGATGCGTCCGACCGCCTGCGACGCGGTGGTCGTGTGGAGGGTCGACAGCACCAGATGCCCGGTGTCGGCGGCATTGATGGCGGCCATGAAGCTGACGGCATCGCGCATTTCGCCGATCATGATGATGTCGGGATCCTGCCGCAGGATGTGTTTCAGGCCCATCTCGAACGACAGGGAATCAAGGCCGATCTCGCGTTGTTCGATGACGGACTGATTGTCTTCGAACACGTACTCGATGGGATCTTCGAGGGTGATGAGGTGCTTTTTCGAGTTCGCGTTGATGTGCTCGACCATGGCCGCGAGGGTGGTGGATTTTCCGCACCCGGTCGATCCGGAGAGCAGGACGATTCCCCGCGGCGATTGCGCGATGGACTTCAAGATGGGCAGCAGCCCCAGTTCCTCGAAGCTGGGGACCTTGATCTTGACATACCGCATGGCCAGACACCACTGGCCTTTCTGTTGAAAAACGTTGGTTCGGAACCGCCCGACGTTCGGGACGTAGTAGGAGAAATCGACTTCCCGATGATCTTCCAGGCGCTTGGTGGCGTGTCGCGGAACAATGGTCTCCACGATCTTGTTGAGCCATGCCTCGGTGGGTGTGGGAGCTTCGATGGCGACCAGAGAACGCTCGATCCGGAAAATCACCGGACCACCGGTCTTGATGTGCACGTCCGAGGCGCCACCGTCGATGGCCGTTTGCAGGATCCGAATGAAGACTTCCATGTGTTGGGGGCCAAGAAAGCAAGAATCAAGCCATGCGGCTTCCGGCAAGCTGGCAAAGGCGCTCCTGGGTTTGTCGGGTGAGGCCGGTCATCATAAGCGAGACGACATACCCGGTGTGCCGATTTCCCGTGCAATCGACGACCACGCCGCAGCCGCGCACCGGCCGCGGTTCCAGGGGCGAGCGCAGATCAACGGTCACTTCGGTCCAGAGGGGAATCGCGTTGGGCGAGAGGAACTCGATGCCGTTTCTGCGGATCGACACCTGTTCGGCGGCAAGCAGCAGTCGCGTTGGAGAGGAGGCGCTCGTGACCGGGCGGAAGATGCCAGAGGTGTCGACTTTACTGGTGCTCATAAAGCTATGAAGCAGCGTACCACAGGACTTATGCTCGTCAATGGCGGCGGCGTCTGAACCGGTGGCGAGTGTTTACCATTCGATCAGAGCCGCTGCCCAGGTGAAGCCGCCGCCGAAAACCGTCAGCAATACCAAGTCGCCTCGGTGAATTCGCCCCTGCGCCACGGCCTCGTCCAGGGCGATCCCGACCGAGGCAGCGGAGGTGTTGCCGTACTTTTCCAGGTTGACGAAGAGTTGCTCCGGAGTCGCCCCGAGCCGTTCCCCGACCGCGTCGATGATGCGACGGTTCGCCTGGTGAGGAATGACGCATTTGATTTGGGCGATGTCCAACTCGCAACGTCGCAGCACCTCTGCCGCCGCCGAGTGCATGGCGTGCACCGCGTTCTTGTACGTCTCCTTGCCGTCCATCCGGAGGAAATGCAGACGGTTGGCGACCGAATCGGCGGTTGCGGGAACGCGGCTTCCTCCTGCGGGGACGCACAGCACCGAGCCTTTGCCTCCGTCGGCCCCCATGAAGGCCGTCAGCAGACCATGCGAATGAGGCAGGTTCTGCAACACCGCCGCGCCGGCTCCATCTCCGAACAGAACACAGGTGTTCCGGTCCGTCCAATCGACAATCGCGGAGAGTTTGTCTGCGGCGATCACGAGGACGGTGTCGAAGGTGCGCGACATGATGAACTGCTGGCCAATCTCAAGGCCGTAGATGAAGCCGGAGCATGCCGCCTCGATGTCAAAAGCGGCTGCGCGCTTGGCGCCGATCTTCTCCTGGACCAGGCATGCCGTGGACGGAAAGAGCATATCGGGCGTGACGGTGGCGACGATGATGAGATCGACCTGATCGGCGGTGATCTGAGCGCTGGCCATGGCCTTCACGGCGGCTTTGGCTGCGAGATCCGACGTCGCTTCGTCGGGGGCCGCCAGGCGGCGTTCCTTGATTCCCGTGCGGGTGGTGATCCATTCGTCGGACGTGTTGACCATCCGCTGGAGATCGGCGTTGGTGAGGACACGAGACGGGACATACGAACCGACGCCCGCCACCGCGCACGTGCGTCCTTTGAAATCGTGTTTGGCGCGGGGGTTGCGGAAGACTGGACGAACAGAATTCATGCGCGTGCGGAGACTGGGAGTCGACTGGGGTTGCGGACCAAGGAGGAGGCGGCGGACAATTCGCGGGTGATGGCCTGGTTGATGCGGTGTTGTACGGCCTGAACCGCCTGTCCGATGGCATTCATGATCGCCCGTTCGCGCGAGGAACCGTGCGCGATCACGACGTTGCCATTCAGACCGAGCAGAGGAGCTCCGCCGTGGGCTTCCGGGTCGGTGCGCTGGCGGATCGCCCGAAACGCGCCTTTGGCCAGCAGCGCGCCGAGTTGACGTTTGGGGTTCTTGGTCAACTCCGTTTTGATCCAGCGGAACATATTGGCTGCGAGGCTCTCGCAGGTCTTCAACACGATGTTGCCGACGAACCCGTCACACACCACCACATCCACCCGGTTGGCAAACAAGTCGTGTCCCTCCACGTTTCCGATGAAATGCAAATCGGCCCGCTCGCACAGCTTGAACGCCTGCTGGGTCAGTTCATTGCCTTTGACATCTTCGGTGCCGACACTGAGCAGGCCGACCCGCGGGCGGGCGTACCCCAGGATTTCCCGCGAGTAAATGCTGCCCATGAGCGCGAACTGGAGCAGGTGCAGCGGGCGACACTCGACATTCGCGCCGGCATCCATCAACACAAACTCGTTTTCGGGCGCCGGGATCACGGCCACGATTCCCGGACGATCAACCGGAGCGAGCGGACGAAGTCGGACGGTGGCGACGGCGACAACACCGCCGGTGTTCCCCGGGGAGATCACAGCCTCGGCGCGACCGTCCGCGACCAAATCAATGGCGCGGGCGATGGAGCAATCGCGCTTCCTGCGCAGCGCTGCCAGCGGCTTGTCCTCCATCGTCAGCACCTGGCTCGCGTGCACGATCTGGAGGCGCGAGTCCTGATGGCTGCCGGCGGACAAGGCCGCCTTGATTTGAACCTGATCGCCGACCAGGTAGAGGGCTGAGATTCTCGGGTAGGCTCGCAGCGCCATGCGCGCGCCTTCGATCACCACCCGACAATCGCGGTCTCCACCCATGACATCCACGGCGATGCGCATAGGGGGAACGGGGAATGGCTCCGAGGAGACAGGCGCTCTTTCAGAGCGCCACGTCATGCTATCCCGCGGCTTTGACGTTCAAAACCTGGCGTCCCTTGTAAAACCCGCAGGCCGGGCATACGCGGTGGGGCAGGTAGGGGGCCGCGCACTGCGGGCACGTGCCAAGCTGCGGCAGACTCAGAACACTGTTGTACGCGCGACGCTGGCGCTGACGGCTATGCGACGGCTTTCGTTTTGGAACACCCATAGTATGCTCTAGAGCTTCAGTTTATCCAGTTCGGCCCACACGGACGGGTCATGGTCTTCCGGCCATGCCGCGGTCCGCGAGGTCTCGGTGTGCGGCGTTGAAGGCAGGCCGCAGCATCCGGACTCACACAACGGATGTTGCGGAAGCGCCAGGAGAATATCTTCCCGCAGGTAGGGCGTCAAGTCCACGACGTCGTGCGTGACCGCGGCCTCGTCTTCGCCCTCGAGCGGGATGTGGCAGGCCCAGCCATCGAGTGTCATGGCCGTGTCGAAGCGGCGCAGGCAGCGGACGCAGATGCATTGGAGAGGCAATTCGAGGCGACCCCGCGCGATCAGGCTTTCGCCCAGCCGCTCGACGGATAGTTGGTAGCGTAACGGTTGCGAGAACTGCACCAGATCGTCGCGCGGATCCAGGTCCAGAGCCGCCGTATCAAGTTCCCCTTGCAGGCTAACGGCCCCACGTTCCAATTGGAGGAGGCTGATGTTAAGCGCCATGAGATGACCTTTCATGGAGTGGCCGTCAAGAGCGCTCTGTCACGTCGGCACCGGCCATCCCTCTGCGCCGTAGGTTGTCTCTCTCGGTCGCCGGCGTCGTGCGGCCCAGCGGCGCCAGATTGTCCTGGCTGCACGACCTTCCATCGCGAAGCGATGACGAAAGCCAAGTGTCATTCGGCAGGACGGCGAGCCGATTCTGGAGCGTTCCGCCGCGGATTAAACTAATGAAAAAGCCCAGAGCAACCGAGGCTGCTCCGGGCTGACTGAGAAAGCGAACTTGCCTCGAGAGAGACTTTCCTGAGGATCAACGCCTCGGCCGCCAAGGAGAGATCGGGGGTTCAGGTTCCTCTTCCTCGGGAATGTAAAGTTCAGGAACCGGCTGCACCACCGGCGGATTCATCCAAGGGTTGCCAATCGCATCGCGCTGGAGGCTGGGCTCGTCGAACGGGCGGTCCGGCGCCATCCAACTCGGTGAGGGCGCCCATGTCTGCATTTGGTTTTGAGCGATCATGCCCGGGCGCTTGGAACCAAACTCGGCTTGCAGGAGTTCGCGGGTGCTCATCGGTGTCGGCACCACTCCACCGCGCCCGCTGTTCAGGGTCGGATCGAACATGTACTCGGCCGGCACTTTGTAGGGGGTGGCGCTGGTTGCGCCCGCAGGCGCGAAATTGAAGTCGGCCTCGCCCTCCTCGACGATCAGGCGACCAGTCGCGCACATTTGGTATTTGGCGGCATGAATCAGAGCGCTTCCCACCGGGGTCTTGACCTCGTAACGGGACGACAGGCTCATCTTCTTGACCTCACCCAAAATGCAGCCGGTCGACAGCCCAAGTTCGGTGTCGACAATCGTCTCGCCTGCGCCCTTATCCACACCCAGCATGGTGAGCGCCAACGTTGTGGCTGGTGTCAACCGCACCCACGGGCCGTTCTTGCCCAGGTTCAGGTCGACGACCCCCATGCTGTCGGTCTTGATCGTGGCTCCCTCCGCCAGCACCGTTCCCACCTGGAGCGGGTTGTATGCCACACCGTCCTCCGAGTATTGCGCGCTCCCCGCCTGTATGGCCTGAACCTTGGCCGAACCAGGCTCGGCCCGCACGCTCGCGGCTAAGACCGTGCACAGTGCGATTCCACACGTTACCACTTGAGCTGTCCCTGAGAGGAATTTCATAGCATTTCTCCGTTTGTTTCCCAACTGCTCATTGTAAAGTTGTTGGGAGTCTAGGAGCTGCTTCGGACTTGTCAACCGATATTTCGGCGAATTTGCCGGTCCCAAAAAGCGAGTTTGAGCCACCTCGAACCGGCAAGAAACCAAATGCGCATCCGCAGGAAGGCGCGTCCTGGCGGATCAGCAACCGGCCTTCTCCGGATACCCTGACCGATTGTTGCGAAAGGTCACAAGATGCCTGGAATGAAACGTTTAACCCGCTCGCAGTAGGCATCGTAACCCGAAAACTCGATCCGCAGCCATGTTTCCTCCTGCATTGCCTTCAGGTACAAGAAAGCGGTCAGAGCCAGGCTCGAAATGGCGGTTGGCCAACTGCGCCAAGCCAGACTCCATCCTCCGGCGAACAGCATCACGCTCGTGTAGAGCGGATGCCGCACCCAGCGGTAAACCCCTTCCTGCACCAGCCGACTACCTTGCCTTGGGCGGGGAAAGATGGTTCGGTTTCCGCGCAACACCGCCACGCCGCCAATGCCGAAGAGGGCGCTGAGGCCGAACAGGACCCAGGCGGCTGCCCGCAGCGCCGTGCCTGCGGGTGTCCCTGCGGCGAGCGGTCCCAGAGCCAGGACCAGCGCCATGAGAACACCTTGGACGAGCACCCACCACCCGCCGCGCTCGGTGAAACGTCGTCCGACCTGCGGTGTCATGGGGCACGGTTTCGGATGGCGCGCACGGCCTCGAGAAGCGCATCCATGTCGGCTTCGCTGCCGATGCTGATCCGGAGGTAATCTCTCATGATCGGGGCATCGAACCAGCGGACGAGGATTTTGCGCGCGCGCAACCGTCGGAGCCAAAGCTCCGCGGGGAATCGCGGAGGGCGCGTGAGGAGGAAGTTCGTTTGACTGGGGAACACGTCAAAACCGAGGCGGACCAACTCCTCGCCCAAGCGCGCGCGCGTCGCCTGAACACGTCGGAAATTGGCCTGGTAATAGGGTAGATCGTCAAGGGTGGCATGGGCTGCGACCTGTCCCAGGCCGTTGACGTTGTAGCTGTCCCTGATTTTGTGCAGGGCGGCGATGAGGTCGGGATGCCCCACTGCATACCCGATCCGCTGGAAACAGAGCGAGTAGGACTTCGAGAAGGTCCGCGTCACCAGGACATGCGGGTACTTGAGCGCCAATGAGAGGGCGTTTTCCTCAGCGAAATCGACGTAGGCTTCATCGAGGACAACCACCCCTCTGAGCAGGCGACAGAGCCCGTCAAGATCCTGCGTCGGATAGGCTCGACCGCTTGGCGCGTTCGGCGTTGTGACGAAGGTCAGGGCCGCGCCGGGATTCCAGCCGCTGTCCGACCGCTTGCCGCGGCGTTGGAGAGCCTCCCTCGGCGGCAAGCCGAAGTCCGGCTGGAGTGGCACGGCTACGCCGCCCGCTCCGTGGATGTCGGCCAGCACAGAATAGAGAGAGTAGCTGGGCGCGAAGAACTGCACCGCGGAAACGCTGGTGAGCGTGGTCTTCGTCCTCTGGCCCGGTGGCAGGGGCTCGACAAACGCCCGAGTCGCCAAGGCCAGCAGTTCGTCCGAACCGTTGCCGACGATGATGTTCTGCGGGCGGCAGCGGTGGAGCCGGGCGAGCCTCTGACGCAGGGGCTCGGCTGTCGGGTTTGGGTAGAGCCGGAGGCGTCCGTCGACGGCAGCTTTCACCGCCCGCAGGACTTCGGGTGACGGTGGGTAAGGGTTTTCGTTGGTGTTGAGTTTGATCAAGCCCGGGATTCTGGGCTGTTCGCCCGGCACATAGGCGTGCAGCCGCTGCACCAGCGGGCGGATCAAATGACGGGATGGCTTCACAACATGAGGGCCAGCTTAGGAAAGCGGGTGCTGCGCTGAGACCCAGTGTCCAGGCTCCGGGGCACACCAGGGAAGACTCCGTTCATCGGCGCAGGCGCAGTTCGGCCGAGCGCCCGTGTGCGCTGAGTCCTTCCATGTGGGCGAAGGCCCGAATCGCAGCCAGGGATTTCTTGAGCGACGGGCGGTTGTATTCGACGACGCTCGTTCGCCGCTGGAACTGATCCGCGGTGAGTCCCGCGAAGTGCCGTCCTGCCCCTCCGGTTGGCAAGGTATGGCTCGGTCCGGCCACGTAATCTCCCAGCACGGTCGGCGACCAGGGGCCGAGGAAAAGGGCGCCGGCCGTCAGGATGCGACGAGCCACTTGCCGTGCCGCGCGTGTGTGCACTTCGCAGTGTTCGGGCGCCAACTCGTTGGCCACCTCGATTCCTTGGGCGAGGGTGCGCACTTGGATCAACCAACCCGAGTTGGCGAGCGCCTGCGTGATGAAGTCGCGACGCCCGAGGCTGGGGAGTTGGCGTTTGACCTCGGCCTGGACGGCGCGCAGGAGCCGCGCCGAAGGCGTGACCAACCAGACGCGTTCGTGCCCGGATCCGTGTTCGGCCTGCGCCAACAGGTCTGCCGCCACGTAGCGCGCATTGGCCGAGTCGTCGGCCAGGACCAGGACTTCACTGGGACCGGGAAGCAGGTCGATGGCCACGCGGCCGAACAAGAGCCGTTTCGCGGCCACCACGTAAGCGTTGCCGGGTCCGAAGACCTTCTGCACCGGGCGAATCGTCTCCGTTCCGAGGGCCATCGCCGCGATCGCCTGAGCGCCGCCCACACGATAGATCTCCGTGGCCCCCGCCAAGCGCGCCGCGACCAGCAACTCGGGCTTGACAGCCGCGTCCCGTCCGCACGGTGTGCAGACCACAATCTCCGGGCAGCCCGCCACGCGGGCCAGCACCACGGTCATCAGAACCGTCGAGATCAGCGGGGCGGTGCCTCCGGGCACGTACAGGCCGACCCGCTGGAAGGGGTCATACTTCTCACCCACCTTGGCTCCTTGCGGATTGCGGCCCGACCAGCCGCGGCGGAGCGATCGCCGGCTGAACTTCTCGATGTTCTTGGCGGCGAATCCGACGGCTTCGCGGAAGGGTCGATCCACCCGCACGGAGGCGTCGAGCAACTCAGCCTGGGTGACCGCCAAGCGGTCCTTCGTCAACTCCGCGCTGTCGAATTGCCGGGTCAGGGAGAGCAGCGCGGCGTCGCCCTCCCGCTGCACCGCGTCGATGATGGCCCTTGTCTTCCGCTCGATCTCGGGATCGAAGAGGCTCGTGTGTCGAGCCATGTCCCGGATTCGGGTCGAGAAATCCGGGGCGGTGAACCGCAACACTTTCATGCGGCCATGCTGGGCGAATGCGGGCCGAAAGTCAAAGGTGGTCCGGCGGACCCAGCCATTCTCCTTGTGACGCGCAGGTAGGGCGACCACTCCGTGGGCGCCGCACCGCGGCATGAACTTGGCGGCGGTCGGGGACTGACCGCCCTACCTCCCATCGTCGCGGGAAGATCATGGGCAGAACTGCTGGGCCGGACCGGTCGTTGCCAGCTCACGCGCGCGCACTCCGAGGGCGCTCACGAATTCGATTCGGCGGCGGCCTTGAACGGTTCCAGGTCCTCGCCTTGGCGGACCAGGCGCGCGCTGTTGAACACGACAATCAGCGAGCCTGCGTTGTGCATGACGGCGGCAACGATCGGGTTGATGTAGCCGAAGGCGGCGAGGGTTTGGCCTCCGATGACGAAGCAGATGCCGAACAGGAAATTCTGATTGATGACATTGCGCGTCATGCGGGAGAGCTTGACCAGGAAGGGCAGACGCCGCAGGTCGTTGTTCATGAGCGCGATGGTCGCGCTGTGAATGGCCACTTCGCTGCCGGCGGCGCCCATGGCAATGCCGATATCGCCCGCCGCCAGCGCCGGCGCGTCGTTCACCCCGTCGCCGACCACGGCGACGCGGTAGCCTTTGCCCTTGGTCTGGCGGACGTAATCCACCTTGTTCTGCGGGAGGCATTCGGCCAGGACTTCCTCGCACCCGATCTCGCGGGCCACGCGCGCTGCGACGGGCTGACGGTCGCCCGTCACCATGGCCATGCGCCGGACGCCGGCTTCGATCAGACGGGCGAGTGAATCGCGGGCTTCCTTGCGCACCTCGTCGCGCAGTCCGATCCAGCCCACGAAGTGGCCGTCTCGGGCGACGAAGAGGATGCTGAATCCTTCCGCCTCGCTGAGGTCGACCGATTGAAGGACATCGGCCTGGATGTCGTTGTCCTTGAGCCACTGGGCGCGGCCGATGACGATCATCCGGCTGCCATCCACGTTCGCTTTGACGCCGCGGCCTGCGGTCTCGGAGAAGTCCTTTGGCTCGAGCAGGGGCACGCCGACCTCTCCCGCCAACTGGAGCAGTGCCTTGGCCGTCGGGTGATTGCTGTATTTCTCGGCGGATGCCGCGTAGCGGAGCAGTTCGGCCGGCTTGATGTCGCCGACCGGGGCGAGCCGGCTGACGGCGAGCTTGCCGGTCGTCAGCGTGCCCGTCTTGTCGAAGATGAACGAGTTGATGCGGGCGGCCAGTTCGAGGTCGGCGACGTTCTTGACGAGAATGCCCAGGCGCGCGGCGGCCGAGAGCGCGGCGACCATGGCCGTCGGGCGAGGCCAGAATGAAGGCGCACGGACAGGAGATGACCAGGACTGCGATCACCCGGTCCAGGCTGTGCGTGAAGGCCCACACCAGCGCCCCGATCACCAGCACCAGCGGCGTGTAGTACACCATGTACTGGTCCACGATGCGCACGAGCGGGAACTTGGTCTTCTCCGCCGCGAGGATCAGGTCGCGCACGCGTCCCAGCGTCGTGTCCTCGCCGGCGCACGGTCACGCGAACCTCGAGCACGCTGGTCAGGTTCTGGGTTCCAGCGAAGACCTGGTCGCCCGGGCTCTTGTCCACCGGCAACGACTCGCCGGTGATGGTGGCCTGGTTGAATGGACCCTTGGCCCGAGACCACGATGCGCCGTCGGCGGCCACGTTGTCTCCAGGCCGCACGCGGATGACGTCGTCCACCCTGAGATCTTTGACCTGCACTTCCTCCTCCTGGCCGGTGGGCAAGAGGCGGCGGGCCTTGGTCGGAGTGAGTTGGATCAGCGACTCGATCGACGCCCGGGCGCCGGCGGCGGTGCGGGTCTCGATGATCTCACCCAGGAGCATGAAGAACGCGACGATGCCCGGCGGTCTGGTAATTGCCGGCGCTCTGCAGGTCGCCGCTGGCGAAACGAGGCGAGCACGGCGATGCTGACCAGCTCGTTGATGCTGAGGACGCCGCGGCTCAGATCCCGAATCGAGGTCCAGACGATCGGCGCGCCGAGGATGATGGCGCCGATCATGGCGCTGACGCTGGCGACCACCCGGCTCCCCGGAGAACCAGCACGTCCAGCAGGTACGAATTGATGATGAAGATCATGCCGATGAGCGTCTGGGAGAGCTTGCACCGGGATGTGCTCGTGGACGTGCGCATGCCCGTGGTGTCGTGGTGATCGTGAGACGCGTCGTGGGCGTGCTCGGCCGGCGTCGGTGCCGGCTGAGGAGAGAGGTGACCTGCATGGTGCGGCGAAGGGATAGGGCTTCAGGCAACAAACCGCGCCGTTCCTGCCGAGTCGAGCGGCGCGGCTGCGGCATGCGAACCATCGTGGCAATGGCAAAAGACAGACTCATGGTGTGGACGCGGGCGCGCCTTCTCGGGCTCGCGGCTGAATTGCAGGCGGAGTTCTTTGAACCCCTCCGGCAAGGCGAACTTGTCGTTGACGTTGGTGAGCACCCGCTCCATGCGGGCGGCCAGGAGCCGCTCCTTGAACAAATGCGGCTCGGCCCGGTAACTGGGCAGTTGGTCCTGAAAAACCTGGGCGGTAGCGGCGACGGTGGCGACCAGTCGGTTGCTGCTGACCAGGCCGGCATTGACGACCGCATTCGACTGGCCCAGAGCGGTGTTGACGACCTGGTCCCGGTAACTCCGGGCGTTGCTGATCTCCGTGCTCCGGGCCTGCTCGGCTCTGTTGACATCCTCGAACGCGCCGCGGACGTCCACCGGCGTCTTGGTTTCGACGTCGCTCGGTTCGAGGGTGATGCCCAGGTCGAGGTCCGTCGACCTACTGCCGCACCCGTTCGATGACCGTGTCCCGGAATCCGAGCTTGTCCCTGTAGAGGGCGGCATCGGCGGTGTAACGCGGGCGAGGCGTAGATGATCGCGTTGTTGACGATGTTGGTCAGGACGTCCGTGACGTTCGCGAAATCGAAAGTGTACCGAATCGGGTCGGTGATCCGGTACTTCACGCTGGCGCGGACGTGGATGATGTTGCCGTCGGCAGTCAGGGTGTAACCGTCGGCCTCGGGACGCAGATAGCCGTAGGGCATCGGCTCCTGATTGGCGGCCTCCATCTCGGGCGTGGTGGCGTGCCAGCCCGTCGTCGAGGTGACGGTCTGGCTTTGCCCGACCCGGATGCGGACCTTTTCGTTGATGGGGTAGGGCCAGGCCCAGTGCCAGCCCGGCTGCAGCAACTGGTCCTTGCCGATCCCGACCGGCTTGCCGAAGCGAAGCTTCACGACCACCTCGTTCGGTTCGACCACGAACATGCCGGAGCAGAGGAAAAGCAGCACCAACCCCAGCATCAGCACCTTCAGAATGCCGAAGCTGCTGCGCAGGGCCTCGGACAAGGCCTGCGGAACTGGCGTCCTCGAACGTGCTCGAGACCGGCTCCGGCGGCCGGGCGCAGGGGCGGCGGGTGCGGGGCCGGCGGGAGGGGCGGGGGATGGCGGGGTGTCGTTCATGGCTGACTCGCCCAGGGGGCTACTTCTGGATTCGGCTGTGTCGGGGGCCGCCCGCAGCAGATCGAAGGGAGGCGTCTTGCGTGTCCAGCACCAGCGTCGCACGGTCCTTGAGCGCCTGTTCGAGCGCGTCCAGCTTCAACAGAAACACCGCCAACTCGGGATTCTGCTCGAAGGTCTTCAGCGCCTTCGAGGATTCCTTGTCGGCGTCTCCCCGAATGATCGTGGCCTGTTTCTCGGCTTCCGCCAGGATCCGGTCCCGTTCGAGATTCGCTTCCGACACGATGCGAATGGCCTCGCCGGCGCCTTCGCCCTGGAACTGCTTCACGAGTTGTTCGCGCTCGGCCTTCATACGTTCGAACACCTTCTCCGTGATGCTCTGCGGCAGGCCGATTTGCTTGATGCCGAGCAGGACGACATCGACCCCGTAGTTGTCGAGCGCCTTCGGCTTCACGCTGTCGAGCATCTCCTGCTCGATCTGGTCGAACTTCACATCCTTGGGGTCGGGAGAAATGAAATCGCTGAGCGGATGCTGGCCGACCACGACGTTCTTGGCGTCGCGCAGGAGGCCTTCGATGCCGCTGTTCGGCCAGGGTGATGTCGTCGCCGAACCGCTCGAGGAAGACGCGCGCATCCTTCACGCGCCAACCCATGAACACCTCGATGAGAATGATGCGGGCGTCCAGGGTGGTGGTTTGCTCGTACTTGCGCTCGAAGTTGCGGATGCGGTTGTCGAACCGGTGCAGGCTCTGGATCGGCCAGGGCAGCGCGCCAGTTGAATCCGGGCTGGTCGATGGTGCGCGAGAACTTGCCGAACGTGGTGACCACCACGTGCTCGGTCTGGCGCACCTGGAAAGCAGACGAGCATCGAGAGGAACAGGCCGGCCACCACCAGGCCGGCGACGAGCGTCACAGGGTGTCGTTTCATGGCAGGATCAGAAAGTCGTTGCGGTTTGCATTGCAGGCCGCTCAGTTCCGCGGCGTTCGGCAGGTTCGATGTCTAATAAGTCCCGGCGCAGCTTTTCCTCGAGGTTGAGAATCACCACCCCGTGGGTGTTGGTCGGCGTCACCAGATACGTCCGCGCCTCGGCAATGCCCCGTCCCAGCGAGTCCAGGTAGGTGCGCACCCGGTAAACCTCGGGCGAGGCCTGCGAGGCCAGCATCTGGTTGGTGAACCGCTGCGCGCTCGCCTCGGCGCCGCTGACGGTGCGAAGCCGATAGGCCTCCGCCTCGTTGACCTGCCGGGCCGCCCGCCCGCGAGCGACCGGCAGATTGGTCGCCATGTACGCCCGCGCATAGAGGTTGGTCGCCTCCCGGTCCTGGATGGCGCCGATGACCCGTCTCGAAATCCGGAGCCACCTTGACCGGCGGGTGTATGCCGTGCAGGCCGACGAACAGGACCTTCACCCCCAGTTGGAAGGCGTCGGCCCGCGCCTGGATGCGCCGGTGCAGGTCCTCCGCCGCCCTTTGGCGTCCGTACGACATGATGTCATCGACATCGACGCTGACGAGGTAACGAGCCACTTCGCTGTTGGCCAGCGCTTCGAGCAGTTCGCCCGCGTTGACATGTTGATAGGCGAACGCGCGCAGGTCGTTCACCTGGTATTGGACCGGAATATTGACCGCCAGCAGGTTCACCGGCACCGCTTGGTCGCCCTCCGAGGAGCCGCCCGATTCCTGCGCTCGGCTCGCCACCAGCCAAGGCGCCTCCTCTTTGGCGTGGGACTTGGTCCAGACCAGGACACGATCCTCCGCCGAGTGCTCGTCGTGTTCGAGGCCAATCAGGAACGTCTGAATACGGTCGGTGCGAAAGCGATGCACCTTGTCGATGGGCCAGGGCCATTTGAGATGCAGGCCCGGGAGCAGAGCATCTCGCTCCCCGCCACCGGACGCCCGAAGCGCTCGAGTAAACCGTGCTCTCCAATCTCGACAAACGCGAACGAGGTCGACAGCAAAAGCACGACGATTTGACCCAGGATCAGCCAGGCCAGGGCGCGCTCCAGGTAGCGATAGAACCAGGTCTCCGACACCTTGAACCCGAACTGGTAATCGAGCGCCTGAGCCGCAGTCGTGATCAGCCCGCCAGGCTGGCTCAGCAGGCCGATCAACCGGCTCTCGTACAACGGATGCTCCGCCTGGCCTTTGACGCGGGGCCGGTAGATCTCGAACACCAGAGTCAGCAGGTTCTCGACCGCCACCAACCCCAGCACGATCGTCAATACCCTGGCCGACGATCAGATCCACCTTCGGGTACTCCGCCCAGCCCGCCACCTCGACAGCGGCTGCCACCAGCGCCAACAGCGCGCCCAGCAGAAGGTAACTCGCCGGCGGACGCAGCAAGCGCTGCTTTTCGAGCCGCCCCAACACGGCCGAGTACTTCCCGAACTGAAACAGGACCAGGGCAAGCAACGCGTTGACCGCCATGGCCACCGTTCCCTGTTGCGCCGTCGCAGGCCGGTCGTCGCCAACGTGCTTCCAGAGCAGGTAGACCGCGCCCGCCTGCAGGATGAAGAGCAGGAGGGCGAACGCCGGCACCACAAACCGCTCGAATTGCTCCCGCGCGCGCCGGGCCGGAAGAGTGTCGGCCTGCACCTCCGTGAAGAGCGTTCGACTCGCCTCCGTCCGGCTCAACTCGTCGAATTCCATCCGCTCGAGTCGTTCCCGAGACTCGAGACGCATCTGGAAATAGCTCACCGCCGCGACGAGAAAGCCGAGGCTGATGAACACGCCGGCCACCAGCCCCGTCGCCGATTGGGTGTACCGCGCCAGCACCAACGCCCCCGCCCCCGCCAGCAGGAGCAGCAGCCAATTCACCAGTCCCTTGCGATGGATGTTCTGTTCCATGACTCGCCTGCCTCAGCTCAACTCCCGGTCTTCGAACAACAGCAACGCCAGCGCCAACGCCGCGCCCAGATACCCGATCACGTACCCGAAGGCCCGCCCCACGTAACCCCACGGAATGGTCTTCGCCTGATCCAGCGCATCCGCCATCCAAAACAACTGCCAGTTCGGGATGACCGTGTGGCAAACGCCGGCCCACCACTGGCCTTGGGCCGCGCGCAGGCCAAAGAGATAGTCCGACATCAGGCCCAGCACGAAGACCGCCGTGCAAATGGCCAGCGTCGGGATCATCTCGAACCGGGTCGAACACGCCAGCGCCAACCCCGCCAGAATCCAGACCGCAAACAGAATCAGCACCGTCGCCGGCACCAGCCGCCAATCCACGCCCTGCGCGAACTTCTGGATCGCCCCTTCCTTGTCGAGGACGTTGATCACGCAGAAGGCCGCTGTGACGAACACCAACAATCCCCACACCGCGTCGGATACGAATGTCCGGTTCAAAAAGTAATTCGCGAACGCGGCCACACCGTACGCCAGCAACACCGCCAGCCCGTAAATCCTCAACGCCAACACGTCGGTCGAACCGTAGGCGTCGTACGCCATCCGGCTGGCAAGCAGCGCCGAGAGGAGATTGAAGTAGGTCAAGACCGAGAGCGCCGCGGCCACACCGGTGTACTTCGCCGTCAAGAACTGGGTGCGGCTGACCGGCTTCGCCAGCACGGCCAGCGCCGTCCCCGTCCGCAGTTCGTGAGCCAGCGAAGAGGAGGCGCTCAGCACCGCCCCGACCAAACCTGCCAGCAGCATGACCGCCAGCACACTGTCCTTCACCATCTTCGGATCGTCGCCGAACCCGAAATACGGCACGACCGCCAGGAATACCCCAAAGCCGCCAGACACCGTCATCAGCAGCAAGAAGATCGGCTGCCGAACCAGCTCCATGAAGGCGTTGCTCGCGATGGTCAGGAATTGTCGCATTCCCACTGTTTGCGGGCAAAAGACTACGATGCCCCGGCCCGAATGCAAACCGTTAATCCAATCGCCCCGCCGCCCGGCCAACCGCCGCCGGCGACCGCTGCGGGCTGTCGGACGGGGCGTTTCCTTAATGGATGACATGCCTCAGCGGAACTGTGCGTCTGAGGGCACACAGAGCACGGCGTTGCTTTTGCAGCCGGCTCGACTAGATTGGCCGGCATGCAGTTTCTGGCCGTCTGGATTTCGCGCCGTCGCCTCGGCTGGCTGCCCCAGGCCGCTGCCGCGGGGGTGTGCCTTGTTCTGTGGACCCACGCCGCGGACTCCTCCGCTGCGGGCACTCTGGACTGGCGCGCGCGGGACAACTCGGTCAGCGCCCGGATCGAGGGTTGGCCGCTGCGGAAAGTCCTCGAACAAATCGCCACCCGCACGAAATGGCAGGTCTACGTCGAGCCGGGCGCTCAGCATACGGTCTCCGCCAAGTTCAGGGACCTCAAACCGGGCGATGCGCTGCGCCGACTCCTCGGGAACCTCAACTTTGTGCTGCTTCCCTCCGAGACCGGCCCCGACCGGCTTTATGTCTTCCGCGACTCCCGAACCGGGGCGACCCAACTCGTCGAGGTCCCGGAGGCTCTCGATCCGCAGGGCCATGCCAAGAGTCCCAAGAAAAACGAACTGCTCGTGACGCTCAAGCCCGACGCCAAGGAGTCCATCGACGACCTCGCGCGGCGGCTGGGCGCCCGCGTGGTCGGGCGGCTCGACGGTCTCCACGCTTATCGCCTCGAGTTCGAGAACGGCGACGCCGCCGACGCCGCCCGCGCCGCCCTCGCCGAGAATAGCGACGTGGGCGGGATCGAAGAGAACGCGGGCATCGCGAGACCCGAGATCCCGCCAATCCAGGCTGCGGGCGCGACGCCCGTGCTGAACCTGCGCCCGCGTCCGCTGACCGAGGGCAGCCCAGTCGTGGTCGGCTTGATCGATACCCCCGTTCAGACGGAGGGGACAGTCTTGCAGGGTTTCCTCCTGCCCGGGATCGCAGTGGCCGGGGATTCGGCCATGGATCCGGGCCAACTCAGTCACGGAAGCGCAATGGCTCAAACCATTCTCTATGCCTTGGCCAAGTCGTCCGAGGGAGCAAGCGGCACTCCGGTTCGCATCCTTCCCGTGGACGTTTACGGCGGCTCATCGAGCACCACCACCTTCCAGTTGGCGCAGGGGATCTATGAGGCGATCAACGCCGGGGCCGCCATCGTGAACCTCAGCCTGGGCGGCGAAAGCGAAAGCCCGCTGCTCCAGAGCATCATCCAGGCCGGCGCCGCGCAGGGCGTGGTCTTCCTTGCCGCGACAGGCAATCAACCGGTCACAACCCCAGTTTACCCGGCTGCTTACTCGGAGGTCATCGCCGTCACCGCCACGGGCGGGAACGGAGAGGTCGCGCCCTACGCCAATCGGGGCGATTTCGTCGACGCCGCCGCCCCCGGCACCAGCGTCGTGCCTTTCAACGGACAGTCGTACGTCGTCGTCGGCACCTCGACAGCGACCGCCCACGCCTCCGCCTACGCGGCCCATATCATGGCCACCACCGGCCAACAGGGAAGCGCTCTCGATGCCCAGGTCCGACAGTCCCTCGGCATTAGCCCGCCCACCGGCAAGCCTTAGCTGCGACGTTCCGGCGCGTGAGGCGCACGCCGACAAAACGCGTCTGCGGCAGGACGAATTTCTTGATCTCGACCGTCGCGGCGCTCGCGCCAAACTCGCGCAGCAATAACTCGGCGATCTCGGCAGCCAGAGTCTCGATCAGACGCCAACTGCGAGCCGGTGCCCAGCCGGCCAACCGCTCGCACACGGCCGCGTAATCGATGCTCCCCGCCAGATCGTCCTTCGCCACCGCGAGCGACACGTCGCGCGTCGCTTCGATCGAGATCAGCAGGCGTTGCGGTCGGGCGCGCTCCGCCTCGGGCACCCCCACCCGGAGGAAGAGTTCCAGGTCTCGAATGAGGATCGCCGCCTTCATTGCGGTCCGGCCTGATCGAGAAAGGCCATGAGGAGGGTCCGGGTCGGACGGTTCAGCGCCAGGTCCATCGCCGCGGTCGGAGCGACCCAGCAGTATTCCTGGGCCTCCGCGTTCAACCGGACCACCGCCGACGACTCGCACCGGCAGGTGTAGTTCAGTAGGAGAAAATGCGCGTCCCGGTAGAACTCGCGCGAGTGAATGCAGTCCTGAACCATGACAAACGCGATGTCGCAGATGTCCAGCCCGGTTTCCTCCTTCAACTCGCGCCGCAACGCGTCCACACAGCGTTCGCCCAGTTTGATCTTGCCGCCCGGAATCCCCCAGAGATTCGACCATTTCTGGGTGCGCACCAGAAGGACCTCGCCGGCACGATTGAAAACCAGCGCCCCGACCGTGGCCACCGGGCCGGCGAGCGTCCGTCGGCCCGTGCCTGGCGCCGC
This sequence comes from uncultured Verrucomicrobiae bacterium, assembly GCA_963846445.1. Classification (GTDB taxonomy): domain Bacteria; phylum Verrucomicrobiota; class Verrucomicrobiia; order Limisphaerales; family J093; genus MWFF01. Next base: position 61,284 of record CAWJWM010000027.1, on the reverse strand, counting down.
GCCCTCGAGCTCGAATCCGTGGAGTTCGAGCAGGTCCTGCAGCTCGCCCAGGTGCTCGACAATCAGATCGGGACGCCCGGCCCGCAGTTGGGCCAGGTTGTTGTAGCCGGTCAGCACGGCGCAGGCGTACACCCCGCCATGCCGCGCCGTCTCCACGTCGTGTTCCATGTCGCCGATAAACACCGTCTCCCGCGCCACCAACCCGTGCTCGGACAGCAAGTCGTGAATCTTGGCGCGCTTGTCCCAAACCTCCACGTACGGATGATCGAGATAACCCCCGAATCCCGTTTCCGCCGCCTGCGCCGCGTAATGGTCCCGGTGAACGCTGCTCAACAGAAAAGTCCGCAGCCCGTGCCGCCGACAGAATTCGAGGAACTCGCGGGCATGCGGCAACTCGCGCACCATGTGTTGGGACTGGCGGAATGCGCTGTGAAACCACTCCTCGAGCCGGGGCCACGGCACCTGCGGCACGTACCGATCGTAGAACTTCTTGAACGGTAGACAAAACTCGGACCGGAATTGGTCGAGCGTCATCTCCGGCACCCCCGCCTGCCGGAAAACGTGGTTGCTCGCCGCCAGCACCGCCGGAAGATCGTCCACTAACGTGCCCGACCAGTCGAAGATGACGTTCCGAATCACGCCTTCGAGTGTACGCGCTCCGCCCCCCGACGCAACCCCGCGCGGCAAGTTCCCAAATCCTCGCCTCGGCTCACCACGAAGTTCACGAAGCGCACGAAGGAGAGCACCGAGGTTAGGATGGGCGTTTCCGCCATTCTCTCTATAGGAACAGCATTGGCTCTGCTCATCGCCGTTCCTTCGTGTCCTCAGTGTCTTCGTGGTGAGTTCAGCCATGCGCCGACACCTTACGCGATGATCCGGGGCAAGTTGTTGAACATCTGCGGCTCGCGCGAAGCGCGCCTTGGCGGTTCATCTCCTCGGATCCCCTGAGCGCTGCGTGAGGTTCATGGGCAGTGAAGTTTCACTTTTCGAACGCACTCGGACGATGAACCGAGGTTTGCTGCTCCTAATCGTAATCGTAATCGTAATCGCGATCCTCTGTCGCCGATTACGATTAGGATTAGGATTAGGATTAGGATCAGGATTACGATTAGGACCACCTGCCGGTTCATGGGAAGCGGCCTGAACCCACGGCACCCCTCGCCGCCCTTCGCCGGCGCTCAACGCCCGCCTCCGCCACGGCAGTTGCCAGAAGACGTCCGTCCCGGGTAGAGTCGCCCCGTGGTCTTTGACTCCGAACACCATCCGCATCGCCGATTCAATCCGCTGACCGGACAGTGGGTGCTGGTCTCCCCCCATCGCACACAACGCCCCTGGCAGGGGCACCGGGAACCAACGGCAGGGCTGCGTCGCCCGACCCATGACCCCAAGTGTTACCTTTGCCCCGGCAACACAAGGGCGAACGGCGCGCGCAATCCCCAGTATCCCCACACGTTCGTGTTCACAAACGACTTCGCGGCCCTGCTGCCCGACACGCCTTCTGCCAATGCTCCAGACGACATCTTGCTGCGGACCGAGCCGGTGCGGGGCACCTGCCGCGTCATCTGCTTTTCGCCCCGCCACGACTTGACCCTCCCTGAGATGGAGCCCCAGGATATCGAGCGGGTGATCGATGTGTGGGCGGACCAGACCGCCGAGCTTGGACGCGCCCATCGCTGGGTTCAGGTCTTCGAGAACAAAGGGGCCATGATGGGCTGCTCGAATCCACACCCCCACGGCCAGGTCTGGGCGGCGTCCAGTCTGCCCAATGAAGCCCGCCTCGAAGACGCCTCGCAGCGCGCCTACTTCCGGACGCTCCAGGCCCCTCTGCTCGTGGACTACGCCGAGCGCGAACGCCACAAGGGCCAGCGGGTCGTGCTGTCCACAAACCATTGGCTGGCCCTGGTGCCGTTTTGGGCGCTCTGGCCCTTCGAGACCCTCCTGTTGCCGCGCCGCCACGTCCGACGCCTGCCCGACTTGGACGCGGACGAGCGGACCGATTTGGCGCTGGTCATGAAACGTTTGCTGACGCGTTACGATAATCTCTTCGAGACCTCGTTTCCCTATTCCATGGGTTGGCACGGCGCGCCGGGCGGCGACGAGGACGCCACGCCTTGGCAGCTCCACGCCCATTTCTACCCGCCGCTCCTGCGGTCGGCCGAGGTGAAGAAATTCATGGTCGGCTACGAGATGCTGGCAGAAGCCCAGCGCGATATCACCCCCGAGCAGGCCGCCGCGCGGCTGCGCGAAGTGTCGGAGCACCACTACCTCGCCAAAACCGGCGATGGCGCCGGCAAGCCGTTCTCGCAATGAACCGTCGTTCGTGGCTTGGTCGGCATCGGCATCGGAATCGGCATCGGCATCGGAATCGGCATCGGCATCGCAGTCGAGTGCTGTCGATTCCGATACCGACGGCGATAGCGAGCCCGACCGGAGTTCGATGGCGGTTCATGGCCCCTGGACAGTTCAAAATGAACAGGCCGCTTCCCCCTCTGATCCTTGCCTCGGCGTCGCCGCGTCGCCAGGACCTGCTGCGTCAGTTGTCCATTCCCTTCGAGGTCTGCCCGGCACAGGTCGCCGAGTTGCACCAGAAACAGTTCACCGTCCGGGAACTGAGCCTGCTCAACGCCCACCGCAAGGCCCGCGCTGTGGCCCGGAGCTATCCTGAGGCGTGGGTGCTGGGGGCGGATACGCTCGTCTGCTGCGGGCCGCGCCTCTACGGCAAGCCCACCGACCTCGCGGACGCCGCGCGCATGCTGCGCGAGCTCGCAGGCCGCACCCATCAGGTCGTCACGGGCGTTTGCCTGCTCCACGTTCGAGCGCGCCGCGCTCGCCTGTTCGCTGAGACCACCGACGTGATATTCCGCCCGCTGGCGCCGGCGGCAATCCAAGCCTACCTGGCCGCCGTGAACCCGCTCGATAAAGCCGGCGCCTACGCCATCCAGGAACGAGGAGACGAGCTCGTCGCCGGGATCGCAGGCTCCTACTCGAACGTTGTCGGGCTGCCCCTCGAACGCCTGCGACACGAACTGCGCCTCCTGCATGATCCGGCCCCCCCGGACCAACGCCCGCCCCGCGATCCCTGCCGACAGGAATAGACCCGCGTGCAGGCCCGCCTGGCGCACCGCTGTGCTTGACGGGACAGGCAGGGCAAGCGCCCGACAAGGATTCTATTCGAGCCGCTTCAACTGCACGCTGCGGAAGCAGACCGGATCGTTGTGCCCGGCAAACCCGAAGTGCCCCTGGGTGCGGTCCTTGCCCGGGTGCGGGCTGTTGCCCATGAACTCCTTCACCGCCGCGACGTCGCCATCGAGAATCACAACTCCGTTGAGTTCGACCCGGATGCGCGACCCTTGGACGGTCACTTCCTGGAAATTCCATTCCCCGATCGGGCGCTGATAGCCACGTTGGGCCGCGATCATCCCGTACACCGATCCATGCGCCTGACGCGGGTCGATCCGGTCGCCGGTGGCTTGCTCGTAGTTCTCGTCAAGCACCTGGATCTCGGTCATCCCACCATAAGCGGCGTCGCCCTCCCCTGGGTATCGGATGGCCAGGCCATTGTTGCCTCCCTTGGGCAGCTTGAATTCGAGCCGGACCGCGAAGTCGCCGTACTCCTCCTTGGTGTAGAGCGTGCCGCCCTTGCCCGGCTTGCAGACCAGAGCGCCGTCTTTGACCTCGTAGTTTGCGACCGCCCCGGCCCACCCGGTGAAGTCCTGGCCATTGAAGATCGCCTGATAGCCTTCAGCACCCTTGCGGGCAAGGATCTGATTGGCCTCCGCCACACCGATCTCGCGCAGATAGATGTTGCGCCACGAGATCTCGCCGCCATGCGTCTGGAGTTGGATGGGACCCCGGGCCGGCACGGACACTTTGCGGTCGTAGTAGTTCTCCATCAGGGCGTGATCGACCACGAGCGCGTCGTTGAGCCACACGCTCACCCGCGATCCCACCATCAGGATCCGCAGCGAATTCCATTCGCCGAACGGTTTGTCCGCCAGAACCAGCGGATCCTTCCCCGGCGCCCCCGGGCTGTTGTTCCACAGACCGCCAGAACCCTTGTTGGCGCCAATGTTGAATTTCTCCTTCTCGGTCGAGTCCCAAATCTGGACCTGCGGCACGCCGCGCAGATAAATGCCCGAGTCCGCTTTGGGCACGGTCTTGTAGTCGACGAGCAGTTCGAAATCGCCGTAGTCCTTTTCGGTGGTCGCATACGCCCCGTGTCCGTCATTCACCAGCACCCCGTCCACCGCCCGCCAGTGCGCCTGCATCGTCTCAGTCCACTTCGCAATCTGCGCGGCCCGTTGCTCCGCCGGCATCGCCAGCAGCTTGCGATGGTCGAATGTGTCCCCGCCCCGCCATCCCGATAAGTCGCGGCCGTTGAACAACGCCGCGAAGCCCGGCGGAGGCTGGGCCACCGCCGAAACACCCGCCGCGAGAGCACCCAGGGCCACCGCAAGCGACAAGAACCGACTCCGCATGGAACAACGTAGATGGATCTTCATAAAATCGTGCTGCTTGTTAGCGCCTCGCCCCGGAAAGGTCAACCCGCGAAGCGCCCGACTATCTTGACCTCTTGACCGCTCCTACCCTACCACGTTCACCTGCAAATCCCGCATCGTCGCCAACTCCCCCAAAACCCCTAAACCCCTCATCGCTCGCGCCCCGTCCCGCCGTCGCGCCCCAAACCGATCCCGAAACTCCTCGAATACCTCGTTCACCTACCCCCGCGACCCCAACACCATCCCGTCGCTGAACTCCTTCATAAAGAACCTGTCACTCTATATGAGCGCAATCTCACCTTTTGTTCGTGCGCTTCGTGATGACATGCTGCCACACTCACCCGAAACTCAAGCCCACAAGCCAACAAATCCCATGATCACCGCTCCCAGATTCCTGATTCTTCCCGTGATGTGTCTCCTGGCGGGTCCATCCTCCGGCGCTCCGGGCGACGACCCGCCGGCGCGGCTCGATCGCAGCAACAGTTTCCTGGGTGTTCACTTTGATTTTCACGCCGGGACCGACTGCACGGAAATCGGCAGGAACACAACACCCGCGATGATCGAGAACATCATCGACCTGGTCAGGCCGGATTACCTCCAGATCGACTGCAAAGGGCATCGGGGCCTGAGCAGCTATCCGACCTTGGTGGGCAACCGGGCGCCCGGGTTCGTCGGCGACCCGCTCCGCCTGTGGCGCGATGTGACCGCCCGGCGCGGCGTGTCGCTCTACATGCACTACTCGGGCGTGTGGGACAGCGAGGCCATCCTGAAGCACCCGACCTGGGCAGTCCTGAATGCGGATGGCAAGACCAACGGCAACGCCACGTCGTTCTTCGGGCCGTACGCGGACGCGCTGCTCATTCCGCAACTGCGCGAGTTGGCCGGGGACTATGCGGTCGATGGCGCCTGGATCGACGGCGAATGCTGGGCTTCGATGCCGGACTACAGCCCGGCCGCGCTGGCCGCGTTCCGGGAGCGGACCGGCATTCAGGACGTGCCGCGCAAGCCCGGCGATCCGCACTGGTTCGAATTCCTCGAGTTCCATCGCGAGGCTTTTCGCCGCTACCTACGCCATTACATCGCCGAGGTGAAACGGACCCATCCGCATTTTCAACTCTGCAGCAACTGGGCCTATACCGACCACATGGCCGAGCCGGTCAACGCCCCGGTCGACTTTCTCTCCGGGGACTACTCGCCGGAGGACAGCGTGAACTCGGCGCGGCTTTCGGCCCGCTACCTGGTTCGCCAGGGGAAACCCTGGGACCTCATGGCCTGGAGTTTCTCGCGTAAGCCGCGCCAGGACGGCACGGCCCAGAAGTCGTCTCCGCAACTCCAACGCGAGGCGGCTGTGGTGGTGGCGCTGGGCGGCGGTTTTCAGGCTTACTTCAAACAGAAGCGCGACGGGTCGATTTTCGAGGCGCAGATGCCGGTCATGGCGGAAGTCGCGGCGTTCTGCCGGGCGCGCCAGGCGCTCTGCCATCACGCCGAACCTGTCCCTCAGGTGGCCCTCCTGCTCTCGACCGCCGGGCATTACCGGAGAATCAACGGCCTGTTCAATCGCGATCTCTCCCACGTCAGCGGCGCCTTGCAGGCCCTGCTCGAATGCCAGCTCTCGGTGGAAGTCGTCGGCGAGCATATGCTCGAGGGGCGAACGGCGGCGTACCCGCTCATCGTGGTGCCGGAATGGGAATACCTCGAACCGCGTTTTCGCGATGCCCTTGTCGGCTATGCCAGGAACGGCGGCAGTCTGCTCCTCGTTGGGCCGAAAACGGCAGCGATGTTCCAGTCTGCACTGGGCGCCACCGCCGATGGCGCTCCTTCCACCGAGCCCTGCCAACTCTCGCACAACGGCGCGTCGGCATCCCTGAAAGGCCCGATTCAACGCGTCCAGCTCGCTGAGGGTGTCGAGGGCTGGGGAACGCTCCAGTCCACCGGGGCCGCCGGTCCCGCGTCCGCGCCGGCTGCAACCGTGGCGCGTCTGGGCAAAGGGAGGATTGCGGCGACTTGGTTTAATCTGGGCCAGAGCTATGCCGGCGCGCGCAGCGCGGTGATGCGCCAGTTCGCCGGGGACCTGGCGCGCCGGCTTTTCCCTGAACCGATGGTCGAGGTGAGGGGGTCAGCCGACGTGGATGTCTGCGTGGCCCGCAAGGATGGCCGCCTGCTGGTCAACCTGGTGAACACGTCCGGCCCGCATCAGACCGAACCGATCTTCGATTCCGTGGCGCCCGTTGGCCCGCTCGAGGTGGCTATCCGCCAGGCGTCGCGGCCCGCGCGTGTCACCCTCGAACCGGGAAGCCGCTCCCTCCCGTTCGAGCACCGCGATGGTCGGATCCGCGTCTCTGTTCCGAAGGTGGACATCCATGAGGTTGTCCTGATCGAATGACCTGCCCAACGCGGGAGAGCGACCCTCGGCCCCGTGCGGAAGTTGCCTGATCCGCGAGGCGCATGATCAGCGCTGTCTGGCGTCGTGCCCGCGATCCTTTATTTCAATGCGGAGGAGCGTTCGATCATCCACGCGATGTCCCGGCTTCTTGGGGCGGGGAAGCCGTTGTATTGAGTGCGCTTGATCTTCACCTGCGTGCTTTTCTCGAGCCAGCGTTTGATCTCGCTATGGCCGTCGGCGAAGTTAAAACCGCAGGCGTTATTGTGGTAACTGGCTGGAAGATCGGTCCAATTGTTGGGGTCGGTGACGTTGGTGATTTCCCACCCGTCGTTGATGCTGTCGGGGTGTTCGTCGTTGAGCATCCACAACTGAGACGGCGAGGGCCTGATCGCGTCGGATACCTTGTTGTACATGCAATAGGACGGGTACCACGTCGAGCCGCTGCCCGTGTTGAGGCTGTAAGCGCCGCCTTCGATGAAACCGTTCATGGCATTGCTGCGAACGCGGAGGGCTTTCTTCTGGCCGATCGTGACCGGGTAATTGTCAGCCGGGCAGCGGTAGATGCCGACATCGCGTGTATACGGGCCGATCTTGGCGTTGAGCAGGAAAAGCGTGTTGGTGTTGTCCGTGTTGCCCGTGCTCCAGTCGAGCCATCCCGCCACCCAACTCACGTTCACGTCCTTCGTTCCGCCATCCCGGTTGGGGGGAAACCAATCGGTGTTGTCGTGGGTGTACATCAGCACCGCGAGCGCCAGTTGCTTCGTGTTGCTCATGCAGACAACGCCGGTCGCTTTGGCCTTGGCCTTGCTGAGCGCCGGCAAGAGCATGCCTGCCAGAATCGCGATGATCGCGATGACGACGAGCAGTTCGATCAGGGTGAAACCTCCAGGGAAGGAAGGCCTGCGGCAGGGTGACGTGGTCCTCATGGCGTTGGGTCGATTGGGTTTTAGCTGTCGTTATCCTGCCCGCCACCATTTGGCAATACGAATCCGCAGGCCGAATCCTTAGCGAGGCTTCGCCTCAGACCGGCGAGGCGCGTGAACGACTCGTGGCCGCTGAGTGTCCACCACGATCACCAGCACCCGACGCCTCGCTAAGTGGCGCCGCTGCGCGGCGTCCGTCGAGCTACCCCTCGCATACGTGGCTCCCGGAGCACGGATGTCCGAAGGCTTTGGTTGCGGCCTGAGCCGCGCTGTGCCGTTGCGCATCCGCACTCCCCACAGATCCTTGCCGAGGATGGCGCCAGAATTGCGGTGGACTTGTCGAATGGTTGCTGTCTTCCTGCAGTGCAAGGCAGGAGACATTCCCCGCCGCGTTCTGTGGCAGACTTCACTCAGCCATCTCAGGGCCAGCGGAGGCGGAAGAGCTTGAGATCCGAAGGTCCGATTGGGTCGAAGTAGAGGATCATCTGACCGCTGGTTTGATAGAGTGATTCGGGAATCGTCTCCCACGAAACCTCATCGCCGGCCAACGCCGTGGTGGCTTCCAAAACGACACCCGCGATGGACACAGGCCAAGACATCAGGATGCCCTCTGCGGGGTGATACCCGGCAACGAGGATCGGCGGGATGGTCACTCGTTCGAGATAGACAGTCCCCGGCTCGCCGGAGCCGATCCCGGAGCCTCCGTTTGCCTCGAAGCTCCCAAAGAAAGAATCGCTCCCGTAGCGGACTGCAATCCGCCCGCCGCCCCCACCGCCCCCGTCGAATCCGGCCCCACCACCGTTGGCCTGGATCAGACCCCCGCCACCGAGGCTGCCAACCCGCAGATTGATGCAGCCGCCGGAACCGCCGCCCCCGCCGAGACCGCCATTGAGCCCGTTCGCCAACAGGCTGCCCTCCACCTGCAGATCGGCGACCACGAGCCGCAGCGCGCCTCCACCAGAACCCCCGTTGGCGTCGCCTCCTCCGCCGCTGCCCACGTCCAGGGGATCCGTTGGCGAGCCGTAGATCCTGCCGCCCGGCAGTCCGTCAATGCTGCCGCCAAGCCCCCCGTAACCGGCGCCTGCCCCGGCCTGGAGATAGTCGCCACGCCCCGGACCTTGGCCTGCAGCGTAGCCGTGACCCGACAAGTCCACACGGCTGGAGGAATCGACGATCAATTCAGCGGCAATTGTGAGGTCGATCGGGCTGGTGGGTTCACCGTTCGGGGCGGGAGATGGTGTCATGACGCCGCCGCTGACAACCCACAGGCTGTTGAACATGTGTGTGCCACTCAGAGTCATGGTGCACCCGTCCACAACCAGGTCCAGGCCCTCGTATGTCGGGTCACCGGCGGGTATCGATGTGTCCTCGGTGAGAATGATGGCCGCAGGCCTTGGATTCGCCGTCGAGCTGCTTCCGCGATTCGGCTCCAGATACGCGGTGTAGGCCCGCTGCGGATAGCGCAGCAGGACGTTCTGGTACTGCGCCAGGCGCAGTTCCTGGATCATCGGCACGCCGAGGTTCCTCACCGGATACATGCGCCGCGGCAGGGCGGTGCCGCGGGGAATGCTCAAGCCAAAGCTCTCGGTATCATCGGCGCTGATCACGGCATCGTACATCTGACCAAGCAGGGACTGGACTTCGACATACCGCACCTCGCCCGACACCGCGGGACCGGGCGCCACCATGCCCAACGCGGTTGCCACGCCCAGGATCAGGGCCTGCCAGGGGTGTCTGGCCTCTGTTGTGAGACTCAACCGCACGCCGATTCCTTTTTCCTTTCGGGGTGAATCAGAATCGTTGCCTTACTCGCGCGTATGGCTCCCTTCTTCGAGACCATCGACTCCATGGTGTTCAGAAGTTGGTGAGCAATGAGCGTTAGCGAGGTCGCCACCTGTCGATCTCGACAATGCTGTCCGGTATCCATTGCCATTCGATTTCTTCGTACACCAGGCGGACCTCCTCCATGTGGCCATAGGTCGCGTTTTCGGGCAGAAACGACGTCGGCATCATGGTCTTCATCCCGACGATGCGAACGCTCCTGAGCGTGATCGTGTAGTACTTCGCCTCCTGTCGGGTCTGCGGATCAATCCGGTAGAAATCAAGGACCGCCTCGCGCAGGGTCTGGCCGGTGCTGAGGGCCCTGTGGAACCCCGGCGTGGCCTTGTCGATCACTTTGAGGACCGTCAAAGGCCGGTGCCGGCGGACGGCCGTCGCCAGGCCAGTCGCCGCGTCGACCGGTTGGACGAGTTCGTGATCGACCGCGAAGACATCGCAGGTTCCCTCTCTCCCTTCTTTCTCGCTGCTGCCCGGGTATTCGGCGATTTTCAGGTTGCAGGGGGTCGGAGCCAGAGACACCACGCCTGCCAGCAGGACCAGCAGGCAATAGAGTCGCCGGCCAACATTGTTGGGGGATTTCATGGGATGTTCCTTCATCGGGGCCGCTCAGCGCACATTCTGATGTCGACGATGCTGCGTAGCCTATCACATCGGCGGTTGTTTTCCAAGCCCCGAGGCACGGGATCCGTCGTTGTTCAGGGAGCGTTGATCAAAAGCCTGTAGGAACGATCCACCTTCTCCGTCAGTCGGATACTGATCCGGTTCCGTTCATCTCGGAAGAGGTCTCTCTTGCCGATTTCAAAGGCCGCCCCTTCCAGATGCGGGATGGAAGGATCCGCGTTGATGAGCTTGACGGGCGTCTTGCCCTGCCGACATTCGGCCACGGTGTCGTCAGCATACATGATCAGAACTCCGTTGCCCGGCAGGAACCGGTCAAAACCGATGGGCTGGCGGTTCTCGACCAGGTAGTAACGTCCCGCAGCAACAGGGATTCTCACGACGAGCGTTTCGGCGGAGCCGTCCTGCAGTGGCCCAAGAACCACTTCTGCCTTCTCGCCCGGCCGGATCACCTTGATCTTGGCGGGAGCGATCCAGTTCAGGCGCAACTTCGTCCAAGAACAAATGCCGGGAGGCGGTTCGAGGCGCTTGTAGTAATGGCACGACATCGGATCCCAGAAACCAAGGTGAATCATGGCGTCTACCGCCGTCTCGCGCATTGGCCCCGGCTTCGCCTGCAGGTCGTGATCGTAGAGGCACGGAACCATTCTCTTGCCGCCTTGCACCCCGCCCAGGATGTGGGCAAGGTCATGAAAGAGCGTCCCCAGATGTGCCTGAAAGCAGAAGACCGCCACGCCGCCCTTGACCTCCTGGCCGCCCCCGGTCCGCAGCGTTCCTCCCGCCGTCCAGCCGAGCATGCCCGGATACCCGCACAGACCGATCATGCCATAATCCTGCAATCGAGCACCCAGGAAGATGACTGCGAACGAGTAGCGGGTAAAATCCACGTCCCGCGCAGCTAAATCGAGCGCGTTATCGATCAAGTCCTTCACCCTCGACCTGTCGACCTCGAGGTTCCGAGAGGAAATCCGATACCGACTGACCGGGCGTGGCAGCGTGTACCACTTTTCTGTCACATCGATTTGCAGAGAAACCCGATGATACGACATCTCTCGAACGTAGTTGTCGAGATGCCGCGAGAATCGCGTTTCCACTGCGCTGCGAAGAACCGAGTGATCCACGTCGGGAAACTCGGTGAGGACAACGATGCCTTTTTGGGGGGCGCCTTGGGCCTGGGCCGAGCCAGGGGCCAGTAAGGCGAGAGCGGCGATCAGTGCGGAGAGTGCCCCGACGAAGCGGCGGGGACGCGCCTCTTCGGCCAGGTGTGGGGCCAATCGATGCATAAGTGTCAATTCAGTTGCGGCGGGATTGTAGGAGACAGCCGCGACAAGGCCATTATCTTCTTCGCCGCAGGCCGTTGTCACCAGAACTGGTGACTGGTGCGCACATCGGGTTCCGGTATCGTAGGCGCTGTTGTAACTGCACCCGTTCTCAGGTGCACGTGTGTGAAAAGGCCGGGCCTGTTTGCCCGGCCTTTCTCTTTTTCCGGCCCTCCCTCCCACCCGACTGCACCGTTCTGTAATTGCGTTCTCTCTTGAACCCCAAACATGTTGCGATCAAGTCAAGTTTGGCCTTCACCCCTATCCCTTTCGTTTCGCAAGGATTCTAAGGAGCGAGGCGCGGGAGAGAGGGGCGGGGAAACGCGGCGACTTTTCATGGCTATGGGGACTGGTTTTGGTCTGAGGCGCGCCTCGCAGCTCAGCCTGGGGTTGGCGGAGTTGGGAGATCGGAGATGGGAGATGGGAGATGGGAGATCGGAGATGGGAGATGGGAGGAGATCGGAGGTTCGGGTTAGGGTGCGGCGAAGCGGAGGGCCAGGGCGGCCATTCCGAGAAAGAAGAAGAACCCGGCGACGTCGGTCACCGTGGTCAGGAAGATGCTCGAGGCCAGGGCCGGATCGACGCGCAGCATTCTCAGACTCAGGGGAATCAGCACGCCGGCCAGGGCCGCGGCGATCTGGTTGAACAGCGTGGCCGCACCCGCCACAATGCCCAGCAGCAGGCTTCCTTTCCAGACGTAGCCGATCACGCCAACGATCAGGCCGATCACGAGCCCGTTGACCAAACCCACCGCCAATTCCTTGATCAGCGCCAGGTGGCCCTCGCCCGGTGAGAGTTCGCCCAACGCCAGGTCCCGGATCATCACGGTCAGCGTTTGCATGCCGGCGTTGCCGCCCTGACCGGCGATGATCGGCAGGAATACCGCCAGGGCCGTCCATTGGTCGATCGTGTTCTCGAATTGGCTCACGACAGTCGCCGCCGCGAACGCGGTGATGAGGTTCAAACCCAGCCACGGCAAGCGCCGTCCGACCGATTTCCGCCACGGCGTCAGCGCGCGTTCTTCGCCGGACAAGCCGACCATCAGTTGCATGTCCTCGGTGGCTTCCCGGCGGGCGACGGCGAGCGCGTCGCTCGCCTTGACGACGCCCACGAGCTTGCCTTCCGCGTCGAGGACCGGCAGCCCCAGGTAGTGATAATGCTCGAATTGCCGCGCCAGTTCTTCCTGGTCGGTCTCGACCCGCAGGTGCTTCGCCTCGCGGTTCATCAGTTCACTCAGCCGCCGATCCGCCCGACCGAATACCAGGTCGCGCAGGCTCACGACGCCCACGAGCCGCTGCGCGGCATCGGTCACATACAGATAGGCCACTTCGTCCGGCCCCCCCGCTTCATTCCGCGCGTGCAGGGCCTCGCGCGCTTCCGCAACCGTCATGTCCTCGTGAAGGGCGATGAAGCGGTTGGACATGATGCCCCCGGCACTGTCCTCCGGGTAGCGCATCAGGGCGCGGAGGCCGGCGGCGTGATCGGTCGGCAGCGCGGCGAGGATGTCTCGGCGCAGCCCGGGCCGCAGTTGCTGCAGGACATCCACCGCCTCCGGCGGCGGCACCCGGCTGAGCAGGTCCCCCAGTCGGCGCGGTTCCCAGCCGGCCACCAACTCCGGCACTCGATCCGGTTCCAGTTCGATCAGGGTGGACGCGGCGCGATCCGGCGGCAGGCCCTCGAGCAACGCGCAGGCCTCCGCGGTCGACAGCCGCTGGAGGCGGTCGGCCAGGTCCGCAGCATGAAGATTCTCGAGTGGATCGGGTTCGAGGACCAAGGTCTTGCTCACGGCCAAACCGTGGCACGAAGCGCGCAGCGCGAAAGCCGGATCGTCGCTCGGCACGGCAAACACCTCGGAACGACCTCGGCCGGACAGGTGGCTTCGATCGGGTCCGCGCAACGGCCAAACCCGGGCGCCCGGCTGTCAGGCGGGCCGGACCGGGGCGGGGTGATCCACCAGGGCACGCGTCTTGGGCAGGCTCTGCGGGTGGTGCTCCTGGAGGTACGCCAGCAGCTTTTCCCGAATCTCGCAGCGCAGATCCCAGGCTTTCGACGCGTCGGACGCGGTCGCCAGCACGCGCAGTTGCATGGCGCGATCCGTGGCGTCCGTCACCTGCAGATTCCAGAATCGCTGGTCCCAGTCTTTGCAGTCTTTGACGATCCGCTCCACCGCGGGTCGCAGTGCGGCGATCGGCAGCGTGTAGTCGGCCCAGACAACGACCGAACCGAGGATGTCCGCCGACGCGCGCGTCCAGTTCTGGAACGGTTTTTCGATGAAGTAGCTCAGCGGCACGACCAGCCGGCGATCGTCCCAAATGCGCACCACCACGTAGGTCAGGGTGATTTCCTCGATGCGTCCCCATTCGCCTTCGACGATGACCACGTCATCCAGGCGGATCGGTTGGGTCATCGCCATCTGTAATCCGGCAAACAGGTTGGCGATCGTGCGCTGCGCCGCAAAGCCGATGATGATCCCCACGACGCCGGCTGAGGCCAGGATGCTGGTCCCGAACCGGCGGACCTCGTCGAACAACATCAGCACGGAGGCGACGGTGAACACGCCGATGATGACGTAGAGCGTTTTGCCCAGCACATGGACCTGCGTATAGACCTTGCGCGCCTGCAGGTTGTCTGCCGCCGTGATGTCGTACCGGGACAGCACCGCTTTCTCGGCCAGGCCGACGGCTTGGAACAAGACATACGCCACCACGCCGATGATCAGGATGCTGCTCCCCTTCGCCAGCACGCCGGCGGATTCCGGCGAGAGTCCGATCATCGGCAGTGCGAAGATGAGGCCCACCACAGGCACCACGACGCGCAGGCTCCGGCCCAGCAGCGGCACGACCAGGTCGTCCAGTTTGCTCGAGCTCTTGCCCGACATAGGCTTTGAGACGCGCCTCGATGACAGCGCGTCGAATCCCAGGAACAGCCAGAAGAGCACGACGAACACGCCCAGTCGAACAGCTTGTCGAAGAGCCCCCGGACCGGATGCGGGGGGTGGACCGAGTCCAGCTTCGCCAGCACGGGTGTGGCCGCCAGGTAAGCGCCGTAGACCCAGATGAGCAGGAGAAAGGGCCGGCCCACGTTCGCCACAGCTGCACGCGCCATTCCTTGGATTCGGGTTGCGCCTCGGCCTGTCGGATCTTGCGTCGCAGGAAGCCGCTGGCCGCCCGATGCACGACCAGGACCAGAAGCCCCACAACGACGAGCACGGCAATGTCCAGCGCGGCGATGCCGCCCATCACCGGGGCGCGCACCCCCTCTCCAAAGACACTCTCCATCATCAAAGAGAGCAGTGCCGTCAGGCTGGCCGCCAGCGCATCGAGCATTCCCTTGCCAGTGAGGTCCGTGTTCATGGTTGCTTGGAGTTCCGTGGATGGCCTTGGAAACGCGAGGCGGAAGGTCCTCGAGCAGCGCCACGGGAAAACGGGCGAAAACCTGCCCGAGCCTCAGGCCGGGCGGTGCGTCTTCCGAGCTGCGCTCGGTGACTTTCGCCCGTGAAGACATTTCGAAAGCAGTGCCCCCGCTCGCGCTTCGGGCAGAAGCAACCGCGTGTCCCTCCAGACCTCCTCGCCCAGCGGCCAGATGTCCAAACCTCGAGTGATCTCCACGACCAATCGCGGCACGACAGCGATCGTCCTCTTGCGGCCGAAAACGCGAGCGAACGCGCAGACATGCCGCGCGCATTGACCCGAGACCGAGATCGGAACGTAACGGCCTCTCCGGAAGAGTTCCGGGTGAAACCGGCGGTAGTGAAGAACCTGGCGGGTGAGGAACAATTTCACCCGGCCATCGCTGGGGTTCCGCAGCAGGTCCTCCACGAAACCGGTCATGGGGCCGGACGCGCCCCCTGCCTGCACACTGGCCATCAAAGCCCGGCGATGGTCGAAGTCCACGGGACGCCGATTGTCCGGATCCACCAGGCTGAAATCCCAAAGTTCCGTTCCCTGGTAGAGGTCCGGCACGCCGGGGGCGGTGAGCTTGAGCAAGGTCTGCGCGAGGGAATTGAGGTGCCCGGCTTGGATGAGGGGAGCCACGAAGAGTTCGACATCCTCGGTGAAAGCCGGATCGCCCATCGCTCCGGCCACGAAGTCCTTCAGGGCCGCTTCGTAGAGGCGGTTGGGCTCGATCCAGTCCGTGTGCTGCTTGGCTTCGCGGGCCGCCTTCCCCATGTAGGCGAGCGCGCGGTCAAGGGACAGCGGCCAGGCGCCCACCAGCGTTTGATAGAAAAGGTACTCGGCGTTGCGGTCCGGCCATCCCTTGCGCCGGCGTTTCTCGTTCAGTCCGGACCACCGGCGAACCGCCGCAATCCAACGATCGGGGATTTCCGAAAGGAGCGCCAGCCGCGCTCGCATGTCTTCGCTGCGTTTGGTGTCGTGGGTGGAGGTTGTCAGCATCGCGGCTGGCCACTGCAGCCGCGCTTGTGCGCACGCCCGGTGAAACTCGTCCACACTCAGGCCGAAACGTGCTGGATCGCCGCCCACTTCATTGAGAGCCACAAAACGATTGCAGCAATAGAACGCGGTGTCTTCGACGCCCTTGGCCATGGCCGGGCCGGTGAGCTGTTGAAAGCGCATCACCCACTCCGCCGCCAGGTCCCCGGCGACGCGCATCTGCAGCACGTCGTCCAGGAACGCCAACACCCCAGGTGACGGCTGAGGCTCTGCCTGCCCGGCGCGCGCGACCGCCTCAGACACCAGAGCACGGTCCCTCGCGGAACAGACGGACGCTTCGGGCCGGCAATAGGTGCGATAGACCGGAAAGCAGGCGGCGAGTTCGATGAGCCCCTCGCGCAATTCATCCGGACCAATGGAGCGGTCCGGCGCGTGCCGGCTCAGAAGGGCGTCGAGGATGTGCACCAACCGGTTCACTTCCGCGACCAGATGATGGCCCAGGATCCTGACGTTTTCGGTCCCGGACCACTGCGTCGTAGTCCGTCGGTTCTCCGGTGAACGCCGCGTAGAAACTCGTCAGCGGCGTTTCTCCGGCAGGGTCGACGAACAGTCCGGCGACACGGTTGAGGAAGTCGTAGCCGGTGGTGCCGGCGACCGGCCAATCGGTCGGCAGGTCTTCGCCCGGTTCGAGAATCTTCTCGACGACGATCCAGGCGCCGGGGGCGGCACACGCCAGTCGGCGCAGGTAATCCTGGGGGTCGCGCAAGCCGTCCGGATGATCGACGCGCAAGCCGTCCAGCAGGCCGCGCTGGTGCCAATCGAGGATGCGGTTGTGGGTGTCGGCGAAGACCTGCGGCAGTTCCACCCGCAATCCGGCGAGGTGCGTGATGGTGAAGAAGCGGCGGTAATTCAGTCGGGCATCGCCGTGACGCCAGAAGGCCAACCGGTAGTGCTGCTGGTTCAGGAACCGACGCCAGGGCCTCGGTGTTCGAATTGAACTCGGCCATCGCCTCATGCAGAAACCGGCCGGGCACCAGGATGGAATCCGGGCTGACCGGAAACCGCTGATCGAAGTAGCGCACCGTGACCTCGGCGTTCTCGCAGACGACCTGCAACTCGCCGCGCGCCAGCACGCGCTCGAACTCGTCACCCAGCACGGGCACCAGCACTTTGCCCCGCAGCGGCGCCGATCGGGCGGATCCCAGTCGATGTCGAAGTAGTTGGCAAATCGGCTCGACGGGCCGTGCTGGAGCACGTCCCACCACCAGGGATTCTCGGGGCCGCCAATGCCCATGTGGTTGGGCACGATGTCCAGCACCAGCCCCATGCCCCGTTCGCGCAACGCGGCCACCAACGCCTCCAAGTCCTCTTCGGTGCCCAGCTCGGGATTGAGCTGGGTCGGATCGCACACGTCGTAGCCGTGCGGTGCTGCCGGGGCGGGCCTTGAGCAGCGGCGAGGCATAGACGTGGCTCACGCCCAGCGCGTCGAGATACGGGAGCAAGGCGAGCGCGTGCCGCAGCGTGAAGCCGCGATGGAATTGCAGCCGGTAGGTGGCGCGCGGGACTGGAAGCCGGGTTTTCATTCGTTGACTCGGAAGCCGAGTTGATCGGCCAGTCGGTTGAAATGCCGCAGCCACTCCTGAGCGGCGAGGTCGCCTTGGTCGGCCTTGGCCTGGCGGTCGGGAGCCACGCTTCCGGAGCATCTTGAAAGCAGAGGTTCTGCGTCTTCCAGAGGTTGATCTCGAGGCCGATCGATCGCACCACCTCGGCCAGAGTCCGCCGTGCGCGCCAGCCAGTCACGTCGTCCGGGGAACCGACGCAGTCGTTCGAGGCGACGGTCCAGGTGCCCCTTGATGGCGTAGCCCAGGACCTCCCGCTGGAGTTCGACGTTGCCCGGCCTGCGCCTGCTCGACGAGGGCGCGCAGCGCGCTGCCGGATCGGCGTCGTCCGCCTCGAACTGACGACGCAAGTCGCAGTTCAGGACAAAGTCCATCGCCGTCTTGAGCGCCGAAGGCAAAGGCGCGCCGAGGTCGTTGAGAAAGCGGGCCAACGGCGTGTGTTGGTCGGCGATCTGGCGGTAGTGGTTCTCGATGTCCCGGCTTGGTCGAACCGAGCACCTGATCGAGGACCTTGCGCTGCTGGTCGCGGAAGAGATTCTTCACCGAGTAGTTGGACTCGCCGAAATGCTTGTCCATGAGCCGGATGACTTGCGGAAAGTCGGCGCGATTGAACGCTTCGCTGAACTCGCTGATCAGCTCCTGGAAGGCCGCGTCGCCCCGAAAGACGCGCACGCCGCTGTTGACGATGTGATCGCCCAGGTGCAGGGCCGCGTAGCTGAGCAGGTCCCAGGCGCGCGTGACCTCCATCGTGACCTTCGAGCAGCCGATGAGCAGCCGCGCCTTGCCCGCATGTGAGCGTCACCTTCTGCCGTTGCTCGAACGTGCAGGAGTAGACCCGGGCGTTCTCCGGATAATCCTCGAAGAGCGAGCCCACGGCAAAATGCGCCCCCAGCTTCTCGCGATCGATGATCGCCGGCTTGACGAACTGTTCGTAAACGACACGGCCATTGCGGTGCTCGGGAATGTTGCTCGGCGCCTGGGCCAGACGCTCCATGAATTCGGGCTCGAGATCGCCGCCTCCGAGATTCTGCAGCAACTGGATGGCGCGTCCGGCGTACTGAACGACCTGCACGGTCTCGGGCCCCGAAAGCTCGTCGAAAAACCACGCGCAACTCGTGTACATGAGCATGGCGTGGCGCTGCAGTTCGAGCAATCGCAGCGCGGCGATCTGTTGGTCCTCATCCAGCGGACCCAGCGCGTGCCGCTCGAAGAACGCCGCCCGGCTTTCTTCCGAGCGGTCGAGAATCACCGCGATGTAGTCGTCGCGCGCGGCCCACGCGTCTTTGAGGAGGTTGGCGGCCATCGACTCGAAGCGCGGCGCCAGCGTGTCCCGCAGCCAATCGAGCGCCTCGCGCAGCGGGGCGCGCCACCGCTGATGCCAGCCCGGTCGCCCGCCGCTGTTGCAGCCGCAGTCCGCATACCAACGGCTGACCCCGTGCGGACAACTCCACGCGCTGGGCTCGTGGATCTGAGCCTCCATGGCCGGCGCGTGACGTTCCAGGTACTCGCCATAGTTCGTCAGCCGCGCCAGGCGGTTGGACTCGACGTGGTCGAGCGCCGCCGCCAACGCCATCTCCCCGTACCGATGATGGTGTCCGTACGACTCGCCGTCGGTGGCGATATGCACCAGTTGATCCCAATCGCGCCCGTCGTCGTAGCCGTCCATCAGCCGGACCGCAAAGCCCTCGCCGCTGCCAAGCAGATTCTCGAATGCAACCGCCTTGGACAATGGCGCATCGTAAAAGAACACGCTCAGGCTGCGCCCGGAAGGCAATCTGACCAGATAAGGGCGCGAGGGATCGACGCGTCCGCCGTCCACATTGCTCCAGCGCCCGCCGCGGAGGGACCGCACGCGGCTGGCCTGGAAGGGGGAGAGAATCGTGAACTTGATGTCCGCTGCCGCAAGCGCCTCGAGCGTCGGCGTGTCCGCCGCGGTCTCCGCGAGCCACAGCCCCTCGGGCGGGCGACCAAAGCGGTGTTCGAAGTCCCGCATGCCCCAAAGCACCTGGGTCCGCTTGTCCCGCGAGTTCGCCAGGGGCAGGATCATGTGGTTGTAGGCCTGCGCCAAAGCCGAACCATGCCCGGAGAAGCGCCCGCGGCTCTGACGATCCGCCTCGACGATTGCATCGAGGACGTCGGGCGCCTGCTGTTCCATCCAGGCGAGCAGAGTGGGACCGAAGTTGAAGCTGATGCGGGCGTAGTTGTTGATGATGTCAATGATGCGCCCGTCGCCGTCCAACACGCGCGCCGTTGCGTTCGGCGCGTAGCACTCGGCGGTGATCCGTTCGTTCCAATCGTGGTAGGGAAACGCCGAGTCCTGCAACTCCACCGCCTCGAGCCAAGGACTCTCGCGGGGCGGTTGGTAGAAATGTCCATGAATGCAAAGGTAACGTTCCATAAAAAGTCAGACCCGGACGAGTCGTCGGTAAAGCACCAGTGAACTGGCCGCCAACTCCAGCCGCACTGGGCCCCTGCGCGGAAACCGGAGATTCGGCCAACGCGCCGGAGCCGCCCCAGCGCGCGTCGGACGAATCGAGCCGTTTGCGCCACTGGCCCGGAGGCAGCGGCAGCCGGACGGCGCGCGGCTGATCGGCGAAGTTGAAGACAAGCACAACCTCGTCGTCCGCAGTCCACTGGCGAACCATCAACACGTTTTCCGAGTCGAAGGCCCTGGTCTCGATGGTTTCCTTTTCCACGAGGGCGAGTGCCGGCACCTGCTGGCGCAAAGCCAGCAACTCGCGGTAGAACGCGCGCAGCTCACGGTGACCGCTCCGCTCGGCAAGGGTCGGATCAAGCTGGCTGCGCCCAAAGGTGGTCTCGTCTTGCGGATCGGGCACCTCGCCTTCCCAGCCGAACGCGGCGAACTCCTCGCGCCGGCCTCGGCGCACCGCCTCGACCAGCGCCGGATCGGCGTGGCTGACGAAATACTGGAACGGCGCCGTCTCGCCGTAATCCTCGCCCATGAAGAGCAACGGGACGAACGGCGAGAGCAACACGGCGCCCGCAGCAAGTCGCAAACGCTCGCGCGGGAGCGTCGCGCTGAGGCGGTCCCCCCGCCGCCGATTCCCGATTTGATCGTGGTTCTGGCTGAAGACGACGAATTGCTGGACCGGATTCAGCCGCGGACTGCTTCCCTGGCGGCGCTGCCGGTGCCTCGAGTACTCGCCGGTGTAGGCGTAGCCCTCGCGCCACACTTTGGCGAACTGGGCCACGCCGCCATAGTCGGCGTAATAGCCCTGCTGCTCTCCCGTCAGCAGAACGTGCAGCGCATGATGGAAGTCATCGCTCCATTGCGCGTCGAGCCCGTAGCCCCCCAGCGATCGCGGCAGAGTGTGGCGGGCCATGTTGAGGTCGCTCTCCGCCATCAGATGGAATGGGCGGCCCAGCTCCTGCGCCCGCCCCCGACAGGTCTCCGCCAGTTCTTCGAGAAACGGCACAGCGGAGAAATCGCACATGGCATGCACCGCATCCAAACGCAAGGCGTCGAGATGAAACTCCGTCTGCCAAAAGAGCGCGTTCTCGATGAAATAGCGGCGCACCTCGTCGCTGTGCGGCCCGTCGAAGTTGAGGGCCTTGCCCCACGGCGTCCGGTATCGGTCGGTAAAATACGGGGCGAACTCGCCGAGATAGTTGCCCTCCGGCCCGATGTGGTTGTAGACCACATCCAGCACCACGGCGAGCCCGTACCGGTGGGCGGCGTTCACCAGGCGCTTCAATCCGGTCGGGCCTCCGTAAGACGCCTGCACGGCGAACGGATACACGCCGTCGTAGCCCCAGTTGCGTGTGCCGGGGAACTGCGCAACGGGCATGAGTTCGATGGCCGTAAGGCCCAACTCCCGGAGCTCCGGCAATCGAGCGATCACCCCCTCGAAAGTGCCCGTCGCGGTAAAGGTGCCCACGTGCAACTCGTACAGAACATACTTCCGCAACGGCAAGCCAGCCCACCCGGCATCGTCCCAGGCAAACCGAGTGTCCGCCACCCGGGACGGTCCATGAACTCCGTCCGGCTGCCAGCGCGACGCCGGGTCGGGCCGATCGCCCCGCCCTCCCAACCGGAAGAAATAATCCGTCCCCGGCGGGACGTTCTCGACCCGGGCAGAGTGATACCCCCCTGCCTCGCGCCCAAGCGGCACCAGACGCTCGACAGGGCTGATCAGATGCACATGAACAGACCTATGCTCCGGCGCCCAAACCCGAAAGGCGCAGCCGCCGACGCCATCGGGCATCGCGCCTAGCGAGGCGCGCCTCAGACCACTTGCGATCCTCACACTCATGAACAGTCCCCGTCTCTTTTCTTCCCTCTCTCCCGCGCCCTGGTCGAGTGACTCTTTTTCAGACGTGTCGTCAATGAACCAATTGTCTGCGACGCGCAGCGGCGCCACTGAGCGAGGCGTCGACTGCCGGTGATCGTGGTGGACACCCAGCGGCCACGAGCCGCTCACACGCCTCGCCGGTCTGAGGCGAAGCCTCGCCAAAATCTGGGACGAATCGCACCCGCGTTCAAGCATCCCCTCACCCCTCACGCCTCACCCCTCACGCCTCACCCTGCTCTCTGCAGAGCCTACCGTTTACCGACGCGGCAGCCAACCGATCTTCCCTGACGCCGGCGCTGCAACTCGGCCAGGAGTGCCTGCCAGCGCGGGTTCCGTCGCAGTTCCTCGAAGCTCGATCGCGCCTTGCGTCTCCAGTTCACCCGCTCCTTCGAGGTGCCCGGCGTGTTCTGCGGCGCGGTTTCCCCCCAGAGGTCTTCCAGACTCAACAGCACCCACCGGGCGGGGCTGGCGCCAAGATGCCTCACCGCATCGCCAAACAGGACATCCGCGTCGATGTCACTCCGGTCTGCGCCGGCCTTGCCCCGAGCCAGTCGGAGCAACGCGCGGCACATCCGGTTTCGCATGCGGTGGGCGCTTGCGGCCTGGCTGCGGCTGATGAGCTTGAGAGCGTGCCGGTCGGCAATGTCGAGGCCTTGGCAGAAGCCTGCAAAAGGCGGCATGTCATGCGTGTTGAGGCTGGCCACGACCTGAGCGGGGATGCGTCGCAGGGGCGGACGCGGCGGCGCTCGCAGTTCGGCCTGCAGAACGAACATGCCGGCGATGCCGTGTCGATCGAGACTGCGGTTCACCGCGGGCGGCACCGTGCCGAGGTTTTCCCCCACGATCGTTGACCGGTGCCGATGCGACTCGATGCTCAGCATGGCGTAGAACTCGTCGGCGGGATACTGGACGTACGCGCCCTCGATGGCCGGGAATCCTTCCGGCACCCAATAGAGCCGGTGCAGCCCCATCACGTGGTCGAGCCGCAGCATGCGGGCCCGCTCGAGGTGATGGCGCAGGCACGCGCGAACGTAAGCGTGTCCCTGGGCGCGGCTGCGTTCGGGATGAAGCGGCGCGAACCCCCAGTCCTGGGCGCGGGCGAACACCGGGTCCGGCGGGGCGCCGCCGGAAGCCCCGCGCGCGAACAGGTCCGGGTAGCGCCAGGCATCGTAGCCGTCGCGATGCGTGCCCAGGGGCATATCCAAGTAGAGGGCCACTTGTTGACCTCGCGCGTTCTCGGAGAGTCGGATCATCTGTTCGTGAGCCAGCCACTGGACATAGAGATGGTATTCGCGGCGCGCCCGTTGGGCGTCGGTGTCGCGTAGCGTCCCCCCGCGCAAACGGGCTGGCCATTCCGTCCATGCCCGCCCGCGCTCCTCCTGCACTGCCCGAAAGCCGGCAAAGTCGGCCACTTGCGGGTAAGCATCGAGGAATTGCTCGAACGCGTGTCGGCGTGCAGAAGGCCGGCGGAAGAACGATTGGCTCAGCGTTTCGAGGATTTCGCGTTTCAGCGCCATCTGCGCTGCGAAGTTCGCAAGAGGCGCCAGGCGCAAACGATGCAGGCGGTGCTGAAACTCCGCGGAGCGCACGCGGCGCCCTGCCCGAGGGCAGGCAGCGAGTTCCGGCACACGCTCGAGGTTCAGATAAAACTCGTTCCAGAAAAGCCGGCTGACGGGCGAGTAGGGGCTCGGTTCGGCGGGTCTGTCCAGAAACGCCGGCAACAACGGCAAGGTCCCGAGAAATCGCCCGCCCTGCCGCGCCAGCCACGTGATGAGATCCTCGAGATCGGCGAAGTCACCCGCACCCCAGCTCCTCCGGGAGTGCACCGCGTAGAGCGGCGCGAACAGCCCCCAGGCGTGGCGCTGGCCCGTGTCCTGAAAACAGCGCTCCGGCGCGCAGAAAACGTGAGTCGTCCAGTTCGCCTTGCCGGACTCGATGCGAAGCTGGTGGTACCCCATGGGCAGGCTCCGTGGCACAGGCAGCAGTCGCCGCACGAACAACTCTCCTTCGACACGCATCCGGCCTGCCTCGGGGAGGCGATCGAGCCGCGATTCGCGCCGCCAAGTCTCGCCCGCTTCGAGGTGCCATTCGCTGCGGATCGGGCCTGTTGCGGCGCAGTCCGGCAGCTGAACAGGGACGCCGCTCTGTTGTCCGAGCCACACGACTTGGACGGGCTCGACCCCGCGGTGGGCTCGCGCGTGGCGAACGGCGCGCAGGACTTCCGCCACGTCCTCTGCCCGGCGGACCCCCAGGCCCATGGCCCGCAGAACGGCCAGGAGCGTCTCCGGACTGGCGGCCCGGCGCCGCTGGGCCATGTCCACATAGCTGGTTTGGACGCCCTGCAGGCGGGCGAGCGCTGCCAGGTCTTTCAGGTGCGATTGGGAGTCGCTCATCGGTGCGCCTCTGCCGTCCGCAAGGCGTCGTGGAAGGCGTGAACGATCGGCACGACGACCGCGAGATCGACAACGTCGGTCACACCAACCGGGGTCGGGGTGCAAGTCGGAGACTCCGGCCAGTCCATCGGGATTCAGCCGACAAAAGGTCTGCGCGGTTCCGTGGTGCCCCGGATGCGAAGCCGCCCCTTGAGCCGCTCCGTGACCTGGCGCTCGCGCTCCGCCCATTTCTCCTCCGGGGCGTCCAGGCCAACGCGGCAACTGCCGCCCGCGATGGGGCCGTGTCCGCCCGCCTGGTTTCGACGAACCAGGACGTCGCGCAACACCTCGCCCGCCTGGGCTTCCTGGCGGACCGTGCGCAGCGAAATGTGGAGTCGGCCCTTGTAGCGGCCGGACACCAAACACCATTGGGCGCGCTCGTAGGTGAGTAGAAACTCCGCCACCTGCGACACGCGATCCGGCATGTCCACCGGACCGAGATGCGTCACCATCAGGCGTCGGTACTGGACAGCCTCGCGAATGCCGCGCCCCAGGACACTGAAGAACTTCCGGGGCCGGAGGGGATTCTGAATCCGCGCCAAGGCCCGCATATCGGCGTGATGAAGCACTTCCAGATATGTCTGAGTCACATCCCCACGCCGCACCCGGTACAGATCCAACGTGTCGGTCAGAATTCCGTAGGCCAGCGCCGTCGCGACGCGCGCCGGGATGTCGGCGCCGGTTTGGAGCAGGGCTTGGGCCACCAGGACGCACGTGGCGCCGCAGTCCGGGTCGACAATGGCGAGGTCGGCCTGGAGCGGCGTGTCCGCAGGATGTTGATCCATCACGAGCGTCGCTTTGCGGTTGGCCGGAAACGGATTGTTGCGAAAAGCGGGCTGAGTGTCTACCAGGGCCACGTTCGCATAGCGTTTGAGCAGGGCCGGGTGGTACCGGTGCATCCCGATGCGCAGCGTCCGCACCATCGCCCGATTCTCCATCCGCCCGACAACGCCGCCGTAGGCAATCCGGGCTTCGATGCCGAAGGCCGACTGCGCCAGGTGCTGAAGCGCAAATGCCGAGGCGATCGCGTCCGGATCTGGAAAGTCATGAGTCAGAATGAGCAGCGGCGAAAGGGTCGACCGGCGCTCGCCCAGAAACTGCAGCAGAGTGCGCGCGTGGTCTGCAGAGTCGAGCGCGGGGTCGCAGTCAGGCGTTGTCATGGAAAGCTTTGAAAGTCAACGGATTAATTCGAATTTGGACGATGAACCATGCACATTGCCCTTCACCCGCCCCCGCAGTCGCAGGACCACCCTCTTCCGTCCGAAGGGAGAGGGACGGATCGTTGCAGGTCACGCGGGTGCTCCCAGGAGCCGCAGGATTGCCCGCAGCGGGATCTTGAGGCGCGCCGGCTGGCGGTGCAACTCGCAACCGATTTCTTGGATGGCTCCATTCAGGAGATGGACATGAAGCAAGACTTCGAGTTCCTCAAGCGTGGCCGGCAGCAGTTCCGACGTGCCGAGGGCTTCGCGGTAGGCATGGCCAAAGGCTGCGCTGACCGCGTGGCGCCAGACGCGCACCCACGGTTCAAAGGCCGCCACGTTTTCCGGGGGCAGGCTTCCCCGAGCGACCTGCTGGTCCAAAGCCACGGTCGCCGCATAGTCGAACGAGCGAATCATGCTGGCGACATCGCGCAACGGAGGCCGCTTGAGGCGACGCTCGCTGGACGACACGGTCGGTTCGCCCTGGAAGTTGATCAGCACGAAGTCCCGACCGTCCCACAGGACCTGTCCCAAGTGAAAGTCCCCATGCACGCGCAAACGCTGGGAGCCGATCGGACGGTCGAGGAGCATCCGGTACCGTTGGATTGTCGCGGATTCGAGCGCCAGGACCCGCTCAGCCAGCGGCACCGCTTCGGCGGGCAGCATGCCGAGCCGGCGGCGCAGCAGTCGCAGGTTCTCGGTGGCGAGGTTGCGCATCGATTGAAACAGCCCCCGCAAATAGTGCGGCGTCAGCGGTTCAGGCCCGAATTCCGGGTCGTCCGGGTCTGAGGCCAGGGCCTGATGGAAGGCCGCCGTAGCGCCGCCCAACCGGCGCGCCGACTCGAGGTAGGTGCCGACCAGTTCCTGGACGGCCGGCGACGCGTGCCAGCCACCCCGGTCCAGCAGATCCTCGTGGACGGACGGCGGTTGCTCGGCTTTGGCGTCGAGCGTCCCCACCTGGTCATAATATCCGCTCAGGGCATCGAGGGCGGCGCTCCAGGCATCCTTGACCCCGGGAATCGCACCCGCGGCGATGGCCAAGGTGAGCCTCTTACCGTCCGCAGCGACATAGTCCACGCCGCCCGCCAAACGAGGCAGCTTGGCAAACCCCTGCTTGCTCAAGAAACGCACCAGTTCGATGTCTGCGCCGGCGTCGCCGTCCAGACACCGGACGAGCCTCAAGCGCAACGCCTCGCCCGAAGCCGCGCCTGTCGTCCTTGGCTCGGGCGTGCCGTCACTGAGCAGGAGCGGGGCCGACTCACCCAGCAGATCGCCCCAGGCAGGGCCCCGCCAGCCTTCGATGTGCCCCCCCGCCCCGCGCCGCTGTCCTCCCTGCTTGATCAAATCGAGCAGCGCCTGACAGAGCCGCGCATCGCCCTCGGCATCGTGAAGAAAGCCCCGACCGCCGCTTTCGGTCACCAGATGGGCGATGATCAGGGAGGGCGACTCGGCGTTGAGCCGGTCGGCTTCGGCGCCGGCGGCAAACGCCACGGGCAGCGCGTAAAGTTCCGAGTCGCGTTGGGCATAGTCCACCAGTACAAGCGCCAACAGGCCGTCCGATGCGTCCCCCGCGGAAACGGGGAACGCTTCCTTGACGGCGATTTGTTTGATGGTCCCGGTTGGCCCGCGGAACCAGTTCTTCGAGCAAAGGTAGTCGGGAAGCATCCCCTCCAGGAGCGCGCGCCGGTTCCCGCGCACCAGATCGGGCCAGGCCCGGACTTCGAGGGTGTTTCGACTGGTGGGCGACTGGACACCGGCGGCGGGGACTTTCGATGGCAGCGAGAACCAGTAAAAGCTGTGGGGCCCCAGGGTGAGGAGGTAGGGTTTGTCGGTGATGACCGGAAACGCACCCTGGCTGAACAGCTCGACAGGCGCGGTCTGCCGGAAGGAGGCGAGATCCAGTTCGACGGCCTGGGCGAAACGGGAGAGATTGGCCACCACGAGCAAGGTCTCCTGCTCGTCGCGGAGGATGTAACTCAGCACGCTGCGATTCTCGGGGTGGAGAAACTCGCAGGTCCCTTCCCCCAAAGCCCGCCACTTCTTGCGCAGCGCCAGCAGCCGGCGCATCCACCAGAGCAGCGAATGCGGATTGCCCAGTTGCGCTTCGACGTTGACCGCTTCGTAGTGGTATTCGGGATCGTAGATGATCGGGAGGTAAAGACTCTGCGGGTTGCCACGAGAAAACCCCGCGTTCTTGTCCGAACTCCATTGCATCGGCGTCCGCACGCCGTTCCGATCGCCCAGGAAGATGTTGTCGCCCATCCCGATTTCGTCGCCGTAATAGAGCACGGGCGTGCCGGGCAGGGAGAACAGGAGCGCATTGAGGAGTTCGACGCGCCGCCGGTCATTGCCCAGGAGGGGGGCCAGGCGGCGGCGAATGCCGAGATTGAGCCTGGCCTGGTGGACCTGCGCGTACATGCGGTACATGTAATCGCGCTCCTCGTCGGTGACCGTTTCCAAGGTCAACTCATCGTGGTTCCTAAGGAACAAGGCCCATTGGGCCGTCGCGGGGATCGGCGGCGTCTGCCCGAGGATGTCCACGATCGGTGTCCGATCTTCCATCCGCACCGCCATGAACAGACGCGGCATGAGCGGGAAATGAAAGGCCATGTGGCATTCGTCCCCATGCCCTTGGCCGAAATAGGCCACCGCGCTCTCGGGCCATTGGTTCGCCTCGGCCAGCAACACCCGATCCCCATAGTGTTCATCCACGTGCGCCCGCAGCCGGCGCAGGGCCGCATGCGTCTCGGGAAGCCCCTCGCAACTGGTCCCCTCCCGCTCGTAGAGGCAGGGCACAGCGTCTAACCGAAAGCCGTCGACCCCCAAATCAAGCCAGAAATCGAGCACCCGGATCATCTCGTCAAACACCGCCGGGTTGTCGTAGTTCAGGTCCGGCTGATGGGAAAAAAACCGATGCCAATAGTAGGCGTGAGCCACGTGGTCCCAGGCCCAGTTGGATCCTTCAATGTCCTTGAAGATGATGCGCGCCTCGCGATACCGCTTGGGCGTGTCGCTCCAGACGTAGAACGCGCGGTCCGGGCTTCCCGGCGGGGCCCGGCGCGCTCGCTGGAACCAGGGATGCTGGTCGGACGTGTGGTTCATCACCAGCTCCGTGATGACCCGCAGCCCGCGCTGGTGGGCCTCGCCCAGGAATTCTCGAAAGTCCTCGATCGTTCCGTAACTCGGGTGGATGCTGTAGTAGTCGGCGATGTCGTACCCGTCGTCGCGCAGGGGTGAAGGGTAGAACGGCAAAAGCCAAATCGTCGTGACCCCCAGGTCCTTCACGTAGTCCAATTTGCTTGTGAGGCCCGGAAAATCGCCTATCCCGTCCGCGTTGCTGTCGCAGAACGCGCGGACATGCAGCTCGTAAAAGACCCCGGTCTTGTACCAGAACGGGTCCCGATCCAGGCTCCCGCGCGCCGCGTCGGTGTTCGACATCAGGCAAATGCCCTCAGGTTCCGCTGATCCGGAACCACCCCGGTCCCGCTTCGTAGTGCGCCCACACAGTCATATCAAGATGCGCCACTATATGGCCAGAACCGGCGACGCCGCCAGCAGGAAAAGCGCCGGCTCCCAATCCCGCGAACAGCATCCCGCATCGATCCCGGTCCCGGCTGCCGAATCCCAAGCCGGCCCAGAATCGTGTCGACAGAGCCGACGCGCCGCGCCATGCTGGCCACCGAGCTGGGACTCGGCGAGACACCCACCCCGGCGCCGGCGCGGATGGCAAGACTCGTGATCCAAAACGGGGCGCACCAGGGCGAAGAGATCCAACTCCATCGCGGCCCCAATTCCCTGGGCCGGGCGGAAGGTAACGACTTTCTGCTCGATGAGCCCACCGTCTCGACCCGTCATTGCGAAATCGTGGTCGGCGAGATGAGCCTTCAGATCCGGGACTTGGGCTCGAGCAACGGGACCTTCGTCGACGGACAGCGCGTTGCCTGTTCGGAGATCCGCAACGGCCAACGGCTCCGCCTCGGCAACCTGCAACTCCAACTGGCAGATGGCCCGGTGGATATTGCCATCCCGGCGCTGTCCCGGGAACAGGAACCGCAGGCAAGTGTGCTGCCCGACGGCACTCCCGCCTGTCTGCACCACGAGGGCACCCCCGCCCGGTATCGGTGCAGCCAATGCGGCAAAACCTACTGCCAGGACTGCGTCCGAGAGTTACATCTCGTGGGGGGAAAACCGCGTTTCTTCTGCGCGGCCTGCAGCGGTTCGTGCGTGCCGCTGCACTCGAAACCCGCCCCGCTCAAGCGCTCGTTCATCCGCCGTCTGCTCGACGCGCTCCATCGCCCGCCCGTGAAATGACCCGTTCACCGCACACGCGGGCGCCGTCGCTTTGGTTGCTTTGTTAGCGAGGCGCCCGACGCCTCGCTAAGGGGCGCCGCTGCGCGGCGCAAAAACTTGGCTCATTTACAACCGATTTCACAAGGGAAGTAACTCTAGTGCCGACGAATGCGCGGGTCGTCGCGCTGCGCCGGCGCTGCTGCGCAGCGCTGGGCAGCCCCAGAGACTGAACAACTTACCGCCCTGACAGCGTGAGAATCTTCGCCAAAATGCTCGAAGTAAACGCATGGTGACACACACGCCTCGCCGGCCTGAGGCGCAGCCTCGCTAATAAACCAAGCGCCGCAGCCGGGCCACGCGGTCAAAGGCGGTGTCGCGGCTGATGATAGGCTTGCCGTAATAGCGGCAGAAGGCGGCGATCCAGTTGTCGTTCTCACCGAGGCGTGCCCCGGTCTCGATGAGTTCGCGGTCGATCTGCGCGGCGACCATGGCGACTTCCATGCCGAGCGACTTGATTAGGTTTGCGGCTCGACTTTCGAGATGCCATCCTTCGGCCACGTTCGATTTGTAATCGCCTATGAATGGAGTTGTCTGGATTCTCCCGCTGGCACTCGGTGCGGTCTGTGTGTGGGGGGCTCGAACCGTGCCTGCAAAAGCCGAGGCCGGCGAGCCGACTCCCGGCAGATCGGGTCCCAGCATTCAATTCGCCGAGTCGGTCCACGACTTCGGCAGGATCGATGCCGGATCCGTGGTGACGCACGAGTTCGTGTTTACCAACACGGGCAACGCCGCGCTCGAAATCCTCGACGTGCGGCCCGGTTGCGGCTGCACCACCGCCGGCGCTTGGGATAAACAGGTTGCCCCCGGCCAGACCGGGCGCATCCCGCTCGCGTTCAACTCGGGCGGCTACAGCGGGACGGTGGCGAAAAGCGTCCTGATCGCCTGCAACGATCTCGTTCGATCCAACGTCTTTCTCCAGATCAAAGCGACCATCTGGAGGCCAATCGATATCACCCCGCAGTCGGCCTATTTCCATCTGTCGAGCGATGCCGCCTCCAACGAAACCCGCATCGTGCGGATCGTCAACAACCTCGAAGCCCCGCTGACTCTTTCCCAGCCGGTTTGGACCAATGAGACGTTCCGTGTCGCGCTGCGGACCGTCACGCCAGGCCGGGAGTTCGAACTCGCAGTCACGGTGCGGCCCTCTTCGGTGTCCACCTTTGTTCAGACGCCCATCACCCTCAAGACCTCGGTCACCAATCTGCCCGTCCTCACGATCCCGGCCTACGCCTATGTCCAACCGGCGGTCATGGCGATGCCGTCGCAGGTCACGCTGCCTCCCGGGCCGTTGGCGACTGCCGCGTGGTCCTTGGTGACGATCCGGAGCACGGGGACGCATCCGCTGGCAGTCTCGAATGCGACAGTCAACGCCGAGGGGCTCACCTTGGACCTGAAAGAAACGCAGCGGGCTCGGGCGTTCACGCTCACGCTCCATGCCCCGGCAGGGTTCCAACTCCAATCCACGCAGAAGGTGGAGATTAGCCTCGAGTCCAATCACCCCGGCTTTCCCAGGATCAAGGTGCCGGTGTCCCAGCCGCAAGGGGCCGTCAGATCGACCCTGGGCACGACCCCCAGCCAAACCCCATCCCGCGTCGCGTGGCCCGGGGCGGTTCCCGCCGCGAAGTGACCGACACTGCAACGCTCCGCAACGCTCAGATCCCCATGAATCACCCGCACCTTTCTGGCACACCAATTCAAATGAAAACGGGGTCTGCTCGCCGCGTGAGGGCACGCGGCCTACAACCTTGTGGGGCGGCCAGTCCCCTGGCCGCCGTCGGCGCCGTCACGGGAACCGTCCGCATGGCTGCCACGTTGTGCCTCCTGGGTGCTGCGCTCTCGCTCACACTTGGGATCTCGCCGGTCATGGGAGCGGACCTGGTGCCGGACGAAGCGCGTTCGCGCGCCAGCGTCGCCGGCGAGCCGCAGCGCGTTGCCCTATCGTCCATCCAGGCGTTCGATGCCGGCGGCAAGGCCCTCGTGCGATGGGAAACGAGTCTCGAAGTGGGTGTCCTCGGGTTCGATCTTTTCCGCGAGGCGGACGGACGATGGGTGAAGGTCAATGTGGGAATCGTGCCGGCGCAGGACGCGATGGCGGGCGGGCGGTACCATCAGGTCGA
The DNA here is from genome assembly GCA_963846445.1 of uncultured Verrucomicrobiae bacterium. Classification (GTDB taxonomy): domain Bacteria; phylum Verrucomicrobiota; class Verrucomicrobiia; order Limisphaerales; family J093; genus MWFF01. The sequence goes on along the minus strand of CAWJWM010000027.1, from coordinate 29,282 downwards.
CAAGACTGCATCAGCGCCGGGGCCGCATCGGTACCGACTCGAGGCTCTGCTGGACACCGCGCGCACCGTTGAAGTCGGCACCGCGACTCTCGAGGCCGCAGAGAAAGTCGACACCCCGGATCTCGCGCCGCAGTTCTCGCAGCCCAAAGTCGGTCCCGCCACGCGGACGCAGCCCGCGCGGAAAGGCCGGGACGGCGTCCATCTGGCGTCGCCGCCGTCCATTGACCTGACCGATCCGGCCTGCAACGCATCGATCAAGATTGCGACTCCCAGGCCATCGGGGATGTGTTTTGTCAGTGCCGCCGGCATCGCGGAGGCGGTCGGCCAACCCCCCGCGGTGGCCGAGGCCTGGATCGCTGCCGGGACCCTGGCGTTGTTCCAATCCGACAATGAGCAACAGGTGAACTACATCCCGGGGAATGGTTATCTGAGCTCGACGAGTCCGACGGCGCCTGGCTTTTTCTTCTACGCTCAGGCGCACGTCAACAATTACACATACAATAATGTGTATTGGCTCCGTGCCGGCCTCAATTCGTATACCACGGTTGACAACGGCACTCCCTCCGTCCCCCCCGCAACGGACTATTACTGGGCCGTCTTGGAGAAGGAGGACGACCGGTTTTCCGCCGCTTCCAGCGTTTTCGACGAGGAAGCGGATTTTTGGATGATGGCGTCGGTGCTCTCGGGGAGCGCAAGCGATACCTGGACCAGCGACGCGTTTCTGTTGTACAGAGTGGTAAAGACCGAGGGCCTGGTTGGCACGCTCAAACTCCGGGTGCACGGAGGCAGTGAGACCGCCCACCTGTTCGAAGTTCAGGTCAATGGGACCCCGGTTGGCCAGGGGAGCTTTTTCGGCCGGGTGCCTGCCGAGTTTGCCTACCCGGTGCCGGCCAGCCTGCTGTTGGATCGATTGGTGGACACAACCTCCTACAACAACCAAATCACGGTTCGGGAGATATCGAGTCCGACGATCAGCCGCGTCTACATTGACGGCTTCGAATTGACCTACCCGCACAATTATTACTCGCCAGAGGGCTTTCTGGAAGCGCCCGTCGACGGACACGCCAACATCAGTGCCAGCGCTTTTTACAGTTATGCGCCGACGGTCTACGAGATCACCGACCTGAAGAACATCAAGCTCGTGGGCAATGTCATCCACGAAAGGGCCAGCACAACCACGCCTTACACCACGACCTTTCGAACCAGCGAAGGCGCACGGTACCTGATCCTCCAGCACCGGTACAGCCCCCTTCGCGTGCCCCGCCCGCCGTTCTCGGTTCCCCGATCCCTCACGCTGGTTCGACCCGCGCATCTGGCCGATCCCGCGACTCGCGCCAGCTACCTGATCATCACGGCGCCATCGCTCGTCCCAGCCGCGGAGGCCATGGCAGACTATCGTCAGCCGGCCTTCCGAACTAAGATCGTCCTCCTGGACGACATTTACAACGAGTTCAGTCACGGCCTGACGACCCCCCATGCGATCGCGGACTTCCTGCGCGCGGCGCACCAAACCTGGGCGGTGCCGCCGCGGTACGTCCTGCTGCTTGGCGACGGGACGTATGACTATCGCAACCTGATGGGATACGGCGACAATCTCGTGCCGCCGTCCATGCTCAGAACCGATTTCGGCTTGCAGGTCACCGACAGCCGCTATGGCAATGTCCTGAACGATGGGGTGCCTCGAGCGTTCGTCGGGCGGATCCCGGTGCTCAGCCCCGCCGAGTTCGACGGCGTGTTGACCAAGATCAAGGAGTACGAGTCCTCGGTCGTATCGCCGCCGCTTCGAGCCTTGCTGGTGGCGGACCGCCCCGATGCAGCCGGCGATTTTGTAGCCAACATCAGCGGGGTCGGGAGAATCCTCGATCCCGCCTATGACACGAATTGGATGTACTATCCTGCGCCCTATCCGGTCGGGTCGAGCCCGCCGCCGATCGATCCCGAACCCGTGCGCGCGGGAATCCGGAACGCCCTCAACGCGGGCGCCGATTTGCTGGAGTACGTGGGGCACGGATCGAGAAGCCAACTGGGCGGGTCTGGTTACCTCAGAGTGTCGGACATCGCCGGCCTCGATCCGAACGACCGCTTGCCGATGATGATTGTCATGACCTGTGTCGTGGGCGATTTCTCAGGGCCGAACTACCCCAGCCTGGCTGAGGTCATGCTGATCACAGCCGGTCGCGGTGCGGTTGCCGCCGTGGCGCCATCGGGTCTGTCGTACGACGCGGATGCGGAGTGGATCAACCGCCGCCTGCTTCAGGGATTGACCGGCAACACGTCGAGCCGGCTCGGAGACTACGCCACCCAGTCATTCGCCCTGTACAACCAGGGCCCGACGCGGTCCACGCCCGTCTGGATGTACAACATCATCGGCGACCCGGCCCTCAAGATCCGGACTCCAGCGCCCTGACGGGGATGCACCGTTCAGACTGTAGTCATAACATATTCATCAAAAGTGGTTTGCATGAATAACACCCGAGCGCAGGCCCTGCTCCTGTCCAGTGACTCTTGGTTCAGGGAGTCTGCTTCAAAATAACTGCACTCGCGGCTTGACTGAGGGGCGGATTTTGAGTAAGAATTTCGCGTTGTCAATGGCTCTCGCAGTGAGACGGAACGGCATTCTTATGAAACTGAATTTTCCTGCGGTGAGTTTGTGTGTGGGTTTGGGGATGGCGTGCAGCGCCACGGTGCGTTTATCGCGAACTTTAACACGGCGCCTGGTGCTTTGTCTGATCTGGCCTCTGCGCCGGCTTACTGTGACGAGACGGGCAATGGACAGCCATTCCCACGGACAGTCTCCGATCTATCAGTCCGTATGCATTCGAACTGAGTGCGTCGAGTGGAAATCCGTATATGTACGCCAGGGTCACAGGAAGTGTGACGATCTCGGGCCCGGGTGCAGGTGACTGGGACGGTCCGGGGCATTTTTGCCACCATCGCCACGTCACCTTCAAGCTCGACAGTGAGACGGCGAGCGAGGAGGAATGGTCCATTTGGGCCTGCAGCACTGCGGTTGAGCTCACCTGGGACGTCGCTAAGACTCGGAGCTCGCGACTTTGCGTACTTCAGGTTGGCGCTTCGTACACCTTCAACACCCGATGGGCATGCCCGGGACCTACACCTTGTCGTGGCAGATGACCGCGTCGAGGTGACAGGACTGATCCCGATGGCGGGGAAACAACCTGGGCTATCGGATCAAGCCTATACGCCAAGGCGCGGTTGTTCCCGAAGCGCAGGAGTTCGCGCTCATTGCGGGCCTCGGGCTGGTGGCTTTTGCGGGATGGCGGCGGGTGCGGGCATAGGGATCGATCCTTTCGCTGACGAGCGATTTTGAGAAAGCCGGCCTCGAAGGCCGGCTTTTTTGACGTTGGAGTGGGCACTGCCGTCTGCCGGCATATCAGCATGAGTGCCTGATGCCGTTTTGGAACTTATATGACGAAGTGGATGATGAGGCGGGGATCGCACTGGCGATCTCGACCCGGGCGTTTGACGTTTCCTATTCGCAGCCGTTCTCGCTCGGACCAGGCGAGACGGCCTTTGCGGTGCAGTTGCCGCAGTTCGACGCCGTCGCACACCAGGACACGCCCCTTCTCGAGTCGGTGACCGTCACTCTCGATGTGACGTTCAGCGGCGGGCTGACATTCTACAACGAGGCGTTTGTTGCCGTCGAGGCGCTGGGAACGATCGGGAGCGCCCGCGTGCTGGCTACGCCCATCGGATCGGGCTTGATGGTTCCGGCGGCGTTGGACTTGGCATTGTCGGATGGCGCCCTGGTGCCGGCCGCCGTGATGTCGCCCGACCCCGACCCCGCCAACAGCCCTCCTGACGCCTACCGGATCGACGGGTCAATCGCCGTGGCTGCGCAGTCCGAATCGGCATCATCGAGTCGCTCGACGGATCCGGTGGTTCTCGAGGCTTACGCCGGGAGCGGCAGCGTCGCCTACGACATCGATTTTACAGCACGCTACCCGCAGTTGGTCACGACGGCGCCGTCCACACTCGCCGCCATCCTGTGCAATGACCGCGTGGACGGGCGGATCGCGGTCACATACAGCGCGGTGGCGAAACCGCTGCCGGGCGTCATCCTCGAAGCGTTCGGGGCCAGTTGGGCTGACCTTGGTCTGGTGGTGATGAATTGGCGGATGGGCGGCGAATCGAATCTGGTCGGGTTCCACATCGAACGTGAAATCGCGGCAGGCGATTGGCTGCGCGTCACTCCCGAGGTCATTCCTGCACAAGGGGGCGGCGGGACCAGCACCTATCGTTTCGAAGAGGCGAACGTGTCATCGCCGGATGAGGTGAGATATCGGTTGTTGGCCGTCATCGCGGACGGGCAAACCTCTGTCATGGGCGAGACGGTTGTGATGCCCGCTCTCCAAACCGCCATCGAGTTCACGGCCGACGGCTTTCAATTGACAGTTCAGGGTTCCCCCAACACACGCGTGGCCGTCTACGAGACCACGGACGTGGTGCGTGGACCCTGGGTGCGCACGGGCGACGTGACTCTGGACGAGACAGGCGCGGGAGTGCTGCTGCTTGGTCCGCCGGGGGAAGATCGGGCGCGATTCTATCGGCTGGTGCAGGAGTGGCCTTGACATGAGTTGAGCGAGGCGTCGACTCCCGGTTGCCATGGCAACAGCCCAGCGCAAACGAACGGGTGACACGCCTCGTCGGTCTGAGGCGAAGCCTCGCTAAACATTGCTGCGGCCTGAAGAGTCTGCGCGCCGAAGTGGAGAGGTTCATCGAGAGCGTTGACATTCGACGGTTCAATGCGCCCTGGGACCGTTAACCGAGGTTTGCTGTTCCTCATATGAACTCCGGTCGGGCTCGCTATCGCCATCGGTATCGGAATCGACAGCAGTCGACTGCGACGCCGATTCCGATTCCGATTCCGACCAAGCTACGGACTACGGTTCATGCGGAGAGAGAGCCCCTTGCACCCTGAGCGGAGGCGAGTACATTCTGCCTCGTCAGGAAAAGGAGGTTGTCTCATGAAAGAACGGTCCGGCTTCACGTTGGTCGAACTCTTGGTGGCAGCGGGCATTCTGGGCCTGCTGGCCACGTTGCTCTTGCCGGCCCTAACCCGAGCCAAGTCCCGCGTCCACGCCGTCGGTTGTCTCAATAACCTGCGCCAATGGGGTCTGGCGACCCAGTTGTACATCGCAGACCATGACGACTACCTGCCGCCCGACGGCACGCCCAATCCGGGCTTAACGGCGACCAACCACGGATGGTACATCCAGTTGCCAGCCCAACTGGGCCTGCCCCGGTACCATGACCTGGCCTGGCGGACGAACCCCCTGGCGCCGCCCGACAAGTCGATCTGGATCTGCCCGGCAAACAAGCGCCGCAGCAACGGACGCAACCTTTTCCACTATTGCCTCAACGAACATGTCAACGGCACCGGCGAGGAAGCGTGTCCGGTCCGGCTCGGCGCGATCGGCCAACCCTCGTCCCTCATCTGGCTCTTCGACACCAAGAACCTGCCGGCGGTCGGGGCCTGGTCGTTCGTCCCCACGAACCTCCACAACGGCGGGGCGCAATTCCTGTTCCTCGACAGCCACGTCGCGCGCTACCGGTGCACGGTGTATTGGGATTTCGAGCGCGACCAAGCCCGCACCAACCACCCCAACCTGCATTGGTGGCCGTGACCGCACGCGATGCGCCATCCTTCCTAGCGAGGCTTCGCCTCAGACCAGCGAGGCGTGAGAGCGGCTCGTGGCCACTGGGTGTCCACCACGATCACCCGGCAGTCGACGCCTCGCTAAGGATCGCTCGCTGCGCGGCGCAAAAACTTGACTCATTTACTACAGATTTCATCGAGGGAGTAACTCTAGCGAGGCGCGCCTCAGACCAAATCCCAATGTTCGACATCATGAACCGCCCTTTCGTTTTCCTGCCCTTCTCTCCCGCGCCTCGCTCCTTAGCCCGGATTTCTCACCAATTTCGATGTCCTCTGACCGGTCACCGTCACATTGCACCTGAAATGCGGGCTTCTCGAAACCCGCGCCCCAAGCAGACGGACCCAATCTCGACCACACTGGTCCGCGTGCCCGGGTCGCCCAAGCGGCTGGGGCGCGTCCCGCCGTTGATGAACCGATGAGCCAATTCTGCTTGCTGGGCGCGGGTTTCATGGACCCAAAATCTCCCCGCGGACTGTCAGGTATGCCGCGACCGCCCCACTGGTGAGATTTCCGGGTTTGAATCCTTGCGAAACCAAAGGGTTCGGTGCCCCCAGCCCCAAAGGGGCGAAAGACGATAGCCCAGGGCAAGCCCCGACTCCGGCGAGGGGCGCCGCCCTGGGTGGAACGGGAACGTTGAGCTGGGATTTGGGTTGCGGGCGCGTCGAGGGTGTCGGTATAAAGCGCGACGCTTTTCATGCGCCAGAATCCAATCATTGCGCTCGGGCTTGCCGCAACCATTTGATTCGACGTCGTCCATTATGCCTAAACGAACCGACATCCACAAAGTTCTCATCATTGGCTCCGGGCCCATTGTGATTGGGCAGGCCTGCGAATTCGACTACTCCGGCACCCAGGCGTGCAAGGCGCTGCGCGGCATGGGTTACGAGATCGTGCTGGTGAACTCGAACCCGGCCACGATCATGACTGATCCCGGCACCGCCGACGTGACGTACATCGAGCCGCTGACGCTTGCGGCCCTGACGGAAATCATCGAGAAAGAGCGGCCCGACGCCCTGTTGCCCAACCTCGGCGGCCAGACCGGGCTCAACCTCTCGGCGCAACTGGCCAAGTCGGGCGTGCTGGCCCGCAACGGCGTCCGCATCATCGGGGTCGAAGCCGACGCGATCGAGAAAGGCGAAGACCGGATCATTTTCAAAGAAACGATGAAGCGCCTGGGCATCGACATGCCACGGAGCGCGCCCGCCTTCAGCGTCGAGGAGGCCGAGCGCGTCGCGGCGGATCTGGGCTACCCAGTCGTGGTCCGCCCCGCGTACACGCTGGGCGGCACCGGCGGCGGCCATGTCTACAACGTCGAGGAGTTGCGTCTGGTCGCAAATCGCGGGCTGGCAGCGAGCATGGTCGGCCAAATCCTCGTCGAAGAATCGGTCCTCGGATGGGAAGAGCTGGAACTGGAGGTGGTCCGCGACGCCAAGAACCAGATGATCACCGTCTGCTTCATCGAAAACGTCGATGCCATGGGCGTTCACACAGGCGATTCCCTCTGCGTGGCGCCGATGCTGACAATCGACCCGAAACTGCAGGCCCGACTGCAGGAATACTCCTATCGGATCGTCGAATCGATCGGCGTGATCGGCGGCACCAATATCCAGTTCGCTCATGACCCGCGCACCGGACGCGTGGTCGTCATCGAGATCAACCCGCGCACCTCCCGGTCATCGGCGCTCGCGTCCAAGGCAACCGGTTTCCCCATCGCCCTCGTGTCGGCCAAGCTCGCCGGCGGTCTGACGCTGGACGAAATCCCCTACTGGCGCGACGGCACACTCGAAAAGTACACGCCTTCGGGCGATTACGTGGTGGTGAAGTTCGCCCGATGGGCGTTCGAGAAATTCAAGGGAGCCGAAGACAAACTCGGCACCCAGATGCGCGCCGTGGGCGAGGTCATGAGCATCGGCAAGACCTACAAGGAAGCGCTGCAAAAGGCCATCCGCTCTCTCGAAAACGGGCGTTACGGACTCGGGTTCGCCAAGGATTTCAACAGCAAGTCGCTGCCGGAGTTGATGACGCTCCTGAATGAGCCCACGAGCGAGCGCCAGTGGCTGATGTATGAAGCGCTCCGCAAAGGGGCCACGGTGAGCCGATCTCTCCGCCAAGACCCACATCAAACCCTGGTTCATCGAGCAGATGAAGGAACTGGTCGAACTCGAGGAACAGGTGCTCGCTTGCCGTGGCCGCGAACTTCCCGATGCCCTGCTCATCCAGGCCAAGACGCGACGGGTTCGCAGACAAATACCTGTCCCGGCTGCTGGGCGTGCCCGAGGGCGATCTGCGGCAGCGGCGCACCGCCCTGGGCGTGGTCGAGTGCTGGGATGCCATCCCTGTCAGCGGGGTCGAAAAGCGGCTTACTACTATTCGACCTACAACGGCCCCGATCGGGTCGCCGTCAGCTCGCGCAAGAAGGTCATGGTCCTGGGCGGCGGACCCAACCGCATCGGCCAGGGCATCGAGTTCGATTATTGCTGCGTGCACGCGGCCTTCGCCCTGCGCGACGCCGGCTACGAGACCATCATGGTCAACTGCAACCCGGAGACGGTGTCCACCGATTACGACACCTCGGACAAGCTCTACTTCGAGCCACTGACCGTCGAGGACGTGCTGGCCATCTACGCGAAGGAGAAACCCGAAGGCGTGGTGGTCCAATTCGGAGGACAAACGCCGCTCAACATCGCCGGCGAACTCGCCGCAGCCGGGGTCCGCATCCTGGGCACGTCGCCCGACACCATCGATCTGGCCGAAGACCGCGACCGCTTCCGTCAGATGATGGAGCACATGGGCATCCCGATGCCCGAATCCGGCATGGCCAGTTCCTTCGAGGAAGCCCGCAAGATCGCCCAGCGCATCGGCTATCCGTTGATGGTGCGGCCGTCGTTCGTCCTGGGGGGACGCGGCATGGAGGTCGTGCATGACGAAGAGATGCTCCGTCGCTACGTGGCCGCCGCCGTGGATGTCACGCCCGAACGCCCCATCCTGATCGATCGTTTTCTGGCAAACGCCATCGAGGCCGAAGCCGACGCGCTGGCGGACGGCACGGACGCCTTTGTGCCGGCCGTGATGGAACATATCGAACTGGCGGGCATTCACTCGGGCGATTCGGCCTGCGTGATCCCGCCGGTGAGCTTGCCCAGTACCCACCTCCGGACCATCGAGGAATACACCCTGCGCATTGGCCGCGAACTGCATGTCTGCGGCGTCATGAACATTCAATACGCCATCTGCGATGACCGGGTCTACGTGCTCGAAGCCAACCCGCGCGCCTCCCGCACCGTCCCCCTGGTGTCGAAGGTCTGCAACGTGCCCATGGCCCGCATCGCCCTCCAACTGATGCTGGGCGCCCGCTTGCGCGATCTGCGCCTCGAACGCCGCACCATCCCGCACGTCGGCGTCAAGGAGGTCGTGCTCCCCTTCAACATGTTCCCCGAAGTCGATCCGGTGCTCGGTCCCGAGATGCGCTCCACGGGCGAGGTGCTCGGTTTGGCTCCCACGTTCGGTCTGGCCTATTTCAAATCGCAGGAGGCCGCCACCCCCCCGCTGCCGCTCCAAGGCACCGTGTTCATCTCGGTGACCGACACGGACAAGCCGGCCCTGGCCGAGGTCGCGCGTCATTTCCTTCGCCTCGGTTTCCGGGTCAAAGCGACCGTGGGGACCCAGGCCCATCTGGCGCGACTGGGCATCGCCACCGAGCGCAGCTACAAGGTCCGAGAAGGCCAGCGCCCCAACGTGGTGGACGAAATCAAAAGCGGGGCGATCGATCTGGTGATCAATACGCCCATCGGCAAGACGAGCCAGTTCGACGACGCCTACATCCGCAAGGCAGCCATCAAGTACAAGGTGCCCTACCTGACCACCGTGGCCGCCGCACGCGCGGCCGTGGTCGGCATCGAAGCCAGCCGATCGGGCCGCGCCGGAGTCAAATCCCTCCAGAGCTACCACGCCGACATCCGCTGACGCTTTGGCATGTTGAAATGCTTCGGCAGACCGGCTAAGAAGACGCCGTAGTCGGTGTCTGATTGTCTGTTATCACATGAACGCGTTCTTATTGCCTCATCGGTGCTTGCTGGCCGGGTTGACGACGGGACTCTTGCTCGGGTCCGCGGTCCTGGCCCCGCAGGCCGTCGCTGCCGGAGATCCCTCGATCGTCCTGTCCGAAATCATCGCGCCCGACCCGCCGTCGGCGAGCAGCCACGCCTCCACCATCGCCGAGACGCCCGATGGCCTGGTCGCCGCTTGGTTCGGCGGAAGCCGGGAAGGCGCCCTCGATGTCAGTATCTGGCTCTCCCGCCACGACGGCACCGGATGGTCGCAGCCCGAAGAAGTCGCCAACGGCACCGATGTGCGGCAGGGACGCCGCTTCCCGTGCTGGAATCCCGTTCTGGTTTACCGGCGCAACGGCGACTTGCTGCTCTTCTACAAAGTCGGTCCCAGCCCATCGACCTGGTGGGGCATGGTCCGTGTGTCCCCCGACAACGGCCAAACTTGGGTTCGCGGAAGCCGCCTCCCTTCGGGTTACGTGGGACCCGTGCGCAATAAGCCGATCGAGATGTTCAACGGCACATTGCTCTGCGGATCGAGTTCCGAGGATCGGGGATGGCGCGTGCGAATGGAATGGGCGAAAGATCCTTTCGGCATCTGGAATTGCACCCCCTATCTCAATGCCGCTTTCACCGTGTCTGCGATTCAGCCGACGATCCTCAAGCAGGATGCGGCCGGGTCCTACCAAATCCTCTGCCGGTCCAAGCAGGGCAAGATCGTGACAGCCTGGTCCACCACCAACGGCAACTCCTGGAGTCCCATGGACCGCACCACCCTGCCCAACCCCAACAGCGCCATCGATGCCGTGACCCTCGCCGATCGGCGCCACCTGCTCGTCTACAATCACACCGCCGAAGGCCGCGGAGTCCTGAACGTCGCCCTGTCTCTCGATGGCAAGCTCTGGCAGGCGGTGTGTGAACTCGAAAACGAGCCGGGCAGCGAGTTCTCCTACCCAGCGGTGATCCAGACCAAAGACGGCTTGGTCCATGTGACCTACACATGGAAACGCGAGCGCATCAAGCACGTCGTCCTCGATCCCGCCCAGTTCCAAATGCGCAGAATTGTCGATGGTGTTTGGCCGGCTCCCTGAACCTTCCTCTCCTGTCTCAAACCGAGTTGACTGGGCGCTCTCGCAGTCAAACAAGCCACACCGGATCGAGTCTCCGACACGGGCTCCCCGACGCACAGGATGGCAGGCCGCAGGCCGCCGGCAGCCGGAGTCATGCGCTGTAGAACCGAGGTGTTGGCCGCGCACAGCGGCGGGTCTCTCGCGGCTGCGGTCGATCGAGCGGTTGCCGCTTTGCGCGCCGGCGAAGTCGTCGCCTTGCCGACCGAGACCGTCTATGGCTTGGCCGCCAACGCATGCGACGAACGAGCCGTGGCCCGCATCTTTTCCGTGAAAGGCCGCCCGGCCAACAACCCGATCATCGTGCATGTGACCGGCACGGAAATGGCCCGACAATGCGTGTCGGTTTGGACCGACCCCGCTCAGCGCCTGGCCGAGGCCTTCTGGCCCGGCCCGCTCACGATCGTCCTGCCCAAGGCGCCCACTATCCCCGACATCGTCACCGCAGGAGGACCGACTGTGGGCGTGCGCTGTCCCCGCCATCCGCTGATTCAGGCCGTGATGCGCGAGTGCGGATTCCCCCTGGCCGCGCCCAGCGCGAATCGTTCGACCGCCCTTTCTCCGACTCGAGCCGAGCACGTCCGCAAGAGCTTCGATGGTCTGATCCCGCTGATCCTGGACGGCGGTCCGACGCCGGTCGGAATCGAGTCGACCGTGCTCGATCTCACTCATTCGCCCCCGCGCGTGCTGCGACCCGGGATCGTCCATCACGAGGCCCTCAGCGCCGTGCTCGGGCCGGTCGAATGGGCAATCCAAACCGCCCCGCAGACAGGAGAAGGGCGGCCCCGCGGCGCACCGCCGCGCAGCCCGGGCCAGTTGGCCCGGCATTATGCGCCGCAAGCGCCGCTCGTCGTGCTCGCGTGGAACGACGAGGCGGACCTGCGCTCCCAGATCGAGCGGATGCAATGGACGGCAGGCGCCACTCACGTCATCGCCCACACAACCCCCCCGGGCAGCGCTGGATTTCACGGCGTGAGCGTGATCCCCCGCCAACCCGAGGCCTGTGCCCGGGCCCTCTATGCCGAACTGCATCGCTGTGACGAGCAAGGAGCGGCAGGCATCGTGGTCGAGGCCGTCCCCGAGGGCGCACCGTGGGACGGTATTGCCGACCGGTTGCGGCGCGCCTCGGCGCGGCCCGGCTTCTGACGCTGCGTCAAGCGAGGCGCGCCTTAGCCCATCGATGTTCGAGGAATGCACCATCAGCGGGCATCGTTTCGCGCCGGCGCGCTTCGGGGCGCCCATGGCCGGATATAGCCACAGCGCCTTTCGTCGTGTGTTGGGCGAGTTCGGGGGGTGCGGTGCCCTCTGGACGGAGATGCTCGCCGCGCGCCAAATCCTCTCGGAGGACTTTCAGAACTCGCCTTGGGTCAGGCGGCGCCCGGAAGACGGATTCACATTCTATCAACTCATGGTCCGGGCGGGCGATCCGTTGGACCGCGTCCTGGATTGCCTGGGAGAACAGGGCGTCGACGCGGTCGATCTGAACCTGGCCTGCGACGCCTTTTCGATTCGCGCCGCCGAAGCCGGCAGCGCCCTGTTCCAAGACCTCGATGCCTTGGGCCGAGTCGCCCGCACGTCACGGCGATTCTGGCCGGGGCTGCTCACCGCCAAAATCCGCCTGGGACGCCACCACCCGGACTGGCAAGCCTGGTTCATCGAGCGGGTGCGAATGCTCGAGGATGCCGGGCTCGATGCCTTGATCGTCCACCCGCGCTTCTTCGAGGACAAATTCCGACGGCGCGCCCGGCTGGAGTTGCTGCCCTGGGTGGCCAGCCTCACCCGCCTGCCGCTGATCGCCAATGGCGACCTCGTCGGCGCTCCCTGCGTCGCCCGCCATGCCGCCCATTTGCAGGCCGCATCCGGGATCATGATCGGTCGCATGGCCGTTGCGCGTCCGTGGCTCTTCGCCCACTGGGACACACCGCGAACGATCGACTATGCCGCCGTCTGGCGTCGGATCTGCGACTGCGTGACCGAGGATTTTCCGGCAGCGGCAGCCCTGCGGCGCGTCCAAATGTTCACCAAGTACTACGCCGCCAATTTCGCGTTTGGCCACCGGTTTTGGGTGGGTGTCGCCAATGCGCCGGACCTGACCGAAGCGCGGCGGCGTGCGGAGGCGTTTTTTGCCCAAACGCCAGCAGTGCTGGCGCACCCCACGATCGCCGGGCTGTGAGCCGGCTGCGAGCCGACGCCCTGGTCGCAGGTCCAATCACCCGTAGAAGCCGCATTCGTACGCCGTGTCGAACAGGGCCAGAACGTTCTCGGGCGGCACTTCCCCCTGGATGTTGTGCACGTTGTTGAAGACGTAGCCGCCTCCCGGCATGAAGGCCGCCAGATTCCGCCGCACGTTCGCCGCCACATCGTCCGGCGTGCCGCGCGGAAGCACCCGCTGCGCATCAACGCCGCCTCCCCAAAACACGAGCCGATCCCCAAACCGCCGCTTGAGGTCCGCCGGATCCATCCCCCGCGCGCTCACCTGCACCGGATTCACGATGTGCACCCCGTTGTCGATGAGATCCGGGAGGAAGTCCGCACACGCGCCACAGGTGTGATACCAAATCCGCGCTGCGGTGCGGGAACGAATGTACTGGACAAGGCGCTTGTGCCGCGGCTTCACCAAACGCCGGTACAGCGCCGGGTTGAACAGCGGACCGTTCTGCCCGGCCAGATCGTCCCCGATCATAATCACGTCGACAACATCGCCGACTTCGTCCAGGAACAACCGAAACCAGTCGAGCCAAAACCGGAGCGTCGCATCGAGCATGGCCTCGCAGAACTCGGGGTTCGTGACCAGATCGCAAAACCATTGCTCGAGACCGCGCAGGTACCAGCACGTCTCGTAAACCACGCCGGATATCCCGCTCACCACGGCATAGGGCGTCTCGCGGCGCAGCGTCCAGGCGCGGTCGCGCAGCCCGGCAAACCGGCTCGGATCGTCTCCCTTGGGCCAGGGGTAATCAGACAGGTCGCGAAGCGTGGCGCCCGCCAGCGGATGCAGCGTGATGTCCATGTAGTGCGGCGCATCCTCGGGCATCGACCAGCGCACCCCGAACTCGTCGGTCAGATCGTCCCAGCGACGTCCGTCGCGTTCGGCGCGGACAATCCCTCCCTTCCAACCCGAGGACGCCCCCGCCGCAACGTAGCGAGTATCCACGTGCAGCCGCGTCAATACCTGCTCGCACGGTTGTGCCAGTTGTTGGACCGCATCCATGAGGCGCACCTCGTCCCGGATGCCCAGGTGCGCAATCAGGTTGCGGTACGCGTTCCGGTGGATCCCGGTTTGATTGCCCCCAAGGTCGATTGGCACCCGGTCGGGCGTCTCGTGGTCGAGCGCCTTCAGGAGCCGTTCCCGCGGCGTCAGAGTCTCTCGTTGAGCCATGTGTTTTCGCCTTCGACTCTGCCCCCCCCGCCGCCCCCTGTCCAGAATCCTCGAAACCCCGAGCCTGGGGTCATCCAGTCGAGTTTGGGGCGCCGCTGCGCAGCGCCACTTAGCGAGGCGTCCACTGCCGGTGATCGTGGTGGACACCCAGCGGCCACGAACCGTTCACACGCCTCGCTGGTCTGAGGCGCAGCCTCGCTAAACCTTCGTCACCGGCGCCCGACGCCTCGCTAACGGGTCGGCTCTTCCGATGCACCATGCCCCGGATCCGACTCGGGCTGGATCGCCATCCCGACCAACTCGATCGTCCCCCCACTCGAGAGGCGCAGGATGCGGAATCTGAGCGGAGGAAACTCCACGACCGCGTCCAGGATCGTGCCGTCCGGCCCAAGTTCGCGCCGCATGACCGCATCGAGTGTCGTCTCCGGAGCGGCATCGATACGAATCGAATAGAACTCCTCCAACTCGCCCACGGTGGTGGACCCACGGAACGGGAACTCGATGGCTCGCGGGACCGCGGCGCGGTCTTCGTGGCTGCGCCCGAACACCTGGTCTATGAGCGGCTGCGTGCCGCGCTGCAGGACCAGGATCACATGGTCCCCGGCATGGATGCGGGTGATTCCCTGGGGAGGGATGACTCGGTCTCCGCGGGCGATCAGCGCGATCACCACGCCGCCCGGAAGCGCCAGTTCCTTGACCATGCGCCCCGCCGCGCGCGAGTCCTCGCCGATCGCGTAATCCACCACTTCGCCGTCCACATGGCGCAGAGAGTTGATCTCGAGGGTCACAGGCGGCTCGGGGGCGCGCGGTCGCTCGAGGCCAAGCCAGCGGGCTACGGGAGTCATGCTGGTCCCCTGGATGACCGCCGACAGCACGACGATGAAAAAGACCACGTCGAACAGCAGCGGCGCTTGCAGTGTATGCTCCGGCGTGGCGGCCATCAGGGGGAACGTCGCCAGGGTGATCGGCACGGCCCCTTTCAGTCCGACCCAGGACAAAAAACTCAACTCGCGCCAGGAGAACCGAAACGGCAGAGCCGACAGCAACACCGCCACCGGACGCGCCACGAAGAACAACACCACACTGATCAGAATGGCCTTCCCGCCCACTTCCCACAGACGGCTCGGAAAACAGAGCAACCCCAGGGTGACGAACATGACAATCTGAGCCAACCAGGCGTGGGCATCGTGAAACCTGCGGATGCTCCGCTGGAACGTCAGCCGCCGGTTGCCGATCACCAACCCCGCCAGATAGACCGCAAGAAAACCGCTGCCGCCCAATTGGGCTGCCACCCCGTAGATGAACAGACAGCACGCGCTGACGAGCACCGGGTACATCCCGGCGGCGCCCAGTTCAATCCGATTGACCACCCAGGCAGTGGCGTACCCTCCCGCCACCCCCCCCAAAGCCCCAATCACCATCTGCCAGACGAATAACCCCACGATGCCCGGCCCAATCGCCACGTGCCCCAACAACACCTCCAAACAGCCGATCGTCAGGAAGATCGCCATGGGATCGTTCGACGCGCTTTCGACTTCGAGCACGGCCGCAATCCTCTTCGGCAGACCCACCCCACCCCACCGCAAAACGGCAAACACAGCCGAGGCGTCCGTCGAACCCACAATGCTCCCCAGTAACAACCCCTCGAGCAGCGAGATGTCCAGGATCCACGAGGCCGCCACGCCAGTGATCACCGCCGTCACCAGCACCCCCACCGTCGCCAACAGGAGCGATGGCTTCCAGGACACGCGAATCGCACCCACCGAGGTCCCAAGCCCCCCATCGAAGAGGATCAGCGCCAAGGCCACCGTGCCGATCCCGTGCGCCAGACCGTAGTCCTCGAATTCCAGACCGCCAATCCCCTCCGATCCCGCAATCATGCCGACCAGCAGGAACAGGACGAGCACCGGCATGCCCAGCCGCGCCGAGAGTTTGCTCGACACCAGACCGAGCAGCAACAGCACGCCGGTGACCAAAATCAGTGTGTCAATCTGGAACATTCACCTGTGACCCGAAATCGCGGCGGTTCATCCGATGCTCCGGCGATCACACCGCTCGCCCACCGCGCCGCCGCCGCCATTGCTCCGCAGAGGTTACGCGGCCCCATCGCGGATGACAATGCATCTGAGAACTTCCCGGCAGTTCTCATTCTGGCCAAGAGCCGCCTAAAGGCGGGACACCGTGCACCGCTCCGACCTTCCGGCGCGGTTTGGTGTCCCGGCTTCAGCCGGTTTCCGCGCCGGGCGTTCTTCAAAATGAGCATTCCTGGAACTTCCTCTCTTGGGTCGTCAGACAACGACGTTCAGCCCGACTGACACGGCGAGACCTCCGACGCCGTGACGCCATGTCTCCGTGTGGAGCGTGGGGAACGCGCTTGCTGGATGGACGCGCCCCTGCTATCATCGATCACTTTGCCGCGCAGCCCTTGAAGGGCATAACATTTGCTGGCATGTCAGAGAATATGAACTGGTTGAACAGGTTCTTCCTTTGTCGCACGGCCTCCGCGGCGTCCCCCCAGACGCGGCCTGCGAGAGCCGAGCGGTGGCCTCTCCGCGCTGCCGTGGTCCTGGCGCTCGTGCTCGCGTGCGGTGCGGGCCGCGCCGCGCTCGTGATCAACGAGGTGTGCTACGACAACTCGGTTTTTGCGGACGAGAAGGGCGATCAGAGTTCCGACTGGATCGAGCTCTACAACACGGGTCCGGGCAACATCAACCTCTCCAACTACGGCATGGGGGATGCCAACCCGTACGAGGAGGCGAAGGGCGTTCGTTTGCCCAATTACACCCTCGCCCCCGGCGGGTTCCTGGTGGTCTTCGCCAGTTCAGATCTGCCCGAATACACGGCGTGGACCAACGCGCCGGACATCGCCCTGATCCCCCCGAACGTGGCGTGGAAGTATGCCACGCCTTCGAGTGCTCCGGCAGCGAACTGGAAGGCCGCCGACTTCAACGACGCCACCTGGTCCTCGGGGATCGCCCCCCTGGGTTACAACGACCCGACCCTGCACCTCGATTGCGCGACACTCCTGGACGATGGCGGCAACCCCACCAACCGCTACCCGACCGCCTATTTCCGCAAGACGTTCCATGTCATCAACCCGACGGTCGTCACCGGCCTGCTCGTCAAGGCGCGGATCAACGATGGCATGGTGGTCTACCTTAATGGGAACGAAGTGCTGCGCCAGAACCTGCCCGCAGGCGCCATCGGCCATACCACCCTGGCGTCGATGGATGTGCCGCCCACGCTGTGGACCACGAACTTGCTGTCGACGGTCGGGCTGTTGGCGGGCGCCAATACCCTGGCGGTCGAAGTCCACCAGGCCTCGGTCGCCAGCCCCAGCCTGATCATGGATCTGACCGCCACCGCACTGGTCAATGAGCAGGTGCCCGTGGTCCACGGCCGCTTCGGACTGGCCAAGGATGGCGAGATCATTCACCTGTTTAACAGCACGTTGACGCGCATTCATAAGTTCGACTCGCCAGGATACGAGATCGGCGAGAACAAGTCGTACGGCTTGGCGTCGGACGGGGTCACGGCATCGTCCAAGGTCTACGAACAACCGACCCCCAGCCTGCCCAATGCCACCTACGACCGCAAATACGCAGAAACGCTGCTCTCGCAGAAGCCGAGTTTCTCGGTTCCCCCGGGCGTGTATGCCGCAGACCAGAGCGTCGTGCTGAAAACCCCGACCGCTGGCTACCGGGTGTTCTATACGCTGGATGGGAGCAGTCCCTGGGACTCGACCGCCTTTGTCTACAGCGGCAACCCCGTTTCGATCACGGCAGCAGCGCCCGCGACTTCAGGGCTCGCCTGGATCCGCACCAATCCGATCGAGATCACCAATACCGTGCCCAACGCCACTTGGCAGACCCCCATCGGCGGCGTTCGCAAAGCAGTCGTGCTCCGCGCGATCGCCGTCTCGGCCGACAACAAACAGTGCTCGCCCGAGACGCGCGGCACCTATTTCGTCGGCACGGAGTTCGCCGACCGCAGTCTGCCGTTGGTCTCGCTCACCACCGAGGCGCAGCATTTGTTCGGCTTCACCTCGGGCATCTACGTGCCGGGCAAGTACTACGCCGATTCGCCCGAGGGCTACGGGGACAACCGATGGGGCAAACCGCACGCCAACTACCACCAGGACAGCGACTCAACCGAGTGGGAGCGCCCGGTGCAAATCGAGCTGATCGAGGCGGCCCAACCCACCCCCGCCTTTTCCCAATTGCTGGGCTTGACCATGCACGGCGGCGGAACGCGCGCCATGCCCCAAAAGGCACTCTACCTTCTTGCGCGACTGGCCGAGTACGGCAGCGACCGCGTCAACTATCCGCTCTTCCCCGACGAGGCCGCCACCAGCTACAAGCGCTTTCTCCTGCGCAGCAGCGGCAACGATTGGTATGGACCCGACTTCGAGGGTGTCGCCACCATGATCAAAGACGCCGTGTTCCACCGCATGGCCTGGGGGCTCGACCTTTCGGTGATGGCTTACCGGCCGACCGTCGCCTACGTCAACGGCGAATACTGGGGGATTCATAACCTGCGCGAGAGCTTCGATAAACACTACCTCGCCACCCGCTACGGTCTCGAGGCCGATAACTGCGATATTCTCATGCACGAAGAAGACCCGCTCAACAACGACAAGGTCCGCATCGAACGGATCGACGGCGACACGAACGCCGACGAAGATTACGAGGCCCTGCTCGACTGGATCCAGGACAACCCGCTCAGCGTGCCGGAGAACTACCTCCAACTGCAAACCCCCGATCCGCTCCGGCCCGGGTCGATCGACGTGACCAACTACGCCGATTACATCATCGCGGAGACCTTCTTCGCCAACACCGACTGGCCCATCAACAACTGCGACTTCTGGCGGGCCCACACCAACCAGACGGCAGCCTCCGGCAAGTACGGCGACACGCGCTGGCGCTGGATGCTCTACGATCTGGATGTCGCAGGCGCAGAAGGCCCCGATTTCGACATGTTCGCCTACCTTTCCGACAAGGATATGACCGGTGCCAAAGAGCCCGGTTTCCTCATCAACCAGCTCTGGCAGAACATGGACTTCCGAAACCACTTCGTGACCCGGTATGCCAACCTGCTCAACACCACCTTCCGCCCGGAGCGCCTGGCAGACCTCATCCATCAGGCCGCCGATGTGATCGCGCCGGAAATCGAACGGCACTTCCGCCGATGGGGCCGCGCTCACACTCAGGCGCAGTGGCGCCAGGCCGTCGATCACGCCCTGGTTCAGTACACCGCCAGACGCCACGACGTCTCGTGGAACCATCTGGACGCCCATTTCAGCCTTGGAGGCACCGGCACTTTGACAGTGCGCAACACCGACCCAAGCGGCGTCGGAGGCCGCTTCACGGTCAACGGCGTCGTCCTGGACACCGCCACCGAGGGCGTCACCGACCGCGCCGCGTGGACAGGCCAGTTCTTCCGCAGCCTGCCGGTGCCAGTCCAGGCGGTCTGGGACCCGGGCTATGCATTCGACGGTTGGGCCGGCACCGCGATCACCAACCCGAGCCCCAGCCTGTTCGTCGGGGCAACGCCGATCACGCTGGTGGCTCGCTTCCGCCTCGCGTCCGCCCCAGCGTACGTCCCCACCGGCTACGAACAGTGGCAACCGGCCAATTACAGCGAGATCGAAGTCCTTGGCGGCGTCGTCGCCGCACCCGATGCGCCTTCAGGCTGCGCGGGATTGAGCAACTTCGAACTGTACGCCTACGGCATGGGACGCCATGACGGGCTGACCGACCAACAGCGATTGGCCCGCGCCTCGATCTCGATCGATCGTCGATCCGACGGGCTCTGGCTGGGTTACACACGCCTGAATGACAGCTTCCACGATGTCCGCTACACACTGCAAATCGCCCTCGACCTTCAGGCGCCGATCGCCTGGACCGACGCGGTGGCTGGCGTCGACCTCGCCCCGGAGACAATCATCCACGTGCTCGACGCGTCAACGTGGCGCGTCGAAACCCGCCTTGCCCCGACCGCCTCCGCCCACGATGTCCGGTTCTTCCGGCTCGAAGTGGCTCCCCAGTGACGGACACCCCGCATGCCCTATCGCTTCATCAGTGCCGACGAAGCGGCGGAGTACCTCCACCTCCGCCCGCACGACCTCGATGAACTCGTCAAGGCCCGTCTCATTCCCTTCGAGAGACGGGGCGACCGCATCGTGTTCCGCCGTCAGGATCTCGACGACTGGGCATCACGCCACATTCTCGGTTCCGCAGGATCCGACCCCGTGACCCGCGACCGGCCCTCGTGGCCGCGCGCCTGCGCGCTCTCCCCCAGCGCTCCTCTGCTGCCCGGCCTCATTCGGCCCGAGCAAATCAATGCCGCCATGAGCGCCAAAACCAAGGCCTCGGTCCTCCACGACCTCGTGGCTCTGGCCAAATCCACCGGATGGGTCTGCGATCCGCCCGAACTCGCCGCCAGCCTCCTGGCACGCGAAGCCCTCTGCTCGACAGCCGTCCCGGGCGGCGTGGCCTTCCTCCATCCGCGCTCGCCCGATCCCTATCGCTTCACCAGGTCCTTTCTGCTCCTCGGGCGCACGCTGCGTCCCATTCACTACGGCGCCCCAGACGGCCACCCCACAGAACTGTTCTTCTTGCTGGGCTGCCAGGACGATCGGTTGCACTTGCACACCCTGGCGCGCTTGTGCCTCCTGGCTCAAAAGACAGACCTGCTCGAACAATTGCGCGCCGCGCCAGACCCGGCCGGCATGCACGCCTCCCTCATCACCGCCGAACTCGCTGTGCTGAGCGCCGCCCAGAAATAGAGCGCAAGCCTCCTCCTCACACACTTCAGTGCAATCGTGCATCGAGGGCGGGCGGGCACGACATTCCCCCTCACCCCGCCCCTCTCCCCGAGGGAGAGGGAGACCGTTCGGTCGCCCTCGCTCGATTCGTGCATCCTTGATGTTCGGTCACCTAAATCAGCTTCGGATTCCGACGGAGGCCCGGAGCTGAGTCTGATCGGATGGTCCGAGATCGGACGAGGCTGTTCCCTCTCCCCAAGGGAGAGGGTTAGGGTGAGGGGAAAAGGATAGACGATGGTCCGAGAACATTCCCTTTGCCAATAAGCGTGTTCCCATGTGTTCACTTTGTGCAGTTTGGCGAAGATTTTCATTCGACCAACGCGTTCACCTTTTGAACATCTGTGGCTCGCTTGCACGCACCTTGGTGGTGCATCTCCTCGGATCCCCTGAGCGCTGCGCAGCAGCGCTGGCGCAGCGCGACGACCCGTGCGTTCGTCGGCACCAGAGGTATACGAGTGGCCCCTTCACTTTGGTTGCGGCTCTGCCGCGCTGCGAAGGCCCCTGACGATGCTCAGGTTTCAGATTCATCCCAGGGGCGTTCGGAGCGGTGGGCTCGCGATCCGCTTCAGCCAAAAAATGACGCGCTTTCGCCAATTCCAGGCGAGTGCGGGGAAAGGCGAATCCCTACTGTCGCGGGGTGGCTGAACAGCCTCTCCGAGATGGCCGGGGCCAGACCGAGGACGACATTGACCTGCGGATGGTGTCCGGTGGCCAGCGGGGCGCAGCGGGTTCGGCCTGAGAGCGGGTTGTCGCTTCGCGGGGCGGCCCTGAACTAAAACCAGTATGCTTGAGACACTGCTTTATCCACAGACCGTGGCCGTGATCGGCGCGTCGCGGAACCCGGAGAAGGTCGGGTACGCCTTCATGCACAACCTGACGCGCAGCGGGTTCAAAGGCACCATCGTGCCAATCAACCTCGAGGCGCCGGACATCCTCGGCGTGAAGTGCTACAAGAGCCTCGAGGAGTTACGGCGGCAAGATCGACCTCAGCGTGATCGTCGTCGGCGCCAAGTACGTCAAGCAGGCCATCCAGGATTCGATCGATGCCGGCGCCAAGACGATCATCGTCATCACCGCCGGCTTCAAGGAAGTGGGCGCCAAGGGCGCCGAGGCGGAGAAGGAGCTGGTCGAGCTCTGCCAGGCGCACGGCGTGCGGATGATGGGGCCCAACTGCCTGGGCGTGCTCAACACGCACCACGCGATGAACGCCACGTTCGCGCCCTCCGTGCCGCCGTCCGGGCACATCTCGGTCATCTCCCAATCCGGCGCGCTCTGCGTCGCCATCCTCGACTGGGCCGCCAGCCAAAAGCTCGGGCTGGGCAAGGTCATCAGCTTCGGCAACAAGGCCGACCTGAACGAAGTCGACTTCCTCCAGGCGCTGGCCGAGGACAAGGAGACCACGCGTCATCGCCGGCTACCTCGAAAGCATCAAGGAAGGCGACAAGTTCCTGCGCGTCGCCGAGGAGGCGCGCCAACGTCAAGCCGGTCGTCATCCTCAAGGTCGGCATCACCCAGGCCGGCGCCAAGGCCGCCTCCTCCCACACCGGCAGCCTGGCCGGGGCGGACATCGCCTACGGCGCCGCCTTCAAGCGCTCCGGCGTCATCCGCGCCGAGAATTTCGAGGCGCTGTTCGACTACGCGCTGGCCTTCGCCATCGCAGCCGCTGCCCGCCGGCGATCGCGTCGCCGTCATCACCAACGCCGGCGGCCCCGGCATCATGGCCGCCGACGCCGCCGAAACGCATCGGGCTGAAGATGGTCGCGCCCAGCGACGCCACCAAGGCGCAGACTCCGCGCAAGTGCTGCCGCCCACGGCCGCCTTCGGCAATCCCGTGGACGTCATCGGCGACGCCGAGCCGGATCGCTACATCGAAGGCGCTTCGAAATCCTGCAGGAGGACGACGACCATTGACGCCATTCGTCGTGGTCGTCACGCCGCAGAACATGACCCGGCCGCTCGAGCTGGCCGAGAAGCTCGCCGCCGCCCACAACGGCAAGAAGCCGTTGCTCACCGCGTTCATGGGCGGCGAAGAAGTCGCCGCCGGCAAGGCGCAGCTTGATGGAGCTGGGCATCCCGAACTACCCGGCGCCCGACCGCGCCGTGGCCGCGCTGCGGGCCATGTGCGATTACGCCGCCTGGCGCCGGCGCCCGCCGCGCATCGTCACGCGCTTCCCGGTCAACCGCCGCCGCGTGGACCGCGTCATCCAGTGGCACATCCGCAGCGACATCGCAGCAGGTGGGCGAAGTCGAGGCCAAGGAAATCCTGCGCGCCTACGACTTCAACATCCTCGACGGCTCCCTCGCGCACAGACGCCGACGAAGCGGTCGAGATGGCCGATCGCATCGGCTACCCGGTCGTGCTGAAAATCTCCTCGCCGGACATCATCCACAAATCCGACTTCGGCGGCGTGCGCATCAACCTGGCCAACGCCGAGCAGGTGCGCGACGCGTTTGATCTGATGATGCTGCGCGTGCAGCGGCGCGCGCCCAACGCCTTCATCCGCGGCGCCTACGTCGAGAAGATGGGCCACCGCGGCCGCGAGGTGATCCTCGGCATGACGCGCGACCCGCAGTTCGGCCCGATGCTGATGTTCGGCCTGGGCGGCATCTTCGTCGAGGTGATGAAGGACGTGACCTTCCACCTGGCGCCGATCACGCCGGACGAGGCGATGCAGATGCTGAAGGGCACGCGCTCCTACGCCCTGCTCAAGGGCGCGCGCGGCCAGGCGCCCGTGGACCTGGACGCCATCGCCAGCGCGCTGCAGCGCATCAGCCAGCTCGCCACCGATTACCCGGAGATCACGGAACTCGACATCAACCCGTTCATCGTCGGCGAGGTCGGCACCGAAGCCTACGTGGCCGACGCCCGCATGACCCTCGCCAAACCCTGCGAACTAACCATGAAGAACACGAACCTCAGTTACGACCCCGACTGGAAGGAGAAGTACAAGTCGATGATCGCCACGCCGGAGGAGGCGGTGGCAAGCGATCCGCCCCGGCCAGCGCATCTTCATCGGCACCGGCTGCGCCGAACCGCTGGAACTCGTCACCGCCCTGACCAAGCGCGCCTTCGAACTGCCCGACACCGAAATCGTCCACCTGCTGACCTTCGGCGACGCGCCCTACGCCCACAAGGAGCTGGCCCAGTTCTTCCGCGTCAACAGCTTCTTCATCGCGGAAAACGTGCGCGACATCATCCAGGAGGGCCTGGGCGACTACACGCCCATCCACCTCTCCGACATTCCGCGGCTGTTCAACTCCGGCCAGTTGCCGCTCGACGTGGCCCTGATCCAGGTGACGCCGCCGGACGAACGCGGCATGTGCAGCCTCGGCGTGTCCGTGGACGTCGTCAAGAGCGCCACCGAGAACGCCTCGCTCGTCATCGCCCAGGTCAATCCCAACATGCCGCGCACGCTCGGCGATTCGCTTCATTCACGTCTACGACATCGACGTGCTCGTGCCCGGTCGACGAGCCGCATCCTCGAAGTGCCGCCGATGGAGTCACCGAGGAGACCCGGCAGATCGGCGAGTACATCGCCGCGCTGATCGAGGACGGCTCGACCATCGAGGTCGGCATCGGCCGCATCCCGCAGGCGCTGCTCGGCTTCCTCAAGGACAAGAAGGACCTCGGCATCCACACCGAGATGATCTCCGACGGCATCGTCGACCTGATCGAGTCCGGCGCGATCACCGGCGCCCGCAAGACGCTCGACCGCGGCAAGATCGTCGCCAGCTTCTGCCTCGGCACCAGAACGGCTCTACGACTTCATCGACAACAACCCGATGTTCTCGTTCCACCCGACCGAGTACGTCAACGACCCGTACGTCATCAGCCAGCAGCACAAGATGGTGGCGGTGAACATGGCGCTCGAAGTCGACCTCACCGGCCAGGTCTGCGCCGATTCGCATCGGCTCGAAGTTCTTCTCCGGCGTCGGCGGCCAGGTGGACTTCAACCGCGGCGCGGCCAAGGCGCGCGGCGGCAAGGCCATCATCGCCCTGCCCTCGACCGCCAAGGACGGCACGATCTCGCGCATCGTCACCCGCCTCAGCCCCGGCGCCGGCGTGGTCACCACCCGCGCCGGCGTGCACTACGTCGTGACCGAATACGGCGTGGCCTACCTGCACGGCAAGAGCATCCAGGAACGCGCCCTGGCCCTGATCAGCATCGCGCACCCGAACTTCCGCGCCCAGCTGCTGCGGGAAGCCATCGAGGCCAAGTACCTCTCCGCCGAACTGGCCGACATGGAAGGCAAGATCCTCGTCGGCCCCAAGGAACTGCGCACCACCTACCTGCTCAACGACGGCACCCAGATCAACTTCCGCCCGATCCATCCGACCGACGAACCGCGCATGCGCGACCTGTTCTACGAGCTGTCGCAGCAGACGATCTACTACCGGTTCATGAGCTATCACGAAGCGCGTCCCGCGCCGGCAGATCCAGGACTTCGTCTACATCGACCACCGCAACGACGTGACCATCGTCGGCACGCTGCCCGAGGCGCACGGCGAGGACATCATCGCCGTGGGCAGCTACTACCTCGATCCCGAAGACGAACATGGCCGAAGTGGCGTTCGTCGTGCACGACGACTGGCAGAACCACGGCATCGGCACGTTCCTGCTCCAGCACCTCATGCGCATCGCCCGCCGCAACGGCATCCGCGGCTTCACCGCCGAAGTGCTCGACGGAGAACAAGGCCATGCAGGCCGTCTTCAACAAGAGCAACTGCAAGATCAAGACCACGTTCGCCGGCAACGTCATCAGCTTCGAGATGGCCTTCGATTAGCGAGCCTCGGCCTCAGACCGATGAGGCTGCACACAACGTCAGAAGCTGCGCCGCTTGAGAGCAACGCGGCCAACAGCATTGTAGGCCGGGTCCCCTGACCCGGCGCAGCATCATCGACTGGTCAGTCGGGAGGATACACAACACGGACCCCTCGCGCCCTCTCCCATCCGACCTGCCTGCCTTCGCGCCATTCGGCACGCGGCTTGCTAGTCCTGAGAATCGAACCGGGCGCAGCGTGAGCGGCGGAAGCCGCCGGCACGGTCGAGTTGACCGGGCAAATCCTGCGCGCGGACCAGCGAACCATGTACGGAATGATGCAAACGCCCAGAGCGCCATCGCGGGATGACCAGGCCCGGTATTCCGCCAAGCGCATGCTCAAGCCGGTCAATTTCTTCTGCCTGGCACCCGAGGCGCGGGAGGCCTCGGTCATCGGGGATTTCAACGACTGGCGCGCAGAGGCGAATCCGATGCGGCGCCAACCTGATGGCGGTTGGGCTGTCCAGATCCCCCTGCACCACGGGCATCACCGCTACCTGTTCCTCGTCGACGGCCAACCGCAACTCGACCCCCGTGCCCAAGGGTACGCCCGCAACGCGCGCAACGAGCGTGTCTCGCTCATCGCCGTGAGCTAGAAAAAGCAATGGGGTCAGATCCGTATTATTGACAAATGAGGTCGACAGTGTGGGCACGTCTTTGAGGGATGCTGCCAGGCATTCGTGGTCGAAGATGAGAAATGGCTGCGTATTCCGGCGGCATTCGGACACCAATTCCGACTTGATCCGGACAGAATTCCGGCCGATGTCGGACAGCGCTCCGGAGTGTGCCGGACAGGATTCCAGCGGCATCCGGACAGCAATCCGGGACGGTCCGGACAGAGTCCCGGTCCGACCCGGACAACGTCCCGGGGCATCCGGGCAGTGTTGGGCGCCGCCCTGAGTGGGGCGGTGGCAAGGGATCGTGAGCAGGTCCTCTCGGAGGAGGTGGCGCAAGGTGCGTGTTCCCGGAGAGGAAAAAACTCCTTGACCACGTCCAAGCTATGTACTATGTGATGCAAGGTACATGTGCAAATGCAGTAGAGAGCGTGCTTGGTTTTGGGCCGCCGTATGGAGCGAGATGCCATTCCATTGAGAACGACGAAGACGCAATCCGTCGCCTTCCTCCTCGTCGGCTGGCTGCCCCTCTTCCTGGCGCTCGCGCAGATCCTTCGCCTCCAGCCCGCCTTCGACGATCCCGCACGGTCTGTCGAGTTCCTGCCGGGGTGGACCGCGTACGCCGGCCCCGCCTCCGCGTACGGGGCCAATTGGCTGCTGCTCCTTTCGCTCAGCGGCACGGGCGCTTTGCTCGGTTGGGGACTCTGGATCGAGTGCGTCGGCGCCCGCCAATCGCCCCGGTGGCCTCGGCTCCGTTGGCCCGTTTTGGCCGGTCCGATCTCTGCCTGGGGACTGCTCGCGGTTTGGGGGGTGGTCCTGGATGAGCGCCCCCTTCGCCAGGATGTCTGGGCTGTGGCGTGGTTGCTTCATCTGCCCACGCTGCTCGTCAGTTACGCCATCGTCGGGTCCGGCCTTGCGCTCGGTCCGCTCGTTGGGCTTGTGCGGCATGATCCTGCTGGCGTTGTGGGCCGTCACCGCGGCAGCCCAGTTGCATTTCGATCGACCCGGCCAGATCGACCCCAGCGACTGGATTGCCCTAGGAGGATCCTCGTCGCTGGCTCTGGCCGTCGCGATGCGTCTGGCGATTTGGGGATGGGTGGAAACGCCGCAACGTCAGCCGCGCGCCTCATGAACGATTACTTCGACAACTGGACCGTCCAGGTGCGCAAGGGTCTCCTCGACCTGTGCGTGCTCAACGCCCTGGCGGAGAAGGAGCGTTACGGCTACGAACTGGTCAAGACCCTGGTGGGCCTCCCCGGCCTGGGCGTCACCGAAGGGACGCTCTATCCGCTGTTGTCGCGCCTGCGGGTCCAGGGCTTGGTGACCGCACGGCTCGAGGAATCGTCCGAGGGACCAGCGCGCAAGTATTACGCCCTGAGTCCCGTCGGCCGTGAGACGTTGGCACTGATGCAGCAGTACACGGACAGCCTCAACCACGGGGCCAAGGTCCTGCGCAAACGAGGAGCAATCGCATGAGGACGTGGACGGCCGCAGCCCGACAGGAACTGGAACAATACTTCGACCGTGTGCGGCCCGCGCTGGCGGCCTCGGGCGCCGATCCCAACGAAGTGATCGACGATCTGCGCCGGCACCTCGAACAGGAGGCCGCCGCCGCCGATCTCGAGGTCGTGACAGAACAGGACGTGCGCCGCTTGCTGGCGCGAATCGGCGCGCCGGAGCGCCCTGGCGGACGGCGAAACGCAGCGCGGCGACGACCCGCCGGCATGGGCAGTCGCCAGCCCCTGCGATCCCGCCGCGACCGCCTGTCGGCCTTTGGACCAACGTGTGGGTGATCGGCCTCGGCACGGTCCTGCCGGTCATCGCATTGCTGGTCGAGTGGATCACCGGCATGTGCGCCGGCGCGTTCTTCGATCCGCTCCCCACACTCTGGCATGTGGCGCTGGTGGCCGTCGTCCCCCTGACCAACGGGCTGCTTTGGCGGGCGATCAAGCGGCGCACCGCAGTGACGCATCGCTGGCTCGGCTGGGTGGGTGGTCTGGCCGTCGGCGTCGAGCTGTACTACGCGCTGATTTTCCTGCCCCTGATGTTGCCGGGTTTGCTGGCGTCATCTTTTACGGTTGGGGTCTGCTGCCCTTGTCGCCGACGCTTTCGCTCATCGTGACGCTCTACCTGCTCCGACGGTTGCGGCTCGACCTGGCCGACGACAGCCCCGCCGGGGCGGCGTCAGCGCGGCGCGTGGCCCGGATTCGCGGTGGCTTGGCGGCGCTGGTCGCGCTCGGAACCCGCGAGGCCCTGACCCGCTACGGGTTGACGCTGGCGACGGCCGACGAACCGGCCGCAGTGCAACGCGGCCTTGACCTCCTCCGCCCCTGGGGCGATCGCAACGTCCTGCTGCGCGACTGTTACGGACGCACGCGAGCGGCCGAGAACATGGACCTGGTCGGTGGCTGTTCACGGGCGGGCGTGCACCGCGGCCGGAGCAGGCGCGCGAGATCTACTATCGCGTCACCGGTCAGCCGTTCAACAGCGTCCCCGCGCCGAAGGTGCGAACCGGGCGCACGCGCTGGGCGGGCCTGGATGATTGGACCTGGGACGGGGATCAAGCGGGGGAGCAGGTCGGCGGCCGAATCAAGGGCCTGACCATGCACAGCTCGCGCCTGGACGCGCTCGTCGAAGCCGACGCGGCGATCGCCTACTGCGAATGGACGATGGAGTTCAAGAACGTCAGCCCCCGTCAACGCGAGGCGCGTGCCCAAATCCTGCTGCCGCCGGGCGGCGTTGTGTCGCGCCTGACGCTTTGGGTCAACGGCGAGGAACGGGAAGCGG
>CAWJWM010000026.1:0-230585 GCA_963846445.1 uncultured Verrucomicrobiae bacterium | reverse complement strand
TTCGCGCTGATCAAACCGGTCCAGCGCGCAAGGGCCACACCGGGTTTAGCGGGATCCACCAGACACATCAATGGGAGGGAAAATGGCCCCAGGCCGCTGGCATAGCGCTGCCATTCGGTCGACTCGTCGATGTTGGCGTGCCGCGACACAGGAGGCCCGCAGCCACTGATCAAGGGGCGGATTCGTCTTGCGGAGAATCGCTTCCATCGCTGTGCAATCCGGGCAATGTGTTCTGCCGAACACCACGGAGACGAGCTTTGCCTTCGGTCTTGGCCCGGGCGATGGCCTTGGTCTCGGTGGGTTCAGCCGTCAAGCTCTGAGCTGCGCAAACCCATGCCAGCCCGAAACAAACCGAACTCAGAGTCAGTCGGCATACCCAACGATTCAATTTCATGGGACCTTGTCTTCACCCAAAGCGGCGCTCACCCAATCGGTCGATGCACCGCACCGGACACCTCGCCGTGTCGGAGGACGAGGTCCGCGCACTGCCGCAGGGTTTCCGACCCAGGGGTTTCATCGCTGACGCGCCCTGCTGAGCGCTCGGGGAACAAAGCGCGTAAGGCGTCATTGCAGCCGATGAGGAAATCCCTGTCAATCCACGGATAGCCCTGCGCATTGATCATTCCGCCCGGCGCTCGGGGCGTGAGACTGACCGCACGCGGTTCTCGAGTCGCGGCGCTTTCTTCCCGATGCAGAGCAATTGGTGATGCAGCGCCAGGGTCAGGGGATCCGGCCCTACGTTGCGGGTAGCGCGGGCAGTCCTCTGCCCGCCGCAACGCGAGAAACAGGTAAAACGGCTCTCTAGCGAGGCGTCGGACGCCGGTGATGGCGGTGGCCGCCCAGTGCAGACGAGTTGCGCAGACGAGTTGCTCAGCCGCCTAGCCCGTCGGAGGCGAAGCCTCGCTAACCCGGAAATCTCACCAGTGGGGCGGTCGTGGCATTCCTGACGGTCCGTGGGTGAGATTTCCCGGCTATGAAACCCGCGCCCAGCAAATGGAATTGGCTCATCGGTTCATCAGAGCCCGGGACGCGCCGCAGCCGCGTGGGCGACCCGGGCACGCGGACACAATGTGGTCGGGATTGGTTCCATCTGCTTCGGGCGCGAGTTTCCGACAGCCCGCATTTCAGGTGAAATGGGACGGTGACCGGTCAGAGGACATCAAAAGTCGGTGAGAAATGCGGGCTAAGGAGCCACCAGGCGGAAGTAACCCGTGTTCGGGGCGACGAACCGCACGCCAACATCCTGCCAGCTCGGGTTTGCAAGGTCGGTTGTATATTGCACCCGGAACGCGATGTTTGTGCTCGCGATATTGGTGATGACGAAAGTGTAGTTCGTCTGCGCCACGATGGCGAAGTTGGTGGCGTTGGGCGGCGTGGCGACCCAGTGTTGGGCGAGGACCGCATTCGCCTCCTCCTGAGTAACCAGGAGCGGCCTGACGATGAGCGCCTGTGTGACGGACTGTGCCGGCAGGTAGTTGCTGTTGCCCGGCTGCGATGCGGTGATGTTCGCAGTGCCGGCGCCAACAATGACCACCACTTCCTGGTTGAGTTCGACGACGTTGATCTCAGCACAGGCATACTGGACCGGCAACCCTGACGAGGCCGTGGCTGCCAGTTGGAACGGGAAATCACCCACCCTTCTCTCACCCAGCGCCCCAAAAGTGATGGTTTGAGGCGCTTTGTTGACCAGCAACGCCCGTGTCACGCTCTGTGCCGGCAGGTACTGGCTATCGCCCACCTGGGATGCGGTGATGTTGGCGACACCGGCGCCGACGATCGCCACGGTACTGCCGGTGACCTTGGCAACGCTCTCATTGTCACTCGTGAAACTAACCGGCAGCAACGACGAAGCGGTGGCTGCCAACGAGAACGGGGCGTCGCCAAAGGTACGGGCACCCAAAGTCGCGAAATCGATGGTCTGGTCGTAGCGGACAGCGGGGTTCGCGGTCACCAGCGTCACTTTGTTGGTCCAACTTTTCTTATTGCCTTCATACTCGACGTACGATTCGAAGACGTTGTTTTGGAACGGCAGACTGACCTGGGCAGACCACTCCGTGGTTCCGCTGGCTGCCTGGAACTCGCCGGTGCCGTTCAGCCGCCACATCACGCGTGTGATCGCTGCATTGGCGACGGAGCCGCTCAGCCCCGCACTGGTTCGCGCCCAGCCTTGCACTGTGAAATTGGGACTGGTCAGCGGTTCGGCCGGCAGGTTGATCACCACGATCGGGAGGTTCTTCTTTGCCTGCTTTTCCACGAACGTCAAGAAGGTGGTCGCGGAAATGAGACCGGTGTATTTGGCGAGGGTTTCACCCGGTGCGCCCGGATCGATAAACGCGCACAGAGGAAGCGGGAAATCGGCCAAACCAGTGGCGTAAGCCTGCCACTCACTCGAAGTGTCGACATTCGCCTTCCACAGGACACAGGAGGCTGAAATCCACTGTTTAAGGAAGGGGGAGGTCTTCTGGAAGTTCGAGTCCATTCCCGTGCAGTCCGAACAGCCGGGCCGGAAGAAATCGGACAGGACCATTTTGCCTTCCGCCCTGGCGCGGGCGAACGCGGCGGCCTGTGTGGTCTCATGGGGCAGGGGCTGGGCCGAGCTGGGAAAAGCGAGCAAAAACAAACCCGAACTCAGACTGAAGATCGACAAACAGCGGTTCAATTTCATGACATTTCTCATCCAACCAGTTTCCAGGCATCTCGCCGAGCCCGCCGGACAGAGGCAGGGCGCTGACAATTAGCAGGGAGAGTGGTTCAGGAATGGACGACTGTCAAGAGACAGACAGAAGAAATCGAATGATCAAGAACTGCCGACCAAGCGTAAGCGGTAAACGCGGCGCATCTATGCGAGGGCGACGGGCAGGTGGTAGCTTCGCGAGGTGAAGAGCGATCATCAGAACGGCGACGTCGTTTCCAAGGAGGAGCGAGCCAAGTGGGTCAAGCGCTACCGTGACAGTGGTCTTGGCCTAAAAGATTTTGCGGCCGAGCACGGACTGAAGGCCGGGCAACTGCATTACTGGGTGTACGCACCTGAGCCAGCGCCGATCGCGGAGGGGGTGGCACCGGTGTTTCGGGAGGTGCGACTGGCGGGGAATATGGCGGCGGCGGGCCGCTGGGGGGCAGAAGTCGCACTGTCAGGCGGCCTGGTGGTGCGAGTGAGCGAGGCAACGGAGCCGGAGTGGGCTGGGGCACTGGTGGCGGCACTGGCACGGTCATGCTCGCGCTGACGCCGGCGACGCGGATTTTCGTGGCAGTGGCGCCGGTGGACCTGCGACGCAGCTTCGACGGGCTCTCGGCGCACGTGCAGACGGTGCTCGAACAGCAGGTCGTGGAGGGCGGGTTGTTCGTATTCACCAATCGGCGTCGCAACCGACTGCGCCTTTTATGGTGGGATGGGACAGGGTTGTGGCTGGCGACCAAGCGACTGGAGGGCGGGACGCTGAGTTGGCCGCGGGGCGAAGGGGTCTCGGTCGGGCTGCGACCCGAGCAGTTGAGTGCGCTCATGACGGGGTTGGAGGTGCAGGAAAAGAGAGGTTGGTACCGGCGCTGAAGATTTTTGGTGTGGGCGCGATTTTGTGCTGGCTTCTGCCCGTGCTTGTGCTGTAGACCATGGCGCGTGACCGAAACGGTTGTCTTGCATGGCCGCCGGTTCCAGCCGCAGGACTTGATCCTGGCTCGGGACCTGATTGGAGCCCATCCGAACTGGAGTCGCTACCGGCTCTCGCGGGAGCTGTGCGCGGTATGGGATTGGCGCACGGCCACCGGACAATGGCGGGATATGGCGGCGCGCACGGTGCTCTTGAAGCTGGAGCAACGCGGGTGGCTTTGCTTGCCGGAGCGTCGGATCTGCTCGCCCAATCGCCACCGTCTGGCGGCCCCAGCCAAGCGCGACTGGGACCGGACGCCGATCGCGGGGAGCCTGGCGGATGTAGGTCCGATGCAGATCCAGGAGGTGAGCTACCGGCGGTCAGAGCGGGAACAACTGCGTGCCGCACTGGCGACGTTCCACTATCTGGGCTACCGCGCACCGGCCGGCGAGAACCTGCAATACATGGTGCGGGACCGGACCGGGCGCCTGCTGGCGGCGGCGG
The DNA here is from genome assembly GCA_963846445.1 of uncultured Verrucomicrobiae bacterium. Lineage (GTDB taxonomy): Bacteria > Verrucomicrobiota > Verrucomicrobiia > Limisphaerales > J093 > MWFF01. The sequence goes on along the minus strand of CAWJWM010000026.1, from coordinate 226,497 downwards.
TGTATGCAGGTGCGGCCTGGAAGTGCGCAGCACGCGATCAGTGGATCGGATGGAGTGCTGGCCAGCGGGAGGCGAACTTGAAGCGGATCACGAACAATGTCCGGTTCCTGCTGTTGCCCTGGGTGCGGGTGCCGCAGTTGGGAAGCTGGATTCTGGGCGCGCTGGGTCGGCGGATCGCCGAGGACTGGCAGGGCAAGTACGGCCATCGGGTCGTGCTCTTGGAGACTTTCGTGGAGCGGGAACGGTTTGCTGGCACGTGCTATCGGGCGGCCAACTGGCTACGGGTGGGACAGACGACCGGTCGCAGCCGCGCCGATCGTCATCGCACGTTGCAGGTGCCGGTGAAGGAACTCTACGTGCGTGCGCTGCAGCCGGACTTTCGCGAGGCTTTGTACGGATGAAGCCGGCCGACGCCCCAACCGAGCTGGCGCGGCTGCAGGCCCGCAACCAGGAGCTGGAGGCCGAGAAAGCCCGGCTGCAGGCGCAGGCCGACGCGCTGCGAGGGGAAATGGGCCGGCTGCAGGCCCAACTGGTTCTAAAGGAGGGGGTGGAGGCCCAGTTACGCCAGGCCCTGCTGGAACTGGCCGAGCTCAAGCGGCAACTCTTCGGCGAGAAGAGCGAGAAGCTCACGCCGGAGGAGGAGACCCAACTGGCCGAAGTCAGCGCTGATCTCCAGGAACAACTCCAGCGCGATCCTCCTGCCAGTGAGGACGTGCTGGAGGAGGAAGCCGACGACACACCCGAACCAGAGGATCCACCCCGGCGCAAGCGCCGTCGTCGGCACCCGTTGCCGGAGCATCTGGAACGTCAGACGGTGGTACTCGAACCGGAGCGGCTGGTACCGTGCGAGCACTGCGGAAAAACTCCGGGCTGCATCGGTGAGGAGGTTAGCGAGGAACTCGACTACGTGCCGGCCAAGGTGGTGGTGCGTCGGACGGTGCGTCACAAGTACGCCTGTCGCTGTGGAGGTGGCAGTGTTCAGATCGCGCCTCTGCCGCCACGCTTGTTGCCCCAGAGCAAGCTGGGGTTGGCGCTGGCGGTCTATCTGCTTTTGGCCCGTTTCGACGACCATGTCGCCTACTACACCCTGGAGCGGATCTTCCTGGAGCGGCACGGCGTGGTCCTCCCGCGGCAGCAAATGGTGCAATGGGTGGCTCACATCGCCTTCCTGCTCCAACCCCTGTACCGCTTGATGTTCGAAGAGATGAAGCAGGGCGCTTACCTCCAGGTGGACGAGACCCCGGTCAAAGTCATGGACCCCGAGGTCAAAGGCAAGTGTGCCCGAGGCTACCTGTGGTTTTACGCGGTTCCCGGCGGTGACGTGTTCCTCGATTTCCAGGGCACCCGCGGTCGCGCCGCTCCACACGCCCAACTGGCCAACTTCCGGGGCACGATCCAGACTGACGCCTACGAGGTGTACGACTCCCTCAAGAAAGTGGTGGCCGACTTGGTGCGCATTGGATGCGCAGCCCACTCGCGCCGCAAGTTCCACCGCGCCCTCAAAGATGGAGACCGGCGGGCAATCTGGTTCATTGGCCAGTTTCGATTGTTGTACCGCCTGGAACGGGAGGCCAAGCCACTGACACCGGACCAACGTCATCAGATCCGGCAGAAAGAGGCCGCCCCGATCTGGGCTCTGCTCAAGGAACGGGCGCAAGCGCTGCAGCCCCAACTGCTGCCCAAGAGCAGTCTGGGCAAAGCGTTGAGCTATCTCGTCAACGAATATGAGGCCCTCATCGGCTACCTCAAGTCGGGCTACTACCAGATCGATAACAACCTCGTGGAAAACTCGATTCGAGTTCCTGCTGTCGGTCGTCGCCGCTGGCTCTTCATTGGCCACCCTGATGCCGGTTGGCGCAGTGCGCTGATCTACTCCTTCATCATCAGTTGTCGCCGACGGGGGATCAATCCCCAGGAGTACCTCACAGATGTCTTGCGGCGATTACCGGCGATGAACATCACGCAAATCGCCGAGCTCCTGCCCAGTCGGTGGAAGCGCTCCTCCGCAGGCGCTCCCTAATGTGGGGTCGCGTCAAAGGATTGCTCCGGCACCGGTGGTTCGGCTACGGTGCCCCCATGCCGGAGCTCCTCCGCTCGACCGCGCGCAGCGACCCACGAAGCACTTTGGCCGACGGATCTCTCTAGCCAAGGTCTGGGCTGGGTGATCATCGCCCGGTTCAAGTCCGGCGGGCGGCGCACAGAGGCCGGTGTCTTCCTCCTCGATGTGTTCTGTCTGGGCGCCAAGCTGGCGGTGTATGAGGCGGGTGACACCGAGGACTACCGTCGCCGCATCCGGGATCATTACGTGGCTCGCTTTCCCATGGTGAACAGCGAACCGGCGTGCGCCCGCAAGCTGGTGGAACAGGCCGTCCAGTACGCCAAGGGACTGGGCTTCACGCCGCACCCAGACTATCGCCAGGCGGCCCGGGTGTTCGGGGGATTGCAGGTTGCTCAGTGTCCCCAGGAGTTCGGGTTCGGTCGCCAAGGTAAGCCATTCTACCGGAGGGGCCCCCGTGAAACTGAAGCCCAAGCCCTGCGCATCGTCAGGCAGCTCGAACAACGCTGTGGCTCGGGAAAGTTCGATTACGAGGTCATGCTCGGTACCACCGAACACATCAACAAAGTCCTCGGGGGCTAAGACAACAGTCGACCCCTGCATCCCGCTTACCGTTTACGATCTACAAAACCGAGCACAACGCCGTCGGTCGCTTCCCCGAACCGGGGGACGACCAACTGCTGGCCGGCCCATCCCGCAACTTCCAGATCTTCGATCCGTTGGATTTCCTGGTGGAGGTGACCCAACACATCCCGGATCCGGGCAGCCACTTGGTGCGTTACTACGGGTGGTATTCGAACAAGACTCGCGGCCAGCGGTCCCAACGGCAACCGGCGGCGGCCGCAACGGGGATTCGCGCCCGCGCCCCCACGGCGCGGCAGGCCCGCAAAGGCTGGGCGGCGCTGATCAAACAAGTTTACGCGTCGGACCCAATTCGCTGTCCCAAGTGTGGCGCGGAGATGAAAATCATCGCCTTCATCGAGCGGCATCAGACCGATGTCATCGAGAAGATTCTCCGGCACTGCGGGCTGTGGGACGAGCCCTCGGCTCGTGCCCCGCCGTCGACGCGCGTCGCGGTCGAGGGCTGAGGCCCAAGTCGAGACCAAACGGGGGGAGTGGTGGCGTCGCGCGTGAGGCGGGGCATCCGCTCGGCGGTGAAGTGCACCCTCGACGACCGGCGCGACCGCCGTTTCCAGCCGCAGTGGCCCCCTGACCGGCCTTCCTGGAGACCACGACCGCCATCGGGGGCTGGTGGGCGGCCGCCAACCAGCCCCGAAGCCGGGCCAAGCACTTGGCAGGGAGCAATTCTGCCGCGTTTCGCCTTGAATGGCCACACTCAGCCAGGCACACTCCAGTCACGTCGGAAGAGCAGACTCCTATTGGTTACAATTCAGAGGCAGAAGTCGATTACCTCCTGAGCCACCTGCCGACGATCATGTCCACGCTGAGGTCGGTGTCGCGGTGATGAGGCTCTTGCAGACTAGAATTATGACGCTGAAATACACTGCCATGACCTCGGATGACCTATACGTGTGGGCGGTTTTGATAATCTCGGTGCTCTTCATACTCGGCGTCATCGCCTTCCTCGTCTTCCTGGCGCGCGATGTCGTCCGCCGCGTTACCCACGACCAGCAACTCCAGCCTCCAAAGACCCCGAGCGCCCCGAACCAACACCTGACTGACTTTGTCACCACAGACCAGCGGCAAGCCATTCTTTGCGAGCACGCAATCTCCACCACCTGCATACTGTGTGCTAAACCTGCCCGGCGGGGTTTCCGAACCACCCTCTACATCGCAAGACTCGAAGGCAAGCCCACCGAGAGAATCCTTCCAATGACGACCAAGGACGTCATTGAGTCGCAGCTCGAACGAAAAATAACCGGATACGGACGCTATAGGCCCTTCTTCTGCTGGAGTTGCATCCGCCGCGCGTGGCAAGTCTGGTTCTTCGTTGGCCTCGCTGGGTTGGCAGTTGCAGCGGGCGGGGCGGTCGCCCTTCTGCGCGGTCCCTCGCTGCGTACCATCGAGGACCCCTTGTCATTAGTCTTCTTCCTCTTCTTCATCCTGATCGCAGCGCTCTTTGCGTTTAAGGGGCTCCTCTATCCATTTGTCTCACAGCAGGAGTTCCTCTGCGAGATCTTCAACACCGTGGTCTCTAAATCAGACGGAACATGCGGAACAATGCTCAAACTGAGCGCCGGCACACTCGTCGCTTTCACCGCCCCGCAGAAGGTGCATACGAAGATTGACACAGCATCCTCCACCGGCTGAACGCCCACTGCAGTTCCGCGCCAGGCGCTCGCTCAGAACCGGTCCGGTTTCCAGCGACAACCCTGAAGGGGAAGCCATAACCCTTGGTCGGGCCGGACTGCGGTGTCGGAAGGGCTCATAGTAGCGAAGATCCGGCGGTCAAGCCGAGGGGGAGCGAAGGAGCCCTGGCCAGAGACAAGCCGAGTCAGAGGGAACCGGACCTGATTGGCAAGGTGACTACAGCTACGACAGAACACGCGGTGGAGGAGCTTTCCTTTCGGGAAGCGATGCTGCCGCCGAAGGTGCGGGAACTGAGACAGAAGCTGGGCCAGAAGGCCAAACAGTCCCGCAGGGCGAGACGGTTTCGCTTCTACAGTCTGTATGGGTTGGTTTGTCGGCGGGATGTGCTGGAGGCCGCATGGACGGGGGTAGGGCGCAACGACGGCGCTCCGGGGGTTGATCGGGTGAGCATCGACCAGATCGCGGCCAAGCCGGAAAGCGAGGCTGCGTTTCTGGACGAGATCGAACGGAGCCTGAACGAGAGGACCTATCGCGCCCAAGCGGTGCTGCGGGTGTATATCGAGAAGGCGAACGGCAAGTTGCGGCCGTTGGGCATTCCAATGGTAGAATGCCCGCAGAACCGACAGGAGGCTCTCTTTTCCCGAGGCGTTTACGGCGTCGGGGATTGGGCAGTGATCCGAAGAGTTCCTCCCGGCTGAGCCGTCGCAGTTTCCGGAGTGTCCGCTGGACCGTGTGCCAGTTGGCTAATGCGAGTGAGCGAGGTGCGCGACTTGATGAACGGGGACATGCTGCCCTTGGTCATGAGCTTCGCCTGCGATGCGGGCGCGTACGGGGCGTACGACGAGTGTTTTGCGGAGGCGTGGTTTGGGCGCGACAACCAGGGCGGCGCCATCGGGGTCCTGGCCGCGTCCGAGGATTCCTATTGGGAGGAAGATGATGTTCTCGAAAGAGCCGTTTTTGATGCGTTGTTCGAGTCGCCGGGCCGGCCTTTGGGCGACGTGGTCCTGGCCGCCAAGGAGTGATACCTGACTCATTACGGACCGGGGAGCGAGACGCTCCAGTACTTGGAGCAATACAACCTGTCTGGCGACCCGACGCTGGCAGTGGTCACGCTGCCGGACGGCGGGGAACGGCGACTGCAAGTTCGTTTGATCGGTGGCAAGTGTGTGCTGACGTGGACTCGGGGCGCATTGTTGTCCACCGACAACTTCGGCGGGCTGTGGATACTCGTCAAGGGGGGCGACTTCTCCGTGGACGAACAGTGTCACGGCAGGAAAGCAACTCTATCGTCTTCGGTAAGCCGGGCATCGCCGTGTCCCACAGCGGCAGACGCCCTTCCGCGTGCCCTCCATCCGGCCCCATTTGGGATGCCGCATCCCGGTGGCGGCGCCGGCCGGACGGCCTGGTCCAATTCGGCCAGGTCGGCCGACGTCAATCTGCCGACAGGCAAACACCCGTTGTCACCGTGTTTTGCCACCCGGCGCCCGTCTTTGGGGCCATCGGAGTCCGGTTGAGTCTGAGGCTTGGCGGGCTTCAACTCGCTGGGGAACGCGTCTTTGTCCCATGTAGTCCCGCCAGCGGTCGATGGGGCAAAGCCTCGATCAAGGAACCCGAAGGCCTGTGCGCCACCAGAGTTCTCGCGGTGGGGCAAGGCTGGTGGGACCGGCGTTTCTCACGACGGCACCGCCCCTTTGGAGTGAGGGCCCTCCCCTGGTCCGCGCCAGTGGCGCGCGGCGACTTGCCTCCGCAAGACGTGCCTACGCCCTGCGGGCCAAGGAGGTCGGCGGCTTATCGTCCCCGGCACCCGCCCGAGTCGCCATTTTACCGTTTGGTCGAGTGCTTCTACCCGGAGTTCGAGGCGGTGTACGAGGAGCGCTATCAGGAGCGCTATGGCTTCTGGCGGCCGATCATCGGGACGGTCGTGCGCAAGTTCCTCGAGTGTGGCGACCTCAAGCACGGCTTCGCCCGCGTCCGCTGCCCCAAGTGCCGCGAGGAGTTCCTCGTGCCGCATTCCTGCCGGGTTCGCTGTTTCTGCCCCAGTTGCCACGAGAAGCGGGCGCTGGAGAAAGCCGGTTGGGTGGCCGAGCATGTCTGCGCCGAGGTGCCGCACCGACAGTTTGTGTTCACGATCCCCAAGCGGCTGCGGATCTACTTCCGGTTCGAGCGCCGGCTCCTGGGCGATCCCGCAGGCGCGGGGCGGGCGGCGGCGCGGACGGTGATCACGGTCTATCGTAAGCGGTAAGCGGGGTGCATGTATTCGGCGGGCCGTGGGAGGCGCTACCTGTGGGACAACAACGTCGGCGCGGCCGTGGTACCGAGCTTCGGTTCTCACGGCGCCACGCCGACCTTCCAACCGGCCGTCAGCGACCCGCCGACGTAGGCGCAGGGACAGACGGTGCGCGGCGAATGGTTGCCTGTATGCCGTTGGACAGGAATGGAGGACGAAGACCGATGCGTAACAGTCCGGCTGGAAGTCGCTGCGGATTAGCGATTTCGTGCGCGGATAGAGTTTCCGCTACCCACAGGTGGAGACCGATTCAAAGCTGGAACAGGCCGAGCATGCTTTTGAACTCTGCACTCTTGCATCGCAGGGACGATCACAGTACATCAAAGCCCGTCAACCTATGGAAACGTCCTCGAACGCACTGCGGAATATCCAGATCTTCGTCAGCTACTCCAGAACCGATACCCGATGGGTGGCGCACGACAGCGAGTGGAGTCTGATTCCCTGGCTGGAGGAGCAACTTCAAATCGTCGGCGCCCGCGTCTGGTGGGACCGCGATCTCAAGGAGCATCCGGGCAAGGATTACAGGAAGAGGATTCAAGAGGAGATTCGCCGTTCGCAGATCGCGATCCTGTTAATCAGTCAGGAGTTCATTGCCAGGCCATTCATCAACAAAGTGGAATTGCCAGCCATCCGTGATCGAGTGGAAGAGGGTACGATGTTGTTGATTCCCATTCTCGTCGGCGAGGTGGTGTGGGAGTTTACCGAATTTAGCAGATGGCTTCACAGGCTCCAGTTGGTTCCTAGCGAGCCGCCGATTCCAATCCCTGAGTATTGTGAGAGCAAACACGTGAATTGGCCAGCGCTGAGGACGAGGATACTGGCGAATGTGCTGGGATGCATCGAGGAGGCGTCGAAGCTCCCACCCCCGACCTATTCCCTCACGGTCGTGAAGGGGACAGGCGGTGGGTCTTACGCAGCGGGCAGTCCGGTGACCCTCGACGCTGACCCTGCACCAGCGGGGCAGGCATTCGATCGCTGGACCGGAGGCTTCATCGCGGATGCAGCGTCAGCCCAGACGACTTTCACCATGCCTGCGGCGGACACACGCGTCGCCGCAACCTACAAATCTACATCGTCCCCGACCTATTCCCTCACGGTCGTGAACGGGACAGGCGGTGGGTCTTGCGCGGCGGGCAGTTTAGTGACCCTCAACGCTGACCCTGCACCGGCGGGGCAGGCATTCGATCGCTGGATCGGAGGCTTCATCGCGGATGCAGCGTCTGCCCAGACGACTCTCACCATGCCTGCGGCGGACACACGCGTCGCCGCAACCTACAAATCTACATCGTCCCCGACCTATTCCCTCACGGTCGTGAGCGGGACAGGCGGTGGGTCTTACGCGGCGGGCAGTTTAGTGACCCTCAACGCTGACCCTGCACCGGGGGGGCAGGCATTTGATCGCTGGATCGGAGGCTTCATCGCGGATGCAGCGTCTGCCCAGACGACTCTCACCATGCCTGCGGCGGACACACGCGTCGCTGCAACCTACATACCTCTACGTTCGCCCCCGACGAGCTTTGCGGAGCGGGTCAGGGATGCGAAGAGGTGGCTGCAAGAAATGCCTCGTGACCCGGAGTTGAGCGCAAAAGTGCGAAAAGCGCTGGAGGAGGCGACCGTTGGGACCAAAGGCTGGCGCGGGCCCATTGAGGACAAGAATTCGGGTCGCGTGTGGCAAGAGTTGTATGACAGTTGCAGGGGCGCCGAAGTTCCTGGTCTGTGCCTCGCTCTGGTTGAGCCCCACAAGGACTGGACGACGCCGTGGAAGACGCACACTTTTCTCAAGTACAGCTTTCGGACTGCCGAGGGGAAGGCGCACGCGCAGAGCGCATTCCCCCTTGTCGTTGCTTTCAGCGGTGCCGGCGGGACGTCGGCACAGGGCGCCGCCCTGGAGACCATTGAACAGGCGCCGGTCCCTCCGACACTGAAGTGGGAAGGACTCCAATACGCCATCGACCAGTCTGACTCGGAGTCTCTGGAAGCGATCGTACCGATGTTCGTTCAGTTCGGCAAGGGCGAGCGGCAGGAGGCGACTCGAGGGGTGCTGCTGCGGCTTCTGAACACCGCCAACATCCGCTGCGCCCGAGTCGTTCTCGAGAAGTTGCCGGAGGTCACCAGCACCGAACGGCGATCTGTGACTGCGTCGGCCCTGCTCGACCATCTCATAACTGCCACCGGCGACATTGTTGACGCCTTTGCCAACACCGTGGCCAAGCTGGTTCCACCGTCCAACCGCGAACAAGCCGCGGCGGTCCTGCTCGACGTGTTGGAACGCGTGCAAACGAGCCACGCTGAGTCCGCCATCGTGGAAATTCTGGGGAACTGGAACTACCGGCAGGCTGTGCCGAGACTGAGAGGAATGTTCGACATCGCGAGCCTCAGTAAGTCCCGGTCGATTTCATACTTGCTGGCGAAGTGGCGCGACCGGGAATCGGGAACGCTCGTCCGCGAGGCTGTCGAACGCTTTCGCTACGGGAGCCAAAACGGGTACCTCTTCGATGGGCTGGTGGGCAGCCTTTACACCCTGGAAGGGAGTGCCTGTGCTCCCTTCATTGCCAAAGTGCTCCTCGAGCAGACGCCATTCGACCAGCAAGTTCTCCTCCGGGGTTGTCTGAGGCAGATCCATGAGGCGCCCATCAGCGCCGCCATCCGTGAACTGGCCGCGTCGTCTCCGGACGCGCAGGTGAAGAAACTGGCTGCACAACTGGTGAAATAGGAAGTCCACCGGCGAATGACGCTGTCACCTCCCCCATTTCTTGGTCGATGAACTAGCACCGTAACGTTGTTGGACGAGCTTCCAGTCCCGGGCTTCCGGCCTGCTCGCCCTTGTCCCTGGACCGGCTCTTACGGTCGTCCTGATTCACTTGATCAGGGGCCTCGCTTCCATCGGCGGGGCAACGTTGGGCAGCCGGCTTCTGAACAAGCTCCGGTGCAGTGCGCTGAGTGCAGAATGGGTCTGCACCGTTGCCGGCACGCCTGGGACTTGGAAGCAGGCCAAGCCGGCGGCGATAACGGCGGACCCTGCCAGTGGCACCATCGCGACCGGCCACCTGGTTTGGAACGTCTCCGACAGCGCCGTGAAGCGGCACGTGGGGTCATACTCCTGGGAGATCACCGTCGGCACGGCCACGTCATCTGAAGTCGGCTTCACGGCGCGACGCCGACCGCCCAACGCGCGGGTGCGAACCAAGGCGCCGTCACCTGCGTCTTGCAGACTATCCTGCTCCTCTCGCGGCTGACGTCATCAAGCGCCATGAACCCTTGCTTGCTCGGGGCTATAAGAAACAAACGGGGTGCCTTCGGACAATGTCGTCAGAATCTCGTACGAGATCTGCTGATAAAAGAAATGTCTGCAGAATAGCCGCTGGCTCTTATCTCTGTTTTCCAGGAGAAACAAATAACGACCCCCGGTCGGCAGATCGCCGACAGCCCCGAAGATCTCTTCGGTATCGGTTGCTTGAAAGTAGATGTGACCGCCGAAGCCGTTTTCAGCGAGTGTGGTCATGCGAGCCTTAGGAATTTCCTTTTCAGCCTGCCCTGGCCTTGGACAACGGTCGACTATCCGATTCAGCAGCACGGGAGACATGGCGTCCCTTTCTGCGATGAGCCGTGTAATCTCCACAGTGCAGTTCTGGCGGACAGGCGATCTCCATACAAGCGTGTCCTGGGCTGTTTGTGCGGCAGGCGCGAACTCGGATGGCAGACCGACAAACAAGCTTCCGCCAAACCCCTTGTGCATGGTGAGTTCAGGAGGCGCAAATCGGATGTGATCAAGAAACTGTTCAAGCAGACTGCGGGCTGCTGGTGCAAGCCGGACGTCGTTCAGACGAAGCTGAAATCCATATTCGGTGCCGTGGAAAAGAACGGTTACACGGTGTCCGGCCGTGCGGGGAGATTCGTCGGCGAACTCGTGAACTGGCATGCCCCAGCGGCGCGTGATCTTGTTGAAGAGAAGCCGACTCTTTCGGTGTTTCGCGAATTCTACAGCAAAGGCGAGAAGGCCTTCCAGCGTGTTGATCTCTGTCTCATTTAGGTAGGTTAGTTCAATCATCACCGCAGCCTGATGACCGCACTCCTTTATAGTGAACATGTGCATCCCCCGTCCCATTTTCCGATACTTCCACCCTGGAGGAAACGCGATGATGAGAGCCCGCAGTTGTTGTGTCTGGAAGCTGCTAAAAGCATTTGCAATCGAGATGTCGGAAGGAGGATCAACCTTAGCGGACATTCCACCGCCGAGCAAATGTGCCAGTGGAAATAGCAAGAAGATAAGCGCCAAGACCAGCCACCAAGGGTGATGTGCGGAGAAGAACAGATTGCGACAGGCAAGCACGAGACCAGCGATCATGGATGCCTGCCCCAAGAGGGTGAGCAAAGAGCGTCTCGGTGGGAATTGTGATGTCATGCTGCTCGTTATTGGTCGGTGGTTTGGAATGAAATTGCCTGAATGAAAGTCTGGCCTGCTACGATCAGCCGCCGTCCGGGCTCACTGATGTGAAAGCAAGATGTTTGGCCCTGAGGCAGGACTGTTGCTAGTCGTGCCAAGTGGCCTCCGTTCTTGAGTTGGTAAATCGCGAGGGCCTGATCAGCCTGAAGTGCGGCGCAAAACATCCCTGAATCTGAAAGACTGCACGCTACGATGCCGCGGAGGCGAACGGACCCGCTAGGAGGAACCTCAGGCCGGCGCGGATCAAAGGAAAGCAACCATAGGGCACGGCTGGTGTCGATGGCGGCGATGGTGCGCCCATCGCGACTGATCGCAGTCCCGAATAAGGCTCGGGCCGCGCCCCGCTCCCGGCCCTTGACGCCGCCCCCCCATCCCTCTTCGAGGAGCGTGTGGGTAAATGCGCCGCAGGTTAGAATACGCGCAGCAAGGCGACCGACGGAATGGCCTCTGTCTTGGGTGATGACCATCACCTCTCCTCGATCCGACATTACCAACTCTTGAATGAAACTCCCTCGCGGTTGCCATCGCAGCCTAACATTAAATCGGCCAAGCTTGCCACGCCCAAAGGGGTGGTTTTTGCCGACAAACTCGGTCGAGGCAGCCAAGTATTGTCCGCAAGGGGACACTGCCATGGTGTGGATGTAAACCGGCCCGCCGAGGTTGAAGAAAGAACCACCTCGCCAAAGTCGCTTGCTGCTGATCTGATCCGGCCCGCCGGGACGATGAAGCCAGATTTGGCTTTCGTCGGATTCGCGGTGCAGCGCCAGGATCACTCCATCGGAAAGAAACCACGCGTCGTCCAGGGGACCTGCGATCGAGCACACTCTGGACACGTCCCAATCCGCATCGGTATCGGCACTGATTCGTCGGATGACGTATCTTTCACCATCGGGTGTCAGAGTTCCAAGGCACTGAGTTGTCTCATTCCAATGCACAGCAAGGACCCGCTGGCAAGCAGGCCACGAGCGGAACTCAACCTCATCCGGGGAAGACCAAGTTGCGAGGAAGACACTTCCAGCAGAATCGCTGCAGAGCACGCACGGGGCGGCAGGATGCCTCTCAACGGACTGAAGCGCCGACTGGCTAATCTTGGTGGCTCTTCCCAATGTCCCGTCCCGGGCGCTCACCTCATGCAGAGCTCCATTCTCAAGTCCGGCCAGAACGACGGCTCCATGCTCGGTTGCCCCGGGGCTAAACGCCAGAGAGAACGGCTTCGACGGTAGGTACGTCTGCCACTTCTGCCGACCCTCGCCGTCGTAGCATTGCAGGATGTTTCCATCACCGACAAGGCAGGCCGCATCCCCACCTGCGCCGCATGCGAGGCGACAATCTCGGCCTGTTTCAATCTGCTTGGACACCTTCCACGAGCCTGCGCCAGTTGCGTGGATCAGAGCACCGCAGCCATTGACAAATGCCACTGATTCAGCCGAGACAAACCACACAGCAATGACTGATCCTACGATATTCGCTACCAGCAACGGGTCAGCTTCTACAAGCCGCAAATCCCGAACCTGAAGAGAACCATCAACCGCCCCCAAGGCCAGCAAACGGCCGTCGCTGGAGCACGCCACCGCCGAGATGGACGCGCCAACCCGGCAGAATGTTGGCGTCCCGTCCGGCCAATGATCCCAGATTATCGCGATATTTGCACTTGTAAGAACGAACGCATCGCCGCCTCGTGCAATCCGGGTGCAATAGGCTGCAGGCGTGACTCCACTCCGAGTTTTCTCGAAGTCCGTGGAGTATTCAGCCCACTTGCCGCCTTTGTATCGCAGAAGTATGCCAGTCTGTGTCACGCAGGAGTTCTCAATCTTTAGATCAGCTTCAGCGGGTGCTTGGGACACAAGCCGCACGCGGTGTTCGGGAACAAGACTCGAGACCATGAGGGCGGCAGAGCCATAGTAAGCTTCCGTCAAGCTCCTCGCCTGGGACCTCAAGCCAGGGTCTGGCCCAACGAGGGCATCAATTCCCAGCAGGACTTGCTGAAGGCTGCACTGCGGATAGCGGCTCAACCGCTCTGCCTCACGGCGGACGATTTGCTTGAGCTGAAGCAACCTCAGCCCTCCGTCAATGTGCCGATCAACGCAACTCGATGGAATATTGTAGTCATTCAGGAGGTCAAAGACAGCACGTTTGGAGGCCTTTGCGGCAGCGAAAGCAGCATCGCCCAGAACAGATACCAACTTGCTTTGCATTTGCGAGGCGGCTAGTTGAAAGGGCAATTCATCAAATCCCCTTGGGCTCTGGCCTTTCCAGCTCCTGTTCTTCCCCGGGTCGGCCAGGGCGCGGAAGTAGTCGGCCAGTCGCTGGTGAGATTGCCAGCTCTGATCGGACGATTTCGCGAAATGTTCCTGCACCCATTCCGCCACCTGACGGTGGTAGAACGTCAGCACGTTGGCACCGGGTGCGGCGCGCTCGGTGAGGTAAGGGGCAAGGTCAAACCGGAGCCGTGACCACAGCGCAATCGGAATGCGCTTGGCATTGGGCGGCAGCTCATGCCGGGTCTGTTCGGTGGCTTCGTTGAGCTTGGCTCTGTACTCGGGGTCGGCGAACAGGATCTCCAGAATCTCGTTTTCCGCCAATCCGTGCCGGGATGCGGACAGATAACCCAGCACGCGATTCACCAACAGCGGACCGTGGTTCGTCGGCTGGCTCAAGCCGGTCGAAGAGTTGTCCGAGAAGCGCGGGGACGCTCTCGCCCGGCACCGGTGCCGGGTCGTAGGAATGCCAGAGTTGGACTTCCTCGAAGAGCAGCTTCAGGAAGATCGGCTGGCGGCAGGCCGGAGATGCAAGGCGTTGCTCGATTCGCGCCCGCTGATCATCACTGACCTTGCGGCCCGCCTTGGGGAGCCACCGGTCGAAAAGCAACAAGCGAGCTTCGGCCTCCGAGAGAACGTCCAGGTTGATGAAGTTCTCGGCCGGGATTTGGCGGCGCTTGAGTTCGGCGTACGGTTGGCCGGCGGGATCACCGGTGGCCCGGTCGGACAAGCAGGAGACAACGAGCTTCACGTGGGCCGGCAACGAGCCAGGCGGCAGCCAGTTCAGCAGCCGGCCATTGTCGGCATCAGCAAGTTGGTCGAGGGCGTCCAGAAACAGGATCAGTGGTTGCTCCGGCGTGGCGGCCTGCAAATGCTGGGAGAATTCGTCGCGTAACTCCTTGATCTCGGTGGGAAGCGCGTCTGCGCGCGGGTTCCGCTGCCGCAGTTCCTGGCAGAGACTGCTGAGCAGCGAACGGAGGTCAGACGACCGTGGCGCCACGCCGATGAAGCGTTCGATCCGTTTTCGGGTCTTGGCCACTTCTTGAGACGCGCGCGCCAACAAGGCGGTCTTTCCGCAGCCGGAAGCGCCGTGGATCACCAATGGCCAACGGGAATCGCTCCCCACGTAGTCGAGAATGGCCTGCAACTCGACTTGCCGGCCGACAAACGATTCCTCACCGCCACGCTCCTTGGCGAACCGTTCGTATTCGCGCTGTTCGATTTCCAGTTCGCGGGCGGCGCGGTCCGTGGAAGCTTGTGCGGTATTGCGCCAATACTCTTCGATCTGACCTTGGATGATCTCCGACAGCCGGCTTACCACATCGGCGCAAAGCTGGGCCAAGTGATCCGTCGTGACATCAGCGGTTCGGCCGCCCTGATTGTCCTGAGCCTCCACCAACCGGACGGGGGCCTCGTTGCGGAAAACATTCGCACTGCCCAGCCGCTGGCGAAGTTCCGCCTTCAACCGGTCTTGCTCGGTCTGGAGTGCGACCTCAACGCGACCGGACGGATCCACATCAACGAAGTCCTTGATCTGCTTCGGGTCGGAGAAGGCGGCGAGGTTCTCGATCTCCCGGAAAAACGCCAGCACATGCTCCCGAGCGTCCGGCACGCGGAGCGCGCCGTGCCAGATTTCCTGTTCGGTGGCGGAGGCTTGGAACCGGACAATGGCTGGTGGCGAACCATCCGATGCCGCACCATCGAAACGCCGCTGCAGTTGCTCCGGTGGCATCGCCCGGTTGATGATTGTCCACAAGACGGCCTGGACCTGGTTCCATACCGCATCGTCCGTGTAGTCCTGGTCATCGCCCAAGTCCTGACGGCGGGATTGCAGCAGATAGACGGGCGGAACGGCATTCGTGTCCTCACGATACCATTCCCGCAGAACCGCGACCGCTGACTTGTCCGCGCTGCCGGGTATCTGCGCGGCGGCATGCTCCAGTGTGTGGAATTCCTCCACGGAAATCTCTTCAGGCAGGGGCCGCCAACCATAGCGGTTGCCCAGCAGGATGAGGAAATTTGGCCGGGGAGAGATCTCCTGCGCTCGCCGCAGTTCGTCAAAACAGATCCGCATCGTCCGGTGATCCAGCCCAGCTTCAGTCGAGACGCCCCAGCGCAGATCAATCGCCTGGAACTGAAACCCATGGCGCTGACAGAGCTGTTCCAGTTTCGGAAAGGCATCGGCCTCCAAAGCGTTCCGCTCATGCTTCATGTCGCTGAATGTCGAGCTGACAAACACTCGAATGACGGGGCGGAGACGAACCTGTGTTCTGGTATCACTCATGAGGGGGGAAATCCTGGCTGCATTTGGCGGTCGGCGGCGGCGCGAAAGTGGCGTGGTTCGGTCGCCCGGTCCAGCTTCCGGAATTCCCGTTGCGCGGACTTGAGCTGCTTGCGCACGATCCGAATGTCCGTCGCGGGCGACAGCTCCTCGGGTTGGTTGCCGCTGATCTCCTGCATCGTCCGGCGCACCCGGCGGCCCACCTCCTCGGCGGCGTGTTCCAAGGACTGCTGGCCGCGTCGCTGTTCGTTGCGAATCTTCGCCTCGGTCTGCGTGATGCGGAACAGATTGGCCGCCAGTTCCTCCTTGCCCATGAAATCCAGCGGCGTGCGCGACGTCCGGCACGCCCTTGAGCAGCCGCAGCCGCGCCAGGTCCATGTTGTAGAGGCCGCGGTAACCGGCGTTCTGGAACAGCGCGAAATCGCGCACGCCGGCGTCCTGCGCCACGCCGGAGAGGCTCCGCTCGCGATCGGACAATTCGGCGCGCAAGCCCACGCGCTCCACGTTCTCGGCGCGTTCCAGGTAGAGCCGGCACGCCTCGGCGAAGGTCACGAAGTACGCCTGCGCCTGGGCCACGCGCGGGTTGTTCACGTTGCCGTTCATGGCCGCGAGGTAGCAGGCAAAGCGCGAGAGCCGGAAATCCAGTTGCTCGCGGCCGTCCACCACGCGGCGTTCCTGGACGAAGTTCTCGACCAGCGGCACGCCGAGCGCGTCGCACGCGATCATCGCCTTGTTGATGGCCTTGCGGAACGCGTCGAGGTCCGGATACCCCAGCAACCGGGCGATGTCCGAGGCCCACCAGAACTTGAAGTCACCCGGCTGAGCCAGCGCCTCGAAGCCGGGGCGGTCAAGGTCCGGATGGAATGCGCGTTCGGGCAGGGGAGTTCCCTGGGCGGAGGGGGCGTTCATGGGTGGATTTCTACCCCGGACCCGGCCCGAAGGCAATGCAGGAGAGGGCGAGTTGGGCTCGCGGTCCACCATCGGTGCTCGACGCCGACTCGCGCCGGTGACCTGCGTCGCTTCGGGACTCAGGTGGGGCAAAGGCTCGATCAAGGAACCCGAAGGTCAGTGCATGGCCTGTCGCACAAGCTGGATTTCACAGGCAGGGTTGCCGACAGACTATCCGCTCGTTTGTGGTGTGGCCTCACCGGATGCCGGCTTGGCAGGCGAGCCGAAGGTCACCAGTTTGATTTGGCTAAACGAGTGTTCCTGGCGGAGGTGTCCGTACACGCGCATGGCGAGGGCCCCCCCGTCTTTGTGTCCGAGCCAACGGGACACGGTCGGGATGTCCACGCCGGCCTCGATGCAGGTCGTGGCGAAGAAGTGGCGGAAATCGTGGTGCGAATATGCCGGAAGTCCAAGGCGGCGGCAGGCGGTTTCGATGCACTTGCGGGCGCTCTTGATGCCAAAGACGAGATCGGAGGGCTGGGTTATCCGCTCCCTATGCATCCGGCCGAGCAACTGCGCGAGGGCATCGGTCATTGGGACCGTCCGGATTTCACGGTTCTTCGTCCCTTTCTCCCCACCGGTGATCGTGACGCGCTTGTGCTCGAAGGAAACGTCCTGCCAGCGGAGGTTGCGCGCTTCGTCCAGGCGGCAGCCGGAGTAGGCGAGAAACTCAACGAGGTCGGCCCCTTCCCTCGCCTGGGCCTGGCTGCCGGCCCTGCCGTCCGATTCGCGGATGGCGGCCACGAGCCGCTGGAATTCCTCGCGGCTGGGAACCTGGATGAGCTTGGAGACGATCTTCCGCCGCCGGATATCCTTGGCGGGGCTGGTGAGGATCAGCCCGAGGTTCATGGCGTAGTTGAAGACCGCCCGCATGGTGTCCAGTTCGTGGGCGAACGTCTGGGCGGCGATCTGGCCACCGCGCTCGGTGAGCCAGCGCTCGCAGTGGCGTCGCGTGATGTTGCGAACGGTCAAATTCCGGAAGAACGGCGCCAGGGCCTTGATGCAGCGGCGGCGGCGGGCAACCGTGCTGGTCTTGAGTGAGTGCTGGACGGTGCCGATCCAACGGTCGGCGAGTTCGGCAAAGCCCACATTCGGGTCTTCTTCGATGCTGAGGTTCCCGACCTGCTGGCGGAGTTCGGAAAGGCGGCGTTCGGCTAACTTGCGGTCCGTGGTTCGGAGCGACCGTCGAAACTGCTTGTCACCTTTTTTGACCAAAGCATAATACGTCGCCCGATGGTTCGTAACGGTACAGGTTTTCACCGACGTGGCGGAAGGGTGATGGCGTCGCCTTGTCCGCGCTTGCAGGAGTGTTCGCGCTCATTCCTGGATGTTACGGTGACAAAAAACGGTGACAAGACTTTAGTTTCGAGCCAAAAGAATTACGCGCAAGTGGTTGTGGTATAACCTTTTGTGCCAGAGTAGCTCAGCGGTAGAGCAGGGGACTCATAAGCCCTTGGTCGGGGGTTCAATTCCCTCCTCTGGCACCAACTTCTCGAAGCTATATTGAACCGAAACGGAGGCATTGGGGTCAGTCCCGGCTATTCGTCAATTTAAAGCGACGGGGTGTTCTGCTTGGGCATGTTTCTATTGCACGCTCTGCGCAGAGTGCTCGACATGAATGTTGTCGTGGTGCTGGAACTCGAGTGAAAGAGAACGAAACCGTAACCTCCAAAGACAATGCGTTACACGCTTCCTGATGCCCAACTCTTTGTGTCAAATCGCGAGCGCCTGAAGGCGTTGCTGCTGCGGTGTTCGCTGGCGGTCGTGAATGCCAACGATGTGCTGCCGACCAACGCCGACGGCACGCTGCCGATGCGCGCGAACTCGGATCTCTTCTACCTCACGGGCGTCGAGCAGGAGGAGAGTATCCTGCTGCTGTGTCCGGATGCCGACGATCCGAAAGAGCGGGAGATGTTGTTCCTGCGCGAGTCGAACCCGCTGCTCGAGACGTGGGAAGGCCACAAGCTGAGCAAGGACGAGGCGCGCAGGCTGTCGGGCATCCAGCAGGTGCACTGGCTGTCCGAGTTTCCGAAGCGTTTTCATCGGCTGATGTGCGAGAGCGAGCACGTCTACATGAACTCGAACGAGCACAAGCGCGCGGTGATCGAGGTCGAGACACGGGAGGCGCGATTCGTAGCCGACTGCCAGCGGCGGTATCCGCTGCACGACTACCAGCGGCTGGCGCGGTTGCTGCACCGGCTGCGGATGATCAAGTCGCCACCCGAGGTCGAGATCATCCGGAAAGCGTCGGAGATCACCGAGCGGGGAGTGCGGCGGGTGTTGAAATTCGTGAAACCCGGCGTCACCGAGACCGAGGTCGAGGCGGAGTTCGCGCACGAGTTCATTCGGCGGAACGGGAACTTCGCGTACCCGCCGATCATCGCGACGGGCGGGAACGCGTGCGTGCTGCATTATCTTGAGAACTCGGCGGAGTGTCGCGCGGGCGAGTTGCTGCTGCTGGACGTGGCCGCCGGATACGCCAATTACAATTCGGATCTGACGCGCACGATACCCGTGAGCGGTCGTTTTACGCGGCGCCAGCGTCAGATCTACAACGCCGTGTTGCGGGTCTTCCGCCAGTGCGTCCAGGGGCTTGTGCCGGGCAAACTCGTCAAAGACTGGCAGAAGGAAGCGGAACAGATGATCGAGAAGGAGCTGGTGGATGTTGGTCTGCTGGCGATGAGGCAGATTCGGCAGCAGGATCCCGACAACCCGGCTTACCGGCAATACTTCATGCACGGCGTCGGCCATCCGATCGGACTCGATGTGCACGACGTCGGGTTCACGACCGAACCGATGCAGCCCGGCTGGGTGATGACCGTCGAACCGGGCATCTACATCCGCGAAGAGAAGCTCGGGGTGCGCCTCGAGAACACCGTGGTGATTGGCGAGGAGGGCAACACCGATCTGATGAGCACGATCCCGCTCGAAGCCGACGAGATCGAAGCGACCATGGCGCGACGCGGGCGGTAAAGCATCCTGCCGCTCCTGCGTCGCGGAACAATGCGGCCCCGCGCCCTACATCTGGCAAGGATATGGGTGCGATTGTGCACCGAGGGTGGGCGGGCACGACGTTCCCCTTCACCCGGCGCTCGCGCGCCATCCTCGCCCATCCGATGAGGGAGAGGGAAGGGCACGGGGAATTCATGGGAATGGCCGTGCGGTGCTTGAGCACTCTGTACAGTTCAGCTCGGCTTGGAGTCCGTGTTCATCGGGTCAATCCGCGGCCGAGAGACTACTGATCCGGGCGCGATAGAACCGGGACGACGCGCCCGTGTCGACCGGGACTTGCCGGGTGCCCGATTCGAGCACGAAACGTTCTTCCTCGTTCCAAACGGCATCGGGGCTCCACCCTGCAGACGATTCGAGGATGACCTCGGCTCCGGCTGGGGCGGACAGGAGCAGCACGAGCGGTCCTTCGGCGGTCCGTTGGATTTCGAGCACTGGCGCTTCGACAGGCACGTCCACGGCGCGATGGAAGGTGTTGGCCTCTTCGGGCAGAGGCCGACTGATCCGTGTGAAACGGCCTTCGAGAAGCACCTGTCGAGTCACACGCCACGGTGAGCCGCCCGCCACATCGGAGGCGGATCGGATTTCGTAAGTTCGCCCGGGACGCCCGTACAGGACGAGCGGGAGATCGGGCTCGGGACTCAC
The DNA here is from genome assembly GCA_963846445.1 of uncultured Verrucomicrobiae bacterium. Taxonomy (GTDB): domain Bacteria; phylum Verrucomicrobiota; class Verrucomicrobiia; order Limisphaerales; family J093; genus MWFF01. Next base: position 206,298 of record CAWJWM010000026.1, on the reverse strand, counting down.
ATCGAGGATCGGTTGTTCTCCGACGAGGATGATCCTGCCGGGTCGCGCCTGGCCGTGGGTGATCACCTGTCCGCCGGACCGGACGGCTTCGAGCGCGCCGAGGTCAAGGGCTACGGCTACCGACTGCGGCTCGGGCGAAGTCGCGAACGCGAGGTCGCCGAGTGCGACCGAACCGGAGAAGAACCGGCCCGCGGCCGCCTCGAACTGACAGCGCCATTGGCCGGGGCCGACCGGTTGGAAGCTGGCGCCGGCGACAGTGTCTCCGCGCGGCGTGAGCTGAAGATCGTGCAACCGATCCCCGGCGATCCGGAGATCGAACGCGAGTTGGCGGAGGTCGGCGCGGGTGTCGAGCAACACAGCGACCACCCCGGTCTCGCCGACCAGGAGGTTGGTGCGACCGAGCGACACGGTGAAATCGCTAAGCGTGTCGTTGACCACGATCGCGAAGGACTGGCTGTCGCTCAGCGGCGGTGTGCCGTCGTCGGTAACGGTGACCGTCATTCGGTTTGTGGACGGTCCTTGGGCGGGACCTGGCCGCCACGAGAAGAGGCCGGTCGCAGGGTCAATCTCGGCTCCTGGCGGGGCGCTCGGGTCGAGGTGGAAAACCAAGCGATTTGCGGGCCGATCCAGGTCCCGAGCCTCGGCGGCGAACTCGAGCATCCGGCCTTCGTCGATTGTCGCGTCCGGGAGCGGCACGAGCGTGGGAGGCTCGTTGACCTCGTGCACCACGATGGAAAGCGACTGGACCGCGCTCAGCGGCGGCACGCCGTTGTCGCTGACCTGGACAGTCAGGGCGTACCGGCCTGGGCCGTCCGTTTCGCTGGTGTTCCAACGCAGGAGACCTGTGGCGCGATCGATCGTGACTCCGGGCGGCGCGAGACCCGCCAGGCTGAAGGTCAAGAGGTCGGGCGGCAGATCGGGGTCGGTTGCTGAGGCGGCGGCGATGACGGGCTCGCCTTCCGAGACCGCGATTTCGCCCGGCACGGTCAACGTGGGAGCGGTGTTCTGCAAGGTCACCGTTGTGACGGTGTCCGGCAGGGCCGGGGCGTCCTCCGTGTTGCCGGCGACATCGGTGGCAGTGCAGCGGAACGCATAGCGGTTTCCGAGCGCACCGGCGTAGAGGGCACCGGTCAGGCGGGTCCGGGTCAGCCACGGCACGAACGGCCCGTCATTCACCGCGACGAACAGGTCGAAGTAATCCAGGCCGCTTCCGCCCGGGTTGTCCGTGCCGCTCCAGGTGACCGTGATGGTGGGATAGCTGTCTGCCGGCAGGGCGGCGACGGCGCTGGTCGGCGGCGTGAGATCGAGATCCGGTGCCGGGGCATAGGTGAGCGTGTACGTGCCCGGACTGGCGCGATCCAGGATGTGGAGCGTGTTTTCATAAACCGGTCGGTGGCCGCCGACGACGAACGTGCGGTCGGTGGTCCAGGCGTTGTCGCCGAGGGCGATCTCGGTTCCGTCCGGACGCCGGATCCGGGCCAACTGATATTCGCCGCTGCCCGGATCGGGCAGCCGCAGATAGACCCAACCGGCAGGCACGGGGGCGGGGAGTGCGATGCTCAGGTTGCCATCCGAGGGCTGGCCGTTGACGGCGACTTGGCGGATGACACTGACGGTGTGGACGCTGCCGTTGCTGAGGTAGAGCGTATCCGGCAAGTCGAGATCATCCGGAAAGTCGTTGACCAGCATGTCGGGCAGATCGTCGTCGTTTGGGCCGCGGGCGTGCACGATGCGGATCAGTTCGTGAATCTCGACGTCTTCGATCAATGAGAGCCGCGGCTCGCCCAGTCCGTCGACGTGTTCGAAGCGGGCCGCGTAATCGATGAAGAGGCCCTGGAGCGAGGATCGGAACAGCCAGCGTCCGATCGCCAGGCTGCCGGGCGGGATGTTGCCGAAGTCGGCTGTCAGCGACGGTGTGAGGCTGCGGCCGGCCACTTCGGTGGCGAGGATCTCGAAGTGGATGAGCAGGCCCTTTTCGTTTTCGACGATCTTGGGTTCAGCGGAGGTGATGCGGAAGTTGCGGGCTTCGCCGGCCCCTTGATTTCGCACCATCACGGCCAGCGAATACGGCACGCTGGGTTCGATGGCGTCTGTGAATGGATCGTCGGCCAGCACATCGCGCTGGTGGAAGTATTGCAGGAACAGGCTGGGGCTGGGGTGGACGGTGATTGGTGTGGGGGCGAGCGGGATGCGCACCTCGGTATCGTCTTGCGAGTAGGCCAGAGCGCCGACGACAAAATAGACGCGCGGCCGATCCGGGGCGGCGTCGCGGGTGGGCAGGATTGTCCAGGCCGCGCGCCCGCTTGTGTTGGCCAGCACTCGCCCGGTGCCATCGACGTTGTCCACACCTTCGAGTCCGGGCGGCCGAATCACGAAGCGGTCGGTCACCGGCGCTCCGGTATCGTCCTGGACGGCGAGGTCGACGCGGAGTTGGGTCATGTCGGCGTCCGAGCGATTGATCAATTCGAGCGAAGCGGTGAAGGCGTCGCGGGTCAGGACGGCATCCTGGTCTATGCTCAGGCGTACGGTGGCGCAGACGCCCTGGTTGGGCTCGGCCAACTGCCGTTGGGCCCGATCGATCATGGTTTGGAGCCCGACGAACGGATCTTCGAAACCGTCCGCCACGGCCAAATCCGCGGCGACATCGGCCTGTTGGGCCACCTCGCCCCACTCGTCGAGGGCGATGAAGTCGGTGCTTTGTCCGGGCGGCACGTCTTCGAGAAGGAAGATGCCAGCCTGCCAATAGGTCAGAGAGCGGTTCCAGCGATCGAGGAAAGCGTTGGCGCGTTCGGGGGTGATGACAGTGGAGGAAGGCTGGGCCAGCAGCGCGGCGCGTTCGGTTTCCGAGACCGCCCAGTCCGCCTCGGTCGCACCGTCGATGGCCTGGTCGAAGGCATCGAGCCAATCCGACCAGGCGTCGGGATCCACGAATTCGAGCCAGGACACGTCGCCGAAGAGGTAGGCCTGGGCTTCCATCACATGTTTGACTCGTTCGAGATAGACACGCACGGATTCGAGTTCGGGAACGGTCGGTGGCACATCCGGCAACTGCCATGCGGCCGCGGGTGGAGGGCCATGCAATCCAACCAGACGGCCGCTCGTGGCTGCGAGCGTGTTCGTCTGGCAGACCGTGAGGAGGGAATACGCGCATTCGATGTATTTCAGGTAAGAGAGGCCCGGCACGGAACGCCCGACGGCCTTGGCGCAGGTCAGTTGTGCTTTGCTGCACTGGTACAAGGTGCCGAGGCTGATTGGATTCTGCCAGACAGACCGAACGCATTTGTTCTGGTCGCGGACACATTTGATCCAGTCCGGCAGGGGAATGAATTTGAAAGCGCATTGCAGGATGGCCTTGAAGGCCTTTTCCGCGCACGGGTGGCATTTGGAGTCAATGCCGACAACCGAGAAGCTCCCCAGGAAAGGTCCGCCGCCTGCGCCGGCGAAGTGGAGAATCCCGCCATAGGGACATCCGCCGCCGACGTTGGCGACCGCGATGGATTGGGCGTACCGGTTGCGGCTGGGGCCGCAGATCAGTTCCCAAAGCAAACGGGCGCCCATCGAGCAGCCTGCATCCAACGGATCCGGAGCCGCGAGACCGACGCCAGCCCGGCCCGCCGAATCAGCGCTCGTCGTCGAGATCGACTGCGCCCCTCCGTTCAACCGCCGGATCCGGACCGGCACGGTGAGTGAACTGCGCGCGGGCAGCGTGCCCAGGTCTTCAACCAAGGGTGTGATCTCCCAACGCGGATTCGAGTCGAAATCGAGCCGCATCGCTTCGGCGGCGATGAGTCCGTGATTGGTGATCTTGAGATCGATTTGCGCGAAATCGCCCGCCACGTCCGCCAGGTCGATCAGTGGCGGCTCGATCGTGATGACCGGCACAGGGACCTCGGTTTCGAAAACGGCCTCGATCGTGACTCGCGTGTGGTCCTCGATCGTCGTGGGCACCACGGTCCACACGTATTGGACCGTCTGGCGGGGCAGGAAGAGCCGCAATTCGAGTGTCTCTCCGGACAGGACCAGGACATTCTGGCGGTTGGCGTTGTGATCGGGAGCCGTGGCTTCGACCTCGTAGTATCCCTCGCGCAAGCCGATGAATTCGGCCCAGCCATCGGCATTCGCTGTGGCCTTGGCCAGTTCTTGTTTCGAAAGCGCGTCCCGGATCACGATCTCCGCCCCCGCAACGCGCGGAGCGCCTTCGGCGTAGAAAGTGTACTCGTCCTCGGCAGCGACCCGGAGGGCGCCGGTCGCGTCGGACACCGCGCGGAAGCGGAACGGGACGTTGAGACGGCCCGCGCCGTCTGTGAGGACGAGGCCTCCCGGGTACTCGGTCAGGTCCATGGTCGCCGTCGGGACCAACTGGAGCGTCACGGCCTGGCGCGCCCCCGGCTCGAGGGGCGGCAGGGGCGAGGGAGAGGCGAGCTGGAGCCAGGGCGCGTCGGGAAGCAGGACTTGAAGGGGTCCGGTGGCGGCGCCACCCGAGTTTTGGATCTGGAACGTCACGAGCGTTTGATCACCGCGGACCATGCTGGCGACGAGCGTGCCGGGCACGGCTTCGAGCCGCGGCGCAAGCGGTTTGACGAGGACTGCGATCGGGAGCCGATTCGAGGCGCCCTCGGCACTCTGAACGTCGACCCACAGCGGAGCCTGCAAGGGCGCGTCCGAGGTCGACGTGATGCGATAGGCGGCTTGAGCCTCGCCGTCCGGCGGAAGGGCGGACGGGAGCGTCCACTCGAGTTCGAGTCCGGCGGGGAGCGTTGCTGGGATCGCGCTGAGCTGAGTGAGTGGGATTTCGGTGAGGTTGACCAACGCCACGCGGCCCGTTCGTGACTGGGCGCCGGCCAGTTCGATCGCCAGTTCTGGCGGGTCGAATCGGAGTCCGACAAGAATGAACGTATCCTGGGTCGGGGCATCGGGGACGCCTGGGTGGGCGGCGCCGATCTCGTATCGGCCCGCCTCGCCGGGCAAAGGTCGGAACGTCGTGACGAATGCACCCTGAGCGTCGGTCAGGGCCGTCAATACGCGCCGCGTGTCGCGGACGCTGATTTGGACATTGACCAACTCGAAGGCGGCAGGCTCGCCCGAGACGGTGCAGACAGCCTGTCCGCGCAAGGGCACGGGAGTATTGGCGGGAGCGACGTCGACGTCGGTGGTGACGGAAGCGGAGTAGGCAGCGGCCACGCGAATGGGGCGGATCGACACAGTGGCGTTGTTGGCCTCGACTGCTTCGAGGATGGCGTCGGTGGCATCGGCTACCGCCACCAACCAGTAATCGCCCGGCGTGTTCGGGAGGCGATACTGGAGCGTTCGTTCGAGGTACAGACCGGGCTCGACGGTTCCGGAAAACGCGACTTCACCCAGATAGAGGTCGTCGCCCGGGTACGCGTCGGCAGACAGGAACAACCGCTGCGACCACGATCCCGCGGCGGAGATGCGGCCCTGATTGGACTCGCGATACGTCAGGTTGAAGGAGGCGCCCGTCAGGCCGTCTTCGGGGGCCGTCAGGCGGCTGATCAGCAGGTCAGGGAGGTTGATATCCGAGACAATCAGACTGGCATGAGCTGGAGCCAACCCTGGCGCCTGGGCCGTGATGACGACGTTCTGATTCCCATCGGTCACTTCGTCGTGAAGGCTGACGATGTCAAAGGTCGCGCTGGCCTGGCCCGCGGGAATGACCAGGGTGGATGGGACCGTGGCTTCGCCGGGTCGGTCCGAGGCGAGCTGGACTTCGAGCGCGGTGTCGGTCGCCGTGTTGCGCGACACCGTGCCGCTGGCGGCAGGGGCAAGCCCTTCGGGCACCCAATCGCGATCCAGGATCAGTGTCAGGCTGGGAGCCTCGTTGTCCGTGACCTCGATCGGAACGACAAGCGGCGCACCCAGCCGTTTGCCGGTGGCCGTTTCGAGGAGGAAAGCGCGGATTTCGACCGGCTGCGTGCCGTCCATAAGCGTGTCGTCGATCGCGCTGACCGGGAAGGTGGACGAGGTGGCGCCCGCCGGAATGATCGCGGTGGCGGGAACCAGGATCTCGGACCGATCGCTCGATTCGAGTTCGAACTGGATCGGGACCGTGCCTGGAGGATCGCGGGTGAGCGTTGCCGTCGTGGCCAACGGGCCGTCAGCCTCGCTGACGGACGGACGACCGAGCGCGAGATCGAGTGCAGGCACGTCGTTGTCGAGGACACACACCGTTAGGGCCACCGGGGCAAGCCCGGGGCCGAAGGCGCTCACGAAGCAACACGTCGCAGCCTCGACCGACGCGTCGTCAATCGCCATGAGATCGAACCCCACGCTGGTTTCGCCCGCCGGTATGACCACGGAACTCGGGACGGTCAGTTGGTCTGGATTCGAGGATTCGAGGGTCACGGCTGAATCCCGGATCGAGGCGGGCGCGAGGGACAAGGTCCCGCGGAGGAGGTTGCCTTCAACGAGGTTCGTTTCCACCAGGGTGAGCGCGAGCAGCGGAACATCGACGTCTTCGACCACGAGGGTTGCTTGGGCACCCACGTAGCCGGTCGCAGCGGCCTCGATCATCACGGATTGATCGCCGTCCACTGAACCATCCGAAAGCGCAGTGAGAGTGAATGCCACCGTCTCGCGTCCGGAGGGAATCACCGCCTCGGACGGAAGGTTCACTTCACTGGTGTCACTGACCGACAGCGATACCGTCAAGGGCGACGTCAGGTTCCCGCTGCGGCTGAGCGACGCCTGGACAGTGGCGCCTTCGGCGGCACTGCCGCGAGCCAACTGGAGAGTCAGCACCGGCGTGACGTCGGTCGGTTGGGCCGTGATTGCCGCGTTGTTGAATTCGTCGGCTTCCGGCACCTGGTTCTCGCTGTCGACGCGGACCACAAACCAAAGAGTCCCCGCCGCACCCAGCCGCGGGAGCGTGACTTGCTGCGTCCGCGCGAGCCCCATGCCGGCAGGCAGTGTGTCCCGCGCCTCTAACAGAGTAACGACCTGATCGTTTCCCGGAACGTTGTCTGTGGACAGCAGGATTGTCTCGGTCCAGGGCGCGATGGCGGCGGCGATGCCCACGTTGGTGACCGCCCACGTCAGTTCGACTGGCTCGCCGGGTCTTCCGGTCGCGGGTCCAAGGACACTGAAGACGGCGAGGTCAGGGACGTTGCTGTCGACGGTGAGAACCGCCGGGTCGCTTTCGACGGATCCCACCGCGTTGCTGACTCGGACGGTATAAGTTCCCGCCTGATCCGGCCCGACACGGGGCAAGGTCAGTGCCGGCTGCGTGGCTCCCGGAAGGTCGGCGCCGTTCAATCGCCACTGGTAGGTCAGCGGGAGGCCGCTCTCCGCCAGCACCGAGAACGTTGCATCCCGCCCCACATAGACCGTCAGACTCGACGGGTGACGTTGGATGGACGGCATCTCGCTCCAGAGCTTGAAGGCGTAGGTGCCGGTGTCGCTGGCCGGGTTTTCGCCCAGGACAAGGATGCGATAGTCGCCGGTCCGGTCGAGCACGAACGTTCCAGGATCGCTTCCATCGAGGCGATCGCGAAACACAAGTTCACCTTCAGGGCTGTACAGTTCCCAGAAAAGGCGGCGTGTCGAACTGTCGTGGTCATCGAAGAACACGGGCGGACCGGCGACGGCGGCGAAGGTGTATTCGTCGACCTCGCCGGCAAGTTCGAGAACGCCGGCGCCCGGCTCCGGAATGTCCCGGATCACACCGTCTCCGATGGCAATCCGAAAAGACTGGTCAGCGACCGGTTGTGGCGCGGCGAACGTGACGTGGTCCATGGCGGCCGTGTCCGCCCCTTCACCGAGATGAACGCGCACCCGGAACAGACGGGGCACTTGGATCCGGACTTCTTCCTGAGCCGCGCCGCCGCCGTGATACTGCTGCCGGAACACCTCTGCGCCCGTGGGATCGAACGCTGTCACCACCGCGCCCGTCTCCTCGGCGTCGATGACGAAAAAGCTCAGGAAATCGACTGTCGCGGGTCGGCCTGTGGCGGGCTCGACGAAGCGGAGTTCGATTTCGACGGGTGCGGCTGGGTCGAGCGCGGGGTCGGCATAGACGTGGGGCGGCGAGATCGGCACGAACCTGTCCGACCGATCGGCGGTCACCTGCGGATTGCCGCTCACGGTCTGAAAGAGGATCCCTTCCCTCGCGAATTGGTTGCTGATGACCGTTCCCGGCGGCAGTTCCTCGAACGTGATCAGGTGTTGCCCGGGAGTGGGGGAGCGATAGAGCGCCGCCTGAGGCACGATCACCGTCCCGTGAACCGCGGTCTCCCATGCAAACTCGAGACCGCTGGACCCGGCTGCATTGGCGGCGAACAGCAAGGTCACCGGATACAGTCCTTCCCCCTCGAACGACACCATTCGATACGTGTAAGCGAAGCCGCGGTCTCCCGCCGAGCCAATGAACACCGAACCAACGGCCAGATAAAAGCCGTCGTCGCTGCCGACGCCGAGTTGGACGTCGATCGCCGGGGTCTCGGGATCGAGATCGAGATCGCGTGAAACGCGCAAATAGAAGCTGTGCCGCAGGATGAAGTTGGCGGCGTTGATTCCGCTCACTTGTTCGGGCGGGGTGGTGGTCTCGGCGAAGAACCGGTTGAAACTCGTTCCCACCGATACCGTAGTGCCCGGACGCGGGAAATCGATGTACGGGCTCAGCGTCGTGCCGTCCGGCTCGATCCCATCGAGTTGGGCCGGGGCCGGTGCCGGGCCGCCACCGATGCCATTAAACAACTCGATGCGGACGCCGTCGCCGGGCACCATGGGCAATGTTGTCGTGCCGGCCTCAGCCAGCGCCACGAATGTCCCGATCGATTGTTGAACCACAAGCGCTGCCGGATTGCTCGTGACCGAACCGTAGTCGTTCTCGACCAGGATGCGATATGCGCCGGCGTCGGCACTCGAGACGGCGGGCAGGTGCAGCACGCTGTCGGTGGCGCCCGGCAGGTCGACTTCGTTCAATTGCCATTGGTAGGCGAGTGGCGTGGCGCCATTGACCGTCACGCCGAACCACGCAGGACGGCCCTGAACCACCTCCTGGTTGGCCGGTTGCCGCACGATTGTCGGAGCCTGTTCGTTGGTGGACGATGCGGAGGCCGTCTCGATCAGGACCTGCGTCGGCTGATAGGTGACGTCGAATCTCAGCTCATCGCTCACGGCGGTGCCTTCGACCTGACGGAACCGCCCGTACGGCGCGGTGTGCGTCACCACCGCGAACGAACTTCCCAACTCGGGCAGGAACCCTTCCAACCGTTCGAGCTGCAGCAGGCCATCGAGGTACGCTGACCCGCTGACTGCAAGTCGGTCATGGACGGGCCCGCTTTCGGAGCCCGCAAGCTCGATCTCGACAACGCCTGCGGGATCTTGAACGAGAGTGCCGGTCAGGGTCAGAACGCCGATCGGCGCGCCGGGGGCGAGCGTGCCGGCGTTCGAAAAACGGAGCCCCGACACGTTCAAAGTCCCGGTGCCCGTGATTCGACCTGCCTCCTCGTTCTCGAACGTCCATCCGCTCAAGGTGGCCGTGGCTCCGTTGAGGCGCAGCGTGCCGCGATTGACGTGACGCGCCCGACTCGAGCCCACGCTGCCTGCCGTGTCGAATTCGACGGTGCCCTCGTTGACGAGCGCCGCCGTCACGGTCCGCGGGCCCCCGACGCCCGCCGCGAGCCGGAGCGTGCCGCCCGGTCCGTTGTGCAGCACGCCCGTGCTGAGGACCAGTTGGGATCCCATTTGACGGTAGTCGATGCTTGTCGTGTCGAGTCGGATGAGGCCTTCGTTGGTCACGCTCCCCATAGCCGTCAGCACCGCCGTGCCGAAGCGCGTGTTGCCGCGCAGCCACAGTTCGGTGTTGGGCAGGTTGCCCGTCAGGAGCCGGTTGGCGCCGCCTTCGAGGAGGAGAGATGTCGGCTCGGGAGGCGAACCCGTGACCAGCAGGTCCGAGTCGTGGATGAGCAGTGCACCCAGGCAGATCCCGCCAGCGGCATCGAGTGTGCCGACAAATTCCATTTCCGTCTCGGCCTCGATTCGGCCGCGGTTGACCACGCGTCCGGTGATATGACGCGGATCGCCGGCCCCCGCGACGGCGCGGATGACACCACCAGTGGCGTTCGCGAGGCCAGCCACACCACAATCCATGCGCGAACCGCGGTCCCAAGCATCGTTCGAGCTGGTTTCCAGGTGGATGACGCCCCGGTTCTCAGCGCCCGGCTCGACCGTCAGCTTGGCCGCCCCCCAGTTCACCGTGCCCTCGATCCACAAGGTGGCCATGACCGAGCGGTTGGCCAGAAGCTTGTTCTCCGCTCCCACCAAGCGCAGGGTCGAGGCTTCGCCCAGTCCATCGCCGATCAGGACTGCTGTGTTCAGCACGCGCACCATCCCCTTGAGCACGCCCCCCAGCAGGTCAAAACGGCCACTGCTCAACAAAAAGGCCCCTCGAGCGTCGATCTGCCCCATCGTCTGCACAAAGACAGGGGCGACGCCGGTGACTTCGAGCGATGTGTCCGACTCGATCAAGATCGATCCCTCGTTCACCACGTTTCCCTCGAGGACACGCCGGTCTCCGCGCCCGACTCGGACGTCGATGATGCCGTCGATTCCATTCGTCAACGATCCTGTCTGCACTTCCAGAAAGCTCCCGCGTTCCCAAGCATCGTTCTGGGTCGCTTCGAGTCTTAAGACACCATGATTCCTCACGCCGGCCGGCATCAGGAGCCGTGCCGAGCCATAATTCACGGTGCCCTCCACCCACAGGATCGTCCGAGCCAGGTTGTCCGATAGCAGCCGATTGTTCGGGCCGATCAGGTCGATGAGCGTCGGCTCGGCCGGCGAGGCTGTGATGAACAGGTCGGAGTCCTTCACCCGGAAGGGCCCCGTGAAAGTCCCTCCCGCCGCCTCCAGCGTGCCGGTGAACAGAGTTTCGATCCCGGCTTCCACCCGCCCGCGGTTGACCAGCCGTCCGGTGATCACCCGAGGATCGCCGGAGCCGCTGGCCGAGCTGATGAGTGCGCCCGGGGCATTGAGCAGACCGTCTGGACCGCAATCCAGCCGAGAAGCGCGGTCCCAAGCGTCGTTCGAGCTGGTCTCCAGATGGAGGATGCCCCGATTCTCGGCGTTCGGCTCGGCTGTCAACTTGGCAGATCCCCACGTGATCGTGCCTTCGATCCAGAGAGTGCCACCTGACGAGCGGTTGCCCACGAGCTTGTTCTCCGCTCCCACCAACCGCAGTGTCGAGGCCTCTGTCAAACCGTCGCCGACGAGAACGGTTGTGTTGAGGACGCGCACGGTTCCCTTGAGCACGCCTCCCAGCAGGTCGAACCGACCGGTGTCGAGGAGGAATGCCCCTTGGGCGTCGATCTGACCCTGGCGCTGCACGAAGACCGGGGCGACGCCGGTGACTTCGAGAGTGATACCCGGCTCCGCCACGATCGATCCCTCGTTCACCACATTCCCTTCAATCACCCGCCCGTCTCCCGCCCCGAGTCGTACGTCGACGGTGCCATCGACTCCGTTCGTCAACGAGCCTGTCTGAGTCTGGAGATAGGCTCCCAGGTCCCGCCAGTCGTTCGAGGTCGTCTCGAGTCTGATGACACCGTGATTCATCACGCCGGTTGGCATGATCAATCGCGCCAGGCCGTAGTGGACGTTGCCCTCGACCCAGAGAGTCGTCCTGGCGAAGTTGTCAGACAGCAAACGGTTGTTTGCCCCGACCAGATCGATGAGCGTCGGCTCGGACGGCGAGCCGGTCACCAAGACATCCGAGTCCTTCACCCGGAGTGGTCCCGTGAAAGAACCTCCCGCGGCCTCGAGTGTGCCTGTGAAGACCGTTTCGGTCCCGGCTTGGACACGCCCGCGGTTGACGAGTCGGCCGGTGATGTTGCGGGCATCCCCTGCGCCGGCAACGGTCTCGATGACGCCACTCGTCGCGTTGAGGAGGCCGTCGGCACCGCCATCCAGCCGGGAACCGAGATCGCGCCAATCGTTCGAACTGGTTTCAAGGTGAATGATCCCCCGATTCTCGGCGCCGGTCTCCGCGGTCAGCGTCGCTGCGCCCCAGTCCATTGTCCCCTCCACCCAGAGTGTGGCCAGGGGAGACAGGTTCTCGACGAGCCGGTTCCCCACGCCCACCAGGCGCAGAGTCGAGGCCTGGCTGAGGCCATCCCCCACAGAGACTCGCGCGTTGTAGACGCGAACCGTCCCCTGCAACGAGCCGCCCGTCCAATCGAAATCCCCTCCCTCAAGCCGGAAGCCTCCCTGCGCGAGAATCTCGCCGCTGGCCTGGGTGAAGGTGCGATCGCTCCCGTTCACGACCAAGGTGATCCCGCTCTCGATCGACACCGTTCCCTCGTTGTGCACGGCGCCCTGGATCGTCCGCCCTTCCTCGTTGGCCGCAATCACCTCGACGCGGCCTGTCGCCTCGTTGCGGAGCAGTCCGCCTCCGAGAACAAGCGCGACACTCTGGTCCGCCCAGTTGTTGGACGCGCATTCGAGCCTGATGGTGCCCTGATTCGTCATCCCGACGGGTGCGGTCGCTATGGCGCGTCCGTAACTCACCGAGCCCTGCACTCGCACAATCTGATTCGCGTGGACAAACCCAGAGACACTGCAGGCCCCTTGGAGCAGAAACGTGGCGGCTGCCTCGCCGCTCGGTCCCAGTTCCAGCAGGCCGTTGCGCACGGTGACCAGCCCCTCGACCACCCCGCCCAGGTAGTGCAGAGCGCCGCCCACGGCGCTCAAACCCCCCGCGGCGGAGAACCGCCCGCCCGCAAGCTCGAACGTCCCCGAAACCGTCGCGGTTTCCCCAACGTCGAGATTGCCGCTCGCCAGTCGCAGCGCCCCGCCCACATCCAACCGCCGAATGGCCACGTCGCCGCCCCCCAAGATCACCACGGTTCCTGCCGGCGGCGCCAGGACGACATCGTCGGCCGCAACGGGCAATGTGTTGCCGCTCCAATTCAGCGGGTCCTGCCAACTCTCGCCATCCCCCTCGCCGTCCCAGGTGACGGTTGCCGCGTTCGCACCGGCGACCGCGATCATCACGCCGATGGACAAGGCGCAAAACCGTCGGATCACCTCCCCGCCGCCGAGCCGGCGTCGGCTTATCGACACTCGATCAGTCCGGGCATGCTGCTCTACCTCGTGTGAAAACATAGCGACTCGGCCTTTCTCTCGAATGGATTGACCGCCGCTCTCTCGAGCGACAGAAGACCCCGCGTCGGGGCACGCGGCCTGCGAATCCCTTCGGTCTCACCCGCAGGATCGAGGTCTTAATCCTCTTTGATCATCGCGAAGTCAAGAACGGATGGCCGGTTGCCAGCGCGTCATCCGCTCAGGCCCAACCCCCCGCTCCCGCCCCGCCACCGCACCAGCAGGTGGTAGCGGTTGTCCATCAGCGCCAAGACTCTCTCCATCAGTTTCCGGAGCGGCTTGGCGGCAATCCGAAGACGAGGTAGTCTGTCGCTTTCTGCGCGAGCGCGTCCTTGCGTTTCTGCCAATCAGGCATGGCGCGACCGAGGCTGGCCCAGAATTCCGGACCGTGGTGGCCCTCGTGCAGATGAACGAGTTCATGCGCGATGACATAGTCCGCCAGGGGAACAGGTAACTGGAGCAACTTCCAATTGAAATAGACGACCCCGTTCCGACCGCAGGATCCCCATCGAAAACCCAAATCACGGACTTCCACGCGGCGAGGTTTGCTGCCCGTGCGGGCCGAGAGAGTCACAACCCGTCGCTTCAACCAGTCCGTCCCGGTGGTGACATACCAATTCCGGAAATGCGCCTCGGCGGACCGCGCGTCACGACGCAAGGTGAATTGTGTGCCGTCGAACTGGAGCGGATGCTCCTGGCGCTCGACGAGCTTGAGCCGGTAGCGCCGACCGAGATAGGAGAAGGCCTCGCCGGAGACGTATTCCGGCGCCTGCAGCTTTGGCAACGCCTCCTCCTTGATCGCGAGCTTGCGATGCACCCACAAGAGTTTCTTGCCGACCCAGCGGGAAAGGTCGTCGGCGGAGGTTTCCGTGGGGACGTGGGCAACCAGATCGCGCGCCTTTTGCTCGATGAGCAGCGGCGCTTCCATCACGTCGCCCTCGGTCGCGTACTTGGCCTTGATGACGGCCAGTTCCTCGGGCGTGTAATCGCGGAACATGTCCTCGAACACCGCGTCGAGGCTGGGCGCATCCTTCACGATGCCGTCTGCCGTCCGGCCTTCGTAGAGAATCGGCACGGTCGCGCCGTCGAGTTCGGCGTCCTGCAGGATGTATTTGTCGATGAAGTCGCCGAAGATCTCGCGCGTCTCCTTCTTCTCCTTGCTGAGGATGGGCGTGCCGGTAAAGCCGATGATGGCGGCGTTGGGCAGCGCCTTGCGCAGATTGCGGTGCAGCGTGCGCGTGTGCGAGCGGTGCGCCTCGTCCACCAGCACGAGAATTTCCTCGCGACTCGTTCAGCAACGGGAAACTCCTCGAAGCGGATGTTCTCGGTGAAGGTGACGGTCTTCTCGACGACCGCCTCGTGCCGGCCCGGCTTCTTCTCCTTGCGCACGATGGTCATGGCGACCTTGTCGCCCGGCTTCTCGCCCGGCTGCGGCAACACCGCCAGCGTCCTTGCCGTCCGACTTCGCCGCCGACGGGCTGATACTTTTGCAGCATCGCCATGACGATGTCCGGCGTGCGCTCGCTCAAGAGCCGCTGGGTCAAGGCCGTGGGCGACTCGCGCGACTTCAAATCCTCGTCCGTCGGGCGCACCGCTTCCCCGCTCAACTGCGCCGTCGCGCCAAGCTGGGCCTGCAAATCGGTGCGGTCGGTGACGACCACGACCTTGAAACGATTCAGGCGCGGCATCATCCGCATCTTGCGGACGAGGAACACCATGCTGAGGCTCTTGCCCGAGCCCTGCGTGTGCCAGACGATGCCGCCGCGCTCGTCGCGCTCCGCGCCCTGCGCCCTGGTGCGGCCTTCCTGCAACTTCGTCACCGCCTTGTGAATGGCGCGGAACTGCTGGTAGCGCGCCACCACCTTGCGCGTCTTGCCGTCCACCTGCTGGAACACCGTGAAGTTGCGGATGAGATCGAGCAGATGCGCCGGGCGCAACATGCCGGCGGCGAGAATCTGCTGGCTCTGGAGCGTCGCGCCCTGGCCGCGCAAGGCCTCGGGGCGTTGCTCCGGCTTGCGGAAGAAGAGCGGCGTGCCGGCGCGGTCGCCGCTGTTCCGGGCCGACGCGCGGCCAGTTCCTGCGCGGCTTCCGCTTCGCCGGCAGATCGGGGCAGGACGCCCAGTTCCTCGCGCCACCGTGCTCAACGGCACGGGGCTGGTGTCCGCCCATTCCAGATACGCCTCCGGCGGCGCGCCGATGGTGGCGGCCCGCGCCTCGAAGAAGTCGCTGGCGATGAGCAACTGGTTGGTGTGAAACAGCCGCTCCACGCCCTCGTTGTCGGTGTAGAGCGTCGGCCAGAGTTCCCGGCGCTGGTTCGAGTAGCGCAGCAGTTGGTTGATGGCCTCCTGCAACGGGTTCTCGATGCCGGGACTCTTGAACTCCGCCACCGACCAGCGGGATGCCGTTCACGAACAGCACCGCGTCCGGGATGACGTGGCCGCGCCCGCTGGTCAGTTCCACCTTGAACTGGTTGATGACGAGAAAATCGTTGTTCGCCGGGTTCTCGAAATCGATGAACCGCACCGGCTGGTTGCGCCCGAAGTTCCAATCCGGCAGGCCGTCGATCTCCGTGCCCTTGAGCAGGAGCTCGGTGGCCGACTCGTTGATCTCCATCAGCCGATGGCCCGTCGGCCTTTTCGAGCTTCTCGATGATGCGGCGGATGCGGTCGTCATCCAGCCAGGGCTGGCCGTCGCGCAGGTTGAGCTTGCGGAGCGCGGCGGCGAGCCGGCCTTTGAGCAACACCTCGCGGAAGTTGCCGCGCTCGGTGAACTCCGGCACGTCCGTATCGCCCTCGATCCACTGCCAGCCCATCGCCTTGAGCTGCTCGCAGAACGGGCGCTCGACCAGGTCGTATTCCCATTGGATTTTGCTCATTTGCGGCAATGGTCGGCCAAGTGTGGGTCAAGTGTCGGTCCACTCTCCGTCAAATCGTCGCTGGGAGGCTTGCCACTCATCCAGCATCGAGATCCAGTTGCTGCACGACTCCAGCCACTCCGCGCATGTGGCTGTCCCGGTGGACCAATACCGCCTGTCGTGTGCAGGCCGCCGCAGCGATGAGCGCATCCACCAACGGCAACCGTGTCGTTGCGGAGACGCTGAGCCGGTCGCTTTCATGGGCCACTTTTTGATCCACTGGAACCACCTCATCCACCGCCTGCAGGTAGTCGGAAATCTGCGTCCAAGCTTCTTCCGGCGAGGCGCCCAAATCACGAAGTCGCCGGGCCAGTTCGGCTAGGCTCACGCTGCAGATCAGCAACGCGCCTTCTTCACGCTCGAAAAGCTGCTGCACCCGCTCCGCGCCAGGCTCGCCGCGCACATGAGCCAGCAGCGCCGAAGTATCGAAGATGTAATTCATGCTGGCTTCTCTCCCTGATCTTCGCGGGCTCGTTCTTCAATCAACTCCCTCACGGCATCGCGTCCAGGCGACCACTTTCTGGCGCTGCCCATCAAGCGCCGGGCCAGTTCGCCCCGTTTGGGAACAACCCGGACCCGGATCTCCGTCTGGCTTCCGGCAACTGATTCCCAGTCCAGTTGGCAACCCGGGGCAATGCCAAGCTGTCTGGAAAGTGCAGCCGGTATGGTAACCATGTTCTTCGTTGTAACCGTCGTTCTCATGGAATAGTCACTAGTCCGGGAAGCGCGCGGAGTCAAGGCTTCCGGCGACACCATCTTCCGCCTCCCAGCCGAAACCACCGGAATCGCGATGGGCTCCGGCTTCACGATCAACTGCTCGAACGTCAGCCTCAGCAACACGCCCATGCGCAGGAGCTTGTCTGGCTGGGGGAACGATTCCCCTGAGAGCCACTTGGACACCGCTTCGCGGGACACCTTCAGTTTCTCGGCGAGACCCGCTTGATTGAACCCTGCCTTGATCAAGGCATCCCGCAGAGCAGGGAGATTCAGGGTGCGTTGCACAAGCACACGTTGACGACGCGGACGCCCCGTGTCAACTGTTGTCAACCGTGCAACCGGTTACAGCGAAAGGAGGTGAGAAGCCAATGGCCAAGGATGCACCCGACCTGCAGAGCTACCGCAGCCGCAACCAGGATAACCGTCCGAGGAAATGCGGGCAATCGGACGGTTATCGGTTGCGCTATTTGCGACGTCATCCACTACATATTGTGGGGTTATGGAATAAAGTGGCCGAAACCTACAATTCATGGCTTCTTAGGCCTTGCGCTACGCAGGGCGTCTTGGAGCAGTTTCGCCCACGTCTCCGTAAGCAGGTAGTTCCTGACCCTCTGCGCGCCCGGTTTCGCCGGTTGGACGAAACCATCGTCACGCCACTTGTCCAGCCACTCCCGGGCGGTGGTTGCGGAAACTCCGAACCACTCCAGCGCGCGCCAGTAATTCCGCACCTCCTGCTGCATCTCGGTTTGGGTCCGTCCCACCGCCACCACGGCTTGGCCCACTTCAGTGCTGTTCAGCGTATTCCCTTCGATGCGGGTGGAATTGCGGGTGGCACGCTGCCGGGCCGCCTGCCGAAGCCACAGCACGCGATCCGGTGGCAGCGGCAGCACCTCCACCACGGACCGGGCTGACTCGATGAGCCCAAGGTTCCAAACCATCGAGTGCGTGTAGCTGAAACAGGGTTGGAATGGCATGAGGTTCCCTTTCCCAATCAAGTTGCCGTGGGCACGCCGACGCGACCGGTGAGCAGGCCGGTCATCAGGCCGGATTTCAGGGTGAGCGCCCGGAAGGTCAGGGCCAAGGGCCCGTTCCATGCCAGCCTGGGGCAGCGCCCCAGGTCGTTGGCACAACCAAACCATGAGCGCCAACGGCGCGATTCATCCGTCGGGCCAAGGTGGCGATGGGGTGGATGGCGCATGGCGGTTTGATGGGGCGGGCTTTCAGCCCTTGCGCGGTTTACGCTCCGTAACCTGGGGCGTTGCCCCAGGCTGGTTTGAAGGCGCGCCGTTGGCGCTGGCAGAGGCCAATGCCACCGTTGCCGGCACGCGGACGCGGCCGGTGAGCAGGTCGCTCATCAGGCCGGATTTCAGTTGGCGGAGTTTGGCCAGTTCGGCCTCCTCAGCTTCAATTCCTCGCGTCTGCGTGAAGAGAATGTGCTCGATTAGATTCTTCTCCTTTGTGGTGGGAACGGGGAGGCGAAGTCGCCGAAGGGTTTCAGAGCGTATAGCGGTCATGACCCCGCCTTGTTCATCCACTCGGAGTTGACGCAACGCCCACTCAGCATGATTCAACTGCCAGCACGCCAAGTGAGGCGAGTAACACTCCTGATTCAGGGTAATGGTCCACGCGTGCTTTGAGGAAAGCGCTGTTCCAATGTCTTCAGGCACAACACAGCATCGGCCGACGGTGCCCATTATCGTGATCATGATGTCCAACGGGCGCACGGAATACTGCTCCAATTCCTGAAATTTGTCCTCACCCACGAATCGCGTGTATGAGGCGACAAACCGTTCAACATGCACGTTGTCGATTCCCAGGAGCGGAATGCCTGAAAGTTTTAATTCTTGCTTCAAGAGCGAGCTGCCGAACGGCCCGCTCCGCATGGAATGCGACGCAGGCGAAAGTAGCTGTTGGATGGTCTCGACCGTCCACTCCTTCGGGATTTGGCCGAGGGGGGAGGCGTGGAATTGTTCGGGGTGGGCGATGGGGTCGCGGAGTTGGCCGTGGGGGTCGAGGCCGCGGGTGAGGAGGTCGTGGAGCAGGCCGGCGCGCACCTGCCGCAGCTTCGCAATCACCGCCTCCGTCTTCGCAATCGCCTCGTCCACCGTGTCCAGTACCAGCAGCGATGCGGGATTGCTCGCCGACTTCGCGAGGATGAGCTACCCAGCACTTCTGAACGTCGCTTGGTTTGATGAACGGCTGCGCTGAACCGGAGCGCGGCCAGAACCTGTCCATGTTGGCGCGGTGAAAAAGGAATCGGCCC
This sequence comes from uncultured Verrucomicrobiae bacterium, assembly GCA_963846445.1. GTDB lineage: Bacteria > Verrucomicrobiota > Verrucomicrobiia > Limisphaerales > J093 > MWFF01. Next base: position 187,285 of record CAWJWM010000026.1, on the reverse strand, counting down.
GACAGACGGTTCGTGTCTGGGAGAATCGCTTGGACATTGGCAAGGGTCGTCCACTGGCCGCTGGCGTAGAAGCAGCGGCCACAGTTCGCTCCAATCGCCGAGAGAACGACTCCTTCTTGAGCGAACTCGGAAATGTCGACAAATCCGTCTTGGCCAGCAGCGCTGTAGGCCGGAAAGCCACTCGACCGATAATCATCGCCCTTTGTCAGCCCGATCCGGCCTCCTTGCACTGTGGTGCATACGTCGCCAATTCGCGAAGCGACCCATCCTTTCGGCAGGTCATCTTCTGGAATCGGTTGGTGTCCAGGGCCGAGTTTCATGTGTATCGCAAAGCGGTGATAAAACTCTGCAGCCGGTTCTCGTTCTCTGCTCGTTTTCCCCGGAGGTCGGTCAGCGTCACCCGATACTTGTCCCACAGCCCTTCGATGAAGCGCACCAGTTCCTGCCGTTTCTCGGCCACGGCGGTGTCGAGGCCGGCCTGCACGTCCTGCGCGAAGAGTTCGAGGACGAGGGCGCGCTTCCGGTCGGCGGTCAGCGTGTCGCAGCGGGGCTCTTCCGTGAATTTAGTGGGTGACTTCGGCGGCAAATCGGCCCCCGGAGACAGCCCAGTCTGTTTCCTCGGCCCGCGAAACGGGCCTGACAGCAATGGATTACACGCGTTGCCCTCGTCATCTCCGCGCAGGTAATGCCAGCCGGGGCGGGCTGGAGCTTCCAGCTCGCCGCCCCGGCGGCGAATGTCCAAGACCGGCCCGTTTTGCGGGCCTTCTGCCCACTCCGGGGGCCGATTTGCCTCGAAACATCTACCCACGAAATTCGCCGAATAGCCCGCAGCGGGATTCGAGTTCGTTCACGAACTCGGTGGTCAGCGTGCGGTAACGGGCGCGGGCTTCGGCGAGCTGTTCCTTGATTTGCTCGTAGGGCTGGAGGGCGGCTTCAAGTGCGGCCAGTTGGTCGAGCACAGGTTGGAGTTTGGCGCGGAGCGTGTTGTAGGCCGGGTCCCCTGACCCGGCGTCCGGGACTGCTTTCCCACGCCCGCCGCGTGAGGGCACGCGGCCTACAGATTTCGCCGCCTGCTTCTCCAGTTTCGCGAGTTCCTTGAGCGCGTCCTTGTTTTCCGCCTTGAGTTCGCGCATCTGGCGGTCGAGGTCTTTGGCGTAGTTCCAGGCGGCCAGTTCCTCCTCGTCGAGGTCGTCGGGCGCGTTGCTCTGCTCGAAGGCTTCCTTCTCGCCCTTGAGCCGGGCGATGTCGGCCTTGGCGGCGGCGATGCGCTCCAGGTAGTCGGTCATGGTGCGGCGGACGAGCTTGTGGCCGAAGGGATCGAAGGCCGGGCCGGCATTGTCGTCGTCCTCGACGGCGTCGGCGATGGCGTCCACCCAGCCGTCCATGACGCCGGGGAATCCGTTTTCGAGCAGGGTCTTGAAGTCGGGCAGCGTGTCGGTCCACCAGGTGGCGATGACGCCGGCGAGCTTGAAGCGGTCGAGGACGGCGACACTGGGCGAGACGCCCGGTGAACCCGCAGGTGGGCCGCCCGGCCACCATTTGCAGTCATTGCCGCAACGAAGGTGTCGAGGAACTCGGTGCGGACGCGATTGAGGTTGCGGCGCTGGGGGAGGTCGGCGAGGCGGGGCGAGTGTGCCGTCCACCACGCGGCGAGGTTCTGCCGGACGGCCACCAGACACGCCTGCACGCCGGGGTCGTTCTCGACCAGCGGGCGGATGGCGGCGCGGTCGGGGAGCGCGGAAGCGAAGTCGTAGTAGTTGAGAGAGGGGTGAGTGTTGAGAGAACGCCCGCCCTCACCCCGGCCGGTACCCCCAGGAGAGGGGGAATCCTTCGCCGCCTTGCTGGATTTCGAGGGCGCTCGGGTCGTTGAAGCGTCAGTGGAGGATTCCGGAGTTGAATCAGGATTTGCGGCGCTCTGCCGAGCCGCCGCTACGCCGCGAGGAGCGAAGGCGTGTTCAGGCTTGAAGCCGAGCGCGTCGAACAGCGGGCGTTTGTCCGCTGACCTCGGCCACGGGCACGCCGCCGAGCAGGTGGGCGCGCACGTCGTGCGGCTCGGGCGGCGGCGAGTTGTCCACGTAGCGGCGGATGTTGAGATTGAAATCGTTGGCCTCGCTGGCGATCTCCGTCGAGCGGGACGACGCGGGCGTAGCCGGGGATGTCCTGGTAGCGGTCGAAGGTGGAGACGATTTTCTCGACGTGCTCCGGGCGGAGATAGTTCTGCGCGCGGCCGGCATGGAACTCGGCGTCGGCATTGATGAAGAGCACCTTGCCCCGGCGGTCGGCGGGCTTGTTCGGGTTGGGCGCGCTGGCCGGTGAGGTTGGGCCGCATGACGAGAATGCAGGCCGGGATGCCCGCGCCGTAGAACAGGTTCTGCGGCAGGCCGATGACGGCCTCGATGAGGTCCTGTTCGAGGAACTTCTTGCGGATTTCCTTTTCCGCGCCGCCGCGAAAGAGCACGCCGTGGGGCATGACGGTGGCGACCATGCCGCCCGGTTTGCAGACGGCGAGCATGTGCTGGGCGAACATGAGGTCGCCCTTCTTGCCCGAGGTGGGACACCAGCCCCAGCGGAAGCGCTCGGGGAACTCCATGTTGCTGCGGGTGTAGTTCTGGCTGAAGGGCGGATTGGCGATGACGCGGTCGAAGCGTTCCAGTTCGCCGGCCTCGCGGTGCATGGGGGTGCAGCAGCGTGTCCTCGAGCTGGATGTCCGCGCCGGGCACGCCGTGCAGGAGCATGTTCAGCTTGCAGATGGACCAGGCGGAGGCGTCGTTGACCTGGCCGCAGAGGCGGAGGTTGGTGGGGTCGCCGCCGGATTGCTCGATGAACTCGCGGCTGATGATGAGCATGCCGCCCGAACCGCAGGTGGGGTCATAGACGCTCATGCCCGGCGCGGGCTTGAGGATGCGGACCATGAGCCGGATGACATCGCGCGGGGTGTAGAAATCGCCGCCCTTCTTGCCCGCCGACTCGGCGAACATGTTGATGAGAAACTCGTAGGCCGCGCCGAGCAGGTCGGAGAACTGGAAATCCTCGTTGCGCAGGCGGTAGCTGGCTGAAGTGGCGGACGAGGTCCTTGCAGGCAGTCGTCGGAGACGATGCGCTTGTGCCCTGCGTGCTCATGAAGCTGATGTGGTCGAGGACGTGTTCGAGGGATTCGTTGGCCTCGCTGAGCGCGCCCAGCGCCTTGTCGAGGACGCTGCCGAAGGAGATCGGTGGCGTCGTTGAGGCGCTCGACCAGGGAGATGCCAGCGGGCGCGTTCCGGCACGAAGAAACCGTCGTAGTAGTCCGGGTTCTCGCCGTAGGCCTTCTCCGCCTGTTTCGAGCTCCATGCCCTGGCTCGACCTTGCGCTGCACGATGCTTCTCGCGTTCGGCCTCGAAGACATCGGAGCAACGTTTCAGGAAGAGCATCCCGAAGATGTAATCCTTGTAGGTGGCGGCATCGAGGCCCTCCTGCCGCAGCCGGTCGGCGGCGGAGTAGAGGTGGCGTTCGAGTTTGGCGAGAGAGAGGCGTGGCATGGGTCAGTTGGCAAAGGCGAGGTTCAGACGGCAGAGGCGATCGGTTTCGTCAGTTTTCTCGACGCGGTGGCTGAGGGTGTGGAAGCGGGGTTGTTCAGGCATGGTGAAGTCCTGGACGAGGTATTCGCGCAGCCGTTGGGTGGCCCAGATGCGGAACGGCTGCAGACCGTTTCATGGTCTGCAACGCCGGAATCCACGGCACTTGCACCGCCGCACCTCGATCCATTGCCAGCCCATCGCCTTGAGCGGCTCGCAGAACGGGCGCTCGACCAGGTCGCATTCCCATTGGATTGTGCTCATTCGGTCTACGCTTCGGCCTCCTGCCTGCGGATGAAATCCCCGAGCAGGGGCACGGCGAAGGAGTAGCGCCCGTGCCTGTTCTTATACACCAATCCGTTCTCCATCAGTTTGCCGAGCATTTGGTTCACATGGCTTGCGCTGAACGGCTTCGCCAGCTTTTGCGATTGCCCAACAATCTCCTGCACGGTGAACTCGTCGTTGCAGTTGGGCAGTTCCGCCACCAAAGCAAGCAATTCCCGCTGGCGATCCGTCACCCGATTCCAGCGTCCGGCGAAGAAGTCGGAGTCGAGCTTGCGCACCGTCTGATTGACCGTCACCACCGGGTTCACGGCGCCGCTGGCCTTCTGCTGCAAATACGTGTCGAACATTTCGCGGCAGAGAAACTGGATAAAGTAGGGATAGCCGCCGGAGTGCCGGATGATTTCCGCCGCCGCCGACTCGGAAAAACGCACCGGGCAGCCTTGCTGCTGAATCGGCTTGAGAATGGCATCGCGGCTTTCGGCGTTGTTCAGGCGCCCCAACATCGTCACATGAAACATCCGCTCCGCGAACGTCCGCGCCTCCACCAGCTTCGGAAAGAGCGTGGGGAGTCCCGTGAGCACGAGCAGGAATGGCAGCTCCCGCTTCTGAATGGACTGAAACACGTCCAGCAGCAGCGACAGCGGGTACTGGTGGCGGTCCGCCTGGTCGCCCAGATTCTGCGCCTCGTCGTAAGCCACCACCACCCCGCGCACGCGCGTCTTCTTCAAGCTGGCCCAAACCAGTTCGAGCACCGACTTGAGCTTGTCGGACACCAGCCCTGGCGTCCGGTCATAGACCCGTTTGAGCAACGCGAAATCGAGCCGCAGCGGCAGCCTTTCCGGGGTGGCGGCAAAGCCAATGCGCGGCTGCTCTGTCTCGGCGACCACCACATTCGCCACCAGCGGAGAAAGGTCCGCCAGAATGCGCAATACGATGCTCTCTTCACTCACGCTGGCGGACTCCGACACATCCGTGCCCGCCCACAACCAGCGTCTGCTGAAGGCAATCGGTTTGAATGTCTCGAGCAGCACCGTCTTCCCGACGCCCCGCAAGCCCGTCAAAACCAGGTTGGTCAGGATGGGCTGCTGCTCCAACAGCGTGCCGAATTCCTGTTTCTCTTCCTCACGGCCTGCCAGATACGGGGGAGGATGGCCTGCTCCCGGCCGGAACGGGTTGGCAAGAGTTGCGGTTGTCATATTCAGCTCGGAAACGTTGTGCGAGTGAATTTAGTTTTGCAACTAAATTTATTACTATGGCAATGCCGGGCTAAATACCGAACAAAGAACCGCCGTTAAGGCAAGTATGCCTTCCTTAGCCCGCATTTCTCATCAACTTTTGATGTCATCTGACCGGTCACCGTCACATTGCACCTGAAATGCGGGCTCTCAGAAACCCGCGCCCCAAACAATTGGACCCAATCTCGACCACACTGTGTCGGCGTGCCAGGGTCGCCCACGCGGCTGGGGCGCGTCCCGGCGTTGATGAACCGATGAGCCAATTCCCTTTGCTGGGCGCGGGTTTCACAGACCCGGAAATCTCACCCACGGACCGTCAGGAATGCCGCGACCGCCCCACTGGTGAGATTTCCGGGTTAAGACAGTTTTGGGCGCCGCCCTGAGTGGGGCGGTGGCAAGGGATCGAGTCAGGGGTCAACCCATGCCACCGGCGAAGCGCGGGGGAATCGTACGATCCGACTTCGGTTTACCCGTTCAGGGTCCAGCCGGGACGGTAGGTGCGCCGCAACAGAGTCTCGGCGTCGGGATTGTCCGTCACCCGCCCGGTGGCGCCATCATAAGTGATGTGCTTGCCGACGCGGTAGGCGACCAGACCGAGCAGCATCGTCTCGATCATGTTGCCGCTGTATTCGCAGTCGCACGAGGTCTTCAGGTTCCCCTTGCAGGCGTCGATCCATTCCTGCTGGAACCCGCGCATCTTCGGCAGCACGGCCTCCTTGGCTCGCGGTTTGTAGTAGGTCAGGTCCGCCTTGTCGCCGCTGGGGTAGAGCACGCGCGAGGTGAAGTCTGAAACGAGGAAGCCCTTGCTGCCCTCGAACAGCGCGCCGTGGTCGATCTTCGTCAGGTCGATGCAGCGGTTGGGAGACTCGGGCATCGCGCCGCCCTGATACCAGGACACGCGGATGGGCGGGCGCGCCGGGTTGGCCGGGAAATCGAAGTGCATTTCCAGTCGGACCGGGGTGACTTCGGGATGAAACGGTTCGCCCTTGGCCTCGGCGGAAGTGGGGAGTGCGGCGTCGATGACGTTCCAGGCAATGTCCATCGTGTGGCTGCCCATATCGCCCACCTGGCCGCTGCCGAAGTCCCAGTACATGTTCCACTGCAGACAGTTCATCCCCGGCCCGCCCGAGAAGTAACCGGGGTTGTAAGGGATGAAACGGGGATGGGCCGATCCAGAGGTCGTAGTGGAGGTGCTTGGGCGGCTCGCCCTCCGCCGGAAGATAGCCGGGGCGCGGGATCTGGCGATTGCCCCAGGCGCAGACGCTCTCGAGTTCGCCAATGGCGCCGTCGAGCACCAACTCGCGCACGCGGTTGAAGTTCTCGAATTCGTGCCGCTGGGTGCCGACCTGGGTGGCGACCTTGTGCTTGTTCTTGAGGTAATTGGCCCGCACCACCCGCGCTTCCTCGACGCTGTTGCCCATCGGCTTTTCGCAGGTAGAGATGGTGTCCGCGATTCAAGGCCCAGTTGCCGACGAAAGCGTGGGTGTGATCGGCGGTGCAGCAGACCACCGCGTTGATGTCCTTCTGGTCCAGACATTGGCGCCAGTCCACGTAGGTCTTGGCCCGGGGAAACCGCTTGGCGCCGAACGCGAGGTGCTCCTCGTTCACGTCGCACAGCGCCACGACGTTCTCGCGTCCGATGGTGCCGAAGTGAGCTTCACCCCGCCCCCACGTGCCGATCAAGGCGATGTTCAACTTGTTGCTGGGCGCGTCGGCCCCGAAGAGCCGCGTGTGCGGCAGGATCAGCATGGCGGTGCCGGTCGTGGCTGCGGATCGAAGGAATTGGCGTCGCTTCATGGTGGGGGGTGCGAATTGACTTCAGTTGTCTCAGAGGTTGTCGATTCGCGCGGCACCCTACCGAATCGGTCGAGCCGACACAACGCAAAAGGACGGGCATCCTCTCGCGGACGACAAGCGCACGCAGTGCTAACCCGGAAATCTCACCAGTGGGGCGGTCGCGGCATACCTGATAGTCCGCGGGTGAGATTTCCGGGTCTATGAAACCCGCGCCCAGCAAAGGGAAGTGGCTCATCGGTTCATCAAAGCCGGGACGCGCCCCAGCCGCGTGGGCGACCCGGGCACGCGGACACAGTGTGGTCGAGATTGGGTCCATCTGTTTGGGGCGCGGGTTTCTGACAGCCCGCATTTCAGGTGAAATGGGACGGTGACCGGTCAGAGGACATCGAAAGTTGGTGAGAAATGCGGGCTAAGGAGCGAGGCGCGGGAGAGAAGAACAGGAAAACGGAAGGGCGGTTCATGATGTCGAAGATTGGGATTTGGTCTGAGGCGCGCCTCGCTAGAGTGACTCCCTCGATGAAATCTGTAGTCATTGAGTCAAGTTTTTGCGCCGCGCAGCGGCGCCCCTTTTAGCGAGGCATCGACTGCCGGTGACGAAGGTCAAGGCCCAACCCAGACAATCTGGCAACGTGCCGCGTCGGTCTGAGGCGAAGCCTCGCTAAAAACGGCGTCTTTGTTCACGCTCGGAACGGAACAACACAGGCGTCAAACCGTGACACTGTCGCACTTTTGATCTCTCTCACATTGTCAACTGTCAATGTTTGACCCCATTGCCTTCTGAGCGGCGAAGCTGAACACCGGAACCGGTGTCGGGGCCTTCCCAGGCCCCCGGTCGCCGGGCTTTACGTCCGCACCTGTCCCCGGACAACGTTGCCCGACCATGAACGCACCTCGGTCAAACCTGCCGCGATGAAAGACTGCGATTCCGGCAAACTGCGGATCGGCGACAACTGGAACGCGATCCGCATCATTGCGCTCTCCCAGAGCAACCCGCTCAAAGCCGTCGCCGAGTTTAAGGTCGAACCCCGCCAGTTCGAAGGCCGCCTGCTTCACGAGGTCAGCCGTCCTCCCCAGGGCGATCTCTACGTTGAGGTCTACCTCGCCCGTCCAGACCGGGCAAACGCGGTCGGGCTCTACCGCCAGGGCACGCGCGTCATCGAAAGCCTCGCGGCCCAGCCCGAGTTCGCCAGGCCACCCTGGACCACCGGGTACCTCCAAGGGATTCTCGATGCGCCGTATCTGAATCTCACTCCGGGAACGCGAAGCGGGATCATCCAGGATGACGCCTACCACCGGTTGACCCAGGAACTGGCACCCCTGGAGAACCTTGACGCGGAAATCGTGACCTTCAAAGCCCCCGCCGAGCCCGGCCTCACCCGAGTCCGCCTCACCGCAAAGCAAGACGACATCGAGTGCACAGCCGAGGCTTTGATCACAGTCACCGACTGGCTCCTTCCCCAAAACCAGTCCAAGGAGGGGACCAAACAGGGAATTCCGAGCTACACGTTCCAGAAGGCGCCCGGTGAGCTCTGGCGCTCGCGTTATCAGCCCGACCAAAATGTCGTCGTCATCAACAACGGCCACCGGGATTTCGTCTTCGCCTCCCGGAACAAGGCGCTCAAGATTCGCTACATCTGCCGGCTTTTCGCCAAAGAGCTTGTCGCGAAAAACTTCGCCGGGCTTCCCCCCGGGGACACTTTGGAGCGGCTCATTGGACTGTCGCTCTATACCGAGGAGAATTTGAAGTAGCGCCGGCAACGTCGTCCAAGTGCTTCCCTTTGTGTTCAACCGTGAGCCCGAGGCGGCTCTGACAGAGGCCGGTTTTCTGGAAAGGAGGCGCCACCCTCCCGGCGCCTCCACACTCTCGCCGCAAGGCGATCCGCCCGGGCGTCCGCTGCTACTTCCTCAGTCGCATGTACTGCTGGCGCGCGGTGGGCTCGAACTTGAGCGGCGTGCTTGCTCTGGGCACGTCCTGCCACGGGCCAAACGCGCTCGGGGCGATCTGGAGCGTGCCCCCGCCCGTCCATTCCACCGTGACCGCGCCGCTCCTGCTCACGATCCTGGTGAACTCGAGTGTCACGCACTCTTCGCTCGATGTGAACGTGTAGGCGTTGCCCGGCTCGCCGATGCTGTTCCCGCGGGTGTCACGGATCTTCTGGGCTACCAGCGTGTACTGGGTCTTCGCCCGCTGCAGGCTGGTTTCCAACCTGACCCGCGTCGGGCTCAAGACCTTGGCGGACACGACCTCGAGGCCCTCGATGCTGTAGTTGCCGGGGACCCCTGCGGTGGCCGGCGTCACGGGAACCGAGAATGTGACGTGTGCCCCTTTGAGCGTGCATCCCGTGACATCCACGATGGCCAGCACCTTGGTGTCCTGCGGCTCGGCCACGGCGGCCGATAGCCGGACTTCCCGGGTGAACTGAGGACTCGGCGGGTTCGGTTCGTGTTTCGACCGATCTGTGGACTCGAGCCATTTGTTGATGGCCGCCCGGAGGTGGAATCGATAGGGTCCCTTGATCTTCGTATCGCGGTAGACACCGGTGAAGATTCCGTCCTCCATGAGGTCGTCCCCGTTCTGACCGTCATCGTAGAGCTTGATCTCGTCTTGCTGGCCATCGGGTCGCAGGACGGTGCCGAGGATTGTCTCCTTGGGATGGGTGATGGCCCCGCCGATGCTGCGCGGGTAGGCATAAACGACAATCTCCCTGCCCGGCAGAACCCGCGGGCGGCGGACCGCCGCCGTCAGGCTCTGAATCTGGTTTCGAATGTAGGCGCGTGCGATGAAGCGGCTGGTCGAGGTCTGTCGGGGCGTGACGGTCATCTGCCAATTGCCGGCTATGGGCTTCAGGCGACGGAAGTACCGCCCCTGCCCCTGAGGCAGGGAGGCGGCTTCGTACGTATTACCGGCGGGATCTTTGATAGTCAGAGTTGCACTCGCCTTCGCATCATCCCACAGCAGAACGAAGGTTGCCGACTCGGAGCCTTCTTCGACATAGACCATTTTGGTGGAGGTTTGCCCGAGCACACCGATCGCCGAGTCGATGGCTTCTCGGCCCGAGACCTTCTCGTGAAAGTCCGCGAAGGATTGGGGAAGATCGGCAGCATCGGCGGAATCCACGTAGAATCCGCCGGTCGCCGCCGCGATCTCAGAGCACTGCGACGACAGTCCCAGGTCGCCGCCGGTGCAGGTCACGTAAACAGGAATCCCGTCTGCCAGCAGGTCCGCCAGTGCGTCATTCAGGTGGCCGGCAGGGTCGTCCTCCGGCCGGTTGTTGAGGCCGTCTGTCATCAGGATGATGTACGTGCTGGCGGTGACGCCGCCAGCCGCCATGATCTTCGCTCTCGCTTTTTGGAGGCCGTCCCCGATGTTCGTCCATTCGCCTGGGGTCAGAGCATTGATGGCAGCCATGCAGGCGGCGCGGTGAACTGCGCCGAGCGGGGCGACGGCCACGTTGGCATGCCCGCTGGCCGGCTCTGCGTCGTCGGAAAACGAGACGATCCCCAACTCGGTGCCGTTCTCGGCCAGGCCCACGAAGTCCATGGCTGCCACCTGCAGTCGCTCCATGCGCGTAGGGGACTCGGAGCTCATGCTGCCCGATTCGTCCAGGACCAGCACCACACGCACGGTGGCGTCGGCCAGCACGAAGGAGGTGGGATCCACGACCGCGCCGCCCGCGTCCGGATCGGGCGCCCCGGCGGGCATGGTGAAATGGTCCGGCCAGGACCAGACCACCTGCTCCCAGCAAGAGCGGTCCGAGCGACACCGCGATTGCTCGGTCACCAGCGTCGCATCATGGTTGCCCCCCGAGATGTCGGTCAGATCCGCAGGATCGCCGTGTCCCCAGCACAATTCGGTGCCGTTGTGGTCCATCAGACAGGACTCTTCTCCGGCGGTCTGGGCCGCCGCAGCAGGACAGTGCGCCGATCCGAGAACGTCGCCGCACCCGACGGCGCGGGACTCGTACTCGTCCCGCGCGTCGAAGATCAGGTGTGTCAATTCGTGGGCGAGCTTCGGGCCGGGGTTGGCATCCGAGCTGATGTAGTTGTAGGAGACATGGGCGCTGCCCCCCAGGGCCCAGGAACCGGTGTTCGCATACCACCACGTGGGGCTCGAGCTGGGGTAGATCCGCACATCGGCGTCGGTGCCGAACGCGTTGTTATAGACGAACGCCTCACCGATCTGAGCCTGCCCGTCAGTCACATCGAATAGACCGGCCGACGCGTCGCTGATCAGGTCTCGAATGTCGGCGAGTTGCCCGGCGGTCGCGTCGAAGTGCACGGCCACCGAGATGTTGAACACGTTGGGCTGAACGCAGGGCAGGCCCGGACATCGGTAGACCGGCGCAGGGCGAGCCTGGATTTCGCCGTAGTCGGTCCCAGCGCCCCAGGCCCCGCTGAGGAGCCCGAGGGCGCCCAGGCCTGCCGCGACGCGCCACGCCATGGGAAGACACCGCGATCGAAACACCTTCGGGAGAGACACGCGACATGCAGTCATAAGTAGCCTCCTGCTTTTGAGTTGGGTTGAGTTCACAGGAACCGTAACACAGCTTGCGCGCATGTCTACCGGCATTCGCGTTGTCTTCTGGCACATCAACTGCTAGAATCCTTGACCGGTCAAATGTGTTGTAGACAAGTCACGTTTTTGTGCCTCGCTGAAGGGGTCAAGGATTCTAAGGAGCGAGGCGAGGGAGAAAGGGGCGGGGAAACACGGGGACTTTTCATGCCTATGAGGACCGGGATTTGGTCTGAGGCGCACCTCGCCAGAGTGACTCCCTTTTTGAAATCTACTGCAAATGAGTCGAGTTTTGCGCCGCGCAGCGGCGCCACTTAGCGAGGCGTCGACTGTCGATAACCTGGGAAAGGCCAAGCGCAAACAACCTGGCGCCGTGCTCCGTTGGTCTGAGGCGAAGCCTCGCTAGAACACCTCCCGACTGCAAGACCCGAAACATGCGTGGCACGTCCCCGTTCGTTCGGAGGGAGAACCGCCTCCGATGACCGAACGCATTCAAAACTCGCGGTTCGAGCGGAAATACCTGGTCTCGGAAGCGACGGCCCGGCGGATCCGCGACTGCGCGGTGCGCCACCTCGCGCTGGATGAGCATGGCGCGGGCTGCCCCGATGCGTCCTATGCCGTCCACAGCGTGTACCTGGATTCGGACGCGATGAAGACCTACTGGGACACCGTCCAAGGCGTCAAGAACCGGTTCAAATTGCGCCTGCGTTTCTACGAGGACACACCGGATGCGCCGGTGTTCCTCGAGATCAAACGGCGGGTGAATCGTCGCATCGTCAAACAGCGCGCTGCCGTGCGCCGCGAGGCGGCGGTGAGCCTGCTGGCCGGCCATGTTCCTTCGCCGTCCGCGCTGGTTACGGACGATCCCCGTCAACTCGTCGCGCTCGAGGATTTCTGCCGGCTGGCCCGCGATCTCGAAGCCAAGCCCAGAATGCACGTGGCTTACCTGCGCGAGGCTTACATGCCCGCGTCAGGCGACGACTCGATGCGCCTGACCCTGGACCGCCTGGTCCGCTGCGCGCTCGATGACCGCGGACAGCTTTCAACTGCCCTGCAGGATCCGCTCTCACTCTGGGGCGACGCGGTGGTGTTCGAACTCAAATTCACCAGCGTCCTCGCCGATTGGTGTGTCAACTTGGTGCGCACGTTTGACTTGCAGTCGTGCAGCGCCGCCAAGTATGCTGACAGTGTGACGCTGATGCGTGGGCGCGCGCCGGAACTCCGCAGCCCGCCGAGTCCCGACCTCGATTGGCAATGGCCGGGAGAAAGGAACGCCATCAAGTCCCACCGGGACTGACCGTGACGTGTCAGCCCTGCGCCAGGCGGCGGACAACGGCGCCACGCGGCCGACGGCGCTTCGGGGGCCCTCCGGGCCGCAGAATCTAGAGAACGACGATGAACTCCAGCAGCTTAGATTGGTTCTTCCAGGGCGATGCCGCCATGGTTCCGACCAATTGGCAGGCCATGGTTCTGGGGTTGCTGATTGCCTTGGCCTGCGGTCAGGTGGTGTCCTGGGTCTACATGCTGACCCACAGCGGCTTGTCCTATTCGCGGAGCTTCGTCAACGCCCTCCTGCTGCTCCCCCCGATTGTCTGCTTGGTCATGATGGTCCTCGCCAACAATCTCGTCACCGCCTTCGGCATGATGGCCGTCTTCGCGATCGTGCGCTTTCGCAACATCCTCCGCGACACGCTCGACACGACTTATATCCTCATCAGCCTCGTGATCGGCATGGCGGCAGGCACCCAGCGGTTCGCGAGCGCAGTGCTGGGGTGCGTGATCATCTGCCTCATCATGGTGTATCTCTGGCAGACATCCTACGGCAGCCGGCATCACTACGACCTGATCTTGAACCTGCACTGGACCCGGCCCGCAAAGGAAATCCAGGCATTGCACAATCTCCTGCGGCGGCATAGCTGGAAATGGCTGCTCGCCAGCCAGCGCAAGCACGAGGGCTATGAAGGCACCGACCTCTCGTTCCGTCTTCTCCTCCGCAACACCGAGCGGTTGCCCGATCTGCTGGCCGAAATCGACGAGTTGCCGGGTGTCTCTCGGGTCACCACCATGCCCGCCGAAGACCAATCCGAGCTCTGACCATGGACCCTCTGCCTCCCATCCCTGTCTCCGGCCGCCTCCTCTGGCGCGAGTTCCGCATGCGCATCGTGCCCTGGCTTTTCCTAGCCGGACTGGTGGTTGCGATCGCGCTGATGTGGACCCGCGTGAACATCGGGCAGACGGTCGTCGGCGTGGGCGAAGGACGGCGCGCCCTCGTCACCAGCCCCCAGCCCGGCTTGCTGCGGGAACTCAGGGTCCGCCCCTACGAACTGGTGAATGAAGGCGAGCCAATTGCCGTTATCGCCCCGGCCGACCCCCGGGTGCCGCTCGATTTGCTCCGGCTGGAACTCGACCTGGGGCGGCTTCGGCTCCAGCCGACCGTGCCCGAGCAGAATGCGATGAATTACGAGCGGGTCCGCGCCGACTGGCTCCGCGTCAAGTCCGAACTCGCCGTGGCCAAGGTGAACCTCGAACGCGCCCAAAACGACGTCAACCGCAACAAGCCGCTCTACGACGAGAAACTCGTCTCCGAAGATATCTACGACCTGAGCCTCAAGACACGCGAGGCCTTTCAGGCTGAGGTCACCGAAAAATCCAATGCCGTCCACGAAATCGAACAGCGCTTGAGCATTTTGCGCGATCTCGGCGACCCCGAGGCGACCGGCGCCGCAGACCAATTCCAGAAGCTCGTCAGCCGGTTGGAGGCCGCGCAGGCCCTGGCCGCCAGCAACTGGGGCCCCGTCACGCTCGTCGCCCCCATCTCCGGCATGGTCTCCGCCATCCAACGCCAGCAGGGCGAATACATCCTCGATGGCGAACCGCTCGTCGTCGTGCACTCGCTCTGGTCCGATCGGGTCGTGGGTTACTTGCGCCAGCCGTATCCGGTCGATCCCGAAATCGGCCTGCCGGTCAAAGTCACAACGCGCAACCACAAACGGGAACAGTTCTGGGCCTCCATCAGTCAGGTCGGCGCCCAGGTGGACGTGATCACCAACGCCCTCGCCTACGTCCGCCAAGGCGCGCTCGTCGATGTCGGCCTCCCAATTATCATCGATCTCCCACCGCAAAGCCGCATCCGCCCCGGCGAAATCGTGGACCTGTGGATTCGTCCCGACGGAGCCCATCCCGAGACGGAAGGACCTCCGCGATGACCCGCCCGCCGTGGCCCGTTTCCCGCTCACGTCGCAGAAGGCCATGATGACCTTCCGCCCTGCCCTGCGTGCAGCCGCGCTTTGCGCCATCGGCAGTTGGCTCGGCCTGACGCCGCTCCTCGCCGTCCGCGCCGGCGCAATCGAGTCGATCCGCACGTTTTACGGCCTCTGCGACGCGTCGGCGGCGGCAGCGCTCGACGCCGATTTCTTCGCCGTAGGCGACGACGAGGACAACGTGATGCGCGTCTACCACCGTCACCTCGGCGTCTTGCCCGCGGCTTCTTTGGATCTGTCCGGCTTCCTGGAAACGGATCCCGAGAATCCCGAAACCGATCTCGAAGGCGCCGCCCGGCTCGGCGACCTGATCTACTGGATCACTTCGCATGGCCGCAACCGCAAGGGCGAGGAATGCCTCAGCCGCCAGCGCTTCTTCGCAATCGCCGCCTCCGTCAGGGACGGCACGGTCCGGATCGAGCCTGTCGGGCGCCCCTACACGCGGCTGCTCCAGGATCTCATCGCCGATCCGCGACTGACGCGCTTCAACCTGGCGGCCGCCGCTGCGCTTGCCCCCAAGGCGCATGGCGCGCTCAACATCGAGGGTCTGACCGCCACGCCCGCCGGACAACTCCTCATCGGCTTCCGCAGCCCCATCCCCGAAGGCCAGGCACTGCTCGTCCCCCTGCTCAATCCAGCGGAAGTCATCGCCGGCAGTCCCGCCCGACTGGGCGACCCCCTGCTGCTGGCGCTCGATGGGCGCGGCATCCGCAGCATGACCCCATGGCGGGGGCAGTACCTCATCATCGCCGGTTCGGCGGATGGCGACGGGCCTTCGGGACTGTACCTCTGGAGCGGAACCGGCGATCGGCCGCAGCGGTTGGAATGGGCCGACTTGTCGGGGCTCAATCCGGAAGCCCTCGCTGCATTCCCGGAATCCGACCGCGACGACTTGCTGGTGGTCAGCGATGACGGCAACGTGCTGGTGGGCAAGAAGCCATGCAAGAAACTCAAGAAACCAGCCCAAAAGAGATTCCGCGTCGGTTCGCTCCTCTCGAATGCGGTGCCACCCGGCCCGTCTCAGCCCGCAACCCGATGAGTCGCCAGGCCCAGGCCACGCCGTCCGGGGCTCTCGCCGGCACCAGACCTGCACCAGGGTCGCGTCGCTTCGGTTGCGGCTCTGCCGCGCTGCGTGGAAGATGCCGCTGCCCTGGGACGCGCCCCAAACCGATCCGAGCCACACTCGCCCTCTTGCTGGCGTTGGCGGCTTGTGCTTGCGAGTGGCCCGGCGCACTGGCCCAGACGAATGCGCCGGACGTGCGCCCGATCACGCTCGACGAGTGCATCCGCACCGCGCTCATCCACAATCGGTCGCTGCAGATTCAACGGCTCAACCCCGAGATCGCCCGCGACACTCTGAGTGGTTCACGCGGCTATTACGATCCGCTGCTCATCGCCGATGTCCGTCACGAGAGTTCGTCGGATAGCGGCGGATTCGATCCGACGGACTACAGCCGGGACGCGATCTACGACGCCGAATCGGAGACGGCCCGCATGGGGTTGACAGGCGTGTTGCCCACAGGAATGCGCTACTCGATCAGCGGCAGCTATGCCAACAGCTACGGCTATCGGAACCTGATGGACTTCGACTCGTACAATCTTTCCGGCGGGTTTACCATCGAGCAGCCGCTCCTCAAGAACTTCTGGATCGATCAAGGGAGAATGACCATCCGGGTGAACAAGAAGAACCTCGAAATCACGGATTTGGGGGTTGTCTACCTGACCATGGACGTGATCAACCAGGTGCAGCAGGCCTACTTCGAGCTGCTCGCAGCGCGGGATCGCCTCGATGTGCAAAGGCGACTGGTGACGATGCGCGAACAATTCGCGGGCGGCCTCGAACGCCAGGTCGAGGTCGGCATGCTGACCCCGCCCGATACCCACCTCGCCCAGTCGCAACTCGCCACCGCCCAGGCCGAGGTCGCCGCGGCTACCAACGCCGTCACCCTCGCCGGGAACGCGCTCCGAACCCTCCTGGGCGAGCCCTGGACGGATACGTCCGTCGTGCCGCTGGCGCCTCGCGAGCGTTTGACCGTCGTCACGGCCCTGTTCGACCTCTCCTCGAGCTGGGACCACGGCCTGCGCCAACGCCCCGATCTGGCCCAGTTGCGCCAAGACCTGGAACGAGCCGACATCGACCTCAAATACCGACGCAACCAACTGTTCCCCTCGCTGGACCTGGTCGCCGGCTATGGCCGGCGCGGCGCCAGCACCATCCAAACAACAAATATCGGGACTCCCATCAACGCCTCATCGAGCGATGCCTTCGACCAGATCCGCCGAGGTGACAACCCCAACGACATGATCGGCGTCATCTTTTCGATGCCTCTGACGCGCAAGACCGAACGGGCCAGTTATCGCGTTGGCAAACACCTCAAGACCCAGGCTGAGCTTCTGGTCACGCAGAAGGAGGAACTGGTCATGCGCGAAATCGCCGACGCCCTGAGCACCGCCCGCGCCAGCCTCGATCGCGTGCAGGCCGCCGGACGCGCCGTCGAGTTCGCTCAGACGGCCCTGACCGCCGAGGAGCGGAAACTCGCCGGCGGCAAGAGCACCGTCTTCTTCGTCCTGCAACTCCAACGCGACCTCGCCAATGCCCAGGCGGGCGAAATCCGGGCAAAAGCCGACTACAACAAGGCGGTGTCCCAGCTCCAGTTCGCCGATGCCACCCTGCTGGAAGCCCACCAGATCACCATCGAATACGTCGAACCTTGATCGCGGCTGGCGCGCATTCGTGATGAACACCCGGCGGCCACTAGCTGTTCACATGCCTCGTCGGTCTGAGGCGAAGTGCCGCTCAACCCGCCTCGACTCGCCACCCGTTTTCTTTTGCCTCCATCGCTGCCATCAAGCAGCCTCGCAAGAAATGATCCTATGATAACAACCCGTTCCCGAATCGGCGCCGCCGCCGCGCTCGCCTCGCTGACCCTGGCCACGCCCTCGTTTGCCCAGGCCCCGACACCCGCAGCGACACCCGCAACCGCTCCGGCTGAGACTCCCCGATTCCGCGGGCCACAAGGCCCACGGGTGGTGTCGCCTGAAGTGGGCGCCGAGGGCAAACTGACCTTCCGCATCCTCGCGCCCAAGGCCGACTCGGTGAAGCTGGGCGGGAGCGACATCCCCGGCTCCGGCCCGGGCCAGGGCCGCGATCTCACCAAGAACAGCGAAGGGGTTTGGGAACTGACGCTCGATGCGGTTCCGCCCGGCTACTACCGCTACAACTTCAACGTGGACGGCGTGTCGGTGATCGATCCGCGCAACCCGGCGACCAGCGAATCCAACGCCAACACCTGGAGTCTGGTGAGCGTGCCCGGCGCCGCCTTCATGGACACCCGGAACGTGCCGCACGGCTCCGTGGCGGAGATCACCTATGACTCGACCACGCTCAAGCGCTTCCGCCGAATGCATGTCTACACGCCGCCCGGTTACGAATCGGGCGAGGGCCGGTTTCCCGTGTTCTACCTGCTCCACGGCGCATCCGATTGCGACGACTCCTGGACCTCCGTCGGGCGCGCCGGCTTCATCCTCGACAACCTCATCGCCGCCAAGAAAGCCAAACCGATGGTGGTCGTGATGCCCGCCGGCCACGCCGGCCCGTTCCGCTCCGGCGGGCCGCGGCCTGCCGTCGACGAGTTCACCGAGGATTTTGTCGCCGACATCATGCCGTACATCGAGACGCACTACCGCGTCCACACCGACCGCAAGAACCGGGCAATGGCCGGGCTGTCGATGGGCGGCGCCCAAACGCTCAACATCGGCATCCCGCACCTTGACAAGTTCGCTTACCTGGGCGTTTTCAGTTCCGGCGTTTTCGGCATCACGGGCGGCGGACCGGGCGGCAGCCCCCAGGGCCCCCGCTTCGAAGAACAACACCAGACCGTGTTGGACAACGCCGGGCTCAAGGAAGGGCTCAAAATCCTCTGGTTCGCCACGGGCAAAGACGATTTCCTGGTCGAAACCTCCCGAGCTACGGTGGCCATGTTCAAACAACACGGCTTCGATCCGGTCTACCGCGAAACCGAGGGCGCCCACACCTGGATCGTCTGGCGCGAGTACCTGAACGAATTCGCGCCACAGTTGTTCCCTTAGCCCGCATTTCTCACCAACTTTTGATGTCCTCTGACCGGTCACCGTCACAGTTCACCTGAAATGCGGGCTCTCAGAAACCCGCGCCCCAAGCAGATGGACCCAATCTCGACCACACTGTGTCGGCGTGCCCGGGTCGCCCAAGCGGCTGGGGCGTATCCCGGCTTTGATGAACCGATGAGCCGATTCTCCTTGCTGGGCGCGGGTTTCACAGACCCGGAAATCTCACCCGCGGACCGTCCGGAATGCCGCGATCGCTCCACTGGTGAGATAAAAGGGGTCGGTCCCGGAATTCAGGAAGGAGATGGTCCCGGAATTCATTAAACGAGAGCTTGTCCCCAAAGTGGGTGTTTTTTCAGCAAGGGTTCTGTGACCTGCTCCCACAGCCCGAATTGGCGAGAAGGAAGCTGGGAAATCTCGTGGCGATGGCCACACACGCTGTGTTGGCGCCGCTTCAGGAGACACTTCCTCCGCGATCCACTACCTCCGGCGGGGAGTGCGGCGTCCTAGGCCGCTGCTTGCAGGGGGACGGCCTTGGGCGCTGCCTTCTTCTTAACCTTGCGCATCCGCGCCAGCATCCACAGGTTGTGCGTCAACACCCCCCACGCCAAGGCCAGTTCCCGGTGGCCAAAGCCTTTGGCACGCATCGGCTGCCCCAGAAAACCGTGCTTGAGGATCCCGATCCGAGCTTCTGTCTGAGCGCGTCGGCGCTGCAACTGCGCGAACTTCTCCTCCTGCATGCGCCGACTCAGTTCGGCCGGCTTGCGCGGACACAGTCCGTCGAACGTATTCCCTTCCTTGAGCGCCCGACTGTTGGCCGCGCTGGCAAATCCGCGATCCGTCACTGCCCCTTCCACATGGTGCCCGGTGCCCTCGTAGACACGCAGCAGGCTCTCGAAGAGCAGTTGGCTGTCGGCCGGAGCCGACTCCTGGAAGAGTTGGTAATCGAGGATGACCCCTTGCCGGTTCTCCCCGATCAGCGCCGTGTTGCCAAACTCCACTTCCGCTCCCGCCTTCCCCCGCACGATCACCCGCACGTCGGTGTCGTAGAGACTCAAGATCTTCTCCGCGTTGGCCACCGGGCGCCCGCCGATGATCCGCTCGTGCGCCTGCTTTTGTGCCCGGGGCAAAAGCCCCAGCACCCCGTCGAGCCGGCGCAGGATTTGCTCGACCTGCGGTCGTGTCCACTCTGTCTGCTGCCAGCGTTGATCGAGCAATTGACGATGCCGCTGCGCGTGCCCCCGCACCACGCCCACCAGCGTCTTCATCTGCCGCAGCACCCGCTTGCGCCCCTTTTTGCTGCCCGCCCGCCGCGCCTGCTGGGACATCTGGATGCTCAGCCGATTCATCCGCCGCAGAAACTCCTCGGGCGCTTCCATGCGCCCACGCAGCCCAGCCCGGCGGATCAACACCGTCGCCTTCATCGCCGTGCGCACCCCATCCCGCAACAGGACCCAGTCGGTGGGAAAGTGGACGTTGGCTTCCAGACAGGTGCTGTCCAGGAAGTACACCTCCAGGTCCAAGGCCTCCCGCAGCCCCAGCTTTTTGGATTGCTCGATGGCCTCTTTGAGCAGGCCATCGATCACCGCGCGCATCGGATCGGCGGGGAGCCAATGGGCGAAGCGCTGCAGTTCGCTCTTGGAGGGCACGCGGACCACATCGAGCGCATCGACCCCGCAGAACCATTGATAGAGGGGATTGCCGGCCAGTTGACAACTGAACCCGCGATAATCCTCCTGCAACAAGGTCTGCAGGATCGTGCAGCGCAGCGCCCGACGCGAGCGCTGCTGGAACTTGGTTTGCTCCTGGGCGCTCACGACCCGCTTGGCGGCCACCTGCCATCGCTCCAAGGCGCGTTGCACGAAGTCCCGCTCGACGCCTCCGTCACGCAAAAGGGTATCGATTTGTTCGAGGCGTTGGCGCAGAGTCAGGTAGTCGACGTTCCCGACGATGGTGGGGAGTTGCGGGCGCAGTTCCTGTGGGAACGGAATGAGAGGGCACGGCATAGAGCTAGCCCAATAGCTAGCTTATACCATGCCAACATTCGTGTCGATTGGAACTCAGATTATGCCCACATCCTATCCTTTGCGGGTCCAAGCAATTCGTTCGCGCGGACAGCAACCCCGGCTCTATGTCAGCTTCCCACTAGCCCTGGCCGCTGCCATCGGTCTCGAGCCAGGCGAAGAAGTCCAATGGGAACTGCTCGACCGCGCCGAACTCCACTTACTCCGCCCCAACGCTCCGCGTCCCTCGACCAAATCCAGGGCCCCCAAGTAGGTGCCGGACCTCCTCATAACAGCACGATTTCCGGCTCCCGGCGGAAATCGACCGCCTATCTCAATCCTCCAACACCGCTCGCCATCAAGCCCCATGCACGGCTGCGCCCTCGGGGACAGACTCTAAACGAGCCCTTTGAGGCGAGACCCCACGCCGCGACGATGCGATCGTCCAGTCCGCATTCCTGCTTTCCGGGACCGACCCCTTTTCGTTTTGGAGAGCTGCCCGATCGTGAGCGCCACTGAAGAGGCAAGCAGAGCAGCGTTGGTGTGAGTGAGAGTTCTTTGCCGTTCTTGGTCGGGCTCAACTTGGCACCTGTTCCTCAACGCATAACAGCACGATAGAAACGCTGGGGACTGCCAACGACACGCTCGTCCACAAGAAACATCACCGCATTTGTGCTCACGAACTCCGCAAACGTACTCCAGGTGGCCAGGTCCGTCGAGGCTGCAATCGCGTAGGCGCGGCCAGGCTGAGTCGTCAACCCAAGCTGCAAGCTGCCGTCGGGTTGAACCGCAACAGACTCGAATGTCGGACGTCCGGTAACAACAAATGCGCTCGCCGTACATCGATCGCTGCCCAGCGGACCCGCCACGAAAAGGGATACTGTGAAGTTGCCTGGTTCGATGAACGTACAGGTGGGGTTCCGCTCTATGCTGTCCACGTTTCCATCTTCGTTGAAATCCCACGCCCACGACGTAATCTCGCCTACGGACCGGTCAGTAAAACGCACCGTTAGCGGTACCACCCCGGTTCGTACATCAGAACTAAACCCCGCCATGACTACGTCCCGATTCTCCAGAATCGTAGTGAATGTGCTGCGGCTTCCCTCGTCATCTTCGGCCACGACAGCGTAGGTCCAGATAGTACCGTCCGAAGGAGCCCATGCATGACCAGTATCAAACATTGTCTGGGAGACCGTCCCCAACAGGCTGAATGTACTGTCGCCGGCAATCCGGCCGTGAACCAGGTAGTGCACTCCCGCGACATTTGTTACTCCAGACCACGTCAACACGGCGGTGCCACCCGCACCCCCAATGCGTACGTTGAGCGGTGCTGAAACAAGTGGCGCGATCCAGACGGGCTCTCCCGCAGTTGGAGTCACACGGACGCGAAAACGAAGAGGATTCTCCCCAAGAATCCACTGCGCCTGCAGGAAGTCATGATTGGCCTCGCTGAAAAGGCCTGCATCTACAATGATTTCGCTCCCTGGGCTACCGCGCACGATGCAATCGTAGTCGCCAGGCTCTGGTTGCGGCACCAACAGTTCGGAAGCGGCGGAGTTGATAGAACAACTACCGCCAGAAATGCCCAACGCCAATTCACCATCCTCGGGACGCACTCCCAATCCGTTCATGTCGGGCGCAATCAAAAAGGGCTCGGCCTTCCCTCGTATGATCAGTGTGAGGTACTCGGGGCGCGGGGACGCAAGCGTCACGCTCCCTGGCGAAGGTCGAGCACCAGGGCCATTCGATTTACCAGCACCGAGGAATGATGCAATTTCGCCAGCACACAACTTGACGAGTTCGCCATGCTTGCCCTCGGCAAACCGTGTCGTGTACTCAGGGGCACGGACTTCGTCCGCCGCGAACAATACGGCGTTCATCCACGCCAGACCGTCCCCCTGCGTTGGTGACTCGGGGGAGTCCCTTGGCTCGCCCAGCGGATACAATAGTCCGCCCCGTGGCGGATCGACACTGACCCGCGTGATCGTCCTCTCGCTACGGGACAAGAACACCTTTGTGCGAACCTTATCCGGACCGCCATCCTCGTCCGCATACACGTCCGCACTGGCAGCCGATCGGTTGAGCCGAGACAAAGGCCGGTCGTCAACCCATGCTTCTTTGCACACTTGGCCATCCGCCATCCTTAAGTAAGGGAACGTGGGTAATAGATCACCTAATGACACACATCGGAACCTGATGAAAGTCGCATTCTCTGTCCTGTCGTCAACATGCCACTCACGCCCCTCCATTGTTCGGTAGAGTTCACTGGCAGCATTGTCAAAGAACCAGCATTGAGGCCAGTCGCAGTCACCCAACTCTTTATCGTATTCGTCGATTCTGCGCGGGTGCCCACCCCACCAAGCGTAGTATGCCTTGGAGCATCCCTCGTTCGGCACGGCCACCAAAGCGAGTCGGTCCACGTCACTCGCGTATTGCGAGCTCTGAATGTACGCCCTCGCGAGAAGTCCGCCTGTGCTATGAGCCACAATCTGCACCTTGGCCGAGCCTGTCTCCTCTTTGGCACGTTCGATCGCAGGCAGCAGATACTCCCTCCAGGCCACGTAGTCGAATCCCTCAGCTCCCACCCCTGGCATTCTCCAGTCCCAGGGAACAGGATAACACGCATACTCACGTTCAGGTAACGTGCCTTCTAATCGGTTCCACCCAACAGCATCTGATGTGTTCAAAAGGCCCAGGACGGTCGCTTCAGCGGGGTATTGCTTTGGCAGATATGGTCTGTCCGGCCATATACCCCCGATCGTGCTCCCGCCATATCCAGGAACAAAAAGCACGGGTTGAGCGCCACGTCGCGCGAGCCTCAAATCCATCGTTCGCGAACTAACTACCGGGACTCGAATCCAACCACGGTAATGAGTGTGGCTGAAATCCTCGTAGTCGCACCAAATCGTGTAGTGGCCAAATGGGAGGTTCCCGAATAGCGCTCGCTGCTTCCACGGGTCGTATCTACTTACAACGGGGATCGGGTTTCCATCCTCTTGCGCAAACACATCGACGGCTGTCGCAGTTACCGGCAGGAGCAAGCCTCTGAGTTGCAGTTGAACCCAAAGAGATGCAGTCTTATCAGTCTTTAGATCGAAAGCCGCGCTCTGCCCAAAAACGCTCGGCACAGCACCAGGAGTCGGCAAGTACGCTCGAAGCCGCGTGCGCCCCGGCACGTCTAAGCTCACTCGCGCTTCGCCAACACCATTCTCAAGCAAACACTCGGAGCTGGGGGCGAGCTGGGCACCAGTATCCGCCTCGAGCTTGACACGGCCAGTAAACGAGCTCGCCTGTGCATCCCCACTCATGGCACGAATCTGCGCCACGAACTCGTGTCCGACCTGTTGAGGGGAGGACACCGGAGAGAAGTGAAAAGCGGTGAGGCGCTCAGCTGCGGTGGGGGCGTTTTGGAGAAGGTGCACGTCAATTGCAGATGGGCTTGCGGCGGGTGCGCTAATGTGGATAATGCCAACACGTGGACCAGCAAAGTTGCGTTGGTAAGCCACTCGGATGTACATAATTCCGCCCTCTGGGATAAGGCCACTGCTGGTGCAATCGAGGTCTAGCCATGATCCTGTCGTGATACTTGCGGCCCACTCCAAGAGGCCACTCCCAGTATTTCGGATCGCCAACGATGTGACATCGCGTGCGGCCGAGACAGTCACGGCTGATGGCTCGACGGCGAACCCGGGTGGACCTGAAGCAGCGACGACAAGCCTTGCCGCGGAAACGGCAATATCGTTGTTAAAGTCGCTTTGCATCTGTTCCCTGTTCGGGTCCACGATGACGCCAACAAAGTAACTGCCCGGGAACACACTAGGTGGCACTGTCACCCGTGTTTGCAGGGAATATGTCCCTCCAGGAGATATTGGCGGCACTTCCACTTCGGCCGGAGACAGCGGCGGCTCGTTTCCAGTGATGAACCCTTCCATGGTAACCAGCATTCGCGCTTCAGTGGCACCAGTCGCCTCGGCACCGAGGTTTCGTACCAGCGCGCTGAGAGTGAGCCCGCCACCTTGTTCGATTGAGTGAGGCTCGAAGCAAACCTGCTCAACCAAAAGGTCAGCCGGATGCGCTGGGACGCCTTGGACCAACCTAAACACGTTCCGTAGCGTGGCCGATGCCGACCAGTCACTGCTGCGGCCGGGTGACGTGGTATCATAGACTGTCTCCCAGACCGCCACATCCCGAATTGAAGCAACTAGAGCGTAGTCACCGAGCGGGGTGCTCGTGGGGTTGGCCGGTAGCGTCCAGTCAAAGCTGTAATAATTGCTGCCATGACCAGGGCGAAGTGGGTTGCCTGTCGAGTTATCTTCGACCCTGTGGCTGCTGGTCGTGGATGGATCGTGACTGTCATAGAGCACAGTCATACCGTCTGGGCCAATGAGGTTCAAGACCACTCTCACGTTCACAGATGGACCGGTAGTGTCGGCCTTCAGGGTTACACGCACAGTCTCGCCCCGTTTGAAGACAGACTGGGCACTCCCGGGGGCATCGGTATTAGGAGCACCGTCAATCCTAGAAACACCGTGCAGGGCGAGATCAACACCAAGAGGTTCAGCCAATCTGAATTTGTGGAAATGTGGAGTTGCCGTGTATTCCGCAACGTAGAGGGTGTTACCATCCGCTGACACAGCTACGGCCTGTGGTGTGCTGAACTGATGGGCGAACGACGTAGGGATAATAGTCCCATCGCTCGCAAGTTTCCGCACGGAGTTTGCGCGGCGGTCCGTCAGCCAAATGTTCCCGTTTGAATCCAAGCAGATACCACCTGTTTCTTGAAAACCGCTTGAATAGGTGCGAAGTAGCTCTCCAGCTGACGTGTACTTTTGGATCGTAGTACCGGGTGAATGCGAGACATACACGTTGTCCGCGGCGTCGACTGCAAGATCGGAGGGGTAAGCGGCTGTTGGCCACCTCTGCAGGAGGGTTCCAGATGAGGCGAACTTAACGATCTGACCTGCATTAACCTCAGAGGCATAGACGAATCCGCGCGAGTCGACGGCGACCCCGAACAGTTGGCCCGCACCCTGGAACACGCGGAGGAAAGTCCCGCTCGGAGTGAATTTCTGAATACGGGTGTAATCCGCCACGTAGACACATGTGGTGTGATCAACCGCCATCCCGAGGACGCTCCCGAATTGTCCAGGACCTGAGCCGTCGCTTCCCCAAGCAGCAACGAACTCACCATTGGCCTGAAACTTCTGTACACGTCCGCCTCCGCTGGGCTTGTGATCGGAAACGTAGAGGTAGCCCGACGAGTCCAGGGCGGCGTCATGAACGATACCGTAGAACTGCCCGTTGCCTGTACCAGACATGCCCCAGGTATGCACTAGATTCCACGATTCGGCGGTGTGCCCGGACATACCGATGATCGTCGCCGAAATGGCAAGAACTGATAGGCATTTGCTTCTCATTTGCTCTTTTGGACGTGCCAAAAGGATGTCCTCGCGGGAAACGGCGTCAAGACGAAACGGGGTGCCAGACGAAACGGGCCACGGTCATTGGTAGCCAAGGCGGAACTTGTTGGGGCGCAGGGAGCCTAAAATCGGACTAAACACCGACGCTCGTTTTCGCGATGTTACGGGGGAATGAATGTCAGAAAACGTGTCGTCACGGCGCCTGCCGCCAAACCCACTCCCCTCCACGTGGTCATTCTCACTGAACCGGAGCAGATCAAACGCTTCGATCGTCTGCTCGACGCCGAGCACTTCCTGGCGGCACGCCATCCCAGCGGCCACGCCCTGCGGCAAGTCGTCGTCGAAGAGGGTCAGTGGGTCGCTCTGGTGCTGTGGGTTTCGGGCTTCTGGCATCTGCAGGATCGTGATCGCTGGATCGACTGGGATGCCGCCACCCGCCCCGAACGCCTCAAACTCATTGTCCACAACGCCCGTTTCCTCGTCCCGCGATCGGCCCGCCGCCCCAACCTCTCCAGTCAGGCTCTAGCGACGGCGTTGCGTCTTGTGCCCGAACAGTGGCAGCAACGCTTCGGTTACCTCCCTTTGCTGGCCGAGACCTTCACCGATCCGGACCGCCACGCCGGCACCGCGTACAAGGCCACCGGCTGGATCGAGGTCGGCCACAGCCAGCCCAAAACCCTCCAACCCGCCGAGCACCGCTGCGGCGTCTTCCCTCACTTCCAGGGCCTCAAACGGCTCTGGCTCAAACCCCTCCACCGCCAGGCCCAGGAACGACTGCGCGCACCCCAATTGCTCCCCGAACACGCCGCCGCCGTCAATCCCCAGACCACCACCCGCTCCGCCTCGAGCGCCCCGCTGCGCCAGTCCCTCTGCGCCGCCTTCCGCCAGGAAGGGGTCGGTCCCGGAATTCATTAAACGAGCCCTTTGAGGTGAGACCCCACGCCGCGACGATGCGATCGTCCAGTCCGCATTCCTGCTTTCCGGGACCGACCCCTGTTGTGCGAGTTCCCACCAACCGGCTGAGCGCGCGCGGCCTAGAATCCTTGAATTTCAAAATGTGTTGTAGACAGATCAAGTTTTCTGCCGTCGTTCAAGAATTCAAGGATTCTAAGGAGCGAGGCGCGGGAGAGAGGGGCTGGAAAAGGCGGGGACTTTTCATGCCTATGAGGACTGGGATTTGGTCTGAGGCGCGCCTCGCTAGAAGACACCAATGGGGTCACATCGAAATAGTCGATGCGACCCCAGTGCGTTGTCGGCGGTTACTGCGTCTCGAACGCCACTTTGCGCACCAATGAATCAAAAGCCGCTGCCATCCGGAACACCGTCACCTGAATTCGGCGCTGGTCCAACCGAGTTGCCACTATCACTTTGTGGGCAGGGATCGATGCCACTTCCGTCGGGTATGCCATCGCCCGAATTGGGTGCGGGCCCTATGCTCACAGCCAACCCAATCAATGCCGCAATCAATGCCGCAATCGTACCCATGATTTTGCCTTTCTGCGAATGAGACGTTTCTCTTGTTGTCGTTTCGTCAGCCACGGAGGTGGCTGTGCCACCTCATAGCAGGGCCTGTACCACACGCACCGCCATCTGGTTTGCGGCTTGTCCGTGTCCCGTTTCCGCGAACCGGAAAGTGTTCAGAAACAGCCGCAAACAGGGCTTGATCCACCTTGCTTTCACCACGGAACTGCCGGAGAGAGTCTGCCTGCGCGATGCGCGATCTGAACTGGAAGCACGAGAAGGCAACAGCCATTCCCGGGGACTATGCCCCACCGTGTCGACATGCGCTTGGGGACAATTCCCCAGCGAAGCATCGCACTCGGGTCCGAGCTGCCGGCGAAGCGAGGCAACAGGGCCGATCTAAAGTCGAACTGGGCGGGTAAGCAAGCGGATGACGTGTCCAGGGCGGCGGCTCATTTTGGCCAGGTATGTTGGGCAGCTACGATCGCGGGCGCGGGTTTGACGGCGTGCCCAGGCCCGGGCCTCGCCCTGGAAGGGGTCGGGAAGGGGTCGGTCCCGGGAAGGGGTCGGTCCCGGAATTCAGGAAGGCGTCGGTCCCGGGAAGGGGTCGGTCCCGGAATTCAGGAAGGCGTCGGTCCCGGGAAGGGGTCGGTCCCGGAATTCAGGAAGGCGTCGGTCCCGGAACTCATTAAACGAGCCCTTTGAGGTGAGACCCCACGCCGCGACGACGCGATCGTCCAGTCCGCATTCCTGCTTTCTGGGACCGACCGCTTTTCTCTGTGCTGTAATCGCCAGTCGCTCGAAGGCGCCGCAAGAGCCACGTCTTGAAGGCACCTGGCGATCCAATCGGGAGGCGACTGTTGCGCTTGCATTCGAACGCGACTCGCGGTGGCTCGATGCAGGTCCTGAAAAAGTCGAGGCATTCAAGGACATTTTCGGGCACATGGAACTTACATATTCTGGAAATCGCGTGACGATGCTGACACCTCGAGGATCGGCCTCTACGAGGCCCGCGCCATTTTCCAGCCGAAGGAATCACCGGGCTAAGGCCTTCAGCGCAATGTCGCGGCGGAATTGGGCGCCGTCGAAATGGATCTGCTCGACAGCGGCGTAGGCCGCGACGCGCGCCTGGCGGAGATCGGCGCCGAGCGCGGTGACGCCCAACACCCGACCGCCGTTGGTGACCACCTGGTCCGCTTCCCGCGCCGTGCCCGCATGGAACACCTTGGTGTTCGGCCGGCCCGCCGCCGCATCGAGGCCCGTAATCGGCTTGTGCCTGGCATAGCTGCCCGGGTACCCGGCAGATGCCATCACCACGCACACGGCCGAGTCGGCACGCCACCGGATCTCGACCCGGTCGAGGGTGCCGGCAACGCAAGCGTCGAGCAGTTCCACCAAATCACTCTCCAAACGCATGAGGTAGACCTGCGTTTCCGGGTCGCCAAAACGGGCGTTGTACTCGAGGACCTTCGGACCGTCTTTCGTAAGCATCAGTCCCGGATATAAAACCCCCCGAAACTCAATCCCCTCCGCCGCGCAGCCGCGCAGCCAGGGGTCAAGAATGCACCGCCCGATCGTGCTCAGCTCGGCGTCGCTCAGGAACGGCACGGGCGAGCACGTCCCCATGCCGCCCGTGTTGGGGCCCTGATCGCCGTCGCGCGCGCGCTTGTGATCCTGCGAGGTCGGGAAGAGCTTGGCGACCGTCCCGTCGCATAAGGCAT
Source organism: uncultured Verrucomicrobiae bacterium (assembly GCA_963846445.1). Lineage (GTDB taxonomy): Bacteria > Verrucomicrobiota > Verrucomicrobiia > Limisphaerales > J093 > MWFF01. The sequence goes on along the minus strand of CAWJWM010000026.1, from coordinate 157,950 downwards.
GCAACGAGACTTCCACCCCCTCGAGCAACTCCTGGATGACAATGCTGGACCCGGCGACGCCGAACGATTTCTCCACCAGGATCTGTTGAATGGCCTCGTCGGCCTGGGCCATATCGCGGCAGATCAACACCCCCTTGCCCAGCGCCAGCCCGTCCGCCTTGACCGCACAGCGTCCGCCCAGACCGGCCGCGAACCGCGAGGCGGCGCTGAACTCGGTGAATGTCCCGGCTCGGGCGGTCGGAATGCCGTGACGCTCCATAAACTGCTGCGCAAAGGCCTTCGACGCCTCGAACCGGGCGGCAGAGCGGTTCGGCCCGAATATCCGAAGCCCGTCTTGCTGGAACAAATCGACGATCCCCGCGGCAAGCGGGTTGTCGGGACCGACGACCGTCAGGTCCGGCCTGTGCTGCCGGGCGAACGCCAGCAATGGCGGCAGATCCTCTGCGCCGATCGGAATGCACTCGACAAGGCTGTCGTTCGTGGCCAGGCGTTCGGCGGCAATGCCGGCATTGCCAGGAGCGCACCACATTCGCTTGGCGTGTGCGGATTGGGCGAGTTTCCAGACGAGCGCATGCTCGCGTCCGCCGGACCCGATGACTAGCAGCTTCATGCGGGCCGCAGTGAAGCAACGAAAAGACGCGGATGAAAGCAATTCCGTGCGCAGGCAGATCCCTCGGACGATGCTGACCGCCGGGTCAGTCCTCGGCGCGGTCGCCCGGCGGCGCCATCTTCACGAGCTTTGGATCGAACTGCCCGAGGATGGTGACCAGGTCGCTCTGCGCCGCCATCACCTCGCGGATGTTCTTGTACACCATCGGCGCCTCGTCCAGCCCGGCTGAGATCAGGGTCACGCCCCGCTCGCGCAGGAACGCTTTGACCTGCTTCCACTCAAACGTCTTGATCGCCTGGGCGCGACTCATCACCCGACCGGCCCCGTGGGAAGCGGAATGGAGCGACGCAGGGTTTCCCTTGCCGCGCACAATGAACCCCGGCGAGGCCATGGACCCGGGAATAATCCCCATCATGCCCGCCCCGGCCGGCGTCGCGCCTTTGCGATGCACGATCACCTCGCGCTCGATGCCCCCGACCGCATGCCGCTCCTTCCACGCGAAATTGTGATGGTTCTCCAGATCGAGCAGCACCTGCGCCCCGAGGTGCTCGGCGATGTGCCCGTGAATGCAGGCGTGGTTCGCCGCCGCGTAGCGCCCCATCAACTCCATCGCCTGCCAGTACTCCTGGCCCTCTTGCGAATCCAGCGGCAGCCACGCCAATCGCTTCAGTTCCTTGGGCAGAGCGCCCAGCCCGCTGATCGCCCGCTTGCTGTAATAATCGCACACCGCCGCGCCCGTGCCGCGGCTGCCACTGTGCGACAACAAGGCCAGATATGTCCCGGCCGGCAGTTCCCCGGATTCATCCGGCCCCCGCAGCGGGCCATGCGCCGTCAACAGACCGAACTCGACGAAATGATTTCCGCTGCCGCTGGTGCCGAGTTGAGCCCACGCCTTGTCCTTGAGCCGCTGTGTCACCGGGCTCACAGACCAGTCGGCATCCATCACGTCGTGGGATCGGCGGTTTTGGAAACAGGCGCCCACGCCGAACCGCGTTTCGGTCTCGATGGCCCGCACCAGGCGATCCCGCTTCCGATCCAGATCATGAACCGGAAGGTCCAGCACCGTCATCTTCATCCGGCAGGCGATGTCCACGCCGACAGCATAAGGAATCACCGCGCGCTCCGTAGCCAACACGCCCCCGATGGGCAGACCATAACCGACGTGGGCATCGGGCATGAGCGCACCTGCCACCGCCACAGGCAACAGACACGCCCTCTCCATCTGCATGACGGCTTCCGGCTCCAACCCCTCCCCCCACCGCTGGTACGCAACCGGTTCTGCGCGGGGCGGGGGCGGTGCCTCGACGAGCGCCCTGGCAAATGCCCCGCGCAGCGGGTCATCCACGAAAGCGGTCGGATTGGCGACAACAGCCCGGACCTCGGTCGCCAGCCGCGCCTTGTCGCCGCCGCCGAGGATGAAGCTGCAGACGAAGTCGGTCGCCCGCCGGGTGGCTTCACCCAGAGGCACGCCGAGCCGCAGAAGATCCTTGGCGTTCAGGTCGTGTCCTTTCCATAAACAGATGGCTGAGCAGCATACGGGCTTCTTTCTCAAGATCACAACTGCTTTTGCAGGCCCTGCTTTTCAAGGCTGCGCGCTGAGGCCGCCGCCTCCCAGGCTTCCGCCTCCGCTGCGCGCAGCCGCCGCAAAGACTCCCGGTTGGCTGGCGTAGCCGGAAGCCGGCAGGTCGCTCGCGCGCGTGTCAGCGTGTCAGCAGCCTCCGCGATTGGCTCCGCGATTGGCTCCGCGATTGGCTTGCCGTCCGATTTGGATTTGGGTTAGAGTCTCGCCATGAAGCGGGCGACCCGGCGATACCGCACAAACGGTGTTTGCATCTCGCAAGAGGAAGTGTGCTCCTCGCGTGCGCATCCCATCCCCGAGTTTCAGCCGATGTGGCTATCCCATGCGGACCAAGGAGCGTCTCGCCACAGCATCGAAACTCCGCAAGGGATCTTGCGGGGCGGCCACGCGTTCACGCTGATCGAGCTTTTGGTGGTCATTGCAATCATCGCCATCCTCGCCGGCATGTTGCTCCCGGCGCTCGGACGAGCGAAAGCCAAGGGCCAGGGCATTGCCTGCCTGTCGAATCTCAAGCAACTCCAGTTGGCCCACGAACTCTACGCAGACGATCACAACGGAGTCCTGGTCCCCAATCTGGAACCGGGTGACGCGGTCGGCAGTTGGGTGAAAGGGTGGCTTGATTTCGCCGCCAGCCCCGACAACACCAACACCTTGTACCTGACCGACCCGCGGCACGCCCTCCTGGCGCCTTACAGCGCCGGCTCCGCCGGCATCTACAAGTGTCCCGCGGACAAGAGCACCGTCAAACTGGCCGGGCGCGTCTACCCACGCGTGCGGAGTGTCGCCATGAGCGTGGCGGTGGCGGATCCGGTCGGCGGCTCCTGGCTCAATTACCGGGTCGGCTCCCCCAAGTTCAAGGTGTTCTTTAAGACGGCGGATTACCACGTGAGTTCCCCCAGCACGGTACACGTCTTCGTGGACGAACATCCCGATAGCATTAACAACGGGGCCTTTGGTGTATGGATGGCGGACCTGAACAATCCGTCCAGGGCGTACATCTTCGATTACCCCGCAAGCTCCCACAATGGAGCATGCGGTTTCTCGTTTGGAGACGGCCACGCCGAGATCAAGAGGTGGATCGACAATCGCACCAAAGCCCCAGTCAAGTACAACAACTGGCTCACCCTCGGCGTCGAGTCGCCCCACAACCGCGACATGCTCTGGCTCACGGAGCACACCTCCGCTCCCGAACGCTGAGGCGCAACCCGAACGTCCCGGCGACCGTGTGTTTCGGTTTCCGTCCGGCACCAAAGATCAGTCATCGATCTCCAGGTTGTCCGCATGCGCTGCCAGGTCGAGCCGCAGCTTCGCTTCCTGTTCACAGGCCTCTCCGTCATCCCCCTCACCTGGGGCCGGGTCGGGCGTGCCTGCCGGGGCCGCCTGGTCTTGGTTGAGCAACCGCCTGACTTGCCGAAGGAGGTCACACAGACTCTGCTGCACCAGTTTGCGGTGGTCCTGTCGAAACCGCCGAATCCGAAATGACTCGAGAACCTTGTCGCCGCAAAGGGCACGGATTCTCTCGTCCGAATCGAATCGCCGCTCGATCTCATCCGATCCGTACAGGCCCGACGCGTAACAGTACAACAGCAACGGAACCATCGTCGGGGGACACAGATGGGGACACTGAATGCCGGTGCAGGTCTCAAAGCACGTCAGATCTGTTTCGCAAGCCAACTCTCGGGACAGCCCCAGCAACCGCTCCTCACCGATCAACAGCCGAAGGTCCACAGGCCGATCGTCATCGTGCATAAGCAGCCGCACTATAAACGATTAAACCAAATTGACAACGACAAGTCTCGCTCAGACCGATACAATGGGTGCACTACTGCCCTGAAGCCGCGGCGCTTTGATACCAGCCGCGCGACTGATTGCAGATCCGGCACACCGAGAGCATCACCGGCACCTCCACCAGCACGCCGACCACCGTCGCCAGCGCCGCGCCCGAACTCGGGCCGAACAGCGTGATGGCCACCGCCACCGCCAGTTCGAAGAAGTTGCTCGCGCCGATCAGCGCGCCGGGCGACGCCACGTTGTGCGGCACTCTTGAACCAGCGCATCAGCAGGTAGGTCAGCGCCGGAGTTGAAATAGACCTGGATGAGAATCGGCACCGCAATCAGCAGCACCGCGAACCAGCGCTGTCGTCAGGTTCTCCGCCTGGAAGGCGAAGATCAGCACCAGCGTCAGCAGCAGCGCGCCGATCGTCACCGGATGGAACTTGGGCAGGAACTTCTGCTCGAACCAATCCTTGCCGTGCGACTTCAGCAGCGCCGTGCGCGTCAGCCAGCCCGCCGCCAGCGGGATCACGATGAACACCACCACCGAGGTGATCAGCACCTTGGCCGGCACGACCACGTTCGGCCACGCCGCACAGGAACATCACGATGGGCGCGAACGCCACCAGCATGATCAGGTCGTTCACCGCCACCTGCACCAGCGTGTAGGCCGGGTCGCCGTCGGTGAGGTAGCTCCAGACGAAGACCATCGCCGTGCAGGGCGCCGCCGCCAGGATGATCAGCCCGGCCGTGTATTCCTTCGCCATCTCCGGGCTGATCCACGCGGCGAAGACGATGCTGCATGAAGACCCACGCCAGCAAGCGCCATGCTGAACGGCTTGACCAGCCAGTTCACGAACAGCGTCACCAGCAGTCCCTTGGGCCGCTTCGCGATGCCGCCGATGCGCGCTGAAATCCACCTTCAGCATCATCGGGTAGATCATCAGCCAGATCAGCACGCCGATGGGCACGTTCACCTGCGAGCCTTGGCCGAATTCCAGCTTGCTCAGCGCTGCCGTGACACCGGGCAGCAGCTTGCCGAACGCCACGCCCACGACCATGCAGACCAGCACCCACACGGTCAGGTAACGCTCGAAGAAGGCCAGGCGCTTGGGAAAACGTGGGGTCATCGGAGATAGAGGACGTAAAAAGTCAGGCGTGAGACGTGATCCGTGATGCGTGATGCCTCGCGGCTGATGCCTGATCGCGTGATGCCTGGTGCCTGATGCCGTGAGACGACTGGCGCATCGGCGGCGCTCAGCATACTCCACCGCAACAGCCGCAGGAGGGACTGGGCTTGCGGGCGGCCATTTCGAGGCTGGTGATGTAATCGCTCGGTTTGGCCCCTGCTGGCAGATGGGCTACGATCTTCTGATAAAGCGGGTCCTGCCAGTCCACCATGCCGTCGATGTAGGCCGATTTCGCCGTGGTCACGATGTCCACCAGGCCGGCCTCCCTGGCCATGCGCTCCGTCTCCGAAACCAGCACCGCTCCGGCCACACAGCCGATCAGCGCTTCCACACTCTCGGCCACGGCTGGTGGCAGCGGCTTCAACAGGCCAGATCCGACACCGCCACGCGCCCGCCTGGCTTCAGAACCCGCGCCATCTCCCGCCACACTTGCGGCTTGTCCGGCGAGAGGTTGATGACGCAGTTCGAGATGACGACGTCGACGCTCGCGTCCGCCACCGGCAGATGCTCGATTTCGCCCAGCCGAAACTCGACGTTGTCCAGCCCCGTCCGCTCACGATACGTGCCGAGGTTCTTCCGCGCCTTGCCGAGCATCTCCGGCGTCATGTCCACGCCGATGGCGCGGCCGCCCGGTCCAACCTTCCGCCCGGCAATGAACACGTCAAAACCGCCACCGGCTCCCAGGTCCAGCACGATGTCGCCGGGTTTGAGCGCCGCCAGGGCGTTGGGATTCCCGCACGAAAGCCCCATGTTCGCCCCCTCGGGCAGCGCGGCCAGTTCTTCGGCGCTGTACCCGATCTGCTTGGCCAGGTCCTCGGAAGCCACCGGCGTTGAACCGCAGCAGGTCGGCGCTGCTCCGCAGCACGAGCCGCCGCTCCCGGCGATCTTGCCGTAGCCCTCACGGACCTTCTGCCGCACCGCTTCCGAGTCGATAGATGACCTCGAATCACTCATAGCATTCTCTCTTTCGACCAGCGTCTCCCTAGCGAGGCGCGCCTCAGACCATTTTCGATTTTCGACATCATGAACCGCCCTTTCGTTTTCCTGCCCTTCTCTCCCGCGCCTCGCTCCTTAGAATCCTTGCGAAACGAAAGGGATAGGGGTGAAGGCCAAACTTGACTTGATCGCAACATGTTTGGGGTTTCAAGGATTCTAGAGTTACTTCTCGTTTGAAATCTGTAGTAAATGAGTCAAGTTTTTGCGCCGCGCAGCGGCGCCACTTAGCGAGGCGCCGACTGCCGATCACATGGGAAAGGCCAAGCGCAGACGATCTGGCAACACGCCTCGTTGGTCTGAAGCAAAGCCTCGCTAACGGTCAGCAGATCTTTCAGTCTCTTGCTCACGTTCATAACAATCGTGGTTCTGTTCATTCAATCGCCAACACCGACCCACGAGTTGGCCACCATCGTGTTCATCGCCTCCCCCTCACCCCAGACGCGTCAATCCCTCCGGGAGTGTCTCGACAAACGCCGAATCTCGTCCCGCACGCGCCGGTACACCGCCAGCTTCGCCTCCCCGTCCGGCAAGTGCTGCGTGAGCGTGGGCGGGTCCTCGAAACCCACGTGCACCACTTTGGCCTTGCCGGGAAACAGAGGACAGTGCTCGTGCGCGTGGCCGCACACGGTCACGACGTAGTCAAACTGGACGGGGCCAATCTCTTCGACCGCCTTGGAGCAGTGCTTCGAGAGGTCCACCCCCGCTTCGGCCATCACCTTGACCGCGTGCGGATTCATCCCGTGCTTCTCGATGCCCGCCGAATACGGCTCGATGACGCCGCCCTTCAGATGGCGCGCCCAGCCCTCCGCCATCTGGCTGCGACACGAGTTTCCGGTGCAGAGAAAGAGAACCTTCATCTTTGGCATTGGCGTCGGCAGATCTCGCTGGGATCGAGTTTCAAGAGCCGGCTCGAGCCGCTTCTTGTCTTCGGCGATCCGCTCGTCTTCGGCCAGGGACGCACAAACCCATGTCAGAGCCTGGCGAACGAGCGCCGGTGCCTTCCGCCCGGCAGCGAGTAGTAAACCCAGCGTCCGTTCTTGCGCGAATCCACCAGGCCCGCCTGATAGAGGATCGACAAGTGCTTGGACATCGTCGAAGGGGCCAGGTCGAACAGTTCCGTGATCTGGCAGGCGCACAATTCTCGCTCGCGCAGCGCCAGCACCATGCGGACGCGATTGGCGTCCGCCAGCGCCTTGGTGAGGTTCATGAACTCGCGCATTGTGCCGACTATTCGCCATAAAGCGAATAGTTGTCAAGTCTTTAGCGAGGCGCGGGAGGGAGAGAAGAGGAGGCATGGCGACTGTTCCTGTTGTTGAGAATTGCAGATGGTCTCAGGCGCGCCTCACCAGCGAGCCAAATCCCCTCCAGCAAAACCGGAATTCACTTTTGCACAGACCCTAGCCCGGAAATCTCACCCAGTGGGGCGGTCGTGGCATTCCTGACGGGCCGTGGGTGAGATTTCCGGGTCTATGTGAGAGCCCGCATTTCACGTGAAATGTGACGGTGACCGGTCAGATGACATCAAGAGTTGGTGAGAAATGCGGGCTAACCAGTCATGCCCGAAGGGGAAGGGCCGCGCAAGCGGCACGAGGCTCGCATCCCGCGCGTCTGTTGACAGCCCAGAACCACAGTCGCATTCTGTCGCCATGCCGCATCCCGGATCGCATCTCGTTGCTGTCGTGGACCAAGTCCGCGTCGTGGACAGACGACGCTTCGTTGGCGCCAGGGTCCTTCTCGGCACGGGTGACTTGAGAAGGTACCACGAAGCCATGAGCGGCGTGTTTGACTTGCGCCGTTGAACGTTTGCCTCGATATGCCGGCGATGCCGCTATGAGCCCCCCAGCCGTCGTTGCCGAACTCGTCGCCCGCTTCGAGCGCAATCTCGATGCCTACCGTTCCGGCCAGTACAACGAAACGCAAGTGCGCCGCGAATTCCTCGACCCCTTTTTCAAGGCGCTTGGCTGGGACATCGACAACGAGCGCTATCGCATCAATGTCTTCGATTGGCCGGCGGAGTTCCCCCAGGTGTTTCGGCGGGCAGAGGCCGCCGCCGAGCTCAGAGAACCCGCCGCAGTCCCGCCGTTGGATTACACCCTGCCCGGGGTGCCGTTGCACGGGAGGTACGCCAAAGCCACCCCACGCGCACGCAGACCCGCCAAGGCTGCCGTCCCTGCGCCGAGCGCCCCGGACTGGGAAGGCGGATTCGATGTCGTGATCGCAAAAAGTTCACCCAAGACGTCATTTCGGTATCGGGCGTCCGCGCGATTCCCGCCACCCATCGGCCCTGTTACAGCGGACGCGACATTGTCCGCTATTCGCTTACTTGGGGAAGGCTCGCGTGCCTGAACGACGAAGCAGCGCGGTGTGGGGGCTGTTGGGACGGCGCCAAGCACGACGCCAGGAACAAACTCCTGACCCGGCAGATTGGGCGCTACCCGGAATTCGCGATCGACACGGTGGGCTGGCATTGCCTGAACACGATGTTCATGGTCAACCTCCGGGCCGCTGACGAGATCTGCCAGAACCCGATTATGAAGGATGAAATCACGCAATGTGCTGGCCCGCAAGGATTACGTTCCGGCCAATGTGCCGGAACTGCTCCGGTTGCTGCGGCTGCCGCCCAATCGCCAGCAGGAATTGCAGCGCGCGCTGCGCGAACTGGAACAGACCGGGCGCGTCGCCCGCATCAAGGGCAACCGCTACATCCAGCCGCGCGAGGCGGATCTGATTCCCGGCCGGATTCGCATGAACCGCCAGGGCAAGGGCTTTCTCCAGCCGGACGATGCCGGGCTGAAGGAGATCGCCATTCCGGAAAGCGCGACCGGCACGGCGTTGCACGAGGATCGCGTGCTGGTGCGGCGCGATGTCCGGCCCAAGGGCCTGCGCCGACGCTGACGCCGAACCGGACACCGGCACGGTGGTTCGCATCCTGGAACGGCGGCGCACGCAGATCGTCGGCACGCTGCAACGCGGCCGGCAGTTTCTCTACGTGATTCCCGACGATCCGCGCATTCCGCACGACATCTACGTGCCGGAGCCGCGCGACGTGGGCCGGCCCGCGCGCGTCGGCGACAAGGTGGTGGTCGAGCTGCGCGAATGGGAATCGCGCCACACCAATCCCGAGGGCGAAATCATCGAGGTCCTCGGCGCGCCGGACGCGGAAGGCGTGGACATGCTGTCGGTGCTGCGCCAATACGATCTGCCGCTGCATTTCCCCAAAGCCGTGCTGCACGAGGCGCGCGCCATCGGCACGACGGTGCACCCGCGCGACCTGGCGGGCCGCGTGGATTGCCGCCGCCACCGGGTCATCACGATTGATCCCGACGACGCGAAGGATTTCGACGACGCGATCTGCCTGGAGCGCGCGGCGCACGGACCAATGGCGGCTGTGGGTTCACATCGCCGACGTGTCGCATTACGTGAAGCCCGGCACGGCGCTGGACGCCGAGGCGCGCAAGCGCGGCAACTCGACCTATCTCGTGGACCGCGTCATCCCGATGCTGCCGGAGGCGTTGAGCAACGAACTCTGCTCGCTCAAGCCCGACGTGGATCGCCTGACCAAGTGCGTCGAGTTTCTGGTGTCGCAACGATGGCCGGGTGCTGAACACGAAGTTCTATTCCGCCGTGATTCATTCGCAGCGCCGCTTCACCTACCAGGAAGTGCTCGCCATTCTGCAGCGCAAGCCCGCCGCCGATCCCATCGAGCAGATGCTGCATCAGGCGCATGAACTGGCCCAGCGCATCCGGCGGCTGCGCTTCAAGGCCGGCTCGCTCGACCTCGATTTTCCCGGAATCGAAAATCCGCCTCGACGAACGCGGGCGCGTGCTGCGCATCGAGCGGATGGAGAACGACGTGTCGCACCAGTTGATCGAGGAGTTCATGCTGCTGGCCAACGAAGCCGTGGCCGACGCGGCTGATGCACTTGCGCCGGCCCGCCGTGTATCGCGTCCACGAAGCGCCGGACGAACGGCGCCTGCAGGAGTATCGCGAGGAGGTGCTGAGCCACAACGTGCCGTGCGGCAATCTGCAGCAGCGCCCGGAGGTGCAGAAGCTGCTGCACCGGCTCGACGCCCTGCCCATCGGCCCGGCGCTCAAGATCGGTTTTCTCAAGTCGCTCATGCGCGCCCGTTACGCCGTCGAACCGCTCGGCCACTACGGTCTGGCCAAGAAGAAATACACGCACTTCACCTCGCCCATCCGCCGCTACGCCGACCTCGTGGTGCATCGCGCGCTGTTCGAGCAGAAACCCGGCGCGCCGCACGCGCTCAAGGAGACCGCCGAACACATTTCCGTCACCGAACGCAACTCCGCCGACGCCGAGCGCGACAGCAAGGACGTGAAACTGTTCGCGTTCCTGAACGCGCAGTTGCAGTCCGGACGCCCGGAGCCGTATCCCGCGCTGGTGACGGACGTGCGCAACTTCGGTTTCTTCGTGGACGTGCCGGGCCTGGCGATGAGCGGCCTCGTGCCCCTGTCCACGGTGGAGGATGATTTCTTCGTGTTCGACGCCGCGCGCAACCATCTCGTCGGGCGCCGCACGCGCCGCGTCATCCGCCTGGGCGACAAGGTGACCGTGCAGGTGGCCAAGGTGGACACGCTTCAAGAAGCAGGTGGATTTCCGATTGGCCGCCCAGCCTTTCCCGCACGACAACCGCGCCGTTCGATCATTCCATCGCGGGCAACGCGCCGAGCGTCCGAGGCCGCCAGCTAGAGTGACTCCTCGTTTGAAATCCGTAGTCACTGAGTCCAGTGTGGGCGCCGCGCAGCGGCGCCACTTGGCGAGGCGTCGGGCGCCGGTGACGAAGGTCAGGGCCCAACCCAGACAATCAGGCAACGTGCCGCGTCGGTCTGAGACGCAGCCTCGCTAAACAAAGGCTTTCTGACAGCCCATGATGAAGCACCGATTACCTTTCTTTCCCATGAAGACCATGCTCCTAGGAATTGCCAGCCTCGCCGGGGCCCTGCACGTCAACTGTCCCGCCGAAGCCGCCCCGGCCTTCGAAGCCGCCCGGTGGATCGCCCCGCCCGTCCCCGCCAACAGTTCCCCCCTCCCGGTGTTCCGCAAAGAGTTCTTCCTCGCCGCCCGCCCTGCCCACGCCACGCTCCGGATTGTTGGCCTCGGCGATTATGACGCCCTCGTCAACGGACGGCGGGTCGCCCCGACGGGCATCAACCAACCCTGGTCCCAATACGAAAAGACGATCTACTACCGCGACTTCGACGTCGCGTCCCTGGTCGTGCCCGGCACGAATTGCATCGGCGTGATGCTGGCCAATTCCTTCTGGAACAACCCCGATCCCCCCGCAGGCCGCTACAACAAAGGCGGCCCCCAACGCGCGGCCGACGAGCCCTTTCGGCTCTGTCTCGAGTTGACCCTGCGCGCGCCTGACGGTTCCCTCGAACGCATCGGGTCCGATGCCACCTGGCGGACAGCCGAGGGGCCAGTCACCTTCTCCCACATCTTCGCCGGCGAGGACTACGACGCCCGCCTCCGGCTCGACGGCTGGGATCGGGCGGGCTTCGACGACCACGCATGGTCGCCCGCGCGCGTGCTGGCGCCGCCCGAGGCCGCCTTGGCGCGGCAGCACTGGCCTGGCATCGAGCCGCTCCTCCGCTTCCAGCCCGTGTCGGTGAGCGAATCCGCGCCGGGCGTGTTCCTCTACTCCTTCGCGCAGAACTGCTCGGCTCAACTCCGACTCAAACTGACGGGCGGAAAGCCCGGCGACCGGGTGTCGTTCCGCTGCGGTGAACACAAAAACTGCCCAGAATCGCCTATTCGGCGGATACGTGGTGGGCTGCGACCTGGTGACCGACGGCCAGCCCCTCGAACACCAATGGATGTCGTTCTACTTGGGCATGCAGTTCGTCGAAGTCGCAGGCGCCGTGCCGGCAGGGCGATCCAATCCGGATCGCGTCCCAGTCCTCGAAGACCTCGAGTTGGTCCACGTCCGCGCCGCGCTGCCCGAGACCGGCGCGTTCCGCTCTTCGAGTGATCTCTACAACCGCACCCATCAACTGATCGATTGGGCCATGCGCGCCAACACCAGCCATGTGCTCACCGATTGCCCCCACCGGGAAAAACTCGGCTGGCTCGAATGCGCCTACTTGCTCGCCCCGACGTTCCAGTATCGCTATGATTGCCGCCAGTGGCTGGCCAAGCTCACCCGCGACATCCGGGACGCCCAGAAACCCAACGGCCAGGTGCTGACCGTCGCCCCGAGCTACCCCGCGGGCCGGTTCAGCGGAGGATTCGACTATACCCTCGAATGGGGGGCGGCAGCCGTGTTGCTCCCTTGGCACCACTACCAGGCCTACGGCGACGTGCAGATTCTGCAGGACAATTTCGACACGATGCAGCGGTTCACGGATTTCGTCGGCACCACCGCCACCGACGGCATCCCCGCCGGCGGCCTGGGCGATTGGTACGATTACGGGCACGGCAAGCCGCCCGGCGAGTCCCGCTTCACGCCGACTGACCTGTCCGCCACGGCCACCTGGGCCCTCTGCGCCAAAACGGTCGCCCGCGCCGCCGAGGTCTTGGGCCGCCCCGACGAAGCCGCCCGCCACCGCGCACGGCACGCCCGGATCGCAGCCGATTTCCAGCGGCGCTTCCGCGACCCGGCCACCGGCAGGCTGCGCCACACCGGAAGCCCCCAATGCGCCAACGCCATGGCCCTCTGCGCCGACATCGTGCCTCCAGCCGAGCGGCCCGCTCTGGTCGAGGAGATCATTGCGGACCTCAAACAGCGCGACTGGCAGCAGACACCCGGCGATGTCGGCCATGTCTATTTCATCCGAGCGCTTGCAGAAGCGGGGCGCTCGGACATCCTCCATCGCGTCTATAGCCGCCAGAACGAAGGCAGCTACGGCGGGATTCTGGCCAAAGGCTTGACCTCGATGCCCGAGACTTGGGACGCGATGATGGACGGCAGTCAGTCCTTGAACCACTGCATGCTCGGCCACGTGATCGAGTGGTTCTACGGGTACGTCGCCGGCATCCGCCAACCGCCCGAGAGCGTCGGCTGGCGACAAGCCTTGATCGCCCCCTGCCCGGGTCCGCTCACTTCCGCCGAAGCCGCCATCCAGACTCCGCGCGGCCCCATCGTCAGCCGCTGGCGCAAGGACGGCGCCAGATTTTACCTCGATGCCGAGATCCCCGACGGCGTCGAAGCCCACGCGGTGATGCCCTCGGGAACCCGGCGCTCACTCGCAACCGGCCTCAATTCGCTCGAAGAATAGCGCCCAGGCGAAGCCTCTCCCAGGGGACAGAGACCGCCATCCGCGATTCGTCATTCGACGAACCGATAGCCGACGCCGCGGACCGTGTCGAGGTGCCTGGCGGCGGGGCCGAGCTTTTCGCGGAGCCGACGCATGTGAGTGTCGACGGTGCGTGTATCGATGAGGCTTTCGTAGTGCCAGACATCGCGCAGAAGCTGGTCGCGGGACTGCACGCGCCCGGCGCGCTCGGCGAGGACGGTGAGAAGGCGGAATTCGGTCGCGGTCAGTTCGATCGCCTTGCCGCGCCAGGTGACTTCATGGCGGGGCAAATCGATGACACAGTCACCAAAAACGAAGCGTTCGCGCCGCGCGACCGCCTCCTGCCGGCGCTGGAGGACGTTCTTGACCCGCAACACCAGTTCGCGCGGGCTGAAAGGCTTGGTCACGTAATCGTCTGCTCCCAATTCGAGGCCCAGGACACGGTCGATCTCGCCCGCCTTGGCCGTGAGCATGATGATGGGAATGCGGGCGGTCGCCGGATCGCGCCGGAGGATCTTGCAGACTTCGAGGCCGTTCATCTCCGGCAGCATGACATCGAGCACAATGAGGTGAGGCAGGGTGGCGCGAGCCTTCTCGACCGCCTCGGCCCCATCCTCGGCCGCCGCAACTTCGTAGCCGGCCTGGCGAAGGTTGAACTCGACGAGTTCGAGGGCGTCGGGCTCGTCATCGACAACAAGGATCCTGGTCTTCATGGCCGGCGTCATGGGGATGCAGCAGCGGGCCGCTGGGAATGCCGAATATCGACGGCTTCGCGCAGGTAAACGGCTTCCTCGGCGACATTCTTGGCGTGGTCGGCAACCCGTTCGAGGCTGCGCGAGACGACCATGAGGTTGAGGCAACGCTTGATGTTCTGGGGACTCTCGGCCATGACGGCTTCGAGTTGGGCCAGAATCTGCTTGTTCAGGGCGTCCACCTCCTTGTCCTCGGCAATCAGGGCCCGGGCCGCCGCCGTGTTCCCCGAAACAAACGCGTCGAGCGCGTTGCGGAGCATGCGGACGGCGCGTTCGGCGAGTTGAGGGATGGCGACGGCCATCTTCAGCGGCGGATCCTGATTCAGATCGCATGCCCGCTTGGCGATCTTCGTGGCTTCATCGCCGACCCGTTCGAGGTTCTGCGTGATCTTCATCGCAACGGTGATCAGCCGAAGGTCCGAGGCCAAAGGGGCTTGGGCCAAAAGACCAATGGCCAATTCATCGAGTTCCAGTTCCAAGCCGTCCAGGACCGTGTCGTCCTCCTTCACCTTGTGGGCGAGGGCATCGTCACGGTTGCGCAACGCTTCAATGGCCCGGTTGACGGCGTTCTCGGCATAGCTCGCCATGACGAGAAGCCGTTGCTTCAGAACCGACAGGTCATGCTCGAAATGTTCCATAGAATCCTTGAATTTCAAAATCCGTGGTGGACAGATTGAGTTTCGTTCCGCTCTCTGACTGCTTCAAGAATTCTGTGGAGCGAGGCGCGGGCAAGAGGGGAGGAAGAAACACAGGGGCTCTTCATGGTCCTTGGAATGTGCGTTGGTCCGAGGCGCGCCTCGCTAGCCGGCATATTTCGTGGCTTTCGTAGAAAACTGCGAGGCGAAACACTCTGGTTTCATCCTATGCCGGCTAGAAAACAAAACCGCGCCTCGCCCCAAGGAGAAGCCGAAAAACTGGTCCTCAGGTTTGACGACAGACTGTGCGCCGACGAGTACTGGCTGTATCATATCCATTCTCGAGATTCTCCAATCAGGGCGCGGTTTTGCCAAAGCCCGGAAATCTGTGTATCCTGTCCCAGCATGAGATTTCCGGGCTAGCCGAAGCGGCCGGTCACGTAGTCTTCGGTCTGTTTCTTGGCTGGGCTGGTGAACAGGCGACGGGTCGCATCGAACTCGATCAGCTCCCCAAGGTAGAAGAACGCCGTGTGATCAGAGATCCGGGCGGCCTGCTGCATGTTGTGCGTGACGATCACGATGGTGAACTCCTTCTTCAAATCGAGAATGAGATCCTCGATGCGAGCTGTGGCGATGGGATCGAGCGCGGAGGCAGGCTCGTCCATCAGGAGGATCTCCGGCTGGATGGCGATGGCGCGAGCGATGCAGAGGCGCTGCTGTTGTCCGCCGGACAGGCCAAGGGCGCTGCTGTGCAGACGATCCTTCACCTCGTCCCAAAGGGCCGGCCTGGTGAAGACTCCGCTCGACGATTTCCTCGAGTGTCTTCCGATCCCGCATTCCGTGCAACCGCAGGCCGTAGGCGATGTTCTCGAAAATGCTCTTCGGGAAAGGATTCGATCTCTGGAACACCATGCCAACCCGCTTGCGCAACTCGATCACGTCCGTCTTCTCGTCATAAAGGTCGTGCCCGTCGATGGTCACGCGGCCTTCGATGCGGACGTTGTCGATCAGGTCGTTCATCCGGTTGAGACAGCGCAGGAGAGTGGACTTGCCGCAGCCGGACGGCCCGATGAAAGCGGTGACGAGCCGCTCGGGAACGTCGAGGGTGATGCGGCTCAGAGCCTGGTTGCGACCGTAGTCAGAGGCTCAGGTCCTCGATCCGGATCAGTGGCGCGGCAAAGGTCGATGACGCGCCGGCCGCCTGACGAAGGCCCGCAGTGACGCTGACGGTTGGGATGAAGTGCTCCGCCATAACCTGAAAGGACTATCCGTGCACCGCCCGCAAGCGACGTCGGATGCGCGCGCGGATGAGAATGGCGACAAAGTTCAGCGCAAACGTCAGCAGCAGCAGAACCAACACCGTGCCATACAGAATGGGCCGCGTCTGCTCGATGTTCGGCGACTGCGTCGATAGCACGAACACGTGGTAACCGAGATCCATGAACTGGTCCGTGAGCGACCTGGGCAGATCGGCCATGAAATAGGCGGCGCCCGTGAATAGAATCGGCGCCACCTCGCCCGCGGCGCGGCTCACGGCGAGAATGCCGCCCGTCAGGATGCCGGGCAGCGCGTTCGGCAGCACGATCCGGATGATCGTCTGCAGCTTGGTGGCGCCCAGGGCCAGACTCGCCTCGCGCAACCCCAGGGGAATGGCGCGCAGGGCTTCCTCCGTGGCCACGATCACCACCGGCAGTGTCATGACCGCCAATGTCATCGAGGCCCACATCAAGGCGGCCTTTCCCCAAACCGGTTTGGGATTGTCCGGGTAGAGCAGGGCGTCCAGACCGCCCCCCACGAAGCCGATGAAGAAACCCAGTCCGAAAAGACCAAATACGATCGAGGGCACGCCGGCAAGATTGTTGACGGCCCCGCGGATGATGCGGGTCACCACCGAGGTGGTCTGCGCGTATTCGGTCAGGTAAACCGCCGTAATGACTCCCACAGGAATCACGAAGATCGTCATCAGAATCACCCGCGCCGTGGTGCCGAAAATCATCGGGAAGATGCCGGCTTTGGCAACATCGAACATGTCCGACTCCGTGCCGCCCGTGACGAACTGCCAGGACATCGCCGGCCAGCCATGCAGAACAACGTTGCCCAGGATCACCGCCAGAATCGCCAGGATCAGCAGCGTCGCCAGCCCCGTCAGCCCGGTGCAGCCAGACGACACCCAGTCGAGCGACTGGGCTGTGAAACCGGGCCGCCGGCCGCGGATTGAAGAGTCGGATTCGCACATGGGAATCGGCCTGTGAACCGCCTCGCTAGCGTCCGCCCTCGAGCCGTTTCTTCAGTCGCTGAATGACCAGGTCTCCGGCCAGGTTCGCAAGGAAGGTGACGGCGAAGAGCACCGCCCCCAACATGAACAGGATGCGGTAGTGATGTCCGCCGAACACCGTCTCGGCCAACTCGGCGGCAATGGTGGCAGTGATCGTGCGGGTCGAGTCGAACAGGTTCCACGACAGAATGCTGGCGTTGCCGCTGGCCATCAGCACCACCATCGTCTCGCCGATTGCGCGGCCGAATCCCAGCACAACCGCCGCGAAAACCCCGGGCACCGCCGCCGGCAAGACAATCTGCCAGGCCGCCTGCCAGCGTGACGACCCGAGAGCCAGCGCAGCCTCGGTATAGGTCCGCGGCACGCTGGTCAGGGCGTCCTCCGCAATCGAGAAAATGACCGGCAGCGAGGCCAGGCCCAGGGCGATCCCTGCCACAAAGGCATTCAGCCGGGAGTCGTAGCCAAGGACTTGCTGCAACACAGTGGCCATGACGATCAGACCGAAGAAACCGAGAACCACGGACGGAATGCCGGCCAGCAATTCGATGGCGGGTTTGATCCATTCCTTCAGTCGGGGCGAGCAGAGTTGAGAGACGTAGATCGCCGCCGCCAACGCCAGAGGCACGGAGAAAAGGAGCGCAACCACAGTGGCCTTCAGGCTGCCCACGATCAGCGGGATGATGTTGTATTTGTGGATCGCGGAGACAGGTTGCCAGATGTAGACAGCGCTGTCGTACCCGGTCCACTGGTAAGGAAGCAGTAAATAACGCCACGCAGCCGTGTTGACCAGAGCGTCCTTGTCCTCCGGAGCTTCCGCCGCAATCTCCTGCTTCAGCTCCATCAGAAGCTCCAGGGTGTCTCGGTCCTTTCCGGCAAACTCGGACGGAGTCAGACCCAAGTAGCGTCGGAGGTCCTCGGGTTTGAGCGTGTCCATTTGGCTGGGCGGAATCACCTCGGTCTCGAGCGCGGCGGCGCTGGTCATGCGCCCCAGGAGAATGGGCAGCGCCTCCCGAGTCACGAACACAAAGATCAGAAGAATCATCGCCATCGCCGTCAGTGAGACCAGGAAGATGGCCTTCTCGACAAGCCATTCGCCGGGTCGGGCGCGATAGCCGCGTCGGAGGCCCATCCAGCCCTCCGAGCGGCGTCCCAGGTGCTGACGATGCGGCATTGCGACCAGTCTAGAGAGGAAAGCACGCGGCTGACAATCCCCAACCCCGACGCCGCCCGTTAACCCTCAACGTCCAAGGCGAACAATGGCTCCGAGTCCGAGGCTGTCTTCGAACAGCCAACGAACCGATTCATGGGGAGCATTCTCATCCAGCGACGTGACCTTTGAACGTCCGACGTTCGACATCGAACGTCGAACGCAGCGGCTCGGGAGAACCTCCGTTACTGTCGGAACTGCTTGGGCAGCGGGAAGTACCCGATATCCTTGACGACCTTCTGACCCTCGTCGCTGCGAATCCAGTTCAGGTAGGCGCCGACTTCACCCTTGTCCAGGGCCGGGTTCACGTAGATGAAGAGATAGCGCCAGATGGGATAAGTGCCCGCAACCACCGTTTCTTCTGTCGGCTCGACCGCCTGGCCGCCCTTCTCCTTGCTGACCCTGATGTGCTTGGCCCCGGCGCCGTAGGCGGCCCCACCGTAGCCGATGCCCTTGGGTTCGCCGGCGACAGCCTGGAGCACCTGGGCCGTCCCCTGGAGCGTCTGGGCGCTCGAGGCGAAGTCTTTGCCTTTGAGCACGTGCTCCTTGAAGAACTCGTAAGTGCCCGGAGCTGTTCTCGCGGCTGTAGATCACGATCGGCTGGTCTTTGCCGCCGACCTCCTTCCAGTTCCTGATCTTGGCTGTGAAAATACCCTCGAGTTCCTCGAGGCTGAGTTGCTCGATCGGATTGCTCTCGTGGACGTAAACCGAGAGACCATCGAGCGCCACCTTGTACTCGGTGGGCCGCTTGCCGAAGGCCTTGACGCACGCTTCAATTTCCTTGGCGCGTATCTTGCGCGATGCATTGCAGAGGTCGGTCGTCTGGTTTTGTAGGGCGGCGAACCCGGTGCCGGTTCCGCCACCGGTCACCTGGATCTTCGTGTCGGGATTCTGCCGCATGTACACCTCAGCCCATTTCTGGGCCAGGATGACCAGTGTGTCCGAGCCTTTGACCGTGAGGTTTCCGGCCAGACCTTGGCCCGTGCCCAGCGAGCACCGTGACCCGAGCGCGATGACGCCGTACTGGTGAATCGGGAAGAGACACTGCACGGTCCCCTCACCCCGTTCCTCTCCCATCCGATGGAAGACGTGTCCCGCCTTGCGGGACGGTCGAGGGCACACCGCATCTCAGTGTTTGCTGAGTAAGGCTGGTTTTCATCGTTGCTTTTCTTTCCAGTGTCGAGCAGGGATGGCTGGCGAGTGGCGATCAGGTGACGATCAGGTTAAAACTTGAGCACCGCATCCACCTGCAGCCGGTGCATGTGACTGTCGCTGCCGGGCAGGTATTCCTCAATGAGATCGACGCCGAACCAGGTCACGCTCAGAGTCAAAGGGTCGAGCGGCGAGTAACTGGCCTTGACAACGTGGCCGCGGGCGTTGGTGCCCGCCCAATACCCGCTGCTCCGGGCCCGGGCATACTGTGGGGCGGTGGCAGACGGGGAATTGGCATAATAGGCCCCAAAATCCGAATCGGTCAGCTCCTCCCACCACGCGTCGCCTTCGAGCACCTTGTAGCGGTAGGTCAGTTCCCAGGTCTTGCGTTTTCCTGCTTTGCCGAAAGTCACGCCGACTTGGTAACCCTGGTTCATATCGTCGGCGGCACCGTTGTGCAGGTACTCGCCGAAGAGCTTGATGGGGAACGGTCCGGTGTGGAAGGGGAAGGACTCGAGCGTGTAGGTGACCGCGGCGTCGGCAACCAGGGTGTCGTAGCCCTCCAGAGGCGCGTCGAGACCCGCGAAGCTCGTCGCGCCGCTGGAACTTGTCGCATAGCGCGCGTACCGTTCGTTGCCCGCGTTGATGTCGGGCACCGCGCTGCTCGTGAGGTTGTCTTCGTTTTGGATCGTGAGGAAACTGATCCCGGCGCTGGTGGCGATCTTGGGGTTCCAGACCGATTCGAGGCGGAGCTGGCTCCCGAGCAGAAAGGGATCGGAGCTGCTTGCGCCGATCTCATCGAGAACGAACTCGCCTAGATTCAACTTCAGCGCGTGCTGCGCGTTCAGGTTGTAGCTGAGTTGTTGGGCGGCGCCTTCGGGCGTGTAATCGCCGTCGAAGAGCATGTCCGAAAGCACGAACGGATTTTCCATCTTGCCGATTGTCAGCACGCCCGTCCAATCGGGGCTGTTGATCGCGGTCCACCGGCCGTAGGCGAGGTCGAGGAAGATGCCCTTCTTCGAGGCGTTGTTCTGGAAGCTTTGGTTGTTCGAGATCGGGTCCGTACCCGAGGTCAGCCCCGACGCGTTGTCCAGGTCACCCGATCCCAGCCGCGCGCCGACCTCGAGGTTGTCCGTGAGGTTGGCGGTTACGCCCAGCCGCAGGCGATACCTCCAGCGGTTGCGATCGACGAAGTCGGCATTGTCGCCGTAGAAACCCTCGAAGCGGCCTCGAAAATCGCCGTTGATCTTGAGGGCGGTGACCCACTCGGGCATGCCGCTCTTCACCGCGTAGGCCTTGGTGAAATCCTTGTCGGCCTCCTCGCGGAGATCGTTGGCTTCCTTGACCGTCAGGATCCCCTTCTCGACCAGTTTGTCGAGCAGCGCATCCGACGACTGGGCGTGAAGGGCAGGGCAGATTGAGGGCGGCGACAGCCACGCCGGTCCCCAACAGCAGAGTGCGGAGGTTCGTGCGTCTCATGGTGCGTTTGATTGAGTTGTTCTGAGTTGAGGTCCACCGTTCTGGCGGGCCTCGAGACGCCCGCCACACTCCTCCGGCCATGTGGCGGAAATAAGACTGGCAGGTTACAAATGGGCAACAAGGATGCACCCGCGACGGACCGCGAGTGCCCTCACCCCACCACATTGACCTGCAGATCCCGCATCGTCGCCAACTCCCCCAGCGGCCCCAGCCCTCGCAGCGCTCGCGCACCACTCTTGCGCCGCGGCCCAAACCGATCCCGATATTCCCGGAACACCTCGTTCACATAGTTCCTCGAACCTAACACCACTCCGTCGCTGAAATACCTCACCCGCAATCGCAATACTTGCCCCAACCTAAGCTCCCCCTTCCGCTCTCAGCTCCCGACGGATCTCCTCGGGCTCCAGCACCACCTTGCCCGATCTCCCAGCTACCCCGCTCTTCACAAGCAGCACCTCCCGATACTCCCGCCCCACCTCCCCCCACTCCCCAGTCCGATGAAAACTCGCCAGCCCCTTGCGCGCCAACTCGTTGCCCCCTACAGCCTCCCCGTACCCGCACCACCGGTACTCCTTGGGGTCCTTCACCAAACCCGCTCGCACTGGATTCAGATCCACGTACGCCGCCACCGCTTGCACCACCCCAACTCGGTCCTCCACCAACACGCTCTTGAACCGCTCCGCCCACACCGTCCCATATCGGTTCTGCTGCCGGTTGTACCACTTGCTAAACCGTTGCTTGAGCTCCTTCATGAACACCGACACATCTCCCATCCGTCGCCGCAGCCCCTCCCTCAGATCTTCGGGTAACCCGCCCTGCTTGGCCAACACCTTCTGCAGAGTCTGCACGTAGAGACTCTTCTTCCCGTAGAACTCCACTGCCCGCTCCACCAACTGGGCGTCGCTCGCCCCAACCCCTGCCCCAACCCGCAATAGAACATGTATATGGTTGGCCATCAGACAGTAAGTGATGATCTCGATCCCGCTGAAAGCCGCCTGCCTCCAGAGCATCTCCCGTAGCTTCTCCTTCTCCAGTGAGCCCAAGAGCCTCTGCCCGCCCACCACCCGCGAGATACAGTGATAAACCGCCCCCCGCCCCACAACTTTGATCCGTGCCATGCGCATAATAGAGAGCCTCCGATTTCAGTTCCTGGCGGCACATCTACCACGGCATCCCTGTAATGTCAATTGTGAACCTGTCACTCTATTTTGAATAAAGAGACCCGTCACTCTATCTCGATTTTGTTGGATGACACACGGCGGAATCGGGAGAAGGGCGGCTCAGCCGTAACGGCCTTCGATGTACTCGGCGGTCTTGGGGTGCTTCGGGGTGAGGAAAAGGTCTTCCGTGCGGGCGTGTTCGATGACCTCGCCCAGGAGCATGAACAGGCATTCGTCGCTGGCGCGGCGGGCCTGGGCCATGTTATGGGTGACGATCACGATGCTGTACCGGCCCTTGAGTCCGAACATCAGCTCTTCGATGGCGCGCGTGCCCTCGACATCGAGGGCGGAGCACGGCTCGTCCATCAGGATGACACGGGGCTTGAGGGGCAGGAGGCGGGCGATGCAGAGCTTCTGTTGTTGTTCGAGTTGGAGGGTGGTAGCGCGGCTCTGGAGACGGTCTTTGAGGTCGTTCCAGAGGCCCACCTCCGTTAGGGCCTGCTCGACCGCGGCGTTGAGCCCGGCGCGTTTCAGCGCCCGGCCGTCGGTGTGCAGGCGCAGGCCAAACACCACGTTCTCGTAAACGGAGATGGGCAACGGATTGGGACGTTGGAAGACCATTCCGACCGATTTGCGCAGCTCGGTCAGCGACACGTCGGAGTCGTAGATGTTCTTGCCCAGAATGCGGATTTCCCCGGTGGTGGTGACGTAGGGGTACCGCTCGTTGACCCGGTTGAAGCAGCGCAGCAGGGTGGTTTTGCCGCAGCCGGAAGGCCCGATCAGCGAGGTGATCAGGCCCTGCCGCAGGTTCACAGACACGTTGAGCAGCGCCTGGAACTTGCCGTACCAGAGGTTCAGGCCGCGGGTGGTGATGCTGTAGGCCGGGTCGCTCATCCGAAGATGCCGTTGACGTAGTCGAAGGTGCGGCGGTCTTTCGGCGTGTCGCTGAAGATCTGCGAGGTCGGGCCGAGTTCCACGACTTCGCCGCGCCAGAGAAAGAGGGTGTGATCGGCGAGGCGTCGCGCCTGCTGGAGCAGGTTGGTGACCAGAACGATGGTGATCGTGTGCTTGAGTTCCTTGAGCACGTCCTCGATGCGCATGGTGGTGACGGGGTCGATGGCGATGCTGAACTCGTCAAGGCAAAGCACCTCCGGCGAAAGCGAAAGGGCGCGTGCCAGCGTGAGGCGCTGCTGCTGGCCGCCCGAGAGGCGGGTGCCCAGCATGTCCAACCGGTCCTTCACTTCATCCCACAGCACGGCTTGTCGCAGGGAGCGTTCGACGATTTCATCCAACTGCGACTTACTGGCGATGCCCATGCGCCTGGGGGCGAACGCGACGTTCTCGTAAACCGTCAGGGGCAGGCCGACGGGCAAGGGAAAGACCATGCCGATGCGGCGGCGCAGATCGCTCGGGTCGCGCACGGCGGCCACGGCCCGCCCGTCGAGAAGCACCTGTCCGGTGAGGCGCGCGCCCGCCACCAATTCGAGCGTGCGGTTGATCGCCTTGAGCAGCGTCGTCTTGCCGGAATTGGCCGGCCCAATGACGCCGAAGATCGTCTGGCGCGGCACGCCGAAGCTGACGTTCTGGAGCACGGGCTTGGCCCCATAGCTGGCGGACACACGTCGGAACTCGATATGGGGATGCGGATCGCTCATGTCCGGCTACCAGCGTTTGCGGTGACGCAACCAGATGCGGAGCGCAATGGCGAAGCTGTTGATGAACAAGATCAGGGCGATCAGCACGGCGGCGCAACCGAACTTCATGACGTCGGGCATCTGGGAGATTTGACTTGAGATGACGTGGAGATGCATCGACATCGCCATGAACGGTTCTCCGATATGGAAGGGGAAGTACTTACCCCAGCCCTGGTCTGCCACGAATTTGAAGAAGGTTGCCCCGGTGAACAGAATCGGCGCCGTCTCGCCGGCAGCCCGGCAAATCTCGAGGATGACTCCGGTCAGGATCCCGCCGAAGGAATTCGGGAGGACGATCGTTCTGATCGTTTGCCAGCGGCTGGCGCCGAGGTTCCAGCAGGCTTCGCGGAAGGCTTGCGGTACGGCGCCCAATGCTTCCCGGGAGGCGGTGATGATGACCGGCAGGGTCATGACGGCGATGGTCAGCGACGCGGTGAGCAAGCCAGCCTGCCAGCGGGTGACGGGGTCATTGGGGTCGGCCAGGAGCCGGTTAATCGCGGGCAGCATGCCCAGCACGAACGCCCCCAACCCAAAGAGCGCGTGCACGATACTGGGCACGCCGGCCAGGGTGGTGACCGTGATGCTGACCGTACGTTTAAACCAACCCTCGCGCGCATATTCGTTGAGGTAGATGGCGGCCAGCACGCCGACCGGCGCGACGACGGCGAGGGAACCGACCACCAGGTAGAATGTTCCGACCAGCGGGGACCACAGGCCGCCTTCCTTTCCCTTGTTGGCCGGGTTCTGCCAGATATATTCGGGGCCCAGGATGGGGGCTGCCCGGACAAAGACGTACACCAGAATGGCGACGACTGGCAGGACCAACAGGAGACAGCAGGCGAGCAGGGCCCACTGGCGGTGCCGGGCGCGTCGGGTCTTGCGGCGCTCGAATTCGCTTGGCGCGAAGGGGTTTTTGGCGGGGGCCAGCGCTGCGACCGGCGGGTTCATTGTTGTGCCTGGTTCCTCACGCCTTTGACGATGAGGTCGGAGGCGACATTGATGCTGCAGGTGATGACGAACAGAACGATCCCGAGAATGAACAGGACCCGATAGTGGTCGCTGCCGTGGACGGCCTCGCCCATCTCGGCGGCGATGGTGGCGGTCATGGTGCGGACCGGGTCGGTGAGAACCGTGGGAATCCGGTTGCTATGGCCGGCGGCGAGCAGCACCGCCATCGTCTCGCCGATGGCCCGGCCCATGCCCAGCAGGCAGGCTGCCAGCAAACCGTTGCGCGCCGCCGGAAAGAGCACGCGGCGCACCGTCTCCCACGGATTGGCGCCGAGGGCCAGCGCCGCCTCGCGGAACGAGTCGGGCACCGCCCGGAGGGCGTCCTCGGAGAGCGAGACGATCAGCGGCACGCTCATCAAGGCCAGGACGATGCCCCCGGTGAGCAAGTTGGTGCCCTGGGCGGCGCCCGTCTCGCTGCTGGCCAGGCGCAGCCAGACCATCGTGTGGCTCCACCAACTGCCCGGGTCGGCGCTGAACACGCGCTGGATGATCGGCCCCAAGACCATCAGACCGATGAAACCCCAAACGATCGACGGGATGGCGGCCAGCAGTTCGATGAGGACTTTGAGCGTCTCCTTGACCTTGCCCTGGGCGAACTCGGAGATGTAGACCGCGGCTCCCAGGCCGATCGGCATGGCGAGGATCAACGCGAGACCGGTGGTCGAAAGCGTGCCGGCGATCAACGCCAGCGCGCCGAAGCTGGGCGGATTGTCGCCGCCGGGCGCTGGAATCCACCGTGAACTGGTGAAGAACTCTACCCAATCCAAGCGCGGCACCATCGGCGCCGCCTCTTTGAAGATGAAGAGGAAGATGGCCGCCACGGCGAGAATGCCGCTCCAGCCGCAGAGGTAAATCAGCCATTCCGTCGGGCGCTCGATCGCGTCGAGGAGGTTGAATCTCCGACGCGGCTTCGGGGAGTCGGTGTTCGGCATGTCTTGCAGAGGAGTCACTGGAGGGGCACGAACCCTTCCTTGGCGACGAGCCCCTGCCCTTGGGGCGAAAGCACCCAGTCGATGAAGGCCTTGACTTCGCCCTGCGGTTCGCCGGCGGTGTACATGTAGAGCTTGCGGGACACCGGATACTTGCCGGCGCGGGCGGCATCGACCCCGGGCTCGACCCCGGGCTCGCCTGTTTTCGTCGAGATTCTGAGCCATTTGACGGCCGGGGTTTTGTAGCCCATGCCGCTGTAGCCCAAGCCGGTCGGGGTGCGGGCGACGTTCTCGACCACCTCGGCCGAGCCGTTCATCTCGCTGATTCCGCCGCGGAACTCGCGCTGTTTGTTGTCGGCGGTCTTGCCGCAGATATGTTCTCTGAAGTAGTCATACGTCCCGGAACTGTTTTGCCGGCCGAACAGGACGATCCGTCCCTGGAAGGCGGGATTCACTTGCTCCCACCTGGTGTCGGCGCCGCCTTCGGCCCAGATCTCCCGCAGGTCCTCGACCGAGAGTTCGTCGATCGGGTTGGAGGGGTGCACATAAACGGCCAGGGCGTCATAGGCGACGACAGTCTCCTTGGCTTCCTTGCCGGTGGCCGTTTTCACCCGGTCGTCCTCCTCGCGCTTGAGCTCCCGTGAAGCCATACAGATATCGGTGTTGTTGTTTTGCAGGGCGGCGAAGCCGGTTCCGCTGCCGCCGCCACTGGCGCTGACGAACACGTTGGGCTTCACTTTGCGGTAGTCTTCGGCCCAGGCGGTTGCAAGCTGAATCATTGTATCCGAGCCCTTGACGCGTATTTCGATCGGGGTTCCCGTGGCGCTGGCGCCTCCCCCGCCGGGACTGCTGGGGCCGCATCCGGCCGAGAGCAGGCCCAGGCCGAGGAGGGCGGCGGCGCGCCGGGCGCAGCGGGGGATGGACGGCAGGTGAAGGGATCGTTTCATGGGTTCCTGAGGGGTTGATGTTCTCCGCGCACCGCCTGCACGAGTTCCCGGATGTGCTGCTCGAGAAAGCGGTAAGCGGATTCGTAAGCGGTTTGAACGGTTTCGGGGCTGGCCTCGGGGCGGGCGGGATTGGGTGCCGGCCAGGAGAGGCAGACTGTCTTGGTGGGTGGGTGGGGGAAGGCCTGGTGCGCCTCCTCGCACAAGGCGATCACGACATGGTAATGGTCGGCATGCGGCACTTGTTCGGGGGTTTTGCTGACGTGGTGGGAGATGTCGATGCCTTTGTTCGTCATGAACTCCCTCAGCCTCGGGTCGACGGGCTGCGGGGCGATGCCGGCGCTGCTGAACACGAAGCGGGGCTCACCCAGCGCATTGCCGATTCCCTCGGCCATCTGGCTGAGGTGCCGATTATCGGCATCGACGAAGAGAATGCGAAACGCCTCGGCCCCCGGGTGTTTGAGGTACTCCCCGGTGCACATGTAGAGCACCTCTTCGCAGAGGTTCTTGCTCTGGTCCGCCACGCGTTCGAGACGCCGGGCGACGGTCATCAGCGGGGTCAGCGCCTCCGTCGGAAGCTGGTTCAACTGACACAGACGTGCTAACTCGGCGTTGATGCCGTTGCGCAAAGCGTTGGCCCGTTCCTCGATCTCCATCGTCCGGAGGGCGAGGTCGGCATCTTGATTCAGGAAGGACTGAACCGCGTCGTGAAACATGTGGACCGCCAAGTTGGCCAGTTCAGTGAACCGGGCGTAGGACGGCTGCGGCTCGAGCGCGCTCACGATCAAGGCCTGCCGCGCGATGCTTTCCGCATAATCGCCGATCCGTTCCAGCTCCTTGTTGATCTTGATGGTGGTGAACACGAACCGGAGGTGGCCGGCCACCGGCTGCTGACGGACCAAGAACTCCAGACAAAGCCGGTCCAACTCGATCTCCGCCTCGTCAACGAACTGGTCGCGCAGGATCACCAGGTAGGCCAACTGGCGGTCCCGCTCGACGAGCGCCTGGAGACTGGCTGTCAGGGCGCGCTCGCCCAGGTCGGCCATTTCGATGACCTTCCCCCGAATGAGGTCAATCCCTCGTCGGAGCGACTCTTCAAGATGTGATGGCGCACTCAATTGTAGGCATAAACTGTAGGCGGTTCGCCGCCGTATGGCGACCTCTTTTTGGTTCGTGGTCTCCGGCGCTGCATCGGCTCAAAGGAACTGGAGGGAAACGCGGTTCATCTGCCCTCCGGCCTCGCGGCATTGGTCGATGATCTCAGTGAGTCGATCACCCAGGTCTTTCACCTTCAGAACGTCGAGAGGATCCGACGGGTTCTGGTGAGCCCGGTTTACGATCTCTTGGATCAGAGCCTCGGCGCGGTCGGCGACTTTCTGCAATCTGGAATAGAGTTCCTTGACGCGATGGAGGCTCTCGAAGCCGCGGAGTTGCCGGACCGCGTCGAGCAGGATCTCGGTGAGTTCCTCGACCCAGTTCATGGCCGGGGAAAAGTCGATGCCACCCAGGCTGCCCGCGGCTAGGCCGAACCGCTCGGCGAACCGTTCGGCAGCCACGGGGATGGCGGAGAGAGTGCGCGCCAGGACCTCGAGATCTGCCTTGGGCAGACTGGTGACGATGGCCTGAAGCAGATGGGCGCGGATGTCGTCGGCGATCTTCGCTCCAGCCGACGCCGGTTCCGCCACGAGGCCCGGACTTCTGCCGCCATCGGCGAGGAACTGGGCCAGGAGCCGGATGCTCTCGCGAGCCTGCTCTCCGCTGGCTTCGAGGAGGTCGTAAAGCCGTCCGTCAAACAGTTCGGGAACCGGGTGCATGCGCCTGGAATGTGCTCCCGACCACCGCGCCGCGCAAGCATGCCCCTCGGTGTCACCGAATCGTAACACAGCCTCCACGGGACGGTCACCAGCCGAGCCGAGTGTTTTTGAGATGAAGACAGTTAGCCTGACGATGCCCACGATCACCGGCCACCTGCGCGGTGATTTCGCTCTGGCCGAGCCGCCCACCAACCTGATGGACGGGCTGGGCGGATGGGACTTGGTCGGAATGGCTCTGGATGCCGTGCAGGCGGAGGTGGCCGACACGCGGAGCGCGGAGCGGGTGGGTGCCGGTGCCCCGTGTCCGCCCATGATGCTGACGCTGTTGACCTATTGCTACGCGGTGGGCATTTACGCCTCGGCGGACGTTGAACTGGCTTGCGAGAACCGCGCCCAGGTCCGTTACATCTGCGCCCGCCAGTGTCCCTCCGCCGAGACCATCCGGCGTTTCCGCCGCGTCCATCGCCTCCGGCTCGAACGCTGCCTCGCACGGGTGCTGGCCGAAGCCTGGAAGCGCGAGGTTGCAAACGACGCCGAGTGTCCGCCGGAGTCGGGGCGGCAATTGGAGGCGCCGACACCCGCCAGCATTTGCGCACTGGTCGACCTCAAGCTCCAACTGGCGGTGATCATGGATTTGGCTGCGGACGACTGATTAAGCGCGATCGAACACGGCGACATAGGCGCCGTCGACACCCTCTCGAAAGGGGAGCAATTCCCGTTCCCAGCGCAGGCGCAACTCGGGATGGCGGTGCGTCAGGGCGCCTGCGACCTGCTGGTTTTCCTCCGATTCGAGGCTGCAGGTGCTGTAGACCAAGCGGCCTCCCGGCCTCAACCGGGCAGCCGCCTGGTCCAGGAGTTCGGATTGGGCGGGCTGCAGGCGCGCGAGGGCCTCAGGTCGAATGCGCCAGCGCAGGTCCACCCGGCGCCGCATGACGCCGGTGTTGGAGCACGGGGCATCCACCAGCACGCCGTCGAACGCGAGGTGCGATGGTTCCGGATCGAGGCAGGGGCGAACGCACGTGACTCCGAGCCGGGCGCAGTTCTCCCGCAGGAGGTCGAGCCGCGCGGCGGAGGACTCGAAGGCCACGATCTGGCCCTGGTTTTGCATAAGCTGGGCGATGCAGGTGGTCTTGCCTCCGGGTGCCGCGCACGCATCCAGAATCGTCTCTCCCGGCTGGGGATCCAGGGCGCGGACGGCCAGCAAGGTGCTTGGATCCTGCACGTAAAACCAACCCTCGCGAAACGTGCGCAACCGGGCCAGCGGGGGGTGGGCTTTGAGTGGGAAGACGAGGTTTTCGGGGATCCACTCCCACCGGCCAAAATCGTACTCGACGCCTTCCTCGCGCCAGCGTTCGAGCAGACGGCCCGGATCGGCCTTGATGGTATTGAGCCGTGCAAACGCGGGGGCGGGAGTGTTGTTCCAGGCCAGCAGGCGAGGAGTGGTGTCGGGTCCCCACCGGTGCTGCCACCGATCGATCAGCCATGCGGGGTGCGACCAACCCGTCGCGGGGCAGGTGCGTTTGAGCTCTTCCAACTGACGGCGGGTCGCATCGCGCTCGCGCCCGTAGCCGCGGAGGACGGCGTTGACGAAACCGGCTTCGGCGCCGAGGCCGTGGCAGCGCGCCAGATTCACCGTCTCATTGACTGCGGCATGGTCCGGGATCCGATCGAGCCAGAAGAGTTGGTAGAGGCCGAGGCGAAGCAGCCTCTCGATTCCGGGCTTTTGCTTGCGTCCGCCGGTTTTCCGCTCGATGAGCCAATCGAGGGTGGCCTGCCAACGGACGACGCCACAGACCAACTCGTGAACGAGGGCGCGGTCGCGTGCGTCGAGCAGGCTCTGTTCGAGGGCATCGTGCAGCAAATCTTCGACCCAGCCGGAGCCGTCGGCATGCCGTTCCAGAATTCGGCAGGCAATTTCTCTTGGTTTTTGGGCTCTCACTTCGCAATAATCTGCATCGCTTGCGAGTGTAGGCGAACGGGGACCTCTTATGAGAGAAGAATTTGAAAAGCTGGTTGCGGCGGGGAAGATCAGTCGTCAGCATGTCGAACCGCTGGTGACGCTGGTCGATTCCGGTTTTTGTCTGCACCGCAGTTGGGGCTTCGGCCAGATCAAGCAGGTGGACACCGTCTTTGGCCGGTTCAACATTGATTTCCAGGGAAAGGCCAATCATTCCATGGATTTGGCGTTTGCGGCCGAGTCCTTGAAGCCCATCGCGCGGGACCACATCCTGGCCCGGAAAGCCACGGACATTGGCGAACTGCGTCAGATGGCGGCCCTGCATCACCTGGATCTCATCAGACTGGTGTTGCAGAGCTATGGCGGGCGGGCCACGGCCGACCAGATCCAGCGGATGCTCGTTCCGGACGTGATCACCTCCGACTGGAAGAAGTGGTGGGAAGCGGCCAAACGCGAGTTGAAGAAGGACGGGCACTTTCTGGTTCCCCTCAAGAAAAACGAGCCGATCGTCTATCAGGCTCAGGAGGTCATGCTCAAGGACCGGCTCATGGGGGAGTTCCGGGCGGCGAAGGGTTTGAAGGCGCGTCTGACCGTTGCCACGGAACTGCTGCGCAATCTGGCCGACCTGACCGACAAGGAGGCGACTCTGGCGGATGCCGTCGCCGCCCTCGACACGGAGATCCAGTCCCACCAGCGGACCATGCCGGCCCTTGCGCTCGAGGCCGTCTTCATGCGCGATGATCTGCGCGTCGCCGCGGGCCTGCCGCGGCCCGAGGGGGAGCTGACGGATCAGGACCTCTGGGCGCAGATCGACCAGCCGGGACGCGTTCTCGAACAGGTTCCAGCCGCCAAGCACAAGCGGGCCCTGCAATCGTTTCGCGAGGCGCAGCCTGCGCTTTGGGCCGATCACGTCTTGGGCTTCATGAACTCCGTGAGCGCCAAACTGTGCACCGAATGCGCCAATCTCCTGATCGAGCACGATCGCCTCGACGCCCTCAAGAGCACCCTCGCCCGCCTCGTCAGCCAGCATACTGCGAGCAGTGAACTCCTGCTCTGGCTCGCCAAAGAGCGGTCGGACACCTTTGCGGACATTCTCGGTCCTGAGGTCTTTCGCGCGATGCTGAGCGCCATCGAACGCGACCAGTTTAACGAGAAGAAGTCAAACCGCCTGCGCGACTACATTCTGGATGACCAGGATTTGCTGGTCGAGCTCATCGAGAGCGCGGACATCGAGCTCATCAAAGACCTGACGCGCACGCTGCAACTTTCCCCCAGCTTCGACGACATGGACAAACGGTCTCTGCTTGCGCGGATCGTCAAGCATTCCCCGGTTGTGCAGTCCCTGATCACTGGCGATCACAGCCGGCTGGACAATTTCCTGGTGGTGTCGTGGGAGAGCCTGGAACGTCGCAAGCGGGAGTACGACGAGCTGGTGCAGAGGAAAATCCCGGCTAATTCGCGCGACATCGCTGTCGCCCGAAGCTATGGCGACCTGAGCGAGAACCACGAGTACAAAGCCGCCAAGGAGTTGCACCGGCTCCTGATGCGCCGCAAAGCCGAACTCGAGAGCCAGCTCGTGCGGTCCAGGGGGACTGACTTTGCCAACCCGCGCACCGACGTCGTCAGCATTGGCACCTGTGTGGGCGTGACCGAAGCGGACACGGAACGCCCCGAAACGTTCGTCATTCTCGGCGCCTGGGATTTCGATCCTGACCGCCACATCATCTCCTACCTCAGCCCGATCGCTCAGTCGATGCTGAACCGCAAAGTCGGCGACGAGATCGAGTTCGAACTCGACGGACATAAGAGCCGCTATCGCATCCACTCGCTTGCCCTTCCCGACCCGGCCCTGCTCAGGCAACCGGCTGCCGCGATGGGCCAGGCCAATCCGACCGAGCCTGCGCCGGATGCACCCCCGCCCTTCGCGCCTGAACCGGGCGGGCCCGGGCCACTGCCGGCCCCTGTTTCCCCCACCGCAAGCGCTTCGCGCACCGAAGGGTCGACTGTCGGCGACCAGGCCTGAAGCCCGGGGCAGAGGACTTGGCGACAGCCCGTGCCGGTCCAACGCAGAGCCTCGCGACGGAACCCGGCCCGCGGAATCGCGTTGAATGGCCGGTGCCGCTGTGCCACGGTGCGTCCCGTGAGATTCTTCTCGATTTGCGCCCTTGCGCTCGGCGGTCTTCGCGTCCCGTGCCACCGCGCCGGGCTGCGGGCTGATGGAGATGCCGGGGCCTTTGACGGCGCCCAGGGCCGGTCGCGGACTGCCGGCGATGCGGCCCTGTTCCGGCCCCACCGGTTGGCGTTTGTCCTGCTGGCCGCCGTTTCACTGGCCGCGTCGGATTTCTCGGAAGCCGCGCGTGCATTCCGGCAGCAATTGGCTGGCAAGGTCATGCCCTACTGGTACGACACGGCGGTCGATTGGCAGCGCGGCGGCTATGTGTTATCGGACGATGCGGCCAAGCCTGTCTCGCCCGCGAGGGAGAAGCAGATTGTGACCCAGGCCCGCATGGTGTGGGGATTCTCTCACGCCCATCGCAAAGGTTACCGGAGCGACTCCCGCGATTATCTCAAGGCTGCCGAGCAGGGCTATCGCTTTCTCCTGGGTCATTTCCTCGACCGGGAGCATGGCGGTTACTATTGGGCGACAGATCTCGACGGGCGGCCGGTCAACGACCGAAAGTACCTCTACGGCGAGTCTTTCGTAGTCTACGCGCTGGTCGAATACGCCCGCGCCAGTGGCGATCCCGCCCCGCTGCGACACGCTCTGGATCTGTACCACACCATTCAGAAGCAGTGTCACGATGCCGCTCACGGCGGTTGGGGCGAGCACTCCGAGCGGGATTGGCGGCTGATCACCCGACAAGACGACCGCATCGAGGTCGAGGTGGCCGGCCTCAAGAGCGCGAATGCCCATCTTCACTGGATGGAAGCGCTCACCGAGTTGTGTGCGGCGACCGGGGAGGACGACGTCCGGCGATCACTCGACGAGGCGTTGCGCCTGAACGCCACGTTTTTCTACCCGCCCGAGGCTGGACGCGCATGTTTCCATCGGAACCCGGACTGGTCGTTCGTGACGGATCCCAAGAGCGGGGGGCTTTCGTATGGGCACAACGTCGAGTTCGCCTGGCTGATGATTCGGGCTGAAGAGGCGCTGAAACGCAGCCCTTCCTGGCTGCATTTCGCCAGTGTCGTTGACCATGCCCTCCAGTACGGCTACGACCATGCGCGCGGCGGCCTGTACAATCGCGGCTTGGGCGATCAGCCGGCCACCGACACCGACAAAGTCTGGTGGAGTCAATCCGAGATGATGGCCGCTCTGACTGACGGGCTGTTGCACGCGCCCAACCCGGCCTACACGGTCACGCTCGAACGCCTGGTCCAGTTTTTGAACCGCCACCAGATTCTGGCCACGGATGGGATTTGGCTCGACACGGTGTCTGCTGAAGGCAGACCCAAAAACACGGCCAAGGCCCACAACTGGAAGGCCAATTACCACGATGTGCGGGCCCTGGTGAAGTTCATCGAGGCCTTCGAGCGGCCTGTGCCCTGACGGGCAGTGCGGACCTGTTCATGGACCGGGAGGTGGTCTTAATCCTAATCCTGATCTTATTCCTAATCGCCGACAGAGGATTACGATTACGATGCGGAGCAGGAAACTTCGGTTCATGGTCCCAATGCGCATTAAACCGTTGATTGTCAAAGCCTCCCATGAACCGGCGTGTTCCAGGCCGGCCCCTGTCATAAAGCACAAGATCTGGATTGCTCTGAGGCAGGTCTTCCTGGCGTGGTTTCTGATTTCGGCCTCAGCCCAGACGCTCTATGAGGGCGCGCTGAACCGGTTGCCCAGTCAAGAGGGCTGGATTTACGGGGCTTATCCAGGCGGCGCCGTCCAAACACTCGGCGCGGATGCGGTGCGCCTCGACACCTCGATCGCCGGGGAAGAACAAGCGGGCTATGCCCGCACGACGCCCATTGCCCTGGACCGTGAGGCGGGGTTCACGATCCTATTCACTGTCCGGGTCGAGCGGGAATCTCACGGAATCGCCGACCGCGCCGGATTCTCGGTGATCGTCCTGGGACACGACCAACGGGGGATCGAACTGGGGTTTTGGACCAATGCGGTATTTGCCCAGGCCGACCTGCCGCTGTTCACTCATGCGGAGGAGGCCTTGTGCGACACCGCGAGCGCCTTTGTCGACTATGCCCTGACGCTGGGGCGCGACCGGTACGAACTCCGGGCGGGCGGCCAGCGACTCCTCGAAGGTCCAGTGCGCGATTACACCGCCTTTTCCGGTTCGCCGAGTCCCTACGAGACCCCTGATTTTGTATTTCTTGGTGACGACACCACCTCGGCGCGCGGGGTCGTTTCCATCCGCCGCGTGGTGGTGGTGCCGGCGCCCGTACTGCAAATCCGCGCCGACGGCCTGGTGACTTGGACCGGCGTGACGAACGTCCCCTACACGGTCCAGGCCAGCGCCGATTTGGGCACCTGGATTTCGTCGGCTCCGGTCACTTCGGCGACGGGGCACTTTACCAACGGCGTGGTGCCATCCCCTGGCGGGCGTTTCCTGCGCGTGGCGGGACCGTGAACTTACTGAACGGGCCGTGTGGCCCGGAAACGCGTCCACATCATGCAACGGAGTGCCCAGAACGTCCTTGTGGAAGAAGGCGACAGCGTTGAAGGCTCGGTTCTGGGTGCTGGCGGCGACCCTGCGTCTCAAGGCCGGTTGGGTCAGGAATCGTTCGAGCTTCTGCTCGCTGGGCAGGGTGGGCGGTATGCCCTGCAAGGCGCCGATGTCGCTCCGCAACCAATCAACATAGGTCTCCTCGGTGGCCAGTGCCTTGTGCTGTTGCCGGATCGCCTCCCGCGCGCGTTGGATGGCTTCCGTTGCGTGCATAATGCGTTAAGCGGTAGTGGGTTGGGATCATCTTTGAGCCCCTTTCAATATACGAACCGCCAGTCGCATAATCAACGTCTGCAACAATCCGAGCCTCAGCGTGAGCGATTACCAAATCATTGACACCAATGCTGACAACATCGGCGGTTGCAGCCACTGTGGCAACAAGAACGCCAACAACCTGGGGCATCGTCGGAAAACGAATTGGCTCAAGGAGCGCTATGCGGAAGGCCTAAGATACAAGGTGCTCCGCTCAGAGAAGTGCGGTGATATTGGAATGATCGAGTACGCCCTCGGCAATCATGCGTGGCGGCCTGTGGAGGCAGAGGGTTACCTGGTCATCCATTGCTTGTGGGTCTACGGCAAACACAAGGGGAAAGGGCTTGGATCTCTGCTGTTACAGAGTTGTATCGAGGACGCCAAGAAGAGCCAGTGCCGAGGGGTCGCCGTGGTGACCAGTTCCGATAGTCTCATGGCCGGAAGTGATTTGTTCCTCAAAGCGGGTTTTGTCTCGGTGGACCGCACCATCGGCAGCAGTGAGGCGTCCGCGGCCCCCTATGAACTACTCGTCAAGAAACTCAAGAAGACGGCGCCTGATCCTCGTTTCATCGTCGAAAGGGAGCGACTCTTCAAGAGGTACAGGAAGGGCCTTACGATCCTGGCTGCCGACCAGTGCCCGTATGTCGCAAAATCGGTGGAGAGGATTGCGGACGGCGTCCAGGACGTTGGGGCTTGAGCCGAAAGTGGTTCGAGTTGGGAGCGCCAAGGCGTCCCGGGAGCTTCCAACGCCCTATGGCGTGTTCAGTATCATTTACGATGGAAAGCTCATCGCGCACCGTCCGATCAGTGCCACGAGATTCAGGACGATCATGCGCAGGAATGCAGAACAAACCGGCTGCACCGAACGCCGGGATCGCGTCTCAGTTGACAAGCGGACATCATTGCCCCGGCGGCGGTGAGCCGAAACGTTCCGCGGTATGACGGTTTAGCGGGTGGGTGTTCACGGCGGGCATCTGCGGCATGAAAACTCTCACGGAACATGAGGTTCGGGAAGTGGAGCGGTTCCATGGCGTCCGGCTGCCCCAGGCCTTCGTGGCGTTCCTGCGGGGTGAGGACGAGATTCTCGAGCGCCTGGTGTGGGAGGATCCCGGGTCGGCGGACGCGGATCTGGTGTACGTGGATGCTGCCGAAGCGCAAAGGAATCCACTATGAGGCGTTCACCACCGATGGCCGGACGTTCAGCTTCAGCGCCGACACTGTGCAACAAGTCGGTCGCCTGCGAGCGATCTTCTGGCAGGTCGCAACGGAACTGGCGATACCGTGGTCGTCGTTTGGGACTGGCGCGGGCTAGTCGAACGCGGCAGAGATCAGTGCTGCCACGAGCGCGTCCGACGGTTCGCCAGGTTGAGCCGCCTCACCGTTCACACGCCTCGCTGGTCCGAGGCGCGCCTCGCTCACATCCCCCCGGCTCCGGAGCCATCCGTTATCCGGAGACGGAAGAACACCGGCGAAGCACCCGAAAGAACCGGACCCGCAACCACGCGGGCGGACTCCAACTCCGGTGCCAGCGGGGTTGACGATTCCTCGCTCGTCCAGACCAGTGCGGTGTCGTCACCGTTGAAATGCCAGGTGACGAGGTCCGTCGAGACCTCGACTTGGTAGTTAAGCTCCGCCTCGAGGCGGCGAGTGAACCGCAGGGCGGTGCCTTCGATCGTGAGCAGGGGAATATCGGATGCGCGTCGCGGATGGGTGGCCAGGGCGTACTCGAGCAAGTTGGGAGCGCCATCGCCGTCGGCGTCGTCCGTCGGCCCCGATTGAGGAGTGGCTGGCGAGAAGAAGCGCATCCGCCAATCGGCGTAGGTTGGGCTGCTGACATCGAGCGCAAGGTCCCACGGTTCGCTGTTGGCCGCGGGGATCGAGAGGTTCTCGAATTCCGTCCCATCCAGGTTGCAGCGCGCGATACGGCGCGCACTGGTGTCGAATGGACCGCTGCCGCGTCCACCCGTATCCGCCCAGTAGAGCTTACCCGCCTCGACGTCGAGCGCCAGCCCATGCGGGGCGTTCAGCCCGCTGAGGACAACTTCAGACACACCCCCGGCGAGCGGGCGTCTGAAGAGCGCGCCGGACTGGCGATCGCACCAGTACACGATCTGCGTTGTGGCGTCCACGGCCAGGTCGCGGGTGCGCGTCGCGGTGGTCAGGAGGAAATCCGGATCGAGGGCGCCTGAGAACGTGGCGCGCCGGAAGCTGCTGGGACCGTTGCCACTGCTGGTGACGCCCCAGTAGATGAAACCGCCCCGGGCATCCAAAAAGATGAAATAGGGCGCCGCGGTCACGCCTGGTGGCGTCGTCACAATCGGTGCAACGCCGGAGCCGTCCAGGTTGGCGCGGAAGACAAAACCGTTCCCGCTGCTGCCGGGGTTGGCGTCGGCCCAGTACAGCTTGTCGGACACATCGTCGATCTCCAGGTCGGCGTTGAGGACGCTCGTACCGAGGCCGACGACCTCCTGCAGTCCGGTTCCATCTGGACGGATCGAGAAGATGTGTTTCGCCGGGCCGTTATCCAGGACGAACACCCGGCCGGTGCCGCGGTGCCAGGCGATCCCGCGGAGATCGGGCGTGCCGGTGACGGCGGTGATCACCTCCTGGGTCGAACCGTCCAGCGCAAGGGAGACGACCGAGCCGGTCGCGCCCGTGGGTTGATCGGTGTAGTACACGCCCGCCGCTCGGCCAACGGGCGTCGCCAGGGTCAAGCCGGCAAACAGAAGCAGGGCGAGTTGATGGTTCATGCGAGGTATCAGTAGCAGACACTGAGAAGAAATGAAAGTCATCGAAATCGCATTCACAGGAGACCCGGTCAGTGATCTCAAGCGGGCGCTCGAGAAACAGCCGGAGCGCCGCTATCAGCAGGCCAGTGAGGTCAAGACCGACGTTGAGACGATCGCCGGGCGGGGCCATCCCCAAGGCGGGGAACCGCGGGCGCGAGAGGTGGAAGTCAGCCCCCAGCCTCCGTGTCCAGACACCGCGAACCTTTACTCATTTCGAGAAGGGGCCAAAACGCCAGGGGAACCAATGCTTGCAGGGTCAGGACGCAGGTTGACCATGCTCGAGCGCTGGCACGTCGCCGCGGCACTTCACCGTCCTAGAATCCTTGACCGGTCAAATGTGTTGCAGACAAGTCAAGTTTCTATGCTGCGTTGAACGGGTCAAGGATTCTAAGGAGCGAGGCGCGGGAGACAAAGGCAGGAAAACCAAAGAGCGGTTCATGATGTCGAAGATCGGGATTCGGTCTGAGGCGCGCCTCGCTCGATGTTGGCAGCGGTAGGCAAGATTGTCAGTCGCTCGATCCTGCGCGCTGGCCCGCTAGCGAGCAGCGCGTCGCCCGACAAGCGGTTTAATCTTGGCAGCGCAGGGATTGGGGTTCCGCTTGCGCTGCTCGAGCTTGAGAAGCGCCTTGAAACCCGCTTGCTCGAAATGCTGGTCGCCCGTGAGAGCTTCCTCCAGACCCGCCTCCTCCATGGCCACAAACGAGGTGCAGTCCGTCAGTGACCAATCCTTGTCCGAACGACTTTGCATGAACTCAAGTCCGCGTTGGAGCAGTCCAGAGCTCAGCGGGATGATCCGAATGCGGGAGCTCGCTCGCATGCCGTCCACCAGCGCGAGGAAATCGGTGTGATCGCCGGCGCGAGAACAAGCATTCCCCAATTCCAGAACGACAAACTCGATCGTGACGATCGGACGGTTCACCCTGGACTCCGCCACCGCCCGGTTGTGCGCCGTGTCTTCGTCGTTCAGCAGAGCCAGATAAAACTGCATTGGCCGATTCCCTGGAGGCCATCGAGAAGTTCCCGCCGGCCACGCCTCCCTCGAACGCACCGGTGCTTGGAGAGGTATGCTCGTTGACCCACATCCTCCGCCCCATCCCCACTCTTCACCATTTTCCCACTTTTCTTGTGGTTCAGTGGCCTGGCCCGGACCAGGGGAAACCCGATGAGAAACGATACCCAACGGCGCCAAGGAGAACCGCCTCGGCCACGCTCAGTGATGAAATTGAGCCATGCGTTGGTGCGACTGGCAGTCACTCAACTTGGGTCAGGAAGCCCCTTGCGGGCACGACCTGACCGTCCGGCAACCGGTGGTCGGCGCTGCCGAAGTTGACGGTGATCAGCACGCCGTTGGCGAACACGGTTTGTTGCACACTGCGATCCGGCGTCAGGAATCGGTGATCCGTCATTTCCTGATAACCCACCTGTCGCACGTGGGGACAGGTGTTCCGGTAGCTTTGGACGAAGCGCGCTCGATTCTCTTCCCAAAGGCGGCGGTTGAACATGAACATCGGGGGCGTGCCGTAGAGCACGTTGAATAGATCGCGCTTATCCCAAAGGGCCGGCAGTTTGTTGTTGTAGTCGCCCCAGTACCATTGCGCCACGACACAGTCGTGATAGACCAGCTCCCAAAGCGGCAGCCGGTAACCGTGGCCGAGTTGGAACTTGGCAACCGCGGCCGGAACCTCAGTCCAGATTTCACTCATCCGCCGGCCTGCGTCGGGCACGCGATATGGTCCCAGGCTCAGCATGCCTTCGAAATAGTGCACGAACGGCACGGCGGCGTCGTGACCCGTTTCGCAACCCGTGACGAGGTGGTTCTGGTCGCAGACGTACCGGAGCAATTCCATCTTCCACCGCCGGCTTTCCGTGCGGGTCATGGGATGGTTCGGGTCGTAGCACTCGTGCCAGGGCGCCGCCGTGGTGGTGTCAATGAACCGGCACCGATAAGGATGCGTGGCGAGGTCGGCGGGGATTCGTTCGCGGGCGTAAGGCAGCGCCTGGCGGTCACAGATCACCCCGCACGGGATCATTCCGCCATCCTTGGCTTCCACGGCCCAGCCCTTCACCCAGTTGCCGCGGCGGTCTCGAAGAATGTCATGGGGCCAGGCGTTGGTGGTCCAATCGGGATGGATCCATTGCAGGCGTGCAAAGTTGGTCGGCGCCATGACGTCCTGGTAGATGTCATACCGACTGGTCAACACCCCCAGGTCATTCAGGGCTCGGATGTTGTCCGGCGACTGCTGATTGCTCCAGAGGATGCGCTCGATCCCGGCCGCCTGCAGTTCCCCGACGAGCGAGACGGCGTTGCGGTCCCAGCACCACACATTCACCGCGCCGATCAGCCGGTCCACGTCCGGATTGGACTGGCGCTTTTCGGCGAGGGTTTTGAACTGGCCTATCTGCTGGGCGTAGGCGCGGTATCGCTTCGCCATTGCGACGTGACCGCCTCGGGCGAAGAACACGTGCCGCAGTTTCCGCACGTACCCGAACTCGCCGCGTTGTGCATCCCACTCCGGGACAACCAGCAGTCGGCCATCGACGCGCTCGACGCGGATCGACGCGTCATCGGGCGTCTCGATGATGCTCATCTGCCCGCGGTCGCCGTCGGTCACGCCATAGAAGGCCATGCAGATGCCGTGGCCGCCGTAGGCGATGAGATGGATCGGCGGGATCGTCGCATCGTCCACCGGATAGGCGATCCCTTCGTTCATCGGGATCACGAGGTACTCTCCCGGTTCGCCCTGGAAAGGATGCGGGAAGCGCAGGCTGGCGGGCATGGGCCCTTGGGCTGACAACTCGACGACCAGCTCCGGGCGGTCTGCGTCGAGTTGCAGCACTGCCTGCACGTCCAGGCCGAGGCCGCCATGGAACAGCTCGCAGCGCAGCCGCCCGGCGCCGTCAGTCGAGGCGCTCTTCACGATGCAGTCGCTCGCCAGCGCTTTTTGCGTCCAAGCACGAGAGGTCCGGCGATCTCGCACCGCGCAGGTGGCATCGGTGGTGTTGAAACGGACCTCGAGCACCGCGTTGCTGAGCACGAGCGTCGCCGGAACACTGCTGGAGCGGAGCGCTTGCAGATTGCCGCGCTCGGCGACGGCGTAATCATCGACCCAGACGGTGGCCGGGCCGAAGCCGATCAGGCGCGGTTGGAGCTGACTGACGTTGGCAGAAGCCACGACGCGGGTCTGCAAGTGCTGCCAATCGGGACCTTCCGACGCCGTGCGCTCGCCGGCGGACCAGGCCACGACTTTGCCTTGGGCATCCCAAGTCGACGCGCACAACGTTGCCGTGCCACTACCCGCAAGCTCTGACCCAGCAGTTGAGTTCGACCAGATCGCCGGGCCTGACCTCGAGGCGGAGGGATGGTTCGAGGCTCCAATCCTGTTCGCCGTGGTGTTCGAGACGCAGCGCCGCCTGGCCCAAGTGGACGTTCTTGTTCTCCAGCGCAGACGTCAGCGCGCCTGGGGTCCGCGACCAGAGACGCCACCCGCTCAGACCCGACTCAAAACCACCGTTGCGGAATTGGGTCTCGCCGGCGATCGCCGCCGCAGCGAGCAAGAACAGCATCGGAAGGACCGGCGGAGTGTTCATGGCGGAAGCATGTCGCAGAGCCGCGGGATGTGCCAGCCTGCGGTTCCGGGCTCGCCGTGATTCGGCGCGGCGCGGAAACCCGACGCTGCTGGGGTTGCTCTCGGCGGTGCCGGTCTCGCGGCGGCCTTCGGTGTTCACGACTGCGTTGCGCCTACAGCACAGGTGGCACGTCGGTTTGTTTTCAGTAAGGAGTCAGAGGCCACCCCAACGGCCAGGATGAGAGCAAGGGAAATGGGGCGCATGCCCGGAGTATCGCGGCTTGCCATAGGGCCGGAACGCTCGGTGTTCATGAAGCTGAACTCAAGAGAAAGCCGTGCAGTGTCCCTGGCATCTCCGATCAATCGGCAACGCAGAACGCGTAGGCACGCTCTACCGCCTTAACGCTCAACCACCAGTTGAGAGCGAAGATTAAAACACCTCCGCCCAGAATGAGGCCCGGAATCATCGCCGGTGTAACCTGAAACGAAAGTCCCAGCATTCCTTGGAGGTCGGAGGCTGTTGATTGCGAGGCCAGGGCAATTGAGGCTGAGGCGACGCATACCAGTCCCAGGGTGCTGGTGGTAAACACCGCCGTCCACCGCGCTGTCTTTTGCACCCAAGCGACGTCCGCCCCGGCGTGGGCCAACCATCGCCCGACGAAAACGCCGGCGGGCAAGGCAAGGAGTCCGTTGAACACCGGAACGCCCATGAACATGCCACACCTACGGCATCTCCTTCTGGGTGCCGATCAACGGGACAGGAGCCGTGAATCCAGCGCGCGACAGCGACTACGGGCTTCGTAGTAGCTTTTCGAGCACCCTGGCCGCGGCCCCCCTGCTGATACGCACCACATCCTCACAGGCGAACGGTCCGGCCACGAAGTTTGGTGTGGCTGTGTCTCCGACGAAGAACCTCAGGGCATCGCACGGATAGCAGTCGCTTGTCCCGGTCAACGCGCGATAATAGTAAGTGATGTTGGAAAGATGCCATCGGCGGCCTATGGCTGCATAGTCATACGAAATGCATACACACTGCGCAGCGCCGGGCAGGTCTCGATGAGTGTCCTGGGGTTGGCCCGGCGATGTGGGAGCCGCGTCGGGGCGTGGGTTTGCGGCAGGCCATCCGAAACTGTCGCCACGCGGTCGATGGCGTGGCATCATAGGCGCTCGTGTCACGGGACAACAAGCCAACCGAAGCAGGGGGCATGGCGACCGTCAGAGACGGATCGTGCGACGCGCTGGCGTCACGCCGACGTTGTCGGCGGCGATGGCTCTGGCGGTTCGTGGGCGGGTGTGGCGCGGTGTTGTTGTTGCTTGGGGCGGCGATGTGGTATGG
Organism: uncultured Verrucomicrobiae bacterium; assembly: GCA_963846445.1. Lineage (GTDB taxonomy): Bacteria > Verrucomicrobiota > Verrucomicrobiia > Limisphaerales > J093 > MWFF01. Next base: position 114,910 of record CAWJWM010000026.1, on the reverse strand, counting down.
CTGGCGCTTTGGCTTCACCCCGCTGCCTGAGCCGGTCCCCGGGGGCGTCTGGAGGTTGCCCCGACCGACCGATCTTTCCGAGATGACAGCCAGCAATTACTGGTACTGGGCGCGCGAGGTGAGCCGGGCGTCGGAGGTCGAATCGGAGGAACCATCTCATCCAGGGCTGGACTTTGTTTGCCTGGGCTCAAACCGGGGAGCTTGCGGTGACCAACCATGCCGCGCTCGCCCGTTTCTTTGGGAGCGACGCTGTCTTGGCGGACTGTTACCGTGGCGCGCTGGCCGCCGGCGACACGGACGCCGCTTCCTGCGACATCCGCCCGTCTGGCCGCGATCTGGCGGCGCACGCGCGGTTGGTGCACTATGCGGCGTGGCGTGCGGTCGAGAGCGAGCATGCGGGGCGGACCGGCGCGGCGCTCGCTCACCTCCTCGAGGGCTTTCACCTGTGCGCGCGCTCCGGCGCTCCGGGGTGGACGCGATCGGAACTGGGGTTGCTGGCGGGGGCGTGGCGCAGGCTGGCACTCGAAGGACCGGATCTTGACCCGTCCGAAGGCCGGCGATTGATCGATGAGCTAGCGGGAGTTCGTGAGGCGGTGCCGCTTGTGGGGACCGTGTTTGCGCGGGCGGTGCAGTCGCAGTTCGATCTATCGAGTCGGGCGGTCGCCGCGCCTCTCTCGCCGCGGGCGGCAACGGTTCGCCGCTTTGGAGAGGCGTTGCTCGTCATGGCCGGGGAGACACTCCAGGTTCTGGCCAGAGTGACGAACCGGATCCTGGGGGGGAGGCCTGAAACTCCCATCGCCAAGGCGCTGGGTATCCGGCACCTGGCCGGGCCGTGCGCCGATCTGCTCGAGCGTGCGCAGGAGCGGGCGGGACGCCCGGCGGATCGGGCTCAGGTCCAGGAGGCCTACGTCAGCCAGGTGCTGGCCGCCTTGAGTCAAGGGGCAGAGACCGATGCCCAGGAACGGGCGTCGGCCCTGCAGAACGCGTTCGCGGCGCGTTCTTTTGTTGGCCGTTTGTTCGATCGGCCGGCGGCGTGGCGTTCGTTGGCGGAGTGCCCGGCGCTGCAGCCGTTCCTCGAAGAGGCGCGGGCTGCCCGGGCCACGGTCGAGTCGTGTCGTCTGGTGCTGGCCTTGCGGCTTTATCGCGACCGGCACGGCGGCTGGCCGGAGCGGCTGGAGGCGCTGATTCCGGAGTGGCTGCCGGAGATCCCGCAGGATCCGTACACGGGGAGGCCCTTCGCCTACCAGCGCGAGGGAAACGGTTGGCTGGTCCTGGCTGTCCATCCGGAGGCGCGTGCGCCGGAGCCGGCGAATGAAGGCCTCTTGTTTCATTCGGCAGAGCCGGCCGAGGCGCGTCTGCTGCGGCTGATTACCGGCCAGAGCACGCCGATCACAGGCGTCATGGACGTTCAATTGTTGCAGCGGTACGGGCTGCTGCCCAAGGGGCTATCCGGATTTCTGAGTCAAATCCGCACGAACCAACCGCTCGCCCGGGCGCTCTCGGCGGTGATTCCGGCTGTATCGGATGTGCGCGAGTTGATTCGCCTGCACGAGGCCCGGAGGGCACCGAGGTGAAGGATCCTTGAGACCGGAACATGTGGTCTTCACGTCAAGGTTTGGGTGCCTGTCTCCCTCCAGGTTTCATCGGTCAAAGATTCTATACAGAGCGACATAAATGATGCAGCGCCGGGTCAGGGGACCCGGCCTACAAGCCTGTAGGCCGCGTGCCCTCACGCGGCGCGACTTCTGACGCCGTGTATAGAAACCACTTCACGGGTCTTCGCTGAGCCCTTAGGCTGCCGCCGATGCGCAATCCCATCATTGTGGCCCTTGACGTCCCGACCGCCGAGCGGGCGCGGTTGTTGGTTCGGCAGTTGGCTCCCGTGGTTGGAGCGTTCAAGGTGGGCAAGGAACTTTTCACCAGCGAGGGGCCGGCCCTGGTCCGGCAACTGCGGGCGGACGGTGCGGCGGTGTTTCTCGACCTTAAATTCCATGACATTCCGCACACGGTTGCGCAGGCCGTCGAGGCCGCGGTGCGGCTCGACGTCCAGATGCTGACCATTCACACAAGCGGCGGAACAGTCATGATGCAGGCCGCGGAACGCGCGGCTCGAGAAGCGGCAGACGCACTTGGGCGCGCAGTGCCTTTGGTGCTGGGAGTGACGGTGCTGACCAGCCTGGACGATGCGGCTCTGGGAGAGGTCGGGATTGACGGGGGAGCGGCGGCCCAAGTCGAGCGGTTGGCCGGGCTGGCGGTCAGGGCTGGTTTGCGGGGTTTGGTCTGTTCGCCGCTCGAACTGAGGAGGCTGCGCGCGGCGCTCCCGGCGGAGGTGCAATTGGTCACGCCGGGCATCCGTCCGGCGGGGGCCGGCCGGGACGATCAGAAGCGCACGATGACGCCGCGCGAGGCGATCGCCGCTGGGGCGGATTGGCTGGTGATCGGGCGTCCGATCTGGGCTGCGCCCGATCCGCGGGCGGCGGCCGAGCGCATCGTAGGCGGCCTGGCCGGGTGAGGTCCGTGTTTTCCATTGCTAGGGGGGGATGTGTTTCTCTAACGTCGGGACCGCAAGTGTCCTGCTGATTCGGTCTCGATAACGCTATGAAATCGCGAAAGCAGATCGCCTCGACGCGGGCGGTTGAGGGCGGACAGGCTGGCCGCGCGACCGAAGACAATCGCGCCAGCGCTGGCCGCCGTGCAGCTCACAGCCCCACCCGGGCTGTTGCAAAGAAGGCAAGTCCGAAGTCGACTCGGACCGCCGCAGCGAAGCCCAGTCGGCACCCGGCTCGAAGCGTCAGGGCGAAAGCGAGTCCGAGCCCGGCTCGATCTGTTGTGGCGAAGCCGAAACGCACCTCGGCTCGATCCGCCAAGGCGAAGGCGAGCACGAGTCGGACTCGAACTGTCGCGACGAAGCCGAAACCACGCGCGGCTCGACCCGTGGCGGCGAAGGCGAGTCGGACTGCAACTCGGAGCATCAGGGCCAAAGGGAGTGCAGGTCGACCCCGGCCCATGGCGGTCGAGCCCACGCGCGCCGCGAGGGCTGCCCGTCCCCGCACTGCCGCCAAGAAGAGGGTTCGCCCGCCGCGGGGGACGAGGGTGGCTCTGGCCACGACCGCAGCCGGGGGATGGACGGCTCCAGGCGTCGAGAGTGCGGGGGCGGTTCCCAGGCTGCGGCGTGTTCCGCCCATTCTGTTCGAGGGCGATGAAATGCCGACGACGACGGTGAGCGGGCCTGGCCGGCGCTTTGCCCTGGGCCCCACGCGTCGGGCGCAGCAGACCGGTGTGGTGGGTGCTGGGGAGCTTCCGGCGGCGTACGGGACACGGCAGTTATGGCTGACGGCGCGCGACCCGCACTGGCTTTATGCGCACTGGGATTTGAGTTCGGAGGAGATGGACCGGCTCGAGGGGCGCGCGGCGGCGGGGCATCTGGGCTTGCGCGTGCACGAGAACGCGGTCGGCCCGGGGGCGGTGGTCGAGGTGCCGCTGGCCAGAGGAGCGCGCTCCTGGTTTGTGCACGTCGGACGATCCGGGGTCCGGTATGTTGCGGAGCTGGGTTATGTGGCATCTGAGGTTGGCTGGCAGACCATCCTGACCTCGAACGGGGTGACGACGCCCCGTGCTGCGGCCGAGGTGGAGGCGGGGGAGAGAGTCCAGTTCGCAACCATCCCGATCGACGTACCCTTCGGGGTGGTGGTCGAGAAGGTGGCCCAAGCTGCGCGGCGGGATGAGCCCTTGGCGCAGGCGCTGGATGCGCTGCGGGCGCAGGGCTTCGTCGATCTCCCGGCGCCGGCGGCGGCTCGAGACCCGGTTTGGACGGCGACCCACGAACGGGCGCTGGCGGAAGTGCTGCGCGTCGACGAGGAACGGCGTGTTTGGGTGAGTTCACTGGATGTGACCGGCCTGGTGGCGCGCGGTTTGGAGGCGGGCGCCGGGGTGCCAGAAGGAGGCTTGTCGGAGCAGCCCAGTTCGCCCTCGTCGGGCTTCGCGGCAGGCGAGGCTGGCGGGATGTCGAGTCCGGCTGGGGCGCAAGGCAGCGGAGAGAGGCCGCGCGGTTTCTGGTTCAATGTGAACGCCGAGTTGGTGGTGTATGGGGCCACGGAACCGGACGCCCAAGTGACCATTGCGGGCAAGGCGGTGAGATTGAGGCCCGACGGAAGCTTCAGCCTGCGGTTTGCATTGCCCGACGGGGACTATGATCTGCGAGTGGTTGCGCGGGCGAAATCCGGCGAGGACGGGCGGAGTGCGGACCTCGAATTCCGGCGCCACACGCAGTACCAAGGCGCGGTCGGCGAGCATCCGCAAGACGCGCGACTGGGACCGCCGCGGGCCGAATCCATCACGGCGGAAGGGGTGGCTGTGCCCGGTTGAGCGTTCGCCGCGTTTCCCCATGTCTGGCTATTTGGCTCTCATCCTGCATGCGCATCTGCCGTTTGTGCGGCATCCGGAGCACGAGCGATTTCTCGAGGAGAGTTGGCTTTACGAGGCGATCACCGAGACCTATCTGCCGCTGGCGGACCTGCTTGAACGGTGGCGCGAGGACCGGCTGAACGTGAGGCTGACGCTGACGCTGACGCCGACGCTTTGTTCGATGCTGGGGGATCCGCTGCTGCAATCGCGTTACGAGCGGCGGTTATCGGAACTGATCGAACTGGCGGAGAAAGAGGTGCATCGCACGTGTTGGGAGGCCGGGTGTCGGCCGTTGGCTGAGGCTTACGTCAATCGGTTCACGCGCCTGCGGGCTCGTTGGCGCGCGGTTGACCGGAATCTTCTGGCGGTGTTTCGCGCGCTGCAGGACCAGAATCGGATCGAGATCATCACCAGCGCGGCGACGCACGCCTTGCTGCCGTTGCTGGCGGATCGACCGGCGGCGCTGCGGGGGCAGATTCTCACGGCCCGCGATCACTATCGGGCCTGTTTTGGGCGCGAACCGGTGGGCTTCTGGCTGCCGGAGTGCGGGTATGCGCCCGGGGTGGAGGCCGTGTTGCGGGAGGCGAACCTGCGGTGGTTTGTGGTCGACAGCCATGGTTTGACGCTTGCCGCGCCGCGTCCGCGCTACGGGACGTACGCCCCGGTATTCACGCCGGAAGGGCTGGCGGTGTTCGGGCGCGACCGCGCCACAGCGCGCCAAGTGTGGAGTCGGGACGAAGGCTACCCTGGGGATCCGCGGTATCGCGATTTCTACCGCGACATCGGTTTCGATTTGGATTTCGACTACGTGCGGCCCTATCTGCCTTCGCCGGATCACCGTGGCTTCACGGGGATCAAGTATCATCGCATCACCGGTGGCAAAGGGGGAAAACAGGTTTACGATCCGGCTGCGGCCCAGGCGGCCGTTGTGGCGCAAGCGGCGCATTTTCTGCGAGCACGAGAGCGCCAACTGGCCCGTCTGGCGGCGGTGATGGATCGTCCGCCGATCGTGACGGCGCCCTACGATGCCGAGTTATTCGGTCACTGGTGGCACGAGGGGCTGGCGTTCCTGGACGCGGTCGTCCGGCAGGCGGCGGACCGGGGCTCGGATTTCGCGTGGGTGACGCCGACGGACTACCTGCGTCGGCACGAAACGCACCAGGTCGCGCGGCCGAGCGCTTCGAGTTGGGGCGAGGCGGGGCATTTGCGGGTTTGGCTCAACGAGACCAACGAGTGGATTCAGCCGCACCTGCGCGCCGCGGAGCAGCGGATGACCGGCATGGTCCGGCGTTTTCCGAAGGCGGCGGGTCTAGCCGATCGCGCGTTGCAGCAGGCGGCCCGCGAGTTGTTATTGGCGCAGGCGAGCGACTGGCCGTTCATTCTGCATGCGGGCACCAGCCCCGAGTACGCCCGCCAGCGGGTGACTCGACATCTGTGTCGGTTTCAGGACTTGTACGACCGGGTAATGGCGGGAAGCATCGATGAGGCGGTGCTGGCACAGATGGAGGGGGTCGACAATGTGTTCCCGAGCGTCGATTGGCGGTACTGGCGGTGAGGCGGCGATCGGGGTCAGGCTGGGGAGGAGGGACGCCCGGGGTGAAGGCCGACGGGCCTGTGCGGACGGTGAAACGTTTTGACCGACCGGACCGCAACGATTAATGATGCGGACAGAACGATCTGGTGAATGAAGGTGTAATTGGATGAACCCGACATGGGTAATTTTTGCCAAAGCGAGACTGGACTTAATCTACGTCTGGGAACAAGCGACCATCGAGGCCCAGGCCATCATTATCGTCCTGGTGATTTTCTCGATTTTTGCATGGTCGATCATGGCGACCAAGGCTGTCGAGATGCGGCGTGCCCGGCGTTTGAATCAGTATTTCGATGCCGAGTTTCAGACGCAGAAGACGGTCTTCGCCATTCATGACCGGCAGGTTGAAGTGGAGGGATGTCCGCTTTTTTCCGTCTACCAGGCAGGGTGTCAGGAATTGGACACGCGGCTGCGGGGCGGCGAGGGCCGATCGCGCAGTTCGCGCATCACGCTGACATCGATGGAGCATGTGAAGCGGACGCTGGAGCGGTCGGTGGCGCAGCAGGCGTTGCGGCTCGAATCGGGTCTGATCATGCTGGCGATTGCGGTGAGCGGCGCGCCGTTTCTGGGGCTTCTGGGAACGGTGTGGGGGGTGATGAACGCCTTTAGCGGCATTGCTCAGGCTGCGGCGTCGGGCGGGCGGCCCGATCTGACGGCGATGGCGCCGGGCGTGTCCGGAGCGCTGGTGACAACGGTGGCGGGCTTGCTGGTTGCGATCCCCTCGATGTTCGGTTACAACTGGCTGGTCCACAACCTGAGGGTGCTGACTGTGGAACTGGACAACTTTGCGCAGCACCTGGTGTCGAACATGGAGACGGAGTATTTAAGCGACAATGACGTCAGATGACCCCAGCCAGCCGGAGCAGACGGCGATCGATCCCGACAAGAACGGGCCAGGCGTGTTGTGCGGCCGCTGCAATCACCTGAATTGCGCCGGTCAGGACAAGTGCGAACTCTGTGGTACAGCGCTCTTCATCCAGTGTCCGCATTGCGGTGCACCCGCCCCGGGTGTCTACGCGCGCTGTCAGCGCTGCCAGCATCGTTTGCCCCGCCGCGGCGGCCAGGCGCGCCGGCGGCGCGACGACGGGGCCCCGGTGGACAGGGCGAACCGACAGCTTCTTGGGGTGCTGGCGATCGTATTGGCGCTGCTGGCGATCGGCGTTGTGTTGGTGCTTCGTTTGCGCGGATGAGCGGCTCCGAGGCGCGTGGCATGAGACGTTTTTCGCAACGCAACTCGCTGGTCACGCTGAGTGATATCAACATCACCCCATTGCTCGATCTGGCTTTTGTGCTGCTGATCATCTTCATGATCACGACGCCTTTGTTCGACCCCAGCTCGCAGCCGGAGCAGGGAATGAAGCTGCGCTTGCCGGAGGGCGGGCAGGCCAGCGCCCGGGTGGAATTAGAGAACCTCAAGACCGTCGAAATCAGTCGTGCCGGCGAGTACATGCTCGAAAGACGAAGAATGACCCTGGACGAACTCGAACGGGTGCTGGTGGGTCTTTTCCGTGTCAACCGTGAACTGGTGGTCAACATCCGGGCCGATGAGGAAGGCATGATCAAGCATCTTTACCCGGTCATCGATCGCTGCACCCGCAATGGGATCACGCGGGTGAGCCTGCGCACGAGGCCCGTTTCCCGGCCATGAATCGTCTGCGCGTTCGCTGTTTTCTTGCTTCGGTCGGGATGCACGGCCTGTTGCTGGTGCTTTTTCTCGCCGGATCAGGTTTCGTCGCGCATCACCAGGAGCCGACATGGGTGGATTTGCCGGTCCTGGACTTCATCCCCTCCCGACTCGTCGACGAGGCCATCATAGGCGGGGGCGATCCGCGGGGCGGGGCGCCGTCGACCGCCGCAGCGGCGCCGCAACCGCAGCCGCAGCCGCGGCCGCAGCCGACGGAGACGCAGCCTGTCCCCAGCGCCCCCCCGAAGTCGCCGACGCCGACCGCGAAGCCGGAGCGGCGCGAGACTGTGAAGCCGGTGCCGCCGAAGCCGGAGGCGCCCGATCCGGAGGCGTATAGCGAGAAGGGCCCTCGAAAGACCGCTCCCAAACCCAAGATCGAGGTGAGCAAGACCCTCGTGACCCGAAACACCCAGGATGACGCCGCCGCGCGGAGGAAGGCAGCCCGACAGGCGGAGGCCGAGGCCGAGGCCGAGGCCGCTCTCGAGGCCGAGCGCGCCGGCCAAGTCCGCAGCAGTCGGTTGAGCGGGGCGGTTTCGAGGCTGCGGGGCACGCTCTCGGGGAGCAGCGTGGTGGCGGTCCCGTACGGTCCGGGTGGCGGTGGCGAGACGTACGCCGGGTATGGATTGTATGTGCGAAGGGTCTACAAGGACGCCTGGCGCCCGCCGGTCGAGGTGCCCGATCGTCCCGTCGTGGTCACGGCCAAGGTGGTGATTGCCCGTGATGGTCGGGTGGTTTCCGCGGAGATCGCGCAGCCGTCCAACATACAGGCGCTGGACAAGTCCGTGGAGAACGTGCTGAACCGGGTGACGACCATTAAGCGCCCATTTCCGGAGGGCTCGCCAGACGAGCGCAAGACTTTTCTGATTGATTTCGATCTACACGCAAGAGAAGGCACGGGATGAACAGAGTCACATATTTCTTTGGTTTGGTCTTGGTCCTATGCGCAGGGTGGGGCGCAATCGGTTTGCGGGCGGGCGAGCCCGAGCGGATTCGGATTTCCGCTGAGGCCTGGGTGACCACCCCGCCCATTCCAATCGCCATGAGCGGGTACACGGGCGAGGTCGATCGCGTCTTGCGTTTCGATCTCGAGGTGGCTGGATTCAAGTTCGTCTCGGAGGGCGATGGAAGTTGTCAATACGTTCTCAAGGGCGGCAGCGCCGGCCGCGTCGAGGGGCGGCTGACGGATGTCCTGAAAGGGGCGACACTGTTTGCGAAGGCGTACAGCGGGGGGAGCGCGCGCAGCCAGGCGCACGCGTTGGCGGATGACGTCGTCCTCGAGGTGACGGGCAAGGCGGGGATTGCGCGCACCAAGATCGCATTCAAGGTCACGCAGGGTCAGACGAGCGAGGTTTACGTGTCGGACTACGACGGCCACAACGCAGTGCCAGCCACCCAGGACAAGAGCATCGCCGCGGCTCCGACGTGGCGTCCGGGGCACCGCATGCTGTTCTACACCACCTACAAGCTGGGCAACCCTGACATTGTCTCGCAAGATTTGGATTCGCAGGCGCGGCGGGTGGTGGCGCGATACTCCGGTTCGAACATCAGCCCTGCCGTCTCGCCGGACGGTCAGCGGGTGGCGATGATTCTGAGCAAGGGCGGGAATCTGGACGTGTACGTTGCGAACATCGATGGGACCGGACTCAAGCAGGTGACCCAGACGCGGGACGACGAGTCGTCGCCCTGCTGGTCGGCGGACGGGCAGACGATCTGTTTTGCGACGCGGATCGACGGTCGTCGCACGCTGGCGCAGGTTTCGGCGGATGGCGGGTCCGTGCGGCGAATCGCGACCACCGGCGTGGTGAACCCCAGCGAGCCGGACTGGTCGCCGGACGGCAAGTACATCGCGTTCACGGCGCAGATGGGCGGTTTCGAGATCTGCCTGGTGAAGGCCGGCGGTGGGGAGGTCAAACTGCTAACGTCGGGCGAGGATCCCTGTTGGGCGCCGAATTCAAGGACCTTGGTTTTCACGAAGCGGGGCAGCGGCGGGAAGCGATCCTTATCTTTGCTTGACGTGCCCACGAAACAGTCCAAGGATGTCCAACAGAACTTCGGTATTTGTTCCCAGCCGAGCTGGGCGAGGTAGATTTGGCGTCTCACTCTTACGCATTTATGAAACGTGCGGCTTTTCGGAATCTGCTCATTGTCGGTTTGGTCGTGTTGGTGGGTGGTGTCGGCTGCAAGAAGGCCAAGAAAGGCGTGACCCCTTTGGCGTCGATGGGATCGCAGGTTCCCGCCGATAGCACCCAGCGGCGCGGCCCGGTTGAGCCGGCGAGGGTCACGGATGGAACACCGGTGCAGCCGGCGGACCCGACCACGGTCACGCCCATTACCGACGGTTCGGGGACCACGACGCCGCAGGCTGACCTCGAGACCATCGAGGGCATGATCCCCGACGCCAGTCATTTTGCCGGGCAGACGGTCTATTTCGAGTTTGACAGTTCGGTTGTTCGCGCCTCGCAGCAGGGGCAGTGCAATGCGGTGGGCGACGACCTCAAGACGAATCCCCAAGCGAAGCTCATGATCGACGGGCACTGTGACGAGCGCGGGACCGAGGAATACAACCGCGCGTTGGGCGAACGCCGGTCGCTGGCGGTGCGGGAGTATCTGATCCAGTATGGGATCGCGCCGGAGCGCTTGTTCACGCGCAGTTTCGGCGAGGACCGACCGGCGGACGCGGGCCACAACGAGGCGGCTTGGGCCGCGAATCGGCGATCTGAGTTCGTTCTGCTGCTGCCGCCCCGGTAGGGACGCGGGCGGTCGGCCACACATCCTGGCGGTGCCACGGTTTTCGGCCCTTTACACGCCGGCGACCGTGGTTTAGTTTTGGCGCACACGTTGACGAATATGAACAGCATTTTGGCAGTTTGGGGATTGAGCGGCGGCGAACTCGTTCTCTTGATCGTCGTCATTATGATCCTCTTCGGAGCCCGGAAGATTCCCGAATTCGCCAAGGGCCTGGGTCAGGGCATCAAGGAGTTTAGGAAATCGTCCAAGGACACACCCGACACAAAGGCATGACGTCTATGGCTCCTTATCTGGCGGCATTTGGCTTGGGCGGCACAGAACTGATCCTCATTCTCCTGGCTGTGTTGGTTTTGTTTGGCGCCAAGAAGATTCCCGACTTCGCGAAGGGTCTGGGTCAGGGGATCAAGGAGTTCAAGAAGGCCTCGCGCGAGGTGCAGGAGGAGATCGAACGCGCGGGCGAAGAGCTGCATGCGCCTCCTCCGCCTTCTCCCTCGCTTCCACCGGCCTATGCGCCTCCTGCCGAAACCGTTGCGGCCACCGAGCCCTCGGCCACATCCGCCGGCTCGACGCAGTCTGCTCCTCCGTCGAACGTCTGATTGACAGGGTCATCCGAGTCTCCTCATGGCCGACCCGATCGAAGAGCCGCGTCTTGAGGAAGACGAAGACGGCGGCGGTCCGGTAAAGTCATTCCTCGAGCATCTCGAGGATCTGCGTTGGGTATTGATCAAGAGCGGGTCGGCGGTGCTCATCGCGATGGTGGTCTGCCTGCTCGCGGTGAATCAGTTGGTGGTGGTTCTCAAGTGGCCGCTCGATCGCGCCCGCAAGCTCAATCGCCCGTCCAAACAGCAGGTCGAGATCTATCTGGGAACCAATCGGCTGGCCACTTTCAACGCAACGAACCATCCGTTTGGGGTGTTGCCGTTGGGATCGAATCGGGTCACTCGATACGAGATCGGTCCAGTGACCGTGGGCGATCAGCGCGTGCTGGCACTCAGGGCGGTGACGAATGACACGGTGGTCGACACCGGGCGCGGGCCCGGGCTGATCTTTCTGGATCCGGTGGCGCCTTTCTTCTCGTCGTTGTACATCGCTTTTTTCGGCGGCATGGTCATTGCGGCCCCGTTCGTCATCTACTTCGTCGCGCAATTCATCGTGCCGGCACTCAAGCGGAAGGAGCGCAAGTACGGGCTGCGGGCGTTTGGCGTCGGCGCCGTCCTCTTTGCCGCGGGGGTTTGTTTCTGTTATTTTGCGCTGACGCCGCTGGCCCTGCGGGCAGCGGAGGCCTACTCCCAATGGATGGGGGTCCAGATGCCCGATTGGCGGGCGGAGGCGTACTTCAGCTTTGTCACCAAGTTCATGCTGGGCATGGGGCTGGGCTTCGAGATGCCTGTGATTCTGCTCGCCCTGGTGAAGATCGGCATTCTCGATTATGCGAAGCTGGCGTCGATGCGCCGCTACATGATCGTGATCAACCTGGTGCTCGGGGCGTTGCTGACCACGCCCGAAGTTCTGACGCAGGTTATGATGGCGATTCCGCTCCAGATTCTCTACGAGTGTTCGGTCTGGATTGCCTGGTATTGGGAATGGAAGGAGAAACGGGCGCAGGCCAGCGTTGCGGAAGGTTAACCGAGGCTCCGCCTCAGGACGCCAGTTCGTCCATGGTCTTGATTGGGATGTCCTTGGCCTTCGGTTCGACGAGGGCAGGGTGGCGGGTGGCATCGAAACGATACCCCTCTACCGGCACCAGCGGCCAGACGATCGGGGCGAGGCAGAGCACAGCCGCCTGAAAACCCTGAACAGTCGCGCCCAGGTTTCCCGTGTGTGCTGAGTTGTCCGCCTCGTTCTCGATCACGAAGGGCCCCTCGAAGCCGCGCTGCATCAAGGTCAGCAGAAAACCCCGCCAATCCATGCTGTCGTTCCCTCCAAAACCCGGCAGCATCGGCTCGTAGTGGTGCCGATCCCAGTCATGGGCGGGGATGGGAACGCCGGCGCGTTTGGCGCGTTCGGGGTCGACCGCCTGCATGGGGTAGAGCGCGCCCCAATGCACGCGAGCCGGGTTATGCAGAGTGCGGGTGCCCTTGACATGCACGCGATGGATGCGGCTCAGGTCGGACGCGTTGATAGCGTCGATGGGATCGATATTCTGCCAAACGTCATGGGACGGGTCGTAGGTCTCGCCGTGGGCCCGGCTTGGGATCAGCGTGTACATGAGCTTGCGGGCCGCGAGTGTGCCCGGCAGGTTGTTATAGGTGGATGGGCTGGTGGCCGGACGCCATCCTTCCATGGGGCAGTTTTCGTAGAGGAGAGTGACGCCGAGGCTTTCCGCGTAGCGGACGATGGGGCTGAACACGCGCGCGTATTCATCGAGGTTTCTTTCAAAACCGCGGTCCAGCGCGCCCAGCTCGTGATTGTAACCGACGAACGTGCCGACCTTGACATTGTTGCGATCGCCCCCGCACAGATGTGCGATGCGAATGAGCTTGAGCAGGTGGTTCTGGTTGAGCCGGCGTTCGGCGGGATCGCCGCCAATGAGGTTCTCGTAGGCGCCAATGGAGAAGCGCAGCCCTTGGCCCTGACAGGTGTCGATCAGGCGCTTCGCCTGGTCTGGTCCGAATGTCTCGTAGTCGAGATGGGTGGCCACGTGGTCGCTGCGCGTCCCGTCGCGGCGGAACACGCACAGTTCCATGCCCTGTGCTCCAACGAGTTTGGTCTTCGCGATCACCTGGTCGAGCGTCAGGCTCTTGAAGGCGGAGGTCATGACCCAGATGGGATTATTCATGGCCTTAGCAATCCCACAGCCGCGCGCCGGCGGCAAGCAGAACCCAGTCCCCCTTTTCACATCCCAATGTGCGGCGGTGTGCCGCGGCACGCAGCGTCAGGACCGTGCGCCAGGAGCACTGCTGGGAGACGCCAGTCAGGCGTTCCGAGAGGTCACGGTTCGCTGGTGATGCGCGACCACTCGAGGTCGTTCGCAGCGGCGTATTGCGCGAAGGCCTTCTCGTGCTGGATCAGGGCGGCGCGCACGACGCTCGAATCGTCCGCGCGCCCGGAGTCGCTGAAGTAATCCGGGATAATGTCCACTCGTTTGTGGGCGTAGGTGAGGGCAAAGACCGCCGCTGCCAGCGCGCTGTACGGCAGGTGCTTGTAGGCGCCTTCGGCGAAGTCCTCGACGACGTTGGCCAGGAACTCGAGCTGATCGACGAGGTGGGGATACCCGGGAGCGGCGATCTGGGTGAACTCGGCCTTCCAGAGCGGCAGCTTGCGCAGCACTTTCTCGACGACGGCCGGGGTGATCAGGCGCGCCCCGTGATTGACGTAATTAGCAATCTCCGGCATGCACGCAGCCTAACAAGACCCCCGGCCAAGTAAACCGGAATCAGCGTGTCAGAACCGAACTTGTCTTGATCGCGCCATGTTCGGGAAGCTCGGGGATTCCAGCGTGAGAGAGATTGACGATATGGTGCTGATGCCATACTATGGATTGCATGAAGATGACGATGCATATTGACGATGAGCTGTTGGCGCGGGTCATGGAGGCCACCGGCGCCAACAGCAAGACCAAGGCGATCGACCTGGCTCTGCGGGAAATGGACCGGCGGAGCCGGCTGGCCCGACTGGCCGCGGAAGGCCTCGGACTGGGGCCGGACGCATTGAGGGAGAGCGTCGATCCGGCGTATGACCTGGGCGCGATGCGCAAACGTGAAACCCCGTTGACCTATGGCCGCAAGCCCCGTGCTCGCCGATAGCAGCTACTACATCCGCCTGCTGCGCCTGGGCCAAGACCCGCTGCGGTCGCTGGCCCTGGCAGCGGAGACGCGGGACCTGGTCATCTGCGGCGTGGTGCGGTGCGAAGTGGGGCGGGCCTTGCGCCAGCCGTCCGTTCGGAAGCGTTTCCAGGACTTTTGGGATGTGATGATCCATGTGCCGACCGACAACCGGCTGTGGGAGGACGTCGAGCGGACGTTATGGAGTCTGGATCGGCAGGGCGTGGTGCTGTCGTTGACGGACGTGGTGATCGCGTGTGCCGCTTTGCGGCGGAACGCGGTGGTGTTGACGTTCGACACGGACTTCGCCCGCATACCCGGAGTACGAACGGTGAACCGGCTTGAGGTCTGAGGCGCGCGCTAATGCCCCTCGGGAATTCACTCATAAGGGACTCGATGTGAAAATCATGCTCGAGACATTTTGTCTCACTTTTGGCAGAAGCTGGGGATGCGCGAGCATTCTCGCAGACAGAAGCGGACGCGTACCGACCTGAACAGTCAATTCCTCCGAAGCCTTGCCAACTCTGCCTGCACCCTCTCAATCTCGGCGACGAGCACGATGCCCTCTTCGGTGCCCCACGCCAGCAGTTTGCCGTCCGGGCTGAATGCCGACGGGTCTCCCAGAGCCGTCCAGTCCGTAGCCAGCGGGATGGCCTGCCTTGTGCCCTTCTGATAGAGGTAAAGCCAACTCGGCTTCCCAAAGTACGCGGCGGCTTCAGCCGAAGGACCGATGGCTTGGAACTGTTGGTCCGGAATCGGATTAGTAGCGAACCCCTCAAATCGCACGAGCCGACGTCGGCCATCCAGGTCGACTGTGTACGCAAACCAATCGCCCTTGGGATCGATGCACATCCTCAGCTCCCCTTCGAAGAGTTCTGTCTCGCTCTTCCATACCTCGCGGCCATCTTTGACGTCAAACACACGGACGATTCGGTTGGTGCCTTTGTTACCGCCATTCCACACGACAAACCGCTTGCCCCCGGGCTGGAAAAGCATCTCTTGCGCATACCAGTTAGTATCCGTCTGCCAGCATAGCAGCGTTGGTTTTTTCGAGGACCCCAGTTCGTACAAACGCCAGATCCGCCTCTGTTCCCCAGGCGCTTCGGACGGCCTTTCACGACGCAGCAACAGCGGTCGGACTTGTCCATCGAACTCCAATTGGTCGGCGGCACCGTCGGCCAAGCTCCACCGGCGCTCAACAGCTCCGGTCGTCAGGTCATAGAGGCAGGCATTAGTCGCGGTGGCGAAGGCGAAACGGTCTCCGCCGGCATCGAAAGCCCCGCCAGCGTTGTCAGCGTACACGCCCTCCGGTGTCTCGAACACAAACAGCAGCCGCTGCCGGGCCAGGTCCCAGATGGCCAGATGCCAGTCGTCACTTAACGCCGCCAAGCGCTGGCTGTTTGCGGAAAACCAGACCTTGCGCGCCGCACAGGAAAGGCCGCGCAACGCGTTGATCCCCCGATGGGACTCAAGCTCCCAAAGAGCGGCTCGCGCTCCCTTGGGTTTACTCTGATCACCGAGCTCTCCACCGTAGACGACTCGCCGGCCTTGAGCGTCAAACGCCAAAGCTCGAGATCCACCGGTGCTGGCCTCGGGCAGCAACAGTAACACCTCCCCGCTGGCCACATCCCAAAGCCGGGCGTCGACCCGACCCGCCGAGGCCAGCGTCAGACCGTCCGGGGCAAAGGCCAGCGCCAGCACCGTCCAGGTCGAACCCCGGCAAAAAGACCGTGGGAGGCCTCGCCTCAGGTCCCAAATCACGATGCCCCCGCCCTGCTCGCCGGTTGCCAAGAGCCAAGAGTTCGTTGGCCGAACGTCACCACGCCGGACCAGAGCATCCCGGCCAAATGCCAGACAGGTGACCTGGCTCTGGCCCAAGGGCGACGACAGGACTGACACTCTTTCCAAAGCCGGCATGGCGTAAAGGCAGGTCGTCCCATCCGCCGCCCCGGCCGCCAGCAGGGCGCCGTCAGGACTGAAAGCCAAAGCCGTGGCGTGGGCTGGGACCTCACCCAACAGTCGGCTGGTCGCCGTGTCCCAGACCAGCACGCGGTTCGTCAAGCCTGCGGCGATCAGGCTCCCCTCGGGCGTCATCGCCACGACTGATGCTCGCTCAGCGTCAGGCAGCGGGAACTCCCGGCGCACGCCTCCGGTACGGACCTCATACAGCACCACGCGGTTTGAGCATGCGACCAGTTGGAGGGGCGTCCCCTCTGGCGACCAACCGACCGGCCCTTCACCCAGTGCCGGCAGTTTGGTCACCTCTCCCAAGTCGTCAATCAAGAGAGGAACGCCATCTGTCCCCACACCACCCACGAGGCATTCTCCATTGGCTGAAAACGCGGCTGAGGCGGCAGGCTCGTTCGTCACCGCCACTAAACGAGCGTCCAGACCGGTGAGCAGGGCCGTCGCCAGTTGCTGCACCTCCTCGTCCGGCCGGATTGCTGCGGCCTCTTCCAGCCGCCACCATTGGTTGGTGAACCAACCGGCCCGGAAGCTCGTGATCGGCGGCCGCCGGGAGGCCCTGACTCGTTCCAGTCCCGCACGACGGCTCTCTTCTGAGGCACGACGGCTTTCCTCGGCGGCTCGACTGCCTTCTTCGACGGCGCGTTTCCTTAAGAACTGAACGGCGAAAATGGACCCGACGAGCAACAGCACCGCGACGGCTGAGAGGACGCCAAGAGCACGCGCCCCCCGCCGTAGCTTCCGGTACCTGAGCGAGCTATGGGTTCGGAGCAACTCGAGATCCGCCCGCATCGCCTGCGCGCTCTTGTACCGGCGGTCTGCGCGCCCTTCGCAGGCCCATTGGATGACTTGATTAAGGGCGCGGAGGTCTTCCCGGTCCGGCCTCGTACTCCATTCATCCGGCAAGTCGGGGAACCTCTTTGCATCGAGACCCGTGGCCATCTCGTAAAGCACCTTCCCCAGCGCGTAAATATCAGCCGGTACCCCACCCTGACCTTCAGGAGCCATGTAGCCCTCCGTGCCGACGACCGACCGCTCTTCATCGGCACCCGCGATCAGACCGATATCCGCCAGCTTCGGCAGACCGTTTACGAAAATGATGTTGGCCGGCTTGATGTCGCGATGGACCAAGCCACAGTTGTGCAGGTGCGCCAACCCGGAAGCCAAGGCGACTCCGATTTCGACGCATTGGCTGACCGGTAGAGCGCATCGTGCGCCTGGGCCATCGCCTACCACGCCCCCAGCCAAGCGCATCAGACTGCGCAGAGTCTTTGGCGCGTAGCTGTCCGGGTCGATGCAGCGATCCCGTGAACCTGGGCTGTCCGTAATGTCGTCGCCCCGTTGCCCCCTGGGTGGGTTGTCGGTGATTTCGGTGGCATCATCCGCCAACTCCATCACGTAGTAGAAAGAGCCGGCCCCGCGCCCGACGTGCAAAACGCTCAACTGGCTTGGGTGCGATTGGGAGATCCGACCGAATCGTCGAACGCCTTCGTACTCGCGATCGAAAGGACGGTCCCCGCTGAAACGGCTTCGATACACCACCTTCACGGCACGGTGCTCGCCCATGAGGTCCCGGGCAAGCCACACCTCACCATAGCTGCCCTGCCCGATCCTTCGCAGCATGTCGTGGTCGGGAATCGCCGGCTGAGCAGGGTCCGACGACGCCCCGTGGGACGAAGCTTTACTTGGACGGTCCTGGTTCATTTGTGCTCAATCCCTCCAGACCTGCATGCCAGACGAAAGCTCGGCCGACGTTTCGTCCAGGACCAGCAGGCCGTTGCCGTTCCTCACCCTAACTCCTTCTCCAGCCGTGTGACGATTCTCTCGAGCGCTTTTACCATTCGGTGTTTGATCAGGTAAACCTGTGCCCGGTTTCGCCCGACCATCGCGGCCACCAGCGCCACGGGCTTTTCCTCGATCACCAGCAGATGGAAGATCTGGTAATGCTCGGCTCTTGCCGCGAGCTGCAACTCTTTGAACGCCTGATTCTTGAACCACTTCTGCCACTCCGCATCGCACAGCCGTTCAAGGTCCCCCTCGCGCGGGTCTGGCATGCGATCGAGGGTCGAAGTCGTCGTCGCCGCCTCAGCGGAAGCGACACGGCTCTCGCCCACCGGCAGCCGCTTGTCGAACTGGTCACGGATGCGCCACTGAACCATATTGAGCAGCCAGAGTCGAAATGGACCGCGGGCCGGGTTCGCCTCGAACGTTCCGATGTGTTGGGACACGGACTTCATAGTGTCCTGGAGCACCTCCTCCGCCTCCTGCCCGCGCAATCCTGCCTTCATCGCCACCCCCATGATGAGCGGGCGGTAGCGCTGGTAGAATTCCCGCCAGGTTTCCTGGCCGTCCAGGTCCTTCAGGCGGGCAATCTGGGTCCAACTCGTTCGCAGGGTATCTGGCTCAGGCTTCATCAGCGAGGTCATCTCTACAGAAACACGGCCAATGAGGCGATTTCTTTCAAGAATTCGGCGCATCCCACTCTCGCCGAGATACCGAACGCCTTGGCAGGCAGTCGCGAGTATCCCGACGCGTGCTGGACGAGGCTAGGGCCGTCGATGGAAGTCGCGGCCGCACCGGTCCGCGCATCCATGACCTACGCCGGGACACGGCTCACCTGGCACCAGGAGGCGCACGGACAGAACCAGCCCCGCCTCAATTCCATCTCCTCTGTGCCACGGGAAAAGAAGGCTGACCTTCGTCAACCGAAGATTCCGTGAAAGATCTGACCGAATCGACCGTGTTAACTCTTGTGAACAGACAAACATTAGGCCGACCCGCCCGGCAGACTCCAACCTCCCACCGCGCCGCCTCTACGAAAGTCGACGCGGCCTTTGCCTTGGTAGCCAACTGATTGTGCGAAGGAGTAACCACCATGAAGCATTCTGCAGTTAGTAGCATTCTCGTCGCCGCGGTTCTTCTGGGTCTAGCAGGCTGCAGCACCAGCGGGCTAAAGCAATGGACCGAACGACTGGCATCCTCGCCGAGAATGTACCCCCAAGACCAGGAAGTCACCCTGGTCAAGCCATTCTCGATGAAGATTGAGAAAGCATACTGGTGCAGCGAATTGCCCAAACCCGGCTATGAAGCCGTTCCGCCTGGCATGCGAGATCAGTTTACCGCAAAACCAAGCGGGAGATTTTTGGTCATTGAAATGGCAATCATTAATCTGGATGACAAACCCACGAGCTGGGGGTCCGACCAACCTCCGGTCTTCACCGTCAAGAACAAGATAGGCACCGAGTACGCGAGCGTCGGCCAAGACATCAACATGCAGGATTTAACAGCAACGATCATTCTCGGGGAAACCTCGACCATCAACCCTGGGATGGTTCTGCGTGGAAAGAAGGTGTTTGACCTCCCTGTGGACGAGTACGTAATGGATGTTTCCCTCGGCAGGCACGCTGGAGGGTGGAGTTACAATAAGGGACAGCGCCTGTTCACCTGGGGTCTCGCGCCGAGTGAGAAGTAGATGTGTGTTCAAGAACGAATGGGAATCGGCTGGGCGACTGGGAACATTGTCCACCGCTCAAGCGTGCACAACCCATGAGCACTTGGGGCAAACCATGAAGATGAAATACGTTCTTCGGACTCCGGACGGAAAGCAGTCCTCGGTCACACGAGATCAACTCATGGCCCTGTGGAACAACAGAGAAATCGAGGATGGTTCCGAGGCCGCCGCGGAAGGGAGTTCTGTGTGGGCTCCAGTCGGAGTGCTCCTGGGAGCCGTGGAGGGTGATTCGGAGCCAGCCAGGAGGCGGGCGTTTATCCCATCCGGCTCGTCTTGCGTGGTCCTGGGAGCCGTGGAGGGTGATTCGGAGCCAGGGACTACTGCTCAACCCAGCGTGGCGAATACCTGTGGCCAGTTAGCTGACCGCTACCGCGACGCGTATCGGATAGCGAACGCGACGGTGGCCATTGGTGCTGTGCTGAAGTTGCTTGCTTTTTGCGCGGGCGGGTTGGCTCTGATCCTTTCGATGACGCGGGTCACGAGCGCCATCGCTAACCTGGGAACGGCCAGCGGTCTGCCGTTGTTGATCGGAATCGCCGCCGCGTTGATCCTCGGCGTGCCCCTGTACGCGCTGGGGATACTTGTGTCGGCCCACGGCCAGGTGCTCAAGGCCACCCTGGACACCGCGGTGAACACATCGCCGTTCCTGGAGAATGACCAGAAAGCGAAGATCATTCTCGACTGAAGCAACAAAACCGAAGCTATTGGATGGGCATCATCGCGCTCAAACCCCAGAACTCGAGTGAGCGCAGCTCAAAGCCGCGTTGAGGGAAGCGAGGAATAACGGTTGGAGAGCCACGCTCTCGGAGTGAATCGAGCTTGTTGGCTCGCCTGGGCCAAGCTGTTTGTACGGGCTTGGAAATGAATAAGAAGACTGACTTCTGGACGCACGGAGCTGTGAGAACCCCGGGAGACCCCACCTTTCGGTGAAGACTTCGTTAGCAGTCTCGTCAGGACACTACGCTCGATGGCGCGACCGGGCTCACGAAGGGCCCAGCCTCAGCAACCGCGAATGTCGTAAAAGATTTGGCTGTTTCCGCCGTGTTTATTCTCGCGCACATGCAACCATCAAGTCGGGCCGCATCACCGATTGGATCCTCCTGCGGAGCCGATCATGCGGGAGTCGGCAGGGTCGAAGTGCTTGTCGCGCTCGAATTGCCATGCCGCTGGCGACCTGGTGGGTTCACATCCTCACCCTCTGCAAGAGGGCATGCGTCCTTTTCAACCATGATTTGCGCAGCCATCAGCGGCGGCTTCATCTCGAAACCGGGAAGTCCCGAACCAAGGCGCCACGGCGACGGCGCGCCCACACTTGAGCGCGCCTTGACGTATTGCGCTGGATCAAGACGAGAACTCTTCCTCTCCGTGCCGCTGCGACAGTCCGTGATCCTCGCCGTCTGAATCCCACCTCAGCCCCACACGCCAAAATGACAACTGCTACCTTTGCCTTGAACGCCTCACCCGCTACTGCCAGTCTGCCTGCACACCGAACAAAGCCAATGCTTACAGCCAAACTCCTTCTTGCACTGATAGCCTCCGTGGTTTGCACTGCTTTGTCGCAAGACGCGGTGGTACTGATCCCAGCAGGTCCTTTCACGATGGGCAACGCAATGACTTCTAATGAGGGAGATGAAGACGAATTGCCACTCCACATTGTCACTGTGAGCGCCTTCTACATGGACAAGCACCTGGTGACCAAGGGGCTCTGGGACCAAGTGTACCGGTGGGGGGTTGACCATGGCTACAACTTCGACGAAGGGTCCTTCGGCAAGGGGTCCAGTCATCCTGCCTGTTACGTCAACTGGGGCGACGCGGTGATATGGTGCAACGCCCGGAGCGAGCAAGAGGGGTGCACACCCGCTTATTACACCGATACTCGGCGGACCTTACCGTATCGCGGGGGGCGGGCAACGATCTACGTGAATTGGAACGCTGGCTACCGACTGCCGACCGAGGCCGAGTGGGAGAAGGCAGCGCGCGGCGGAGTGAGTGGCCAACGGTTTCCCTGGGGCAATACGATTACCCACAGCGATGCGAACTATTACAGCGATCCTGCGGAGGCGTTTGACGTCAGTCCGACCCGCGGCTACCACCCGGCATACGACAACAACTGCCCGCCGTACACGAGCCCCGTTGGTTCGTTCGCGCCGAATGCGTACGGCCTCTACGACATGGCGGGTAACGTCTGGCAGTGGTGCTGGGACCGGTACGGCCAATACGGAGTTGCTGCACAAACCGATCCCCGAGGCCCAGGAGGCAACTGCGTCGTTGCACGAGGCGGCGACTGGGACTCAGGGTGTCGCATCTCGCAGCGTCACGTGAAGTGTTTCAGCGTCGCCGATGGCAAGTATTGCAGGCCTCCCCCCTGCAACTTCTGCCTGCCATACTACTGCATTGGGTTGCGTTGTGTCCTACCGCCCCCTCAGCCTAGCATCACCAGCGTCAGCCCGAGTCCTGTAACCGGGTCCAACCAGCGCCAAACCATTGGAATCAATGGTGCGAATTTCATCAACAAGCCGACGGTCACGTTGACCTGGACCCAGCCCCCACTGCCACCGGCGGGCGGATACGTGGTGCCAGCGGATCGAGTTACTTTCGTCAACAGCAGGAAGCTGGAAATCTCAATCGTGACAAGCACCTCGCCAGACACCTGGACGGTGAAGGTCACAAATCCCGACGGGCGATCATCTACCGCGGTTCCTTTTGCCGTGCAAAGTTCAGCCTGTGCCCTGGGATCATCCGCCTTTGGCCTGACCATCATTACGCATGGGTGGCGCGGAGACACCAAGGGCTGGGTCGCGGAAATGGCTGCTTCCGTGAGCTGCAGAATGGGAGCGGATGTCCCCATAGTTCAACTGCCCATCGTTCGCTCTGGAGACAACGGTGCAGTTGTGGGATCGAAATTGCCAGACATTAGCCGCGTGGTGTCCAGAGGCGCGGGAATCCTTCTGGTTGACTGGTCGGACGCCGCAGATGGCTGGTCGTGCGGCACAGCCGTGGCGACATGGAAAGTCGCTGACCCGGTGGTTTCCTACATCCGAGACCATCGCGACTTGCTGGCGCTGCCAATGCACTTGATCGGCTTTAGCAGGGGGGGATCCTTGGTGTCGGCGATAGCCTTCGAATTGGGGCGCACGGGAGTCTGGGTTGACCACGTCACATTCCTGGATCCTCGCCCAATTCTGCCCGGCTGTGAGGGTAACCAGGACACGGCCGTGCTCGCATGGGAAAACGTCCTCTTTGCAGATAACTACTACCAAGACGACCTTATCGGGGGATTTCCGGTTGCCGGAACATATCAGCCTGACCTTGGGAGCGTAGTGACGGGGCGTGGGTATGACTGTGATTTTTCACCCATAAACTGGGCGCCTTGGCAGAATGGGATTGCCCATTACCAGATTCACGCCTGGTACCACGGCACGATCTCCCTTTACTGTGCCATGGAGCCGAGTCCGCTCTGCGTTGACAACATACTGATTCAACCGGACTGGTACGACCTGCTAAACGCCGGTGGGTGGCGCCGACAGACGGGCTATTACTACAGTCGCACCGGCGGCGGTGATCGCTACAACGGCGCGGCGGCGGCGGGCGTTCACTACCGGCTGAGCCAATCCTCTATCGCTAATCGAACAGAGGTGGATCTCGCCCCGGCCGCATGGCCGAACGCCACTTTCAAGCCGCTGGCTAATTACATTGTGGGCGCCGGATCGGAGGTCAACCTCGAGTACTTTCATCAGGACGCGGACAGCGAAATGGCTGTCGAGTTCTACCTCGACAACGATGCCAACCCGTTCAACGACCAAGGCAACCCCTGCTATCGCTTGATCGACCGGCTAACGGGGTTGGCCGCGAGCGACCAGATCGCCGGCCCGAACTCCTACCGCTGGACGCCGCATGAGACCGACGTGGGCAGATGGTTCGTTCAGATCAAGGCCAGCGAGCCGAGTGGGGCGGGCGGGCGGGTCCGGTACGACTACCTGCCGCGCCTGGTTACGATCAATGCTTCCGGCCAGCCGAAGTCCGACCTAGTGATCGAGGACCTCACCGTAACACCGAATCAGGCCGAGCCAGGCGCGGTCGTCTCAGTCGCATTCTCCATCCGGAATGCCGGGCTCGGCGCGGCGTACTTGTCCCGCGCCAATGTCCGACTGAGCGCTTCTGGTACCGCCGTATTGCCAAGTGACAGGCCTCTGTCCTTGGATCTGGAAACACCGCAACTCCTCCCGGGCGCGGCTCACCCCTTGACCGTGAGCGTCACCATGCCAGCCGTGGATGCGGCCGGCACGTACTACATCTGGGTCATCGCGGACGTGCGGAACGAGGCCAACCAAAGCGACACTTCAGATGCCTCGGACAAAGCGAAAGCGCCGATTGCTGTCACAGTGCCGCCGTTGGGTGGGATTGGCGACTGGGTGGAGGTGTACGGCACGGGCACCGCCGGGTTGCGGGTGCGTGGTCCCGAACCTTGCGGCGCGCCCCTGGAAGGTGCGAAGCGCTTTGACGGACAGAAAGGACTCGTCCTGGACGGTCCGCGGACGTGCAGCATCGGCGGGGAGGACCACACGCTATGGAAGATTCACTGGGCCGATTGCGTCCAGGGTTGGTCGGCACAGGAGTGGCTTAGGAAAGTCGCCACGGGAGCCGCCTTTGACTGTGATCGCGAACTGCACGTGCAGTGGACTCCGACGGAAGGTGGATTCGTTTCTGCGCACCCAGCTAGAGCAGTCTATCAGTATGGCGAAGTAGTCACGCTGGCCGCCCAGCCCACTCAGGGCTATTTCCTGGAGAGTTGGGAGGGCGCGGACGAACACGATGGCCTGGTCGCTCAGGTCGCGATGAACGTTGACCGCACCGTCACAGCACGATTCCGGTCCACGGAACCAGCTCCGGCTTGCACCTGCCCGGCGGAATGTGCGGCCGGTTCGGGCGGTGTGCACTTGGCCAATCCGGGCGAGACGATTGATCTGAACCTGCTGCGTCGGTTTCGCGACGAGGTGCTCGCATCGACGCTGGAAGGGCGGGCTTTGATTGACGAGTTCTATGAGAACAGCACGGAGATGCTGTATCACATGGCGGCTGATCCGACCGTCTTGGCCGGCGTGCGGAACGCGATCACCAGCCTGCAGCCGACGATCCGCGACATTGTGGAAGGCACCGGGCAGCAGATTGTGTCCGGAGCGCAAGTTCAAGCGGTGAACGCGTTGGCGCAGCAATTGATGGAGCCGGCCGGCGTGGTGCTTCGGTCGGCGCTCGAAGGCGAACTGGAGCGAATTGGCCCGCTGAGCGCGCTGGCCGGCAAGACCAGCACCGAGGCGCGACAGAAGGTGCTCGGCACGTTCGTGCGGATCGTTCAGCCGCAGGTACTGGTGGGTGGCTTCGAGTTCCGCGTGATCGGCGATGTCACGGCACCACTGCAGGCCGAGTTCTCCGATGACCTGCGGAACTGGACGCCACTGGCTTGGCCCGCCATTGAGCAGTTGCCGGTCACAGTGCGCGATGCGACGGCACCGCAGACTGGGCATCGCTATTATCGCGTTGTGACGGTGCCCTGAGGGGCAGGAGGGCGCAAACTCGCGAAAACGAAAACGGGGCTTTGTCGGCCATCAGGTAGTTCAGCGTGCCGTTCTGTCGCCCGGCCGGGACGTGCGGTGGCCCGCTGGCGTGACGATGGGCCTGGGCGTGCCGGGCCTGACCGCGTCAACTCAGAAGGATTCTAACGCAAAGCCGCAGAGTGTTCTCCGCAGGAGAACGCCTTGGTAGCCGACAAGATCCACACGACTCCCTCTCGGGGCGCGGTCTTGCCATAGCCCGGAAATCTGTGTGCTCGTCCTGGCATGAGATTTCCGGGCTAGCGCATGCCTCTGGCTTCCAGGCGTCGGAGCTCGGCTTCCCAGGCGCGGCGTTCCTCGTCGGTCACGTCGGGATTGGGGAGAAGGCAGCGGCGAGTGCAGTTGACGAGGGCCTGCAGGGTTTGGTAACGCCGGGTCTCTTCGATCGCGGGAGGGAGATGATCGGCGACCCGCTCGACAATTTCCTTGAAGCTGAGCGACCGGTCCAATTGCCGGGCGCGCGCGCTCAGTTCGGAGCGGAGGGAGGCGAACGCAGCGGCCGAATAGCCGCGAGTGGCGGCATCGAGGGCGGTCAACTGCGGTTTGGTCAGGTCGGCGGTCGATGCCGGTTTCACGACCCAGCGGAGGAAGTCCTCGCGATCGGCGCCCTCGGGATCGAGAGTGGGGATGATCAGGTCGCCGACGCGTCCGGGTCGGCGCAGATCGGGAGAGAGGAGGTGGATGCGCGCGGTGACGAGCAGCCAAAAGACGCGTCCGCGCAACCTTGGGTCGGACATCATCGCCTGGATTTTGCCGGTCAGGCGGCGTTCGGTTTCGTGCGTGTCGCTGCTGACGCCGCCGAACTGCGTGTCGGCCTCATCGACGAAGATGAGGACTTTGGAGAGGGCGTTGAGGACGCGGCGCAGTCGTTCGAAGATGACGTCGGTCTGGCCGAACCACTGACTGCGGATGTTCTTGAGCACCAGCACGACGATATCGAGTTCGGCGGCAACGGCCTCGAAGATGTAGGTCTTGCCGCCGCCGATCGGGCCGCAGACGGCGGCGCCAGCGAGGGTCTCCGGTCCGCTGAGGGCGAGTCGCGGGATCAGTTCGTTGCTCAGGAACTCCTTGAGGCGCCGGAAGCCGATCACATCTTTGAGGCGATGAGCGGGCTTCTTGAACTCGACGATATCTTCGCCCAACTGGCTTTGGATGAAGGCCTCGACTTTGGCGATGGTTTCGGCTTGGGTCAGGGCGCGGTCTTCATGGGCGGCGCCTTTGAGCAACTGCATCAGCGCCTGGAGCGAAAGTCCGGCGGTCAACTGCGCGAGTTCGTTGGCGGAACCCCAGAGTGTGAGGCGAGTTTGCCTGGACATGGCCGACTGGAACCAGGCGATGAAGTGGGCGCGGGCGGCTTCGTCTGGCGCGGGGATTTCGACTTCGAGCAGTTGGGGCAGGCGGGCGATGCGGTGGTGGAGCAAGCTGCGGGATTCGGCGATCAGCACCACGGAATCGCCGCCGGTCAGGAATCCGGGATCGCTGAACCAGTCGTGACAGATGCCGATGCGTTGGCGGTCGACGTCGGAGAGGCTGGCGATGGGCGCGTCGGGGACCAGCAAGTCGGCGCCTTCGATGAGGATGAGGAGGTTCTCGACCAGCAGGGGTTCGTTGCCGAGGAGCGTGCGGGAGCAGAGGCACATCTGGCGCAGGAGTTCGAGCGCCAGGGTGGGGTTGTTAACGGCGCGTCGGAGGGTGTCGTCATAGGTCTGAAGGACCAGGTCGAGGTCGCTGGCGGCTTTGCCTTTGGCCAACATGCGCTGGATGGCCAGGGTGTTGCTGTCGTAACCGCTTCGCCAGCGCAGCCAGGCGTCGCGCAGCTTCTGGGCGTCACCGTCGTGCAGGAACCGGATGGGGCCGTTGAGTTCGTAAGTGATGACGATCAGGCCGGGCAGGTCCCACTGGTTTTCGAGGAAAGGAATCAGCGGCAAGTAGACATCCGCCATGGGGCGGCAGAACAGATCGTAGATGTTGCCGGTAAGCACCACGGACCGGGCCTGGCCGGAGTTGAGAATGCGTCCGGCCTGTCCGAGGAAGGCGTGTGTGGGAGCGTTCATGGAGCGGCGGTATTCTGCTCTCGCCCGTAGAGGACATGTTGGTGGCGGTCCGGGGGCGGGTCGGGCTCGAAGACCACGCGTCGGATCTCCTCACGTTGGGCGGCGAATGCCTCCAAATCGCGGGCCGTCCGGGTGTTGAAGACGGGCGCAGGCTTGTCGTAGATAATCGTCGCTCCCGGACAGGCGGCATGGTGATCCTTGCACCAATCCCAATACTGGGAGAGACCGACGACGCGGTCGCCGACGTAGATGGCCTCGTTGAGTTCGTGGGTGACGATGATGAGGGTGTATGGGGGCGCGTCGCCGCGCCGGATCGCCTGGCGGCTTTCGTCGTAGAGTCCGAGCAGCATGTTCTGCAGGTCCTCTCGGGTGGCTTCATCAAGCGCGCCGAAGGGTTCGTCGAGCAGGATGATCTCCGGTTTCATGATCATGGCCTGGGCGAGCGCGACGCGCTGGCGCATGCCGCCGGACATCTCGTGGGGGTAGAGGTCCATGGCGTCTCCCAGTTTCACTTTGTCGAGCATATCGCTCGCGGCCTGCAACTGTTCCCGGCGCAGCCGCCGCCAGCGGAGGAAGCGGAAGCGGCGGAAGGCGATGCTGGTTCGATCGAGCATGGGGCCGATGGCGACGTTTTGGCGGGCCGTCAGGAACGGGAACAGCGAGTACTGCTGGTAAACGATGCCTCGATCGCGTCCTGGGCTGTCGACCAGCTTGCCTTCGGTGCCGGCATCGGCCGGGAAGAGCCGCAGTTGGCCTGCCCGGGGCGGGTGGGTGCCGACGATGGCGCGGAGCAAGGTGGACTTGCCGCAGCCACTGGGCCCGACCAGCGAGAGGAACTGGCCACGGCGCAGTTCGAGGTTGACGTCGAACAGGACGGCTTTGGCGCCGAAACCGTGGCTGACACCACGACAGACGAGGGCAATGTCGTTGCCAGGACTCGTCGCAGTCGCAGGGTCAGCGCTTGGATTCATACCAAGGGCACAGCTTCCGTTGGAGAAGCCGCAGCAGGGAATCCATGCCGAACCCGAACGCGGCGAGCAGGGCCAGGTAGGGATAGACCACGCTCATGTTGGTGAGCTTGGACTGGAGCCGGATGCGATAGCCGAAGCCGACATCACCCACGACCATCTCGGCGGCGATCAAGTACACCATCGCCGGACCGATCGAGAGCCGGACGGCGTCGATGAATTTGGGCAAGACCTGGCGGAAGATGATCGTCCAAACGACCTCCAAGTGGGAAGCGCCCAGGGTGTAGGCCTTGTAGAGCAGTTCGTCGGGAAACTCCTTCACCGCCAAGTACACGGTCAGCGTCATCGTGGGGAGGACGCCGAAGACGATCATGGTCACGTACATGTTGTTCCCGGTGCCGACCAGGACGAAGAAGACCGCCAAGGCGGCGGTGGGCGGCACTTTCGCGAGCAAAGAGAGCGGCGGGTAGAAGAAGGCCTCGACAGGGGAGAAGCAACCCATGGCGAGGCCGAGGAGGAGCGAGCCCACAACGCCGCCGGCCAAGCCGAGGAAGAGCCGCTGGCCGGTCGCGACGGCGTCCACCACCAACCATCGGTCACCGGACCGCCTGTTGACCTCGATCGTGCTGGCGAAGCCCTTCTGCAACTGGCTCCAGCGCGGGATGGTCGTGTCGCTCGGATTGCTTCGGTACTGCCGATGCGCCAGGAACGTGTAACCACCGAGCAGGAGGAGGACGGACAAAACGCCCAGGATCGCCGCTGTCGAGGACTTGATGGGACGACGGATCATGGGGTGGCGCGGGGAGTGGAGGAGCGACGCACGGGGCGGTCCTTGGTCTGAGACTCGATCACCAGGCTCTGGCCGTCGAAGCGGAGCGCGCCCAGATCGGCGGCGATTCCACCGCGCGATTCCGGGAGTGTCACGGGGACAGTGCAGAGAGCAATCACGCCAATCAACACGACCTGCACCGGGTCATTTCCTCGCGACCACCTGGCGGACGAAGGCAGGGTCAAACCGGAGGGCGACCGCGCCGGTGTCAGCCTGACTGCCATAGCCGATCTTGGGGGCGGTCGGCACGATTTCCTGTTTGACGCAGAAATCGACGACGCGCTGGGTGACGGCTTTGAGTTCGGCGCCGGTGAGCAAGTCGAGGGCGGCCTGAGGGGTGCCGTAGAACCGGGTTTGTTGAACGACCTTGCTCATCGCCGTCAGGTCCAGGTGACTGAACTTGTCGCCGATGGCGATCAGCGTGTCGTCGTGTGTGGCGGGGTCGGCGAGCCGCTGATTCACCTGGTAGAAGGCGTCCAGGACCGCGCAGGCGAACTCCTTGCCGCCCGGCTTGTCGAGCGAGGATTGGGCCATGACGACCGAGTCGATGATTTCGTTGGGGATCGTCGTCGAGTCGAACAGGACATGGACGTCTTTGCGTTTGTTGAGCGTCTCGAGCACGAACGGGTTCCAGACGATAATGGCCCCGATTTCTTTTTGGCTCTGCTGCATGGCCACCGCGGCGGCGCCGGGGTCCATGTTGCTGAACTTGTAGTTCTCGGGTCTTCTCACCGAGGAGTTCGAGGTTCCGGTTAAAGCAATACTCCGAGACACTCTTTGCCAGACCGAAGATCTTCTTGCCCCGCAGTTGTTGGATGCGGGTGATGGACCTGGGAACGATCAGGGCATCGGCGCCAGCGCTGGTCGAGGTGGGGGCGATGACGACCGAGGGACGCCCCAGGGCGGGGTTGAGCGCGTCGAGCGTCGTGATGCACACGGCGTCGCATTGGCCCGCCGCGTACATTGTCATGCACGGATCGTACTCGGCTTCCTTGAGAATGATGTCCACACCCCATTTCTCTTCGATCGGGCCGGTTTGGCCTTCTCGACCGTCGATGAGTTTGAAAACGTGGGCGACACCGAAGACGCTCCAGGAGGGGTACTCGCTCCACGCGAGCGAGAAGGCGGGGGCGGCTGAGGCAGGGCAAAGGGAGGCCAGGAGCGCCACACTGAGGAGGGCGGCTTTCAGGGGGGCAGAATGGAATGGTTTCATGGTGAGCGAGAGTTCTTTATTGAGAATGCACTGGGGCCATGGATCGCGCGCACATTGCCCCTCACCCGTCCCGCCGTGGCGGGGCATCCTCTCCCCCGTTTGGAGCGGGAGAGAGGGACGGGGAGAAGGCGGCACGGTTCACGGGGAGTGGGGTCAGGTTGAGGTGGCCGTTTTCGGTGTGGTCATTCAGGCAGGGGAGCGGCTTTTTCGGCGCCCGCCTTGGGGGAGGCGTCTCGTTTCTCTTGGAGTCCGAGCAGGGCGTCGAACTCGGTGCTGGCGGTGGTTCGCCGCGCATAATCGAGGAACTCGGCTTCCTGGGCTTTGACGTCGGTGCCGGCCATTTCTTTCGAGATGCGGGCTTCGGCTCGGAGTTCCTGGCGCATCTGGCGCAGGCGCTGGAGTTCCTCGGCCGAGCCGTCCTTGGCGATGCCCGCGAGGGTGTCGGCGAGGTCGCGTTCCTGTTTGGCGGTGATGATGTCGGCCACGGCATCGGAGGCCTCGGCTTTGACCTTGTCGACGTCGCGCAGGAGCTGCTGCAACTGGACCTTATGCTCGCCGATGGTCTTGCGGTAGCCGTCGACATCGCGTTCATTCTCGGCGATGCGTTCCTGTTTCTCGGCGAGGGTCGAGGAGAAGTCGTTGAAGGCGGCGAGACATTTCTTGTAGTCCTCGTCGGTGTGGATCTCCTCCTTGGACTTGCCGGCAGCCTGCAGGCGTTCGACGGTCTGCTTGGCCTTGGCGAGCGCGCCGGCCTTGAGCCGTTCGAGCTGTTGGACCTCCTCGCTCAGGCGTTTGACGGTGGCGATCTTGGTTTCCTGCTGGGCGATCAGACCGGCCACCGCCTGTTTGTAGATCTGGATCTGGGAGATCTTTTCCCGGACGATCTGGTCGTACTTGGCTCGGACCACATGCGGGTTGGCGTCGATGACGCGACGGGCGGAATCCATCTGCCCGGTCAACAAGTAACCGAGGGCTTTGAACCAGCGGGCGAGAGCGCCGAACATAGACTTTATCCTTTCGTTTCGGAGGTGGTGGCGGCCAGCGATTCGCGGGAGCCGACCGAGGTTTCGTTGAGCAGGGAAGCGACACGTTCTTCAACCGTCCTGGCGACCGCCAGGCTCTGGTCAAGCTCTTCCCGCAGCCGGGTGAGTTCGCGGGGCGACCCTTCGCCAGTCCCGAGGCTCTGGACCCCAACGAGGGTGTCGCTCAGTTGTTTCACGGTGGCCTGGACGTCGGCGATGAGGCGCTCGCGCTGATCGAGCAGCGGCTGGCGGGCGGCGGGGGAATTCAACTGCCGGGCGGTCTGCCAGAGTTTGCCGGTCTGGGCGACGGCCTCGACGCCTTGATGAAAGACCTCTTGGACGCGCGCCCGCAGGTCGACGACCAGCGGGAGATGCGCAGGGCTCGAGGCGGCCTCGGCCTCGTCGAACGCTCGCACCAGGGCCCGCAAGTCGCGGAGGGCGGTTTCAGGCCGCGGGTCCTTGTCCGCCTCGGCCAATTGCTGGTCCAGATCGTCCAGCAAACGTTGGGCCGCCTCACGTTCCTCGCGCGCGACTTCTTCCGTCACCTGGGTGGCCAACTTCTCACCGCGGAGGGTCAACTGCGTCACCAGGGAGCCGGCGGCGGCGAGCACGCCGGCCAGGCCGGCGAACAGGGCAAAGCCCGCTTTCCAGCCGAGCGACCATGCCGCCGTCAGAGCCGTCATTCCGGCGATGAACGGACCGATGACCAGCGGATGGCCGGCCAGGCGCAGCAGCACGCGGTTTCGGATCTTGTGGGCGTCGGGCATGTGTCTGTCGAACTTGGTTGGTGACGAATATGCCTGGTTTTCGGGGTTGTGGACAGTTTTTTTGACAAGGCCGGCGCGATCCCGATTCGGTCTCGATGGGCGCGGGTCGCGCGCGTGCGGCGCGCGGGCTCGCCGCGGCGAATCCCGACCGTCTCGCGGAAGGCGGGGGAACCGGTCGGTCCGGGTGGAGTGGGGTTGGTCGTCTGCGGGATGCCCCGGCCAGAGGAGGGTGGCGGCGGGCGCGCGGCGCGACGCGCGGCGCTGGTTGCCGCGCGGGCTGCGCCAACCCTCTCCCACCTGCGGTCGGCAGGTGCCGCTGAGGTCGGGCAGCATCAGTAGGGCAACTGGCCGACGACGAAGAGCACGGTTTGCCCCTCGCCTCCGGCCACGGCGGAAGGTTCGGCTTGGGTGTTCAGGCGGTCGGGGTTGATGCCGTGGGCTCGGAGCGAACGGGCCACGGCGTCGGCGCGCGCCTGGGCCAACGCCCGGTTGGCTTCGGCGTCGCCCTCGGCGCGGGTTTGCCCGATAATGCGGACATAGAACTGGGGAAGCGACTGCAGCCGGCGGGCGAGGGTGGACAAATCCCGCTCGCTGGCGACGCTGACGGTGGAGGAGCCGCGGGTAAAGACGACCGGCTCGGCCCGCAGCTCGCCGACGGGCTGCAACTGGCTCCATTGGTCTGGGGTCAGCGCCCGGATGGCCTGGTCAGGCCGGATCTGCTCGTCGGCGGCCGCGCTCGGTCCCAGTCCGGGGATGAGGTTGGCTCCCTTGGCGGGATGAAACTGTTCGCGCTGCATGGCGGCGAGGATCTGATCGTAGTAGAGGGAGCTGTACTTGCCGCCGAGCGGGTCGCTGGCCAGGGCGCGCGTCTTGAGGAGCACGTCCACCACGCGGGCGATCATGTCTTCGAGGCCATCGAGGCTGGCCTGAGGAGGGGCGGCGGCGATGCCGAAGTGGACATAGTTCTCGAGGGTGTTCTTCCACTCGATGCCCTCGACCACTCGCTTGGCCTGGGCGTCATCGAGGCTTTCCGCGCCAGTCTGGCGGGCGTCTTGCTGGACCAGACGAGTGAGGCCGCCGGTTTCCTGGCGATAGGCGTAGGCTGCCCGGCAATAGGCTTCGACGAAGGCCTTGATCTGCTCGGGATGCTCGCGAAGGAACTGGCGCTGGGCGACCAGGACATCGACGATGTACCCCTTCAGCTTGGAGCTATCGAGCAGCACGTGCACGCCGGTTTCCGCGAGCGCTTTGGTCACGTAAGGTTCCCAGAGCGCGAACGCCTTTTTCTCGCCGGGTTTGGCAGCGCGCAACTGGCCGAGTACGGCCGCCGGGCCGTCGGCTTCGGTCCACCATTTTTCGGGGAGCCGGGGCAGATTGAAGTGGGCGACGACGACGCGCGCGAGGAACTCGCTCGGCGAATTGGGCGTGAGCACGATCCGGGCATCGGGCGAGTTCAGATCCTGAAGGCTCTTCACGGCTCCGGCGTGGGCCACTAATGCGTCGCTCCCCTTGGTCTCGTCGAGCACCAGCACGATGGTGCCGGGATAATCGCCGAGCCGCGCGCCGGCGGCGACGAGCGAATCAATGGTGAAGGCGGCGAGTTGGGCTTCGCCCTCGTTCAATGCCTTTAGCCGGGCGGCGAAATCGCCGCGGTCGTCTCGCACCACATAGCGAATCTGGCGCGCCTTGAGTTGCTGCCTGAGCGCCTCCGAGCGCAGGATCGCGTACCCGCTGAAGGAGTCGGCTGCCACGACCAACTCCTCGCGATACTGACTGCTTGATCCGGTATCGCCCTGCAGCTTGTCTTTCAGATAGGGGTGCACCAGGTACCGGTACGCCACGCCGAGGACAGCGAGGATAAGACACCAGACCACCGCAGCGACCAGACAGCCTTTGGCGCGCTTTTCGCTCATGGTCAACGGTTCTTGAACAGACGGCGGACAACGACGAAAAGGAACGCGGCCACGAAAGTGAAAATGATCAGCCAGGAGGGGCCGCCTCGAGGCGGCCGGCTCGGCCCGGGCGGCCTTGCCGGGATGGGCGGGGCGGGGGGCTGCGCCGCGGCGCCGGCGGAAGTCTGGACACCAGGCGCCGGCTTCGGGGCGTCCGCGGACCCGGCGGCGCGAGGTTTCGTGCCGATCGGGTGATTGCCGGAAGCGGAGAGAGTCTGCAAGGCCGCAGCCGCCACTTCGGGCGGGATGGCGGCCAGTTCGTCGAAGGCATCGGCCTGAGCGGCATCGGTGCGTGGCCGGGCCACCTCGGCCAGCACTTCCGCGACTGCGCGTTGGAGCGACGCGGCGTCGTTGGCGCGACGGTAGGAGTGGGCTTTGCGGGCGAGGGTATGGTCCTGGCGCATCGCCACGCCGATCACATCCATGGTGATGCCGCGGGCGAGCACCTCCGGGGCATAGCGATCCACAAGGTCCTGATCCTGCGCCTCGCCGTCGGTGACGACCAGGAGACGGTAGGTGCCATAGCCGAACTGGGCGGCTCGGTCTTCGAGCAGCCGGTCTGCGCCCTGCTTCAGATAGCGCCCGAGCGGGGTGTTGCCGTACGGCTCGAGGCCGTCGATGGCCGCCGTCAATGGGTCGTCTCGACGTGGTCCGAGGGGATAGACCCACGGATCCTTGATGTTGCGGGCGCTGAAGACGAGCAGGCCCAGGTGTGTGCTGGGCGGGATTTGGGCCAGGACGGTTTTGAGTGCGGTCTTGGCTGCGGCCATCTTGCTGCCCTGCCCGCCGGGCATGGCGTCTTTCATCGAGCCCGACGCGTCCAGGACGATGACCACGCTGTCGTGGTGTTCCTGGGCGCGCGCATTTGCCGGCGCCGGGCCCAGGGCGGCGAGGGCCAGGAGGATCGACCAACCCCAAGGCGAGTGATTCATGGCGGACTCCGGTGTGAAAGCAAAACCTAGCGAGGCGCGCCTCAGACCATTTTCGATTCTCGACATCATGAACCGCCCTTTCGTTTTCCTACCCTTCTCTCCCGCGCCTCGCTCAGTAGAATCCTTGACCCCTTTATCGCAGCACAGAAACTTGACTTGTCGACAACATGTTTCACCGGTCAAGGATTCTAGAAATCGAAGTCGGCCTGATTCGTGGCCTCCGCAGCGACGCGGACGATGCGGAACTCGACGCGCATGTTCTTCTTGGCCTCGTCCATATTGGACGGCTTGGCGACGAAAGGCTCGCGGATGCCGACGCCGACGGGCTGGACCTGGGTCTTGTCGATGGTCAGGCCCTTGCTCTTGGCGTACTCGATGATCGAGTCGAGCACCGCCTCGGCGCGACTGCGCGACAGATTCAACGCCGCCTGCATGGTCTCGCGCGGATTGTTGTCGGGCACGCCGTCGAAGGCCCCGGTTTCGATCAATCGGGTCAGCTCGACCGTGCTGTTCAGGTCGAGCGGCTTGCCGTTGAGGGAGTAGGAGTAGTTGCCCTGGCTACCGACGCGTTTGAGCACGCCGCGAGTCATGCCGGCCTTGACCAAGTCGAGCAGGGTCTTGGTCGGGTCGGCGTGGCCGCGAATGGCCACGACCGCATTGCCGAACCGGGCGGCGGTTTCGACGACCCGCTGGAATTCGGCTCCGTACTGCACGGCGCTGAACTCGGTCTGGTTGGGCTCGAAGTTGATGGTGAAAGAGAGAATCGTCCGCTCATCCAGGCCGCCGCCGGCGCTCAGTTGCTCGATCTCGGTGCGGACGGCCTCGGCGCGGAAACGGTCGGCGCGCTCGAGCTGGGTCCGGCTCAGGTAGTTGAGGAACAGCGGCGACTTGTAATCGAGGCCCGACGGGAACAGTCCCATCCGTTCACGGGCGTAGCCGCGGTTGACCGCCAGGTCGAGGGCGGACTTCTGGAGGGCCTCGAAGCCGGTGAGGTTGCCCTGTTCTTGGAAGAACGCGACATTGCCCGGGTAGCCGACGAAGGTGCAATCGGTCACCAGCCCGTGGGCGTCTTCGAGCACGGGGATCGTTTTCTTGCCGTAGATATCCTGGGTCATCTGGAGCAAGGCCTGATAGGGGGCCGACCCGGAGGCTTCGTACTGTTTCTTCAATTCGAGGACTTCCTCGCACGCTTTGAGATAACCGGCCACGAATTTGGTGATCATCTCTTTGTGGGCGTCATAAAAGTCCTTTCGACAGACGTAGACATCGGCGATGGAGCGGGAAAGCTGGGCCGTCGAGACCAGCACGCGCGATCCCTTCACAGTCGTTTCTGCGCCGGTGCCGACGCTGGCCAATCCCCCGCAGAGGCCGACCATATCGGGCGTGATGGCGAAGCAGGCGTCGATGTCCTGGCGTTTGCGGAACAGCTCGGGCGGCGAATCGGGTGAGGCGGAGAGGTCTTTGGCCCAGACCACCGTGATGTCGTTCCAGCTCAGTTGCGCCGACTTGAGCACGTCATCGAGCATGCCCACGTGCGGCCCGCATTGCTGGAGGGCGACCGTCTTGCCTTTGAGGTCGCTGAGTGTTCGCAACGATTCGCGGGCCACCAGATGATCGCCGGCGGACCAGGTCATCTGGAGAATCACCACGCCCTTGGTGCGGGGGTCGGAGCCGATGACTTCGGAGGCCAATCCGACCATGTGGAAAGTGCCGCGCAGGAACGGCGTCTTGCCGGCGCGATAGTCGCGGACCTGCTGGACGAAATCGTCCGCCGGGGCGAGGCGCACGTTGAGACCCTGCTTCTGGAAAATGGTGCCGGGCCGCGTGGTGAGCCCGCCGTTGGCGTGGAACGTGGCCATGTCGCCGCCCCAGGTGATCACGGGCACCTGGAGAGGCGCGGTTTGCGTGACCGGGCCGACGTTGCCCGGCCCGACCAGGTCGGTGAAGCGTGTTTCCTGAGCGATCAGGGGCAAGCAGACCAGCACAGTCGCCGCGAGGGCCGAAGGGCTGGATGGCCGAAGCCAGTCATGCTGTTTCATAAGAAGTCCTGTGCGTACGTTCGATTTCGCGGTCGTGACTCCCGGCTCGCCACTCGTCCGCCGGAACGGTCCTGCGCCCTGGCTTGCGGCTGCTGCATTTGAACCGGAGGCCGGCCAAGCCCTTCGAGCGCGCGGATCGCTGATTGGTAACCGAGCGGCGCGGTGTGGGCGAGTACAGTTTGTGTGGGACTTTATAAGGCGGTCGCCGTCCCCTCGCAATGGCAAAAGGCTGACCGGATTTCAGGCGCCAGGGGCCCGTCTCCCGGGAGCACCGCCCCGCCGAAAGGCTGCCGCGGTGCAAGCAAAAGGCTTGACGGTCCGGCCCGATGTGATTGCATCCCCGCCAATGAAGATGAACTGTTCCACCCTGCTGGCTGGTGTGTGTCTGCTCGTGATGACGGTCGGCTGTTATCATTCGATGGACGGCCGCAGTCGGGCCGGCAAGCCTTTCTCCAAGGATCAGATCGAGAGCCGCTATGAGCGTCCGGTTGATCAGATTTTTGCGGCGGCCAAAGAGGTGCTGGCCTTCAACGGCACGCTCACCAGCGAGAACACGATCTCGAAGGTCCTCGAAGCCAGGATCGACAACAACAAAGTCTGGGTGAAACTGGACGAAGTCGAACCCAGCATCTCCCGCGTGGTGGTCCAGGCGCGCCGGAGCGGCGGAGGTGGCAATGTGGATCTCGCCAGCGAGATCGACAAGCAGATCGCGCTCCAGCTCCAAGCCCGATAGAGAGAGACGCGCGCTGTGGTGCGGGTTCACTCCCCTGCGGGGGGGGGCTCGCGCCGCGGCGGGCCGCCCTGCTTCAAGCCCAGTCGCTGCTCGTAGGAGCCAAGTGTCACTGCTTGGCTCTGTTTTTTTGCCCGCAATTCGAGGCCAATGGTGGCCATGCGACGCCGCGCCGCCTCCGCTGCGCTGGTTTCGGGGGAACGATCGATGATCCGCTGCAGGCTTTGCCGGGCGAGAGTGAGATCTCCCCCCTCGCGCGCCTGAAGCTCGGCCAGCAAGTTAAGCCAGCGCGTGATCTGGGCTTCCGGGGCGCAGGGCTGGGCAATGAGCTGCTCGAGTTGCTCGGTGGCCAGGTCGAGACGCCCGAAATCGCAGGCGTACACGCACGCCAGATCTTCGCGCGCCTGGTTGTCCAAGGGGAAGCGTTCGAGTTGCCGCACCAGGGCGTCGACGCGGTCGGCGGGACGGGGCGTCGGCGGTTCCAATCCCCCGCAGCCGGGGCGCAGGCCGAGGCGGTCGTCGTGCCGAGTCAGTTTGAGAGGCTTACGTTCGAGGCTTCCGGCCAGGAACTCGGGCGTTGCCAGATGAGCCAGCCGTTGGTGGGCGCGGTAAGCTTCCGGCGACTCGGGAAAGAGGCCGACGATGCGCTGGAAGGTCTGGCGCGCGGTGTCGGGGTCCTTCAGGTACTTCAGTTGCCAGTCGGCCAGCCGTGTGAGTGCGTAGGCCACGTTCGTGGGTGGGTGTGTGGGCTGGCTGACGATCTGCTCGATCGTATCGGCTGCCGCTTGCAGGTCGTGGAGATTGTCCGCCTGGATTTCGGCCAGCATCATCAGACCCCGGAAATGGGTGGGGAACGCTTCCAGTTGTTTTCGCAGTTCCGCCACCGCCTCGGGGTATCGCCCTGTTTTTCGGCGCGCTTCGACGATCGAGAAGAGAGGTTCCGGATCGGGGGGCACATCGCCGCCGTCATAGAGCTGGCCGAACTTGCGTCCGACTGCCCCGGTCAGATGGGGCACCCAAATCAAGGCCAGGATCAGGCCGCCCACGGCGGTCATGGGGATGCCGATGAAGGCCGCGGCGTAGTCGAACCGCGCCACCAACGGCCCGACAACCAACCCCAGAAAGGCGAGGTCGGCCAGGGTGAGCAGCCAACGCGCCAAGAGGCCGGGGCGGTCGTCGCTCTTTTTCCACCACCGGCTCAGCACCCACCAGAGGAGCGCGCCCGTTCCCAGCGCGCCGAGGATCCGCCCTGCGATGCTCCAGAAATCAGTCATGGATGAAGATGCCCGTGGGCCTTGGACCAGATTCGATCCAGAGCCTGCTCGATAGTCGCCGTGCTTGTTTCTCGGGCATGTCTTTGCGACGCCGCAGCGAGAGAATCTACCCGGTGCGTTTGGCGATGCGGTCCGGGTGCCGGGCGCGCGCCAAGGCCACATCGTAACTGATCAGGCAGCGGCAGTAGAGGTCGTAGAGGCAGGTATCGAGCAGGGTCATGCCGTCCTTGGCTCCCGTCTGGATGATCGTCTCGATCATGTGGAGCTGGTTTTCGCGGATGACGTTGCGCACGGCGCTGTTGGCCACGAGCAGTTCATAGGCCAGGGTGCGGCGCGCGCGATCGACGCTGGGCACCAGTTCCTGTGCGATGATCCCCTGCAGCGAGCTGGCAAGCTGGAGAATAATCTGGCGCTGGGCGGCGCCCTCGAACACGCCGATGATGCGTTCGAGCGCGTGGACGACGTCGGGCGAATGCAGCGTGGCGATCACCAGATGCCCGGTCTCGGCCGCCGTCAAGGCGACCGCGATCGCGGCGTAATCGCGCATCTCTCCGATGACAATGACATCGGGA
Organism: uncultured Verrucomicrobiae bacterium; assembly: GCA_963846445.1. Taxonomy (GTDB): domain Bacteria; phylum Verrucomicrobiota; class Verrucomicrobiia; order Limisphaerales; family J093; genus MWFF01. The sequence goes on along the minus strand of CAWJWM010000026.1, from coordinate 75,282 downwards.
TCCTGGCGAAGGACGTGGATGAGGGCGCGAGAGAACGAGTGGGTGTCGGAGAGCACCTCTTGCTGGACCACAATGGCGCGCTTGTTGTGGTGCACGAACTCGATGGGATCTTCGATCGTCACGATTTTGCATCGCCGCTCGCTGTTGATCCGATCGACCAGGTAATTGAGGGTGCTGGTCTTGCCCGACCCGGTGGGGCCGGCGATGAGCAGCAGGCCGTTGGGACGCCGGGCGAGTTCGTCCAGCTTGGGGGGCAGTCCCAGGTCCTCGCGGGACGGGATCTCTTCGCCGCAGAATCGGAAGCTGAACTCCGCGTGGCCGTCGCGGCGGTAGAGCGTGGCGCGCACTCGCCCCGCCTCGGGACAGCGCAGTGACGTGCACAGCTCCCAATCCCGCTGGAACACCGCGGCCTGCTCGGCGCTCAACACCGATCGCGCCAACTCTTCGAGATCCGTCGCGGTCAGCATGTCGCCGTCGGCCAGGATGATCTCCCCGTTGATCCGGAAGGCGGGGGGCGCCCCCGCGATCAGGTGAAGGTCGGAGGCCCCACGCTCCACAGCCGCCTGCATCAAGGCTTCGAGCCTTCCCATCGTTAACCCTTCCACCCTCGGCGATACCGCCCGGCCAGCCAGTCCCAGAAACCCGATTCGCGCAGTGCGGCGGCCGCGTCGCCGATCTCTGGACATTCGGGATCCAACTCGCGCGCTTGTGTGAGGGAATCGTTCGCCGCGCCTGCCAATCCCAGCGCCATCTGGCAGCGCCCCAGTTGCAGCCAGACCACGGCGTGGCTGCTGTCCAGGGCCAGCGCCTGGCTCGCCAGTTTCATCGCCAGCGAGAACTTGCGATAAAACGCGTGAATGCGCGATGCGAGCCAGGGCCACAGCCAGTCTTGCGATGCCACGGCCAGCGCCTTCGTAAAACAGGACTCCGCCCGGCGCTCCGCGCGGGCCAGCAGCACATCCCCGCGTGCCAGCCAGACGTAGGGCGTCGAACTCTCCTCCTCGATGGCGGCGTCGGAGAACGCCAGCGCGGCCTTGGTGTCCCCCACGCGGGCGAGCGCGACCGCCTTGGCCGCCAGGGCTTCCGCCTGATGGGGGAACCGTTCGAGTGCTTTGTCGACCCAGAGGTTCGCCTCCTTGAACTGACCCAACTCGATGAGCATGCGCACTTGCCCCACCCAGGCTGTGGCACTGTTGGGATCGTACTCGAGAGTGCGCGCGTAGGATCGCAACGCCTGATCGAAGGCCCCCCGCCGAAACGCCGCGTCCGCCTCGCGGAGATGAAACACGTCGTCGCTCACCGCTTCGCTGTGCGACGTCTGCTCGCCCTTGGGCGGGTTGAATTCAAGATTGCTGAACCGACTCATGTTGCTGCTCTTGGCGGCGCATGTGAAACCGCCGTCCCGCCTCGCCGGATCCCTGGCCATGGGTCCGGACCCGCGCCCGCGGGGTGATGCGGCGGTCCGCGTCGGAATCAACCGCAGTGTCGCACAGCGCGGACGCGAGACAAACCATTTCCCCAAGCGAGGCGTCGACTGCCGATCACCTGGGAAAGACCAAGCGCAGAGGATCTGGCAACACGCCTCGTTGGTCTGAGGCGCAGCCTCGCTAACGACAATTGAAGATTTCGGGTCCTGGCTTCGTCCACTCAGATTGACACCGAGCCAGACTCTCGGTACGGATGGCCTATGAAATGTTTGCAACTTGCTTGCCTGTTTGCCGTTGCCGGCAGTGTGTTTTGTCTCTCGAGTTTTGGGGGTGACGCGTCGCCGCCCGGCAAGGAATTTCTGCCGCCTGCTCCGGAGGGCAAGCCATGGACATTAGTGTGGCAGGATGAATTCGACGGGCCATCGCTCGACGAGACGAAATGGAATCGGCTGGGCGATCATAAGCGCCGCGACGGCTTTTGGGTCAAGGACGATGCGTATGTGGATGGTCAGGGCTATTTGGTGCTTCGAACCAAGAAAGAGGGCGATCGCTTTACGTGCGGTGCCGTGAACACGCGCGGCAAGTTCGAGAAGGCGTTCGGATACCTGGTCGCGCGCTGTCAGATGCCCAAACAGCCGGGCCACTGGCCCGCCTTTTGGCTGATGTGCGATGGTGTGGGCAAAGTCGGCGACGAGGGGCGGGACGGCACCGAGATCGACATCATCGAGGTCCCGTGGCGCGACGGTCAATTGACGTCGAACCTGCATTGGGACGGCTACGGCAAGGAACACCAATCCGCTGGAATCAAGTTCAACGTGCCGGGTGTCATGGAAGGCTGGCACACCTTTGGCCTGCTCTGGCTGCCCGAAGAGTATGTGTTTTACGTCGACGGCAAGGAGACCTGGCGCACCACGGCCGGGGGCGTCTCCCGGGTGCCCGAGTTCCTCAAGCTCACTGAAGAGATCGGCACATGGGGCGGCGACATCAAGAAGGCGGAACTGCCCGATTTTTTCCGCGTGGATTACGTCCGCGTTTACAGCTCTGCCCCGTAAGACGCCATGAACGTGCCCACACGCAGCCCTGCTCTCGAACTCATTCTGGGACGGCGCAGCATTCGGGTTTACCGGCCCGGCGAGATCGACGAGCCGACGATCCAGAAGCTGCTCGAAGCCGCTATGGCTGCGCCCTCGGCCGTGGCGAAGGATCCGTGGCGTTTCGTCGTGGTTCGGTCCCGCGCGACCCTCACGGCGATGACGCACATCCTGCCCAACGGTCAGATGCTGGCCACCGCGGCGGTTGGCATCGTTGTATGCGGCGAGATCGAAGCGGCGCACGACCGGCAACTCAGCTACCTGCTCCAGGACTGCGCCGCCGGCATCGAGAACCTGCTGCTCGCCGCCCATGGTCTCGGGCTGGGTGCCTGCTGGCTGGGCATCCACCCCAGGGAACAGCGAGTCGAGAAGATCGCGAGCCTGCTCGGCATTCCAGCCGGGATTCTTCCTGTTGCGGCGATCGCTCTTGGCTGGCCCGGCGAAACCAAGGAACCCCGAACACGCTTTCACGCCGCCCGCGTGCACCGCGAACGGTGGGGCGGCGCCTGAAAAGCGAGGTCACCGGGCTTACTCAAAGGGGACGCCGAATCCGGTCCCAATGGCGGGCATTCGATCAGAAGTTGTAGATGACGTTGAGCGCGAGCGAGAGACAGTTCATGTCGTTTCCGTCGTTGAAGACGCCGGTGCCGCTCAGGTCACGATCCCAACGGAACTCGAGACGGGTGATGGTTCCTGCCCAGAATGAGTAATCGATGGTTGCCGTGATTCCGAGCAGTTCGTTGTCGCGGCCCGGCTTCGAGAGATACCAGCTTTCGGGACTGCCGAGCGCTGTGATGCCGGAGGTGCCGAATGCGTACTCGCCGCGGGCGGCCAATTCGAGCTTCTCGGACGCCTGCCAGGCGAGATAGCCGGCGAGCGCGTGCGCGTGGCGCGAGTCGACGCCTTGTCCGGAGCGATTGCCGCGATAGTCGTAGGCGATGCCCAAGGTCACGTTTGGCAGCGGAGCGGGGATGCTGCCCCCCAGGTAGCACTGGATGATATCGGGCTCTTGGTCGATGGCGTGGTCGATGATCCCGCCGGTGAGGGTTCCGCCTTCGAGGATGCCGGCGGTTTCGGGTGCGGTGATGATGATCGAGCCCATGTAGGAGAAGAGCGAATTCACGCCGGTCCGGGCATTGATCGTGTTGGGGTTCACCAAGATGTTGTTGGGATCTGCGATGCCGGCGTTGACGGTGACGGCTTCACAAAACTCGTACGACAAGAGAAGGCCTGTGTGGACCAGCGGTTCGAGATAAAACCCGTAGGAACGGCTGTAGTGGGCGTTGTTGCCGGCCTCGAACACTTCATATCCGACGAGTGTATCGAAGACGCCCAGCTTGAATTCGAGACCGTTGCCCAGGGGGGCGTGGAGGGTCACGTAGGCGTTCTTGACGGCGAAGTCGGAGGTGGCATGGTTTTCCCCCGCCGCCAAGGCGTCCAGCGTGTTGGCGGAGGTGGTGGCGACGGTATTGGCGTCGGGCCCGAACAACAAGCCGACGCGGTATCCGGCGGCCCAGCGGCCTTCGTCGAGCGGTTTTTCGATTTGAACCTTGGCCACGTTGAAGTTGAAGCCATTCTGTTTGGCGTCGCCGTCAAACGACCGTCCGACGGTGCCATGGCCGCTGCCGAATTTCAGAATGGCCGAGGTATCGACGTACCCGCTGAGGGTCGTCGAGGCCAAGGAGGAGGAAACGGCGCGCTGGGTCTCCTCGGCGCGGAGGCCGGCTTGCGGCCCGACCATTCCGACAGCCGCCAATCCGAGCGTCCAGGCCAACTGCGGCAACGGCGCGGGGTCAGATCTCGGGATTGAATATCTCATGGCAGTTTATGGGGTCAGATCTCTACATTCTACATTTCTGCGCTGCTGAGCCGCGCGGCGCCACTGAGCGAGGCGTTGGGCGCCGGTGATCGTGGATCCCACCCGGCGGGCACGAGTCGTCCAGACGCCTCGCCGGTCTGAGACCCCAATCCGCCAGATTGCGTGTTCATTGTGCCCATGACCCCGGAATGGGGAAGTGCCTGGAAATCAACGATTGCATTCCGAGGTTCATGGGCAGGCGCTCCTCGCTAGAATCCTTGAAACCCAAAACATGTTGCGATCAAGTCAAGTTTGGCCTTCACCCCTATCCCTTTCGTTTCGCAAGGATTCTAAGGAGCGAGGCGCGGGAGAAAGGGGCGGGGAAACACGGGGACTTTTCATGCCTATGAGGACTGGGATTTGGTCTGAGGCGCGCCTCGCTAGACGTCATAATACAGGAAGAACTCGTACGGATGGGGGCGCAGGCGTAGGGCGTCTGCCTCCTTGCGTTTGGCGCTGATCCAGGTTTCGAGGAAGTCGCGCGAGAAGACATCACCCTTGAGGAGGAACTCGTGGTCGCGTCCGAGGGCGTCGAGGGCCTCGCCGAGGCTGCCTGGCACCTGCGGGACCTTGGCCAATTCCTCGGGTGGCAGTTCGTAGAGGTTCTTGTCCATGGGTTCTCCGGGGTCGACCTTATTCAGGACGCCGTCGAGGCCGGCCATGAGAATGGCCGTGCAGCAGAGGTAGGGATTGGCGCTGGGGTCGGGCGGGCGGTACTCGAGCCGCTTGGCCTTGGGATTCTCGCTGAAGGTCGGGATACGGATCGCGGCCGAGCGATTGCGGGCGGAGTAGGCCAGGTTGACGGGGGCTTCGTATCCGGGGACCAATCGTTTGTAGCTGTTGGTTGTGGGGCTGCACAGGGCGCTGAGGGCCTTGGCGTGCTGGAGGATGCCGCCGATGAAGTAGAGGGCCATTTGGGAGAGGCCGGCGTATTCGGTTCCGGCGAAGAGCGGCTTACCCTTTTTCCACAGGCTGACGTGCGTGTGCATTCCGGATCCGTTGTCGCCGAACAAGGGTTTGGGCATGAAGGTGGCGGTCTTGCCGTGTCTGCGGGCGACGTTCTTGATCACGTACTTGAAGAGCATCATGTTGTCCGCGGTCTTGACCAGAGTATCGAACCGGAAATCGATTTCGGCCTGTCCGGCGGTGGCGACTTCATGGTGTTGGCGTTCGACGTTGAGGCCGAGGTCCTGCATGACGAGGCACATTTCGGTGCGGATGTCCTGTTGGCTATCGGTTGGAGGGACCGGAAAGTAACCCTCCTTATGCCGGATCTTGTAGCCGAGGTTGGGAGCTTCGTCTCGGGCGGTGTTCCAGACGGCCTCCTCGCTGTCCACGGAATAGAAGGTGCCGTTGCTTTTGGCGTCGAACTGGACGTTATCGAAGATGAAGAACTCGGCTTCCGGCCCGAAGACCGCGGCATCGGCCAGGCCGGTGGAGGCCAGGTATTTCTCGCCCTTCTGGGCGATGCCGCGCGGATCGCGGGTGTAGGCTTCCTTGGTGCCGGTTTCGGCGATGGTGTTGGTCAGGGAGAGTGTCGGAACCGCGCAGAAAGGGTCCATGAAGGCGGTGGCGGGGTCGGGCATGGCGAGCATGTCGGAGGCCTCGATGGACTTCCATCCGCGAATGGACGAACCATCGAATCCGAGGCCTTCGGAGAAGATGTCCTCGGTCAATTCGGCAACGGGACAGGTGAAGTGCTGCCAGGTGCCGAAGGTATCGACGAACTTGAAGTCGACCATTTTGGCACCGGCCTTGGCGGCCATTTCGATGACTTGTTTGGGTGTGCTCATTGCAGTGTGAGGATCGTGTTGGTGTTGTGTTGACAGTCTATTCCCGTGTGTCGCGAGGTGCTGCCCCTCGCAGCGCGTTGGACTCCGACAGTCCGACACGTTGCTCGCGCGCATGAGTGCACCTTTCGATGACATCGGCTCCGCGTTCTTCAAGAGTTGGCGAGAAATGCGCGCTAGGCACCGTGGTATCCCTCTTCCCCGTGCTCGGCGAGGTCGAGTCCCAGGGTCTCAATGTCCTCGCTGGGGCGCAAGCCCACAACCGCCTTGACCACGAGGGTGATGAGTGTGGTCATCGCCACTGCCAGCAGGACGGTCAGAAAGACTGCCTGCAGTTGGTGCCACCAGAGGGTCTTGCCCACGATGTCCGCCAGGTTGTTGGCCAGGTTGGGATTCACTCGAGTTGTGGCCAGAAAGCCGGTCAGGAGCGCGCCCAGGGTTCCCCCCACAGCGTGGACCCCGAAGGTATCGAGCGCGTCGTCGTAGCCGAGTTTCGCCTTGAGGAAAGCGACGGCGAGAAAAGGGATAATGCCGGCCAGGACGCCGATGAGCACGGCGCTGCTGGTCGTCACAAAGCCGGCGGCGGGAGTGATCACAACCAAACCGGCGACGACGCCGGAGCAGAAGCCGAGGACGCTTGGTTTTCCTTTGAGCGCGTATTCGGTCATTGCCCAGACGAAGGAGGCGACGGCGGCGGCGATGGTGGTTGTGGCGAAGGCGTTGGCCGCGATGCCGTCGGCGGCGACGGCGCTGCCGGCGTTGAACCCGTACCATCCCACCCACAGCATGCCCGTTCCCACCATGCAGAGCACCATGCTGTGCGGCGGCATGGGCTCCTTGGGGAATCCGAGGCGCTTGCCGAGCAGGATGCAGAGAATGAGGGCTGACCAGCCCGAGGACATGTGCACCACGGTGCCGCCGGCGAAGTCGATGGCCTTGATCTTGGCATCCGAGTTCCAGACCCCGTTCATGAGCCCGTTGACGCCCCAGACCATGTGCGCCAGGGGGAAATAGACGAGGAACATCCAGAGACACACGAAGAGGAGCACAGCCGAGAACTTCATGCGCTCCGCAATCGCGCCGATGATCAGGGCCGGCGTGATGATGGCGAACATCATCTGGTACATCGCGAACACATTGTGCGACACCCAGTAGGCGTAGTGGGTGTTGGGAGCGGAATCGACGCCTGCGAGCAAGGCGAACTTGAGGTTGCCGAGGATGGGGCTCGTGCCCTTGGCGAACACCAGGCTGTAGCCGCAGATCCACCACAGAATGGTGACCAGACCGGCAATCCCGAGGCATTGCGCGAGAACCGAAAGCACGTTCTTGCGTCGAACGAGACCTCCGTAAAACAGCGCCAAACCGGGCAGTGTCATGAAGAGCACCAACGCGGCGCACACCATCATCCACCCGTTGTGGCCGGGCCCGGGTGTCGCCGATGTGGGAGTGGCGAGACCGCCCGCAATCTGGCCGTCCGGACCCTGGAGAGCGGCCGTGGGATCGCCATTGTTGACGTAGGCTTCGAGGCTGGCAACACGTTGTTCGAGCGTCGGCGTGGGCGCGGGTGTGATATCCGACGCCCGGGATTCAACGGGCATGGACAAGACACACACAAGAAAGGTCAGGAACAAAAGAGGGTTCTTCATGACCGGTGTTGCGATCTGTGTACTTCGAGCAGTCTGGCCAAGAATCTCACGTCTCCAGGGTGGCAAGTTGTTGAACATCGACGGCTCCTCCGAAGTTCGTCGTGGTGGTGTCTGTTTGGGGCTTGGAGGATTCTACACCGCGTTTTCGCCGGTTTCGGCCGTGCGGATGCGCACCGCCTCCTCGATGGGGGAGACAAACACCTTGCCGTCACCGATCTTGCCTGTGCGGGCGGTCTTGACGATCACCGCGAGGGCGGCTTCGGCCTGTTTGTCGGAAAGCACCAACTCGAGTTTGAACTTCGGCAGGAAATCAACCGTGTACTCGCTGCCGCGATAGATCTCAGTGTGGCCTCGCTGGCGGCCGAACCCCTTCACTTCGGTGACGGTCATTCCGTCGATGCCGATCTCGCTGAGGGCATCTTTGACCTCCTCCAACTTGAACGGTTTTATGATGGCTTCGATCTTCTTCATGCTCGGCATTCTGCGCTTCGATCAAACTGGCCTTAACCCCAAAGCACCCGGCATGCCATATCCCGAGAATCCCTCGATATAAATCCACAAGTGCTTTCACTACAACATTTTAGATGATGCATAAATCCTATCACAATCAGATTGCGCGGGGGCACTCCGGCGCGCAACTGTTGCGTTTTGTGCAGGGCGACAAAATGACTTCAGACGCAGCGCCGCCCGGCAACAGCCGCGGGGCTCCGATCCCATGTTGATGGTTCGCGCCGGCGTGTGTGCCTCAGTCGAGCATTGACAAACTGAGGACACCGCGTATCGAACAAGTCACGGACGGCAAGGTGCGGGACGGGCCCGGATGGTTTCCGCGCGGCGGCGCTCCGTCTGGTTGTGTCAGCATGCGTGCACTTCGTGCATTTTGGAGAGGATCTTCAGGCTGTTGGGTCCGGCAGATTGGGCTGCGAGGCTTACGGTGCTTTGGCGAGTATTGATCAGCATGACCTCGAAAGAACGCTTGATGCGGGCCTTGGCCTGCGAGAGACCGGATCGCCTGCCTGTGACCATTCACCAGTGGCAGCAGTATCACCTGGACACCCGGATGGGGGGCATGGACGCGCTGGCCGCCTTTGAGCACTGCGGGCTCGATGCCTCGATTCAATACTTCGAGGCCATGGGGCAGTTTTGGGTTCCGAATGCGGAGAAGCACATTGTTTCGACGCCGGAGTGGCACGAGGAGATCGAGGTGGTTCGAGACGACCCGGACGACAGGTTGCTGCACCATGTGATCACGACGCCGGGAGGCCGACTGACCTACAAGACCGGCGGCAACCGGACCACGACCTGGATGACCGAGTATCTTCTCAAGCGCCACGAAGACGTCGAACTCATCGAGAAGCACATGCCGGTGGCGAAACTGGACCGGGCCGCCGTTGTCGCCGAATACGACCGCATCGGTGACGCTGGCATTCTGCGCGGCTTTGTGTGGGGGGACCAGGCTGGATGCTGGCAGCATGCCTGTTGTCTGATGGCTGAGGAACAGTTGATACTCGAGTGTGTGGACAACCCCGACTGGGTGCATCATCTGCTGCGGACACTGCTCGCAGGGAAGCTGCGGTTCATCGAGGAGTCCCTGGCGGGCGCCCCGTTCGATCTCATCGAGACGGGGGGCGGCGCCGGGAGCGACACGGTCATTTCTCCCCGGCTTCATCGCGAGTTCTGCCTGCCTTACGATCGGCAGATCCACGACGCGCTGCACCGAGTCGGGCATCGCGCCACCTATCACACCTGCGGTGGCATGATGCATATTCTGGATCTCATTGTGCAGAACGGGGCTGACGCGTCCGAAACGCTCGCGCCACCCGGAGTAGGCGGGAACATCACCGAACCGGAGAAGGTCCGGGCTGTCTTGGGCGGCAAGCTGGCGATGATCGGCGGTCTGGACCAGTTTCACATCCTGACTTCCGGCACGACGGAGGATGTCCGGCGCGAGGCGCATCGCCTTTTCGAGGGATTTGGCCCACAGGGCGGCTACATCTGCTCGGCTTCCGATCACTTCTTCGAGGCGCCGGTCGAGAACTTGATCGCCTTCGGGCAAGCTGGAAGAGACTGCGTGTATTGAACCGCAGGGCTCAGTCTGTGGGTCTGCTCACGTATCCTCGAACAGTTGCACCTCGCGCCACCCGCCGCCCTGATCGAGCCGCAGGGTTTTGATTTCCCAGGGCTGAAGCGAAACCCGAGTTACCGGACCGCCCGCGATGGCGAGTTCGCCCACGGTGGCCTCGCCAGCGGCCTCCTGGACCCGGACGACCAGCGCCGTGCCCTGCCTTGCCGGCTTGCAGGCGAGTAATCGGATGTGCCCCGGAGCGAGGCGAAGGAACTGCGACGAGTTGAAACCGGAGACATCGTGTCCAGCGGTGGCAGGGGCTTGCAGAACCGCGAGTTCCTTGCCAGGCGAGCGGTTCAGCGACTGGACAGCCGGAGCGCCGACTGGTTTGTCAACCTGGGCGTGGCCGCCGCCGATGGGCAGGTGCGCCAATGCCGGCGGGGGGGCGCTCAGCCAATCGGCCAGGCCGGACACGCAGCGACGCACGACATCCGGATCGCCCGCAGTCACCAGCAAACGGACGTCGTGCACTCCTTGGTCCATGAACTTCCACGAGGAGACCGGATCGATCCTGAAGCCTTGCTCGTGGCAATAGGCGGGGCTGCGCAGCACCGAGAGGCGAACCTCGCCGTTGGCGAAGTCGTATCCGTTCTGACCGTTGTTGATGACGGCGAGACTGGCGGGTTGACCGCCGAGCAGTACCGGTCAGGGTGAGCCAACGACGATGCACGTGCTCCTGTCCGTCAGGCGGACGCCGGATGGCGCCCCCCGGCACCTCGCACTCGAGGCACGGGGATCGTCAGCCGCGTCGGCACCGACCAGCTTGAGCCGCCGGCGCTGTTCGTTCCAGTGCACGCGCAGGCGGAACTCGAGCACGGGCCAGGCCGCGTAGGCGATCGTGTGATAGACAATCCAGCTCCGACCGAAGGCCAGAACGGCTTCGGTGATGTTGCGCACGGGGCCCTGTTCGATGATCCGGACGCTTCCCGGGACGCAGGCGAAGCGTCCCAGACTCGGCGCGGTAACTCCAGCGGTCGGTCCCCCAGGCGTCGCCATCGTCGTCCACCACGAGAGGTTCGAGCAGCGCTCCGTCGAGGCAGTCGGCGTCCGCGCCCGACCTCGATGTGGTGGACCAGCCCGGTCGTGCGGATCGAGGCGGTGCGGACAACTGGGCGACGCAGGGCTGAGGGGCGCGCGCTCCCTCGAAAACGCGCAACTCGTAATGCGCCGGGCCGACCTGGGGCAGGGTGTCGAGGAAGCTGATCTTCCGGCGCCATCCGTTGAAAGGCAGCAGGGCTTCCGGCTGTTCCTCCTGACAGGCGACCTCGGTGCCGTCCAGGCGAAACAGGCGCAGGTGCCACTGCCCGCTCCATTTGGGGCGGCAGATCGATCATGGCTTCGACCTCGACTGGCGCTGTGGGGCAGGACGGATTGGCGTTCAGCACGGTCAGGGGAATATCGAGCGGTCGGGGCGGCCCCTGGTTGAAGGCGGTGGCTGCGGCCAGGCGCAGGCGGCGCACCTCGTTGTCGACTTCACCGTACAGGTGCAGGGCATCCTGCTCGGCCGGTTGCGTGCAAGAACCGGGGAGAATGTCGTGGAAATCATTGAACAGGTGCTTGCGCCAGGCAGCGTCGAAGCGACTCGGCGGGAAACGGTTGGGCGTGCTGCCACCACGTGGCTGTCCGCCAGGCCTCGGCTTGGGCCAACCGCACGGTGCTCGCCTGCGGCCTCGCGTTTGAGGCGCGAGAGGGAGGTGTAGCACCCGGTGAACACGCGTCCGAGTTCGCCCTCGACGCGCGGCGCGTCATCCAGCCGGGGTTTGAGGGCCTGGTAGAGCTGTTCTGTCGTGCTGTGCCGCACCTCCACGCGTTGCTCTTCCAAGGCGAATTCCTCGATGATTCGCAGGTCTGCGCGCGTGGGGCCGCCGCCGTGGTCGCCGAGGCCCCAGAAGACCGGCACATCGCGATCGAGTCGGAGTGCAAGCGCGGCGCCCTCCTCGAGCCGCTGGCGCAGATTGTGGCGCTCGGTGTGATACAGCCCGACCTCGATGCGCAGCGCGCCCACTTCCGAGCCGTCCAGACCGCGCCAGCGGTACAGGTCGGAGGGCAGCTTGAGGTCCGGGTCCTGCGGTCTCATGTGGATGTAGAACTCGTGCCCTGCGCGTCTGCAGCAGTTGGGGCAGGCCAGGCGCTGTGGCCGAACGAATCGAAGTTGTAGGCCACGCGCGGCTCGACCCCGAAATGCTCCCGGAAAAAGCGGCGTCCTTCCGCCATCCCGCGGATCAACGATTCGGTGTCGGGCAGATTCACATCCGGCTGAAGGTACCAGCCGCCGCTGATGCACCAACGGCCAGCGGACGCCAATTGCTGGATCTCGCGGAAGAGGTCCGAGGCATGTTCCTTCACCCAGCGGTAGAGCACCGCTTCATTGTGATTGAAGACGAGCGCGGGATGCTCGTGCAAGAGCTCGACCGCCGTGGCGAACGTGGACAGCGCCTCGGCGCATCCTTCCTCCCAGCGCCATTGCCAGACGGGATCCAGATGCGCGTTGCAGATCAGATGCAGGACAGGCTTGGTCATGGGGAGGACGGGGTTCAGGTCTCGTCCGCCGCGGGCAGGTTCCGGTACCAGGTGAAATAGAGCACGACGCCCAACATCGACCAGGACGGCAAGCCACGCCCCCATCTGCGGCCAGCGGCGCAGGAACAGGTAGAACGGCACCAGCGCCAGCGCCAACTGGAACATGGCGGTCACAAGACCGTTGAGCAGATCGATCCGCGGCATCGGATCCCGCGCCGGCACCAGCCCGCGCTGCACCGCCTCGGCGCGGACCGGCCCCCAGCATCCGAACGGACGCACCTTGGCGTAGAATCGTCACCAGCACCTCCATGTCGGCCGGCTTGAACAGCATGCCGCAGACAGCAGTGTCAGCGACACGCTCGCGAGCACGTCCACCGTGAGCGTGCAGGCTGATGCTCCAGTGCGGGAACGCAGGAGCTTCTGCAGCAGGATGAACGCGGCGGAGGCGGCCATGCTCCACGACAAACGCCTGGGCGCCGAACCGCCACCAGTGCCACCGCATCGTGGCCGGCACCAGGATCATCGTCACCACCACGAAGATCATCGTCTCCCAGGCGGAAACCACGTCCTGAAAAGCCAGGCTGAAGACGAATCCCAGCGTGATCGCACCGAGCGACGCCGCTTGCCCGAGCCGCACCAGCCGCTTCTCGGCAAGGCGCCGGGCCAGATAGCGGCTTGAGAAAGTCGTTGAGCACGACGGAACTGGTGACGTTGATCATGGCGCTGAGCGTCGACATCAGTGCCGCCAGCAGCACGGCCATGAAACACCCCGCGCAGGCCCACCGGCAGATGATGCAGCACCAGCGGCATGATCTTCTCCGCGTCGAACGCCGCCTGCGACCCCAGCAGTCCGATGCCCGAGGACCAGGAACGCGAGCGCCGAGGAACCAGCGCAGCGTGTAGCCCACCGTCCACAGGCCCGCCGCCAGCGAGGCGTCGCGCGGGCTGCGGGTGCTGAGGAAGAACTGGAAATCCCAGACGTTCGGGCCGGCCAACAGGCGGAAGATCATCCAGAGGAACCCCGCCATCAAGACCGGTCCGAAGGCCGCATAGTGCTGGTAGCTGGCCGGGACATCCTGGGCGTAGCCCGACCACAGCGACCATGTGGGCGCTAGCGCATGCCAGTCCGCACCCTTCGCCGTCGAGCCCGGCGCTGCCGAGCGTCGGTCTGAAAGGCCATGACCGTCAGCACCACTGCCCCGAGGGCGATGAGAACCGTCTGGAGCACGTCCGTCAGGATCACCCCGAAGAAGCCGCCCAGCGTGACGTAGACGCCCACCACGCCGAAGACGATCAGCGTCGATTGCCAGCGGGGCAGTGGAACGAATTCCTCGACGAACTTGCCGGTGCCGACGGCCATGTACATGAGGTTGCAGATCATCAGCACGAGCAGGAACAGGGCGGCTGCGATGCGTGCCACTTCCGCATCGCGCGTCGCGCCAAAGCGAGTCTCGTTCCACTCGGCGAACGTCATCACGCCCGAGCGCCGGATGTATTTGGCCTGAAACGCCATGTAGAGGCAGATCATGAACCAACCCCAGAAGACGTGCGTGATCCAGATGGATTTCAGGCCCAGGTAGAAGAGCACACCCACCATCGCCATCGTGCCGCCCACATCGATGTAACTCGAACAACCCGACAGCCCAAGCATCCACCAGGGCACCGCACGATCGGCGAGATAGTAGGAATCAAGCTTCCGGGTGGCGCGGCGGCGGACACTGAAGCCGATCAGCACCAAGGCCGCGAAGTAGCAGCCGACGATGCCCAGGTCGAGGGCGCCCCAGTCAAGTCGCGCGGCAGGCATGACCCAGGGTGAGAAATCGCGCGGGCGGGTCAAGAGAAGTTTTTCCGTCGGGGCTGTTTCTCGGTCCGGCGCGGCGCCGTGGCGCGAATGGCTCGGCCCGGTCATTGTGGGAAGTTTGCCAACGCCGCATCCGGGGCAGCGCCGGATCATAAAAACCTTGGGTTTTCGGCGATTCTCCTGGCAAGATTGGCCCTGGCGACAGGGCCTGTGGCCGGTGGGCGGTGAGGTTCGAACTGGGCATCGCTCGGAGACCAGGCAAAGACAAGGTCGGTGACTGTATGAGACGGAGGCGAGATTGTTGGGCGTTGGCGGGGGCATTGCTGGGCGCGCTGCTGGGAGCGGGCCAAGCCGCTTCTCTCGACGAAACCATCGGCGATGCGCGGCTCACGGCCCCAGTGCGTGCCGATGACGTCCGGCATCTGCGCCCGGGTGATTTGCGGCGAGGACCAGAAGAGAAAGCGCCGTCGGAGGGTCTCCACCCCAGTGGCCAAGCCCAGAACGGGATCTACATGACCTCGGTGGCGTTGCCCTGGGCCGTGCTGGCACCCGGCGATCTCGATCGAGCGAACGGGGCACGCGCCTCCGGCGCCAGCCGACGCGAGACGATCGAAGAGGCATTCGCCGCGCAGGCTGCGGGATTCACTGCCGGTCAGGCCGCGAACCCCCTGGTGACTTCCATCGAATTCGAGCCCCGGGAAACGCGCGTCGTGAGGCTCGTCCTCCGCCGGTCGCACGCGGGCCAGCCGTGCCTCGACGAACTGGAAGTGTACGGGCCGGACTCGACCGCCAATCTTGCCCGGGCCGACTGTGGCGCCGTGGCGCGGGCGTCGTCCCTCCTCCCCGGTTACGCCATCCACGCCGTGTCGCACCTCAACGACGCCCTCTACGGGAACGATCATAGCTGGATCGCGGCCACGGAGGGCGAGGAGTGGGCCGAGATCGAACTGCCTGTCCCGGCACGGGTCGCGCGCATCGTCGTCTCGCGCGATCGGAACGGACAGTACACTGACCGGCAGATTCTCGAAGCAGAGGTGCGCGTCTCGACCGACGGGAGGGTCTGGCAGACGGCGGGCACACTGATTCGCTCGGCCAATGACTTGCGCCTGCCCAAACCGGCGCTGACGTTCCCGATGGCGGAGTTGCCCAACCCAACGTGGGCTGGGGCCGTCACCTACGCCTTCCTGCGGGAGCGGGACACCTGGAGCCGGATGGACAGGACCGATTACCTCTCGCCCCTGGTGAATGACCGGCCAGCGATGCCGGGCGGGCCTCCTTACTGGGGCCGCCTGTCCCGCCTCCCGCCGCTCGACCGCGTGCTCGTCCAGTTCGACGAGATGATCGAACGGCTCGCCGCTCAAGGGCTCGATGTCAGCTCGGAGCGAGAGGAACTCGCCGCCCTGCACCGCCGCGTCCAGGAACACGAAGCTGCCAGCTCGGATCCGCTGTATCTGGCCGCGCGTCAGGCCAAGCGTCAGCTCTTCTTCCGCGATCCCAAGCTGGCGCCGCTCGAGCGCGTGCTCTTCGCCAAACGCCACCCGCTCCAGCCCTCCCACAACTACAGCGAGCATTTGGATTCCCTCTTCGCGTCGGGCGGCGGGATTTGCGTGCTCCATGTCCCCCGCGATGCCCAAGGCCGGCTCGACCCGGCACACGCGCAGGTGGAAACACTCTTCGACGGCAGCAGGGGCATCGTGCGCCACCCGGTCGCCGATTTCGACGCGAGGACCGTCTACTTCGCATACCGACCCGACCAGCCCGAAGTCGAGGGGTGGCAGTCCTATTGGCATCTGATGTCCGTGCGGACGGACGGCAGCGGGCTGCGACAGTTGACCGATGGGCCTTTCCATGATTTCGACCCCGTCCCGCTGCCCGACGGCGGGCTCGGCTTCATGTCGACCCGTTGCCAGGGGCGGTATCTGTGCTGGGAACCGCAGGCCTACGTCTTGCACCGCATGCAACCGGACGGCACCGGGCTGCGCCGCCTTTCCTACGCGAACATCAGCGAATGGGACCCGGTCGTGATGCGCGACGGGCGCATCCTCTGGACACGATCGGAGTATCTCGATAAAGGGGCCGACTTCGGCCACACACTCTGGGCGATCCGCCCCGACGGCACCCACCCCGAGTTGGTCTTCGGCAACGACATGCCCTACTGCTACGGCCACGCTCGAGAGGTCCCCGACAGCCCCGAGTTGGTCTGCACCCTCATTTCCCATGGCGATCATCAGGGACCCATCGCGCTCATCAACCCTGCCCAGGGCTTATTCCACACCGCTGCCATCACCAGCATCACCCCCGATACCCGCCCGCAGTACCAGATGGACCGGTCCCACTCTGAGACCTTTCGCGATCCTGAACCCGTTTCAGACAATCATTTCCTGGTCAGCCATAACCCGGGGCGCCGGTCCCACTGGGGCTTGTACGTCATCGATCGCTTCGGGAACCGGGAACTGCTCTATCTCGACCCGACGATCAGCAGCAAACGTCCGTCGTCGCTCCGTGTCCGTCGCCGCCCGCCGGTGCTGCCCGAAACACCCAATCCTGCGCTCGCGCAGCAGGGCCTTGGCCAATTTGCGGTGCAGGATGTCTACGAAGGCTTGCAGCCCATCGTCGCCCGCGGCCAGGCGAAGTACTTGCAGGTCTCCCAGGAACTGCCGGCCCCCTTGGAAAGGCTGGCTGATGGACAGTATCGCAACGCGCATTCGAGTTACCCGGATTACTACGCCACCCCGATTCACCTGGTGCACGGCCCGCACCAGAGCTACATCACCCGCACAGCCAATGCCCTGCAGCCACACGCCTTCCGGGCCGGCACCGCCGCCCCCGCGGACGACGACACCGTGACCGTCACCGAACACGGGGGCTGGCCCAGCTATGTCGCCAAGGCGGTGCTGGGCACGGTCCGCCTCGCCGCCGACGGCTCGGCGAACTTCACCGCGCCCGCGGGCAAGGTCCTCTACTTCCATCTCCTGGACGAAGACTTCAACGAACTCCAACGCATGCGCAGCGTGGTCCAACTCCAACCGGGCGAGCAACGTGGCTGCATCGGCTGCCACGAGCACCGCCAGGCGGCCCCGTCGCGCCACGCGGGCCAGGCGCTCACGGGGTCGGCGCAGCCGCTTGCGCCGCCGCCCTGGGGCGCCGAGCCCTTCGACTACGAAGGCATCGTTCAGCCCGTCCTGGACGCGCACTGCGTCCGCTGCCACGACACCCAATCGGAAGCGACACTCGATCTCCGAGGCACCCGCGATACCCACCGCGTCCCCGCGTCCTACCGGTCGCTGATCTCCGGAGGATGGGTCCACTACTTCGACTGGCACTACGGGGCACGCCATTTCAAGGCGGAACCGCTTTCCTTCGGCACACGCCAAAGCCGCTTGTTCGCGGCGCTCGATCAGAAACAACACAAGACCGTCGCCCTTCCACCTGAACACCTGCGCGCCCTCAAAGCCTGGATCGACCTAAACTGCCCCCTCTGGCCGGACTATCGCTACCGCGGGGACCGTTAGCGAGGCACCGACTGCCGTTCACCGTGGCCAAAGCCCAACGCAAACGATTCGGTGGCATGCCTGCCGCTCTAAGGCGCGCCTCGCTGGGAAAACCTCTTATGATCTTGTCTCGATTTGACGGCGCCCGCGGGCGGTTGAGCCGCTCGATTGCCGTGGTCGCCCTGATTCTGGGCCTCGGGATGTCGTCCGACATGGCAGGCCAGAACAGGGCGGGATCGCAACCGGATCGTCCCTTCCACGAAGCCGAGTTCATCTTCCCGCTCGAGACATGGCATAACCATGGCTCCTGCATCGTGGAAACACCGAAGGGCGACTTGCTCGTGTGTTGGTTTCATGGCTCAGGCGAACGCACGGCCGACGACGTCAAGATCGAAGGCGCACGGAAACCCAAGGGCTCCCGGCAATGGAGCGAACGCTTTACCATGGCCGATACGCCCGGCTATCCGGACACCAACTGCGCCATGTTCATCGACCCCGAGGGCCGGCTTTGGCTCTTGTGGCCGACGATCTTGGCCAACCGCTGGGAAAGCGCCTTGATGAAGTATCGAATTGCCTCCGATTACCATCGAGACGGCCCTCCGCGCTGGTCGGCCAGCGAGATCCTGCATGTCACACCCGGACCGGAATTCGATGACGAGATCGCCCGCCGCCTCCCGGCGCTCGAACAACTCGTCCGGGAATCCGCCCTACCCGAACCCGACCGCCGTGAGGCCCAGGAATTCCTCGACGCCATGAAGCGGCACGCCACCGACAAGTTGTATCGCCGCCTGGGCTGGATGACCCGAGCCCATCCGTTCGTGCTTGGCGGCCGCCGCCTGATCGTGCCGCTCTACCACGATGGTTTCTCCTTTTCGCTCATGGCGATCACGGATGACTGGGGCGCGACCTGGCGTTTCAGCCCGCCCCTGATCGGCGGCGGCAACATCCAGCCCAGCATCGTCCGACGCGCCGATGGCGCCCTCTACACCCTGATGCGCGACAACGGGCCTGCTCCGCACCGGCTGATGCAGAGCGAATCGCGCGACGGTGGAGAAACGTGGGCCCCCGTGACCGATAGCCTCCACCCCAACCCCGGATCCGGAGCGGAGATCATCGGCCTACGCAACGGCCACTGGGCGCTGGTCAGCAACGATACCGACAACGGTCGACACAGCCTTTCGGTGCGGATCTCGGACGATGAAGGAACAACGTGGAGATGGAGCCGGCACCTCGAGTACGCCCCCTCCGGCCCCGAGGCGGGCGCCTACCATTATCCCAGCATCATCCAGGCGCGCGACGGCACTCTGCACGTCAGCTACAGCTACCACCTCAACCGGCGCGCCCTGCCTCGAGATGCGGATGGCGATCCGGCGGCAAAAACAATCAAACACGCCCGCTTCAACGAAGCCTGGGTGCAGGAGGGAGACCGAACCCATCTCGGCTCCACTTTTGGCTTTGCGCCCCCGCCCGGACGCCGGTAGGTTGGAGGTCGCTTGTCCGATGGTGTAAAGGTAGCACAGAGGTCTTTGGAGCCTTTAGTCCAGGTTCGAATCCTGGTCGGACAGCCAACCGCTTTTCGGATTGCCAAGGCCCGAGGCGGGCGGGCTCTGGTCGCGTTGACACCTTCGAGGGCGGCGGCTAGTTTAGCGCCGTTGTGAGCATCTTCCTCGAGTCGCTCGTCGAACTGATTCGACGCACCTCAGCCGAACTCCCCGAAGACGTGCGACGGGCCATCGCGGCTGCCCTCGAAACGGAAAAGACGGGCACCATCGCCGAGTCGGCGCTGAAGATCATCGAACGGAACATCGATCTGGCGCATCGCAAATCCCAGCCTATCTGCCAGGACACGGGCAGCATTCTCTTTTACGTGGACGCTCCCGTGGATTTCGACCAGATCGCTTTTGCGGATGCGGCGTGCGAAGCGGTCCGGCAGGCGACGGCGAAGGGTCACCTGCGCCAGAACTCCGTCGACACACTCACCGGCAAGAACGACGGCACCAATGTGGGGCCTGGCTCGCCCACGCTGTATTTCCGCCAACACGCGTCGCCCGAGATCAATGTCCGGCTGGTCCTCAAAGGCGGCGGGTGCGAAAACGTCGGGGCGCAGTACTCGCTTCCTTGCGAGACGCTCGGTGCGGGGCGCGACTTGGACGGCTGCCGCAGGGTGATTCTCGACGCCGTCCTGCAGGCGCAGGGCCGAGGGTGCGGGCCAGGCATTTTGGGCGTTTGCCTGGGCGGCGATCGCGCCACGGGATTTGCTTTCTCGAAAGCCCAGTTCCTGCGGTTCGTGGACGACCGAAATCCGGTTCCGGAGTTGGACCGATTGGAGCAGGACATCTTGAATACGGCCAACCAGCTCGGCATCGGCCCGATGGGCTTCGGCGGCAAGAGCACGCTGTTGGGCGTCAAGATCGGCGCGGTCAACCGCCTGCCGGCCTCGTTTTTTGTGAGCGTCAGCTACATGTGCTGGGCTTACCGCCGCCAGGGCGTGAGGCTGACTCCGGAAGGCCGCTGCGAGCGATGGCTCTATTAACCCGCCCATGACCGCCCTTTCCCTCCCGTTGACCGAGGAACGCGTTCGCGCGCTGGCTGTGGGCGACCAGGTCGAAATCACCGGCTGCCTGTTCACGGGCCGGGACGCCGTGCACAAACATCTCGGCTCGGGAGGAGCGTTGCCGCCCGGCGTTGTTTTACGCGACGGCCTCCTCTACCACTGCGGCCCGGTGGTGTTAAAGGACGCGACCGGCGCCTGGCGGGTCGTCGCGGCCGGACCGACCACCTCGGCGCGCGAGGAGCCGTATCAGGCGCGGATCATCGAACGATTCGGAGTGCGCGGGGTGATCGGCAAGGGCGGCATGGGCGAACGCACGCTGGCGGCCTGCCAGGCGCATGGATGCGTTTATTTCCATGCGGTCGGCGGCGCCGCTCAAGTGCTGGCCGAGTGCGTCCAGCGCGTTCGGAACGTCCATTTCCTAGAAGAATTCGGCTCGCCTGAAGCAATCTGGGAGCTGGAAGTCGAACATTTCCCGGCGGTCGTCACGATGGACGCGCACGGCCGTTCGCTGCATCGCGACGTGGCGGCTTCCAGCCACGCTGCGTTGCAGAGATTCCTTTAGCCCGCATTTCTCACCAACTTTTGATGTCCTCTGACCGGTCACCGTCACAGTTCACCTGAAATGCGGGCTCTCAGAAACCCGCGCCCCAAACAATTGGACCCAATCCCGACCACACTGTGTCGGCGTGCCCGGGTCGCCCAAGCGGCTGGGGCGTATCCCGGCTTTGATGAACCGATGAGCCGATTCTCCTTGCTGGGCGCGGGTTTCACAGACCCGGAAATCTCACCCGCGGACCGTCCGGAATGCCGCGATCGCCCCACCGGTGAGATTTCCGGGTTAGCGAGGAGTCACTCTACAGAGTCCTTGACCCCTTCAACGCAACACACAAACCTGCCTTGTCGGCAGAGCATTCTGCCGGTCAAGGATTCTTGTTGATGCACGAAGTCAGCCTCATGGAAAACGCCGTTCACATGGCGATCGAGACCGCCCGCGCCTCAGGAGGGGCCCGCGTTCATCGCATTCGGCTGCGTGTCGGCGCCATGAGCGGCGTGGTGCCGGACGCGTTGCGATTCGCCTGTGACCTGGTGTGTCAGGGAACCCCCGCTGAAGGGGCGCAACTCGAAATCGAAGACGTGCCGGCGACCTGTTGGTGCGCGCACTGCGCGGTTGAGTTTGCCACGCCCGACTTTTTAGGGGAATGTCCCCACTGCCACGCCGTCAGCGCGGAGCTGCGCCGGGGCACCGAAATGGAATTGGCATCGATCGAATTCTCCTAACATGTGTCAAGAATGCGGATGCGGGCTCGGGGGCGAGGCGAGGGTGGGCGACGGGCCGGCGTTCCCGGGCCACCCTCAGCCGGTTCATCCCAAAGGCGGTTCTGACCACGATCATCCCCACGAGGACGGTGGGCTCCACCGCCACGGGCCTGACGACTCGGTCCCGCACCCGAGCGACCGGCAGACCGTCACCGTCCAACGCGCTTTCCTCGAGAAGAACGAGCGCCTGGCGGAACGCAACCGCGGCTTCTTCCGCGCCAAGAACCTGCTCGTCCTCAACATCCTGTCGTCGCCCGGATCGGGCAAGACGACGCTGATCCGGCAGACGGCCTCTCTCCTGGCGTCGCGGTTGCGCGTGGGGGTCATTGTCGGCGATCTCGCCACGGACAACGACGCGGCGCGCCTGCGCGAAGCGGGCATTCCGGTGGTGCAGGTCACCACCGGCACCGTGTGTCACCTCGAAGCGGAGATGATCGCCAAGGCTGCGGCCCGGTTGGACTTAAACGCCCTCGACGTTCTGATCATCGAGAATGTCGGCAACCTCGTGTGCCCGGCTGCGTATGACCTGGGCGAGGACTTGCGGATCGTGCTCCTCTCGACAACCGAAGGGGAAGACAAACCGCTGAAGTACCCGCCTCTGTTTCATTCCGCCAACGTGGCGGTGATCACCAAGGCGGATCTCGCTGCCGCTGCCGGCTTCGACCGTGCGCAGGCGCTGGCCGCCCTGCATCGCATCGCCCATCATGCCGAGGTCTTCGAGTTGTCGGCGCGCACGGGTGAAGGCATGTCTCCCTGGATCGATTACCTGGTCGGGCAGCGCGAGCGGCTCAAGGGTTGACCTCACGGCAGCACGGTCAACCAGGGCCAGTCGCAACTCTTGATCGGGAGCGCGCTTCCGTCTGTGTGGCGGGCGCGCAGGGGAAACCGGGCGACCTGGAATCGCGGCGGCACTTCCGTCGTGGTCATCACCAGGACTTGGAACGGGCCGTTTGCCGGACGGGCGTTCGTTCGGGCCGACATCACCATCCGCGCCTGATCGAGTTCCGGAGGGACGTGCACAGGTTCGGCTGTGACCCCCTCGGGCAGGCCCAGAGCCGAGACGCGCAACACCATGTCCGAACCGGGCACGCGCAACACGCGCACCTCACAGATGCAGGACTCGCCTGGTCGCAGGCGGAACGCGTCGTTGTCCAGCATAGCGCCAAAGTAGGCTTGCGGTTTCTCGACTTCGAGTTGGAAGGCGTGGGTGGGGCCGCCGTCACCGCGCGCGTCGGTCACGGCCAGGAGATGTTCCCCATCGTTCGGCGCAATCCATCCCAACTCCGCGTCAGGGCCGGGCAGAGACTCGGCCAGGACGTGACGTTCGAGGTCCAAGACCCGCAGCACCGGCGCCAGCGGTGATCCCACGCTCCCTGCCCTTGCCACGAAGTGGAATTGCTCATTGTGTCGGGCAGTGAAACTATAGTGGATCTCGCGGCCCCTGGGTGAGACCACACCGCGGGTCTGCCCCGGGATGGCGAGCGTTCGCGCGGCCGTCATCGGGCGGAAGGCCGTGACCTGCTCCGAATTGGCGGTCGTGGCCAGAGGCCTCAGGATCGGCACCAGCGGTTCCGTCGTGACCTGCACGCGGAACACGGACATATCGCCAACGTGGCTGTCGGGAAGAGGTGTCGCCTGAAGCGCCAAAGGCCCGCCTACCACGAGCGGACAGCGCAGTTCGAAGTCGCGGCCCGACGGATCCAGGGTGGTGACGAGCGGCGCATCGTTATGGAACAACCCGAGCGTGCCACGTGCAGGCGAGTCCAGCAGGCCAGCCACGAAACAGGCCCGCACCACCCGATCCCCTTCGACCTCGATGGGAAATACGATCTGCGCGTCGGCAGTTTTGAACTGGCCGTTGAATGTGACGGGCACGGATGCCGGGCGCGGCGCATCCTTCGGTCTTCCGGCAGGCGACTCGGGCAGCCAGGTGATTTCCGGGTCAACGCCAACCATGAACAAGATCGGCGCCGTGGCCCCATCCGCGGTGTAGAAACGCACCAAATGCGGCCCCGGCGCGGCTGAACCGGCGATTCCGACCTGAAACAGGCCGTTGGTCGGACCGGGCGCAAACCGCAGCCCGGGATCGTCAACCCAGACGCCGACCGGCCACGGATCGAGTTTGCCCCCCACGATGACTTCGAATTGGGAACCCTGCTGGCCGCCGGCAGGGTACAGGTAATCGAGTTCCGGCACGCTCGCCGCCGCCTGAAGAAGCGCCAGCCACATCCACCCCACGATGAGCTGAGCGACCCTGCCTGACTGGAGCGAGTCAGGAACGGCATGGCACACTCGATCGAACGTCATGAGCGCCACCTTAAGCCTGGTGTTCTCCCCGGACAAGACCCGCAGCTTTCGGAAAGCGGCCTGAGCCGCGCTGTCGCTCTGTCGTTGCGCGCAGGCCGTATCGGTCGTTATCCTGGGCCGGATGCCGGTCACGGATCACATTCGCGCCAAGCTCGGCACGGTGGCTCACAAGCCGGGGGTGTACCTGATGAAGGACCGGTTCGGCACGGTGATTTATGTCGGCAAAGCGCGGGATCTCCGGCGTCGGGTCAGCCAGTACTTCCAGCCGTCCCGGCGGATGGGGTGGGACCTGAAGTTCAACGCGCTGGTCGAGGCCATTCACGACTTCGACACGCACGTCGTCCGGAGCGATCCGGAGGCGCTCCTGCTCGAGGGCAGGCTCATCAAGGAGTTTCGGCCCCGTTACAACATCAGCTTTCGCGACGACAAGCGTTTCCTGCTCGTCAAAGTCAACCTTGCCGATCCGATCCCGCGTTTCACCCCGACGCGGATCCAGCAGGACGACGGGGCGCGCTACTACGGTCCGTTCACCAGCTCGGGGCCGGTGCGACGCACGCTGGCCCTGGTGCGTCACAAGTTCAACCTGCGTGGCTGCCGGCCTCTGACGCCCAGCGCGAGCGATTACAAGCATTGTCTCTACGCCCACCTCAAGGTCTGCACCGCGCCGTGCATCGGCAATGTCACCCGCGAGCAGTATCGTCTGCAGGTTCAGGCCGCCTGCGATTTCCTCGACGGGCACTGCCAGGAGATGGCCGCCGAACTCGAAGCCAGCATGAAGCAGGCCGCCGCCGCCCTCGAGTTCGAGAAAGCGGCCCAACTCCGCGATCTCCTCGACGACCTGCGCCGCACCACGCAACCGACCCGCAAGTTCGTGCGCGTCCCCTACTCGTTGCCAGTGGCCATCGATCCCGCAAAGGACCTCGCCGAGTTGGCGGCGTTGCTCGATCTGCCCGCCCCGCCCGAGCGGATCGAAGGCTTTGACATCTCCAACATCAGCGGGACGTTCGCCGTGGCGTCCATGGTCAGTTTCCGCAACGGACGGCCCGATCGCGCCAACTACCGGCGCTTCAGGATGAAAACGGTCGTCGGTCAGGACGATTTCGCTTGCATGGCGGAGACTGTCCGGCGGCGTTACACGCGCCTGCTGCGGGAAAGCTCCGCGCCGGCTGCGGACACGCCCGCCAGCGGTGAATTGCCCTCCGCCGCCCCGCCCGTCTCCCCTGCGTCGAGAAGAGGAGAGGATGCCCCGGATGGCGCGACGGGCAGGGAAAAACCGTCCCGCGCCTATGGTCACCCACCACAGCACGGAGCCGCGGCCAAGGCGGGCCAGGCGAACATCCGACTGCCGGATCTCATTCTGATCGATGGCGGGAAGGGGCAGCTCAACGCGGCCTGCGCCGAGCTTGCCAACCTGGGGCTCGAACGCGTGCCTGTGATCGGCCTGGCCAAGGAGTTCGAGGAGATCTACCGCCCGAGCGCAGCCGAGCCGTTGCGCTGGAGCCGCGATTGCGGCGCTCTCAAACTGCTCCAGCGCGTGCGTGACGAGTCGCATCGTTTTGCCAACACCTACAACGCACAACTCCGGCTCAGGAAGATCTCCGAGAGCCTGCTCGACGATTTTCCCGGCATCGGCGAGCAGCGCAAGGCCGCGCTGCTGAAACGCTTCGGTTCTGTGCAACGATTGCGCCAGGCAACGGTCGAACAGATTGCCACCGTGCCGGGATTCGGCGGGAAAGCAGCGACGGCGCTCAAGGCCTTCCTGGCCAGCCGCCCTTCAGACCACTCGCCATTCTCGGGTTCGTGAACGGTCCCCTTGTCTGTCCTTCGTGCGCATCAGCGCCTCGATGAGGGGCGCCGGCAAAGGTGGCGACAAGAGGGTGCCGAACCCGCAACACAGAATGTCCATGCTCGAAAGGGGGACGGCGCCGCGGCGCCCGAGACCTGACTCATTTTTCCGCAAGTTGCGCAGTGTGGCAAAGAGGGCCACCCCCGCGTAAGGTGGTGCTCATGCTTTTCGGAGCGCATTGTTCGACAGCGGGCGGGTTCCACATGGCCCTCGAAGAGAGCGGAGCAAATCGGGGCGGCGTCGTGCCAGGTCTTCGTCAAGAACAACATGCAGTGGGTGGGTCGACCGCCTTCGCCGTCCGACCTCGCTCGGTACGAGAGCCAGCGCGCCGAGAGTCGTTTGGAAGTGATCTTCGGTCACACCGGTTACCTGATCAATCTCGGCGCTCCGCCCTCTCCCAATCGCGACCGATCGCTGCGCTCTCTGACTCAGGAGATCGAACTGGCGGACTGCCTCGGCCTGCCGTTTCTCGTTCTGCATCCGGGAGCGCATTTGGGACACGGAGAGGCGTCCGGTCTCAGCCACGTGGTCGCCGGTCTGAACGAGGTGTTTGCCGCCACCCGGGGATCCAAGGTCCGCATCGCCCTCGAAAACACAGCCGGTCAAGGCACATGCCTCGGATATCGGATTGCGCATCTTGCCGCCGTATTCGATGCGGTGCGCGCTCCGCGCCGGCTGGGTGTGTGCTTGGATACGGCGCATTTTTTCGCTGCGGGTTACGATCTACGCGCGCAGCGGGGCTGGGAGGCGTCCGTCGCCGAGGTAGATCGACTCATCGGGTTGGATCAAGTGCTCGCATTTCACCTGAACGACTCGAAGACAGACTTGGGCTCACACGTGGATCGCCATGCCGGCATTGGCCAGGGCAAGCTTGGTCTCGCGGCTTTTCGCCGGATCGTGAATGACCCGCGGTTTCGCCATCTCCCGGGCTGTCTCGAGACGCCGAAATCGCCCGATTTGCACGAGGATGTGGAGAACCTCGCCGTGCTGCGGGGGCTCACGACGCAGGCGGGACGCCGGGCGGACATGGGATCGAAGCGGGCTTGAGCCACTGCTTGCCCGGTATTGCATTGGCGGCGGTTTCTTCGCACTGTCTGGCTCATGCGTTTCGCCATCCTTGCCTGCTGTGCCGGGCTGCTGCTGCTGCTGGTGGTCAGTTGCGGCGTCAAACCCTCCGGCGGCTCAACGTCAGCGCCGGAGACCGCCGCGCTGCCGAACGACAGCATCGCCCCCTTGGACCGCGCGCTGCCGAAGCTGCCCACCCTCAAGCTGTGGCTGGGAGACCAGGAGTTGGTGACGGAGGTGGCGCGCCGCCCGCACGAGATCATGACGGGTATGATGTACCGCACGAACCTGGCCGAGAACGAAGCGATGCTGTTCCTGCTGCCCGGCCCCCAGCGGGCGTCGTTCTACATGCGCAACACAACCGTCCCGCTCAGCGCCGCTTACCTCGACCCCGACGGCGCCATCCTGGAAATCCACGATCTCAAACCGCTCGACGAGGAGCCGGTCGAGGCGGCGACGTCGAACGTTTTGTTCGTGCTGGAGACGAATCAAGGTTGGTTTCGACGCCACAACCTCGGTCCGGGGGTCGTTGTGCGCACCCAATACGGGGCACTGCGCGCCATGGATTGGAGCAGGCTCCGATCGCGCGAGTCGCCGTGACGGAAATGTTGACTCACTTGCTTCAGATTTTAACAAGAGTTACTCCCTCGATGAAATCTGTAGTCATTGAGTCAAGTTTTTGCGCCGCGCAGCGGCGCCACTTAGCGAGGCGTCGGGCGCCGGCGATCGTGGTGAACACGCAGTGGCCACGAGTCGTTCACACGCCTCGCCGGTCTGAGGCGAAGCCTCGCTAAGTCTCAGCAAGAGAACGGCGAACCATGCGCCTTCCACAGACCAAATCGGCAGTCCTGTTCGACGAGGCGCTGAGGCGCATTCCGGGGGGAGTCAACTCGCCTGTCCGCGCCTTCCGCGCGGTTGGCGGCCAACCGTTCTTCGTGGACCGTGCTTCTGGCTGTCGGGTATGGGATGTGGACGGCAACGAGTACATCGATTTCGTCGGGACCTGGGGCCCGGCGATCCACGGCCATGCCCATCCCCGAATCATCGAGGCGATCCAGAGCGCTGCGGCGCGCGGAACCAGCTTTGGCATGCCCAACCCGCTCGAAGTCAAGATGGCCGAACTGATCGAGGCCGCCGTGCCGAGTGTCGAGAAGGTGCGCATGTGCAACTCGGGCACCGAGGCCTGCATGTCGGCAATCCGGCTGGCGCGCGGCTTCATGCAGAGGAACAAGATCATCAAGTTCGAAGGGTGTTATCACGGGCACGTCGATTCTCTGCTCGTCAAGGCCGGATCGGGTGCGTTGACATTCGGGCATCCGGACAGTGCGGGCGTGCCGGCGGCCTTCACCCAGCATACGGTGGTCGTTCGGTTCAACGATGTCGAGGCGGTCAAGGCTGCGTTTCTGGCCAATCCGAACGACATCGCCGCCGTCATTCTCGAACCGGTCCCCGGCAACGCCGGCTTGTACCTGCCCAAGCCGGGCTTCCTGGCCTTTCTCCGCGAGATTACCCAAGAGGAAGGGGCACTCCTGATCTTTGACGAAGTGATGACCGGGTTTCGGTTGGCGCGCGGCGGGGCTCAGGAACGGTTCGGCGTGAGGCCGGATCTGAGTTGTTTCGGCAAAATCATCGGTGGCGGGCTTCCGGTCGGCGCGTTCGGCGGGCGCCGAGACGTCATGGACTGCCTGGCTCCTCTCGGACCAGTCTACCAGGCCGGAACGCTCAGCGGAAACCCGCTCGCAATGGCGGCGGGCATCGCCGCGCTCGAAATGCTCGGCCCCGAGGCCTACGCCGCGCTCGAGAGCCTGGGTGCCCGCTTGGAAGCCGGGCTGCGGGACGCAGCTCAGTCCGCGGGCGTCCCCGTCCAGGTCGTCCGCTGCGGTTCGATGTTCTGCGGCTACTTCACCGACCTCCCCGTGCACGATCTCGCCGACGCGATGAAAAGCGACCGGGGCCGTTTCGCCCTGTACTTTCACGGCATGCTCGAAGCCGGAGTGTGCCTGGCCCCTTCGCAGTTCGAGGCGGGTTTCCTGTCCACCGCGCACACGCCGGCGGACATCGACAGGACCGTCGAAGTCGCCGCGCGCGTGCTGACAAGACTCAAGTAGACTCGACCCACCGTTATGCGCATCCTGGCTCTGGACCACGGCTCGAAGCGAATCGGCGTCGCCATCAGCGACGAACTCAAGATGATCGCCCAACCACTCGAGTTCATCCCGGCCGACCCTTTCCCCGACTTCCTCGCCCGGCTCAAGGAATTGATCAGCCAATACGAAGTCGAGACGATCCTCGTCGGGCTGCCGCGAAACATGGACGGCAGCTACGGTCCCGCAGCGCTGAAGGTGCGCGAGTTCGTCGCCGTCTTGGGCGATGCCGTGGCGATTCCGATCCGAACATGGGACGAGCGTTTGACCTCGGTCCAAGCCAACCGATTCCTCACCCAGGCGAACGTTCGCCGGCACGATCGAAAGGCGAAGATCGACAAAACCGCCGCCGCCATTCTCCTGCAGAGCTATCTCGACAGCTTGACCGGCGGATGAGGTCCAAGAAGAGTGCCTCCCGGCGGGATGGCGAAGCCGTCAGGACTGGCCCGGAGCACTGGCGTGACGACCCTTCGCCGGCCTGGGGTGGAACAGTTCCTCCCCTTTGAGGCCCGTCAACTGTTCGAGTCCCTTGACCAAGCGGAACATGGCGTAGAAGACCATCGCCGAACTTGGAATCACGACGCCAGGCCAGCTCCAGAATTGCAGTTTCCCCAACTGGCGGTTGAATTCCTCCGTCCCTGACACCGACGGCAGAAGCCACCACGCCAGCCCGAAGTTGATGATGGCGCTGAGCAGGAACGCCCCCGCCAAGACCCACGAAGCCCACCAGAGCAGGCGATCGAACGCCCGCAGGTTCGCCCGCTCTTCGAGGGCATTGCCGATGCGCGCCGTATCCAGGATCTGATCGTTGTACAACAGCGTGCGCACCAGCGGTTGGCGGGTGTGCAGGGTGGCGGGAATCGCCAGACCCAACACCAGCGGCACCGCCGCCTCCTTGACGGCGAACCAGAATCCACTCATTTTCAGCAGCCCCAGACTCCCCGTCAGCAGTGTGCCCACGAAGCCAACCAGCGAAATCACGTTCCACGTCCGACGGCGTACCAGGTCGTAAACGGCATAACCGAGGGGAAACGCAAGCGCCACCACCATGCCCCAGACCGGGCCGAGGTACTTCTCCTTGCTGCCGTATGACAATACGATCGCCGGGATGACCGCGCTGAACAGAAGGTTCAACCAGAGGTTCTCCGGACTCGGGCGCCCCGGCGCCTGAGGCGGGTGCGATTCACAGGAGGCAGATGGAATTGCGGGCTGATCGCTCATCGGAGATCAATCTCACTTCTCTTGCTCGGCAGGCATTTGCCCCAAGCTCGGAACCACTGGCGCCCCTCCCAGCAGCAGCGCTCCAATCGGCACGGCATCCTCGCCCAACCGAGCGAGGCGAACGGCAGGACCCGGCTGGAAGGCAGCCATGAGAAACGGCGGCAATGCGGCACACACCGCCTGACGCAAAGGCTCTCCGAGCAGTGAAAGCCCGCCTCCCAACACAATCACATCCGGGTGAAACAGGTGGATCACATGCGATAAACCGAACGCCAGGTCTGCCGCCGTCTCCCGCACGATCTTCCCCGCGGCCTTATCCCCTCGATCGAATGCGGCTCTGAGATGTCGGGCTTCCCCGCTCGTGTCCTGACCGACCAGGCGCGCCAGCAGTCCGTGCGGTTGCTCCCGTTTCAGTTCCCGGATTTTTCGATCGACTGCCCAGCCCGCGCAGAGCGACTCGACCGTTGAACCAGAGCGATCGAGGCGCAGGTGACCGATCTCGGCTTCTCCAGGCTTGGCGCCGTGGTAGATCTGGCCATCACACACCAAGCCGCCGCCCACCCCGCTGCCAAGTGTCACGTAAAAAACGGGAGTTGCGCCCCGACCGGCCCCGAGCTCGCGATTCGGCCAGAGCTCCGACATTGGCGTCGTTATCGATCCGGACGGGCAGACCACACCGTTCCCGCAGCCATTCTCCCAGCGGGAAGTCCGACCAGCCTTCGACATGATGGGAGCACGACACCTGACCAGTCCGCCAATCCACCGGCCCGCCAAAACCGACCCCGATCGAAGCCAGCGCTCCAGTGCCGCGCCACGAGCCCAGTGTTTGCTCGATGTGATCCCGGATCGCCACTGCTCCTCGCGCCGGATCGACCTCGAACCGGACGCGTTCGAGAATTCCCCCCTCCGCCGTCCCGAGCACGATCTGCAGCTTGGTCCCGCCGATCTCGACTCCCACAACTCTCCGTTGACCGTCCATGTTCAAGTCGCAGCATCGCCCGCGTCCCGACATCTGTCTTTCGCGCAAAAAGTCGGTTGCATGCCCCAAGTCAGCGCGTGTGGGGTGTCCTGAGCCACATCTCCGTTGGCGGACTCTCGAAATCGGACTTCGCTGCTGGGCGGCGCTGGGGAGGAACCCAGAAAGGGGGAACGCCATCCCTGTCCTGCGCGGCCGAGACAGACCCCGACATCGATGTCGATTCGCCGGGACGCCACGGGTCAATCATGCCGAGCGCGAGCAAGACGGTTCCCGGGGTTGAGTGGCCTCAAGTGCCCGCTGTCGGGGCCTGTTTCGCCGCCTCCATGGCAGGCTCGCGTCGCGATCCCGGTCGTTCCCGGTAGCTCGAGTAGTATCGATTCTGGTAGTAGCTGTACGAATAGTAGTAAGAATCGCGTCCCTCGAAATCGATATCGTTCAGGACCATGCCGCAGATGTGAATTCCGGCATCCTGGATGCGTTGGATCGTCTTGCGGACATGTTCGCGCCGAACTCGGTTGAACTTGGACACGAAAACGACCGCATCCGCCCTCGCCGACACAATCAGAGGATCGCTGACGGCGGACACGGGCGGGCAGTCGATGATCACCCGGTCGTAGCGCTTGCTGACTTCCTGCATGAACTGCATCATGCGCTGCGACCCGAGCAATTCCGAGGGCTGCGAGGGAGGGGAACCGCAGCACACGACATCCAGGTTAATCACTTCCGTCGTGTGAGTGAGATCGTCGATCGTTCCCACTTTATCGGTCAGGAAAGCCGTCAAACCAACCGGACTATGAAGCTGGAACGTCTTGTGAAGCGACGGTCGCCGCAGGTCCGCGTCCACTAACAGGGTGCGCAGGCCGGTCTGGGCCATGACCACCGCCAGATTCGACGCCACGAGCGATTTGCCTTCCGCAGGGATCGTGCTGGTGATGGTGAAGACCCGCATCTTATCCGCTTTGGCTCCCAAGGCGATGGCCGCTCGGACCGTCCGGAAGCTCTCCGCGGCGTTGGATTGGGGATGCAAATGGGCCTGAAGACCGCCTTCCACCAGGCTGTTGGTCTTGATGTTGGGTATATACCCGAGGAACGGCAGGTGGAGGTACGATTCCACATCGTCCTGGCTCTTGATCGAATCATCCAGGAAGTTCACGAACAGGGCCAACGCGATCGCGATGCCCAGGCCGCCAAATGCACCCAGAAACAAGGTCACCAAAACCCGAGGCTTGACCGGTATGGTCGGGGCGTACGCGTAATCGACGACCCGGATGTTGTTGCCTTTGTCTCTCTGGAGAAGCTCGATTTCCTTCATTTTGGCCAAAACCGTGTCGAACAGCGTCTTGCTGCTTTGGGCCTTCCGCATCAGCACGTCGTACTGCATCTTGGCCTTGTTCCACTCCATCTGCTGTTCCTCCCACTCCTTCACGTTCGACGCGAGGATCTGCTCCGACGCCTTGGCCACCTGCGCTTCGGAGCGGAGGATTTCCGCAACCTGCTGGGCCGCGGCCTGCACCGCGCGCCGAGTCTCCTCGATCTTCGACCTCAACTGAATGACCGTGGGGTGCTTGTCCTTGTAGCGCTTGAGCACGCCGGCCAACTCGTTTTCCTGGTTCACGAGGTTGAGTTGCAGCGAATTGACCTTGGCATCGACAGCCACGGTGGGGAATGTCTCGATCGGTTTGCCGGACTCGATGTGGCGATTCAGTTCGTTGAGGGTGGTCTGCGTGGTCTGGGCGCGGGCCTTGGCCATGGCGTATTGCGCCTGGGACTGGCTGAGCGCCTCCGCCGTGATATTGTAGCTGCTGTCCAGGGAGACGAACTTCATCTGGGCACGGTAATTGTGGATGTCCTCCTCCGCCTTGGCCACGTCGATTTCAAGACCGTTGGCCTGGCTCCGCAGGAAGAAGAGCATATCGAGTGTCCGCTTCTGCTTCTGCACCAGATTCTGCTCGATGAACTCGTCGACGAGCGTATTCGCGATGCGCGACGCCTTTTCCGGACTGACGTGCTCGACGACAACATCCAAGAGGCGGCTCATGCGAATCGGACTGACGCGGATGTCCTCCGCCAGAGCGCGGGAAACGTCCCCGCCGCGGTAGCGACTGTCCTCGTTGAGCTTCTCCTTCTTGATCACGACTTCGAGGAGGCTGCGGCTGAGGAGGTTTCGGTACTGGGTCTGGAGGTAATCCTGGTCCGACATCGGCGTGACGACGTTGCCCAGGTTCACGCCCGCCGCCGCTTCCCGGTCGATCTGGAGACGCGCGCTTGCGGCGTATATCCTCGGCGCCTTAAACAAATACACCAGGCACAACACAAACACCGACACGAAAGTCGCAATGACGAGCCACCGACGCTGCAGGACAACGTGCCAGTAATACCGAATATTCAGGTTGCTCGAGGCGGGCTCGTCGCCCTCGGGTAACGTCGCTTGGGAAATATAGGACATGGGACGTGGTTAAAGGACGCTCTCCTTGACCTCGATGATATCGCCGGGTTGCACCCAAATCTTCTTGGCCGGATCGGTCTCCTTTTTCAATTCCTCCAGCTTCAGCGTCCGCGTCACTCCATCGCGTGTGAATTCGACCGAGTTGCGGGCGCGAGGCGTGATCCCGCCGGCCATGGTAATGATGTCGTAGACGTCCATTTTCTGCTCGCCGGTGTATCGAATGGGCCCCGGCTGACGCACCTGCCCGACAACCCGCACGAACTCCGAGCGGTAATCCTTGACGGTGACGATGACCTGGGGATCGACGAAGTAATCCTTCTGCAAGAGATCGCGGAGCTGGGCGCGCAGTTCAGCCGGAGTCAGGCCGGCCACGTTGACCTCCTCGAGAAATGGGAACTGAATCGAGCCGCCTGACGACACCCGGAATTCGGTCTGCAGGTCTCGTTCGCCCACGATGGTGATGGAGAGGATGTCGTTTGACGCGATTCTGCGTTCCTGCTCCGTGCTCGGAACCTGGGCGACCGTCTGAAGCGCCCACCCCGATCCGATCCAGATCGCCACACCCCAAAGACTCGACCAGTGAATTCGACCGTGTTTCATAACTCTAATAACCCAATGATACGGCCAGGGTAACCTCATTTACCGAGTAGTCAACACTGGTCGAGGACGTGCTGTCTGACCGCGTGTACCGATAGTAGAGACCCGTCGTCAGGTACGGACGGGGTTGGTATGCCACGCCGAGGTTCGCACCGTAGTAGGTCCGCTCGTAGCCGGGAATGGTTCTCGATATGGTTTCTCGGGGTTCGTATGAGCTGAGGCCCAGGTTCACACCGGCACTGAGAATCACCGGATGACCCGTTCCCAAGGCGTGCCTGTAGTTGAGCCGAAAATTGTCGATCGTGTAGGCCGAGGCGCTCGTCGACACCGATGCCCCTGTCCTTCGGTCGTAGGCCAGGGTCGCGCTGCTGCGCTCGGTCAGCACCGAAGTCAGCGAGATGTTCGCGATGGGCGCGCCATAATCAAGCTCCTCGCCCCGCTCGTTCGGTTCGGCTTGCGCTTGCTCATATCCCACCTTCACGGTGCCCTGCAACCTCTCGGTGAAATCCAAATTCGCCCCCACGAGAACGCCCAGCGTCTCGCGATGAGGCGGTTTGTCGGTCAGCGGATTGTGGGGATCACTGGCAGTCTGCCCGTAATGAACTTCCCCCAGGGCTTCCACCTTGGGACGGATCTGATATCCGCTCCCCAAAGTGACCATCCACCGGTTTTGGTCGTTGTAATCGCGGTAGGGAGACTCTTCGAATGTGAGATCGGACAGCATGAAACGCCCGTAGGCGGATGTCTTCTGGCTGATCTGATACCGGAGGCGCTGGTCGAAGCGCAGGGTGGTGCGCTCGACGTTGGCGCCCACATACTCGGCCCCGTCGACGAACCCCTCATAGCCGCCGTAGACTGTGTCCATCAACTGCATAGACAAGGCCGTGTCGGAGCTCAGCCGATTGCCGCGCCATGTGCCGGTCAGCTCAAAATCATGGGCCAGGGCAGTCTCGACCTGCTCCACGCCATGATACCAGTAGTGGTTGAAATCGTACTTGAAGTGGAAAACCCGGTCGCCACCGAGCTGGCCCAAACGGACATCGACACCGGGCGCGACGCCAGTGAGGAACGCCGATTCCTTTTCCCCGGACGCGCCCCCGGAGTTGTAAAACAGGTTGTCGTTGTAAGTCTCGCTCACGGATAGGCTCGGCCGCACCACAAACGGCCCGGCGCGAAAAGCCAACAGATCCTTTGCCTCGAAGCCGTGCCCCTGTGTCGGGGCCAGGAGCGCGCAGATTGCCGCGGACGTCCACCCACTTCCTGCCCCCCATGAAAGGCCACGATGTGTCGCAGTCCTCGTCGCCCATTCCTGTTTTCTCATGACCTGTTTTCTCATGATTCCGGTCCGGTTGCCTCTCGCACGCCTTGCGCCTGGCACAAGTCCCCGCGCCATGGGTCGATCTCGATCGAGGGTTTTCCCCGCCGAAACATCTCCCGTCGCGTGATGATCCATCTGGACGAGACGGCGCGTCTCCGACGGCATTTCCGGCAGAATCCACCAACCGATAGCACGTGGCAAGCGCGATTTCCGACACAGCGATTTCCGCCCACACCGCATCGACCTCTCCCCTGACCTGCGCGCGGGTCTTTCCCTTTTGAAGGTCCTCCCGCTCGACCAGAGGAGCGTCGGCTTCTCCGCACTCGGGGGCGAGACGCCTCCCCCGCTCCGATGGCGGTGCCGAATGGGGCTTGAGGACGCGGAGCGCTCAGCGTAGGATCCCACCCCGCTGCGGCGTCAATTCCATGTCCGGCGTCCGCGCGAAACACATGCCAGCCCCTCACGACAGCCGTGGTCCCCGGACCCATCGAGTTCTTGTCTATGGTTTCAGCCTGCTGTTCGCAGTGCTGGTGTATTGGCTGCTCGGTTTTGTCGTGCGCGACCTTGCGGCCTGGCCGGGCCCGGTCTATGCCGACCTGGAAAAGGAGATGCTGTCGGCGGAGTTGCTTCAGGAAAGCCAGGAACTCCGCGATCAGATCACGTCCGCCAAACAGGCGATCGCCGAACAACAGCAGCGACAGACTGTCCTGAGGGACAGCACCGCCAACTCGGAGAGGACGATGAATCAGTTGCTGGAGATCCAGCGGATGAAACTCCAGCAGAACACCCGGCTCAGCGACGCGGAGTCCCAGGCCCTGGGCGAAAGCGAGCAGCTCTTTCTCGACAATCAGCGCGGTTACCAGACGCTCAACGAGGAAGTCTCCAGCCTGAGCGAGCGGCTGCGGGGACTCGAGAGCCGGGACCGCGCCCTGCAGAAGAACCTCGAAGGGGCCCGCGCGCCGGTGCGCGAGGAGTACCATCGGCTGCAGACCCGCCATCAGCTCAAGGTCGCCGCACTCAAGCTGGCGTTCCTGGTCCCGTTGCTGGCGATCGCCGTCTGGTTGTTTCTGCGCAAACGCGCGAGCTCGTACGTCCTGCTCAACCACGGGTTCGGTCTGGCCGTGCTGGTCAAAGTGGGCATGGTCATGCACGAGCATTTCCCGCGGCGCTACTTCAAGTATGTGTTGATCGGGGCGGCGTTGGCTCTGGTGGTGCGCGTTTTGGTCGGCCTGTTGCGCATGGTGGCGCATCCCAGATTCGACTGGCTCCTGAAACAGTATCGGGAGGCGTACGAGCACCACCTCTGTCCCATCTGCAGCTACCCCATTCGCCGCGGCCCGCTGAAATACCTGTTCTGGAATCGCCGCAGCGTCGGGAAGCTGCGGCTGCCAGCCGCCGACCCGACAGCCCCGGAGGAGGCCTACATCTGCCCGGCCTGCGGCACGAGCTTGTACGAAACGTGCCCGTCTTGCGGCGGGGTGCGCCA
Source organism: uncultured Verrucomicrobiae bacterium (assembly GCA_963846445.1). Classification (GTDB taxonomy): domain Bacteria; phylum Verrucomicrobiota; class Verrucomicrobiia; order Limisphaerales; family J093; genus MWFF01. The sequence goes on along the minus strand of CAWJWM010000026.1, from coordinate 38,253 downwards.
CGCGCTGTTGCCGGTCTGCCCGCGCTGCGGCGCGCAAAAGAACCTCGCCGCTCCGGAGCCGGCGGCTTGAGGGAGCGGGCGTGCAGCCCCCGGCCCCCTTCACTGGCGCCCTCCGGTGAAGAGGGAAAGGCGAGGGCGTCACCGGCTTGCGGGTGTCCGGCTTGCGGTGTCTCGCTTTTTTGCTGACTCCGATCGTGGAGCCCTCTACAAACTCGCTCGGATCTGTCATGAACGCCCGACAACGTCTCGTTTTGCCCGGGCCGAATCCGCTCTCCCGCCGCGGTTTTCTGCGTCGGGCCTTTGCGCACTCGGCAGTTCTCGTAGTCCCCGCGGGTGTGCTCGGGCGCGCGGGCGAGACGGCGCCCAGCCAGCGGTTGAACCTCGCCTGCATTGGCGCCGGCGGACGCGGTCGCGCCGATTTGGAGGGCGTCAGCAGCGAGAACATCGTCGCGCTGTGCGACGTTGACGAAATGCGCGGTGCCGACGCGATGAAGGCGTTCCCCAAGGCCAGGTTCTTCACCGATTACCGCCGAATGTACGACCGCATGGGGCGCGAATTCGATGGAGTGGTCGTGGCCACCCCCGACCACACGCATGCCGCGGCCGTGATGGGCGCGCTCGGTTTGGGGAAGCATGTCTACTGCGAGAAACCCCTCGCCCATTCGCTGCATGAAGTCCGGACCCTGACCCAGGCGGCGCGTCGGGCCAAGGTCACAACCCAGGTCGGTAACCAAGGCCATTCCTCGGAGTCGATCCGGCAGTTCGTTGAGCTCGTGCGGGCTGGCGCCATCGGCGCGGTCCGGGAGATTCATTTGTGGAACGAGAACTCCTACCGGCCTGCTGCGCATCGCGTCCGCCCCGCCACAGGCCAGACACCCCCGCCCCATTTGCACTGGGACCTCTGGCTTGGGCCGGCTCCCGAGCGCGCCTACCACCCGGTGTATCACCCCGGACGGTGGCGCGGGTGGGTGGCCTTCGGCACTGGCATCATCGGCGATTGGACCTGCCACCAGCTCGATCCCTCTTATTGGGCCTTGGACTTGGGCAGCCCCACCTCGGTCCGCGCAGAGTCCGAGGACTACGACGCTCCCGAAGTCCGCGCGGAGACGTTTCCCGCCGTCTCCACGGTCACCTACGAATTCCCGGCCCGGGGAACGCGTCCGGGCGTGACGGTGAAGTGGTTTACCGGACGGCTTGCGCCTCGTCCGAAGGAACTCGAACCGCAACGCCAGATGCCCAAGATCGGCGCCCTCGTCATCGGCGATCGCGGCCAGATCATGCACGGCTCGCACGGTGCTGGAGGAGCCCAGCTCATTCCCGTCGAGAAGGAACGGGCCTATCAGCGGCCGCCGCAGACCATCCCGCGAGTGAAGGACCATTACGAGGACTGGATGCGCGCCTGCAAAGACGGCCGCCCAGCAGGTTCGGGCTTCGAATACGGCGGCCCGCTCACGGAGGTCGCGCTGCTGGGCGTTTTGGCCCAGCGCTTCACCGGACAACGGCTCGAGTGGGATTCGGCAGAGCTCAAGATCACGAACCATGGCGAGGCCAATCGGTGGGTCAATCCGCCATGCCGGCCCGGCTGGGAGCTGCCAGCATGAACCGCGAGCGGCGCCCGTGTTTCCTCATGGTGGGAGTTCCGCAAGCAGCGGTCCGGAGGGTGATCCCGGTGCCGGTGGGAGAACGGGGCTGGACGCCGGTCAGCCCCGAGTCGAGGTTCCTGAACCGGCCTATTGCAAAGCCGGGCGACCTTCCTATAGTGGCGCCCACGATTCAGAAATGAGCAATCTTAGGGACGACCAGCGGCCTTGGGACATCGCAGCCGCCCGTGGTCTTTACAATATCGATCGTTGGGGGGCGAATTACTTCGACATCAACGAGGCGGGACATGTTGTGGCCAAGCCGCAGCAGGAGGCTGGCGCGGTGGTGGATATCACCGACGTCATCGAGGAGGCGAGAGGGCGCGGGTTGAGATTTCCCCTCCTGATTCGGTTTCAGGACATCCTGCGACACCGGGTCGAGTCGGTGAACCGAGCCTTCCGCAACTCGATTGCGGAATTCGACTACGGAGGATCCTATCGGGGCGTCTTTCCAATCAAGGTCAACCAGCTTCGGGAGGTCGTCGAAGAGATCCTCGATGCGGGTCAATCGTACCAGTTCGGGCTCGAAGTGGGAAGCAAACCGGAGTTGTTCGCGGGGTTGGCCCTGCAGAGCCAGGTGGGCAGCCTGATCATCTGCAACGGCTACAAAGACCACGCGTACATCCGAATGGCGCTGATGGGCTTGAAGCTCGGCAAGACCGTCATCCTCGTCGTCGAAAAACTCGAAGAACTGAGCCAGATTCTCGCCGTCTCCCAACAGATGGGCGTAGATCCGCTGATCGGCATTCGCTCCCGGCTCGCGGCCAAAGGCGGAGGCAAGTGGGCCGAGAGCGCCGGCGAGAACGCCAAGTTCGGGCTGAACACGACCGAACTCCTGGCGGCGACCGACCTGTTGCGCGCCAACAACCTCAGTCATTGCTTCAAGCTGCTGCACTTTCACATCGGTTCGCAAGTGCCCGACATCCTGACGGTCAAAAAGGCGGTGCAGGAGGCCTCGCGCTATTACGCCAAGCTGGTCAAGGCCGGCTTTGCGCTTCAATACTTCGATGTCGGAGGAGGCCTGGGCGTCGATTACGACGGAAGCCGATCGGTCTTCGACAGCTCGACGAACTACACGCTGCAGGAGTACGCCAACGACGTGGTGTATTACCTGGGCAACGTCTGCAACGCCGAGCAGGTGCCGCACCCGGACATCGTCAGCGAGAGCGGCCGGGCCATCGTAGCCCATCACAGCGTGCTGATCGTGGAGGTCCTCGGCGCCATCGCCAAGCACCGCGATCTGCCCGATCTGGTGAACGGAGAGCAGGAGCACCCGCTCGTGCGGGAACTGCTCGAGATGCGACGGAACCTGGCCAAGCTCAACAAGCTTGAAGCCTTCCACGACGCCCTCGAACGCAAGGAAGACGCCCATAACATGTTCACGCTCGGATTGCTCGACCTTGCCGACCGCGCCAAGATCGAGAACCTTTACTGGGAGATTGGCCAGCGGGTGGTGGAGAGCTTCCGCGGCCAACCCCACGTGCCCGAGGAAATCCTCCGGCTCGAAGACAGTCTTTGCGACCAATACCTCTGCAATTTCTCCGTCTTCCAATCGCTGCTCGACCATTGGGCCTTGGGCCAGTTGTTTCCGATCATGCCCGTCAGCCGCCTGGACGAACGCCCCACGCGCGATGCCACCCTGGTCGACATCACCTGCGATTCCGACGGCCAGATCGACCGGTTCATCGGCTTGCGAGATGTGCGCCGCACCCTGCCGCTGCACCAACTCGATGGCCAGGGCGAACCCTACTACCTCGGCTTCTTCCTCCTGGGCGCCTATCAGGACATCATGGGCGACCTCCACAACCTGTTCGGCCGCGTGAACGAAGTCCACGTCTTCCTCGAACCCGACGAACCTTGCGGGTACTACGTCGAGGAGATCATCGAAGGCACCACCATCGGGCAATCGCTCGCCTCCGTGCAGTACGATGAAAACGAACTCAAACGGCAGATGAAAGCCCAAGTGGACGAGGCCATCAAGAGTGACCGCCTTAAACCTTCCGAGGCAATGCGCCTGCTCGACGAATACGAGCACGGCCTCAACGAATACACCTACCTGGCAAAACACTGATCGGCCCTGCCTGATGTGATCGACCCCAGCGGCCCCCCAGGACCCGCGCAGGCTGCCAGCCTGATGGTGGCGCTCAGCCGTCTGGTGCGCGGCCTCTCCGCCCTGTTCTGGGGGCTGCCGCTGGCCTTGGTCATCTGCGTGCAGACCAACCGCACCCATCTCCTCGCCGGGCTGGGCGTCATTCCGCCCCTCGTGGCCAACGGCCTGATCTGCTACGCGCTCCACCAGATCGGGCACTTCCACCGGTCAGAACGCATATGGCAACGAGCGCGCGAACGCACCCAGGTCTTCGCCCTGCTGAACGTCGGACTCTCGCCCTTCCTCTATTGGTGGCGGATCATGCCGGATGTCCTGTACTACCAGTTCGCCGTCCTCGCGCTCGCCCTGTCCGGTCTGATGCTCCTCTTCACCATCAACCAGATGCTGCAACGCCTGGCGGCCATGTTGCCCGACGAAACCCTCCGCCTCGAAGCCAGGCTCTTCACAAACCTCAACCTCTGCCTCTTGCTCGCCACCGCCCTGCTGGGCGCCCTGTGGGTCGGGATCGTCCGCCTGCACCCGCCCCCTCCCCTCTCTTCCCGGTGCTCGACCTCGCCGCGCGCCTCGGCGTCTTGTTCATGCTGCTGCTGATCCTGCTCCCGCTCGCGCTCACCATGGCCCTTATCTGGAAGATCAAGGAAACCATCCTCGCGAGTGTCTTCGCCCAACTCCCCCCCGGTTGAGACGCTTCCCCTTCATTGCGACGTACCGATCCTTGACCGGCCCCGCCCCAACTCGTTCATCCGCAGGCTGACGCCCGATCAGACTCCGGCTGCGCGGCAATCCATATCGGTCTATACCACCCCGGGCTAACCTGCATTTCTCACCAACTTTTTCCACCGCGAAGCCGGAGTCCTCAAGAGAAGTCAGCATGCAGGTTAGAAAAACAAAACCGCGCCCGAGTGGAGGGAGCGAACTGGGCAACAGAGTGTCGCTGCACCCGCGAGGATTCGGAAGCGCTCTGAACCTCATTCTCCCCTGTGCGGGCGCGGTTTTGCCACAGCCCGGATTTCGTTGTCATCTTCCCCGTGGTGAGAAATCCGGGCTAAGGTGATTTCCCCCGTCCAGGGTCGGCCTTGAAGGCCTGATAGTACTGCTCCCGGAAGTCGGACACGGCCTTGCGGTCCGTAATCAGCAGGCCCCAGTCGGGATTCGGCCGATGCAACTCCCGTGCGGGAGGCAGGCCCTTTTCCCGGAATTGCGCGGCAATCTCGCGGAAGGCCGCTCCCCAAGCCTTCAGCTCGCCGTCGGCGCTCAGCAATCCAATGAACTCGGTCACGTCGCGCGCGCCAGGGTGGTCGTAAAGGCCCCAGTTCAACCAACCCGCCGCCAATCCCGACGTCGTGTCGATCAGGCGACTGCACCACTGCGCCTGCTGTTCCTGGGTGGCATAGGGGTGCTTGCCCGCGTTGATTGTCGGCTTGCCGCCGCCGTACCACCCAAACTCGGCGACAACAGTCGGCTTGCCGCAGCGGGCGACCTCCCGCACCACGCTTTCGAGATACGCGAGGTTGCGCGCTTCCTCCTCCAGCCCGGCATATTCGTAAAAGCCGCCGGCCAGAGGATAAAAGTGCACCTCCATGAAATCGAGCAGCGGGGCCAGACGTTCCGGACGAAATCCCGAGTACTGTGAAGGCCCCGCCAGCACGACAGGCACCGACCATTGAATTAACCCCACCGTCACCAACGCCAACGGGTCGGCCGACTTGATTGCCAGCACCTGGCGCCGCGTCCATTCCTCTGCAAGATCCTCCCGGAAACGCTGAAAATCCGCCATCTTCCGACCAGGGAACGCGTCACGCGGCGGCACCGGCACACTCCCCAACTCGATAGGGCGGTTTGTCTCGCCCCACGCCGCCGCCATGCCCTCGGCATTGGAATAGGCTTTGGCCAGCCATCCATTCCAGCGCTCGCGCAGAACGGGTGTGTCCCAGCCAATCGCAGGTTCATTAAGCAGGTCGTAGGCGAAGATCACGCTTCTCGCCCGATACCGCAGGGCGAACAGGCGCCAGAATGACTCGAGGGCGGCTAACACCTTCTCGTCCGCATAACGGTCGCCGCGCGCCCACTCGGGCAACCCCTCCCAGTGGTCGGGCCCGGTCGGGTGCACATAAAGGCCCGATTCCTCGGCGAGCGCCAGAAACCGGTCGAATTTGGCCAGACCTTCGTCCGACAAAACACCCGGCTCCTGATAAAACGAACCAAAGGTGAGAAACACCCGCACGCAATTCGCGCCCAACTCCCGGAGGCGCGCAAAATCCTCTCGCGTGGCCTCCGGATCAAACTGCCTCCACACTTGAGGCGCCCAACCCGTCCCCGGACGGAAGTAGTTCACTCCCATCGGCACAAACCGCTTCCCACGGTCCGTCAGGAAACTCCGGCTGTCGCCCACCAGAATCCGGGGCAGGCGTCCCTGCCCCCAGGCCGAAGGCGCCTGCCTCCCGTGAGACAAATCCCGCGTCGAGGCTGGCTGACCCTCGATAGTTGACGCGCACTGCAGACCCAACACCCAAATCGCACAGAGTCCCAAGAGTCGCATGACCCCAGCCTATCACCCTGCGTCGGGCCCGCAAGGCGGTCGTCCGCCCGCGACGCGATCGGAGGCGCTCGGTCCCGCCGCCCAAAACGCAGCCTTGAGCGGCGCCAAGGCTTCGTGTTCAGTCGTCGTCGAACGGGCACGTGAATCGTTCGCGCGCCCAGTGATCGAGACGCAGCCATGAATCCCACGGCATCCCTCCCCAACTCCGCCCACGGCGCCGCCTGGCATCGGTTCTTCGCGTTTGAAGCCCACCAGACAACCCCGCGAAAGGAGACTGTGGCCGGCCTGGTCACTTTTATGACCATGGCCTATATCATCTTCGTCAATCCCTCCGTGCTCGCCGGCGCCGGCATGTCCAAGGCCGCGGTCGTCACCGCGACTTGCCTTGGGGCGGCGCTGCCGACGCTGCTGATGGGTTTGTGGGCCAGGTATCCGCTGGCCCTGGCGAGCGGCATGGGACTCAACGCGGCGCTGGTGATCCAGGCATCCCAACCGGGGATGACCTGGCAGACCATGATGGGCGTGGTCGTTGTCGAAGGCGCCCTGGTCACACTCCTGGTCTTGAGTGGCGTGCGCGAACAGGTCATGGAAGCGATCCCGATCAATCTAAAGCGGGCGATTGGCATCGGCATCGGCGTCTTCATCGCCTTTCTCGGGCTGCAACAGATGGGCTGGGTGGCCAAGGGCACGGGAGGCGCCTTCCTGGCGCCAGGCAGCTTCAAGGTCCTCCCCACGCTGATCGCCAGTGCCGGCCTGGCGCTGACGATGACCCTCCTGGCATGTCGGGTCCGGGGCGCCATCCTCTGGGGCATTCTGGGAACCGCGGCTCTGGCCTGGGCGTCGGATCGACTGTCACCGGGAGCACCGCCGTTGGTGGTCCTGCCTGATCGGTGTGTGGCAACCCCCGAGCTCACGACGTTCGGCGCCGCCGACATCCTGGCGGCACTCAAACCGGCCTTGTGGGGTGTCGTCTTTGCTTTTCTGATCACCGACTTCTTCGACACCATGGGGACAGTGATCGCGGTGGGCGCGCAGGGAGGCTACATGGATGCTCAGGGCAGGATCCCACGTCTTCACCGCGTGCTGGTCGTGGATTCGCTCGCCGCGGTCTGGGGCGGCCTCTGCGGGGCCAGCTCCGTGACCACCTACATCGAGAGCGCGGCCGGCGTGAGCGCCGGTGGCCGGACCGGGTTCGTCTCCGTCGTGGTGGCTGCCCTCTTCCTCATGGCCATGTTTTTCGCGCCCGTCATCGGAGCAGTTCCGTCCCTGGCCACGGCGCCCGCGCTGGTCGTGGTGGGCTTCCTCATGATGAATCTGGTGCGCGAAATGGACCTGAGCTCCGCCGATGAAGGGATTCCTGCGTTCCTGACCCTGTTGTTGATCCCGCTGACGCAGAGCATCTCGTGCGGCATCGGCGTGGGCTTCCTCGCGACGGTGGCAGTCAAGCTGCTCAGCGGAAAAGCGCGCGAGGTCTCTCCATGGCTCTACGGAATCACCCTCGTGTTCATTCTGCACTTCGCCCTGTGATCCGCGGCAGGGGCAGCCCTAAGGTTGGTTCGATAGAGAGGACGCGCATGTTGCGGATCGGTTCGATCGAGTTGGCTTCCCGCCTGTTCCTGTCCCCCCTGGCGGGGTACACGAACCTGCCGTTTCGGCTGGTGCTTCGGGAACTGGGCGGCCTGGGCCTGTGCACCACCGAACTCGTCAATGCGCGCTCCCTGCTCGAACGGCGCACCAAGGCCCTCAAACTCATCGAATCGAACACGCGCGACCGACCGTTGGCGGTGCAGATCTTCGGCGCAGTTCCGGAGGAAATGCGCGATGCCGCCCTGCACCTCGAGTCTATCGGGGTCGACTCGATCGACGTCAACATGGGCTGCCCAGTCCGCAAGGTGTGTCGGGTGGGAGGCGGGTCGGCAATGATGACCGAACTCGCCAAAACCGCCGCCCTGGTCAGGGGAATGGTCGAGGCCGTGCGTCTGCCCGTCACGGCAAAGATGCGGCTCGGGTGGGACGACGAGAACCTCACTGCGCCCGATCTGGCGCGCACGCTCGAAGACGCTGGCGCCTCCGCCGTGTTCGTCCACGGACGCACGCGGGCCCAAGGCTTCCGTGGACGGGTGAACCTCGAAGGCATTCGAGCGGTGGTGCGCGCGGTCCGGAACATTCCGGTGATCGGGAACGGCGATGTCACCACCCCGCAGGCCGCGCGGCGCATGTTGGACGAAACAGGCTGCGCCGGCGTCGGCATCGGACGCGGCGCCTTGTTGGATCCGTGGATCTTCCAGCGCACCGAGCGCTTTCTTAGAACTGGCGAACTCCTGCCGGAACCGGGATTCGAACAGCGCGTGGGCGTCATGAGCCGACACCTCGATCTCATGGTCGAGGTCTTCGGGGAAATCCCCGCATGCCGAATGTTCCGCAAAGTCGCTCCCTGGTATGCGAAGCGCTTCGGGCCCGCCGTCGAGTTCCGGAGACGCATCGTGTCGCTGTCGACGCGGGCCCAGTTCGACGAGATCCTTCACGATTACCGGCGCTGGCGCGCTCCGTTCCTCGATGCGCAAGGCAATCTGCAGCCTCGCTTCGCTCCGCCGCCCACGCGGCCCTTGCCCGACGAGGATCCGACCGACCCCGGCGCGCTCCCGGTCCCCCGCGGGCCGATCGAAATGTGGTAGCAGGTCAAACCACAACGACACCCCGGCCCTGATTCCTCCGATGTCAGGGACGATCGCCGTGCAGCGCCGTCAGCATCACCGCCGAGGCTTCGACGAGTCGCTCGCCCGACCCGGGCGCGCAGCGGGCGCTCGCGGGCTCGTAGTTGCCTTCGGCGTAGCTGCGGCGGTCGGGGATGTAGCCAATGTTTTCATTGGCCAACTCGACCACGAATGTCTGCGCAAACGGCGACCTCCGTTTGATCGCCAACCCCAATTCGACGAAGACTTCGCCGGGCAAGCCGACCCACGCGACCTGCTGGCCCAGGGCGATCGCTTGCACTTCCACCCGGAGCGGTTCCCCCTTGCGCTCGGAGACCTCGACGGCGCGATAGGCACGCACCAATTTCATGAAATTCGCACCCCGATCGTCCGGGGTGGTCTCGATTGTCCGCCGCGCTTCTTCGGCTTCCTCGCGCCCGACCTCCGGCAGCGCCAATTCCACCGTTTCGCTGCGAGCCCGCAGAGGGCCCTCGAGCACGGGCTTTAGATCCTTGTAGGCCTGGAAAACGGACGCACCCAGGATTGCCGCAATGCGGTTCTGCTCGCCCGGTCCGCCCTGCGGCCAACGCCAGGAACAATCGATGTGGTTGACATTCCCGCAGGCCCCATTGGCGACCAGGGTGAGATGCTGGATGCCGTGGTAGCCGGCCAGGACCCGGCCCAGCGCCCCCGGCCAATCGGCGCTGAGTTTGCTGCCGCCGGTCGTATCCGGATGCATCGCGAAATTTACATAGGTGGCCAGGGACTGCGAAGGCCCGGCGCCGGCCGACGGTTCGAGGCAAAGCACGCCGACCGCCGGATCGTTGGGTCCGGCAGGCAGAACGATTTGGGGATTGAGCTTTCCTGGGTTCCATCCGACCGAGCCGTCGCGCATGAAGTAGCGGCGGTTGAAGGCCAGGCCCTCGCAACTGCCTTCGGCGACGCTCAGGCGGGCCGGCTGCAGTTGTTGGCGGGCGAGTTGCACGCTCTGCGCCACCCGCTGCGGCAGGCTCGCCGTATAGTCCACCGCGAGTTGACGCTGGCCGCCCATGGCCGCGCCGTGTCGGCTCCGATCCGCCAGTTCCGGGCCGGTGTGCGCGTGCGTCGCGCTGATCATGACATGGTTGCCGCGGATGCCAGTGGTCCGCTCGATCTCGGCCCGCGCCTGGTCCGTCAGTGGGCGCGTGACACTGATCAGATCCAGCACCACCAGGGCTGCGCTTTCGCCCTCGGCCTCGATCACCAGCGCCTTGCTGAAGAGCGGGTCGAGCACGCCGTCGGCGCCGCGCTCGTGATAGTACCCAGCCATCGGAATCCCCATCGGCGGCGTGATGTCCACCGCCGCGACGCCAACGCGAAAATCGGCGGCTGACATCGGCGCCGCGGGCGGTGCAAGACACGCGGCCAGGGACAGGATCAGGAGTGTTCTCATGCTCGTGTGATACGGCGGTTTACGCTGCGTCCGCAGCCGCGACTTCCACCACGCGCCCGGTGCGCGCGGATTGGTAGCAGGCAGCCAAAACGCGCTGGCTGCGCAGGCCCAACGCGCCGCTGTTCGACGGCTCACGCCCGTCGAGGATGGCCTGACTGAACTCCTCGACCTCCGCGCGATACGTGTTGACCGGCGCTGGATCGATCGAAATGGACTGTCCGCCGGTTCGCTCCTGGCGGGCATCGTAGGCCGCAGCCCCTGACTGCAGGCAGGCCACCATGTCGCCATGGTCTTCCTGGCCGATCGTGCCTCTGGCCAGGAGGCTGCCGCGCGAGCCGTACACTTCAAGACGGTTCTGGCTGGCATCGTCCGGCACGCAGAAAAAGGTGTCGACCACCCCCAGCGCCCCCGAGGCGAACTGCAGCGTTGCGACGGCGCTGTCCTCGGGCTCGTATCCGTGGATGGCCCGACGCGTCACACAACTCACGGCGCGCACCGGCCCGAGGAGCATTTCGAGCAGGTCGATGCAGTGTCCGCCCATGTCCACGAGTGAACCGCCACCGCCGAGAGCCGCGTCCTGTCGCCACGCGCCAGGGATGGGCGGATACCAACACGAGAGCTGGGCGCGGGCGAAAACCGGCTGGCCGATCTGGCCTTCGCCGATGAGCTGTCTGGCCGCCTGGTGCTGGGCGAGGAAACGCATCATGAATGCGGTGCCGAGCCGAACGCGGGCCTGGCAGCATGCGGCGACCATGGTCTGGGCGTCCGCGACCGTGAGGCCAAGCGGCTTCTCGCAAAGCACGTGCTTGCCTGCGAGGGCGCAAGCGCGGGCCTGATCGAGATGGACGCCGGGGGGGGAGGCGATGTAGACGGCGTCGATGTCTTCCTGCAAAAGTTCGGCCACACTGCCAGCGGCTTTCGCGCCGAACTGGCGGGCCACCTCGGCGTTGGCCTCGGCATGGCGGGCGTGCACGGCCACCAGCGCGGCGTTGCGCGCAGACGCGATTCCTTCGGGAATCGTTCGTCGTCGCGCGATGCCTGTCGAGCCGATGACGCCCCAGCGTATTGTGCGGGTCATGGTGTTCCTTTGGTTGGCCGCAGCCCAGCGGTGGGATGAGGTTTCACAAGGCAAGAACAGTTGAGACGTGGCGGTCGGGCTGAAAGCGGATGGAGGCCATGGCCCCGTTTCCAACGCGCAAGGTCATCTCACTTCGCGTAGGCGCGGATCACCTTCTTGATCGCCGCGCCGATCTGTTCGCAATGATGCGGTTCGTACGTCGGAAAGGCGAAGCAGGTGAAGGTGTGGCTTTGGTGCCAGACGGCATTGGGCACCTCGACAGTCGTGTAATCGGCGCTGGCCGGGTCGGTGTACTCCTTGGACTTAAAGGGGAAACCGGAGCGTCCGAAGGCATTGCCTTCGCGGAAGGCGCGTTCGGTGTAACACTGCGGCCAGAAGACCTTCCAGCACGGCGCACCCTCGGCGCCGACCGCCCGAACGAATTGCGCGATATCACAGCGCATGTTCTCGATGTCCAGCGAGAAGGCCATCACGTACCAGCCGTTTTGGCGTTCGAGGGTGTCGATGGGACGGAACCTGACCATGGGCTCGTCCGCGAGCGCGTCGATGATGATGTGGGCGTTACGGCGGCGCCGAGGCAGGTTCCAGGTGTCGATTCGGTCCAGTTCGGCCAGGCCGATGGCGGATTGCATCTCGGTCATGCGGTAATTCCAGCCGACCACGTTGTGGATGTAGGACAACTTCTGCTCCATTTCGAGCAGATTGAGCCGGTCCCGCACGTCGTATCCGTGGTCCCGAAAGCTGCGAGCGGCCCAGGCGAGGTCTCCGTTGTCGGTGGTGACCATGCCGCCTTCGCCGCCGGTGGTGAAGGTCTTGTTCTGGCAGAAACTGCAGCCGGCGATGTCGCCCAAGGTGCCCGTTTTCTTCCCCTTATACACGCCCCCGAACGCCTCCGCGTTGTCTTCGATCACAAACAGCCGGTTCTTCTTCGCAAAAGCACTGACCCGGTCCATGTCGCAGACGTTGCCGTAGAGATGCACGGGCATCACCGCCTTCGTCCGCTCGTTCACAAGCCGCTCAGCCGAATCCACGCTCAGACAGTGGTCCTCCAGGTTCACGTCGGCGAAACGCGGGATGGCCCCCGCCTGGACAATCGAAAAACTCGAGGCGATGAACGTGTAGCTCGGGACGATCACTTCGTCGCCCGGCCCGATCCCCAGCGCTGTCAGGCCGACGTGGAGCGCCGCGGTGCCGCTGGCCACGCTGATCGCGTAGGCGCTGCCCTGCCAGGCCGCGAACCGCTTCTCGAACTCCATGCCCTTGCGGCCTGTCCAGTAGTTGACTTTTCCGGAGCGCAGCGTCTCCTCGACCGACCGGATCGCGTTCTCGTCAAAGGAGGGCCAGCGAGGCAGTTGATCCCGAACGGCCGGGATGCCGCCGTGCAGGGCGAGTTGTGGCGTGTTCATGAGCGGAGGCAACGCAGCCGCCAGTCAATCGCCTCGGACGCCTTTGGGCAATAGCATTCAGCACCCGCCCTAGCGCCGTCATCGGACGGGCCAGGGCAGACCTCCCGCCGCCTCCAGCAGGCGGCGCGCGCGGGCCTGGACTTCGGGTGATTCGTTCGCCAACAGATGGCCGAGTGCGGCGGGCGACAAACGCTCCTCTAACCAGCGGGCTCCCTCGATCCGAAGAGCCTCGTCCGGAGCGTCCAACGCCTGGAGCATGACGCGGGCAACCGCGCCCCGAGTCGGCTTCAGTCGGCCCAGCGCCTTCACCACCTCGAAGCGCACCTGGGGCGACTGCGCCCCGCCGGCTGCAGTCAGCGCGTCACGAACCTCCGAACTGCATTCGGCCATCCGATACAACACCTCGGCGGCCTTGAACCGGAGCGTGCTCTCCGGGCTGTCCAGATACCCGTAGAAATGCGGGAGTGTCGCGGCCCCTCCCGCCGCGCAGAGAAAAGCCCCCAAAGCGGACCAATCGGCCTCAGGCTGGTTCGCGAACACGGTCAGCACAACGGGAATGGCCTCCGCTGCGCCCGGTCCGACCTCGGCCAATGCCAGCAACGGATGCGCCCGAAGACCGGCGGGGGCGTTGGTGAACGCGTCGAGCAATGGCGCGACGGCAGCGGGGCCCATCCGCCCCAGGGCATAAGTCGCTTGCATCCAGTCCTGCACCCGCAGGTCGTCAGGCAGACGGCTCACGATCCGCGCCAGCGTCGGCACAGCGGGTTCGGCGACAGGCCCCAGGTGCCTGAGGGCGAGCATCGCCTGACTCCGGGCCTCACGGTGCGGGCCCAGCCTGAGCCAGCGGCTGAGGGTCTCGTGAGCGGCGGGAGAACACCGCGCCGCCACCTTCAAGAGCGGACGCGCCAAAACGGGATCCGGCTGGCGGACCAGCCGGATCAACGTGGGGACCGCGCGCGGCCCCAGCACCCGAACCGCCTCCCGCGCCGCGGCCGAGCGTTCCGGCGCACTTGCGGTCAGATCAGCAGCCCACTCCGTCAGCGGCCGTCCACCGTAGACCGGCTGTCGATCTCGCCAGACGGACACGAGCGAGGCGCCAAGCGACAGCGTCAGCAGGAAAGCTGCCGCGAGCAAGAGGCGGCGGCGGCGGCGAAACGGGTTTCCTGCAGGCATGCTGGTCACGGCATCGATCGCCTCGATTGGCGTCTCCCGATCGGAGTCGAACACCACGCCGATCTGGGCTGCCCCCAAGGCGGTTTGCAGGAACGAGTCATCATCAACACGCTGAGCACAGCGAGGATCGCCCAAACCGGGCTCGAAGGCGAGGTGTTTTCGGCAACAATCCATCGCCTTGACCGGTGAAATGTGACGGTGACCGGTCAGAGGACATCGAAAGTTGATGAGAAATGCGGGCTGATAAAATCTGCGACTCTTGGCTCGGTTGAATGCGCAGCGGCGTCGCGCCGTCCATACCGCGTACGATGACAGCAAACCCGAACGCAATCCTCTATGAAGTGTGAACTGATGCCCATCCTTGTCCGGAGCCTCGCACGGGCGGCTCTGCTCGGCCTGTCTTTTTCTCTTCTTGCCGGCGACGCCACCCCGCCAAGTGCCGCCGCCAGACTCTCGCCCGAAGAAGTCAGCCAGGGCTTCCGGCTCATTTTCAACGGCATGGACCTGACCGGATGGCATTATCGGAACCCTCAAGGCCCAAAGAGTTGGAGCGCACAGAACGGGATGTTGGTCAACACCTTGCCGCCCGGCGGCCACGGCACGGACCTGGTCACCGACGAGAAATTCAGGGACTTCACCGTCCGCTACGAGTACAAAGTGCCCCGCGGCGCCAATAGCGGTTTCTACCTGCGCGGCCGGTACGAGATCCAGATCCTCGACGACGGAGACGCCACCCAACCGTCCAACAGCAGCAACGGCTCGCTCTACAGCCTGGTCGCCCCCTCGAAGATGGTCTCGAAAAAAGCCGGCGAATGGCAAACCGTCGAGGCGACAATCATCGGCGACCGAATCACGGTCATCCTGAACGGCCACAAGATCATCGACAACATCGCCGTCGACCGCCCGACCGGCGGCGAACTCGATCGGAATCTGGACCAGCCCGGACCGGTCTTTGTTCAGGGGGATCACGGCGCGGTGGCCTTTCGCAGTATCCGCCTCAAACCGCTGCCCTGAAAGCGCGCTTCGGTCGGGTCACGGCGCGCCCGGAGGTCCGGGACATCGGGGTGTATCCGGCCACCGTCACCGAAGATTCCGTTTGCCAATTCTGGTGGCGACGGAAAAACTGAGCGTATATGGCAGTCCGCCACCGCCACGGCAGAGGGCGCTGTGAGGACTGCCAATCGGTTTCCAAACCATGAAAAGCGACAGAATGTCCGATCTGAATCGTAGGGAATTCCTCAGAGGAGGGTCGTTTGCGACCATGATGATGCTCATGGGCGGCATCCCCATCCGCGCGGCGGAACCGGCCGCGGACGGAACAACCAGCTACACGGGCGAGGCGACGCCGGTCCCGGTGGGCGTCATCGGCTGCGGTCCTTGGGCGCGTGAACTGCTTAAGACCCTAGCCACGCTGCCCAACGGACCTGTGGTGGCCGTCTGTGACACTTACCCGGCGATGTTGAAGCGTGCCGCGACACTGGCGCCCAACGCGCAGAGCTACGCCGACTACAAGCAAGTGCTGGCGGACCCGAAGGTCAAGGCGGTGGTGGTCGCCACTCCGACGCATCTGCACAAAGACATCGTGATCGATGCCTTTCAGGCGGGCAAACACGTCTATTGCGAGGCTCCCATGGCCGCCAGCAAGGAGGACGCCCGGGCCATCGCCAAGGCCGCGCGCGACGCCTTCCAGCTCAACTTCCAGGTCGGTCTTCAGAGCCGGGCGGACCGGCAGATCTACTACCTGGCCAATTTCATTCGTTCCGGAGTCTTGGGCAAACCGCTCAAGGGCCGCCAGCAGTTTCATAAGAAGCAGAGCTGGCGCCTTCCTTCGCCGAATCCCGAACGCGAGAAGGCCATCAACTGGCGACTCGACCGCGCCGTCTCGCTCGGCTTGGTCGGCGAGTTGGGTGTGCACCAGGTCGACGTCGCCAACTGGTACCTGAACGCGACCCCGCTCTCGGCCACGGGCTTCGGCTCGCTGGTGCAATGGAAAGACGGTCGTGATGTCCCGGACAATGTCTTCGTCATGCTCGAATACCCCGGAGGCGTGTTCCTGCAATACGAGGCCACCATCGGCAATTCGTTCGAGTCCGAGATGGCCCTGTTTTATGGCACCGACTGTGCCGTCATGATGCGCGATCGCCGCGCTTGGATGTTCAAGGAGGCGGACGCCCCGCTGCTGGGCTGGGAGGTCTATGCCCGCAAGGACGCGTTCTATAACGAAAGCGGTATCGCGCTGGGCGCCGGCAACACCAAACAAGAAGCCCAGACCGACAAAGACAAGCCCGCGGAGGCCGTCGTCGACGAGAAATCACCGCTGCAATACGCCTTGAGCGCTTTCCTCAAGAACTGCGACACACTCGGATCCGGCGTGGCCGACTTCAAAGAGAACTTCGACCCCGACGACACGGCGGCCCTGAAGGAGTACGTTCAGGAACTGCAAAAGGAGAAGAGCTGGCTGCCCGCCGCCACCTGGCGGGATGGCCTCGATTCTGCGGTGACTGTCGCGACCGCCAACCAGGCCGTTCTCGAGGGCCAGAAGATCGTCTTCAAACCGGAATGGTACGACGTGGCCTGATCTGCGTGTTCGACTGAATTTTCTCAGGCCTTTCTCCATCTAAACTGACAAACGTAATTGAAATGATGAAAATGCACCTTCTCAAATCGACTCTGACTCTGGCAGCCGTCGCAGCCTGCACGCTGGTCACCCAGGCCGCCGACGGCTGGATCAAGTACGCAGCCAGACCCGGCTGCCTGGTGACCATCGACGGCACCTCGACCATTCACGACTGGACGACCAAGGGCGCCATTATCGGCGGATCCTTCGAGGTCGAGCCCGAGTTTCTCACCGACAAGTCGCTCAAGTCGGTCAAGAGCCTCACGACCAAGGAAGCCAATCCGAAGGTCCAGGTCAAAATCCCTGTCAAATCGCTCAAGAGTCAAGTCCTGCTCGGCGCCTCGAAGATGGACGAAGTCATGCAGGAAGCCATGCGCATGAAGGAGAATCCCGACATCCTCTATACCCTCAAGGAAATGGTCCTCAAAGGCGAGGTGCCGGCCACAGGCAGCCCAGTCAAGTTCGACACCAAAGGCGATCTGGCCATCTCGGGCGTCACGAACACGATCGACATGGAGGTCACGCTGACCCGCGTGGCCGATGATCGCATCAAGTTCTCGGGCTCCAAGCTCATCAAGATGACCGACTACAAGGTGCCGCCCCCAGCCCCGAACATCCTCGGCATGAGCCCCATTAAGACCGGGGACGAGGTCACCATCAAGTTCGAGTGGCTCCTCGCCCTCCAGAAAACCGACGCGGCGGCGAAGTAGCTCTGACCGTCCTTTTGACCTGATTTCGTTCGCAAGCGCGGCCAACCCGGCCGCGCTTTGCGGTTTTCAGGAACTGCCATGAACCACAAATCCGGCTCGACGCTGGAAAGCCATGGACGACAAGGCCAATTCCGCCGATGTCAAAACCAACACCTTCGTCAACGCCGTCACGATTCACCCTAGCGCGCATTTCTCACCAACTTCTGAAGAACGCGGAGCCGATGTCATCGAAAGGTGCACGCATGCGCGCTAGCAAAGCAAAACCGCGCCGGGCTGGAGGGAGGGGCGAAGGCAACGGGGTGTTGGTTTGCGACTGCGTTTTCCTGCGCGACCCGACCCTGATTCTCCCCTGTCCCGGCGCGGTTTTGCCACAGCCCGGATTTCAGATGATTCCTTCAGGTGGTGAGAAATCCGTATAGGTGCTAGCGAGGCGTCGGGCGCCGGTGACCGTGGTGGACACCCAGCGGCCACAAGCCGCTCACACGCCTCGCCGGTCTGAGGCAAAGCCTCGCTAATGGAAATTGTCGGCGCTTGAAGAACCGAGCCGCTTCGGATTGACTGTGGCGCTGCTATGGAAACGTCTTGGGTTCGCAATCGGTCTGGATGCGGGTTAAACCCGCGCTGTCTCTATTCCTGTCTGGCCTTGGGCCTGCTGGGTTGGACCCCGGCAGAGGCCGCCGATCCCCCCTCCCGCTGGGAGAAGGACATTGAGGCTTTCGAGGCCGCAGACCGCACCCAGCCGCCCCCGGCGAATGCGATCTTCTTCTACGGCAGTTCGTCCATCCGGCTCTGGAAGACCCTGGCAGAAGATTTCGACCGCCTGCCGGTGATCAATCGCGGCTTCGGTGGCTGCCAAGTGGCCGACTGCGTTGCCTTCGTGGACAGGGTGGTCACGCCGCACCGCCCGCGCCAGATTGTGCTCTATGCCGGCGACAATGACCTTGCCGCTGCGAGAGCGCCCGAACAGATCGAGGCCGATTTCAGGGAGTTCGTCCGCCGAGTCCATCACCGCCTGCCTCAGTGCTGGATCACATTCATTGCGATCAAACCGAGCCCCGCGCGCAAGGCTCTCCTCGAACAGGCGCGAGTCGCCAACAAACGCGTCCGCGAGGTGACGCGCACCCACCCGCGCTTGTCGTTCATCGACATCTTCACTCCGATGCTCGGCGAGGACGGCCAGCCGCGTTCGGAGTTCTTCGTTGCCGACCAGCTCCACCTCAATGCGGACGGCTACCGGCTTTGGACGAGATTAACCCGGCCCTACCTGAAAACCGAACACCCATGACCGAGCGCGGCTCCGCCTGGCCATGAACCGCGCTGTTCGGTGTCCACCCTTTAGGGTGTGCAATCGAGCACGCTAACCCGGAAATCTCACCAGTGGGGCGGTCGCAGCATTCCTGACAGTCCGCAGGTGAGATTTCCGGGTCTATGAAACCCGCGCCCAGCAAGCAGAATTGGCTCATCGGTTCACCAACGCCGGGACGCACCCCAGCCGCTTGGGCGGCCCGGGCACGCGGACACAGTGTGATCGAAATTGGGTCCATCTGCTTGGGGCGCGGGTTTCTGAGAGCCCGCATTTCAGGTGCAATGTGACGGTGACCGGTCAGATGACATCGAAAGTTGGTGAGAAATGCGGGCTAAAGCGTGTACACCGAACGGAACGGATTGGTTCATGGGTCCAATTCGTATTAGGTCGTTGTATATCAACGCTCTCCATAAACCTTCGGATGGTTACGCTGATTTTGAAGCAGTTGCGCATTCCGGGTTCATGGGCACAATGAACCCGCAATTGGGCGGGGCGCCTCATGACCGCTGCCCGTCATCGGCCCAGCCTGACAGTCCAGACCTCCGGCGAGCGGACGCCCGGACGCGTCTCGCCGCTGGGCAGGACAAACCGATCAAGCCACCACACCGTCGGCAACGTGGCTCGCGAGGCAACGGCTTCTCCGGCGTGACTCCACTGGTTACGGACGGTGTCGTAGCACCACACAACCCTGGGGAATCCCGGGTGCCGCTCGACCGGTTGGAATCCCACCAGAGAACCGTCATCGCCCCCAAGGATGAACAACTGCGAACCGAAAACCGGCACCGGCGAGGGGGCCGCCGCCGAGGGTGCCGGCAGGTCCGCGATCTGCCGCCAGCCGTGACCAGGCTGGTAGCGCCATCCGTCCCGCAGATAGACGCGCTTGGCCTGGCCGTTCCCAAGATCGAGCGCTACGCCGCCGATCAAGTAAATCATCCCGTCGAGGACCGCCGCAACGGATAGAATGCGCGGTCGGCCCGGGCACGGTTCGAGGTCCTTCCATTCGGATGTCGCCGCCGACAGATCGAGGGCCAGGAGCCGGTTCAGCGCCGATCGTTCACCGGGTTGGTCCGATCCCCCGCAGACGTACACCGTCTCTCCCAACACCACGCCTGCCGCGTAGGCCACGGGAAACGGCAGGCTGGGCAAAGCCCGGGTCTGAACCATGCCGTGGGAAACGCGCAGGACAAAAGCCTCGGCGAAATGCCGCTCCGCATCGCTGCCCCCGACACAAACCACCCCCCGGGGCGTGGAAACACAGACCCCATAGGCCAACGGGCGCGGGAGTCGTCCGATCGCCTGCCACTGGCCATCTGGCTTCTCGAGTGCGAAGACCGTGTCATGCCACACCTTCTTTCCGCCTTCCCACGGCTTTCCCTCGGGGAAGTTCGCACCACCGGCGACGAGCAGGACGCCGTCGCTCACCCCGGCGAACGCGCCGGCCAAGCCATTGCGGTCCGGGATCGGCGTGAGGCTTTCCCACACCAAACCAGCCCCGGCCCCCAGCCCGCCGGTCGAGAGGAGCAAAAGCGCGCCCAGAACGCACACGCCCCATCGACGATTGCCGCGCGGGAAGGTCATCGCGAGTGGGGAGGCGGCCGAAGCCGTTCGACCAGACCCGTTCGGGGAAGGGGCGGCACGTGCATGGCTACAGGCTGCCAAACCCGATCGAGTGTGAGAAGCTCAGTCGCGGGGCATCGTCCGAGGGCGCACGGGCACGCCGCGAGCGCCAGGCCTGGTAATCGGCGAGGGTTTCCCGGTGAAGCGCCAGCACACGCAGCACCTCCTGGAGATCGTCGATGTAGCCTCCCTCCCAGGTGTCGGGAATGCGATCCGCCCAGCGCAGGAAGTAATCGAGCGCCTTCAAGAAGTCCGCCAGGGCAGTCAGCGGCAACCTCCGGTATTCACCGCACACCGCGTCCCGGATGATCGACAGGATCTGGCGGACACTTTGGATCAGGCGGTCGTGCGCGAATTGCCCGGGGGTGAGCGCATCCAGTTTCTCGGTCACGACTTCGCTCAGTCCGGCTGGGTGACACAAGTCCTGGACGGTGAAGGCCCCCAGGCCGGCGTCGAGAGCAACAACAGTGCGGTTCATAGGTGAGGCGCATTCTGTCGACACGCCAGCCGGCGCGCACTTATCAGATGCCAGCGGGTTTGTAACAGTGAGTCTGAACCGTGAGCCAGCCCATCACCAGACGGAAGCGTCGGATGACTGAGCGGACGCGGTCGTGGCGTCGGGGGCCGCAGCGATCATCCCGGCGCGCGGCATCAGCAGGCGAAACTCGATCTGCTCGTTCTCGCGCCCGACGTAGCCGCCCCAGCCAACGCGGATTTCGGCGACGCGCCGCCGGTCCAGGACCCCATCGGTATCCTGCGACCACCCGGCGAGTTGAAGGCGATCGAGGGCGAGAAAGCAACGGTCGTGGCCCGCCTCGGAGAGCGACCGCGGGGTGGCCGCCAGAAAATCGCCGCCACCGCGTTCCTTGAGGATAACCAGCAGTTGGGTCGGGGCCCGTTGCCCCCGCGGCACCCAGCTCTCGATCTCGAGAAACTCCGCTTTCCCAAGGTCAAGTCCGTCGGGAAACGGGAATCGCACGAATAAAAACGTGTCGACGTCGCCCTTGGTAAGCGTGGCGTGCGCCCGCCAGGCCGAGCGTCCGGGTCGGGTCGCCTCGGGATCGGGCGCGAGCGTTTCACGAACGAATTCGCCTCGAGCGACCGCGGGTTGGGCTGCGGGAAGGTCCTTGCATACGACCGCCGGCAACACGCCCGGCGTCTGCTTCCGGGCAAGCCGCGGACGACCCGCAAAACGCAGCACAGCGGCCCCATACGGCTCGAGCGCAAGTTCGATCTGGCCCCGTTCCGGGCATGCGACGCATTCTCCCGTGGCCGGGTCCCAGCGCTCGGCCTTCCCGGTCGCGCGGCACTCGACGGCGCCTTGCCAGGCCTGCGCGCTGTCGTTGATGACAAGGTAAACTTCGTGGCCGTCGATGCGCCGGTGCGTCACCCGCAGGGGCGCGCGCGGGTCGGACACCGCCAGGTCCGGCTCGAGCAACTGATCGAGGACCTCGGGCAGCAGGACCTCGGTTCCCGCCGGCAGGAACAGACCGGCGCCGCGACCCTCGGTCGAGCGCGTGATCGGGCCGTTGCCAACATCCCCGAAGACACGCTCGCCCCACGCGCGAACGCCGCGGTCGGGGAACTCCGATTCGCTGTTGGCAGGGCGGGATCCCAGGGCGATCACAGTCCCTCCCTGTCGAATGAAATCACCCAGGCGATCCCACGCAGCCCGCGGCAGGGTGTCCACGCCCGGCAAGACCACCACCTGAAACCGCAGGTCATCGTGCGCCAACTCGCCGGGCAGCACGCGCGATTGGATGAGCGCGCGGCTGTCGATCACCGTCAGATCCCGGCGCGCCTGGAAAAGGCTTTCGAGGGTGCCGCGGTAGAGATGATCGATCTGATTGGCGGCAGGGGATGCATTGGCCCAGTGCGCCGACGGAACAAAGCGTGTCCACAAGCTCTCGATCGGGTACACAACCGCCACGTCCGCCACCTGGTGCCCGCCCACCAACAGGGTCGCGCAACGCCCCACCCATTCGTTCAGGCGACGCAGGGCGGCGTCATCCAGCCCGGTGAACGAGTAGTAGCTGGTGATCACGTTGACCCCGCCCGTGAAGAGCCGATTGCACGTGCCGCGGATCTCCGCCTCGCTCACACTCCGCTTGGGCCGCGTGTCTCCCGAAGGACGGTAGACCTGGCCGTGATCGGACGTCTCGCACATGACAAACGGGCGGCGGTCAAGCTCGGCCGCGCTGCCCGCCAACCGCGCGATATGCCACGGGACTTCGGGCGGCAGGCTTGTAAGACAGTCAATGCCGGGAGCATCCAGGCGGCGCAGGCAGGCGAAGAAATCCCCATAGAGCGCGACGTGCGCGGTAAGCCCTTCCTCGGCGAGCAAATGGCCGCCCGACTGCACGCCGTGACCCCGGCACCACGCCTGAATCTGACCGCAGAAGTTCTCCGCCACCAACTCGCCGACAGTCTGCCAGAAATCGTGGCGATGTCGTTCCACTCGAAGCCCCGATCCCATCAGCAACGACGGGATGGCGTCGTCGGGCGCGTACCCGCGGCGCTTGCGGAACTCGGCGCTCAACCCCGGCGACCAGGGCAGCGGTCGATAGGGCATCCGCCGCAGGAACAGGCTCATCAACGACGGTTCATCCGTGAATGTCGCGACAAAGTACTTTCCCAGGTCGGGCCCGAGTTCCTTGGCGTAACGCCCATGAGTCAGTTCGAGGAAACGGGCTGTCGGAGCCGCTTCGAGCAAGTTTGGATAGGGCATCTTCTGCCACAGATTGCCATCGGCATGGGTGCCTTCGTAGAGAGGAGACTCCGTGATCGCCAGAATCTTCCAACGCCCCTCCGGCGCCGTCCATGACACCCGTCCATCCCGCACATGAGCGCCCAGGTCCACACGCGCATCGAAGTCGAGCGTATCGTCATGCACCGGATAAGCCGCCGCCAGAAACAGACGCCCCGGAGGAAGATCGAGCGCCACCGGCCCAACCCCAGTCTCGATATCCGCCGTCAGGAGCCCGCGCGCTTCCCAGTCGGGATGATCTCGCAACACCATGCCTCCCGCGTTGCCCGAGGGATACCCCTTTTCGTCATACAGCCAAAGAACCATCCCGGCTTGCTTGGCCGCCGCCACAGCCCGCTTGAAAGCAGCCCACTTCGCCTCGCTCTCGAGGTAATCCTCGAATGCGACATTGCAGACCACACCGCCAAACCCCTGGTCCTGGAGCTTCCGAATCAGTTCGTCCTGGCGCTCCGGCGCGTCGGGCCAGCCATGGATGATCTTGAGCATGCGGGTCTGCGCGGGCGGTTGGGCGAACCGTTCGGCAAGCCCGGTCGAAGAGCCCGTTTCCTGGGCCGCCTGGCCCTGCGGCGCCCCGAGCGCGAAAGCCAGGCTGCAACAGACAAGAAACGGCAGGGAACTGCTCAGTGAACATGAACCTGAAGCGGCGGTAGACCGCCGCACTCCAGACGCTTCGCGAGGTTCGAGGCCGCATGCCACGCCGCACGAGTCCCGCATTGCGGGAGACTGCGGCGATTCAGCGCCGCTTTCTATGTCGATGTTCATGGGAGGCATTGACAACCAACGATTGAATGCGCAGTGGGACCATGAACCGTGCCCGTTCCCCCTCACCCGCCCCCGCAGTCGCGGGGGCACCCTCTCCCGTCCGACGGGAGAGGGATGGGGTGAGGTCTGCGGTTCATGGAAACTGCATTTCGCTGACGTAGATCTCGTGAAAGCCAGGATCCTCGTTGAGCGGAACATGGCGAATCTTCCGCCGCATTGCGCCATACTCGAAACCGTCGCCGGATTCCCGGAACAACGCCAGCTTCGCTCCCAGCAGCGCGGTGTTCCCCGCCGGGCGGACCACGTCGGGTGCGAACGGAAGCAATCCAATGCGCCGCGCGCTGGCGCGATTGATGTAGTTGCCGAATGCGCCCGCGAGGTGGAGACACGCCAGATCCTCGACCGACGCTCCCCATTGGGCGAGCAACAGTCGGATGCCGGCGGCGATAGCCCCTTTCGCCAACTGCAGTTCCCGAATATCCGTCTGCGTCAGAACAACGGGCGCCGCCAACGTCCACCGATCGCCTTGGGCGAGCCGGCCTGTCGCGCGCAGCAAACCCAGATCCAACCCGCACGCCGCCGCATCCACCAACCCGCTGCCGCAGATGCCGCGCGGAGCGCCGCCCCCGAGCACCCGGCAACGCAATACGCTATCCTGCAAAAAGACCTCGGCGATCGCCCCCGTGGCCGCGCGCATGCCCATCGAAATGCGCGCCCCTTCGAACGCGGGCCCCGCCGCCGTCGAGGCGCAGAGCAGGCAGTCCCGGTTCCCAATGACGATCTCGCCGTTGGTGCCCAGATCGACCAAGCCGACTAACTCCTCACTTTCGTGCAGCCGCGTCGCCTCAATGCCCGCCAGGACGTCGCTGCCCACAAATCCCCCCAGACAGGGCAGAAAACAGACCCGCGCACCGCCGACGGCGTCCCAGCCCAATTCCGCAGCCGAGAACGTTTTCACGCCATCATCAGGAGGATCGAACGGGTGATGCGAAAGAGGCTCGACGCTCACGCCGCAGAACAGATGATGCATGACCGTGTTGCCGACGATCACCACCCGCGCGAGCGGCACGCCAGGCGCCGCCTCCGCCAACAACTCGGCCAGCAGATTGCCGATCTGTTCCCGCACCAGCGCCTGCAAGGTCGCCTGGCCCGCAGCCGATATCGCGAAGTCGATGCGGCTCATGATATCGGCGCCGTGCTTCGCCTGCCGGTTCAGTCCCGTGCGCACCCCCAACACGTTGCCCGTCCGCCGATCCAGCAGTTGCACAACGATGGTGGTGGTCCCCAGATCGACCGCAGCGCCCAGCCCCTCGTGCGGGGTGAACGCAAAAGTCGAGTCGTCGCTGAGTATCGCGACTTCCCATTGCGCCAGCTCGATCTTGAGATCGCCCTCGACACGGGCCCGACAGGCAAGTCGCCAACCCGCAGCGCATTCCTCGGGCGTCAACAAACGCCTGTCCTCCGCCGTCACGGGCAAATCCCCTTCCAGCACCCGGACACGGCACCCCTTGCACCGACCGCGACCGCCGCACGGGAACTCGACGCCCTGCGCGAACAGCGGGTCCTGAAGCGACGCCCCTGCCGCCACTGCCAGCCTCCGGCCCATCGGCAGCAACTCGATCCGCACAGTATTGGTCATGCTATCTTTCATTAGCGAGGCGCGCCTCGGACCGGCGAGGCGTGGGAACGGCTCGTGGCCGCTGAGTGTCCACCACGATCACCGGTATTCGACGCCTCGCTAAGGGGCGCCGCTGCGCGGCGCAAAAACTTGACTCAATGACTACAGATTTCATCGAGGGAGTAACTCTAGCGAGGCGCGCCTCAGACCGGCAAGGCGTGTGTCACCATGCGTTCACTTCGTGCAGTTTGGAGAAGATACTCATTCGACCAACGCGTTCATCGTCCGCAGCACTTCTTGTACTTCTTCCCGCTGTTGCACGGGCACGGCGCATTGCGAGCTGTCCCGGGATACTTCTCACTGGACACGGGCGGCGTCACGGAGGATGGCGTGGCGGCCCGGACATTCCTGTTGAAGCCCCCCGTCGAGCCTGGCCCATGCATGCCCGGAAACATCTCCTCGTGCCGCCGGATCATCGGGACGACGACGGTGCGCCGAAAGGCCTCGAGCTCGTCAGCCTCCATCTTCAGGCTCGTCCCCAGCTCGCGCAGCTCCTCGTTGCGTGCTTCCTCGGGCAAGAGAGCCAGATTCCAACAGAGCTGGCCGAGCGCAAGCGCCTTGTTCCTCTGCTCGATCGAACCGTCAGTTCCATCGATCAGCGGTTGCGCGTACGCCATGATCGATTCTGCAATGGCTCCCATAGTGTATCTCCATTTTGTCAGGCCGAACGACAAGGTGAGGCGCGGCGACCACAAACCTCGGAACCGTCACCGGGTTCAGCCATCAGAGCCAGTGGCCGGGTCGCCGTTGCCTCCACCGTCTGGTTCGCCTATTCCAGTTTCATCTTGGCTGGTCGGACTTCATACAGGACGGGATCTTCTTTGAGCGGGCTGGCGGTCTCCGTGGGTGCCTGCTCGAATCGAAGCTCTGCTGTGGCGAAGAGGTCCGATGTCTCCGCTTTGAGGTAGCGGGCCGCCATCCGGCAGTACTCGGGGTCGATCTCAATCCCGATGCTGCTGCGGCCCGTCCGCAGCGCTGCAATCATGGTGGTGCCCGAGCCACAGAATGGATCCATGACTGTGTCGTCCGTGAACGAGAACATGCGGACAAGGCGCGTGGCCAACTCCAAGGGGAACGGCGCGGGGTGGTGCTGGGTGGAGGCGCCTGTGATATTCCAAATCTGCTGAAACCAACGGTCAAAGATCTCCTTTTCGATCCGGCTTGTCCGACGCTGCTGGTCTGTCGGTTTCCGGTAGCCACCGGGCTTACGCTGCATCAGAATGAACTCCATGTCGTTCTTGATGATCGCGTTGGGTTCGTAGGGCTTTCCCAAGAACTTTGATCCGTTCTCCACCTCGTAGGAGGCGTTTGCGATCTTGTGCCAGATGATGGGGTTCAGATTGTCGAACCCAATCCGCCTGCAGATGACACAGATGTCGGCATGCAATGGGAATACGAGGTGGCGTCCAAAATCCCGCCGAGCTACGCAGACATCCCCCACCACGCAAACGAGCCGTCCCCCGGGGACAAGAACTCTGTACACATGCCGCCATACTTTCTCCAACTCGAACAGGAACGCTTCATAGTCCTGAATATGGCCGAGTTGGTCAGGGTTCTCGTTGTAGCGTTTTAGATTCCAGTAGGGGGGCGAAGTGACAACAAGATGAACCGAGGCGTCGTTCACGAAAGCAAGTTCTCGTGCGTCGCCGTTGATCAGTCTATGAATCGTCCTGTCCATGGGTTCACGCGAAAGCCGCAAGGTGTGCAGTGAGCGCCCTGGCAAAACGCTCGACCGAAAGGTCTTCCGCGGGCGTTGAGAAACGCCCGTGAACTCCGTCCTCTGCTGTGGATGAAATGAAGGCCGCCGCAGTGTAGTGGCGCTCAAGCACGAGTTTTCGGCAGAAGAGTTCGTAGCGGCGCAGGTAGGAAGCTTCGACGAACTCGGGAAAGACGCGGAAATGCGGCTGCTGCACTCTCACGGGGCGCTTCGATGCGGCGCATTCCTCCAGCATGAAGAGGTAGCCGACGAATGGCTGCGGACTGGACAGGTACGCATGTTCCCGGAAGGCGGTCCAAACGTCGAGAGCGCTACCCATCGCTTCTTCCGTTCGGTTGTTGAAGTTGTTCCCGAAAGACGGGCCAACCTGCGATTTGGCCTCGATTGCCGCGAGGAGCTTTTGGTCCCGAACGACAAGGAGGTCCCACTCCTTGGTTGGCCGAAAAAAGCCCGGCAGCTCGACGGCCTTCTTGCTGAACACGCATTCCTCGGGAACCCCGGCTGTGGTTATCAAGTCCTTGAGGAGAAGGATGAAACCGTCCATCTGCGCACCACCGGTCACGGCACTCCGCAGTCCCTGATCACCCTTCCCCGTCTGGCGCTGCCTCTCACGCTGCCCGGCCCGTGTCGTCCAGTAGTGGGCGACAGCCTTACCCGTGCGTGCGGGCAGGTCGCGCGTAATGTCGTCCAACTTCATGGACACGGTTTATCAGGCCGCTGGCGCGACTGCAACCGGGGAACGACACCGGGGAACGATTTGCTGGCGAACGACCCAAGCTCAGCGACCCGGCCCACGGGACGTGTGGATTGCAACCCGAGCGCGATGGCCGGGTTCGCTGCAGCGCATGGTTGGGCCGTGACCTATGGTAGCTCCCTGCCATTGATGATGATGGTTCCGCGCGTTTTTCGAACTCCCGGTTCGAGGAGGCCGGTCTCTGCCCCGGTCACCGTGAAATTGAGCGTGCATTGCGCGGGCTTCAACTCGAAGAGGCCGGCGGGCACCCAGCGACTCGCGGCTTCGTCGTAGAGCTTGCCGGCAAGGTCGATTGTGAGTCCCTTGATTGCTACGTCACGCACGCCACCGCTTCCTCCCTCCCATGTGAAGGGGGCCATGTTGTAAAGTCCGTCCTTGCTTACCCCCTTTATAGCTAGGCCTTCAACCTCGACCTTCGCCCGACCTTCTTCTCCTCCCCAGCCAAACTGTATTGGTGCGCCGTTCCGGTGGTGCTCGATGGTCACGTTCCGAATCACCATATCGTGATATGCTTTGATCGCATCGTCACCGGTGCTGATGAAGCAGTCTGAAATGGTCGATCCCGCCGAGCCGATGAATCCGTCGCTGTTGTTGTTCTGCCCGGGGCGGGTGTCGAGCAGGTCGCACTGCGAAACATGGAGCACAGATCGATTCGCGTAGCCCGAAATGTGGTAACCCCGCGGATTCCTCGAGGTCAGGTTGGAGACATGCACGGTGGCATCGGCCAGGACGGACACCGCGCCATACTTCCATTTATCGTTCTCGGCTACCCCGTTGTCTGCCGTCCAGCGCTCCGTCTCCGTGCCCAAGATCACCGAGGTCTTCCGGTCACCACCCGTGATGTGCAACGCATTCTCCGGGGGGCGGAAGCCCAATCTGAACCCGCCTTGAACTGTCACGTTCCGAGCGATGTGAATACGCTTCACCTCCGGCGGCACCTGCCAGAAGAACTCTTCCTTTCCTGCCGGCATTTTGCCGCTGGATTTGAAGGTCAATGAAGCGGTGGCGGCGTCCCAGCTTCTTTCGCCAGTGTAGGACAGCCCTGCTGGAACCCCGCCCGCAGCTAACTGACCCAGGATGAAGAGAATCACTGCGGTGGCCGTGAATGTGGACATATGGCTACGTGTGTTCAACAGTTATTGGGCGAATGCGGCTGTTGGCTGCTTGGGCGAACGTTCGCCTAACCCGGAAATCTCACAGGTGGGGCGGTCGCGGCATACCTGACAGTCCGCGGGTGAGATTTCCGGGTCTGTGAAACCCGCGCCCAGCAAGCAGAATTGGCTCATCGGTTCATCAACGCCGGGACGCTCCCCAGCCGCTTGGGCGACCCGGGCACGCGGACACAGTGGGATCGAGATTGGGTCCATCTGTTTGGGGCGCGGGTTTCTGACAGCCCGCATTTGAAGTGAAATGGGACGGTGACCGGTCAGATGACATCGAAAGTTGGTGAGAAATGCGGGCTAAGCGGATGGGGGCCGCGGATTTCATAGTGTTCGGGAATGGTAGCTTTGGTGGGGCCGAGTGGCAAGAAGTGCTGTGCAGAAGTCCTGTGTTACCATTTGTCCACTTCGAGCATTTTGGCGAAGATTCTCACGCTGCTAGCGCGCATTTCTCACCAGGTTTTGTGCAACGCGAAGCAGATGTCATCCGGAGAGGCAGCCATGCGCGCTAGAAAAGCAAAACCGCGCCCGAGTGGAGGGAAGGAACCGGGCAACAGAGTGTCGCCGCACCCGCGCGGTTTCGGAAACGTTTCGAACCTCATTCTCCCCTATCCGGGCGCGGTTTTGCCACAGCCCGGATTTCGTTGTCATCCTCCCGGTGGTGAGAAATCCGTATAGGGCGGTCACTTGTTCGTTCTCTGGGGCCGCCCAGCGCTGCGCAGCAGCGCCGACGCAGCGCGACGACCTGCGCATTCGTCGGCACCAGAGACGCGCGAGTCTCACGTCCCTTTGGTTGCGGCTCTGCCGCGCTGCGCAGGAGTGCTCTGCACGGCGACAGAAGTTGCGCGTTTCCAATGGTTTTGGGGTGGGCTGGCAGATTAGGGGCAAGGCGAGGGAGGAGCG
This sequence comes from uncultured Verrucomicrobiae bacterium, assembly GCA_963846445.1. Taxonomy (GTDB): domain Bacteria; phylum Verrucomicrobiota; class Verrucomicrobiia; order Limisphaerales; family J093; genus MWFF01. The sequence goes on along the minus strand of CAWJWM010000026.1, from coordinate 8,191 downwards.
CGGCAGCCGGACGAGGTCGAGCGCCTGCTGGGAGCGATGAGGAGGTGACCTTGTCGGTCCCGTTCTGCCCGACCCAGCAGGCCCGGTTGAAACGGGGTTTGGGCGGACACGCCTGCAAAGAAATGCACCGCGCCGAGTTCCTCAGTTTCGCCCGCGCAATCCACCCGCGCATCAGGTGCGAGAGAAACGTCGGCATCATGACCTGTAACCAATGAGCCTCCGGTGGCGTTATCTGAGATGTTGGTGAAACCGTGTTCGAACCGTAACCATGAATAAAACCCTGATCGCAATCACACTTGTTACCACCCTGCAGACCGCCCTGGCCCAGGAGAACCTCAGCCGCGAGGAAACGCTCAAATACGCGTTCCTCGTCAGTCTGGACTTGCCGCAACTGACCGGCACCCCCCTCGCCACCGATGTCGACGTCAAGCGTGCCGTCGCCATGCGCGACGGTGACTACGGGGCCTTGGTCTTGCCTGAAGCCAAGCTGGCGCCCGAAGCGCTCGCCAAGCCCGACCAGGGTCCCGTCGCGGTGGGCCAACTCTGGCTCCACCACCTGACCCCCATGCGGGATGGTTGGGGAATCCCGGCACACGAACTTCGTCTCGTGGACGTGAACCACAACGAAGGGACGGCCTCTGTCGTGCAATGTACCCTGGCGGTGCGCCGGGCCTCCCCAGGCCAGTTGGAACTCGCCATCCTGGGCCGGACCAAAGAGGCGCTCCTGTCCGTTCCGCTCAAGCCCATCGACGCAAAATCGCAGTCGCAACCGATCGAGATGGCCGCCGTGCGTGAGGCCTCCGATTCCGGCCAGATCATCCTGCGCATCCTCGGACGCTATGAAGCCAGGGTGCCCGTCACCGAGCTCTGAGGCCCACCCCCAGTTCCCTGCGCCATGTCGGTGACATCCCCGCCGAAACGAGCGGTCCGCTGCCGGCCCTTGCTGGCCGCGGACTGCGCTGTCGCCGCCACCCGCATGGCTGCGGCTTTTCACGACGACCCCGCCATCCAGTATTTGCTTCCAGACAAGATGCAGCGGCCTGCGCAGTTGACCTGGCTGATGAACACGTTCCTCTCGTACGGCGCGCGTTATGGACGGGTCATCGTGGCGGGCGAAACGCCAGTCGGGACCGCAATCTGCCTCCCGTCCGAACTGGCGGCCGCCTCTTTCCATCGCCTGCTCCGTTGCGGCTGGGGGTGCGCGCCGTACAGACTGGGCTGGGCCGCCTGTCGCCACCTGCACACCATGACCCGGACTGTGCAGCGCCATCGACTGCGTCTGATGCCCGGACGGCACCTCTACCTGCTGAGTTTGAGCGTCAGTCCCGACTGCCAGGGCGAAGGGGCTGGAAGCGCGCTGCTCGAGGCGGTTCTCGAACACGCCGCTTCACATCAACTCCCCTGCTACCTCGAGACCTTCCATGGCGCGAACCTCGGGTTCTACCTGCGCCACGGATTCGCACTGCTGTCCGAAGCGCGCCTGCCGGATGGCAACCTCCCGTTCTGGATCCTCCGGACTGGTCATTGAGAGGCGGTAGCCAACGACGTCTGAACGGTCACGACAACCAACGCACTGGGCAGCTTAACCGTTCGCCGTGATGGTGTTGACGCAACGCAACCGCAGGCCAGGATTCGCCCCGTCGAGGGCCGGGCCCTGACCTTCCGCACCAGCAGCGCGGGCCGGGCGAGTGACGTGATCCTTGTGTTGTGCCATCGACTGCTCGACCAGCACGACGCGATGAACTGGGGGCTGAAGGACGAGGCTGGGTGGCAGCGGATCCAATCCGAGCGCAGCGCGCGCGAGGAAGCCAAAGCCCGCGAGGCTGCGCGAGATGCCGCCCGGGCCGCGCGGACGATCGACGCTGTGGAGATCGGCAGTGCGGAATTCGTGGCCTCGAAATCCACCTTGCTTTTGGCCAAAGTAAATCCGCCATGCCGTATCTCCTCGACACCTGCGCCATCCTGTTCATTGCGGAGAATACCACCGACCTGTCGGCGGCCACGCTCAGGCTGATTGACGAACCGCCGGCTGGTGACGTGTTCGTGACACTCGAACCATGGCGCCCCCGCTCTGGGTCAGCGTCACTTGCTTCTCGGCCATGGCTTTCTTTGCGACGCGACGGACGACTTCCGCCTGGGCGTCTCACTGGACGTGTCGCTCGACACGGGCCCGCACGCCCTGGTAATGTCCGACGGTCGTCTGAGAGCGTGGGAACCAAGTTTGCGCGGGCTGGTGGGGAATCGACAACATGAAACAACAGCGAATGAGGCGCCGCGACTTCCTGGGATCGGCTGCACTGGGCACGGCGGGGATCGTTTGGGGAGACCGCCTGACCGCATGGGCGGCCGCCACCTCGCCCTTCAGAATCAACGAGCCCTTCGATGGAGCCGTCTTGAACCGCCGGCATGGCCGGCCGGTCGAGGGCGGACTGGCAATCCGGGTTTCCGGCGCCGCCCCCGCGGACGAGCGGGTGACGGTCTGCGGCCGGGACGCCGAACGCCACGGAGACCAGTTCACCGCGGAGGTCGTATTGCGCGACCGCGAGACGACCATCACCGCCGCCGGCAACGGAAGTTCGGGCCCCCACGAGGACCGGGTGCGCGTGGTGTGGGATCAACATTCCTTTCCCCGGTACCGTTTCTCGATCGACGACAACAGTTTCTTTCTGCGCGATATCCACCAGAAGCAGTACCGATCCCTGTTCGATTGTTTCTACCTGGCGATGCTCCGCAAACTGCACCAGGACTACGGGGTCAAGTTCACCGTCAACATCTACTTCACCACCGGCGACGGGTTTAGTCTGTCGCAGTTCCCCGATCGTTACCGAGGCGAATGGCGGGACTGCTCGAACTGGCTCAAGCTGGCCTTTCATGCCCACGCGGACAAGCCCGACCGCCCCTACGAGGACGCGCCGCCGGAGAAACTGCTCGCCGACCTCGACCAGGTGGCCGAGGAGATTCACCGATTCGCCGGCGCCCCGAGTTACGCCCATCCGACCGTGATCCATTGGGGCATGACGCGACGCGAATCGCTCAAGCCGCTCTTCGATCGCGGTGTGCGGGCCCTGAGCGGTTACTTCACCAAGTGGGGCGGGCGCTACGATGTGAACTATCGGTTCAACGACCAGATCTCCGAGTATCTTTCCGCACACGATTGCTGGAAGGACTTCGAAAGCGGGATTGTCTTTTCGCGCGTGGACATCGTCTGCAACAACACGCCCCTGGACCGCATTGCCTCAACGCTGGAACCGCTTGCGACCGACCCCAACCAGGCGGAGATCATGGACCTCTTCACGCACGAACAGTACTTCTGGCCGTTCTACGCGAATTATGTCCCCGATCACCCCCAGCGGCTCGGCGCAACGCTCCGCTGGGTGACAGAGCACGGCTACAAACCGGTGTTCTTCCACGAGGGATTGCTCGGCGCTTCGGCAACAGACAATGGGTGAGGATCCCGGGGCGCAAGCGCTTTGTTGCTGGGACTTGGAGATTGACTTTTCGGCGTCGCAGGCGCTACAAAATGGGCATTCGCCCCCTTGCCAAGGAACCAGTGCGCTGCTGACGCTGCGCGCTCCTGTCGAAGCCAGGCGACGCGGATGGAACCTAACAAACAGTGAAGGAGCCTATGAAGACAGCGACTCAAACCACCCTCACCCTTGGCGTCACCGGTCTGCTGTTGGCGCTCATGGTCGCCGGATGCCAGTGCCCATCGAGGTCGAAAGCGGATGCCCGCGGTGGCGTCTATCGGGCTGATGTGAAGCAGATCGACGAGCCCAAGTTCCTCTGCATGCCGCCGGGCAGCCCCGTGACCATCACCGCCCGTGTGGGCGGCCCCGGCAGCACGTACCAATGGTTCCGGGATGGCGAGCCGCTGCCGGGGCAAACGCAAAGCGTCCTCAGCCTCCCTGCGGTCACGGACAGCGACGTCGGACTTTACGAATGTGAAGTGAGCGGGGCGATGAAGCGCATTCCGTTCGAGGCCATGGCGAGAGAGAAGGTGGCTTTGACGACTTACATGGCGAGCACGAACATACCCCCCTTGCCCGTGATCGTCACCGCGAAGCCGATCGCCATCCCGGGGGTGCAGTCCTGCTGTAGTGCGTACCTGGGCCGGGTGTTGTACGCGAAGGGCGCGTGGCCGAACTGGGGCTGGACGATGCGGGCGGGACAGCAGGTGTATACGGCCTGTGGCCCTGACCGGACGGCCTGTGTCGTTTACACGTCGTCGACCGGGCGCACCGGGTGCGGCACCGGCTGTGTCTCTATTCCTTACAGGTCGACGTCGGAACAATTCCGTTTTGCGATCTACTTCAAGTCGTATGTGCCGTCGACGTGCGCTCTGACCTTGACTGGCTTCAATCCCTGAACCGCAGGCAGGCGAGCTTCGCGCAGTCGCTCAGAAGTCCAACCGCAGGCGGACCACTGCTGTCCGGTCGTGCGCCAAGTCCCGATGGGGTGTCAGGGGGCTCAGGCGATAATCCTGGTCGAACAGGTTCAGGACGCCGACGGCGATTTCCGCTCGGCGGTGCGCGAAGCGGTAGCCTGCCAGCACGTTGAAGTGCCAGAAGTCATCCCGCCCGAGCGGTGCCAGGTCGTCGTGGTTGGTTTGCAGGTTCCAGAGGGCCTCAAGGCGGGCGAAGAGCCCAGACGGGTGGTTGAAGACCGCGTCCAGGCCGATTTGGTGCAGGACGCTTTCGAGCGACTGTCGCGGCGCAAAACCATCGGCAGCCATGTCGGCCGGGACGTCCTCGATCGACGGTCTCGAGCCCGGACTCGGCAAGGCGATACCGGGCGCCGATCGTCAGTCGATCGCCGATGAGTTGGCTGACCGACGCGGTGAGCGCGCGCTCGCGGTACTCGATGTGCTCCCGGAACTGCATCGGGACAGCCCACAACGCAGGCGCAGGCGGAATCGCGTCGAAGCCTCCCAGCGATCGGTCTCCGTCCGAAAAGAGGAGTTCGCCCCCCAGGCCCAGATACGTTCCGAATGCCAGGCTTTGTTCGAGCGAGATGCCGAAGGTCTCGAAGCTCATGCCCGGCTGGGCGCCCACGACCGACTCGGGGGCCAGACTGCGGTAGGCCTGGGTGAACCCGGCGACTTGCGACGGCTCCAGCGCGAGGCTGGTATCCAAGTCCGCGCCCGCCAGCGATCGCGTGTAGGCGCCGCGCAGCGTGGTCCGCGCCGCCGGGGTCCAGACGACGCCCGCCTTGGGCGCTAGCAGGTCATGCGCTCCGAGGCCGATGACACGGGAGCATTGAGAGTGTTTTCCGGGAAAGCGGTGTTGTCGTAGCTCAAGCCGGCAATCAGTTGCAGGGGCTCGATCACCCGCAGCGTCTGATAGCCGTAGACGCTCCAGGTGCGCATCATAGAACTCTCGTCCTGCAACGCCGCCGGGGCGTCCGGGTCGAAGAGCGGCCCGTACTGGGGGGGCGGATTGGCCTGATGGTTGCGGACCTGCCAGTCGCCGTACTGGTATCGTCCGCCAACAACCGTGCTCCAGGTCGGGCCTTCGAGGATTTGCTGGAGTTCGGCGGACCCGACCGACGGCGCGAAGCGGAGCAGTTCGTTAAGGCCGATCCGCTGCACTGCCATCCACTGGCCCCCGGGACGGAAGGCCGCCAGGGTCGGTTGCGTCGAGTTGGTCAGGACGAGGCGGGCGGACACGTAACTGGCCAGAAAAAGCGTGTGCGCCCCCGGCCTCCATTCGTGGTGATAGCCGACGTTCACCATCGGCTCGAGGAATTCCTTGTAGTGATAGTCCGGGCTGCCGATGGACGGGTCGTAGCGCTGGGCCGTATCTCCGTTTTCGCTCTCGAAATGGCGGACTGTGGCGAACACCGAGTCCTGGCTGCCGATCTGCTGCTTGATCGAGGCCGCGAGCATCCACTGCTCGACCGCGGCGTTGGGGCCCTGTCCCGGGTCGCTACGAAAGAAGCCGTCCAGACTATAAGCTGCATTGCCCAGGATTCCGTACTGTCCGGCGGCCTGCGTCCAGGCGCCGCGACTGAGGTATTCGGTGGCGGAGTGCAGTCCCAGGCGGTCACGCTGGAAGAACCTCGAATACTCCTGCTGGGAGATGGCGGGCGACAAGGTGCCCGCGTCGGGCGGCGCCAGCAGGTTCGCCAACAGGTACTCTGTGTTTGCCGCGGTCTCGAAGCGCAAATCGAACAGATTCGGATCGCGCAGTTGGTCGTAGCTGTTGGCCAGGAAAAGGTGAGCCGAGTAATTCCCGTAGTCGGAACTTACGGCCCGGACCGCTTCGCGGTAGGCCACTTCGGTCATGCCGGCCTCGTCGTAGATGCGGGCGAGGTTTGCGCTTCGCACGGCCCGATCCTGATCCAAGAGCAACCTCGAGCGATAGAGGCTCCGATTGTCGTTCTCCGCCTTTGATCGTTCGAGGTCGCGGATCGCTTCGTTGACGCGATTCTTCTGGTGCTTGGCGAGCGCCGAATAGAGCCAGCCGGTCGGATCCCGCGGATCGAGTTGGGTTGCCAATCTCAATTCCTTGGCCGCCCGTGCGCTGTCGCGGGTCTCGCTGTACGCCTTGCCCAGGTAACTGCGCAGCACGGCCCGCCGCGGTTCGAGAGCCGCAGCCACCAGCAGGTCGTCTCGGCCCTCGTGCGTGTGTCCGCGGCGGATGCGGCAGAGCCCGCGCCCGAGCCAGGCGTTGCCCAAGGCGCTGTCGAGGCTGATGGCGCGATCGAACTCGGTCAGGGCTGCTGCGACCCGGTTCTCGGCGCTGAGGACAAAGCCGCGAAGGGCGACCGCCTGGGCGTGTTCGGGAGCGAGGCGCAGGGCTTGATCCAGTGCCCGATGCGCTGCGTCGGTGCGTCCGAAACTGAATTCGAGTTCGGCCAGGCGCGCCCAAGCCAGCCCGGATTGGGGCGCCTGTGCCACGGCGGCTGCAGCGGCCTTTCGGGCTTGATCGAGGGCGTCTGATTGCCTGTCTGCCTGTGATTGGCGGTAGTAGGACTCGGCGAGCCATTCGCTGGCGAGCTGCGGCTCCGCAGCGCGGGTCCAGGGCTGGCCTTTCACTGCCGCAATCAACTGGAGCAGACTCGCTCCCAGCGGCGAACGCCCCGCGGCGCCGTCGAGCAGAGTCTGCGCCTGGTCCACGGCTCCGACCGACAGCAAGAGCGCCGCCCGATAGACGCGCTCGGCCTCGGAGCCGGGCGTGCGCTCTGCGGGATAGAGTGCGAGCGCCTGCTTCACCTGCCCTGACCGGAACGCGAGGAGCGAGGCGTTCAACAGGTCTTTCTCAGCGTTGTCCAGCGGAAGCTCGTCCACGTCCAACACCGACGGATAATAGAGGCACCACTGAATCACGTTCACCGCCTCGATCAGTGCGGTCGCCGTGGGCAGGATCCCAGGACGCGCCGTGCCGCACTGCCCGGAGGCGACTGTAATCTGTCCCTTGCTGGTGCGCAGTTCGACTTGCCCCTCGAACACGGCGATTTCGAGCTGCTGGTCGTCGCTTGCGATCACATGGAACTCGGTTCCCAGCGTGCCCGCGGAGACCAGTCGGTTTTGGATTTCCAACTCGAGGGCCTTGCCGCGGCTGAAGAAGTGGAAGAACCCCTGGAATACCTCGACGATCGGGCGCGATTGCGTTGGGCGGGGCGGGCGAAAGCCCATCCGGCTCGATTCCCGCAGGCGGATCGCCCCCTCGTCGGCTAGCTTCAGAATGGCCCGGCTTTGGGACAAGGTGCGCACCTGGTCGCCCACGTCAAGGATGTGCGAGGGACGGGCTGGCACCCAGGCCGAGGCGCCTGCCGAGAGCACCTCCACCCGCCCCTCGATCCCGATGACAACCGCGGCAAGGCTCGGACCTGGCGCTGCGGTCTGACACAATCCCCCGCTCAGCCCAAGGCCCAACCCGAAGGCAATCCCGAGCGAGGCCCGCCTCAGGCAGATCCAAATCCCGGATAACGTTCGGGGCTCTCTGCGACTCCTCTGCCACACCTCGCCGCACACGGTCCTCGGATGTGGCGGCAGGCAAAGCAGTCTGAAGAGGAGCTGGAATTCGATTCGATCACACCCTCTTTGGGGATTCGAGAATCCGAGCAATCGCGACAATACTCCCGGTAATGTCTTCATGGGCACGAGGCCGGTTGGCGTGGATGATCAAGCCCTTACCATGACCGAAGGCCCAAAGCAACGTTTAACCTGAGGCAACGCGCCGACCCAATG